>MKRJ01000054.1 GCA_001896885.1 Rhizobiales bacterium 65-79 | reverse complement strand
GCGTGTGTCGGATGCACTCGGCACCGCCACCGAGATGAAAGCCATGAAGAACTACGCTGGCCACCGGCTGTCGCCTTGGCTTGGGCATCTGATGGTGTCGCGCTCGGAAACAGCGCGACCGTTGCTCACGCCCGGCGAGATCATGCAGCTTCCGCCCACGGACGAGATCGTCATGGTGGCGGGCACGCCGCCGGTTCGCGCGAAGAAGGCGCGCTACTTCGAGGACGCCCGCTTCAAAGAACGAATTCTGCCGCCGCCTTCGCTTGCCATGCCGATGCAAGGCCGGCCTGACGACTGGACGAGCCTGCCGTGTCCGGTTCGCCCCGGACTGCCCGAAGCTGGTTCCGCTACCTATGGTGCCGACGAAGATCCGACCGCGTCGGAGCGACGGCATCAGCCCGAACTCGACCGCGTGAAGCCGGTGGAGAAGAAGCCGCCTGTCGCGAACGAATTCGAAATCGATGTCGAGCGCGACGATGACGACGATGTTGCCGCGCGCAACCGGAGCTTGACGCGCATGGCGCAGGGCGTGGCGAGGCAAGTTTCGCTCGACCCGGACGACGGCATGGAACTGTGAGGCGACGATGGTGAAATCCCCCAGGAAGCAACGTCTGTCAGTCTATCTAGATCCGCGCGTGATGGACCGGCTCGCGGAACACGCCGCTCGGCGTGATCATTCCAGATCCCTGGTCGCGGAAGCCGCTATCGAATCCTTCCTTTCACCTGATGCCGCCGAGCGACAGGAGGCGGCAACTACCAAGCGTCTCGACCAGCTCGATCGCCGGATGGCGCGGGTAGAGCGCGATGTCGGCATTGCGGTTGAGACTCTCGCCGTGTTCATCCGCTTCTGGCTTTCAACGACACCCGCACTGCCCGAACCTGCCGCGCAGGCCGCGCGCGCCAAGTCAGGAGAGCGTTACGATGCCTTTGTCACTGCCTTGGGACGCCGCTTGGCCAAGGGACCGAAGCTGCGGCATGAGATTTCAGAGGATGTCTCGGGTCCGGAGCGCCCTGATCAATAGCGTTCGGCCAGCGCCAATAGCTCCTTGATGGTGGTCCCCCCGTCGCGCTCTTGCGCTCTGTGCATCAGAGCATGGTGGGAACCGAATGGTGGATTTCGGACGGATGCGCTGCGAAAGCGAGTCCTTCCTGGACCGACGAGCTTTGGCAGCAATGCGCCCCCATGTCAGACGTTCAGCCGACAGACTGCTTGTCCTGAAACCGGTCATTCATTCAGGATCGCTTTGGCACTAAGCTGGAGGTCTGCAACAGGGACTTTCCTGCTGGTTGCAAGTGTCGCCGCGAACTAGCGATGCTGCCATGGGTGCGACCGTGGAAGATGGCGTTTGGAGCGCAGCCACGGTGCCGAAGGCGCGCGGTCCGCCGATCGGACGTGGTGGCAAGCGCGATCAACCGCCAAAAACCAACCACATGGTGATCGCGACGCCCACATCACCTCCGGCTCCGCCCCATTCCGCGCGGACGATCTGCACGGCGTGTGGCGCGTGCGATCGGTCCAAGCCGGTTCGAACCGTCAGAAATCGCTTGCCTAGGAATAGCTGCGTGCTTTGATGCGAGCAGGGGAATTTCTAAGATGCCGTCACTAGACTTCGAGGCCGAGAAGGCCACTTTCCGTGAACACTACAACGACAACGCCCAGCGTCTCGATCAGGCGAAGGAGGCGTTCCTGACCTTGCTCGGCTCGCTCCTCGCGCACGCCGAGCTAGACGTGGCGGCCGCGACCGGGCGCATCAAGGACCGCGAGGAATCGATCAAGAAGTTCATGCGGAAGTATCAGGGCGACCTGGAGGAGAGCGGCACGCCCTATGAGATCAAGGACCACATCACCGACCTGATCGGGCTTCGGCTCGTCTGTCTCTACGAGGACGAGATCGAGCCGATCGGCCAGCTCATCCGCGAGCACTTCGACGTAATCGACGTAACGGACAAGACGGCCGAGATCGAGGGCACCGAGAACGCGTTCGGCTACAAGGGGCTCCACCTCGACCTGCGGCTGGACGAGGTACGTGCCGCGATGCCAGATTATGCGCTGTTCGCGCCATACCGCTTCGAGCTGCAGATCCGCACTGTCGTCCAGGATTCCTGGAGCACGCTCGACCACAAGATCAAATACAAGAAGTCGATCCCCGCCGCGCTGAAGCGCCGCATCAACACCCTCGCTGCGCTGTTCGAGCTGGCCGACCGCGAATTCCGGCAGGTGCGCGAGGAGACGGAGCTTCAGATCGTGAAGGCGGAAGCAGAGCCGGACGCCGAAGCCGAGGCCCAGGAGATCGCGCAGGGGGTCGAGGCGCCGGAGTCCGCGGATAATGCCGACATCGAGCGGGGACAATACGCGCCGCTGGATGCCTTCAGGCTTCTCCGCATCGCGCGCCACTTCTTCCCCGGTGTCGATTTCGAGGCCAAGAAGGTCGACGGTTTCACCGCCGACATCGTCGAGCGCGATCCCGGGATCAGCCGCGGGAAGTTCAACTTCTACCTGCGTTCGACGATCGGGCTCGTACGGCAATACAAGGCATGGTTCCTCGACAGCGGGCGCGGCGAGAAGTTCAACGCGTTCACCGAGATGCGTCACGCGCTTTACGCGGCGAACCCGGCGGCCTTCGCGGGCATGCTGACCAATGTCGCGCGCGAGACCTTCGACGACTGGCGCGCGGACAACGCGGACCAGCACGCCTAAACCGTCGCCAGCCGAATCGGCGCCGTCAGCGCTCGGCGATCGTGGTCACCGCGTCCAGCAGCACCTTCACCGCGCCGACCGCCGGTCCCTCGACCAGCATCCCGCATTCGAGGTTCGTCGACTTCGACCGCTTCAGCAGGTTCGCCGATCCGACATAGGCAGCGACGCCGTCGGCCAGCACGATCTTCGCATGGAAGGTTTCGTTGGCCAAGTTCGCGCTACCATAGTCGATGATCCGCGTCGCGCTGGCCTCGACCCGCCGCCCTGCGGCGCCGCAGCTCAGAAGTTGGGACGCGTCACGCAACACGAGCAGGCGCTCGGTCGCCTTGGTCGCCTCGAACAGCTCGGCAGCCCATTCGGCACCGACGCTATCCATAAATGGGATCATGATGCTGAACCGCTCGCGCGCGAGGCTGGCCAGATGCCTGAACGCGTCCGTGGTGCGCGTCAGCGCGACATACTCGCTGGCGATGTCGGCGGCGAGCGCATCGGCTAGACGGCTGGGTTCCGGCGGCATGGTCACGACCAGCCTAGCAGTCGCCTTGGGCGAAACGAGGATTTCGCCGCTCATCAGGCGAGCGAGGGGTCGAAGAAGCCGATCAGGTTCGGGGCAGATTTCGGTTCCCACTCGGGTCCTTTTCCGCCCTTCAGCACGGCTCGCGACAGGAGCAGGTTCGATGCGATGCAGCTGACCTCCGACACCATCACGCAGGCCGGGCAGGCGCCGCCGCGGGCATCGCACAGGCTGCCCGATCCGCACCGCAGCGTGCGCGGGTCCAGCGCGCGCTTCAGGAATGCCTCGGCGTAGTTGCGCCACATCGCAGAGATGTTGCCCAGATCCGGGGTCATGCCTTTTCGGTAGATGACGAACGACAGGTCGGCGGGGAAGATGTGTTCGCCGATGCCGTCGCGATCGACGCCGGACGTGTCCGCGAGCGAGTGCATCATCTGGTGCGAGAGCGTGTGAAGCAGGAGATAGACGTATGCCGGCATCGTGCGGGGGTAGCCGCCCATACCTTCCCTGTCCTTGAACACCTCCAGGAACGGTCCGAAGTCCTCGTAGCGCTCCAGATAGGCGCGGCCGACATGGTCGCCTGGCACGTCGACGATCTGGTTCGCCGCCAGCCAGCGGAGCACCCGGTCTTCGTCGAGCTTGAAGTATAGCGCCTCGTTAAGTTGCTGCGTGACGTATATCGGTCGCTTGTTGTCTGCGATCGGCAGTGGATCGAACGCCTTCAGCCGGACCGGCATGTCAACGCTGTTCCCGTTGTGCTCGCGTTTGTAGACCGGCATCGCCGACACCCGCGTGTAGCCGAAGCTGAACTCGCAGATCGGCAGGCCGCGGATCAGGACGAGCCGCTCGACGCCGATGTGGCGGAGCAGCGAACCGACCGTATCCTGATACTTGGCCTTGCGCGCCGGATCGTTGACGACGTCCGTCAGGGCGATATCGGGGTTCATGACGTCGACCGCCGCGTGAACCGTCATCGCCTGCTCGATGTGCTCGCGCACAAACGCGTCGTGCTGGATCGTCAGGCGGATGGGGTCGTAGCGGCGCGTCCAGTCCTCGCGTATGGCGATCGCCTGGAGGACGGCGGGGCTACCCAGCCGACCTCGTTCTACGACCCCGTCGGCGAACCACGCCTCGCGTTGCTCGTGCGCGTTGTCGCGGTGCCGGCGCGCCGCCTCGGCCCGGCCGCCTTCCTCGGCCTTCCTCGCCATGTCGAGATAGGTCTCATACTCGCCCCACTCGCCGGCGCGGGCGGGATCCGCCTCGACCCGTTCCCGGATCTCGTCGTCGGAAGGTTCGGAGAAGGGTATGTCGTGAATCTGGGCCAGGCGGGTGACAAGCGCGTCGCGGCGTGTCGGGGTCATCAGCTCGACGACGGCGCTGTCCTCGAAGACGATGAAGCTGGTCCGCTGGACGTAGAAGGTCGAGTTCGCCCGGTAGGAGACGGGCAGCATGTTGACCTCGATCCACTGGAACGTCCGGCCGCCGTCGTTCTGCTGGATCTGGAGGCGCGAGAGCACCTCGGGGTTGGCCTTCTTGAGCGGCCGGGTCTCACCGCAGCCCTCGCAGACGTATCGCCATTCCGAGAAGACGGGTGCATCGTTGCGCAGCCTGAAGCTGGCGGAGCCGCAGGTGCACATGCGGATCTGGCGTGTGCCGCCGGTCTGGGGATCGAAGTTGTAGTTGAAGGGGCTGAGGGGTTCGATGTCGCCGGACCAGTGGACGTAGACGACATCGACCTGGGTCCAGCGTGCCTCGTGGCCATTGCACTTCCTCGGCAGCGGCTGCCGCGCCTGGTCGCCGACGCTTCCGAACTCGCGGGTGGATCCGCAGATGCCGCATCGGTAGAGCAGCGGATAGGGGACGTAGCCGACCTTGTCCGGGCTGGTCATCTGGAAATGGGTGCGCTCGACCCGCGCCTCGCCGGTCTTGGAATCGCGGAACGGCGTGTCGAGGACGAGTTCGGGTAGGGCGTCGGGTAGCGCCTTGATCGCGCGGTCGCGCCAGTTCGTGACGGAATCGCGCAGGTTCTCGAAGATCAGCGCGATGGTGGTCGGCTTCAGGTCCTTCGCCTCGTTGGCCAGCGGGACCGAGCGGCAGATCCCCTTGCCGCCCTCCCATGTCATGAGCACGCCGGGCGCGTAGGAGCCGGCGATCTGGACGCGCGATCGCGACATGGTCGGTGGCTCGAGCGGATCGGGTTCTGATCGGGCGGCGCCGAAGGTGGCGGGTCGCCGCGTCGAGGCGGTGCGCCAGTCTTTTCCCTTAGCGTCAGCCATTGCTTCCCCCATCTGCATCCATTTCCGAGGCGCTGCCACGCTGCGTCCTGATGGCGCGCATCACCTTGGCCAGGTCGCGCCTGTCGACGTCCGTCGTCTTCCCCTTCGCGAGCGGATCGCGCGCGGCGGCGACGATGTATCCTGCCTCGTCGACGTCGCGCAGCGATGTCATAGGTGGCTTGAACGCGGGCAGGTCCTTCCAATAGTCGCGCAGGCTCGAGATCGTTCCCCTGCTCGAGATGTCGCGCGCGAAGTTCTCGACCTGCTTGTCGACGAGGCCGCGGTAGAACTCCTCGTAGTGCGGCGCGCCGAGGTGCGCCGCACCCTTTCCAGCGAAACCGCTGGCGCGCAGCATGAACCCGACCAGAGCCTTGGTGAAGGCGAGATGATCACGCTGCTCCATGGCAGCTAGCCGGTTGACTTGGTCCATGTGCGCGACCTCGAACTTGCGGGCGTCGTCCTTCGCGATGAAGTCGCGCGCCTCTCGCAGCATCGCCCAGGCCTGCACGTAGGACGCCATCGTCCGCTTGATCGCGTTCTCGGCCCAGCGCTCGACGGCAGGCGGCGCGATCATGCGCTCGAGGAAGCGGTGGAAGATGTCGTGGGTCTCGACGACGTAGCGGTCCCGTCGGTTCTGCGGCGTAGGCAGCAGCATGACGAAGCCGACGTGCGTGCGCCCGACGCGGCTCGACGCCTGGATGTATTCGGCGATGTCCGACGGAAGGCCGGCGAAAAACATGCTGTTGAAGCGGTCGACGTCCACGCCGTGGCTGATGGCGGACGTCGCCACGATGTTGCGTACGGTCCGGGTGACGTCGGGATAGTCGGTGCCGGCGAACGGCGACTCGGCGGCCTCCATCACCGCCTGGATGTCCTTCATGTCGATGCCGCCGGAGATCAGCCGGCTATCGAACGCGGCATGCGCCCGTTTGATGCGGCGGTGCTCGTGTTCCACCGCCGCGCTCAGCGCGTCAATGATCTGGTCGCCGCCCTTCTTGTTGGTGACATAGGCGAGTGCGATCCGGTGGAGGTCGACGAGCGCCAAGATGTCGGCTTCGCGGCCCTCGGCCACGGCGCGGTCGATGGCGGCGCGATGCCAGTCGCCGGTCCTGCCTTGCGACACCGCGTCGCGGAGACCGGCAATAGTGCCTGCCCGGCGGGCATCGTCCAGCAAGCCGTCCCACAGTGCGGTGATAATGCCGTGGAAGGCGGCGAGCACGCCAACCGTCGTAACCGTGTGCGTCGCGTCGTTGGTCATGAGCGACACGTACAGGCGCGTCCACGGTGCAGTCGCCTCGGGCGCCTGGGCGAACGGCAGCGAGGCGGCGAGGCCTACGCGGTCCGCGTTTGCCGCAGGCGGCGCGGCCGGTTCGGCGAAGAAGGAATGGTAGAGATCGGGTCCGGGATAGGGGAAGCGGAGTGGGATGCGCTGGTAGAGCGTCTCGAGTTGCCGCTCTGGCGCCGAAATGGTGGCGGTCGCCGCGATGACCTTGGGCATGCGCGCCGCGCCCCAGCCGTCGCCCGTCCATCGCCGCGCAACCTCCAGCTCGTCGCCAGCCATGTCGGCGATGTCCTCGAGGATGGTGTCTAACAGCGTGTCGAACAGGCCGCTGAAGGTGCCGAGGCTCTCCTCCAACAGATGGGCCTCGTCCTGGATAATCAGCGAGGGGAATGGGTCGCGGAATACGCGCTCCCCGTCCGAATAGGCGGGGAAGACGTTGGCGCAGTGGTCGGCCCCGGGGTCACGCTTCAGGTCGGCCTCGCTGCGTGGGTTGTCCAGGTTGCCGCGCTCGTCGATCCGGCGCGCGAGGCCGAACATGCCGAGCACCTTGCTGATGGTGCCGGTGTTCTGGCCGAGCATCGCCAGCTTATCGACGGTGCCGAGTACGATGGCAGGGGCCCGCGCGTAGATCGCGTCGTCGGTAAGCAGGAAGGGTAGTGGGTGGCGCCCGCCATGCTCGCGGTTCCAGTCGCACCGGTCGTTGAAGCATAGGATCGCTGCGCGGCGGCCATAATTCCCGTCGCGCTCGTCGCGCCTGAGGCCGGTGGGCTCACCACAGACGGGGCAGTCCGGAATCTTGTCGTAGGCCTCGCGCGCCTCGACGTAGCGGCGGCCACGATCGCGTTCCTGGTCGTCACCGGTCTCGCCGTCGAGGCCCTCGTCGTCGGGATGGTCGGGATCGGCGGCCAGCGGGATGTCCGCCCTGAAGTCGCGGTAGTGATTCGGCGTGTTCTGGCTGCCAACCCAGAAGCCCATCTCGAACGGCCAGTCCCCGACGCCATGTCGCTTGCGGACCAGCTCCGCGCGCACAACCAGCGTCAGGAGCCGTTGCGCCTGCTGGAGCGTAAGGAGGCGCAAGGGGTAGCGGATCATCGCGGTGATGCCGCGGTCCTTCCCGCGCAGGCGGTCGAGGAACATCGCGAACAACAGCGTGCCGTAGAACGCCTCCGACTTGCCGCCGCCCGTCGGGAAGTAGAGCAGGCTGACGCCGTCCTCGTCGAGCAGAAGGTCGTGGTGCTCTCGCCACTCGTCCATCCTCGAGGCGAACACCGGCACGTGCGCTAGGACGAACGCCATCTGGAACAGGCGCCAGCCCCGATTCGCGTCGAACGAGTCGCGCAGGGCGAATGCCTCGTTGGTCATCGTCCACGCTCGCCACGGCGCCGCGCGCCGCTCGAGCGACCGCCTGTCGCCACCGCCGCCGCTCGCTAGGGCATCGTATACCTTCTTAGACGCGATCAGCAGCTCGACGCCGCGCTCGATGTAGCGGGCCTCGGCGCGCTGGGCGGCTATGTCCTTGCGCAGCCGCGCCGCTTCGATCGCCGCGTCCCCGGGCTCGAGTCCCGCCGTGACCTTGTCCTTGAGCCGTGTTTCCTGGCCGTCGATCCAGGCGGCGTAGGCACGAGGCAGGGCGAGCAACCGTGACGCATCGAAGGCCGGATCCTTCAGCACGGCGAACTGGAATGGCAGGTCGAGGTTGCGCGCGACGATGCGTGGCTGCGCGAAGCGCGGCGCGGACGTGGTGCGCAGGATCACCACCGCGCCATCCGTCCGGGCGTCGACGCCGCAGTTGAGACCGATCGCCGGATAGTCGAGATGGTCGCGGAAACGATACGAGGGCTCCACCCGGTCCAGCTGGAGCGCCCGGTGCGCGGCGCTAGGCAGCGCGATCGAAAGGCCTGCGTTAAACACGGTGCTGCAGCGTCCTCGCGCGTCGAGAGGCGAGAGTTCGGCCGACTGGTTGTCCAGCATGACGCGCATCGAGAGCGCGGTGGCGTCGAGGAAATCGGTCTGGCGCTCCACCTTCACGACGACGCGTGACAGGTCCGGGACGATGCGGTTGCGATCGACCGGGCGGGCCGCGAGCCCTGCGATCGCGGTGGCCCAGTTGGTCTCCGACAGTGTGTCGTTCGGTTGGACGGTGGCATCCCGCCAGGCGATGCCGGCGCCTTCGCCGATCACCCAGGCCTCGAGGCGCGCCGCGGTCGCGTCCGCCAGAGTTCGGTTGTAGGCGTCGACGGTCGAGGTGAGGTCCGTGTCGCTGGCGTCGCAGCCGAACTCCAGGGTCGGCAGGTCGAGGTCCAGGCGCCTCCACTTGCCCGGGATCGGCGCCGGATCGACCAGGGTCAGGGGTAGTTCGCGTCCTTCCCGGACCAGGCGCGCGATCGGCGGGACCGGCGGCGCCACGTCGTCGGGAGTGGTCGGGTCGGCGTCGGCGGTCTGGCCAAGCTGCGAGTCGACCGGGTCAGGCTCCGGCTCGCCGCTCAGCAGCTTGATGCCGTGGGCCGCGTATGCCTTCCTGCGCACCTCGGCGAGGATCTGCGCCCGCGCAGCCCTGACCTTCGACCGCTTCGTCTCGTCCATCGCCTTCCAGTCGGGACGGTCGACGCCTGCCGCCTGTAAGGCCGGCGTGCGCTCGTTGCGGATGGCATCGTCGATCTGCTGCTGGATGTTGGCCCGCAGCCGGAAGTCGAACTCGAGCTCCCCGCCGCCTGCCACGAGATCGGTCCATTCCGGGATGACCCTGACGTAGACCGATAGGCGGGGCGTCACCCGCATCGTTGCGCCGGTCCCGGCGACCGCCACGAGATCGATGCCCACTGCGGCGATGCGGATGTCGGTCGTCTCGTCGTCGTTTCCGGTGATGTCGAAGCGCGGCAACAGCTGCCCGGCGAAGATGCCCCGGCGCGGCGAGCTTCCGAGCAGGTTCCGGCCGCGCTCGTCCGCACCGCTGACGCGGTCGACGATCGCATTGACGAGCGCGTCGCAGACCGCCTCCTTCAGCTCGACGTCGATCGCTGCGAGCTCGCTGTTCGTTTTTCCCCTCATGACGCTCTGTAACTCCGAACTTCGTCGACGATCGCGACATGCTCTTCCGCCATCGCCCGCAGCGTGCGGATCTCGTCGGTGCGGTCGCGGTTGCTCGCCATGGCCGCGTGGGGATCGGTGAGGATGCCGCGGAACGCGTCGTGGAACACGTTGCCATAGCGGACACGGTGCGACCGCTGCGCGACGACCGCCCAGCGCCAGAACGTGCGCGCCATCCGTTCGGAGATGCCGAGCGCGGCGGTGAAGCGCATGAACGTCTCCTCCTCCTGCGGCGCATGCGGCACGACGTCGTGCAGCGGCTTGTCGACCTCGCGGTCCAGGTCGACCCAATAGCGGGCCGTCTCGGCAGACACTGCGGGTTCGCCCATGGCGGCGACCAGCGACCGCAGCTTCGCGATCACGGTGGGCTCGGGCATCGCGGCGAAGCGCTCGACAACCAGCTGATGATAGTCGCGGATCTCCTCGGCCGCGGTCGCCCGGATGTTCACGAGCGTGCGGGCGCGCTCCACGAAGCCGTGGCCGATCACGCAGACCTCGTCGCCCTTCTTGACCTGAGATGCCGGACGCTCGACGAACAACGTCGTCGCCGCGCCGTCGTCCCGCAGCACGATCCCAGTGCTGCGGCGGGCGATGATGCGCTGGCCGTTCTTGAGCTCGATCTCGACGAGGTTGCGCTCGCCGCGGCCCACGCCGCTCAGGTCGATGACCGATCCGTTGGGAAACTCGACGTCGTCCGTCGGCATCTCGAACCGGACCAGGTGCCGGCCGATCTCCTCGACGCGCTTGTTGGCCCTCGCGGTGAACGAGCGCAGGCGAGCTGCGAGCAGCGCGATGTCGATTTCGCCGGCCAGCCGCTCAGCGTCGCGAACGGCGAACGCGAGTGTGTCGGCGTCGGCCAGGATCGTCACCTGCTCAGGCAGCCAGGGTTGGGTGAGCATCGTCAGGATTGCGGTCCGGGTCGGCGCCACGACGACCACGCGCTTGAACTGGTTGCGCGAGTTCGGGGGAAGATCGGCCACGGTCTTCAGCATCCGTTCGCCGCCGAAACGGATGATTTCCGAGTCGATCCGCGCGCCGAGTTTCGGGTGGCTTGCGGTCAGGCGGTCGGCCGCGAATTCCGCAACCAGGTCCGACCTGAACACGAAGATCGACCTGGAGCTGGACCTGAGTGCCGGCTGGATCGCACTCTCCAACATGGTGGTCATGGGCGTTCCGCCTTCCAGCTTGCGCATCATCTCGCGAGCGCCGGACAGGGAGTCCGCCTCGGCGTCGACCTGGCTGGCGAGGCTCCTCGGATCGTTCAGCGTCGCGAGATCGGCCGTGACCCGGTAGCCCGCGAGCAGGTCGTCGGCCGCCGCGGTCGACGTCTCGCGCTCGAGAAACCTGCTGAGCTCGCTGAGCGATCCGGGCAGCATGGCGGTCCTGCGGACCGTGGCGATGAGGTTGCGTGCCGTCGTCGATCCTTCGGCGTCGCCCTTGTCGGCGAGGCTGTTGGCGAGACGACGCAGCGCCTCGATGTTGTGGTCGACGTCCCCGAAGAAGCCATCGACGTCGATTCGGCCGCCCCCTTCGAACGTGGTGTCGCCCGTGGCGGCGGACCTTACGATCTCGGGCACCTCCGAATAGGCGACGTGGCCAGTTGCCGGTATCGCCTTTCCGTTGCGTCCTGGTCTGTGTGTCCCCAGGATCTCGAAGCGCGCGGTGCCGTAGGTCCAAGGGTCGTCGGTGATCGCGAGGATACCCGTGGCGGGATGCACCTCGCGCAGGCAGGCGACCATGTCCGCCGCCTTCCTCACCCAGTCCCATCCAAGCCGGTTGCGTGCGTTGCGGGTCAGATCGAGGATCAGCAAGTCCGGGGCACGCGTGATCGCGCGGAGGTCGACGCCGAGGCGCTCACCGGCGCGGACCGTGTAGAGGAAGAACGACGCCTTCGCCGGATCGTCGCCCTCGCCCGAGCGCCGCTGCTTGGCGATGTCGGTCTTGGTGCGAGTCCGCCACAGCAGCGTGCTGTTTGACGAGCGCTCGCCCCTCGGCGGCCCATGCGGCACGATCTCGTCGAGTATCGGATGCTCGAACTCCGCGTAGTCTCGCCCGTCCGTGGCCCGGCCGGTCAGGTTTCTCACACGTGCGAGGACCTGATGGAAGTCCTTAGCCGCATCGCCGGCTCCGTTCATGTAGCGCTTCAGGTGCTCGAAGTTGACTGCACCGAGTGCATGCCGGTCGACCTGTACCTGCCGTGCCTGTGCGTGCGTGCTGCGCGCATAGGGGAACACTATGGCGCGCACCTCGTCGGCGCGGCGACGTCCCTTCTCGGATGCGCCCTGCACATCGACCTGCTCGGCCTCGGCGCTGGCCACGGCCGCGATCGTTAGCAGGCCCACGATCGCCGACGGCGACACGCGTGCTGGTGGCCAGGGCATGACGACCTGCACCGACCCGTCGCTAGCCACCTCGGCTGCCGAACGCACCAGCCTGGCGTATGCGGGCGTGATCTCGGCCGACTCTGCCCGACCCAGCGGGTGGAAAATCTGCGCGGCGAGTGCGTCCATGTATCCATCGACCTCGCGCCGGGGACGCTCGGGTGTCGCGACCTTCGGGGTCGCGGCGGCAGCCGCGCTACGGTCGGCGTTGGACTTCGCCATCCTCGAGAGCAGGGCCTGGCGCTTGTCTAGCGCGGCCTGACGCTGCTCGGCACGATCGCCAAGGTCGGTGCCCGGCGGCCGCTGGAAGGGGCGGTCGCGCCTCATCTGACGTCGACAGTCTCAGGTTGGGCCCAATATGCCTGGATCGCGGCCGCCTCGGCGTCATCAGTGTCGACCAGCGCGGAGGCGAACGCAGCCGGTGTCGGCAGGTCGAGTTGCCTCAGCAAGGTGACCGACACGGCCGCGGTGCCTGAGACGCGGCGATAGCGCTGGTCGACGGCGGCCGTGTTGAGAAGGCGCACGGCCAGCTCGAGCTTGTCGGCGTCGTCGGCCGTCAGCACGATCGTGTGGTTCTCGCTAACGAATCCATGCCATTTCGCCTGCACTGACGGATCGACCATCGCGACCACCAGCCGGCGCGGCTGCTTGTCGTTGGTCGTGCGCTGCATGACCGCCGCCGGTCCGGTGACGATTGCCGCGCTGTCGCCAGGAAAGGTCACGAAGTCTGTGCCGGCTCCCTTCTTGCCGGCTGGCCGGCATGGCTCGCCCGGCCGCACATTCTTCGCCCACACCAGCGGGTATCCGCGCTGCCGCTGACCGAGCTTCTGGACCAGTCGGTCCTTCTCGCGGTTCCAAACGAAGTAGCCCGCTCGCGCCGTTACACCGTAATCGGCGAGTGTCGCTCCCCCGACCAGCTTGGGATCAATTGCGGGCAAGGGCCAGGCGTCGCCGGAGTTCGCAGGGAGTCTCTGCTCCACCACCGGATCGGTCGACGGCATGAGACCGACGACGGGAAAGCGCACCGGCGCCAGCACATCGTGGACTTCTCCCTTCCGCGCGATCAGCACGCTGATGTCCTGCGCGACGTCGATGAACACTCCATCCCTGCCGGCGATCGAGCCGACCGCCAGCACGTTGGCCTGCGAGCGGATGAAGGCACGCATACGGTCGTATAGTGGACCGGCGCGGAAGCTGGAAGGGATGACGAGCGCCACGATGCCGCCCGGCTTGGCATGCCGGAAGCAGAGCTCGGCGAAGAGCGCATACTTGTTGATGTGACCACTGTGGGCGACCTTGCGCCAGGCCCGGCCGCGGACGTCGTCGATAGCTATGCGGCCGTAGGGAGGATTGGCGATGACGAGGCCGTAGGATGCTGGGATCGTCACCCGCAGGGCGTCGCCGGTGAGGATGACCTCGCGCGGCAGGGGGGAGCCCAGCCTCTCCGCGATGAGCCGGCTCGAGAGCATCGCGAGCCCCTTGTCGATCTCGATGCCGTTCAGACGGTATGCCACCTCCTCGGCCTTCAGTCCCGCGGTTGCCATCCGTCCCGCCAGCCTCGACAGGAACGCCGCCCCTCCCGCCGCGGGATCGAGCACGTCGTCCGTCGCCAGGTCGAAGCCCGCCTCGATGGCGAGGTCGACCACCGCGTCGGCCACAGTCGGCGGCGTGAAGTAGGTCGCCTGCGAGCGGCGGACCTTAGTTGGCAGCATCAACGTGTAGAGCGTGCCGATCCAGTAGTGGCGCTCATCGGGGGGAAGCGCATGGAGGATACGGCGGAACGCGTCGTGGCGGGGGTCGCTTCCAATGTCGGCGACAAGGTCGAGGCAGACGTCGGCGCGCGCCTGAGGCGTCGCCGCGTGCTCGACGAGCATCCGGGCAGTCGCACGCGCGCGGGTAAGTAGCGCGGCCTTCGTTCCCTTGTGATCCATCCCCTTCCCCCTGCACCGGCAACGATAACCGCCGCCATGCGGTTATAGGATGGCGATTTTCTGTATCCAAACCTGTTCGAAGGAAGATTGCAATAATTCGAGCGATTTTCTGCTGTCCCCCGGATCCCACCAGATGATCTTGTCTTCGATGCGACCGAAATTGAAACACGATTTCTCTTTGGCCGGCGAAGGGCGGACCAAATCAAAGTCGCGGATTAGACATAGTACCGGGGTCCAAGCAGGCGGGATTCACCCTAAATACCGGTTCTCGCGGTGCCATCTGAGCGTCTCGGGCGCCGGCGATGCGAACCCAGGACGCGGCATCGCAATCTCGGTGCCTTGCATCGCATAGTAGTGGCGGCCATTGTCGAAGTCCGCCTTCAGCCGTTCGCTGACTGCGAAGCAGTTGCGATCGGTCACCGTAACGTAGCCGAGGTCGAACAAGCGATGGATGTCGGTGCGCAGTAGCAGGCCGTTGGACATCTCGTGGTCACCGCCATCCGCATAGGCGCGGATGTGCGCCGCATCGAGGATCGGCAGGGTCTTCTCGCCTGAGACCGCGCAGCTGCGGCCGTAGCCATCCGTCACCGAGAGGCGGAAGGCGCCTTGGCCGAGCCGCTGCCGCATCTGCACTGGCTTGCCGTAGCGGTCACCGGTTACTAGCATGGGCGCGGCAGGCGTCGTTGCGAGCCGCTCGCCGACCATTTGCCAGAGGCGTAGTCCCTCGTCGGTGTCGGTCGAATAACCCTTCCCGACCACGATATTCCGCGAGAAGCTGTCCGGCACCGGAATCCAGCGGTCCCTCGGCCAGAAAAAAGGCTCGGTAAGAATCCTGCATCCAATCACCGGGTCCTCGCGCGGCCCCAGCGGTGCGCTCTGGTGGCGCAGTTTCGCGATCGTCGAGCGCATGTTGGCGAGCGACTCGTTGCCGTTTTTCCGGCCAAAGGCGTCCCAGGCGAGCGAGAGCGGCGCAAGGGATGCGTGGCCGAACACGCCGCCACCGGCGATCGCCGCGTCGGACCCCTTCAGCTTGAACAGGAAGAGGTCGCCCGGTTGCAGCGCCTTAAACTCGCCCGCCCCGGACGGCTGCCAAAAATTGACTTCCTCGGGAGCGATGCCCGCGAGAAAGTCGAACCACGGCCTGTGGGTAACGCCGAGGAAGATCTTGACCATGTCGCGATTATGGCTGGTCCCAGCGAGTTAGCAAGTCGGGGCTCTTGGCGGCGGCTTCTCGGGTGGCGCGGAAACTCATCTCGCCGGATCGCGCATCGAACCGCCAATCTAAGGAGAATGGCCGGCGCTGGAAGGCACACGTCGCTGTTCCTCGGGAACGCGCCCTCGACAAGCTGACAACCGCTGTCGCAGCCGTGCCGCCTAAAAGCGGTCGTGCAGCTGTCGGCCCCTTTCCCGCCTGTGGAATTCAAGTTTGATTGTTCGATCACTCAAGCGCATCGTCGCTGTGGGTGGGGAAAATGGCTAATCTTTTGAAGAGCCCAGAGCGGCGCTCATGGACGCGCCATCACAGCTGCAGGATCACGTCCCCATGGTACTATCCTACAGTGTAAAAATGCCTCGTAAGATAGTTCCGCATTTCTGGATACAATGCTACC
>MKRJ01000053.1 GCA_001896885.1 Rhizobiales bacterium 65-79 | reverse complement strand
ATCATCGCAATCATCCTGTTGATCGGAATCGTCAAGAAGAACGGCATCATGCTGGTCGACTTTGCCATTGTTGCCGAGCGTGACCGTCACCTTCCACCGGTTCAGGCCATTCGCGAGGCGTGCCTCTTGCGCTTCCGCCCCATCCTGATGACGACGGGGGCGGCTTTGCTTGCCGGAGTTCCGCTCGCGCTCGGCAATGGCACGGGCTCGGAATTACGTCAGCCGCTCGGCTACGCGATGATTGGGGGGCTGGCACTCAGTCAGTTGCTCACACTCTATACGACGCCGGTAATCTATCTGTATCTCGATAGATTCCAAATCTGGCTAAGGCAAAAGCAACCAACCAAAGTCGATGGATCTGAAAATATATTGGCCGCGAAGAGGAAGTGAGAGCATCGCCTGCTGGCGGCATAGTCATGAATGGAGTCAATTGTGACGAGCGTATGTATGCCGTTCGTGGGGCGGTCCGATGACCTCGCAACAATCTGCTGTCGCATCGCGCCATTTATCCTGCCGCGGTATCTTACGCGAAACGTCATAGTGTCCAGTGTGTGCCTGAGACGATCGACTAATAAAGGATTTGAGGGGCGACTCGAAATCTTGATCTCCATGTCCGAATACGCCTGGCGTGGCGGCAATGGAAATCCGTGACCTTAGATATCTGACGGCATCAGCGGACGCAGGAACCTTCGCCCGCGCCGCCAAAGCGCTTGGATTGAACTCATCCACCATCAGTCGCCGGATCGGACGTGTGGAGGAAGAGCTCGGCTTAACGCTCTTTGAGCGAGGCCGTTTCGGAATACGTCTCACGACGGGCGGCCAGGCGGTGCTGATGTTTGTCCGGCGCGCACTCGCCGATATCGATGCCGTCATGACGTCGGGACACCAGAACGGTACGGGAAAGGTCGGGAAGGTTCGGCTTGGCGTGCGTATGCCGCCTATTGGCGAGCCCATGCGGACTTTGCTTTCAAGGTGGCGGGAGATGCACCCCGATGTGCTTCTAACGATATTCGAGATGAACGAGCGTGACATCCAAGTCGCGCTGGCGGATCGTCGGCTCGATGCCGCCCTGATGACCAGCCATACCCTATGGCCACATGCAACGTCCGAGCCCCTTTACCGCGAACGCATAGTCGCGGCGCTGCCGCAGGGGCACCCTCTTTCCGGGCGCAGGGCGGTCGACTGGGATGTGTTACGTGACGAAATATTCCTGGTTCAAGGATGGGATGAAAGTCAGTCTGCCCGGGAGTTCTATGCCGCATTCCTCGGAAGCGGCGTTAAGTTTCACATGCATGCGGCAAGCAAGCAAAGCGTGTTCGCGCTCGTAGGCGCGGGTTTGGGAGTTACCCTAGCGACGGTGAGCCAGTCTGAAGTCGTATTTCCGGGAGTCGTTTACCGGCCAATCGATGAGGAAGATGCCTGGCTTCAGGTTGAACTCGCCTGGATTCCAGATGCGGAAGACGCTGTCCTCGGCCGCTTCCTCTCCTTTATGCGCGATGAATCGCGCTCACGGCACCTTCTGCGACAAGCTTCTTCGTAATTTCGCGAAAACCCGGTCTGTTGCCATGAATCGCGCCAACATCGGAGCTACGAGCTTCTCGGGTTCGATTGCAGCATGATCGGTTTCACGCGCAAGCACTGCTCCGTAGGCAAGGAGATCGCGGTGCACTGACGCGGGCAACTCGACTGTGAGTTTGACTGGCTTGATCTCTTCGATTGCAGCGAGCTTGAGCTTTGCCATGTTGTTTCTTCATGCTCCGTACGGTTCGAGGACCAGATCGTGGGTAACCATCACACGAACCGGGAAACCAGGCCGGATCGTGATCGTCGGCTGAATGTTGAGCGAGCGGCTGACCACTTGCTGTCCAGTCTGGTTAATGCTTTGCGACATCCCCTGTTGGATTGCTTCGGCAAGCGAGCCATTATTGTTGCCGCTCATGCCGACCTCCGTTCCAACGCTCAGGACAGTCGAAAGAAGAGCGGCCTTGAACAGCATGCCCCAATGGTTATCGACCTCGTCCTCAAGGCCAGCGTAGCCTTCGGTGTCAGCGCCAGGTTGGCGCTCCAGGACGATCGATTTGCCGTTCGGCATGATGAGACGGTTCCAGACGAGCAAGGCGCGCGACTGGCCAAATGCAATCTGCGCATCGTATTGGCCGATCAGACGTGATCCTTGTGGGATCAGCAGCGTCTTGCCCGTCGGACTGTCATAGACGTCCTCTGTCACCTGCGCTGTGACCTGACCCGGCAAATCTGAACGGAGTCCGGTGATCAGGGACGCCGGGATCACAGCGCCAGCCTGCAGCACATAGGGACTAGCCGGTTCTTGGACGCGATCAGGGCTCGTGGTGCGGCGGTCGATGTTGCCATTCAGGAAAGCGAGCTTGTGATCCTGAGATGTAAGGTCGGCCGACGTGTTCGCCGGTGCCGGGTCTGGGGTGCCGGCGGTCGGTGAAGGCGTCACCGAGCCTGCCGCGACATTTGTCGTGGCGAACAGATGGCTGGTCCGCGCTGCTTCCATCTCTTGAGCAAGTCGTTGCTCTTCGGGACTCGGACCGGGCATCGGCATTCCAGGTGCGGGCGCGCCGGCGTTGAGGATGGGTTTGCCGAGATCGCCGGGCAGCGGCGGCCCCAGCTGCGGCACGGGCTTCGGGAGTCCCGTGTAGTCGCGGGGAAGGTTCGCCAGCCCGTCGGGTGTGTTGCGGTTGTTCGTGCTGAAGAGTTCGGTCCCTGAAGTGTGGTGTTGAGGTTTCAGGGCAAAAAGGAGGGCCCCACCGACGCCGATGGCGGCGGCCGCACCCACGCCGAGCAGGACCTTGCGGGACAGGCGCGTCACGGGCGGCCGCCCGGCGCGCAGCCGCATCTCTTCGGGCGGACGCTCGGCCTCGGCTGGCCGCTCCTCGTTTCGGGCTTCGTCTGTCACGGCCGCGGCCTTCCGTCGGTGCGGACGATACGAACGATCTCCTGATGCTTGCCGCCGAGCTTGAGTTCAGCCGCGGCGAACAGACGATCGACGATCATGTGATTGCCACGGACCCGGTAGTTCACGAGTTGGCCATCGCCTTCCGCGCCGATGACCCATAGCGGCGGGAGCTCACCCTGGGAGATGCCGGTCGGGAATTCGATGAAGACCTGTCTGCCGTCGTCAAAGGCGCGAAGCGGACGCCACGGCGGATTGTCGCCCTCGATGCGGTAGCGGAAATTGAGCGCGTTGATGTCGACGCCGGTGGCGACAGGCGCCGCCGCTTCGGCGGCGGCATTCTGCTGGCGGAGCGCGATGAGCTGGTCCTGCGCATAGGCCCAGGAAACCGACGCCATGTACGTCTTGTCATCGGAGTGCAGCTCGAGATGGTAGGTGCGGCGATCGGTGTTGATGATGAGATTGGTGATGAGATCTGGGCGGGTGGGCTTTACGAGGATGTGGACACGCTTCGCCGGTCCAGCGCCGCTCTCCGTGTCGCCGATGATCCACCGCACGGTGTCTCCCGCCGCGACTGGCCCCGATCCGGTCAACTGCTCGCCCGGCTCCAGCGCGATGTCGGTAATTTCGCCTGGCGCGGCATAGACTTGATAGAGCGCGCCATCGGAGAATGGATAGACCTCGATCGCGTTCAGATATCCGGACCGTGTCGGCTGCACCCGCGCTGCGCCGTTGGCGCGGTCAACGCGCACGTGCGGATCAGCGGCTTCCGGCGGAAGTTTGGAATTCCCCGGCAACGGTTTGAGCTGGCCCGGTAGAGGCAGCGGCTTCGGCAGTTCTACAATCTGCACCGGCTTGGGTGGGTCGGCCTGAAGCACCGCAGGCTTCGGCGTATTGTCGTAGCTGATCTGTGGCGGCTTCCATGTGGTGGCGCATGCGCCAAGAGACAGAGAGGCAAGCAACAACGACGAGATCGCAAGCGGGCGCATCAGCCGAGCTCCTTTGACCAATTGAGGGCATGGACGTACACGCCGAGCGGATTCTTCTTGAGCCGATC
This sequence comes from Rhizobiales bacterium 65-79, assembly GCA_001896885.1. Lineage (GTDB taxonomy): Bacteria > Pseudomonadota > Alphaproteobacteria > Rhizobiales > Rhizobiaceae > Mesorhizobium_L. Next base: position 2,647 of record MKRJ01000053.1, on the reverse strand, counting down.
GGCGTCGGTCGGCGTCTGCAGGACGATGGTGAGGATGGCGCTCCAGCGTTCGGTCGATGCGAGCGCGTCGTCGACGTAATGGCGCTCGATCCATTCGACGCGGAAGCTGTTGTCGGAGGCGCGGATGACGCTCGCGACGTCGACGGAGACCTGGTTCTTGCCGACCTTGGAAAACGGATCGTTGGTCCGCGCGTAGTCGTTGAGCGCCAGCGCGCCCTTGTCGGTGACATAGTTATAGGCGTCGAGCCAATTCTGACGCAGCACCACGGGATCAGCGGGAATGCCGCGCACTTCCTGGATGAAGCGCGCCAGATGCCACGCGATCTGCGGGTCAGTCGGCTGGTAATCCGCCGTGGCGGGCGCGATCGCCTGGGCCTGGCCGAGCTTGTCGACCTGCACCACCCACGGCGTGATGGTGCCGCGCGCCGATTGCCACACCAGACCGCCCGCGAGCCCGCCGCTGAGCGCGAGCGCGCCGAAGAAGGCGAGGCGCCAGTTCTTCGCTTGGACGCGGGCGGAGCCGATCCGCTCGTCCCAGACCTGACCGGCACGCTGATACGGCGTCTCGGGTTCGGGCGTCTTGCCATACCGCACGGTCGATCGTCGGAACATGGATTATTCCCCCTCGGAAAGATCGACCTGGTGCCCGCCGCTCGGCCGATCGCCGGAGCGGATTGCGTGGTCGGCGGCGCTGACGCCGCGATTGATGGTCTGGCTTCGCTTCATGCGCTGCGCCCAGGCAGGCGGACTGTTTGAAGAAGCGGACGCGCCGCCTGTCCCTGATGCTGGGCGGGCGTTCCCGCGCATCACCGCGCGCTCGCCCGAAGCGAAGCTTTCTTGCAAGCTGGCAGCCGCGCGCCGAAGCGGGCTCATGGCGACCGAGCCGGCAGCCTGCGCCACGCCCATCGCACCGCCCGCGCGATAGGCTGCGTTGGCGCCACCCGCCACGGCGGCTCCTGTGCGTGCCGTCCCCGCGATCCCACCACCGGCCGCGGCGAGACCGCCGGCGGTCGCAGCGATTCCCGCTGCCCCGATGCCCGCCGCGGCCAATCCCGTGCCAACGGCAGCGCCGGCGCCGAGCTGAGGCCCGCCGGCGATCAGGCCATTGGCGATTCCGGGACCAAAAATGGTGAGACCGAGGAGCGACAGCGCGGCGAGGATCAGGGTCAGCGCGTCGGAGATGGTCGGGGGATTGTTGAAGCCCGCGGTGAACTGATTGAAGATAGTGGAGCCGATGCCGATGATGACGGCAAGCACGAGAATCTTGATCCCGCTCGAAACGACATTACCGAGCACCCGCTCCGCCAGGAACGCCGTGCGGCCGAAGAGCCCGAAGGGAACGAGCACGAAGCCCGCCAATGTTGTCAGCTTGAACTCGATCAGGCTTACGAAAAGCTGGATCGCCATCACGAAGAAGCTGATGACGACGATCAGCCAGGCCACCAGGAGGATGATGATCTGGACCAGGTTGGCGAAGACGCTGGTGAAGCCCATCATGCCGGAGATGGCGGTGAGTATCGGCTTGCCTGCGTCGATACCGACTTCGGCGATCTTGCCAGGCAGCAGGAGCTGCGCCGCGCTCATGGTGCCGCCGCCGGCTTTGATGCCGAGGCCAGCGAAGCTGTTGTAGATGATCTGCGCGAGGTTGTTGTAGTTGCCGATGATAAAGGCGAAGAGCCCGATATAGAGGGTCTTCTTGATCAAGCGCGCGAGCACGTCCTCGTCGGGCGCCATCGCCCAGAACAAACCCGCCAGCGTGATGTCGATGGCGATGAGCACGCTGGCAAGCCAGCGCACATCGCCCTGCACCAAGCCGAAGCCGGAATCGATATACTGGGTGAAGGTGCCCAGAAAATTGTCGATGACGCCCGTGCCGCCCATGGTGCTTACCTGCCCGGACCTTTGGCCGCCGGCGCGGAGGTGGGCGCGGATGCAGCGGGATAGGTGAAGAAGCGGCGGCGGCTTTCGGCCCAGGCCGCCTCGCAAGCAGGATCGTCCTTGGCCTGGTCGGCGATGAGCTGGCACCGCTTGAGTTCTTCAGCGAGCGGATCCGGCGATGTCGGTGCATCCGCAGAGCGCGGCTCGATGCGCCGCGGGGGGGTGCGGAAGTGCAATGCGGCGGCGACGATCGCGATGGCGACAACCGCGAAGCCAAGGGCACGCGCAACGGCAGGCAGATTGAGGAGCCGACCGCGCATTAGTGGAACATCTGCGCAGAGCCGGGCTGATAGCCTGCGCCGTAGTTGAGGAAGTTGGTGGTCTGCGCTTGCGCCTGAGCCTGCGTCTCGAGCGTGCGCGCGGCGTCAAGGCTCTGCGCACGCGCGATCGACGCCATGAGGGCGGTGAGATCGGCGAGCTGCGTGGTCTGAAGGGCGACAAGTTGGTTGCCCGATTGCGCGGCCTGCAGCGCGCCGGTCGCCGATTGGCTCGAAGAGACCAGCGCGTTGATTTGCGTGCGGGTAGTGTTGAGATTGGTGACGACGCCCGCCTGCACGCGCATCGTGTCCTGAAAGCCGGCAAGCGCGTTCTGCCAACGCGACTGGGCGTCGGCGAGGAGTTGCTGGGACGACGTCCCGCTCGAATAGGCCTGCGGGTAGGTCTGCGTGAACGACTGGTCGATGCTTGAGACGCTGTAAGCGATGCGCTG
>MKRJ01000052.1 GCA_001896885.1 Rhizobiales bacterium 65-79 | reverse complement strand
GGCCGTACCACCGGTACGCCCCGCGCCGCCCTCCTGGCGGATCGCCTCGCCATCGGAGAAACAGAACTGCTTCTAGCTAACCATGAAAGGCTCTAGCGAAGCTCGGAAAGATAATGGACGTTTTCGGTCAGGCAGCGCGAGACGCGCAGCTCGACCGGGTTGCCTTCCAGGTCGAAGGCGACCCGGCTGATCCTCAGAAGTGGCGTGGCTTCCGCGCAGCCGAGCGCATCGGCGTCGGCGCTGGAGGCGGCGACGGCTTTCAGCTTCTCGCGGGCCCGCGCGATGGTGATGCCCCATTTCTCCGAATAGAGCCGATAGATGTTGTTGGGGATCGCGGGCAGGGCGTCGAAGCCGGCGAAGCGCGCGGCCGATAGCGAGATCGTCTCGGCGATCGCAGGCATTCCGCCGAGATCGCGGACGCGGGCGATGCGCCACACATGCGATCCCTCGGGGAGCGCAAGGCTTTCCCTTTCGGCCTCGGTCGCCTTTTCCCGCGACCAGTCGAGGATGCGCGAATCGGGAAAGGAGGCTTCGTCGCTGTCGGGCACGATGCGGAAATACTGGAAGAGGATCCGGCTTTCGGCAGGCTCGGCGACATAGGTGCCGCGCCCCTGGCGGCGGACCAGCAAATTCTCAGCCGTCATGCTGTCGAGCGCCTTGCGGATGGTGCCCTGGCTCACCCCGATCTCGCGCGCGAGGTCGGTCTCCGAAGGGATGATCTGGCCGGGCTGCCACGCGCCGTCGATCAGCCGCCGGATCAGGCTGTCCTTCACCTGGATGTAGAGCGGCCGGTAGCTGAACGTTACGCCCGCGCTCGTTTCCGCCATGCGGTCATCCCCTGCAAAACACGCAGTCAATCTACCTGCGCGCGATTGACTCCGCCAGAACCTATATCTTATGTCTTATATAAGACTGAACGGATTGGCAGCGAAAGGGCGAGGTCGGATGGCGATACCGCATGTTCTGGCACACGAGCACAAGGATAACGTCGCGGTGGTGGTCGTGGAAGGCGTCACCAAGGGCATGAAGCTGCTCGGCGTCGTCACCGCAGACGATTCGACCTTCGAGGTCGAGGCCAAATCCGACGTTCCGATCGGCCACAAGGTGGCATTGAAGAATCTCAAGAAGGACGACACCGCCATCAAGTATGGCGAGGACATCGGCCGCTTCGTCGCCGATGTGGAGAAGGGCGGCCACGTCCACGTGCATAATCTCAAGACCAAGCGCTGGTAGGGCCTTTCGGCCGCCGCGATCCTTCATTCATTTCCGGACAAAAGCCATGGCTTCGAAATATTCCAACCTGACCTTCAAGGGCTACCGGCGCGACAACGGCCGCGTCGGCGTGCGCAACCATGTCGTCATCCTGCCGGTCGACGACATTTCCAACGCCGCCTGCGAGGCGGTCGCCAACAACATCAAGGGCACGCTGGCGCTGCCGCATTCCTATGGACGGCTGCAGTTCGGCGCCGACCTCGACCTGCATTTCCGCACCATGATCGGCACCGGTGCAAATCCGAACGTCGCGGCGGCAATCGTCATCGGCATCGAGCCGGGCTGGACCAAGAAGATCGTCGACGGCATCGCCGAGACTGGCAAGCCGGTGACCGGCTTCTCGATCGAGAAGAACGGCGATCTCAAGACCATCATGGACGCCTCTCGCAAGGCGCAGGAATATGTCCAGTATGCTTCCGAGCTGCAGCGCGAGGAATGCCCGATCTCCGACATATGGGTCTCGACCAAATGCGGCGAGAGCGACACGACGACCGGCCTCGGTTCCTGCCCGACGGTCGGCAACATGTATGACAAGCTTTTGCCCGAGGGCATCTACGGCGTCTTCGGCGAGACTTCCGAGATCACCGGCGGCGAGCATATCGCCAAGGCGCGCGCCATCAATCCGGAGGTCGGCGAGCGCTGGTACCGGATGTGGAAGGCCTATCAGGACGACGTCATCGAGGCGAACAAGGTCGATGACCTTTCCGAATCGCAGCCGACCAAGGGCAACATCGAGGGCGGGCTGACGACTATCGAGGAGAAGGCGCTCGGCAATCTCGAGAAGATCGGCCGCACCTCGAAATATATCGATATCCTCGAGCCGGCGGAGCAGCCGAAATCCGGCAAGGGCCTTTATTTCATGGATTCGTCGTCGGCGGCCGCCGAATGCGTGACCCTGATGGCGGCGGGCGGCTATGTCGTCCACACCTTCCCGACCGGGCAGGGCAACATCGTCGGCAACCCGATCGTGCCGGTCATCAAGATCACCGCCAATCCGCGCACGCTGCGCACCATGAGCGAGCACATCGACGTCGACGTCACCGGCATCCTGCGGCGCGACATGACGATCGACCAGGCCGGGGACGCCCTGATCGAGATGATCGTGCGCACCGCGAACGGCCGGTTCACGGCGGCGGAATCCCTCGGCCATCGCGAGTTCGTCATGACCAAGCTTTATCGGAGCGCGTGACGTATTCAGTCGTTCTCGACATCCGGATAGCGGGGTTGCACTGCGCGGATCGTATTCTCCAGCTGCGACAGATGGTTCTCATAGATATCCCATAAGATCGCAGGATCCGTTTCGTGATAGCTATGACGAAGTATATTGCCCACCCCCGCGATCTTTCGCCACGGGACATTGTGATAAGCGGATTTCACCTCATCGGGAACATGCCGGGACGCTTCGCTGATGATTTCGAGCATGCGTTCGACCGCAGGCCGTTTCAGCCTGTGGTTGCGAAAGCTTTCGAACGTCTCCCCGTCAAGCGTCTCACGTATCCTGTTGATCTCCTCAAGCATGTCGAGAAGACGATGCGCGATTCGGCGGGAGGGGTTCATCCGAATACCGTCACGAGATCGCGGCTGATTTCGCGCCGAAAACGTGGCTTCATTCCGCTATGGTCCCCGACGACATTGGTTTCGACGCCCAGCGCCTCCGTTAGGTCAGGGCCAATGCCGAAGAAATCGAAGCCGGACGCGGCCGTAGGCCGTTCGTATTCGATCAGCAAATCCAGGTCGCTGTCCGGCCGCTCGTCGCCGCGGGCGCGCGAGCCGAATATCTGCATGCGCGTAATGCCCCGCGCGCGCAGTTCCGGCTCCATGGCCTTCAATTTCTCGATGATTTCCTCACGGGTCATGTCGGTGCCGGTCGTGATCCATTGACGTGAGGAATATAATCCAGCCGGCGGAATTTTGCGATATCGCCGGCCCGCAATGGAGCGAGCTTATCGATGCCTTCCATCCTCATCACCGAATTTATGGACGATGCCGCGGTCGCGCGGCTGAAGGCCAAATACGAGACCCGTTACGATCCCGGCCTGGTCGACAGGCCGGACGAACTGGCGGATGCGGTCAAGGATCTGGACGTGCTGATCGTGCGCAACCGCACGCAGGTGCGCGGCGCAGTGCTGGACGGCGCGGCGAAGCTGAAATGCGTCGGCCGTCTCGGCGTCGGGCTCGACAATATCGACGTGGAGGCTTGCAAGGCAAGGAAGGTCGCGGTCTATCCGGCGACCGGCGCCAACGACCTTTCCGTTGCCGAATATGTGATGACGGCGGCGCTGATGCTGCACCGCCGTGCCTGGCTTTCGACCGCCTCAGTCCTCGCCGGCGAATGGCCGCGTCAAAAGGCGGTCGGCAACGAGATCGCCGGCAAGACCATGGGTCTCGTCGGCCTCGGCTCGATTGCGCGCGAGGTCGCCTGGCGCGCCCAGGCCTATGGCATGCAGATCGTCGCCTTCGATCCCTACCTCGAAGCCGCGCATCCGGCCTGGCAACTCGCCCGCAACGTGTCGCTCGAGGGGCTCCTTGAAACCGCCGACGTGGTCAGCCTGCACGTTCCGTTGACCGAAAGTACGCGGCACATGATCGGCGGGCGCCAGTTCAAGACCATGCGGAAGGGCGCGGTCCTCATCAACGCCGCGCGCGGCGGCGTGGTCGACGAAGAGGCGCTCGCCGAAGCCCTGCGGAGCGGGGCAATCGGCGGCGCGGCGCTCGACGTCTTCGAGACCGAACCGCTGACGGCGGAAGCGGGGAAAAAGTTCGCCGGACTTGCCAATCTAGTGCTGACGCCTCACATCGCCGGGGTGACCGAGGAATCGAATGTGCGCGTCTCCAACCTGATAGCGGATCTGGTGATCGCACATCTGGAGAAGTCTTCATGAGCGAGATCAGGCTGCCGCCGGCCGACGCCGAAGCGCTGGTCGCGGCCGCGCTCGAGGCGTCGAACACGTCTGCCGAGAATGCGGCGTCCGTGGCGCGCGCGCTGGTCGGCGCCGAGCTTTGCGGGCAGGGCGGGCACGGCCTGCGCCGCGCGCCGGCCTATGCCGCGCAGGCGAAAGCGGGCAAGGTCAACGGCCGGATCGCGCCGGAAGTAAACCGCATCAGGCCGGGAACGATTTCGGTTGACGCCGGCTTCGGCTTCGCCTTCCCGGCATTGGAAACGGCGATCGAGGAACTTGCCGAAATCGCGCCTGCGCAAGGCATCGCCGCGGCCGGGATATTCCGTTCGCACCATGCCGGCGTGGCGGGCCTGACCGTCGAGGCGCTGGCTGAACGCGGTCTGGTGGCGCTCTTCTTCACCAATTCGCCGGGCGCCATGGCGCCCTGGGGCGGCAACCGGGCGCTCTTCGGCACCAACCCGATCGCCTTTGCCTGCCCTGCCGCCGAAGACGAGCCCGTGGTGGTGGACGTGTCGCTGTCGAAAGTGGCGCGCGGGAGGATCATGGCGGCCTCCCAGAAGGGCGAGGCTATCCCCGAAGGATGGGCCTTCGATGCCGCCGGAAAGCCCACGACCGAGCCCAACGCGGCGTTGGCCGGCACGATGGCGCCGCTCGGCGACGCCAAAGGCACCGCGCTGGCGCTGATGGTCGAGCTTCTTGCCGCCGGGCTCACCGGCGCCAACTATGCGCATGAGCAGACGAGTTTCTTCGACGACAAGGGGCCGCCGCCCGGCACCGGCCAGTTGCTGATCGCCATCGACCCCTCGGCATTCGGCCAGGGCGCGGTTGCCCGTTTCGCCGAAATGGCGCAGGCTGTCGCCGGAACCGAAGGCGCCCGCTTGCCGGGCGCCAGGCGGCGCGATATGCGTCGGCGGTTTCTTGAGGACGGCATCCCCGCCGACCCGAAACTCGTCGACGAGATCAGAAAAATAGGCGCCCGCTAGAGTTTCGCTCCGAGGCGCCGCGAAAGGAGGCTCTCATGCTTCAGAAAACCAGCCATTACATGCGTCAGGCCAACCTCATCGGTGGTGAATGGGTGCAGGCGGACTCCGGCGCCACCATCGACGTGATCAATCCGGCGACCGGCCTGAAGATCGGCACCGTGCCGAAAGCCGGCAAGGCCGAGACCCGCCGCGCCATCGAGGCGGCGGCGGAAGCCTTCAAATCCTGGCGCAAGACCTCGGCACTCGATCGCTCCAAGCTGCTGCACAAGCTCGCCGACGCGCTTCTGGACAACCAGGATTCGCTCGCCGAGCTGCTCACCATGGAGCAGGGCAAGTCGCTGACCGAATCGAAGGGCGAGATCGGCTCCTCGGCCGGCTACATCCGCTGGTTCGCGGAGGAGGGCCGCCGTACCTATGGCGACATCGTGCCGTCGCCCTGGGCCGACCGGCGCATCCTCATCAACCGCGAGCCCGTCGGCGTCATCGGCGCGATCACGCCTTGGAACTTCCCGTCCTCGATGCTGGCCCGCAAGATCGGGCCGGCGCTCGCCGCCGGCTGCACGGCCGTGGTGAAGCCCGCCTCGCAGACCCCCTATTCGGGCCTCGCCTGGGGCGCGCTCTGCGAGGAGATCGGCATCCCGAAGGGCGTCGTCAACATCGTGACGGGATCGGCCGGCGAGATCGGCGACGAGATCTGCGAGAACCCGATCGTGCGCAAGATCACCTTCACCGGCTCGACCGAGGTCGGCAAGATATTGCTGCGGAAGGCGGCCGAAACGGTCAAGAAGGTCTCGATGGAACTCGGCGGTAACGCGCCGTTCCTCGTCTTCGACGATGCCGATCTCGACCGCGCGGTCGCCGGCGCGATCGCCGCCAAATACCGCAATTCCGGCCAGACCTGCGTGTGCACGAACCGCTTCTACGTGCAGGCCGGCATCCACGACAAATTCGTCGAAAAGCTCGCCGAGGCGAGCCGCAAGCTCAAGGTCGGCGCCGGGCTCGAGGAAGGCACCCAGCAGGGCCCGCTGATCGATGAACGCGCGGTGGAGAAGGTCGAGGAATTCATCGAGGATGCGAAGGCCAAGGGCGGCAAGGTCGTCGCCGGCGGCAAGCGCCATGCGCTCGGCGGCACCTTCTTCGAGCCGACCGTGATCGCCGGTGCCACGCCCGAGATGCGCTTCACCGAGGAGGAGATCTTCGGGCCCGTCGCGCCGGTCTATCGCTTCGAGAAGGAGGAGGACGCCGTCGCGCTCGCCAACGACACGATCTACGGGCTTGCCTGCTATTTCTACACGGGCGATCTCGGCCGTGCCTTCCGCGTCATGGAGGGGCTGAAATACGGCCTCGTCGGCGTCAACGAGGGTGTCATCACCACGCCCGAGGCGCCGTTCGGCGGCATGAAGGAATCCGGCCTCGGCCGCGAGGGCGGCCACCAGGGCATCGACGACTATCTCGACACCAAATATGTCTGCATCGGCGGACTGGGGCTCTGAATCGACGATGGGCGAGGGGGGTGAAGTCTTCGGCACCGCGGCCGATGGCACGGCGGTGCACCGCATACGGATCAAGGGCGGCGGCCTCTCGGCCGCCATCCTCACCTACGGGGCCGTGCTCCAGGATCTGCGCCTCGAAGGCCACGACGCGCCGCTGGTGCTCGGCTTCGATACGTTCGAGAACTATCTCGGCCATTCGCCCTATTTCGGCGCGGTCGTCGGCCGCTATGCCAACAGGCTGCGCGGCGGGCGTTTCACCATCGACGGCGTGCGCTACCAGGCCGACACCAATTTCCTCGGCAAGCATCTGCTGCATGGGGGCTCGGCCGGCGCCGGCAAGCGCGTCTGGAGGATCGGCGCAATAGGGGCCGACTTCGCTACGCTCCGTCTCACCGATCCCGACGGCTGGATGGGCTTTCCCGGCACGCTGGAGGTTGCTGCGACCTATCGGCTCAAGGCCGGCGGCATCCTTCAGCTCGACCTGGAAGCGACGACGGATCAGCCGACGCTCTGCAATTTCTCCCACCATTCCTATTTCAATCTCGACGACGGCGGCTCCGGCGATATTCTTGGCCATCGGATGATGCTGAACGCCGGCGCCTACCTGCCCGTCGATGACGAGCTGATCCCGACCGGCGTCGTGCAGCCGGTCGAGAACACGCCCTTCGACTTCCGTCAAGCCCGCCCGGTCCGCCGTCCCGGCGATACGGTCGAGTACGATCACAATTTCTGCCTGGCTTCGCAGCGCGGGCCGCTCAGGCAGGCGGCGTGGGCGCAGGCGGCGCGCTCCGGCGTGGAGATGGAATGCTGGACGACGGAGCCGGGCATCCAGTTCTATGCCGGCCACAAGGTGGCGCGCGATGTGCCCGGCCTTGGCCGCCGCATGTACAAGGCCAATGCCGGCTTCTGCCTGGAAGGACAGGTCTGGCCCGACGCGCCGAACCGCCCCTATTTCCCGCAGGCGTTGCTTCGTCCCGGCGAGACATCCCGCCAGGTGACGCAGTATCGGTTCAGGCTGGGCTAGCTCAAAGCTGACGGCAGGACGACGTCGCATACGATAGATCGGCGACCACGAAGAAGTCCCGACTTGATCCGACCACCGGCACGGCGTGGGCGACCATCGTGGAGGGTTCGTCCGACGCTGCGCCCGGGAGGTTCCTCCCTGGGCAAGTGCGCCGCCTGCGATCGCAAGAACGTGATGACGGGCTTCGAGCGTCAACGCGATGATAGGCTTTGAGCGGCGATGTTCTTCCATGTGCCCTCGTTGCCCGGTTCTATCTGGCGCAGCCATTTTACCTTGGGTTAATCGCCGCTCGATTTTCAGCGCTTGCCGCCTTGTCAAACGCGTGCCTTAATACCTTTGTAGAAGAAGACTGGCAGCCGGATGTGATCAGTCGAGGGAGGCAACCGTGCCATTTCGAGCAATGGTGCAGGACGGCGCCTTGGCACCTGAAGACGTGGAATTTCTTCAAGCGATCTATGATGCGGCGGTAGAGAGGGTCACCGATCTGGATGACCGCACCAAGCATGATGCGGTCAACACGCTCCTCAATTTCTATCGGGCTGGAGAACGGGATCGGGGGAAACTGATCGCCAGGGTGACGCTCGATTTACAGCGGACCGCCAGATGACGGGGAACCATTCTCGGAATGGGGCATTATGAGCCCTCAAGGGCTCCCTACATGAAATACGTTGCACAGAAGATCAGCGAACTTCGCCGATACATTGCCGCAAGCGATGTCCGTGGCGAGCTGGAGGAAACGGACAACCTCCTTGCGGTCACGCTGGAGGAGCTAAGGCGGAAAATTGCTCGAAAGGATGATGCCGGTCGGCAAGGATCGCCGATTGCTCATCCATCGCTTTCCGGTGCTGATTGAGTCTGCCGGGGCCCGATGATCACGCGGCCGAGCGCCGGAACTAGAACTTGCGTCGTCGATATGCCGCTAAGGCCTCCAAGAAAGCCTTGGCGCCGGCATCACATTTGTGCCGAGAGGGACCGTTCGCGCCGAGAACGATTTCTGCGTCCTTAAGAGACAGGCCATACTTCTCTGCAAATTCCTCGACCCGGTAGGGTGTCTCGGACGGATCGACGCTATCGCCAGCGTCTAGATCAGCACCGATCTTTCGGTTCGCTCGCATGGGATGAACCTACTTCGATTGGTCGAAGCGCGCCCTAAAATTTGACACACCAGGCTTCTCCCAGGGATCAGCATGTCGATATATTCGATCGATCCGTCCAGGGGCTTGCCACACCGCCAACGCAACGATGCCCGCGTGGCCCCAAGCTCCCGCCCGTAGTCCCGCTGAGATTCCGTCCGCGGTTCTTTTTTATTGCGAGCAACTTGGACTTGTGGCTCTATTCGGCTGCGTAGTAGTCGGGGGTTTGAAAATGGGTATGATCGTCACTGAAAAGAAGCCCTATGTGCGTCCTGTTCTGGCGCGTCGGGAAAAACTCAACGAAGTGACCGCCGTCACTCTCGCGTCGGGCAAGACTGTCGATTAACGATTCTTCGTCCTTCTCTTCTTTCGGCGTCGCGCGTCTGTTCTAGCCCGCGGGCTTCCGGCGGCCCTTTCCGGGTGAATGGCCGGATCATGTGGTAAGTGCGCTACAGCTTTGAGTAGAGGATGTTGTATACTCTTTAGCCGTTCAATCGGGCGGCTTCCATGAAACAGCTTCTTCTTTCAACCGTGATCTTCTTCGGTCTCGGCGCGACCGCTTTCGCGGCGGACGCGATCTCCGCCATGCCTCCAGCCGGGTTTACCTGGACAGGCGGATACGTTGGTCTTCAAGCCGGATATGGCTGGGGCCGGAGCCATCATTTTACGCAGAGGACGCCTGATTCGACACCGAAATTCACGATCGACGGTGCGTTGGGCGGTGTCACGGCCGGCTACAACTATCAGATCAACAACTGGGTAGTCGGCGCGGAGGCAGATTTTTCAGCCGCCGATATCAAAGGCTCTGTCGACAGCGCTCCCGGCTGGGGCTGCACTGCAACCGGATGCCGTACGAAGGTGGACTGGTTCGGCACTGTTCGGGCTCGTGCCGGCTACGCATTCGATCGTACGTTACCCTATGTAACGGGCGGTCTCGCCTACGGTCATATCAAGGGGTACATCGAGGGTGATCCCGTCTATAACGGCGAGGACACGCGCGCAGGCTGGACCGTTGGCGCCGGCGTCGAACATGCCTTCACCGATCACCTTACGGCAAAGATCGAATATCTCTATGTGGATCTGGGCAAGACGGACATAGAGAACTTCGGCGTGTTTTACGGCCAGGGCTACGCCGACGCGAAATTCAGTATGATCAGGGTCGGCCTGAACTACGAGTTCAGATGACGGAACCGGCGGCGGGTGCTGTCGGCGGCCTGAACCCCTGGCTTTACCCGGCAAAGGCTGCGCGCAACACCTCGAAGGGTGCCAGCGCGCCGCGCACCCGCACCACCGCCGAGGCGACGCGGTGGGCGCGCGCCACGGCAGCTTCCGGCCGATCGCCGAGCAGGCGGGCGGCGAGATAGGAGCCATTGAAGCTGTCGCCGGCGCCTGTGGTGTCGACGGGCTCCGTCGCCACGGCCGGGAAAAGCCGGCCTTTTCCCTTGCCGAACATCAGCGCCGGTGCGGCGCCATCCTTCACCACGATCTCGCCGACGCCGGCCTCTTCGATGCGTCGCGCCGTCGCTTCCATCGAGGCGTCGCCGTAGAGCGCCTGTTCGTCCGGAAAGGTCGGCAGCGCGATATCGGTGAGCGCCAGGGCCTCGGAGAAGGACAGGCGCGCCACTTCTTCGGACAGCCACAGCCGCGGCCGGTAATTCGGATCGAAGGCGACAAGCGTGCCCCTGCCGCGTGCCTCTCTCAGCGCCTCGAGCAACACGGCCCGCGCTTCCTGGGCCAGGATCGCGAGCGTGATGCCCGAGAAATAGGCGAGGGACCGTCCCGCAAGGCTCTCGGCCAGTGCCGACGGGTCGCTTGCAAGCTGCCGCGCCGCCGCGTCCGAGCGCCAATATGTGAAGGAGCGCTCGGCACCCGTCAGCGTGATCGCGTAGAGGCCGGGCCGGGCGCCCGCGATGACCGGACTCCTGGCAATGCCGATGCCGTTCTCAGCCATAAAGGTGCGCTGGCCCGTGGAGAACGGATCGTCGCCGAAGGCTGTGACGTAGTCCGTCGCCGCGCCGGCGGGCAGCAGCGCGCGCATCGTCCACAGCGTGTTGAACGTATCGCCGGCGAAGCCCATGCGCCAGGCGTCCGCGCCGCTGCCGGAAAGCTCCAGCATGCACTCGCCGATCGATGCCACGCTTGGCCCCATCCGCCGCCTCCCATTCAAAGCGGAATGGCTCTACACTTTCGCCCGCCGCATGGCCATGCTGTCGGCGCGGGATTCAGAACGGGGCAATCGGGTGATCCGCAACTCTTTCCACACTCGGCGGCCGTCGGTGATGCCGCAGCGACGTATGGGCGGCAGTGTGCTCACAGGGAAATTCAAATGAGCAGGCGTCTCCTGATCGTGCTCGTTGCCATAGCGATCCTGGCGATTGCGGGCTGGCAGTTGGCGATGCGCATGTTCATGGCCGCGCCGGGCGATCTCGATCTCTCGCTTTCCAAGAAGAGCGAAAACGGGCTCTATGCCGTCTCGCTGGCCCCGGAGCAGGCGCCGATCAGGGAGGGGCCGTTGGAAAGCTTCATCCTGACGGTGAAGATGGCGAACGGCCAACCGGTGGAGGTCTCCCGGATCGAGATCGCGGGCGGCATGCCACGACATGGACACGGCCTGCCGACCGAGCCTAGGGTGACCGCCGCTCTCGGGGACGGCAGATACCGGATCGAGGGCTTCAAATTCACGATGGCCGGCTGGTGGCAGATCCGCTTCACCATCGAGGCGCCGCCGGGCCGGGACGAAGCGGACTTCAACATCGTTCTCTGACCGTGAAACGCTGGCTTCCACTTCTGCTTGTTCCGGTCGTCGCGGGCGGCTTGCTGGCCGTTTCCCGTCGCGGCGAGGACAGCTTCACCGTCGCCGAGAAGAAGACGATCGCGTCGCTGGCTTTGACCGCGCTGCCGAAGCTCCAGCCCGACCCGAGCAACCGGTATGGCGACGATCCGGCGGCCGCCGCGCTCGGCGCCACGCTCTTCTTCGACGTGCGCATGAGCGGCAAGGGCAACGTTTCCTGCTCGACTTGCCACAAGCTGGAGCGCCAGTTCCAGGACGACCTGCCGCGCGGCCACGGCGTCGCCGACACCGACCGGCGCACCATGCCGCTTGCGGGGGTGGCCTATAATTCCTGGTTTTTCTGGGACGGACATCGCGACAGCCTATGGTCGCAGGCGATCACGCCCATGGAGGACGCGCGCGAGCATGGCGGCGACCGCGCCTTCTACGCGCATTTCATGCAGAGGGAATTCGGCGAGCGCTACGACCGCATCTTCGGGCCGCTGCCCGATCTCTCTTCCGTGCCGGAACATGCCGGTCCGCTCGGCACGCCCGCCGAGCAGGCCGCCTGGAGAGGCATGACGCCTGAACAGCAGGACGGCGTCAATCGCGTGCTCGCCAATATCGGCAAGGCCATCGAGGCCTTCGAGCGCTCAATCATGCCGGAACAGACGCGCTTCGACCGCTTCGCCAGCGCGATTGCGGCCGGCACGGCGCCGGGCAAGGACGCGGCCTTTTCCGAACTGGAGATCGAGGGGCTGAAACTCTTCATCGGCAGCGCCAATTGCTCGACCTGCCACAACGGACCGCGTTTCACCGACGGCCAGTTCCACAATACCGGAATTCCGCCGGTGGCGTCGCTGCCGCCGGACCATGGCCGCGCGGAGGGCGTGAAACTGGTCGAGGCGGACCGTTTCAACTGCCTCGGCAGGTATAGCGACGCCAGGGCGGGGGATTGCGGCGAGTTGCGCTTCATGGCGAAGTCGGGGAAGGGGCTCGAGCGCGCCTTCAAGACGCCCTCGCTGCGCGGCGTGGCGGGGCGTCCGCCCTACATGCATGCCGGCCAGATCGCCACGCTGGAAGATGCCGTCGCGCACTATGCGAATGCGCCGGCCGAGCCGAAGGACGGCTCGGAGCTTCACGCCATCACGTTGACGGATCGCGGTCGCATGGCGCTGGTGGCGTTCCTCAAGACGCTGGGCGGCTAGCGACGTAACGGAATCAGCGCCCGGACCTTCGGGTCGCGCAGATAGAGCCCGCCCCAGATCATCAGGCCGAGATAGACGCCGAAGAGGATGTGGGTGAAAAGCGGGTTCTCGATCCTCAGGTGCGTCTCTATCGCGCCGCCCATATACGCGGTGAGCAGGATCGCGCCGAGCACCGAAGTCCGCGGGATCGCGTAAAGGATCGTTGATACAAGCGTCAGCACGCC
Source organism: Rhizobiales bacterium 65-79 (assembly GCA_001896885.1). Classification (GTDB taxonomy): domain Bacteria; phylum Pseudomonadota; class Alphaproteobacteria; order Rhizobiales; family Rhizobiaceae; genus Mesorhizobium_L. The sequence goes on along the minus strand of MKRJ01000052.1, from coordinate 25,319 downwards.
GAGCAGCCGCGCAAAGTCGATCGTGGCGGGAATGCCGATCTGGGCTGCGGTGTCGATCACGATCTTGAGCGGGATCAACTTCATCGTGCCGTCGAAGAGCAAAAAGAGGATGACAAGGCCGCTGAGGATCCGTCCGCACCATAGAGCGCCCTTTGAGACCTCACGGTTTTCGAAATGCGATTTCATGATATCCCTCCTGAGGTATCCCGACATTTGTCAGGCTTCGTTCCAGGGACGGATGGCGGACAATGCCGCCTACGGAATTAGCAAAATTTCACGAAGCAGCCTTCGCTTCCGCGCCTTCCTTCTGCAGCCGGTCGAGCTGGAGGCGGATATGCGCCGCTTCCGCCGGCGTGTTGGCGAGCGAGATCGCCCTGCCGAAGGCTTCGCAAGCCTCGCGCCCTCGGCCGCTCTGCATCAGAAGCGCCCCGCGCGCGCCATAGAAATAGAAGTAGCCGCCGAGCTTCTCGGCGAGCGGCTCGATCAGGGCGAGCGCCGCCTCCGGCCCCTCGATCTTGGAAACGGCCACCGCCCGGTTGAGGGTGACTACCGGCGAGGGCGACATCTGCTCCAGCGCGCTGTAGAGCTTTTCGATGCTCGTCCAGTCGGTATTCCCGGCCGTCGCGGCGCGGGCGTGCACGGCCGCGATCGCCGCCTGTATCTGGTACGGGCCGGGCTGCCGGTGACGCACCGCCTTGTCGATCAGCGCCAGCCCCTCGGCGATCATCGCCCGGTTCCAGCGGGACCGGTCCTGGTCTTCCAGCAGGATGATCTGGCCGTTGGCGTCGAAGCGCGCTGCGGCGCGCGAATGCTGCAGGAGCAGGAGCGCGGTCAGCCCCATGATCTCCGGGTCGGTCGGAAAGAGCCTGAGCAGCAGCCGCGCCAGCCTGATCGCCTCTTCCGAGAGCGGCGCGCGCATGTCCGTCGTCTCGCCGCCCGCCGAATAACCCTCGTTGAAGACGAGGTAGATCATCGCGGCGACCAGCCTGACACGCTCGGCGCGCTCCGGCGCGCCCGGCGCCTCGAAGGGCACGTCGGCCTTGGCGATGCGTGCCTTGGCGCGCGTGATGCGCTGCTCCATGGCGCTCTCGCCGACGAGGAAGGCGCGGGCGATCTGCTTGACCGAAAGGCCGGAGACGATGCGCAACGCCAGCGCGATCTGCTGCGTCGCCGGAAGCTCGGGATGGCAGCAGATGAAGAGGAGCCTCAGAACATCGTCGCGGTAGTCCGCGTTGTCCAGCCGCTCGGCCATCTCGCTTTCGAGGTCGTCGAGATCGGAAAGCTTGTCTTCGTCCGGCAGTTCCGTCTGTCTGCTCAATCGCCGTATCTGGTCGATGCCGCTATTCCTGCCGACGAAGATCAGCCAGGCGGTCGGGTCGCGCGGTGGCCCGTTCTTCGGCCAGTTCTTCAGCGCCCTGAGGCAGGCCTCCTGGAACGCCTCCTCCGCCGTGTCGAGGTCGCGGAAATAGCGCAGCAGCGCGGCGACGGCCTGCGGCCGGGCGGCGGAAAGGGCGGCGTCGATCCAGCGTATGTCGGCCATCAATCCACGACTTTCATGCGACTTGGGCGATAGATCCTGACGGGGCGGATTTCATAGCTGCCCGGTCCCGGATTGGCCTTGGCGAGGTCGCGCGCGAAGTCGAGGGCTTCGTCCAGCGTCTCGCAATCCGCCATGTAGAAGCCGAGAAGCTGCTCCTTGGTCTCGGCAAAAGGACCGTCGATGACGAGCGGCTCGCCGACGCTCTTGCGAAGCGTCGTCGCCGAGGTCGTCGGCAGAAGCCGAGCCACCGGCCCCATCCGGTTCTTCGCCGCCATCCCGTCCTGCACGACGGCAAGGCGCGCCATGCAGGCATCGTCTTCTTCCCTGGTCCAGGCTCCGACGGCGTTCTCGTCGTTGTAGCAGAGCACGGCATAGAGCATCGCTTGTGTTCCTTCTTCATGATGACGAACGGCGGACGGCCGCGCCGACAGGAGCGCGCACCATCATTCCGGCTTTTTTGGACGTCGGCGGCGCCGGCCGGCGGATATCAGATCCAGCGGCGGACGCGCTTGCAATAGTCGCGGTACTTCTTGCCGAAGCGCTGGTCGAGATGCGGCTCCTCCCGCTCGATGGCGAGTTTCTGCGTCAGGAAGGCCGCGACGATGGCGAGAATGATGAACCACGGCATGCCTGCCGCCAGCCCGATGCCGATCATGAAAAGCGTATTGCCGAGATAGATCGGGTTGCGCGAGATGGAATAGGGGCCGTTCTGGACCAGGCTCTGCGCCGGCCGGTCGAGCCGGACGGTGGTCTTGGCGCGATGCAGCGTGTGGATCGCCGTCATCACCATGGCCACCGCCGCGACGCCGAGCGCGATGCCGGCGACGAGCAGCATGCCCGCGAGCGGTTCGCCGAGCCATGGCAGCGGGACGACCCAGGAAAGCGCGACGCCGGCCAGGATCGCCGCGAGATAGAGTATCGGCGGCCAAGGGAAATGGATCGGTCCCCTTTCGACGACGCTCATTGGCCACTGCCCTCCTTGCCCTGCGGGGCGAGGTCGTCGTCCGTCTGCTCCGTGCATTGCAGGGCCAAATTCTGCAGCCTGTCGCGCATCGCCTCGTCCTCCCTCTTGGAGAACAGGGCGCCGAGTTGGCCTCCCGCCTCCAGACGATCCAGCATGCAGCTACAATAGCGCGTGCAGAAATCCCTGTCGCGGCTGTTCGTGCATTGCTGCTCGCATGCCTCGGTGAAGCGGGCCTCGGGCGGGATGACGGGTGCGGGCAGGATCTGCGAATAAAGCCAGACCGAGCCGAACAGGATCGGCTGGTGCAGGAGATAGAAGGCGAGGCTGTGCCGTCCGGCGAAGGTGAGCGGCCGTGCCCAGCGCCCCGGATCCCAGCCGGCCAGCGCGTCGAGGAGGCCGTAGCGCCGCGCAAGCCTTGTGCAGGCGATGCCGGCGAGCACCGGCGCGAACCAGGGGAAGACCGGGACATAGTCGTTCGAGTGCGGGTCGATCGTGGAGAGGCCGAGCCACCACCATTGCGGCGGGTCGAAGAAGGGCGAGCGGAGATAGTATGGCGCGGCAACGATCGCCGCTGCGATGAGGAGCGACAGCAGCGCCGGCACGCGCAGGAAGGCGAGCCCGAGCAGGCTCGCCAGCGCGATCTCGTGCAGGATACCGAAGAAGATGAAGGCGTCCGGCGTCACGTACAGCGTGACGAGCGTGATCGCGGCCGCGGCTACGACGATCATGGCGAAACGCTTCCAGAATGCCGGCCAGCGTATGCCGTTGCGGTTGGCGAGCACCAGGCTGACGCCGACGAGGAAAAGGAAGCTGGAGGCGATGCAGCGGGCGAAGAGCCGCCAGCCGCCATGCTCCGTCAGGCCCGGCGTCAGGTAGCCGAAATTCTCGAGGTCCCAGGTGAAGTGGAAGATCGCCATCGCGACGAGCGCCAGGGCGCGGGCGATATCGATCGCTTCGATGCGGCGGGACGGTCGGGCGGGCTCTTGCACTGGACGCCTTTCGGGGTACATGCGTTGTTTGCAGGGGTTGCGCCTGCCGCGCAAGCGTCGGCCGTCGCCAATTCAGGGGAGAATCGCATGCACAGCATTTCCGCCAATGGCGCCGAAATTCCGGCGCTCGGCCTCGGCACCTGGACGCTCAAGGGCGCGAAATGCACCGAAATGGTGGCCGAGGCGCTGGAGATCGGCTACCGCCACGTCGACACGGCTAGCGCCTATGACAACGAGGAAGCCGTTGGCGCAGGCATCAGGACGTCGGGCGTTCCGCGTGGCGCCGTCTTCCTTACCACCAAGGTTTGGCATGCAGACCTCGCGCCGCGCGATTTCAGGCGCTCGGCCGAGGCCAGCCTGAAGCGCCTCGGGACCGGTTATCTCGATCTTCTGCTGATCCACTGGCCGAGCCAGCGTGTCCCGCTCGCCGACACGATCGGCGCGCTGAACGAGGCGCGCGCCGCCGGCCTGACGCGGCATATCGGCGTCTCGAATTTTCCGACCGAGCTCCTGGCCGAAGCGATCCGCCTTTCCGATGCGCCGCTCGTCGCCGATCAGGTCGAGTACCATCCCTATCTCGACCAGTCCAAGGTGCACGCGGCCTGCCGCGCCGCCGGCATGGCGATGGTGTCCTACTGCCCGCTGCACCGGGGCGGGGAGCTTCTGTCCGAGAAGCCGGTCCTCGATGCGGCGAAGGCGCACGGCAGGACGTCGGGGCAGATCGTGCTGCGCTGGCATGTCCAGCAGGAGGGCGTCGTGGCGATCCCGCGCACAACCAAAAATGAGCGCCTGAAGGAGAATATCGACATTTTCGATTTCTCCCTGTCGGATGCCGAAATGGCGGCGATCTCGGCCCTTTCGCGGGCCGGCAGCCGGCTCTGCAGTTTCGGCTTCTCGCCGGCGTGGGACGAATAGGATCAACTGAATTCGAGAGCGAGGCGGAGAGGGGAGCGATCTCATACCCGGTCATGCCGATCGACGAAGCGACAAAGTTGCTAACCCATCGCGCCCGCTTCGCTTTCCGGCTTGCCCAGGTCGATTTCCTGCTATCCGAATCCCCGGAAGGAAGGCACATCTTCCAGGGCCGACATTCCCGGGATCTTCATGGCGACGCAGGTACAGCACCCGATCTGGCTCCCGGCCGTGCCGCGACGGGGCGCCCGCACCTTCGCCGCGCTCTATGCGGTCGAATCCTTCGCCCGCGCCTCCATCTCCAGCGTCATACCGATCCAGGCCTACGATCTCCTGCGCAACGAGCAGGAGGTCTCGCTCCTCTATACGCTGGTGGCCTTGCTCGGCCTGTCGGTGACGCTCTCCATGCCGCTCCTGATCGAGCGTTTCGCCAGGCGCTGGGTCTATACCGCCGGCGCCTCGGGCCTGATCATCGGTTCGGCCTTCCTCGTGACGCAGACATTGCCGGGCCAGATGCTCGGCATGCTTTTCCGCGTCATGGGCGCCAGCGCGCTTTCCATCACCCTCAACCTCTACATCATGGACTACATCCGCAAGACCGAGTTCATGCAGTCCGAATCGCTGCGCATGGCGTGGTCGACGCTCGCCTGGACCTGTGGCCCCTTCCTTGGCGTCTATCTGTATACGCGCTTCGGCCTGTTTGCGGCGCATGGGGTGGTGGCGCTGTTCGCCACGATCCTGCTGGCGCTTTTCTGGTATTTCCGGCTCGGCGACAACGCCCTGATTCGTCCGGGGAAGATGCAGCCGCAGAACCCGCTCAGGAATGTACGCCGCTTCGTCAGCCAGCCGAGGCTCAGGCTCGCCTGGGTCATCGCCTTCGGCCGCTCCTGCTTCTGGTCAACCTTCTTCGTCTATGTGCCGATCCTCATGGTGGCGACCGGCGAGGGCAAGCTCATCGGCGGCCTGTTCGTATCGGCGGGCAACTTGTTGCTCTTTTTCGCTCTTTTCTGGGGCCGTGCTGGCCGCCGCTTCGGTGCACGCCGCACCATCGCATTCGCCTTCCTGATGCTGGCGTTCTTTCTTTTCGCGGCGGCGGCCGCCGGCGAGGCGCATCCACTTTGGGCCGGCTCGTTCCTGCTTTGCTGCGCCCTTTTCGTCATCGCCGTCGATGCGCTGGGCTCCACCGTCTATATGCGCGCCGTGCGCATACGCGAGCGGCCGCAGATGACGGCTGTCTATCGCACCTATATCGACCTGTCGGACCTCACGCCGCCGCTCGTCTATTCGATCGTGCTCGCCTTCACCGGGCTCGGCGGCGTCTTCGCGACCCTCGGCGTCTTCGTCGGGGTCTGCTGCTGGCTTACCTGGCGCTACGTGCCGAGGACAATGTGACGCCGGCGGTCCCGGCTTCTATGGCCTCGATGAGACCGGCAAGCTGGCCGAGATCGTCGATGCGCCGGAAGCGCGGCTCCTCGGCGGGCTCGGGCACGTGCTCGAGCACCCAGGTCAATTCATGCGGGACGTAGACGCCCCAGGCGCCCGCACGGATTGCCGGCACAACGTCGGATTTTAGCGAATTGCCCACCATCATGCCCTTTTCCGCGCCATGGGCATGGCGCGAGAACACCCGCTGGTAGGTGGACCGGCTCTTGTCGCTGACGATCTCCACCGCGTCGAACAGATCGCCCAGACCGGAAGCGGCGAGCTTGCGCTCCTGGTCGAAGAGGTCGCCCTTGGTGACGAGGATGAGCCGGTAGTCGCCGGCGAGCTTTTCAAGCGTCTCGCGTGCTTTCGGGAGCGTCTCGACCGGATGCACCAGCATCTCGCGCCCGGCATCGAGCACCTGGCCGATGACATTCGCGGGGATTTTGCCGTCCGTCACCTCGATCGCCGTCTCGATCATCGAGAGCGTAAAGCCCTTTATGCCGAAGCCGTAGCGCGAAAGGTTGCGCTTCTCCGCTTCCAGCAGCCTCGCCGTCAGATGCTCGTGGTCGGCATAGTCGCGGAGAAGCTCGGCGAAGCGCTCTTCCGTCAGCCGGAAGAACTGCTCGTTCTGCCAGAGCGTGTCGTCGGCGTCGAAGCCTATCGCCGTGAGGGAAGCCATGCCGCGCTTATCGCGCGCCTCGGTCGCCGCTGGCAAGCGCGGCCGCGACTAGTGCACCGCCGGCTGGCCGTGGATCGCGAGTTCCGCCAGATCGACGAGGATCGCAAGGAACACGCCGGCACCGGTGATCGCCGCGCCGACGAAGAAGGCGCGGTTCGCCTTTTCGAAGATGTGAGGCTTGAGCGAATCGATCTTCAACAGCAGCCAGAGCGCCCGGAACTGGATGACGATGCCGATGGCGAGTGCCAGCACCGGCGGCGCGTTCCACAATCGCCAGGGCAGGGGATTGGCGCCCCATTGCGCCAGGAAACCGAGCGAGAAGGAAAGGACGATGCCGACGACGGTCAGCGTGCCGTTGCGGAAGAGCGTCTCGACGAGCTGTTCATTGTCGTTATGAAGGTCCATGCGCCGCCTCCCATTTTATGCGAGCCCACGGCTTGCCGCCCGGTTCGCGCGACGGCACGATTAGAACGACGCCGCACTGATTTTTGCAATCGGGAATCGCCCGGCGGTCAGGGGCGGCCCCCTCCGCCTCGTCATCCACGGGCAAGCGCAGCGAAGCGGAGCGCGACCCGAGAATCCATGCCCGTGAAAGCGGGGCAGCGTGGCGAGGTCCAGAACGAGCGCGCGTTCTGCAACGTGGGCGGACGGCCGCGCTGCTCCGGCATGGATCCTCGGGTCTCCGCAGTTCGCTTTCGCTCCCGCTCCGCCCAAGGATGACGAAGGTGGAGGAGCCGGCGCGAAGATGGCACCCACCGGCGTCATCCTGGAAGGTCGCCCGAACACAGGGAGGGCGATCCGTCCTCGCGGCCGTCCGTCTTCCCGAAAATGCCCTTGCCACTCCGCCTCCTCAGGAGTTAGAAGAGCCGTACCGTAACGTACGGTACGGAATTCGGACAACGCCATGGACATGGACCGGCTTACCACCCGGCAGAGAGACGTGCTCGACGCGGCGCTGGCGCTCCTGATGGAGGCCGGCGACGGCCTCACCATGACCGGCGTCGCCCGGCGCGCGAGCTGCTCGAAGGAGACGCTCTACAAATGGTTCGGCGACCGCGACGGGCTTTTGACCGCGACGGTGCAATGGCAGGCCTCGAAAGTCCGCGTCGAGCCGGTTGATCCCGACAGGCTGGATATTGCCGGCCTGACCGCCGCCTTGACGGGTTTCGCCGCCGACTGGCTGCGCGTCGTCTCAAGCCAAACCTCGATCGCGCTCAATCGGCTCGCGATTGCCCATGCCGGCTCGGACAAGCCCGGCCTCGGCGCGATCGTGCTCGAAAACGGCCGCTTCGCCCTTGCGCGGCGGCTGAAGCCGGTGCTTGAAGCGGGACGGAAGAAGGGCCTGCTCGCCTTCGACGATGCGGAGCCGGCCTTCCGGACATTTTTCGGCCTGGTGGCGCGGGACGTGCAGACGCGGCTGCTGCTGGGCGACCGGCTGAAATTGACCGAAGCGGAGATCGCCGGCGACGCCGCCGACGCAACACAGCAATTTCTCGCCCTTTATGGAAAAGGCGACAGGAAAAAACCCGAAAACTGAGTCCACTCGAAAGGAAGGAATGACCATGCGTGTCTATTATGATCGCGACGCCGATCTCAATCTCATCAAGGGCCGAAAGGTCGTCGTCATCGGCTATGGCAGCCAGGGCCGGGCGCATGCGCTCAACCTGAAGGATTCCGGCGTCAAGGAAGTCGCGGTCGCGCTGCGTCCGGGCTCGGCCACGGCCAAGAAGGCCGAGGCCGACGGGCTGAAGGTGATGACGGTGGCGGACGCCGCGAAATGGGCCGATCTGATGATGATGGCGACGCCTGATGAACTCCAGGCAGACATCTATCGCAACGAGATCGCGCCGAACATCCGCGACGGCGCCGCTATCGCCTTCGCGCATGGCCTCAACGTCCATTTCGGCCTGATCGAGCCGAAACCGACCGTCGACGTGCTGATGGTGGCGCCGAAGGGCCCCGGCCATACGGTGCGCTCGGAATACCAGCGCGGCGGCGGCGTGCCCTGCCTGGTGGCAGTGCACCAGGACGCGTCGGGCAACGCGCTCGACCTCGGCCTCTCCTATGCTTCGGCGATCGGCGGCGGCCGCTCGGGCGTCATCGAGACGACCTTCCGGGAGGAATGCGAGACCGACCTCTTCGGCGAGCAGGTGGTGCTCTGCGGCGGTCTGGTCGAATTGATCCGCGCCGGCTTCGAGACGCTGGTCGAGGCCGGCTACGCGCCCGAAATGGCCTATTTTGAGTGCCTGCACGAGGTGAAGCTGATCGTCGACCTGATCTACGAGGGCGGCATCGCCAACATGAACTACTCGATCTCCAACACGGCCGAGTGGGGCGAATACGTCTCCGGGCCGCGCATCATCACGCCCGAGACCAAGGCCGAGATGAAGCGCGTGCTGAAGGACATACAGACCGGCCGCTTCACGTCGGAATGGATGCAGGAGTTCCGTTCCGGCCTGTCGCGTTTCAAGGCGACGCGCCGCCTGAACGACAGCCACCAGATCGAGGAGGTCGGCGAGAAGCTGCGCGGCATGATGCCGTGGATCTCCAAGAACAAGCTGGTCGACAAGGCGAAGAACTGAGCCGATCTGCGGTCTTGCCGCCTGCGCGTCCTCGGCAAAGCCATATGGACGCGTAGGCGTCGGTTTTGTCACGATCGGCTGGCGTGTGGTAGAGTAGTCGGCATGAACAGAAACGATGCCATTGCAAGACTTCTCCAAACCGCAGACGCCGTTCGCGGCATGGGGCGACTGCGCTTTATCTGTTCGGATCGACGGTTCGTGATGAAGCGCAGTCTGCCAGCGATGTGGACGTTTTCATCGACTACGATCCCGATGGGCGCTTTTCGCTGCTCGATCTGGTCGGCATCAAGCAACTCCTGGAAGAGGAGCTTGCCATGGAGGTCGACATCACGACCCGCAGCAGTCTCCACCCGATGCTGCGGGCCGACATCGAACAATCGGCAATTCGCGTTTTCTGATGGCGAAACGGAAAGTCACGCCGGTCCTGGCCGAAATTCGAGAAGCTATTCAGGGCATCGAGACCCATACCGCAGGCAAGTCTCTGGCCGATTTTCAAAAAGATTGGCTGTTGCGTTTGGCGATTCAACGAGCTCTCGAGATCATCTCCGAGGCGGCGCGACATATTCCCGATGAGCTGTTGGGCCATGCCCCTGACGTTCCGTGGAAAAGAATCCGTGGCATCGGCAATATCCTGCGGCACGAATACCACAAGATTGCCGACGATGTGATTTGGACCGTCGTTGTCGAAAGCATTGCTCCCCCCAAAGAAGGCGTCGAGATCATCAGCCAACACATTCCGACGGAGTAGGCGACGGTGAGGCGTGAGTCGCGGCCCGTTTGCGCCATGTCGCAAACAGGCTGCAACCGCGCCACACCGATCTATAGTTTTCCGGCAGTTTGAATCCGGAGCAGCGGGCAATGGCGGAATTTCCGAAAAAAGCGAGAGTGGTCATCATCGGTCTCGGCGGCATCGTCGGCGCGTCGGTGGCGCACCATCTCGTCGAGCGCGGCTGGGACGACATCGTCGGCATCGACAAGTCCGGCATCCCGACCGATATCGGCTCGACCGCCCACGCATCGGATTTCTGCTACGCCACCAGCCATGATTTCCTGTCCTGCTGGACAACGCTGTATTCCATCGATTTCTACGAGAAGCTCGGCCACTATGCCCGCGTCGGCGGGCTGGAGGTGGCGCGCGTCGGCGACGACGCCCGCATGGACGAGATCAGGCGAAAGGTCACGTCCGGCAAAGCGTTCGGCACGCGGGCCCGCCTGATCGAGCCGGCCGAGATCAAGAGGAAATTCCCGCTCCTCGAGGAAGACAAGGTGCAGGGCGGCCTGTGGGATCCGGATGCCGGCCTCGTCGTCCCGCGCTCGCAGACTGTCGCCGGCGAACTGATCGACCGAGCAGAGAAAGCCGGCAAGCTGAAAGCCTTCGCCAACACGCCGGCCAGGTCGCTCCTCATCGAGAACGGCCGCATCAAGGGCGTGGTCACCGACCGCGGCACGGTCGAAGCCGACTACGTTATCGTCTGCGCCGGCCTCTGGGGGCGGCTTATCGCCGAGATGGCGGGCGAGGATCTTCCGGTCATGCCGGTCGACCATCCGCTGACCTTCTTCGGCCCCTATACGGAATTCGCCGGCACCGGCAAGGACATCGGCTACCCCCTTCTGCGCGACCAGGGCAACTCAGCCTACATGCGCGACACTGGCGACCCGACCACTTCGGAAGGCGGCATGATCGAGTGGGGCTATTACGAGGAGACGAACCCGCGCCTCGTCCATCCGCGCGAACTGCTGGAGAAGGAGCAGGCGCGGCTGTCGCCCTCGCAGCGCGACCTCGACATGGAACAGATTTTTGCGCCGCTGGAGAAGGCGATCGAACTGACGCCCATCCTCGGCGAACTCGGCTATGACGAGCGCCGCTCCTTCAACGGCCTGCTGCAGGTGACCGCCGACGGTGGCCCCTCGATCGGCGAGAGCCAGAAGGTGAGGGGCCTCTGGTACGCCGTCGCCATCTGGGTGAAGGATGCTCCCGGCATGGCCAAGCTCGTCGCCGACTGGATTACGGACGGCCGCACGCCGGTCGACCACGCCCGCATCGACTATTCCCGCTTCTATCCGCATCAGACGGAGGAGAAGTTCGTGGAGGGTCGCTGCGGCGAGGCGGCGCAGAAGATCTACAATCCCGCCGTCCATCCGCGCGAACCCTACGCGACCGGCCGCAACATCCGCCGCTCGCCCTTCTACGAGCGCGAGAAGGAGCTCGGCGGCTATTTCATGGAACTCGGCGGCTGGGAGCGCGCCCACGGCTACGCCGCCAACGAGCATCTGCTCCAAAAATACGGCAACCGCGTCCCGGTGCGCGAGAACGAATGGGACAACCGCCATTTCTGGCGCGTCTCCAACGCCGAGCACTTGGCGATGAGCGAGGATTGCGGCATCGTCAACCTGTCGCATTTCTACATGTTCGAGGTCTCAGGCCCCGACCATGTCGCGCTGATGGAGTGGCTTTGCGCCGCGCGCATCGGCGGGGATGCCAATATCGGCAAGGGCATCTACACGCATTTCCTCGACGACGAGGGCATGGTGCGCGCCGATCTGACGGTGATCCGCCTGGCCGACCGTTGCCGCGTCATCGACGGCGCCGATGCCGGCCCGCGCGATTTCAACTATGTGAAGCGCGTCGCGGAGGACAAGGGCTTCGACGTGATCGTCACCGACGTGACGGACAAATACGTCACCATCGGCTGCTGGGGGCCGAACGCGCGTGCCACCCTTCAGAAGGTGGTGGAGGACCCTAAAGGTCTGGAGCAGGAAAATTTTCCCTTTGCCGCCATCAAGCAGATCAGGATCGCCGGCAAGGACGTGATGGCCTTCCGCATCTCCTATGTCGGCGAGCAGGGCTGGGAACTGCACATGCGCTACGAGGACGGGCTGGCCGTCTGGGACGCGCTGCGCTCGACGGGCGTCATGCCCTTCGGCGTCGAGACCTATGCCAATACGCGCCGCATGGAGAAGAGCCTCAGGCTCCAGAACGCCGATCTCCTGACGGAATACAACCTTTACGAGGCGGACCTTGCCCGTCCGAAGGTCAAGGAAGCGGATTTCCGCGGCAAGGCGAAGCATGTCGAGTACCGCGCCCGCGAGCACCAGCCGGCGATGTTGTGCACGCTGGTGATGACAAGGAACACGGACAAGAACGGCGTCGCCCGCTATCCGGTCGGCATCATGCCGGTGATGGACCCCGATACGGGCGAAACGCTGGTGGACGAGTTCGGCCGCCGCTCCTACACGACTTCCGTCGCCTATGGGCCGACGCTCGGCAGGAACATCGCGCTCGCCTACCTGCCCTGGGCCTGGTGCCAGGAAGGCCGCAAGCTGGAGATCGAGTATTTCGGCGAGACTTATCCCGTCGAGGTGGCCGCCGTCGGCTACAAGCCGCTCTACGATCCGGAGAATCTGAAGCCGCGAAGCTGAAGCTTTGCCGTGCGTCCTTCGAGGCTCCGCTTTGCGGAGCACCTCCGGATGAGGGAGATAGGCGCCAACGATCCCTGCACGACTTTGGCGGTGCCGGCCTTGAATTCGAGGTGCTCCGGGCCTGGGATGACGGGCGCCTGCTTCTCTCATCCTGAGGTGCGAACGAAGTGAGCTTCGAAGGGCCCACCCCATTTCCGCCCGCTCGTCGCGAAAATGTGAAAAGCAGGTTGGGAAATCGCGGGCGCTTTTTTGTTCACGGTCTGCGTTTTTCCCCTATCCTCTGTCCCCATGTCTTCGCATCCGGCGGCATGGGGGGCATTTGTGGTCGGGCTGGTGCTCGGCCTGGCCGGGTTTTCTCATTCAGCCGCCGCTGCTGCTCCTCCCGCCAAAAGCGCGCCCGACAAGAACTCCGTCGATGTCCAGCTTGTCCTCGCCGTCGATGTCTCCCTTTCGATGTCGCCGGACGAACTGGAGATCCAGCGCAAGGGCTATGCCACCGCGATGGCGGACCAGCGGGTCATCGACGCCATAACCGACGGCACCTATGGTCGCATCGCCGTAACCTATGTCGAATGGGCCGGCGTGCAGACCCAGCGCATCATCGTGCCCTGGACCTTCATCGCGAACCGCGCCGAGGCCGAGGCCTTCGCGGCCAGGCTGACGGAGGAAATCCCGCAATCGGCGCGGCGCACTTCGATCTCCGGCGGCCTGGGCTTCTCGGCCGACCTCATCGCCGAAAGCGGGTTCCATGCGGTGAAGCGTGTCATCGACGTCTCCGGGGACGGCCCCAACAATGACGGACCCCCCATCAGGGGAGTGCGCGACCGGATCGTCGCGCAGGGGATCGTCATCAACGGGCTGCCGCTGATGACCAATGGCGGCTGGACCAGCGCCTTCGACGTGCCCGATCTCGACAAGTACTACCAGAATTGCGTGATCGGCGGCCCCAGCGCCTTCATGTTCCCGGTCACGAGCTGGGAGCAGTTTCCCGAAGCCGTCCGCCGCAAGCTCGTCATGGAACTTGCGGGCGATCCGCAGCGCCTGCCGCTGGTGAAGGCTGCGGCCGAGCCCGAATATGACTGCATGATCGGCGAGAAGAGATGGAACAGCCGGTCCTGGAATCTCAACTCCCCATAGGGCTTTGCGGCGCGGCGCCTGACCGCGACGCTGCAATTTGCAGCCAGTTGACAAGGTTCGCGGCGGTTGTACGACTAGGCGCCTCATCGTTTGAGTAAAGGGGAACCTACGTGAAAAAGACAATAATGTTCGCCGCCGCGCTGCTGGCCTCGGCGGCGCTTTCCGCGCCGGCATCGGCCGATACGAAACTCGCCCTGGGCATGAGCGGCTGGACCGGCTTTGCGCCGCTGACGCTCGCCAAGGAGGCCGGGATTTTCAAGAAGAACGGGCTCGACGTGACGCTGGAGAAAGTGCCGCAGGCGAGCCGTCCGCTCGCCATCGCCAGCGGCTCGCTGCAATGCGCCGCCACCACGGTCGAGACCTGGATGGTGTGGAACGCCAGCGGCGTCACCACCAAGCAGATCTTCCAGCTCGACAAGTCCTACGGGGCCGACGGCCTTGTGGTGCGCAACGACATCAAGACGGTCGCCGACCTGAAAGGAAAGACGGTCGCCGCTTCCGCACCGGGCACCTCTCCCTATTTCCTGCTTGCCTGGATATTGAACAAGAACGGGCTCTCGCCGAAAGACGTCAAGGTGGTCAACATGGAGCCGGACGCGGCGGCGCAGGCCTTCCTCGCCGGCCAGAACGACGCGGCCTCCACCTACGAGCCGTTCCTGTCGTCGGTGCGCGACAAGCCCGATGTGGGTCACATCCTTGCCACCACGCTCGACTACCCGATGATCCTCGACACCGTCGGCTGCACGCCGGCTTTCCTCGAGAAGAACCCGGGTGCGGCGAAGGCGCTCGCCGACAGCTATTTCGAGGCCCTCGACATGATCAAGAAGGAGCCTGAGAAGTCCTACCAGATCATGGGCGCCGACGTGAAACAGTCGGCCAAGGAATTCGAGGAATCCGCCCATTACCTGCGCTGGGCAGACCGGGACGAGAACAAGAAGTTCTTCACCAAGGAATTCCAGGACTTCTCCACCACCGCGGCAAAGCTCCTGCTGTCGATGGGGCTGATCAAGGAGATGCCCGACGTCTCCAAGCTTGCGGACACAAGCGCCGTGGAGTAGGGCAGGCGGCTGCGCCAAGTTCGGCACGGCCAGGTTGAGACATATGAAATCTACCCCCTCTCCGTCCGCTTCGCGGACACCTCTCCCCCACTTCGTGAGGGATAGGACGGGAAGCGGCTTGGCACCCGTCCTCTACTCCTTCAGGGGGAGAGGTGCCGAGCGTAGCGAGGCGGAGAGGGGGCGGCCCTACGTCCCTGGGTACATTTCCTTGGATAGCGGAGGCTGACCGCAATGCGGCCCCTCGAACCGGTCTCGCCGGCGCTGCGCGCGGTGCTCGGCATCGGCTTCTTCGTCATTTTCGTCGCCTTCTGGGCGTGGATGACGCTCGGCGGCTACGTCAACCGCGTCTTCCTTGCCGACCCGTTCAGCATGCTGCGCGACGGCTGGCGGCTCCTGGTTGAGGACAATTTCGCGCTCGACATCCTGATCACGGTCTGGCGCGTGGTCGGCGGCTTCGTGCTCGCTTCCGTCGTCGCCGTGCCGCTCGGCATCCTGATGGGCGCGTGGAAGCCGTTCGAGGCGCTTCTGGAGCCGTTCGTCTCCTTCGCCCGCTACCTGCCGGCCTCGGCCTTCATTCCGCTCCTTATCCTGTGGGCCGGTGTCGGGGAGATCGAGAAGCTGCTGGTGATCTTCGTCGGCTCGGTCTTCCAGCTCATCCTCATCATCGCCGTCTCGGTTGGCAACACGCGCCGCGATCTCGTCGAAGCCGCCTATACGCTCGGCTCGTCGAACCGCGGCATCGTGCGGCGCGTGATCGTCCCGGCGAATGCGCCGGCGATCGCCGAAACGCTGCGGCTGGTGCTCGGCTGGGCATGGACCTACGTGATCGTCGCGGAACTCATCGGCGCCTCGTCCGGTATCGGCTACATGATCATCAACAGCCAGTCGCGGCTCGCTACTGGACAGATCATCTTCGGCATTATCATCATCGGCCTGATCGGCCTGATCTCCGACACGGCCTTCAAGGCGCTCAACCGCTGGCTCTTCCCGTGGAGCCTTGCGTGACGAAGCTTGCGATCGACAATGTCAGCCGGACCTTTCCCGGTACGCATGGCGGGCAGCCGGTCAAGGCGCTGCAGCCGACGAACCTGGCGGTCAACGCCAATGATTTCATCACCATCCTCGGCCCGTCCGGCTGCGGGAAATCGACCTTGCTCAGGATCGTCGCCGGCCTCGATACGCCGAGCACCGGGCGCGTTCTCCTCGACGGACGCGAGGTGACGCGGCCGGGTCCGGACCGCGGCATGGTCTTCCAGTCCTATACGCTGTTTCCCTGGCTGACCGTCGCCGACAACATCGCCTTCGGCCTGCGCGAGAAGGGGACGCCGGAAAAAGAGCGGCGTGATATCGTCGCCTCCTATGTCGACCTCGTCGGCCTCAAGGGCTTCGAGAACCACTGGCCGAAGCAGCTTTCCGGCGGCATGCAGCAGCGCACGGCGATCGCCCGGGCGCTCGCCAACGATCCCGAGATATTGCTGCTGGACGAACCCTTCGGCGCGCTCGACAACCAGACGCGCGGACTGATGCAGGAACTGCTGCTCGGCATATGGGAAAAGCGCAAGAAGACGGTGCTCTTCGTGACCCACGACATCGAGGAGGCCATCTTCATGGCCTCGCGCGTCATCGTCATGTCGGCGCGGCCGGGCCGGATCAAGTCCAACGTTGTCGTCGACCTGCCGCATCCGCGCCTCTATACGATCAAGACCAGTGCGGAATTCTCCGCGCTCAAGGCGCGGCTCACCGAAGAGATCCGCGTCGAGGCGATGCGGACGGCCGAAGCGCACTGACCACTATCGAAGTCAACTGACCGGCAGGTTGGCCGCGAAGGACGCCGCTTCGTGCGAATTGACTTCCGCCGCGCGGATCAGATTGTCGAAATGGCGCGTCAAGCTGCGGATCGCTTCCGTCGCGTTCAGCACCAGATAGAGATCGCCGGCATAGATGGCGGCGCGGTACGGCCCGAAGATCGTATAGGGGATCGAATAGCGCTGCCGTCCGTCATAGAGGAACAGGCGGAAGGTCGGGTATAGATCGTCGAGCAGGCGCGCCATGTGCCGAAGCTGTTCCACGCGCGCTTCCCGCGACAGTCCCTCCCAGACGCCGAAACCGCGGGCGAATATTTCCAGCGTGTGGCGCGGCATGCAGACCTCCATGTCGGTCTCTGGCCGGCGGTTGTAGTCGATCCGGTACTGCGTCTCGATGATCTGCGTCAGCCTGTTCTTGTTGGCGATGCCGGCCTCGTATTCGATCACCTCGTCCGTGCGCAGAAGGTCGGGGATGCCGGCGGGCACGTAGCGGATCTTCGTGCCGGCCGCCTCGGCATGCCATTTTGCAAGCAGGGTGCGATCGAAGCCGCCGAACCCTTCCTCGATCTCGAAGCTGGCGCGGATTTCACCGGTGAGCGCCTCGTCGTGGCTGAGGCCGAGTAGCCAATCGAGGGAGACCTTGTGCGTGGAAGCGATATTGAGGAGCGTTTCAGCGCGCGGGAGGCGGGTCGACGCCCCCGAAAGGAGCTGCGACAGGGCAGAGCGGTCAATTCCCACCTCGGCCGCGAAGGTCGACTGGTTCTGCCCGGAGCGGTTGAGCAGGGATTTCAGCCGCTCGCGGAAAAGTTCCGAAAGGTCGCGCTTGTCCATCACACGCTTTCCTTGAGCGCTGACTGCGCACTAAGTACCACAATAGCCTTGTTATGTGTGCAGAATCAACAATTCACGCAAATTGTCGCGTTGAAACATCGCATGGCTCCTGACAACATCCTGTCAGGAGCAGCAGAATCAAGGTGGCCGGAAACACTATGGAAGATTTGGCGGCGGGTGGTTCGGCATCGAGGCGCGGGGGCGCTCGATCCGTGGAATGGCCAACCGTCCTTTTGATCGCCGGTTGCTACGCCTCGTGGGCGGGGGCGGGAATTCTTTTATGGCCAGGGCATTGGCTGCTGGCGATGGCGGTCCTGATGGTCGCCGTCGCCATGCAATCCTCCCTCACGCACGAGGCCTGCCACGGCCATCCGACGCGCAAGGCCTGGGTCAACGAAGCGCTCGTCTTCCTGCCGATCGGGCTTGTATGGCCCTATCGGCGTTTCAAGGCGCTGCATCTGCGCCACCATGCGGATGAGAGGCTGACCGACCCGTTCGACGATCCGGAGAGCTACTATCGGGCGCTGTGGCAACACGAAGAATTGCCGGGCGTGCTGAAGTTCCTCCTGCGCATCAACAATTCCATGGTCGGCCGCTTCTTCCTGGGACCCTGGCTGTCGGCCTTCGGCTTTTTCCTTTCGGATTTCAGGCTGGCCGTCGCCGGCGACCGCGCCGTGCGTCGCGCCTGGCTCTACCACGCAATCGGGCTCGCGGTGGTGGTCCCTGTCATCGTCTTCGCTTTCGGCATGCCGCTATGGCTCTACCTGCTGGTGCCGGCATGGTTCGGCCAGTCGATCATCTCGATCCGCACCTTCGCCGAGCATCAATGGTCGGAGCAGCCCGAGGGACGCACGATCATCGTCGAACGTTCGCCGCTGTCCTTCCTGTTCCTCAACAATAATCTGCACTTCGTCCATCATCGCAGCCCCACCGTCGCCTGGTATAAATTGCCCGCGCTGTTCCGCACGCGCCGCGACGAATGGATTTCGATGAACAAGGGCTATGTCTATCCGAACTACTGGACGCTGTTCCGGAAGTTCGCGCTGAAGGCCAAGGAGCCCGTGGTGCATCCCTTCCTGCGCCGTGCGCCCGAACCCGGCCGCGCTTTCAGGCCGAGAGTGCGCGCGCGCAACCTGAACGGCCTCGGCACCGCGCCCGTGCCGGCCGAGCCGCCAAAAGAGTGAGCGGCGGGCGGCGCCCGAAGCCTCATACCGTGCAAATGGACTTGCCAATCTCTCCGGCCCTCGCCGAAGGTGGGGCATGAACGCATTCGTCGCCGCATTGCCGATGTACGACTGGCCCGAGGCGCGCGCCGAAACCGACCGGCAATGGGCGCTGCTCCGCGACGCGCTGCGCGCCGCCGGCCTTGACGCGCCGCAGGAACTGGCACGCAGCAACGCCGACCTGCCGCCGATCGGCGGCGGTATTCGCGACGGAAAGGGCCTTGTGATTGCGCCGGACCCCGCTTCGCTCTCACGCGAGACGCTGGACCTGGCCGTCCTCTGGCGCCATCCCGGCCTTGTCTTCGCCCAGACGTGCTGGGGACCGATGGAATTCGGGCTTGCATCCTTCGTCGAAGTGGTGGGCCAGCCGGATTATTCGCCTTTCGAAGGCGGGGAGGGGGGCTTCTATTCGAGCACTGTCCTCATGCGCCGCGAGGAAGATCTTGCCGCCGTCCCCCCTGCGGGCGATGGGCGCGCCGTCTTGCCGGTCGGCCGATTGCGCGGCCGGCGGTTCGCCTACAACGGAACGGATTCGATGTCCGGCTATCTCGCGCTCGAACGCGACCTTGCGGCGCTTGGCGAAAGGATGACTATTTTTCCGGAGACCCTCGAAACCGGAGGACACCGCGCCTCGATCAAGGCCGTGGCGGAAGGGCTGGCGGATGTCTGTGCGATCGACTGCCGGAGTTGGGACATGGCGAAACGTTTCGAGCCGGCCGCGGAAGTATTGGCGCCGGTCGGCTGGACCGCGCGCCGCAAAGGTCTACCCTATATCGCCTCGGCGGCCCTGCCGGGAGGGGCCATCGAGACGGTCCGCGCCGTCATAGGCACAGTGGAGGGCCGAGCTTCCGCCTAGGCCCGGACCGCGATTTTCATGAATGCCGGCATGTCCTCGCCGAAGCCGATCGGCGCATGGGCATCCTCGTCCTCGTGCCTGCGGTGGCGGCTTTCCTTGCGCTCTTTGGCCTTGTCCCCATAGGCCCCAGCAGCATCGCCGTGCTTCTTGCGATCGTGATGCGGCTTGGCCGAAGCGACGGGTTCATGTTCGACCGCCTCGGCTGGCGCCTCGGCCTGGACGGCCGCGTCGTCATGGTCCTTGCTGGCGCGGCTGCGGCGCTTCGTCGTCTCGCCGCCTGCTTTCCTGACGCCGCGGCCCGAGCGGCCACGGCCGGAACGCGGGCTCTCTTCCGCTTCCTCGGCGGCAAGCGTCGACAGGTCGCCGTCATGCCATTCGATCTTCTTGCCGATCAGCTTCTCGATCGCATCGATATGCTTGCTGTCGGCCTTGGTTGCGATGGTGAAAGCCTTGCCGGAACGGCCGGCGCGCGCCGTGCGGCCGATGCGGTGGACATAGTCCTCGGCATGGATGGGCACGTCGAAATTGAAGACGTGGCTCACATCGGGAATATCGAGCCCGCGCGCCGCGACGTCGGAGGCGACAAGATATTTGAGCTTGCCGTCGCGGAAGGCGGAAAGCATCGCCATGCGCGCCCGCTGGTCCATGTCGCCATGGAGCGCGCCGGCGTCGAAATCATACTTCGTCAGCGAGCGGAACAGCTCCGAGACTTCGATCTTGCGGTTGCAGAAGATGATGGCGTTCTTGAGCTCCGGCTCCTCGGCGCGCAACAGGTCGCGCAGCGCCTCGCGCTTGGCCCAGGGCTTCGTTCCGGACTTGACCAGCCGCTGCATGACGTTTTCGCCGGTCGAGGCGGCGCGCGAGACTTCGACGCGCACAGGCGCCTGCAGGAACTGCTCGGTGAGCTTGGTGATCTCCGGCGGCATGGTCGCGGAGAAGAACAATGTCTGGCGGGTGAAGGGTATGAGCTTGCAGATGCGCTCGATATCCGGGATGAACCCCATGTCCAGCATTCGGTCGGCTTCGTCGATGACGAGGATGTCGACGCCGGTCAGGAGCAGCTTGCCGCGCTCGTGATGGTCGAGCAGGCGGCCCGGTGTGGCGATCAGCACGTCGGCGCCGCGTTCCAGCTTCCGGTCCTGTTCCTCGAAGGAGACGCCGCCGATGAGCAGTGCGACCGTCAGGCGGTGGTTCTTGCCGTATTTGACGAAGTTCTCCTCCACCTGCGCGGCGAGCTCGCGGGTCGGCTCGACGATGAGCGTGCGCGGCATGCGCGCGCGGGCGCGGCCCTTTTCCAGCCGGCTGATCATGGGGAGGACGAAGGCCGCCGTCTTGCCGGTGCCCGTCTGGGCGATGCCCAGCACGTCCTTGCCTTGCAGCGCGTGCGGGATCGCGCCGGCCTGGATCGGCGTCGGCACGGTGTAGCCCGCGTCGCTGACGGCGGAGAGAACCTTGGGTGAAAGTCCGAGCTTGTCGAACGTCAACGCTTCCTGAGCGATATTGTTGTCTGATGACACGTTTTTTGGCTGTCTTTGCTGTTGCGCGCCGTGGCCCGGCCACTTGGAAAGCGATCCCGGCGCTTGCTTCTCGTAACGTCTGGAAGTGTTTCCCGCGTTACGTTCGGATCGCTTTCATGTCAATATAGTACGCTATTGGCGCTGTTGAACCCCAATGCAAGCGAAATCAAGACGCTGGGTTAACGTGCAGGGCAGCTATGCGCCAATGTTCATACGGATTTTGCACGGTCGTGTCAGTAGCGGAACTGCTCCCGAAGGATGCGCTCGCTCCAGGAATGGCTCGGGTCGAAGAGGAGGGTGGCGCGCGCGGTCGGCGATTCGCGCACGGTCACGGCCGTCACCGATTTCACTTCGGTATGGTCGGCCGCGGCGTTCACGGGCCGCTTCTCGGGCTCCAGCACCTCGAAGCGAACCGTCGACTTGTCGGAAAGCAGCGCGCCGCTCCAGTTGCGCGGGCGGAAGGGGCTGACCGGCGTCAGCGCCAGAAGCGGAGCGTCGAGCGGCAGGATAGGGCCGTGCGCGGAGAGATTGTAGGCGGTCGACCCGGCCGGCGTCGCGACCATCACGCCGTCGCAGTTCAGTTCGTCCAGCCTGACCTTGCCGTCGATCGCGATGCGTATCTTGGCCGTCTGGTAGGACTGCCGCCATAGCGCCACCTCGTTGATGGCGAGCGCGGTCACGACTTCGCCGCCGGCGGTCTCGGCCTGCATCTCGACCGGACGGATCGTTTCGGGCACGGCCGCTGCGATGCGCTTCGGCAGGTCGTCCTCACTATATTCATTCATCAGGAAACCGACCGTGCCGCGGTTCATCCCGTAGACGCGCTTGCCGCTGTTCATCGTCTCGCGCAGCGTCTGCAGGAGAAACCCGTCGCCGCCGAGCGCCACGATCGTGTCCGCTTCATCGATCGGCGCCTGGCCATGGCGCTCGACGAGCCTTGTGGCGGCTTCGCGTGCGTCCTTCGTGTCCGCGGATACGAAGGCGATGGCTTTGGCGGGGCTGTTCATGGCTCTTTCGTCGTGGCGATCGGCAGCCGATAGCACGAGGGAAACAGGCTTGGAAAGCAGCCGAAAGCTCGGACGGTTGTCGATGGTGCCGGCGGAGAGGATCGAACTCCCGACCTTCGGTTTACAAAACCGCTGCACTACCGCTGTGCTACGCCGGCCGCGTGGCGCAACGCCCTACCACAACTGCCGGCACTGTAAAGTGCCTTGCAGGACGACCGGCGGAACCGGCGCGGACGCCGATGCGTTTGCATTTCATGAAGAAGCTGAACTTCAAGACGCCGGTGATCGTGGATCTGGGATCGGGCGCCGATCGCGACGTGGGATCGGTGGGCGAGGCGCTGGATATCCTGTCCGCCGATTGGCCGCCGGAAAAGCGCGGCGCCGCCCATGCTGAAGCGGTAAGGGCCTGCCGTGCGGCTCTTGCAGGCGAGCTTGCGCCGGAGAAGGCGCGTGATGCCTTCAGCGGTGCGGCCTGGGAAGCGGAGTTCTTCGTCAGCGATCTACGGCGGTTGAGCGACGAGGCTGCCTGACCGGACGTGCTAGCGCGCCAGGTGCCGCCGCGCGGCATAAAGCGCGATTGCCGCGGCGTTGGAGACATTGAGCGAGTGAATCGCGCCCGGCATATCCAGGCGGGCAAGCGTCGTGACCGTTTCGCGGCTTTTCTGGCGCAACCCTTTTCCTTCGGCGCCGAGAACAAGCGCGATGCGGCCGCCCGCGAACGAGTTTTCCAGTTCTTCCGGCGCCTCTGAGTCCATGCCGATCGTCTGGAAGCCGGCCCGGTGCAGTTCGCCGAGCGCTTCGGCCAGGTTCCGCACCTCGATCAGGTCGATATGTTCGAGCGCGCCGGATGCAGCCTTCGCCAGTACGCCCGATTCCTGTGGGCTATGCCGCGCCGTCGTGACGAGAGCCCCTGCGCCGAAGGCGACGGCCGACCGCATGATCGCGCCGACATTGTGCGGGTCCGTTACCTGGTCGAGCACGATGACCAGCGCCGTTTCCCCGAGCCCCGACAAAGGCTTTGCCTTGAGGGGTTTTGCCTCGACCAGCACGCCCTGGTGCACCGCGTCGCTGCCGAGGATGCGGTCGATCTCGCGCGGATCGACGGTTTCGAGCGGAAACGGATGGGAGGCTGCCTCGTCCAGGCCAAGGCGACGGAGCGCGTTCCGCGTCGCCAGCACGCGGCTGATCTTGCGGCGCGGGTTATCGAGCGCGGCGCGCGCCGTATGCAGCCCGTAAAGGCGGACGAGGCCATCGGCGGGCAGGCTAGGGGCGATTGCCTTGCCGGCTCCCGGCCTGCCGGCAGGTTGCGTGGATTGGCTGCGGTGCTGGCGCCTCAGCCGCGCATAGTGGCTGTCCTTCGGGGTCTTCGGCCGGTCGTCGCTCATCGGCGACTGCCTTAGCAACATTGCGGCCGATTGCCTATCAAGATCGCGGGCGAGCGCGGTTGACAGCGAAAGGCCTTCTCGCCATAAGGCGCTTCGCGAGCGGGCGGCCCCGATTGGCCTTCTGTTCGCACGCGTCTGGTCGCATGGCTCCGGCGAGAGCACGGAGGGGTGTCCGAGTGGTTAAAGGAGACGGACTGTAAATCCGTTGGCTCAGCCTACGCTGGTTCGAATCCAGCCCCCTCCACCAGCGCCGAAGCCACCGCAGCCCGACCAAAGGCGCGGGTGTAGCTCAATGGTAGAGCAGCAGCCTTCCAAGCTGAATACGAGGGTTCGATTCCCTTCACCCGCTCCAGCCTCACCGTGCGGCGCGTGAGGCCTGAAGGCAAAAGTCAGCCGGCCTTGCAGACGAGCCTGCTCTCCGATTTCAGGCCGGCGTTGGACGTCGCCCCTTCCAGCGCCACGCCCTTGCCCTTCGCCTCTATGCGCAGCTTCGCCAGTTCCGCCTCGCAGGCGGCCTTGCTCGCATAGTTCGTCGATTGCAGCGGCGTGCAGGTGTTCAGGTTCGCGTGCCCGACATAGGTGCTGCACAGCAATATCACGAAGGTCATGGCGCATCCTCTCCGCTTTGACGCCTGTTGATGTCCATGCCGGCCATTCGGGGCCCAATTGAGGCGAGGCCGGCCATGAAGGCCGCCATGGAATTCTGGCGCCTGTCCGCACGTATCCGGTGATGAACCGGATGGCAAAGCCGGGCAGGGGCCCAAGCGCACGGTGCGATCGCATCCGAAGCGCACCGCAAAAGCGGATAATGGTGCATTCGGCGCCATGCGCATGTCGACGGTATGGCGCAGGCCGACTATGTCTGGAACATGGTCTGATGGCACCCGGCGCCGGGTGGGAGGGCGGATCAGCGATGGCGATTGAAATAGAAGGGTGTGCCGTAACCTATTATCCGATTCCGAAAAGCGGCACGAGCAGCATCAAATACGCGCTGATGAGGTTGGATGGCAAAGGAGCCGGCCTCTCGGACCCGGAGAACGAGGTCCACAGCCACCTGGCCACGGATTGGGTCGATCCGTTCGTGCCGGTCTATGATGGTTTCGGCGGCAAGTTCACGATCGTTCGTGATCCGCTGGAGCGACTTCTCTCCGCGTATTCCAGCCGGGTGCTGGACACCAACGTCCTGAAACGTCCATCGGCAAAGAAGGACATGCTCGAAGGCTTCGGCCTGTCGACGGATCCGGATCTCGAGACCTTCGTCTTCAATGTCGAGAAATACAGCGCCTGCTCGTGGGAAATCCGATTCCATGTGGCGTCGCCCCGCCACTTCATCGGCTCGAGCCTGTTCCTGTTCGAACATGTCTTCAGGTTCGAGGAGATGGACAAGGTCGGAGAGTTTCTCTCGTCGCTCCGCGGCAGGCCGGTCGAGATGCCGCGGCTGCAAGCGGCCAGGACGAAGGTCAGTCCATCCGACCTCTCGCCGGCCGCCCTGGCAAAGGCGATGCGCTTCTGCCGCTACGACTATGCCTTCCTGGTCGACTACTACGATCCCGGGAAGTGGGGAGGCATTCCCGAAGGCGATCCGGGGGAAACGTCATCGCTGCACGTCAACGGCGATCCATCGGCCTTTCGCGGCGGCCGTCTTGTCTATCCACGAACGCTGCGCAACCTGCGTCATTTCCTGGCGCGGCGATCGCTGACAAGGCGGGTGGAGGTTTAGACACCGTGACCGGCCGATGGAATGCGCGCGCCCATTTGATTTCGTTTCGCGCAATCCTATATTCGCGCCACTTCCCCTGAAATCGGATCATCGGTTCGGTTCGAGTCGAGGACCGCCCGGCCACAAGGCACTTGTGTTTTCTGGCCATTGTCGCTAGTCGGCCCCGCATTCGACCGAACAAGGGCAACGCCGTCCAAGGAAAGAGACTATGGCCAAAGCGAAATATGAGCGTACGAAGCCGCATGTGAACATTGGGACGATTGGTCATG
>MKRJ01000051.1 GCA_001896885.1 Rhizobiales bacterium 65-79 | reverse complement strand
CCATGGTCCACATGACCAATCGTCCCAATGTTCACATGCGGCTTCGTACGCTCATATTTCGCTTTGGCCATGTGAGGTCTCCACTGTCTAATGCCCGCTCGGGCGTCACATTAAGTCTCAGGCGCAAACGCCCGTTTACGCGTATTTCTTCTGGATTTCCTGGGCGACCGCAGTCGGAACCGGTTCGTAATGGTCGAACTGCATCGTGTACTGGGCACGGCCCTGCGACATCGAACGCAGCGTATCGACGTACTTGAACATGTTGGCGAGCGGCACCATGGCATTCACGACCACGGCGATGCCGCGGCTTTCCTGGCCCTGGATCTGGCCGCGCCGGCCATTCAAATCGCCGATGACGTTGCCGACGTAATCTTCCGGCGTCACCACCTCGACCTTCATGATCGGCTCCAGCAACTGCGCGCCGGCCTTCTGGGCGCCCTCGCGGAAAGCCGCACGGGCGGCGATCTCGAAGGCGAGCACCGAGGAGTCGACATCGTGATAGGCGCCGTCGATGAGGCTCGCCTTGACGCCGAGCATCGGGAAGCCCGCGATCGGGCCGGAGGAAAGAACGCTCTCCACGCCCTTCTGGACGCCGGGGACGTATTCCTTCGGCACCGATCCGCCGACGATCTTGGATTCGAACACGAAATCCTCGCCGTCCGGGTTCGGCTCGAACACGATCTTGACGCGGGCGAACTGGCCCGAACCGCCGGTCTGCTTCTTGTGCGTGTAGTCGATCTCGGCCCGCTTGGTGATCGTCTCGCGATAGGCGACCTGCGGCGCGCCGACATTCGCCTCGACCTTGAACTCGCGCCTCATGCGATCGACGATGATGTCGAGATGAAGTTCGCCCATGCCGGCGATGATGGTCTGGCCGCTCTCCTCGTCGGTCTTGACGCGGAAGGACGGGTCCTCGGCAGCCAGGCGATGCAGCGCAATCCCCATCTTCTCCTGGTCGCCCTTGGTCTTGGGCTCGATGGCGATCTGGATGACCGGATCGGGGAACTCCATGCGCTCCAGGATGACCGGATGGACCGGGTCGCAGAGCGTGTCGCCGGTCGTCGTCTCCTTGAGGCCGGCGAGCGCCACGATGTCGCCCGCGAAAGCCTCGTCGATGTCGGCGCGCGAGTTCGAGTGCATCTGCAGCATGCGGCCGATGCGCTCCTTCTTGCCCTTCACCGTGTTCTCCAGCGACACGCCCTTGGCGAGCTTGCCGGAATAGATGCGGCAGAAGGTGAGCGAGCCGACGAACGGGTCGTTCATGATCTTGAAGGCAAGCATCGACAGCGGCTCGTCGTCGGTCGAATGACGCACCACTTCGGCCTCGGTTTTCGGATCGATGCCCTTGATGGCCGGGACATCCATAGGCGCCGGCAGGAAGTCGACCACGCCGTCGAGGAGCGGCTGAACGCCCTTGTTCTTGAAGGCGGAGCCGCAGAACATCGGGAAGAACTTGACGGCGATCGTGCCCTTGCGGATCAGGCGACGGATCTCGTCGTTCGAAGGCATGTTGCCCTCGAGGTACGCGTTCATCGCGTCGTCGTCCATTTCGACGGCGATCTCGATCATCTGCTCGCGGTACTTCTCGGCGTTTTCCTTGAGGTCCGCCGGAATCTCGACAACGTCCCAGGCCGCGCCAAGGGTCTCCTCGCGCCAGATATAGGCCTTCATCTCGATGAGATCGACGACGCCCTTGAATTCGTTCTCGGCGCCGATCGGCAGCTGAACGACGACGGGGGTCGCGCCGAGACGCGACTTGATCATCTCCACCGAGCGGTAGAAGTCGGCGCCGATCTTGTCCATCTTGTTGCAGAAGATCATGCGCGGAACGTGGTACTTGTCCGCCTGACGCCAAACGGTTTCGGTCTGCGGCTCCACGCCGGCGTTGGCGTCGAGAAGCGCAATGGCGCCGTCGAGCACGCGCAGCGAACGCTCGACCTCGATGGTGAAGTCGACGTGGCCGGGCGTGTCGATGATGTTGAAGCGGCGCTTCTTGCCGTCGCGGCCCTGCCAGAAGGTCGTGGTCGCGGCAGACGTGATGGTGATGCCGCGCTCCTGCTCCTGCTCCATCCAGTCCATCGTGGCGGCGCCCTCATGGACCTCGCCCATCTTGTGGGACTTGCCGGTGTAGAAGAGGATGCGCTCGGTCGTCGTCGTCTTGCCGGCGTCGATATGCGCCATGATGCCGAAGTTGCGGTAGTCTTCGATCTTGTATTCGCGGGCCATGATTGAACCTCTGCTCCTTGCGTCCGCGATTACCAGCGGTAATGCGCGAATGCGCGGTTGGCCTCGGCCATCTTGTGCGTGTCTTCACGCTTCTTGACGGCGGAGCCGCGATTGTTGGCGGCGTCCATCAGCTCGCCCGACAGGCGGTCGACCATGGTCGTTTCGTTGCGCGAACGGGCCGCCGCGATCAGCCAGCGGATCGCCAGCGCCTGGCGGCGCTCGGGGCGCACGTCGACCGGAACCTGATAGGTGGCGCCGCCGACGCGGCGGGACTTCACCTCGAGATGCGGCGCGACATTGTCGAGCGCCTGATGAAAGATCGTGACCGGCTCCTGCCGCGTCTTGGCCTGCACCTGGTCGAGCGCACCATAGACGATCGATTCGGCGACGGACTTCTTGCCGTCATACATGACGGCGTTCATGAACTTGGTGACAACCAGATCGCCGAACTTCGGGTCCGGATTGATCTCGCGCTTATCCGCTCTGTGACGTCGGGACATGTTCTCGTCTCTCAATCTCGAGGCCCGGCGCACAAAACAAAAACGCCGAAGCCGGAAAACCCTACTTCGGACGCTTTGCGCCGTATTTCGAGCGGCGCTGTTTGCGGTTCTTCACACCCTGGGTGTCGAGCACGCCACGAATAATGTGGTAGCGTACACCCGGAAGGTCTTTCACGCGGCCGCCTCGGATCATGACCACGGAGTGTTCCTGGAGGTTATGACCTTCGCCGGGAATATAGCCGATCACCTCGAAGCCGTTTGTGAGACGGATCTTAGCCACCTTGCGCAGCGCCGAGTTCGGCTTCTTCGGCGTCGTGGTGTAGACGCGCGTGCAAACGCCCCGCTTCTGCGGGTTCGCCTGCATGGCCGGCACCTTGTTGCGCTTCACCGGCGCAATGCGCGGCTTGCGGATCAGCTGGTTGACGGTAGGCATAAAACCTTCCTCTTTCTCTCAATTCCGTGTCCAAAGCCCTGTCGGGCCGTTCGGGCGCCATTCCCATACGCGAATTCGGGCACAAACCACGCTTCGCGGTCCTGCCCGAACAATCAGCAGAGGAAGCGAATCCGCTTCGTGCACGCCGGAAATGTCTTTTCGCTCGCAGAACGAGCCCTGTTTGAAGCGAACTCCGGAACGCGACGTCCCGAAAAGCGATGCCTCACATCGGCTCAGACGCGGCGGGTAATACGCAAAACCCGCCAAGGCGTCAACCCTCCCCGCGCAATAAACGCGCGCCGGAAGCCAGGACGCCAGCCCGCGTAATATTGTTTCCCCGGCGGCCCCGTTCAAGAGCAAAAGTGGCTGAATTTCCGCTGTGTCACAGCTTTCATCCATGCGAGGATCGGGACGAGATCGAATCCGCCGCAGGGAGACCGGCCATGAACGACAATGAGGAACGTCCGGTCACCATCATCGTCGGCCGGGTCTGGCGCAAGAAAGGTGGCGATTCCGAAGGCGTCCACATCATGCTGGTCGCACCGGACGACGATTCGGCCGTGCGCCGGGCGCTCGAGGCGCTCGCCAAGGAAGGCTATGCCGAGGCGGAGCTCGACCAGATCGGCGACATGGAGGGCGCACCCGACGAGGAGCCGCACCTCTCGGCCTGGCAGGGTGCGATCGAGGGCGAGGTTTCGATCGTCACTTTCGACGAACCGTTCTGAAGGCCGCAGAGCCGCTCCGGCCAAAGGCCACGCCCGGCGTTTCAATCCCCGTTGACGATCGCCATGGCAAAACCGTCATGGCCTTTCTCGCCGACCGTCTGGAGGGCCGTCGCCTCCAGCCTCCGGTGACCGCCGAAAAACGAAAACACGTCACGAGCGCCTTCAACGCTGGCGTCGCGGCTGTCGGCTTCGATGACGGCGCCATCGCGGATCACATTGTCGCAGATGATGACCGTCCCCGGCCGCGCCAGCCGCATGGCCCACTCGAGATAGCGCCGATTGTTCGGCTTGTCGGCATCGATGAAGATGAGATCGAAAGGGTCCGCCCTTGCCTCGCCCAGCCTCTCAAGCGAGGAAAGCGCCGGGCCGACATGCAGCTCGATCCTGTCGGAGACGCCGGCCGCGGCGAAGTTCCGCCGGGCGATCCGAGCATGGCGCTCCTCCAGTTCGAGCGTCACAATCCTTCCGCCCGCCGGCAGAGCACGCGCCATCCAGACCGTCGAATAGCCGCCCAGTGTCCCGATTTCGAGGATATGACGGGCGCCGCACATCCGCACCATCAGGTCCAGGAACTTGCCCTGCAGCGGCGATACGTCGATCGCGGGCAGGCCGCTGCCGCGGTTGCGCTCAAGAATATCTTCCATGACAGGGTCGGAGCCCAGCAGGCTGCCGGCGGCGTAGCGATCGACGGCGGTCCAGATTTTCTCGTTGCCGGCCATCGCGATCTCCTTCGTCGTTCATCCAGGATAGACGGGGCGATACCGCATCATCAATTTGAGTCGGTTTTCTGAAGCCCGCCTGCCTCTGGATCGGATGAACGACGCATTCAGGGATGCCGGGCCGTCTAAAGCATTCAAACCGCGGCCTTCGGGCGCGGCATGCTTGGCGTCCGGCCGGAATCCCGGCGTATCGCCCGCCGCGCACGCGCCTTCCAGGCGACCAGTTTCAGCCAGCTATTCAACCGGCCGTTTCTTGCGAACTCCACGGCCAATGCCAGCCCGTCATCTTCGACGGTACGCCTGAAATTGTCGAAGCACGCCTCCAGTTTCCGCGCCCGCTCCTCGTCCCGCGGATAGCGCAGCAGTCCTCTGAGCGAGGTTACGAAATGCTTCACGCAAAAATGCCGGAATGCATGCACCGCCGACGTGGACAGGTCGGCGAGATGCGGCTCGATCGTGCCGGCTGCCATCGCCAAGGCATGGGTAAGCTCGACATACTTCGCCGGTGTCATCGTCGAGACGATGCCGGTCGGCGTGCGGCGGTAGTCGATCCAGGGCGTAGGCTCGTAATAGAAACTCGATGCCCTGAGGGCGACGGTGGGGCTGAAGGCGATGTCCTCGAAATGCCGGCCTTCGGGAAGCTTGGTCGAGCGATCGAGAAGATCGCGCCTGAAAATCTTCGACCAGACCTGCATCTTCTGCGCGTTGAACATGCCCGCGATCAGGGCCGAACGATCGGCGACGAACTTGCGCTGCGGCCCGTCGAAAGAGACGACGCGCCGTTTCGATCGCCTGTTCCACCGCTTGCCTTCCTCTACCCCCAGTACCGAGAAGTCGCACAGGACGAAATCCGGGGTATCACGTGCGACGATCCCCTTCAGTGACGCAATGGCGCCTTCCTTCATGCGGTCGTCGGAATCGAGAAACCAGACATAGTCTCCGCGAGCCATCTCGAGGAGCAGGTTGCGGGCCTTGTAGAGGCCGCCGTTGACGGGCAATCGCTCGCACCGCAGAAGCTCCGGGTCCTCGGCTTCCATCTCCTTGAGGATGTCGATCGTACGGTCGGTCGAGCAATCGTCGATGACGACGATCTCGACGCCCTCGCCTTTCGCCTGGCGTGTCACCGATTCCAGGCATTCCCGGACATAGCGCTCGACATTGTACGCCGGCACCAGAACGCTCAGCCACGGGACACCCGCCGCGCCGACGGCCGCTAACCCAGCAACAGACATTTCGTCATCCCCCCAAAAGTCCTCCCCATGACGAAAGGGGCCGCGGTCGCGGCCCCTCTCTCATTCGTCGCCACCAATATATGTCTATTCGGCGGCGTTGGTCATGTCGGCCAGCATCGGCTCGGCCATCTCGACGTTCGACTGCTTGCGCCGTTCGTCGATGATGAGATCGTCGCGCGAGGTAGCGATGCGCCGGACCTGGCTCATCGCACCGCCGGTACCGGCCGGGATCAGGCGGCCGACGATGACGTTCTCCTTCAGGCCCTGCAACGTGTCGGTCTTGCCCGCCACCGCCGCTTCCGTCAGCACGCGCGTCGTCTCCTGGAAGGAGGCGGCCGAGATGAAGGACGGGGTCTGCAGCGAGGCCTTGGTGATGCCGAGCAGCACCGGCTGGCCTTCCGCGGGCTTTTTGCCTTCCTCGACGAGACGCTCGTTGACCTCGTCCAGCTCGATCATGTCGACATGGTCGCCCGGGATGTAGGTCGAGTCGCCCTGTGCGGTGATCTCAACCTTCTGCAGCATCTGCCGCACGATCACCTCGATGTGCTTGTCGTTGATCGACACGCCCTGCAGCCGGTAGACCTCCTGGATCTCGTTGACGAGGTAGGAGGCGAGCGCCTCCACGCCCCTGATCGCCAGGATGTCGTGCGGCGCGGGGTTGCCGTCCAGGATGTAGTCGCCCTTCTCGATGGTGTCGCCGTCCTGGAGATGGAACGGCTTGCCTTTCGGGATCAGGTACTCGACCGGCTCCAGCGTCGAGTCGTGCGGCTCGATGACGATGCGGCGCTTGTTCTTGTAGTCGCGCCCGAACCGTATCGTGCCGTCGATCTCGGCGATGATGGCGTGATCCTTCGGACGACGCGCCTCGAAGAGTTCGGCAACACGCGGCAGACCGCCGGTGATGTCCTTCGTCTTGGCGCTCTCCATCGGGATACGTGCGATCACGTCGCCGGGCTTCACATGCGCGCCCGGCTCGACCGACAGGATCGCTTCCACCGACAGCATGAACCGCGCGTCGCCGCCACGGGCGAGCTTGGCCACCTTGCCCTTGGCATCCTTGACCGTGATCGCCGGCCGCAGATCGCTGCCGCGCGGCGTCGAGCGCCAGTCGATGACCTCGCGCTTGGTGATGCCGGTCGATTCGTCGGTCGTCTCCTGGACGGAAATGCCGTCCACGAGATCCTCGAACTCGACCGTGCCCTCGACCTCGGTCAGCACCGGGCGGGTGTACGGATCCCACTCGGCGATGCGCTGGCCGCGCTTCACATGATCGCCGTCGTCGACGTAGAGCCGCGAGCCGTAGGTGATCTTGTGGGTACCGCGCTCCTTGCCGGCCTCGTCGAGGATCAGCACCGCCATGTTGCGACCCATCGCCACGAGTTGGCCGTCGGAGTTGCGGACGACGTTTCGGTTGCGGATCTGCACCTTGCCCTCGTAGGAGGATTCAAGGAACGACTGGTCCACGACCTGCGCCGTACCGCCCATGTGGAAGGTACGCATGGTGAGCTGGGTGCCCGGCTCGCCGATCGACTGCGCCGCGATGACGCCGACGGCCTCGCCGATATTGACCGGCGTGCCGCGCGCGAGATCGCGTCCGTAGCAGACCGCGCATACGCCGACCCTGACGTCGCAGGTCAGCGCCGAGCGGATCCGGATCGACTGGACGCCTGCCTTCTCGATCTGCTCGACGTCGCGTTCGTCGATCAGCTTGCCGGCCTTGACGATCATATCGCCCGAAACCGGATGCACCACGTCGTCGAGCGCCGTGCGACCGAGCACGCGCTGGCCGAGCGAGGCGACGACCTGGCCGGCATCGACGATGGGCTGCATGGTGAGCCCCTTGTCGGTCCCGCAGTCCGTCGCGACGACGATGCAGTCCTGCGCCACGTCGACGAGACGGCGGGTCAGGTAACCCGAGTTCGCCGTCTTGAGCGCGGTGTCGGCCAGGCCCTTGCGGGCGCCGTGCGTGGAGTTGAAGTACTCCAGAACGGTGAGGCCTTCCTTGAAGTTCGAGATGATCGGCGTCTCGATGATCTCGCCGGACGGCTTGGCCATCAGGCCGCGCATGCCGGCCAGCTGACGCATCTGCGTCGGCGAGCCGCGGGCGCCCGAATGCGACATCATGTAGATCGAGTTCATCGGCTTCTGGCGGCCGTTGTCGTCGAACTCGACCGCACGGATGCGGCCCATCATCTCCTCGGCGACCTTCTCGGAGCACTTCGCCCAGGCGTCGACGACCTTGTTGTACTTCTCGCCCTGCGTGATGAGGCCGTCATTGTACTGCTGCTCGTACTCCTTCGCGAGCGCCTCGGTCTTGGCGACCAGATCGTGCTTCGCGTCGGGAATGAGCATGTCGTCCTTGCCGAAGGAAATGCCGGCGCGGCAGGCATGGCTGAAGCCGAGCGCCATGATGCGGTCGCAGAAGATCACCGTCTCCTTCTGGCCGCAGTGGCGATAGACCGTGTCGATCATCTTGGAGATGTTCTTCTTGGTCATCTCCTGGTTGGCGGTGTCGAAGGGCACGTTGACGTTCTTCGGCAGGAGCTCGCCGATGATCATGCGGCCGGGCGTGGTGTCGTAGATCTTCGATACCTCGTTGCCTTCGGCATCGACGCCCTTGTAGCGGCCCTTGATCTTAGTGTGCAGCGTGACCGCCTTGGACTCCAGCGCATGGTGCAGCTCGCCCATGTCGGCGAACACCATGCCCTCTCCCGGCTCGTTCTGGTTGACGATCGACAGATAGTAGAGGCCAAGCACCATGTCCTGCGAGGGCACGATGATTGGCGCGCCGGACGCGGGATGCAGGATGTTGTTGGTCGACATCATCAGCACGCGGGCTTCAAGCTGCGCCTCGAGGCTCAGCGGCACGTGGACCGCCATCTGGTCGCCGTCGAAGTCGGCGTTGAAAGCCGTGCAGACCAGCGGGTGAAGCTGGATCGCCTTGCCCTCGATCAGGATCGGCTCGAATGCCTGGATGCCCAGCCGATGCAGCGTCGGCGCGCGGTTAAGCAGCACCGGATGCTCGCGGATGACCTCGTCCAGGATATCCCAGACTTCCGGACGCTCCTTTTCGACCAGCTTCTTCGCCTGCTTGACGGTGGACGAATAGCCCTTGGCGTCGAGCCGCGCATAGATGAACGGCTTGAACAGCTCGAGCGCCATCTTCTTCGGCAGGCCGCACTGATGCAGCTTCAGTTCCGGACCGGTCACGATGACCGAGCGGCCGGAATAGTCGACGCGCTTGCCGAGCAGGTTCTGGCGGAAGCGGCCCTGCTTGCCCTTGAGCATGTCGGACAGCGACTTCAGCGGACGCTTGTTGGCGCCGGTGATGACGCGGCCGCGGCGGCCGTTGTCGAACAGCGCGTCGACGGCCTCCTGCAGCATGCGCTTCTCGTTGCGGATGATGATGCCCGGCGCGCGCAGCTCGATCAGCCGCTTCAGTCGGTTGTTGCGGTTGATGACGCGGCGATAGAGATCGTTCAGGTCCGACGTCGCGAAACGGCCGCCGTCCAGCGGGACGAGCGGGCGCAGGTCCGGCGGGATGACCGGGACGATCTTCATGATCATCCATTCCGGGCGGTTGCCGGATTCGAGGAAGTTCTCGACGACTTTCAGCCGCTTGAGAAGCTTCTTCTGCTTCAGCTCCGAAGTGGTGCTGGCAAGCTCCGCGCGGAGGTCGCCGGCGATCTTGTCGAGATCCATCGCCGCGAGCAGGTCATGGATGGCCTCCGCGCCGATCATGGCGGTGAAGCTGTCCTCGCCATACTCGTCCACGGCCATCATGTACTCTTCCTCGGAGAGGAGCTGATGCTCCTTCAGCGCGGTGAGGCCGGGCTCGGTGACGATGTAGTTCTCGAAATAGAGGACGCGCTCGATGTCCTTCAGCGTCATGTCGAGCAGCGTGCCGATGCGCGAGGGCAGCGACTTCAGGAACCAGATGTGGGCAACCGGGGCAGCGAGCTCGATATGGCCCATGCGCTCGCGGCGGACGCGCGACAGCGTCACCTCGACGCCGCACTTCTCGCAGATGACGCCCTTGTACTTCATGCGCTTGTACTTGCCGCACAGGCACTCGTAATCCTTGATCGGGCCGAAGATGCGCGCGCAGAACAGCCCGTCGCGCTCGGGCTTGAACGTGCGGTAGTTGATCGTCTCCGGCTTCTTGATCTCGCCGAACGACCAGGACTGAATCTTCTCAGGGCTGGCCAGCGATATCCGGATGGAATCGAAGGTCTGCGCCGGAACCTGGGGGTTGAAGAGATTCATGACCTCTTGGTTCATGCTATTCTCCTTGTGGGGCTCTTGGACAAAGCCCTTTTCTGTAATTCTTGCCTTTCGCCTGGCCCGCGCCCCTCATCCGTCGCCTTCCCGGTTTCCTGGCCGGCTAGGGCCGGACCCGGGGGACGACACCTTCTCCCGCAAAGGGGAGAAGGAGAGGCGCTCATCCTTCTCCCGTAACGGGAGAAGGCGGCCGTGCGAAGCGAGGTCGGATGAGGGGTGCAGAACACCCCTCATCCGCTTATTCGGCGGCGTCCGGAAGCCGGACCGGCTGCTCCTCGACCTGGGTGTTCTCCAGTTCGACATTGAGGCCGAGCGAACGCATTTCCTTGACCAGCACGTTGAAGCTTTCGGGGATGCCCGCCTCGAACGTGTCGTCGCCGCGGACGATCGCCTCGTAGACCTTGGTCCGGCCGGCCACGTCGTCCGACTTCACCGTCAGCATCTCCTGCAGCGTGTAGGCGGCGCCGTAGGCTTCGAGCGCCCACACTTCCATCTCGCCGAAACGCTGGCCGCCGAACTGGGCCTTGCCGCCCAGCGGCTGCTGGGTGACCAGGCTGTACGGTCCGATCGAACGCGCGTGGATCTTGTCGTCCACGAGATGGTGCAGCTTGAGCATATATATGTAGCCCACCGTCACCTTGCGATCGAACGGCTCGCCCGTGCGTCCGTCATAGAGCGTCGACTGGCCGCTGCTGTTGAGGCCCGCCTCTTCCAGCATGCCGTTGATGTCGGCCTCGTGCGCTCCGTCGAAGACGGGCGTGGCGATGGAAACGCCGCGCTTCATCTGGTCGGCGAGACGGACGACCGACTCGTCGTCGTAGCTCTTTACCGGCTCGTTGCGGTCGTTCGCGGGGATCAGCTCCTCGATCTTGGCCCTCAGCGGCTTGATGTTGCCGTTCTCCTTGTAGGCCTCGATCAGTTCGCCGATCTGCCTGCCCATGCCGGCGCAGGCCCAGCCGAGATGCGTCTCGAGGATCTGGCCGACATTCATGCGGCTCGGCACGCCGAGCGGGTTGAGCACGATGTCGACATGCGTGCCGTCCTCGAGGAACGGCATGTCCTCGACCGGCACGATGCGCGACACCACGCCCTTGTTGCCGTGGCGGCCGGCCATCTTGTCGCCGGGCTGCATCTTGCGCTTCACCGCGACGAAGACCTTGACCATCTTCATCACGCCGGGCGGCATCTCGTCGCCGCGCTGCACCTTCTCGACCTTGTCCATGAAGCGCTGTTCGAGCGCGCTCTTGGAATCGTCGTACTGGCCGCGAAGCGCCTCGAGCTGACCCTGCAGCTTCTCGTTGTCGACGGCGAACTGCCACCATTGCGAGCGCGGATACTCCGCCAGGATCTCGGCAGTGAGCTTGCCGCCCTTCTTGTAGCCCTTCGGCCCCGCTATCGCCTCCTTGCCCTCCAGCATCTCGCCGAGACGGCTGTAGACGTTGCGGTCGAGGATCGCCTGCTCGTCGTCGCGGTCCTTGGCCAGACGCTCGATCTCCTCGCGTTCGATCGCCATGGCGCGCTCGTCCTTCTCCACGCCGTGGCGGTTGAAGACGCGCACTTCCACGACGGTGCCGAACGCTCCGGGCGGCATCCGCATCGAGGTGTCACGGACATCCGAGGCCTTCTCGCCGAAGATGGCGCGCAGGAGCTTCTCTTCCGGCGTCATCGGGCTCTCGCCCTTCGGCGTGATCTTGCCGACCAGGATGTCTCCCGGCTGCACTTCCGCGCCGATATAGACGATGCCGGCCTCGTCGAGGTTCTTCAGCGCCTCTTCCGATACGTTCGGGATGTCGCGCGTGATCTCCTCCGGCCCGAGCTTGGTGTCGCGCGCCATGACCTCGAACTCCTCGATATGGATCGAGGTGAAGACGTCGTCGGCGACGATGCGCTCCGACAGGAGGATGGAGTCCTCGTAATTGTAGCCGTTCCACGGCATGAACGCGACGAGCACGTTCCTGCCGAGCGCCAGATCGCCGAGATCGGTCGAGGGACCGTCGGCGATGATGTCGCCCTTGTTCACACGGTCGCCCATGCGGACAAGCGGACGCTGGTTGATGCAGGTGTTCTGGTTCGAGCGCTGGAACTTCTGCAGCCGGTAGATATCGACGCCGGACCTGCCCGGCTCGATGTCCTCGGTCGCGCGGATGACGATACGCGTCGCGTCCACCTGGTCGACCACGCCGCCGCGGCGGGCGCCGATAGCGGCGCCGGAATCGCGCGCCACCACCGGCTCCATGCCGGTGCCGACGAACGGAGCCTCGGCACGCACCAGCGGCACGGCCTGACGCTGCATGTTCGAGCCCATCAGCGCGCGGTTGGCGTCGTCGTTTTCCAGGAACGGAATGAGCGCCGCGGCGACGGACACCATTTGCTTCGGCGACACGTCCATCAGGTCGACGTTCTCGCGCGGCGCCATCATCACCTCGCCGGCATGGCGGCAGATGACGAATTCCTCGGCGAAGGCGCCGTTCTTGTCGAGCTCGGCGTTGGCCTGCGCGACATAGTGCTTGGCCTCCTCCATCGCCGACAGATAGACGACGTCGCTCGACACCTTGCCGTCGACGATCTTGCGGTACGGGCTTTCGATGAAGCCGTACTTGTTGACGCGAGCAAAAGTCGCCAAGCTGTTGATAAGGCCGATATTCGGGCCTTCCGGCGTCTCGATCGGGCAGATACGGCCGTAATGCGTGACGTGGACGTCGCGCACCTCGAAGCCGGCTCGCTCGCGGGTCAGGCCGCCCGGCCCGAGCGCCGAGAGACGACGCTTGTGCGTGATCTCGGAGAGCGGGTTGGTCTGGTCCATGAACTGCGAGAGTTGCGAAGAGCCGAAGAACTCGCGCACGGCGGCGGCCGCCGGCTTGGCGTTGATCAGGTCCTGCGGCATGACCGTGTCGATCTCGATCGAGGACATGCGCTCCTTGATCGCGCGCTCCATGCGAAGCAGGCCGACGCGGTACTGGTTCTCCATCAACTCGCCGACCGAACGCACGCGCCGGTTGCCGAGATTGTCGATGTCGTCGATCTCGCCCTTGCCGTCGCGCAGTTCGACCAGCGTCTTGACGACCGCCAGGATGTCTTCCTTGCGCAGCACGCGCACGGTGTCCGGGCAGTCCAGTTCGAGGCGCATGTTCATCTTGACGCGGCCGACCGCCGAGAGGTCGTAGCGCTCGGCGTCGAAGAACAGCGACTTGAACATCGCCTCGGCCGTCTCCAGTGTCGGCGGCTCGCCGGGACGCATCACGCGGTAGATGTCGAACAGCGCTTCCTGCCGGCTCTCGTTCTTGTCGACGGCCAGCGTATTGCGGATGTAGGCGCCGACATTGACGTGGTCGATGTCGAGGATTTCGATCTCGTCCGCGCCGGAGGCCAGGAGCTGGACAAGATTGCCCTTGCGCTCGCCCGACTTGGCGTCGGTCGTCATCTCCAGTTCGTCGCCCGCCTCGAGATAGATCTCGCCCGTCTCGGGGTTGACGATGTCTTCGGCGATATAGGAGCCGACGAGGTCCTCATCGGTCGCCTTGATCGCCTTCAGGCCCTTCTCGGCAAGCTGCCGCGCCTGGCGCGCCGTGATCTTCTTGCCGGCCTCCACGACCACCTCACCCGTGTCGGCGTCGACGAGGTCGCCGACGGCCTTCAGGCCGCGGAAACGCTCGACGTTGAAGGGAATCCGCCAATGGTCGCCCGAACGCGTGTAGGTGACCTTGTCGTAGAAGGTCGACAGGATCTCCTCGCCGTCCATGCCGAGCGCCATCAGGAGGCTGGTCACCGGGATCTTGCGGCGGCGGTCGATGCGCGCATGCACGATGTCCTTGGAATCGAACTCGATATCGAGCCACGATCCGCGATAAGGAATGACGCGCGCCGCGAACAGAAGCTTGCCCGAGGAGTGCGACTTGCCCTTGTCGTGGTCGAAGAAGACGCCCGGCGAACGGTGCATCTGCGAGACGATGACGCGCTCGGTGCCGTTGATGATGAAGGTGCCGTTCGACGTCATGAGCGGCATGTCGCCCATATAGACGTCCTGCTCCTTGATGTCCTTGATGGACTTCGCCTGCGTGTCCTCGTCGATATCGAACACGATCAGGCGCAGCGTCACCTTGAGCGGCGCCGCATAGGTCAGGTCGCGCTGACGGCATTCGTCGACGTCGAACTTCGGCGCCTCGAACTCGTACTTGACGAATTCGAGCATCGAAGAGCCCGAAAAATCGGAAATCGGGAAGACGGACTTGAAAACCGCCTGCAGACCTTCGTCCTGACGGCCGCCCTCCGGCTCCTCGACCATGAGGAACTGATCGTAGGAGGCCTTCTGGACCTCGATCAGGTTCGGCATCTCCGCGACTTCGGGGATCTTGCCGAAAAACTTGCGCACGCGCCTGCGGCCATTAAACGTCTGAGTCTGGGCCATCGTCGCTCCTTCTTGCTGCCAACCTTGGCTGCCTTGTCCTGCTACCTGCACCGGCCCCGCCCGCCCGATGACCGGCGCGGCCGTAAAAACGGAGAAAACCCGTTTCCCGAAGGCCGCTCACGGCCCACGGGAAAAGGGTTCTGTTCCCGATCGCAGGGCCGGCGGACGATCCGCCCGCCGGCCGCACGATGCGATCGACTACTTCAACTCGACCTTGGCGCCGGCTCCCTCGAGCTGCGCCTTGATCTTCTCCGCGTCGGCCTTGGCCACGCCTTCCTTGACGGGCTTCGGCGCACCTTCGACCAGGTCCTTGGCTTCCTTCAGGCCAAGGCCGGTGATGGCGCGGACTTCCTTGATGACGTTGATCTTCTGGGCGCCGGCCTCGGCGAGAATGACGTCGAATTCCGTCTTCTCTTCCGCCGGAGCGGCGGCAGCGCCGCCGGCCCCACCGCCGGCAGCGGCGACCGCGACCGGAGCGGCCGCCGAAACGCCCCACTTCTCTTCGAGCATTTTCGAAAGCTCGGCCGCCTCGAGGACGGTCAGCTTCGAGAGGTCGTCAACGATCTTTGCGAGATCAGTCATTTCAATATTCCTTTACGAGGTTCGAACGTGTTTCGATGACAGCGAGGAACGGCCTCATGCCGCCTCGTCCTTCCGGGCATAGGCGCCGAAAACGCGGGCGAGCTGGCCCGCCGGCGCATTGACGATCTGTGCGATCCGGGTTGCCGGCGTGGAGATCATGCCGACGATCCTGGCCCTGAGCTCGTCGAGCGAAGGCAAGGCCGCAAGTGCCTTTACCCCCTCCGCGTCGAGCGCGGTCGATCCCATGGCTCCGCCGAGAATGACGAGATTGTCGTTCGTCTTGGCGAAGTCGGAAGCGACCTTCGGCGCCGTGACCGGATCCTCCGAATAGGCAATCAGCGTCTGCCCTTTGAACAGCGCCTGCATGCTTTCGGATTCGGTGCCCTGAAGAGCGATGATGGCGAGACGGTTCTTCGCGACTTTGACGGTGCCGCCCGCGGCGCGCATCTTCGACCTCAGGTCGTTGATCTGCGCAACGGTCAGACCGGCATAGTGGGCCACGACCACTGAACCCGTGCTTTTGAACACTTCGTTCAGGCCCGTGACGAATTCGCGTTTTTCCGCTCTGTCCACTGCCTATCTCCAGTTGGCGGCCACCCCTTCCGGAATGGCAGCCGGTTGCCTTTTGCCGGGCGGGCAATCCAGAGGATCGACCCGAACGGCGTTCGAGGATCCTGCCCCCTTTCGCCATGCCGCTCCGCAGCCGGAGAGGCAGGTGAGGCAAAAGGCAAACACGGTTCGAACCTTCTTCCGGACGACCGGCTCCGACCGGACCGTCCTTCGATGGGTTCTGACCCGTCTCATGCAGGCTCTTGCAGAATTAAGGCGAGCCACCCGCAATCTCGGACAGGATTTCCGGAAGCTTTTTGGGCTTCCGGCATCCGGGCCCCCTTCCGAGGAACCGGAATTCTTGACCGCAGGCCGGCGCGAACCAGCCCGCGGGAAAATCAGGACGCCGTCAGCGTGGCGACGTCGATCTTGAGGCCCGGGCCCATGGTCGAGGTCATCGAGACCTTCTTGACGTAGTTGCCCTTGGCGCCGGCGGGCTTCGCCTTGATCACCGCATCGGCGAAGGCGCGCGCGTTCTCCGCGATCGCCTTGACGTCGAAGGAGGCCTTGCCCACGCCGCCCTGCACGATGCCGGCCTTCTCGACGCGGAACTCGACGGCACCGCCCTTGGAAGCCTTGACCGCCGCAGCGATGTCCGTCGTCACCGTGCCGACCTTCGGGTTCGGCATCATGCCGCGCGGGCCGAGCACCTTGCCGAGACGGCCGACGAGCGGCATCATGTCCGGCGTGGCGATGCAGCGGTCGAAATCGATGTCGCCGCCCTGCACCTTGGCCACCAGCTCTTCCGCGCCGACGATATCGGCGCCGGCCGCCTTGGCCTCTTCCGCCTTGGCGTCCTTGGCAAACACCGCGACGCGGACGCTGCGGCCCGTGCCGTTCGGCAGGTTGACCACGCCGCGCACCATCTGGTCGGCGTGGCGCGGATCGACGCCGAGATTCATCGCGATCTCGATCGTCTCGTCGAATTTGGCCGTCGCCCGCTCCTTCAGGAGCTTCACGGCCTCGTCCAGCGAATAGCTCTTGTTGCGGTCGATGCCCTCGCGGCTCTTGGCAACGCGCTTTGCAATCTTCGCCATCGGATCAGCCCACCACTTCCAGGCCCATGGAGCGGGCCGAGCCCTCGACCATGCGCATTGCCGCCTCGACGTCGTTGGCGTTGAGGTCCTTCATCTTGGCCTCGGCGATCTCGCGCACCTTCGAGCGGTCGATCGAACCGGCGCTGACCTTTCCGGGCTCCTTGGAGCCCGACTTGAGCTTCGCCGCCTTCTTCAGGAAGTAGCTCACCGGCGGGGTCTTCATGGTGAAGGTGAACGACTTGTCCTGGTAATAGGTGATGACCACCGGGATCGGCGAGCCCTTCTCCAATTCCTGGCTCTGCGCGTTGAACGCCTTGCAGAACTCCATGATGTTGATGCCGCGCTGACCGAGCGCCGGGCCGATCGGAGGCGACGGCGTCGCCGATCCCGCCGGGACCTGGAGCTTGAGCTGGCCCGCAACTTTCTTAGCCATATCTCTCTGCCTCTTTCATCTTGCCGGCCGATCCCTTCGGGACTGCGCTGGCGGTTGCAGTTGGTGGTCCGGATCGGAACGGCCGGCCAGGCCGTCTTTCCTCCCACCCTTCGGCCGGGCATACGCCCTGCCCTCCGCGTTCCGCCGAAGCGGCCCGCGTCTTCCGGATCAGGTCTTCTCGACCTGCCCGAATTCCAGGTCGACGGGAACCGCACGACCGAAGATCGAGACCTCGACCTTCAAGCGCGAACGCTCCTCGTCCACTTCCTGCACGGAGCCGTTGAACGAGGCGAACGGGCCATCGGAGACCCGCACCTGCTCGCCGATCTCGAAGGTGATCGACGGCTTCGGCCGCTCCACCCCTTCCTGCACCTGATGCAGGATGCGCTCCGCTTCCGCGTCCGTGATCGGCACGGGCTTCGAATCGCCAAGAAAACCAGTCACTTTCGGGGTGTTCTTGATAAGGCTGAACACGGCGTCGGTAAGATTGGCCCGGACCAGCACGTAACCCGGAAAGAACTTGCGCTCGGCATCCACCTTGCGGCCGCGACGAACCTCCACGACCTTCTCGGTGGGCACGACGATCTGCTCGATCTGACCGCCAAGGCCCTTCTGCTTGGCCTTGTTCTCGATGTCCTCGGCGACCTTCTTCTCGAAATTCGAGTAGGCATGGACGATGTACCACCGCGCAGTCATTTCAGATTCTCTCCGTAATCGCCGGTGTTATCGCCCGAGACCGAGAATGAACTCGACCGCCAGGCTCATGATCTGATCGGCGGCGAAGAAAAAGATGGCCGCCAGGAAAGCCATGGCGATCACCATGAGCGTGGAAATCATCGTCTCCCGCCGGGTCGGCCACGTAACCTTCGCGCCTTCCGCCCGCACCTGCTGGAGAAAGGTGAAGGGATTCGTCGTTTTTGACGCCATATGCTGCTCTTGCCGCTCTTAATAGTCAGCGTCCGGCACGCCGAACTGCCTCGCCCGAAGCCGGGAGCCCGGCCTTTCGGCCGTATCCGTCACCGAAACCACGCCTGTGCGCGCAATTCGAAACGAATCGACCGTATTTTTTCCATGCAATTCAGGCGCGTCAAGCCGAATCGCCGGCTCTACGCACCTTGCTTGTGTCGTTACATAGAGGCTTCACCCAATCGACGCAAGCCTCTCGTCTGCAAATTCTTCCGTTCGGCAATGGCAGGGGCAGAGGGGCTCGAACCCCCGACCTGCGGTTTTGGAGACCGCCGCTCTACCAACTGAGCTATACCCCTATCGCCGAGGCGAAGACCGGATATTCCGTTTGCCCTCGCTTGGCAAGACGGATCGCGCCGCCTCGACGGCCCGGAGAGCGGC
Organism: Rhizobiales bacterium 65-79; assembly: GCA_001896885.1. Taxonomy (GTDB): domain Bacteria; phylum Pseudomonadota; class Alphaproteobacteria; order Rhizobiales; family Rhizobiaceae; genus Mesorhizobium_L. Next base: position 259 of record MKRJ01000051.1, on the reverse strand, counting down.
CGGACGCCGCTCCCCGAATCGTCTCTATTCCTTGATCGAGACACCGCCGCCTGCAGCAGGACGCATTCGCGTCCTGCTTTTGAATCGGCTGGGCGCTAGGGTTGTTTCGATCACTCCTTGATCGAGACGACGACGCCTGCGCCGACGGTCCGGCCGCCTTCGCGGATGGCGAAGCGCAGCTTCTCCTCCATGGCGATCGGCACGATCAGCTCGACGTCCACCGTCACATTGTCCCCCGGCATCACCATCTCCGTGCCCT
>MKRJ01000050.1 GCA_001896885.1 Rhizobiales bacterium 65-79 | reverse complement strand
CCAAGGCGTTGATTTTCTTAGTGGTCTCTAACTCCTTCGTGTCCAAAAATCTCTTGACCTTTGCCTTCGGAGGGCAGCACTCTATCCAGCTGAGCTACGGGTGCGCTCCGCGCCGATTGATCTTCGGCGTGCCGGTACGGGCTGTTTAGCGGATGAGCCGGGCCGCTTCAATGCGGAATCGTGTCCTTCGGGCTTTGGCGCCCCGCTGGGACCTGAGGACGCTGAAGGCCAAAAATGCCCGCGCCATCGGCCGCATCGCACGACGGGCGGACGATGCCGCGCCTGGACGCCATGGAGCCTCTGCCTGCACCTACGTCGTTCGCGCTGCACCGGCGAGCCGCCGGCGCGACAGGCACGGGCACGCCCAGTTCCACCGCCGCCGCGAAGGCGGCTGCGACCGACACACAGAAATGGCTTCCGGGGAGCGGAGAGGTCAAGGTCTCTTCCCGGCCACCCCAGGCGATACGCAGGGTCAGCGGTCCCGGAAACGCGAACTCCGTCGAAAGCACGCGGAAATCGGCGGTCTCGCTCCTGCCGAAGGTGACGATCCGCTCGCCGGTGCGCCCGCGCATGGCAAGCACGTGTTCGTCGTCCGCGTTGAGCGGGGCGAAGCCGCGGGGCTGCACCGCCGCGACCAGATGGCCCTTTTCCGCCGCCACCGCCTCGAGACTGCGGAAGGCGCTGTAGTGCTCGAGCCCGACCATGGTGACGATCGCGACGTCCGGCTTCGCGATCTCTGCCAGTTGCGCCACGGAACTCCTCCCGGAGGCCGCCACTTCCAGCACGACGAACCGGTCCTTGCGCGAAGCCCGCATCACCGCGCCCGAAATTCCGCGCAGCGCGTTGGAAAAGATCTGCCTCGAAGTCGGCGCTAGGCCGCTCAATATGTGGGCGAGCAGGCTGGTCGTAGTGGTCTTTCCCGAGCTTCCTGTGATCGCGATGAACGTCGCCGGATGGTTCCTGCGGTTGAGTTTCGCCAGCGCGATCCTGGTCTTCTCGGGGATAGCAAGCCTGCGCCGCAGCCGCCTCGCCGCCGATCGAAACCATCCCTCTCTCGACAATGGGTTGATTGACACCAGGCTGCCGCTCCCCGCCAATCGCTCCTCTCAAGCTGTCACAAGGAGCGGAATTTGGGAAGCATGGTCGCGTGTCGAGGCGCGCCCGATGACCCTTGTTCCGCTTCTATCGGTCGACGCCGCCCCAGACCGCCTCTGCGGTTTTGACCACCAGGTCGAGCTTGCGCTTCTGGTCGTCCACGGTGACCTTGTTGCCCTCCTCGGTCGAGGCGAAGCCGCATTGCGGCGCGATGCCGAGCTGGCCGATATCGGCGAATTTCGAAGCCTCGTCGAATTTGCGCTTCAGATCGTCGAGCTTTTCGAGGTCGCCGGTCTTCGTCGTGATGAAGCCCGGCATAACGCGCTTCCTGCCTTTCGGCAGCAGCCTCAGCGGCGCCAGCCCGCCGGCGCGGTCGCTGTCGTATTCCATGAAATAGAGGTCGATGCCCGTCTGGTTGAAGATGGCGTCGGCGGCCGGGTCGTAGCCGCCCTCGGCGACCCAGGTGGACTGGAAATTGCCGCGGCACATATGCATGGCGACCAGCATGTCGTCGGGTCGGCCGGCGATCGCGTCGTGCATCATCTTCGCGTAGCGGCCGATCAGCCAGTCCGCGTCGAGCCCTTCGGCGGCCTTTTGGGCACGGATCTTAGGATCGCACAGATAGGCGAAATAGATGTCGTCCATCTGCAGGTAGCGGCAGCCGGCGTCGTAGAAGGCCTTCACCGCCTTGGCATAGGTCCTGGTGATGTCGGCGAAGAGCGCCTCGATATCCTGGTATTCCTCCGGGTGGATGTCGGCCTTTGCCGTACGGAAATGGCAGACGCTCGGCCCTGGGATGGAGATTTTCGGCACGAGCCCGGTAACCGACTTCAAATAGCGGAAATGGCCGAGCATGGGGTGGTCTTCCGGGAAGTCAAGCTTTTCCGTGATCGTCGGGAAGATCGGCCTGAGCTTGACGCCGTGGAAGGCGACGCCCTCTTCCGGATCTCGTTCGACCAGTTCCAGCCCCGTCAGCCCGTCCATGAAATCGTAGTGCCAGAAGGAACGGCGGTATTCGCCGTCGGTGACCGCCATCAGACCGGCATTCTCCTGCATCTTGACGGCGCCGCGTATGGCCTCGTCCTCGACCGCGGCCAGTTCCTCCCTGTCGATGGTCTTGTCCTCGAAAAAGGCCTTGCGCGCCGCTTTCACGGAAGCCGGGCGAAGCAGGCTGCCGACATGGTCGGCGCGAAAAGGAGGTGTGGGCATCATCTTCTCCTTCAGATGTGCCGGCGCCCGGGGCGCCGGAAAGTAAGGCCCTTCGTATGGGCGCGGTGGATGCCGCGCAAGCCGCGATCGCGCTTCGGCGGCTTTATGCGGCAAGCGGCGGCGTCTATAGTCGCCTGATCCGCCATGGAGAAGCCGATGAAGCGCTCGACCGTCAACCAGATCATCCGCGAGGCCGACGCCTTCATCCGCTCCTTCGGCTATGTGATGCCGCCCTTCGCCTACTGGTCGCCGGCCGAGATGAGATCACGCCGCGAAACGATCGACGGCATCGTCGGCGGCCGCCTCGGTTGGGACATCACCGACTACGGGCGCGGCGATTTTGGCGGCATGGGCCTGTTCCTCTTCACCGTCCGCAACGGGCGGGCGGGCGACCTCGCGAGAGGGCGCGGCATGCTCTATGCGGAGAAGATCATGATCTCGCGGCGCGACCAGCTTTCGCCCATGCACCGCCACGACATCAAGGCCGAGGACATCATCAATCGCGGCGGCGGCACGTTGGCGCTCAAGCTCTATATGTCCGCGCCGGGCGGCTCGATCGACAAGGCGGCCGGGGTTTCGGTGCCGACCGACGGCGTCGCGCGCCGCCTTGAGCCAGGCGGTATTCTTCGCCTCGGTCCGGGCGAGAGCGTCACGCTTCTGCCCGGCGTCTGGCATGCCTTCTGGGCCGAGGAGCAGGACGTGCTGATCGGCGAGGTCTCGACCGTCAACGACGATCTGACCGACAATGTCTTCGCCGAGCCGGTCAGCCGCTTCTCCGAGATCGAGGAGGACGAGGAGCCGCTTCATCTGCTCGTCTCCGACTATGAAAAATGGCTCGCCTGAAATAGCCATGTTCAGGGGCTTTCGCGAGGAGGAAAGGATGTCCGAAGTCGCCAGCATCGCCGCCGCCCTTTTCCGCCATGTGCCGCACGGCAAGCGCGTGCTCGTCGCCATCGCCGGGGCGCCGGGTTCCGGCAAGTCGACGCTTGCCGCGGCGCTCGCCGATGCGCTTGCCGCCGGCGGCCATAGCGCCGCGACAGTACCCATGGACGGCTTCCACTATGACGACGCCGTGCTCGGCCGTCTCGGCCTCGCCTCGCGCAAGGGCGCGCCGGAAACCTTCGATTTCGCCGGTTTCGAGAGCCTGCTTGCAAGGCTGAAGCGCGGCGACGCCGATGTCGCCGTCCCGCTCTTCGACCGCTCGATGGAGCTTTCCCGCACCGCCGCGGCGATTGTGCCGGAGGGCACGCGCTTCGTTCTCGTCGAAGGCAACTACCTCCTGCTCGACGAGGCGCCGTGGTCGACGCTGCGGCCGCTTTTCGATTTCGCCCTCTTCCTCGACGTGCCGCGGGACGAGCTCGAGCGCCGGCTTCTGCAGCGCTGGGTCGATCACGGCCGCGCCGACGGCCCGGCCTGGGTCGCCTCCAACGACATGCCCAATGTCGACCGCGTGCTCGCGAAGCGCCTGCCGGCCAGTCTGGTGGTGCATTCCGAAGTGCGGGACGCGGCATGAGGATAGGGTTCGTCGGACTCGGCAATCTCGGCTCGATGCTTGCCGGCTCGCTTGGGCGGAACGGCTTCGACCTTGCGGTCCGCGACCTGGACGAGACGCGGGCGCGCCCGCTGGTCGAGCAGGGCGCGCTCTGGGCGGACAGCCCTCGGGCCCTCGCCGCGCGGTGCGACGTCGTGATCACCTGCCTTCCCTCGCCGGCCGCCTCGGCGGAAGTCATGGAGGCCTCCGACGGTATCCTCGCCGGCCTTCGTCCCGGAACGGTGTGGCTGGAGATGTCCACGACCGACGCGGCCGAAGTGACCCGGCTCGCCGGCCGTGTCGCCGAAGCGGGCGCCGCCGCCGCGGATTGTCCGGTGACCGGCGGCGTGCATCGTGCCGCTACCGGCAACATTTCCATTTTCTTCGGCGGCGACCGAAATGTCTTCGAACGGGTGCTGCCGCTCCTGCGGGCGATGGGCCGGCACATCCTGCACACCGGTCCGCTCGGTTCGGCCTCGACGCTGAAGGTCATGACCAACTATCTCGCCACCGCCAACCTGCTGACGCTCTGCGAGGCGCTGGTCACGATGAAGGCGGCGGGCATGGACCTTGCCACCACCTATGAGGCGATCCGGATCTCGTCCGGCAATTCCTTCGTCCACGAGACCGAGAGCCAGGTGATCCTCAACGGTTCGCGCGACATCCATTTCTCGATGGATCTGGTGCTCAAGGATATCGGCCTCTTCCAGTCGATCGCCGAGCGTCACGGCGTGCCGCTCGAGATATCGCCGCTGATGATCGACATCTTCCGCGACGGCCAGCGCCGCTACGGAGAGCGCGCGAATTCGGACGACATCGTCCGCAGGCTCGAGGAGGCAACCGGGCTTTCGGTGACCGCGCAAGGCTTCCCCGCCGACATTATGGACGAGGAACCGGAGGGCCCCGGTCATGAGGTGGTGCCGCCGGGCAGCGGCACGGGTTCCGCTCAATCGCGGTAGGTCGAGCCTTCCTCGTCGAGGATGAGCTTCAGTTCGCCGAGATGCCTTGCCGCCTGCGGTACGGGATAATTGTCGATCTCGATGCCGACCTTTTCGGCCACCGCGTCGGGCAGCACGCGCAGCGGCCTGCCCGTCCACAGCGCCTTGATGTAGGTCTCGCAGGCCCGCTCGAAATAATAGAGCCGGTCGAATGTGTCGGCGACCGTCTCGCCGATGACAAGCACGCCGTGATTGCCCATCACCATCACCTTGACCTTGGGATCGGAGAGCAGCGTGGCGCAGCGTTCGCCTTCTTCCTCGAAGGCGAGCCCGCCATAGTCCGTGTCGACCACATGGCGCTTGAAGAACATCGCCGAGTTCTGGTCGATCGGGGGCAGCGTCGAATCCGCCAGCGACGCCAGCACAGTGGCATGCACCGAATGCACGTGCATGACGCAGCGCGCGTGGCCGCAACGGCGGTGGATCGCCCCGTGCAGGCCCCAGGCTGTCGGATCGGGCGCGTCCGGCCGCTCCATCGTCTTCGGGTCGTTGGCGTCGATCAGCAGCAGGTCGCTGGCGCGGATGCGCGAGAAATGCATCTGGTTGGGGTTCATGAGGAAGCGCGTGCCGTCCTCGTCGACCGCGAGCGAGAAATGGTTGGCCACGGCCTCGTGCATGTTGAGCCGCGCCGTCCAGCGAAAGGCGGCCGCGAGATTGACCCGCTCCTCGTAATAGGGCAGGTTGGAACGGCGCTCGGCGGCGAGATGCGCGATGCTCATGGCGATCCTCCTTCGGTCCCCGGCAGATTGCCGCTTTCGCGGCATCGCTTCAACCGCAAAGCTCATTCCCTGCATGTCAGGATCGGCGGTGCGTCGGGGCCTTTCGTCTCGTCGTAGAGGGAGGCATCGGTCCCTTTCGACCACCAGATATACTGGCCGGAAGCATAACGCGCGCCGGAGCCCGACATGACAAGGGCGAAGATGCGCTTCCTGCCCTCGACCGGAACGATGGCGAGGTAGTCCGGATCGACATTGAGATAGTCGACGGCCATTTCTTTGCCCGCGCAATGATAGTGGGCGGTCGTGCGCATGTTGGAGCTACCGTTCTCGACGGTTACTGAAATGTGCGGAGCGCCGCCGGCCAGCGCTGCCGTAGCTGTTGCCAGGAAGAACGCGGCGCCGGCGCAGCCGGACAGATAGTGCTTCTTCATTTCAATAGCCTCCTTTCGTCCAACGTCTGCATGAAACCGGGCGCTCGTCCAGTAATGTGCCGTTACGTTTGGTGAAAATACTGCCCCACTGCGCATTTCAGACATCATATGACCATGGAATGACCCGATCGCGGTCGGGCTGCCATCACATTGCGCCGTTGATCTGTGCGCTTCGCCCTTTGGGCGATTCTGTAAACGATTCTGGCCATGATGGAGAGGCAGAACCATGTTGAAGACCCTATTCCTTGCATCCGCGATGACGTTGACGCTTTCCGTCGCAGCCGGTGCGCAGCAGCAGCCCGCTCCTGCCAGCCCGGCGCCCGCCCAGCCGGCGCCGAGCGCCACCGCGCCGAAGATCAGCGCGGTCAATGTCGTCGATGTGGACCAGTTGCCGCCCGAGACGAAGACCGAGGTCGATCAATTCGTCGCCAAGCAGGGCGATGACGGGCTGAAAAAGCTCCGCCAGTCGGTCGATTCCACGCCTGAAGCGAAATCGGCGCTGGAGCAGAAGGGCATGACCTCGCAGGAGGTCGTCGCCGCGAGCCTCGGCAATGACGGCACGCTGACGCTCATCACCAAGAGGAAGCCGGGCTGACCCGGCTGACCCGATAGATCGGCGGCGGCGGGCGGCGACAGCCTCAGTTGACGACCGCCTGTGCCGCGCTGCTCGCCACCGGCCAGACTTCCAGCGCGCCGCGCACGATCATGTCGAGCGAGACGTACAGGATAACCGCCAGCCCGAGATAGGCGATCCATCGGTAGCGGTGGAGCAGCCGCGCGATGAAGGAGGCGGCGAGACCCATCAGTGCGATCGAGAGAATGAGGCCCGCCGCCAGCACGAGCGGGTGGTCTCGTGCCGCGCCGGCCACGGCGAGCACATTGTCGAGCGACATGGAAAGATCGGCGACCACGATCTGCCATACGGCCTGGCCGAACGTCTTGCGCTTTATGCCCTTGGCTAGGGCCTCGGCTTCTTCCGTCGCTTCCGCGTCGGGATCGCCGGGCGCCTGGCTGAGGTCGCGCCACAGCTTCCAGCACACCCACAGAAGGATGATGCCGCCGGCGAGCAGCAATCCGAGAATCTTGAGGAATTCCGTGGCCAGAACGGCGAAGATGATGCGCAGCACCGTCGCCGACAGGATGCCGATGAGGATGACCTTGCCGCGGTTTGCCTTGGGCAGGCCGGCGGCGGCCAGTCCTATGACCACGGCGTTGTCGCCCGCCAGCACCAGATCGATCGCGATGACTTGGAAGAAGGCCGTGATCGCTTCCGGTGTGATGAGGTGCATGCCGCCGTTTTTCTCCGGGTGTTCCCGGGCCCCCTCGTTTTTATGGACCGGTATGCAGCGGAAGCTGCATCGGAACCCCCGGTTCGGTCCACATGGGCCGTTCCTCCATGAGGATCCCGGAGCGGCGGCGGCCGGATTGTCCGGCCATTTGCGATAAAAAAGCCGCCGGCGGCGCAAAACCCCTCACGCACCGCCTTCGCGATCCTGCCATCGCATTTAGGAAGCCATGCATTCGAACGCAAGGACGTGCGGCGACGCCGTTTTGCGCCTTGCCGCGGAGGGCGGGCCCGTGCCCGGCTGCCGGCGTCGATGATCGGGATGGAGGCGAAGGCGCTTACCGCTGGGCGGCGGTCCAGCCGGCATGGACGGGATAGCCCTCGGCCGCGAGCAGCGAGACCGTCTCGTGGAGCGGCAGGCCGACCACGTTGCTGTAGGAGCCGACGATCTTGACGACGAGGCTGCCGGCCAGGCCCTGTATGGCATAGGCGCCGGCCTTGCCGCGCCATTCGCCGGAGGCGATGTAGAAGTCGATCTCCTCGCGCGACAGGCGCTTGAAGCGCACCCGCGTCTCGACCAGCCGCTGGCGGGCCTTGCCGGACGGCGCCACCAGGCAGATGCCGGTGAAGACCCGGTGCGAGCGGCCGGAGAGCAGCCCGAGGCAGTTCGTGGCCTCCTCGGCGAGTTCCGCCTTGGGCAGCACCCGGCGGCCGACCGCGACGACAGTATCGGCCGCCAGCACGAAAACGCCCTTGCCGCCGGCCTCCCTGGCGAGCGCGGCCGCCGCGCGTTCCGCCTTGGTTCGTGACAGCCGCTTGGCGAGGGATCGCGGATGCTCGCCGCGCGCCGGCGTCTCGTCGATGCCGGTCGGCATGACGCGGTCCGGCTCGATGCCGGCCTGCTGCAGGAGTTCGATCCGCCGCGGCGATCCGGAGGCGAGCACCAGGACGGGTTTCCGGGATGCGCTCATGACGATCCTGTCGGCGGACTGTGCCGCGAAAGGCGGCTACTTGAAGCGGTAGGTGATCCGGCCCTTGGTCAGGTCATAGGGCGTCATCTCGACCAGGACCTTGTCGCCGGTCAGCACGCGGATGCGGTTCTTGCGCATGCGGCCGGCGGTGTGGGCTATGATTTCATGCTCGTTTTCAAGCTTCACGCGGAACATCGCATTGGGCAGCAGCTCGGTGACCACGCCCGGAAATTCGAGGACTTCTTCCTTCGGCATTCGAAACCTTTGGTTGGATTGCAAATCCGGCGGCAGGTCGGATTTGGCGCGGAACCTATATGATCGGAAGGCTTTTGTGAACAAACTTATTCCCTGGGCGGGGCCGGGGCGGCGGCCCCGAAACGCTCGACGATGCGCCTCGCCAACCGGTCGCGAACATCGCGGTAGGCGGCGAGAATCTGCTCGCGCGTGCCGGTCACCGTCGTCGGGTCGGCGCTCGGCCAGTATTCGACGTCGACCGCCATCGAGCGCGTCATCTCGAGCGCCCTGTGGTGGGCTTCGGGCGCGAGCGTGACGATCAGGTCGAAATAGTCGTCCTCCAATTCGTCCAGCGAGCGCGGATGGCGGCTGCCCAGCGACAGGCCGATCTCGGCGAGCACCGCATCGACGAACGGGTCGCGCTCGCCGGTCCGGACACCCGCCGAAGCGACGAAGGTCGAAGCGGGGAGGACGCCCTTCGCCAGCAATTCCGCCATCGGGGAACGGATGGCGTTCTGTCCGCACAGGAAGAGGATCGAGCCCGGCAGGCCCGCGGCGGCGGAATTCACGGCGGCGACTGGGGGAGCGACGGGCGCCAAGTTCAGCCGCGCCAATGCAATACGCAGACCAGCGTGAACAGCCGCCGCGCCGTATGGAAATCCACCTCGATCTTGCCGGCGAGCCGCTCGCGCAAGGTCTGCGAGCCTTCGTTGTGCATGCCGCGCCGCCCCATGTCGATCGCCTCGATCTGGCTTGGCGTCGATGTGCGGATCGCGGCGTAGTAGCTCTCACAGATCAGGAAATAGTCCTTCACGATGCGCCGCAACGGCGTCAGCGAGAGGATGTGGGTGACGACGGGCTCGCCGTTCTCGCGCGAGACGGCGAAGACCAGCTTGGAATCCGCCAGGGACAGTTTCAGCTTGTAAGGTCCCTCGCCATCGTCGGCGACCGGGCGGAAGCTGTTCTCCTCGACCAGATCGAAGATGGCGACGGCCCGCTCGTGCTCGACATCGGGGGTGGAGCGTCCGATCGACGCGTCGAGCTCCACATCTGTCAGTCGGTCGTTGGCGGACGGCCTCTCGGACATGGCGGCACCGGCCTATCCGTCGTTCAGCCGGATCGCGACCGAGCGCGCGTGCGCCCCGAGCCCTTCCGCTTCCGCAAGCGTGATGGCCGCGGGCGCGAGCCGGCGCAACTGCTCCGGGCCGAGCTTCAGGATCGAGGTGCGCTTGACGAAATCGAGCACCGACAGGCCCGAGGAGAAGCGCGCCGAGCGTGCCGTCGGCAGCACGTGGTTGGAGCCTCCGACATAGTCGCCGATCACTTCCGGCGTGTGGCGGCCGATGAAGACGGCGCCGGCATTGCGGATCCTCGCCAGGAAGGGCTCCGGATCGGCGATCGCGAGCTCCAGGTGCTCGGCGGCGATGCGGTCGACCAGCGGCACGGCATCGTCGAGGCTTTCCATGACGATGATGGCGCCGAAATCGCGCCAGCTCGCCGCCGCCGTTTCCCAGCGCGGCAGGCGTTGAAGCTGGCGCTCGACGCAACCGGCCACCGCCTTGCCGAAACCGGCATCGTCGCAGATCAGGATCGATTGCGCGGCGGCGTCGTGCTCGGCCTGTGCCAGGAGGTCGGCGGCGATCCAGTCGGGATCGTTCCCGGCGTCGGCGACGACCAGCACTTCCGACGGGCCCGCGATCATGTCGATGCCGACCGCGCCGAAGACCTGGCGCTTGGCGGCCGCCACATAGGCGTTGCCGGGGCCGACGATCTTGGCGACCGGCGCCACCGATTGCGTCCCGTAGGCGAGGGCCGCGATCGCCTGCGCGCCGCCCATCCGGTAGATTTCCGAAACGCCGGCGATGCGCGCCGCGACCAGCACCAGCGGATTGAGCGCGCCGTCAGGAGCCGGCACCGCCATGGCGAGCCTCTCGACGCCGGCGACGCGTGCCGGCACGGCGTTCATCAGGACGGAACTCGGGTAGCTCGCCGTGCCGCCCGGGACATAGAGCCCGACCGACTGGATCGCCGTCCAGCGCGAGCCGAGCTCGACGCCGATCGGGTCCGTGTAGCGGTCGTCCTTCGGCTTCTGCCGCTCGTGATGGGCGCGGATGCGCTCATGCGCAAGTTTCAGCGCCTCGACCGTCGCCGGATCGGCCGAGGCGACGGCCGCGTCGATTTCCTCCTCTTCGATGCGGAGCGGCGTGCGGGCCGGATCGAGCCGGTCGAATTTCTTCGAATAGTCGAACAGCGCCGCGTCGCCCTCGCCGCGCACGCGGCGGATGATCTCGCGGACCGCGGCGTCGACGTCCTCCGACACCTCGCGCTTGGCGGCGAGAAGGACGGCAAACTCGGCTTTGAAGTCCGGGTTTTTGTGAAGGAGGGTGCGTGCCATGCGCTTTGCCGGTCAGACGCCGTGGAAGGGGCGGGACGAAGTTGCCCAGGCCGGCCCGAGATCGGCCAGCCGCGCCTCGATGAGTTCGACCTCCAGCCGGATCGCCGCATCGCCGGCGAAGACGAGTTCGATCGTTCCGGCCGGCGCTTCGCCCGGGACGAAGCGGATGGCGAGCAGCGACAGCACGTCCTTGATGTTCTGGCGGTCGATGCCGGTGCTCCTCACCGACAGCACGTGCTCGAAATGCAGCACGCTGCGCCGCCTCTCGTACTGGCGGCGGAAGAAGCGGCGCTTGCCGTCGCGCACGAAGCGGTTCATCGGCACCAGGAACCATTTCCGCGCCGGGCTGTAGTCGATGTCGCCGATCTGCATCAGCGCATCCTGCACATAGGCGGAGATGACCTTCAGATCGTCTTCGTCGAGGGCGGCTAGCTTCAGCTGGTCCATGGATTCCGCCGGGTCGGTCCGTTCAACATCCGCGCGGAGAACCGCGCCGGTGCTAGCCTGTTGTTATGCGGAACGGAGAGGCCGCGCAACAGCCTTGCCGATGCCGGCTGTCGGCCTAGCCGGAAATGCGCTCGATCGTGGCGCCGCAGCCGGAAAGCTTCTCCTCCAGCCGCTCGAAGCCGCGGTCGAGGTGATAAACCCGGTTGACCGTCGTCTCGCCCTCGGCGGCGAGCCCGGCGATGACGAGCGACACGGAGGCGCGCAGGTCGGTCGCCATTACCTGGGCGCCTTTCAGCCTCGACACGCCCTCCACGATCGCCGTCTGGCCCGAAAGGCCGATATGGGCGCCGAGCCGGGCCAGTTCCTGCACATGCATGAACCGGTTCTCGAAGATGGTCTCCGTGATGCGCGACTTGCCCTTGGCCATGGTCATCAGCGCCATGAACTGCGCCTGCAGATCGGTCGGGAAGCCGGGGAAGGGGGCCGTGGAAACATCGACCGGCTGGATGCCGGCGCCGTTCCGCCTGACCCGGACGCCGGAGTTGAGCGGCACGATCTCCGCGCCGGTCTGCTGAAGCGTGTCGAGCGCGGTCTGCAGGAACTCCGGCTGCGCCCCTTCCAGGAGCACGTCGCCGCCGGCCATGGCGACCGCCATAGCGTAGGTGCCGGTCTCGATGCGGTCGGGGATGATGCGGTGGCGCGCGCCGGAAAGGGACGACACGCCCTCGATGGTGATCGTCGGCGTTCCGGCGCCCTCGATGCGGGCGCCCATCTTGTTCAGGCATTCGGCGAGGTTGACGATCTCGGGCTCGCAGGCGGCATTCTCGATCAGTGTCTCGCCCCTGGCGAGCGAAGCCGCCATCAGCATGACATGGGTGGCGCCGACCGAGACCTTGGGAAAGACATAGCGCGTGCCGACCAGCCCTTTCGGCGCGCGCGCGACGATATAGCCGCCATCGATGTCCATTTGGGCGCCTAGCGCCGCAAGACCGTCGATGAAGAGATCGACCGGCCGCGTGCCGATCGAACAACCGCCCGGCAGCGACACGCGCGCCTCGCCCATGCGCGCGAGAAGCGGTCCGATGACCCAGAAGCTCGCGCGCATCCTCGAGACAAGCTCGTAGGGGGCCGTCGTGTCGACGATCTGCCGCGCCGTAAAGTGGATGGTGCGCGAATAGCCGCCGTTCTGGTGCTCTCGCCTGCCGTTCACCGAATAATCGACACCGTGATTGCCGAGGATGCGGATCAACTGCTCGACATCGGCGAGATGCGGCACGTTCTCCAGCGTCAGCGTGTCGTCGGTGAGGAGCGAGGCGATCATCAGCGGCAGCGCCGCGTTCTTGGCGCCGGAGATGGGAATGGTCCCGTTGAGCTCCTGGCCGCCGACGATCCTGATGCGATCCATGAGAGATTCCGTGATGGCCCTGGGACGGGCGTTGCGGGAAGGCGAGCGTCTATACGATCGCCGCGGGCTGTTCAAGGAAGACGGTAGGCGAATCCCCTTCGGCCTTATCCTAACCGATTCCGTCCTTTTTGTGCATCGGGGCCTTGTCCACGGCCGCGGCGATCCCTTCCGGCCTGCGATCGGCCTCGCCGGCGCGGCGCGAGCGCGCCTGCGCCTTGCGCCGCTGCAGGTTCGCGCGCAATTCTGCCGCCAGTCGCGCCTTGCGGTCGGCATCCTTGCCCGGGCCCTTTTTGTTTTTCGTCACGATCCACCCTTCCGCGTGACGCTCAGAAGGTCTTGGCCCCGTTGATGGGCAGCCGCACGCCGTAGAGGGACGTGGTGCCGCATATATAGAGATAGTTGCGCTTGTCGCCGCCGAAGCAGACATTCGCGACCACTTCCGGCACGCGGATCTTGCCGATCAGCGTCCCGTCCGGATGGTAGCAATGGACGCCGTCCTTGGCGCTGGTCCAGATGCGTCCCTCCGTGTCGAGGCGGAAGCCGTCGAAGAGGCCGGCCGTGCATTCGGCGAAGACCTCGCCGCCGCTGAGCTTGCCGTTCTCGCCGACATGGAAGCGCCGGATATGGTGCGGTCCGTTCTCCTTGTGGGTGGCGCCCGTGTCGACGATGTAGAGCAGGCTTTCGTCGGTCGAGAAGGCAAGCCCGTTCGGCTTGACGAAATCGTCAGCCACCTTGGCGACCTCGCCGCTTTTCGGATCGACGCGATAGACGTGGCTGCCGTCCTGCTCGGATTCGGATTTGTGGCCCTCATAGTCCGAATCGATGCCGTAGGTCGGGTCGGTGAACCAGATGCTGCCGTCGGACTTCACCACCACGTCGTTCGGGCTGTTCAGCCGCTTGCCGTTGTAGCGGTCCGCGATGGTCGTGACGGCGCCGTCGAATTCCGTGCGGGAGACGCGGCGCGCGCCGTGCTCGCAGGAGACCAGCCGTCCCATTCGGTCGACAGTATTGCCGTTCGAATAGTTGGAGGGTTGCCGGAAGACCGAGACCGTTCCGCCGCATTCGTCGTAGCGCAGCATGCGGTTGTTCGGGTTGTCCGACCAGATCAGGTAGCGCCCGGCCGGAAAATAGGCTGGACCCTCGGCCCACCGGCAGCCGGTGAAGAGCACGTCCAGATGCGCGGTCGGGATGAAGAGCCTGTTGAAGCGCTTGTCGATGATCTCAAAAGGACTGTCCGGCAATTGTTCCTCCCCGGCAATATGATTTCGCTCAGCGGCTCGCCGGCGCTCGCCCGTAGAGCAGAAGCATGACGACGATGACGATGCCGTAGATGACCTGGCGGCCCGCCTCGGGAATTTGCATCACCGAGAGGATGGACTGCAAGAGCGTGATGAGGATGACGCCGGCGACGGTGCCGAGATAGGAGCCGCGCCCGCCGAGGATGGACGTGCCGCCAAGCACCACCGCGGCGATCGCCGGCAGCAGATAGACATCGCCCATCGATTGCGCCGCCTTGGACGAATAGCCGGCGAGCAGCACGCCGCCCAGCGCGGAAAGGCCGCCCGAGACCGCGAAGGCCAGGACGAGGATCCGGCGCGTGTCGATGCCGGAGAGGTATGCGGCGCGCTCGCTGTTGCCTATGCCATAGACGGCGCGCCCGAAAGTGGTGCGCGACAGGAAGAAGACCGCGCCGGCGCCGACGACGATCCAGACGAGCACGGCGTTGGGGACGCTGGGGATGAGGAAGCCGGTGGCGATGTAGCGCATGGCTTCCGTCGCCTCGTCCTGCGGTGAGAAGCCGCCCGTATAGACGACCATCAGTCCTTGCGCGACGGCGTTGGTGGCGAGGGTGATGATCATCGCGGGAATGCGCAGATAGGCCACTCCGATGCCGTTGACGATGCCGATCGCCATGCCGCACAGGATGCCGAAGGGAATGGCGAGCGCCACGCCGGTGGGGCCATAGGCCGCCGCCGCACAGGACATCATCGCGCCGGTCGTGATCGCCCAGGGCGCCGACAGGTCGATCTGGCCGAGCAGGATGACCAGCATTGCGCCGGTCGCGATCACACCGAGGAAGGAGGCGACCTTCAGCTGCAGCAGGAGATATTCGAGGTGCAGGAAGTTCGAGGAATAGAGGCTTCCGACCAGAAGCAGCAGCACGATGCAGCCGAAGGCCGTGGCGACGGCGGGATCGATGCGCTTCCAGATGCCGTTTCGGCCGCGCCCGGAGGAAATGTCGCTCATGCGAACCAGTCCAGTTTGTTGCGCACCCTGAGCAGCCCGAAGGCTCCGAGGCTGACGGCGATCAGGAGCACGACGCCCTGGAAGAGGGGCTGCCACAGCGGGTCGAGGTCGAAGACGAAGAGAAGGTCGCCGATCGCGCGGAAAGTGAGCGCGCCGAACACCGCGCCGATGGCGCTGCCCGTGCCGCCATAGAGCGAAACGCCGCCGAGGACGACGGCGGCGATGGAAAACAGCGTATAGGCGTTGCCGCTCGCGAGAGCTGCCTCGCCAGTATAGGTGAAGAAGGTGAGAAACAGCCCGCCGATCCCGGCAAGCAGGCCGGCCAGCGTATAGGTGAGGAACTTGGCCCGGCGGATCGGCATCGCCGACATGTAGGCGGCCGCTTCCGATGAGCCGGTCGCATAGGCCGTCCGGCCCATGACCGAGCGGCTGAACGGAACCCAGACGACGAGGATGACCACCAGGAGCACGATCAGGCTCACCGGGATCACTCCCCAGATCTTGCCGGTCAGGAAATCGGCGAGATCCTCGTTGACACCGCCGCCGGGGAAGGGCCGCAGCAGGAGCGCTATGCCGAAATAGATGGCGCCGGTGGCGATGGTCGTCACGATCGGCTGCAGACGCCCGTAGATCACGATCAGCCCGTTCGCCGCCCCGCACGCCAGCCCCGCGAGCAGGACGCCGACAATGCCGAGCGCGGTTTCCAGCGGCGTGCCGACCACGATCCACGAGGCCAGGCAGTTGGTCAGGATGAAGATCATCCCGACGGAGAGGTCGATGCCGGCGGTGATGACGACCAGCGCCTGGGCCATGGCCACGAAGGCGAGCAGCACGCCCTTGTTGGCGGCCGTCTGCACGACATTGGCGGTGAACCCGGCGGGATGGTTGGAAACGTAGATGGCGAACATCACGATGAAGGTGACGAAGGCCAGGAGCGTGCCGCGTTGTTCGGCGAGCCAGTATTTCCAGTCCTTCATGCCCCCACCGCCTCGGCCATGGAATCCTCCTCGACGTTCAGCGCGCTCGCGATCAGCGCGTGCTCGGTGATCCCGTCGCCCGCGAGTTCGCGGCGGATGCCGCCATCATACATGACGAGAACGCGGTCGCAGCAGCCGATCAGCTCGTCATAGTCGGTGGAATAGAAGATGATCGCCGCGCCGTCGGCGGCGAGCTTGCGCAGGAGCTGGTAGATCTCCTGCTTGGTGCCGACATCGATGCCGCGCGTCGGATCGTTGAGCAGGATGATGCGCGGCCGGTTCATCAGCCATTTGGCGATGACGATCTTCTGCTGGTTGCCGCCCGACAGCGCGCCGGCCGGGATGTCGGTGCCGGCGGTCTTGATGGCGAGCAGGCGGATCATCTCGTCGATACGGCTTCTCTCAGCCGCGCGATCGATCACGCCGGCGCGCGCCACGCGGTCGAGCGCCGCGAAGGAGAGGTTGTCGCGCACGCTCATCGGCAGGAGCAGCCCCTCGGTCTTGCGGTCTTCCGGGATGAGCGCCATGCCGATCTCGTCGCCCTTGGCCTGGCGGGGGCCGCGGATCCGGACCGGCTTGCCCTCGATGAGCACCTCGCCGCCGACGCCGCGCAGGACCCCGAACAGGGCCAGCAGCAGGTCGCGCTGGCCTTGGCCGTCCAGCCCGCCGAGGCCGACAACCTCGCCGGCGCGCACGGAAAACGAGATGTCCTTCAGCTGGTCCGCCCAGGACAGGCGCCGGCATTCTATGACCGGCGGATTGTCCGATGCAGCGACCGGCGCCTTTGGGGGAAAGACGTTGGTATATTCGCGCCCGATCATCAGTTCGACGACTTCATTGTCGGACTTCGTTCCGGCTTCGTAGGTGGCGACGTTGCTGCCGTTGCGGAACACGGTGCAGACATCTGCAAGCTCGGCGATCTCGTGCATGCGGTGCGAGATGTAGAGGAGCGCCAGCCCCTCCTCGCGCAGCCGCTTCAGGACTGCGAATATCTTCGAGACATCGGCGGCGGTGAGCGCCGAGGTCGCCTCGTCGAGGATAAGGATCCGCGGCTTGCGGGCAAGCGCCTTGGCGATCTCGACCATCTGCCGCCGCGACAGCGGGAGGTCCCTTACCAGCGCCAGCGGATGGATGTCGGCTGCGCCGGCGCGCGCCAGCGCCTCCTCGGCAATGGCGCGCTGCTTCTTGCGGTCGATCATGCCGAAGCGCTTCGGCGGATTGGAGATGACGATATTGTCGGCGACGGAAAGGTGCGGGACGAGCGACAGTTCCTGGAAGATGCAGGCGATGCCGGCATCGTTCGCCGCCGCCGGCGAGGCGAAGGATACTTCCTTGCCGTCGAGCGTCATGCGGCCTTCGTCCGGCGCGACGACGCCGGACATGATCTTGATGAGCGTCGATTTCCCGGCTCCGTTCTCGCCGAGAATGCCATGGATCTGGCCCGCATGGACGGTCAGCTCGGCGTGGTCGAGCGCCCGCACGCCGCCATAGCGCTTCGACACGCCCTCCATCCGGAAAAGCGGATTTGCCCCGTGCATTCAATCCTCCCGACACGCGTCGGCGCCGTGGAAGATACCACGGCGCCGCGTCGGCTGCGTTCGGTTTATTGATTTTCCTTCGTCTGGCTCATGATCTCCTGGGCGGTGAAATTGATGCCGCAGGTCGGGAAGGAATTGCCGACGAAGAAATTGTCGGACTGCTTGGGGAAGTAATCCTGCCCCGCCTTCATGTCCGGGGTGGAGGCGACGGCCAGCGGCAGCTTGATTTCCTGCGGGACGACCTTCCCCTCGAGCGCGGCGATCGCCGTCTTGATCGCCACCGCTACCTGGGCGGGGCCCGAACCGGCCGACGTGCATTTCAGGCCCTGATCGGCATATTTGGCGCAGAACTTGCGGAAGCCGTTCTCGGTCTCGCCGCCAAACGGCACCATCGGATGCTTGGCGTCGAGCATCGCCTGGACGATGCCTGTGTCGCCGCCCTGCCCGGTGATTCCGTCGAAGGGGCCGTTGGTGGCGATGGCGTCGGCCGTCACCTTCTGCGCCACGCCGTCATCCCATTTGCCCATCACCTCGGTCACCTTCCACTTCTTGCCGGAGGCGTCGAGGATTTTGTGGATGCCGGCGTGGCGGTCGGTGTCGACCGAAGTGCCGGCGACGCCGCGCACTTCGAGGATCTTGCCGCCGTTCGGCACCTTGTCGACCAGCCACTTGCCCCACAATTCGCCGAGGCCTTCCTGGTCGACGTTGACGTTGATGGCGTCCTTTGTGTCGAGGATGTTGTCGAAGGCGACGAGCACGACGCCGGCTTCCTTGGCGCGCTTGATGACGCGGCCGAAGGCGGTCGGGTTCTGCGCGTCGGTGACGATGGCGTCATAACCGGAATCGATGAAATTGTTGATCGCCGAGATCTGGGCGGGGACGTCCTCGCCCGTGGAGACGACCTTGAACTCCTTGAGCTGGGCCTTGACATCGGGCTGCGCGGCGTAGGCCTTCGCGGTCTGGATCATCTGGATGCGCCAGGTATTGGCGATATAGCCGTTCGCCAGCGCGATCCGGAACGGGCCCTTCTTGGCCGGATACTGGAAGAATTTGGTATCGCCCGACCATGGCGCGAAGCAGCCCGGCTCGGCGGCCGGACCCGACACGATCTTGGGTTCCGCGAATGCCGTCGAACACATGAGCGACACCGCGGCGGCGGCGAGCAGGCCGCCAAAAACTCTCTTCATGATTCATTCCTCCCAATTCGATTCTCTGGATGATGCGATTTCAGGCAAGTCGCGATCCGGACGGCGTATCTTCGACTGCTCTTGTCGACAGGCGAGCAAGGCACAGGACTGGCCCGGTTCGCCCGAACACGGCGTGGATCGCGATCTCCTCCCGGCTTAACGCAAGGGAACGGTAGCGCTACCAACGAATGTTGTAAAGCGTACCTCCGGCGACCGGTGCTCGCCGGTTCGTCGTGCGGCTTCAGCGCTTCGTGCTTTCGCGGACGATGAGTTCGAAGCCGAGGTCGACGATCGCTTCGGCCGGCCTGTGGCCGGCGATCGCGGCGAGCGCCATCGCGATGGAGCGCCGGCCGATCTCGTAGCGATGCGTGCGCAGGCTGGTCACGGAGGGGCAGGCTACCTCCATCATCTCGAGGTCGTTGAAGCCGGCGATGCCGATGTCGGACGGCACGGCGCGGCCCTGGCGATGGCATTCGAAAAGCGCGCCGAGCGCCATGTCGTCATTGTTGCAGAACGCGGCATCGAGCGCCGGGGCGCGGGCGATCGCCTCGCGGAACAGCTCGCTGCCCATCGATACGCTCGACGGGCGGATCGTGGTGGTCACCAGCCGCTCGTCAAAAAGCCCGGCCTCCTCCATGGCGGCGCGATAGCCGGCCAGCCTGCGCTGCGAACGCGGATCCATGCGCGCGCCGATGAAGGCGATCCTGCGATAGCCCGCCTCGATCAGGTGCCTTGTGGCGGCTTTGCCGCCCTCGTGGTGCGAAAAGCCGATCATCATGTCGACCGGCTCGGGACCGATCTCCATGATCTGGACGACCGGGCAGTTCGCCCGTTCGAGCAGCGACCGTGCGACGGGGCTCTGGTCGATGCCGGAGACGATCAGGGCGGACGGGCGCTGGCTCAGGAAGATGCGGAGCAGGTCCTCTTCGGCATTGCACGCGTAATGCGTGTTACCGATCTGCACCTGCAGATGGCTCTGGTCGAGCCCGTCATAGATGCCGCGCACCACCTCGGCGAAGACATTGTTGGTCAGCGAGGGGACGAGCACGCCGATCACGTCGGCGCGGGCGGAAGCCAGCGCCCTGGCGTTGCGGTCGGGGACGTAGCCGAGTTCCTCGACGACGGCCATGATTTGGCGCCGCAGTTCCAGCGAGACGCGATCGGGCTCGCGTAGCGCGCGCGAGACCGTGATCGCGCCGACGCCCGCCTTGAGCGCGACATCCGCGATGGTCGGCCGGCCGCCGCCGCGCCGTGACCTGGCTTTCACGCCCGTCGTCATCCGCGCCGGCAGCCCGCCGTCGCGACAGTTTCCGCCGTGCCGTTCCGCCTGATCCCCTTCATGCCTCCCTCGCCATTCGTTCCCTGCAAGCCTGACGCGACGCCAGCCGGCCGCGGCACCCCATAAGAATGCCTTATGCGCACGAAGGCAACCGCGGTCGGCCGGAGCCTCGGCGGAATGCCGCATCGTCCCGGCTTCGCGCGGCACGAACGGCGTTGACACGCCGGCGGGGCGGCGTCCACTCTGTTGCGCGAAGGAGACCCCGCGGCCGTCAACGGCCCGCCCGGCCAAGCGGGATGGGCAGACCTGACTGGGCAGGGGCGCTGGAGGATTTTACGCCATGGCGAAGATATCCGCCGCCCTCGTCGAGCGCTTGCTTGCCATTTCGCGCGCGCTTGCCGGGCATATCGATCCAGGCAAGGCGTTCCGGGCGACCGCGGCCGAAATCGGGACGATCATCCCGCACGACCATATGGACGTCGCCATCCTGCTGCATGACGGCCGCCAGCACGTCTGCTACGAAGCCGGCTTCCACACGAGCTGGAGCACGCTTGCCCGCAATCCGCTGCCGGTCGATGTCAGTCCCGTCCGCTCGGTATTGCGCGGAGAGGTCCCCTACCTCCTGACCGAAGACGCCCTGGAGGACCCTCGCTTCCATTTCGACGGCGCGCTCGACGAGCCGATCTATTCGGCCGGGTTGCGCAGCCGCATCATCGTGCCGCTGAGGGCGCGCGGCAACATCGTCGGCGCGCTCAACATCAGTCGGCAGATGCGCGATTGCTACACGGTCCGAGATCTGCAGGTCGCCCAGCACTGCGCGGACTTCATCGCGCCCTACATCTATGCGCTCATCCAGAGCGAGGAGGCGCGGCGCGCGATGCTGGCGGAAAGCGAGGCCAGGAACCGCAAGGAGCTGCTGCGCGTCGGTGCCGCGCGGCTGACCGAAGGTATGGAGCGCGAGCGACGCCGCATCGCGATGGACCTGCACGATCAGACGCTCGCCGACCTCTCGCGCATCGTCCGGCAGGTCACGGCCCTCCACCGCCAAGGCGTGGCACGCGCCGCGCAGCTCGCCGAACTCGAGAACGAGATCGTCAACTGCCTGACCGAGCTACGCCACATCGTGGACGACATGCGGCCGGGCGTGCTCGAACTGTTCGGCCTGCGCGACGCCATCGAGGCGCACCTCAACCGGAGCGTCAGCCGCGCCTCGCCGCCGATCGCCGTCCATATGAGGGACCAGAGCGACGGCGTGGTCGACATGCTGCCCGAACGCATCCGCACCGCGCTCTACCGGATCGTCCAGGAGGCGATCAACAATGCCGTGCGGCACGCCGAGCCGGGCCGCATAGACGTGTCGCTCCTGGCGGCGGGGCCCCTCCTGCGCATCACGGTCGCCGATGACGGGTCCGGCTACAGGGCGGCCGAGCCGGACGAGAGCGGCGGCATCGGCCACATGCACACGCGCGCCGCGCTCATCGGCGCCAATCTGCGCGTCGAGCCGGGGATGGAGAGCGGCACGCGCGTTTCGATCGAGATCACGCTCGAAGGGGTTGCCGCGGCTGCGTCCACCACGCCCGAACCCGGTCTTGCGGAGCACGCCTGATGCTTGTCATGGTGGCCGAGGACGACGGATTGCATCGGGCTTTCGCCCGTTCGACGATCGAGCATATCTGGCCCGGCGAGGTGGAGGTGATCGAGGCGAGCGACGGCGACGAGGCGATCGAGATCGCCGCGATGCGCGAGCCGCCCTTCGTCGTCCTGGACCTGCAGCTTCCAAAGGCGACGGGGATAGACGTCGCGCGCGCCATCTGGAGCCGGCGCGCGGAGACCCATATCCTGTTCTGGTCCAATTTCGCCGACGAATCCTATGTGCGCGGCGTGGCGCGGATCGTCCCGCCCGGCTCGGTCTACGGCTACGTGCTCAAATCGGCGTCGGAGGAGGGGATGCGCTCGGCGCTGCGCGGCGTCTTCAGCGAAGGCCATTGCATCATCGACCGCGAGGTGCGCGGCATCCAGCACCGGGTGCAGGACCGGCTGGAAGGCATTACCGATTCCGAATATGAGAGCCTCATCGATGTCGCGCTGGGATTGACCGACAAGGCGATCGCCATGCGCCGGGGCCTTTCGACGCGCGGCGCCCAGGCCCGCATCCGGCACCTCTACGAAAAGCTCGGCATCGCCACGCCGGAGGAGGGAGCGGACGGCGCTTCCGTCTTCAACTCGCGCACCCGCGCCATCTATCTGGCGCTGGCAAGGGGCCTCATCAACGTCGATGCCCTGCGGCGGGAACAACGCCGGCTCGATGCCTGGCTGCGCGGCGGTTCCGGTTCCTCCGGCGACCACTGAGCGCCGGGCCGCGCGGCCGGAATGTGCAAAAGCACAGTCGAAGGTGCGCTTAGCTGCGTATCGGGCCGCTCCGTTCCCGGCCTAGTCTCTCCGCAACAAGAATATGTCGGGGAGGATCGGGCATGCCTTTCGTGAACATACGGATTCTCAAGGGCCATTCGCAGCAGCGCAAGAACGAGATCGCGCGCCGCGTCACCGAGGCCGTCAGCGAGGTCGCCGAGCTGCCCAAGGAAGCGATCTGGGTGGTCTTCGAGGACGTGACGGCGCCCGACTGGTATGTCGGCGGCAAGACGGTAGAGAAGCCGGCGAGTTGAACGCGATGTCGCAAAGGAACGGCGACGCGGATTTCGCCGATATCGTCGGCGAGGTCGCCCTGGAGACGGTCGGAAGCGGCTACGGCTTCGTCGAGGGGCCGATCTGGCATCCCTACGAGAAATGGCTGATCTTCAGCGACATGCCGGGAAACCGCATGCGCCGGCTGACCGCCGACGGCAGGATCGAGATTTTCCGCGAGCCGAGCAACAAGGCCAACGGCAACACGCTCGACCGCCGGGGCCGCATCCTCACCTGCGAGCACGCGACCAGCCGGGTGACGCGGACGGAGGCGGACGGCAGGATCGTCGTGCTCGCCACGCACTATGACGGCAAGGAGCTGAACAGCCCGAACGATATCGTGGTCGCCGCCGACGGCGCGATCTATTTCACCGATCCCACCTATGGGCGCATGGAGTTCTACGGCGTCCTGCGCGAGCAGGAACTGTCCTTCCAGGGCGTCTACAGGATCGATGTGAATGGCGCCCTGACCCTCCTCGCGGACGATTTCGCCCAGCCGAACGGGCTCTGCTTCTCGCTCGACGCATCGCGGCTCTTCGTCAACGACACCGAGCGCCAGCACATCCGCGTCTTCAACGTCGCGTCGGACGGCAAGCTGACCGGCGGCGCGGTCTGGGCCGAGACCAGGGGGAAGGGGCGGGGCGCGCCCGACGGCATGAAGATCGACAGCCGCGGCAACCTCTATTGCTGCGGTCCGGGCGGCATCCACGTGTTCAATCCGTCGTCGGATTTCCTGGGCGTCATACCTATGCCCGAACATACTGCCAATTTCACCTTCGGCGACGACGATCTGCGGAGCCTCTACATCACCGCGTCGACATCGCTTTACCGGCAGCGCGTGCGCGTGCCGGGCCTGAGACTGTTCTGAGCCGGCTCGTCCGGCCTGGAAGCGCTGCGCCGGCACCGGACCGGCGGCATGCGGTGCGCGAGCACCGGGAGAGCGGCACACCGATCGCTGATGGTGGCCGAAACATCAACGGGAGGAAATGCAGATGAAGAAGATATTCGCCTTGAGTGCACTCGCAGTCCTGCTGGCGTCGGGCACCGCGCTCGCCGACACGAGCGGCAAGAAGATCGCCTTCTCCAACAACTACGCCGGCAATTCCTGGCGCCAGTCGATGCTGAAGAGCTATGACGCGGTGGCGAAGAAGGCCGTCGCGGACAAGGTGGTCGCCGCCGCCGACGTCTTCACGACGGCCGACAAGGAAGTGCCCACCCAGGCGGCGCAGGTGCAGAACCTCATCCTCCAGGGCTATGACGCGATCGTCATCAATTCCGCCTCGCCGGACGCGCTGAACGGCGCCATCAAGCAGGCCTGCGACGCCGGCATCGTGGTCGTCTCCTTCGACGGCATCGTCACCGAGCCCTGTGCCTATCGGGTGGTCGTCGACTACGAGAAGATGGGCAAGGAAGAGGTCGAGCAGATGGCCAAGTTCCAGCCCAAGGGCGGCAATCTGCTGGAGATCCGCGGCCTCGCCGGCACCTCCATCGACGACGCGATCCACAAGGGGATCACGGAAGCCGTCGCGGCGCATCCCGAATTCAAGATCGTCGGTTCCGTGACCGGGGACTGGGACCAGACGACGGCTCAGAAGGCGGTCGCGACCATCCTGCCTTCGCTGCCTCCGATCGTCGGCATCGTCGACCAGGGCGGCGACGGCTACGGAGCGGCGCAGGCTTTCGCCGCCGCCGGCAAGCCGCGTCCGACCATCATCATGGGCAACCGCCAGGACGAATTGCAGTGGTGGAAGGAGCAGAAGGAAAAGGACGGCTACCAGACCTGGTCGGGCTCGATCGCTCCCGGCGTCTCGACCCTCGCCTTCTGGGTGGCACAGCTCGTGCTCGACGGCCACAAGGACATCCCGCACGACCTGATCGTGCCGTACCTGTCCTTCACCCAGGATAATTTCGAGGCGGCCCTGCCCGACATCCCGAAGGGCGGCGTCGCCTCGCACGAATATACGCAGGCGGACGCTCTCGCGGCCATCAAGGACAACATGAAGTAAGGACGGCGCGCGTTGCGGTCGGCATCCTCCGTCGGTTATCGTGAATGATGGCTGAAACGCGCGCGGCATTCGTGAAACTGGACGGCGTCGAAAAGCATTTCGGCGCCGTCCGGGCGCTCGACGGGGTGGATCTCGAAATTCGCGCTGGCGAATGCGTCGGCCTTGTCGGGCACAACGGCGCGGGCAAATCCACCCTCATGAACATCCTGACCGGCACGCTGGAGCCGGGCAGCGGGACGATATCGATAAACGGCGCGGCTGAAGGCAGATACTCCGTGAGCCGCGCGCTCAAGCTCGGCATACGCTGCGTGTTCCAGGAACTGTCGCTGTGCCCCAACCTCTCCGTGGCGGAAAACACGCGCATCAACCACCCCTCGCTTCGCGGCCCGGGATGGCGGCGCAGGGCCGCGGCGCTGATCGCGCAGAAAATGGACGAGATCTTCCCCGGCCACGGCATCGATGCTTCCGATATCGTCGGCGACCTCTCCATCGGCCGGCGCCAGATGGTCGAGGTGGCGCGGGCCTTCACCGTGACGGACGATCCGCTGAACCTCGTCGTCCTCGACGAGCCGACCTCGTCGCTCGACGCGCACACGGCCGGGCAATTGCTCGACTTCGTGCGACGCTTCGTCGGCGCTGGCAAGAGCTGCATCCTCATCTCGCACCTGCTGGGCGAAGTGCTCGGCAATGCCGACCGCATCATCGTCATGCGCGACGGCAAGGTGGTGGCGGCGAACGATGCCGCCGCCTTCGACCGGGACAGCCTGGTGGCGACGATGGGCGGTGCGGCGGCGGCGAGGATACCGGCCGGAAGCAACGGCCGGAAGGGCGAAATCGGTCCGGTCCGCGTAAAGGCCAGGCCGGCCCGGCAGACGAACGACATGGAACTCGTCGCCCGCTCCGGCGAGATCATCGGGCTGGCAGGCCTTGCCGGCAACGGCCAGACGGATCTCCTGCTCGCCATCTTCGACGCCGCCGGCGGAAAGCGGTCCGGGATGGAGGTGACGGCCCCGGTCGCGCTCGTCGCCGGCGACCGCCAGTCGGACGGCATCTTCCCGCAATGGTCGATCGCGCAGAACATCGGCATCCGCTCCATCGAACGGATGCTGAGCGGCATGCTGATCTCGCCGCGGCGCGAGGCGGAACTCGCCGCCCACTGGCAGCAGAAGATCAAGATCCGCACGCCAAACATGAACAACAACATCCTCTCGCTTTCGGGCGGGAACCAGCAGAAGGCGCTGTTCGCGCGTGCGCTCGGCTCGGACGCGAAGATCATCCTCATGGACGACCCGATGCGCGGCGTCGACATCGGCACCAAGCTCGACGTCTATGACCTCATCCGCGAGGAGGCCCAGAACGGCCGCACCTTCCTCTGGTACACGACCGAGACGGAAGAGCTGGAGAATTGCAACCGCGTCTATGTCTTCCATAGCGGCCGCATCGTCGCCAATCTCAGCCGGGACGAGCTCACGGAGGAAAAGGTGATCCAGTCCTCCTTCGGCGAGGTCGCCTAGATGGCGGCGCTCCTGCCTGCAGGCGCGCCAAGCCGCTCCGGGCGCGAGACGGCGCGCCGGACACGGCTTCTGCGCGCGCTCCTGCCGGCGCTGTCGCTGGCGATCGTGCTCGGCGCGATCGCCTGGCTCAATCCGCGCGCCATCAGCTATTTCGGCTTCAGCCTGATGCTGAACCTTGCGATCCCGATCGCGCTGGCGACCATCTCGCAGATGTTCGTCATCGCCGGCAACGAGCTCGACCTCTCCATCGGCACCTTCGTCGGCTTCGTCGGCTGCGTCACGGCGACGTGGCTGCACGACGCGCCCCTGCTCGGCGCCGCCGTCCTCCTCGGCTCCATAGCGGTCTATGCGCTGCTCGGCGCGCTCATCCATCTGCGCAACCTGCCGTCGATCGTCGTCACGCTCGGTATGAGCTTCGTATGGCAGGGGCTAGCCATCCTCATCCTGCCCAAGCCCGGCGGCAAGGCGCCGGACTGGCTGCTGGCCGTCACCGGCTTCAAGCCGCCTTTCGTGCCTTTCCCCATCGTCGCCGCCCTCGTCATCGCGGCCATCGTGCATTTCGGATTGATGCGGACGTCCTACGGCGCGGTGCTGCGCGGTTCGGGCGGCAACCCCGCGGCGATAGCGCGGGCCGGCTGGTCGCTGCTCAGGACCAAGATGGTCCTGTTCGGGCTCGCCGGCCTTTTCGGCGTGCTCTCGGGCATGACGCTCATCGGCATCACGACGTCCGCCGACGCCAATATCGGCAACGGCTACACGCTCCTCGCGATCGCCGGCGTCATCCTCGGCGGAGGTGAGTTCATGGGCGGCCGCGTCTCGCCCGTGGGCGCGGTGATCGGCGCGCTGACGCTGGCGCTCGCCGCGTCGCCGCTTCTGACCTTCATGCGCATCCCGCCCGACTGGCAGGTCGCCGCCAACGGTGCCATCCTCATCGTCGTGCTGGCCGCGCGCGTCCTGATCAGCCGCAGGGAGGCCTGAGCGATGGTGCAGGTCAAGGCGCTGCTCGCCAAGCCATGGATATGGTCGTTCGTCGGCGCGTTCCTGGTGTGGATCGCGGCGGTGGCGTTCACCCGCGGCCATGGCGGCGGCGGCATGATCATCGCGGCGCTGTCGCTCGCCGTGTTCATGGTGATCGTCGGCATCGGCCAGATGTTCGTCATCACGCTCGGTCCCGGCAATGTCGACCTGTCGCTGCCGGCCAATATCGGGCTGGCGAGCGCGGTGGCGATGAAGGTCATGGACGGCAACGACAGCATGGTCGCCATCGGGCTTCTGGCCGCGCTCGCCTGCGGCTTCGCCATAGGCGCAGCCAACTATCTCCTGATCTGGGCGCTTCGCATCCCGCCGATCATCGCGACGCTGTCGGCGGCCTTCATCATCCAGTCGATCGACATCAGCTACGGGCGCGGGCTGCAGATCAAGCCGCCGCCGGGCTTCGCCGATTTCGCCAATCTCCGCTATTTCGGCATTCCGGTGCTAGCCATGCTGGCGGTCCTGCTGGCGATCGCCGCCGGGATCGTGCTCAACCGGACGGTCTATGGTCGGTCGGTGCTGGCCATCGGCCAGAACCTGCGCGCCGCCAGGCTCGCCGGGGTGAAGGTCCAGCGCACCAGCTTCCTCACCTATGCGCTGGCCGGCACGCTGGGCGGGATCGACGGCGCATTGCTCGCCGCCTATTTCCGCGGCGCCAATGTCGATATCGGCAACGAGTACCTGCTGGCGTCGATCGCCGTCGTCGTTATCGGCGGCACGTCGGTCGCCGGCGGCAAGGCCAACGTCCCCGGCGTGTGGGGCGCGGCGCTTTTCCTGGTCCTGCTGCTGACCATGCTCAACACTTTCGGCGTCAGTGTCGGCATCCGTCTCGTGCTCACGGGACTGATCATCGTCGGCGTCATCACCGCGGCGGGCGGCCCCAAGGCGGAGCGGTAGAGCAATCCGTCAATAGGTCGTGCGCCGTTCCTCGCTCGGCGGCCGGCCGAACTGCAGCCGGTAGCTCTGCGCGAAATAGGAATGCGAGGTGAAGCCGGTGGCGATCGCCACGTCGAGGATCGGCAGATTCGTCTGGCGCAGCAATTCGCGCGCCCGCTCCAGCCTGAGCCGCATGTAGTAGCGGCCGGGCGTCATGTTGAGATGGCGCAGGAACAGTCGCTCCACCTGGCGCACCGACAGACCCGCCGCCTTGGCGAGCTGCACCGCCGAGAAGGGCTCGTCGAGATTGTCCGCCATCAGCTCGACGATCTTGCGCAATTTCTCCGACTTGCCGGTCAGGTCGCGTTCCGGCCCGACGCGCTGGCGGTCGCCGGCCGAGCGGATGCGCTCGTGCTGGAACTGGTTGGCGACCTCGTTGGCGAGGTTGGCGCCGAAATCGCCGCGCACGATCTCCAGCATCAGGTCGATCGAGGTCGTGCCGCCGGCGCAGGTGTAGCGCTTGCGGTCGATCTCGAAGACGTTGCCGGTGCACTCGATTTCCGGGAACCGCTCCTTGAAGCCGGCGCGGTTCTCCCAATGGATGGTGCAGCGATGGCCCTCGAGCTGGCCCGCCTCGGCCAACAGGTAGGAGCCGACCGAAAGCGCTCCAAGCGCGGCGCCGCGCCGGCCGAGGCTCCTGAGCGCGCCGAGGACTTTTGACTTGCCGGGAAACTCGGTGGTCAGCCCGACGCAGACGAACAGGATGTCGACCGGCGGCACGTCGCCGATCGAATAGTCGATCTTGATGGGCAGCCCGTTGGAAGCCATCACCGCGTCGCCGTCGGCGGAGACGGTCGTCCAGCTATAGAAGTCGCGGCCGAGCTGCCGGTTCGCCGAGCGCACCGTGTCGATCGCGGCGGCAAGCGAGAACATCGAGAATTTGTCGACCAGCAGGAAGGCGAACTGGCGACCGGGCTGGCTCTGATCAGGCATGAATGGCGCTTCTACAACAGGCGCCGGTCGGGAGACAGGGGTGCGTCCTTCGAGGCCCGCCTCGCGGGCACCTCGGGATGGAGACCGTCGGCGCCAACGATCCTTGTCCCGAGATGCGATCCTGCCTGTATCGCGACTGTCCGGTTGGGACAAGCGCTCCGGCCTGGTCGCGATAGAGGCGAGGGGAGCCTGAAGGGACGCACGACTGCCGCTTTCCTCAAAACTCCGGCACCTCCGTCCCCGCCGCGCGGCAGGCTGACGTGAGCGTGTTGGCCATCAGCATGGCGATGGTCATCGGCCCGACGCCGCCGGGGACCGGCGTGATGGCGCCCGCGGCCTTCTCGGCTTCGGCATAGGCGACGTCGCCGACGAGCCGCGTCTTGCCCTCGCCCCGCTCGGGCGCGGGAATGCGGTTGATCCCGACATCGATGACGGTCGCGCCGGGCTTGACCCAGTCGCCCCTGATCATCTCGGGGCGGCCGACGGCGGCCACCAGGATGTCGGCGTTTCGCGCCACGGAAGGAAGGTCCTTGGTGCGGCTGTGGGCTATGGTCACGGTGCAGTTCGCCGCAAGCAGGAGGTTGGCCATCGGCTTGCCGACGATATTGGAGCGGCCGACCACGACGGCGTTGAGGCCGGAAAGATCCTTGCCGCGCACCCGCTCGATCAGCAGCATCGATCCCGCCGGCGTGCAGGGCACGAAGGCCGTGCCGAGTTCGCCCGTCCCGAGCTTGCCGACATTGACGAAGCTGAAACCGTCGACATCCTTCTCCGGCGCGATGAGCTGGATGATGCGCCCGGCGTCAATCTGCTTCGGCAAGGGCAATTGCACGAGGATGCCATGGATCTTCGGGTCGGCATTCAGTTCCTCGACCAGCCGCACGAGCTCCGCTTCGCCGGCGTCGGCCGGCAATTCATGATGCGCGGAGAGGAAGCCGCACTCCTTCGCCATGCGCGATTTCGATGCGACATAGACTTGGCTGGCGGGGTCTTCGCCGACGATGACCACGGCAAGGCCGGGCTGCACGCCTTTTTCCTTCAGGAGGCGCGCCGCCTCCTTCTTTACGGAGGCAATGACCTCCCCGGCGACCTCCTTGCCGTCGATGCGCTCTGCCATGGAATGCCTCCCCGATGCGATTTCGTGCCGTCCTCATCTTTCATGAAAAGCGGCTTGGCAATCCCGTCTTTGCGCCGCTTTCTGCAATAAAGCCGAAATCGCCTTCTCCAGGAAGGAAGCCCGGCAAAGCCGTTCGTGACGGCGTGGTCGAAGGAAGCCGGGGTGCCTATTCCCGCCGGGAAGGCTTGCCGCGGCCCGCCGCACGCACCAGGATCTCGGTACGGAATTCGCTCAGGCGGAACCGCACTTCATCGAGCGCCGAACGGCGCGGCGTCGCGTTTGGCTCTGCCGTTTTCGTGGAAGTTTTCACTTCTCCGGCGCGTCCGTCGGGCAGGCCCTCCACGAATTGCCGGCGCAGCCGCGCCACCAGACCCTTGGCGGTCTCCGAGGTCTCGGCTGCGGGTGAAAGCTCCGTCTTCGGCGCACTTCCGGCTGGAACGTCTTCGGCCCCAACCTCTTCGGTCGGAGCGTCTTCGACCTTCGATTCTTCGACAGCGGCCGGTTCCTCGGCGGCAACGCTCTCGACGCTTGCCTCGGCTTTCGTGGCCGTGTCTTCTTCCGGTAGTGGAGCCTGCGGGCGCTCGGCCGGCGGTTCCGGCGTACGTGCGAGCGCCGCCAGCATCGGATTGAGCGCCGGCGCCCGCCGTGCCGGTTTCCGGGGCGCGAGCGAAAGCAACGATCCGCCGCGCGGAGTGCTGTCCCCGTCCGTTCCCGATACCGTCATCCGCTGCTGCCCTCCACCGGCGCGCCGCGCACATTGCCAGGCAGCGAAGCTAAACCGCTGTGGGTAACAAAGGGTTAAGGAATTGCGATCGGTACGCGCGACCGCGATCGAACGGGCGATGAACGCCACGCCAGCTTCCACTATCGGCCCGCATGCGCTACCACCCGGCCATCGCAAAGGCGTTCGGAGATCGAGATGGACGGGAAGCTCATTCTGGTGGGCTGCGGCAATATGGGCTTCGCCATGCTTTCGGGCTGGCTCAAGGCCGGCAAGCTCAAGCCGGATGAGGTGCTGGTCGTCGAGCCCAATGAGGCGCTGCGCCGCCGCGTCTCCGACCTCAAGGTCGAGGCCGTACCGGACGCGGCCGATCTGCCGCAGGCGCTTCAGCCCGACCTGGTGATGTTCGCGGTCAAGCCACAGGTCATCCGCGCCGTCGTTCCTGCCTATCGCCGCTTCGCCGCGTCGGGTGCGACCTTCCTCTCGATCGCGGCCGGTGCGCGCATCGCGCTGTTCGAGGAGCTTCTCAGCGCGGACGCTCCAATCGTGCGCTGCATGCCGAACACGCCGGCTGCCATTGGCAAGGGCATGATGGTACTGGTGTCGAACGGCAAGGTGGGGCCGGAAATGGACGCCTTCATCGAAAGCCTGATGTCGACCAGCGGCCGTGTCGCCCGCATTGAATCGGAAGATCTGATGGACGCGGTGACGGCGGTATCCGGTTCCGGCCCGGCCTATATCTTCCATTTCATCGAATGTCTTTCCGCGGCGGCCGAGAAGGCCGGCCTGCCGGCGGAAACCGCAAGACTGCTCGCCATGCAGACGGTCTATGGCGCGGCCTCGCTCGCGGCGGAAAGCGGCGAGGAGCCGGGCCGGCTGCGCGAACAGGTCACCAGCCCGAACGGCACCACGGCGGCGGCGCTCGCCGTACTGATGGGCGAGAACCGCCTCCGCGACCTTGTGACGGAAGCGGTCGAGGCGGCCAGGAAACGCTCGATCGAACTCGCCGGATGACGCAAACGGCCGGCCTCTTCAGGACCGGCCGTTCATCTAGAGCCTTTCATGGTTAGCTGGAAGCAGTTCTGTTTCTCCGATGGCGAGGCGATCCGCCAGGAGGGCGGCG
>MKRJ01000049.1 GCA_001896885.1 Rhizobiales bacterium 65-79 | reverse complement strand
CGTCGACGAGAGCCACCAGACCATCCCGCAGATCGGCGGCATGTATCGCGGCGACTTCCGCCGCAAGGCGACGCTGGCCGAATACGGCTTCCGCCTGCCCTCCTGCATGGACAACAGGCCGCTGCGTTTCGAGGAGTGGGACGCGATGCGGCCGCTCTCCGTCGCCGTCTCGGCGACGCCGGGCGGCTGGGAGATGGAGGAGGCGGGTGGCGTCTTCGCCGAGCAGGTGATCCGCCCGACCGGGCTGATCGATCCGCCGGTCGAGGTGCGGCCGGCCAAGACGCAGGTGGACGACGTCGTCGGCGAAATCCGCGAGACGACGCGCAAGGGCTATCGCACGCTGGTGACGGTGCTGACCAAGCGCATGGCCGAGGACCTGACCGAATACCTGCACGAGAACGGCATC
Organism: Rhizobiales bacterium 65-79; assembly: GCA_001896885.1. Classification (GTDB taxonomy): domain Bacteria; phylum Pseudomonadota; class Alphaproteobacteria; order Rhizobiales; family Rhizobiaceae; genus Mesorhizobium_L. Next base: position 94,072 of record MKRJ01000049.1, on the reverse strand, counting down.
CGGGTGCGCTACATGCATTCCGACATCGAGACGCTGGAGCGCATCGAGATCATCCGTGATCTCAGGCTCGGCGCCTTCGACGTGCTGGTCGGCATCAACCTCCTGCGCGAGGGCCTCGACATCCCGGAATGCGGCTTCGTGGCGATCCTCGACGCCGACAAGGAAGGTTTCCTGCGTTCCGAGACCTCGCTGATCCAGACGATCGGCCGCGCCGCGCGCAACGTGGACGGCAAGGTCATCCTCTATGCCGACCAGATCACCGGCTCGATGGAACGCGCCATGGCCGAGACGCAGCGCCGTCGCGACAAGCAGGCGGCCTGGAACGAGGAGCACGGCATCACGCCGGAGAGCGTGAAGTCGCGCATCGCCGACATCCTCGATTCCGTCTACGAGAAGGACCATGTCCGCGCCGACATCAAGGGCTTCGCCGGGAACGAGGGCGCGCTGATCGGCAACAACCTCACGGCGCATCTGGAGGCGCTGGAGAAGCAGATGCGAGACGCGGCGGCCGATCTCGACTTCGAGCGCGCCGCGAGATTGCGCGATGAGATCAAGCGGCTGCGCGAGGCGGAACTGGAGATTTCCGACGACCCGCTGGCGCGCGAGGTGGAGCGGCTGAGCCCGGTGAGCGGGCGAGAGAAGGGCAAGCACAACAAAGGGATCGCGCGGCACCGGGCGGTCGACGAGAAGTCGCTTTTCGCCAAGCCGACCCTGGACGAGATGGGCCGGGCCGGCGACTACGCCAAGCCGGCCAAGGGCTTCGCCAAGCCTTCGCTCGACGATATGGGGCCGGGCACGGACACGGCCGTTCCGGCCGGCGCGATCTCGCGATCTCTGTTCAAGAAACAGTCGGCGCGTGAGGCGCACGGCTCCGATTTCGGCATTCCGGAAGACGAGCGCGGACGCTCGCTTTTCCGGAAGAACACGCTGGACGAGATGACAGTGCGGCGTACGGAAAAGCCGGTGGAAGGCGCGAAGCCGAGCCGTCCCGATCCTTCGAGGCTCGCGGAGCCTGTCCTCGGGCTTGCCAAAGGCAAGACCCTGGGGCTCGCACCCCAGGGTGAGGACGGCGCCAAGCCGATCAAACGCGAGGCGATAGGGCGCGGCTCCTACGAGGACCCGGTGGATGAGCGCGAAAGCCGCCGGCGCTCGAAGAAGACGGGGCGGCCGGGGAAGTGAGCGGACCGACCGTCCGGCTGTTTTCCTACGGCACGCTGCAGCAGGAAAATGTGCAACTCGCCACCTTCGGCCGCCGGCTGGAAGGCGCGCCCGACCGGCTGCCCGGCTACGCGACCGCCATGCTGGAGATCACCGATCCGGGGGTGCTGGCGACGAGCGGCGAGCGCTTCCACCTGATCGTGAAATGCACCGGCGATCCGGCCGACAGCGTGGCCGGAACCGCCTTCGCCGTCCTCCCGGCCGAGCTGGATGCCGCCGACGCCTACGAGGTGTCGGACTACAAGCGGGTGCAGGTTCGACTGGCGTCCGGCGTCGAGGCGTGGGTGTACGTGAAAGCGGAGTAGCTCCGGAGGCTCGCGTGCCCCCTATCCCTCCGGCTCGATGAACGCCCGCTGGCGCGGGATGCCGAGACCGGTGTCCGGCGGCAGGCCGGTGGCAGGTCGGTCCTCCTCGACCATGTGCAGGCTGCGCCAGTTGCCGAAGCGGTAATAGGCGATCGCCAGCAGCAGCGAGGTAATGGAGCCGACCGGAAAGCTCCACCAAAGCGCGTCCTGGCCGAGCGTGCCGCGCAGCGCATAGGCGAAGCCGGTGCGTATCAGCAGGACGGAGACGATGAGGATGATCAGCGGCGGCGTGACTGCGCCGGTGGCGCGGACGGTGGCGAACAGCACGATCGTCACGCCGAAGAGCACGAAGGACCACGAGGCGGCGTTGTTGATGTGGACGGCGATGTCGATCGCCGCATTGTCGCTGGTCAGGAAGAGGCCGAGCACCGACCGGTCGAAGAGGAACAGCAGCGCCACCAGCACGCCGGTCAGGAGCAGGTTGAAGCCGATGCCGGCGCCGGCGATGCGGTCGATCCGGTCCCAGCGCCGTGCGCCGACATTCTGCGCCGCCATGGAGGAGACCGCCGCGCCGATGGCGAGCGCCGGCATCTGGATATAGGTCCAGAGCTGGGCGGCGATGCCGTAGGCGGCCGCAACGCGCGAGCCGTAGGCGTTGACGAGGCCCATCAGGACCAGTGCGGCGACGGAGATGACGATCATCTGCAACCCCATCGGAATGCCCTTGAAGACCACGATGCGCAGAAGCTTCGGCGCGGGGCGCAGCAGCGCGAGGTCTGCGCCGGCGAGCCTGAGCGGATGCTTGCGCGCGTAGAGCAGGACGATGATCGCGATCACGCTGATCGTCTGGCCGACCAGCGTGGAGGTGGCGGAGCCGGCGATGCCGAGCTCGGGGAAGGGGCCGATGCCGCGGATCAAAAGCGGGTTCAGCACCATGTCGAGCACGACGGCAAGCGCCATGAAGAAGAACGGGGTGCGCGAATCGCCGGCGCCGCGCAGGATGGTCATGACGAAGGTAAGCAGGTTCATCGCCGGCACGGCGACGAAGATGATGCGCAGATAGGCGTGTGCGAGCGGCAGCGCGTCGGGCGGCGTGCCGAGCAGCTTCAGGATGGCGTCCACCCAGATCCAGCCGCATATGGCGAAGACCGCCGAGACGGCGAAGAAGAAGCTGGCACTGGTGCCGACGATGCGTCGTGCCTGAAGGAGGTCGCGCGCGCCGACCGCCTGCGCCACCAGGATGGTCGCCGCCATGCCGATGCCGAAGACGGTGCCGAGCAGCAGGAAGAGCACGAGGTTGGCGTTCGACGTTGCCGTCAGCGCCGATTCGCCGAGGAAACGGCCGACCCAGACGGCGTTGATCGAGCCGTTCAGCGATTGCAGCACGTTCGAGCCGAGCACCGGCAGGGCGAACAGCAGCAGCGTGCGCGCGATCGGCCCGCCGGTCAGGTCGTGGGGGCGGCGCCGGGGCCTCGTATTCTCTTCCATGCGGCGATCCGTTTTCCTCGCGTCGCCTTCAGGCGAAGCGGGTTTTCGAACCCGACTACGCGAAACGGCGGCCCGGCGCCACCCCGGCAGCGCGGCAATCGTCCATGCCGTTTAGTCCGCTCTCCGCGAGGCAGAGAGGGGATCGTTCCATCCGCGATCGTCGGCCATGGTCGAAGACGGATCTATCGGGCGTCACGCCGCGCTCTTCGTCCTGTCGTCGAGCAAGCCGAAGCGCGCCAGGCTCTCGGCGGTTGCGACGATTGCGTCTTCGTCCGGGCGCGGCGACCAACCGAGCAGCCGGGTCGCCTTGTCGTGGCCGGCGTTCTTCCGCTTGCCGAGTTCGGTGGCAATGACACGGATCGACGGATCCCAAAGGGCCGCCAGCCTCACCAGCCAGTCGGGCAGTTGCCGCGTCGGTACGCGCCGGGCGGCGCTTCCCATGCGCTCTTTCAGGATGAGCGCGATATCGAGGATCGACTTGAAGTCGCCGCCGACGGCGATGAAACGTTCGCCCTTCGCCGCCGGACTGGTCATGGCGCGGAGGTGCAGGTCGGCCACGTCGCGCACGTCGACGATGCCGAAGCGGAGTTTCGGCAGGCCGGGCACGGCGCCCTTCATCAGCCGCTGGATCAGCACGATCGAGGTCGAGAGATCCGGTCCGAGGATCGGGCCGAACACGGCCGTGGGGTTGACCACGGACAGTTCGAGGCCGTCGCCTTCCCCGTCGACGAAATCCCATGCGGCGCGCTCCGCCAGCGTCTTCGATTTCGGATAGGCGGGGACATCCGGGGCATCGGGAATGGTCCAGTCGTTCTCGTCGAATTGTGTCCTGCCGGGCGGATGGCCATAGCCGATCGCCGCGAAAGAGGAGGTAAGCACGACGCGCCTGACGCCGGCCGCGCGTGCCGCCCGCAACACGCGCAACGCGCCCTCCCGCGCCGGCACGATCAGTTCGTCGTCGTTCTTCGGCACACGCGCCGGGAAGGGCGAGGCGACATGGAGCACATACTCGCAGCCCTTCACCGCGTCGGCCCAGCCGGCATCGCCGGTCAGGTCGGCGGCGTGGAAGGCAAGCGACGCATCCGCCGCCATGCCGCCGCGCGCCAGCATGGCGCGCACGTCGCCCTCGCGCTTCAGGTCGCGAATGGTGGCACGGACGGCATGGCCGGCGGCGAGTAGTTGCAGGATCGCATGGCTGCCGATGAAACCGGAGCCGCCGGTGACGCAAACGGTGCTCATGCGTGCCTTCGTCCTATTTCAGGGCGATAGTGGCACATGGAGCGGGGAAGGGAAATGACTCCGTCATCCCGGCCTTTTGGCCACCGACGGGCGCTATCCGAAACCGGGATGACGCGCGGCAAGGGCGGTCGGGAAAAGTTTCGCGGCGGATGTCGGGCCAGTTTCCCCGCCGGCGTCCTTGGGAGGCGATTCGAGATCAAACAAGGAGACCGACAATGACCGAGACCCAGCAATCGCAGCAGGCACCGGCGAAGCCGCTCGGCGGGCTTGCCGTCTATCTTTCCGTGGAGGGAGCGCTGAAGGCCGCCGAATTCTACAAGAAGGCCTTCGGCGCGGAGACGAAATTCTTCTACCCGCCCGACGAGAAGGGCCGCACGATGCACGTCCATCTCTACCTCAATGGCTCGTCGGTGATGCTCGGCGACCCCTATCCGGAGCATGGCCATCCCTTCCGGCAGCCGCAGGGCTTCGCCATGCAGCTCTTCCTCGAAGAGGGGAATATCGACGAGTGGTGGGAGCGCGCGGTCAAGGCGGGCTGCGAGGTGGTCAGTCCGCTGCAACCGATGTTCTGGGGCGACAGATGGGGCAGCCTGCGCGATCCGTTCGGCATCGACTGGGCGATGAACGCGCCGATTTCCAAGGGGTGAGAGCACGGGGCGTCGCTCGCAAGCGGTCTGTTCACCCCCTCCGGCCCCGAGCCTGTCCTCGGGCCGGCCAAAGGCCGAACCCTTTGGGGGCCACCTCCCCCTCGAAGGGGGAGGAAAAGCGGCGAGGCCGACGCTTTCCCTCCCCTCAAGAGGAGGGTGCGGCCGAAGGCCGGGGGTGGGGATGTCTTACATCAAATGCAGCCCGACGTTACTTGAACCACTTGTCGTTCACGGCCTGGTAGGCGCCGGTCTTCATCGACTGGTGCAGCCATTCGTCGACGAAGGCCTTGAAGTACGGATCACGCTGCAGCCAGTAGGCCTTCTCGGCGAAGTCGAACGGCTTGTCGGGATGGATCGAGCAGAGTACGCCCTCATGCAGCTTCTGCTGGTATCGCGTCTCCGAGGCGTCGGTGATCATTACATCGGCATGGCCGGCCGCCACCTCGTCGAAGATCTTGGTGTTGTCGGGGAAAACGACGATCTTCGCCTTGGTGAAATGGGCGCGGTCGAACTTCTCGTTGGTGCCGCCCGGGTTGGCAATGACCGTCACGTCCGGCTTGTCGATGTCGGCGATGGTCTGGAACTTGTCCTTGTCGGCGCAGCGCGCGATCGGCGTCTTGCCTTCCTGCATGTAGGGGTCGGAGAAAAGGCCGACCTTCTGGCGGTCGAAGGTGACGGAGACGCCGCCCATCGCCATGTCGAACTTGTCGGCCTTGAAGTCCTTCATCAGGTTCGGCCAGGAGGTCGGCACGACCTCCAGCTTCACGCCGAGCGCCTTGGCCAGGCTGTTCGCCTGGTCGATGTCGAAGCCGGAGAAATCGCCGGTCGACGGATCCTTGAACGTGAAGGGCTTGTAGTCGCCGGTGGAGCCCACCTTCAGCACGCCGGCCGCAAGGATGGCGTCGAGCCGGGATTGCGGCGCCGCATCCTCGGCGCGGGCGGCGGGCATGAGGGCGAGCAGCGCGATCGCGCCGGCGAAAATGGAACGCAGCATGGTGTCCTCCCGAAAACTGCTTTTACGAAGGAAGCGATGTCAGCATGGCGGGGAGGGCTTGGCAATCGCCTGGGCGTTGGGCCAGCATTCCCGGCAATCGCGGAAGTCGCGCACCGATACCGTGGTTAACGGCCGGTTGTGGAAATTAACCCTCGGTGCAACGAGGCCGATCACAATCGGCGTGACAGCGTTGCCCGGCCGCGCGAAAGGAATAGGTTGCGCCTCGTTCATGTATACAGTCGCGGCCGCGAAAGCCTGGGAGGAAATGTTCCATGTCGCTTGTCCATATGGGCGTGGCTCTCGGTCTTTCGGCCAGCGCGGCTTTGGTCGTGACAGGCGCGGCGATGCGCCCGATCAAGCCGGACCTGGTCGCCTACTGCATGGCCGTGCCCGGGCGGGCGGCGAGCGGTTCGGTATGCATGACGACGGGAACGATCGAGCGTACCGGCAGTGGGGCGGGTGGCGGCAGCATGCGGCTGGACACCGACCGAAGGGACCGTGACCGCCGGTTCTCCCGTTATTCGAGAGAACCTTTTGCGGATTGCCATCGCGACGTGCGGACGCATTACGTGCCGGGTTACGGGGTCATATCGCACCTGCATGTCGGGCCGGACTGCAAGGTGCGGAAGGCCTACCGCAGCGGCAGCGGCTGAAAACCCGAGGCCGGGCTGCAAACGGCGCCTGCGGGCTTCCGCGGGGATTCGCCGTCCCCATATAAGCGAACGGAAATAGGACAGCGGCAGTCCACGCTGCGACCTGCCCGCATGGCCGGTCCATCGGCAACCTAGCCGCCCGGCGAGTAGGAAGCGTCGCCGAAAGGGCGGACATTCGGGGCATGGTTCAGCTAGAGGAAATTCCCATGTCCTTACTTTCCGATCTTTCCAAGGACGTCGCCGACCTCGCGGAAACGGCGTCGGCGGCCGTCGCCAGCATCTTCGTGCCACGCCGCTGGCCGGCAAGCGCCGTCCACTGGCGGGACGGGCTCTATGTCGCCGCCGAGGAGGCCATCGACGGCGACGAGGAAGTCGGCATTCTGCTTCCCTCGAAAGAGCGCGTGTCGGGCGAACTCGTCGGGCGCGATGAGTCCACCGGACTGGCGCTGATCCGAGCGGGCAAAGGATCGTCGACGACGTTGAAGCCCGCCGCGCCGGTGCGCGCAGGCAGCCTCGCCGTCGCGGTCGGGCGCAGCGAGGAGGATATGCTTGCCGGCTTCGGCACGGTTTCCGAGGCGGGACCGGCATGGCGCAGCATGCGCGGCGGCAGGATCGACCGCCGTATCCGCCTCGGCATGGCGCTCGACGGGCGCTTCGAGGGCGGCGCGGCGCTCGATCCCGAGGGCGGGCTGATCGGCATCGTGCTCTTCGGGCCGCGTCGGCGACCGCTGGTCATCCCGGCGGAAACGATGGAACGGACGGCCACGGTGCTCGCGGAAAAGGGCTTCGTGCCGCGCGGCTATCTCGGCGCCGGGCTGCACCCGCTCCGCAACCATCATGGCCAAAAGGGAGGCCAGGCGGGCGCGATCGTCATGAGCATCGACGAGGACGGTCCGTGCAAGGCCGCCGGCCTGCTCGTCGGCGACATCGTCACCGCCTGGAACGGCGAGGAAATCACGGGCGTGCGCGACCTCCTGCGCCGTCTCGGACCCGACAGCGTCGGCACGAATGTGACGCTCGGCATCGTGCGCGCCGGCGAGGCGGCGAGCGTCAAGGTCGCCATCGCGGCGCGGCCGTCCAGATAGGGTTCCAGACGTGGCAGGTGGACACGGCCAGACCGTCATGATCGCCTTCGCCGACCGGGCGCACGGCAAGGAACTCGCCCTGGCGCTGGCGGAAGAGCACGGCATCGCCGCCGCCACGCCGGACGACCTCGACGGGGCCGGCCTGGTACAAATGGCCGTCACGGACGGCGCGCCGTTCGACGCGATGGCGCCCTGGCTTGTCGTCGGCGCCATCACCCCGGAAGAGGGCGAGGGGCGTCACCCGCCGCCTGCAGGGGTCCTGCCCGCCGACGCCGATCCCGAGACGGTCGCGGCAGCCATCCGGCTGGTCGCGGCGGGCTACCGGCTGGTCCACGCCTCGGAGGAGAACGGAGGCGCCCATCGCGAGCATTTTCCGGCAAACCGCCAGCCGCTCACGCCGCGCGAAAGCGAGGTGCTGGCGCTGCTTGCCAACGGCGCCTCGAACAAGCACATCGCGCGGACGCTCGACATCTCCGTGCACACGGCGAAGTTCCATGTCGCGGCACTGCTGGCGAAGCTAGAGGCGCGCAACCGGACCGACGCCATCGCGATCGCCATGCGCGAGGGGCTGCTGCTGGTGTAGCCGCCTATCGGACTGGATGGGCGGTTATTCCGCCGCCTGCCGCTCGTGCAGATCGCCGCCGGCGCGGGCGCGGACGGCCTGGCCGAAAGCCTCGAAGAGGGCGCGGTTGATCGGGTTGGTGGCCGGATCGTATTCGGCGTGCCACTGGACGCCGAGGGCGAAGCCGGGCGCGTCTTCGATGCGGATTGCCTCGATCGTGCCGTCCTCGGCGATGCCTTCCGCGATCACGCGGCGGCCGAGTTCGAGCACGCCCTGGCCGTGCAGCGAATTCACCTTGATGATGTCGCGACCCAACAGCCGCGCGAACACGCCGCCCGGCGTCAGCCGCACCTCGTGCCGGTCGGCGAAGACGACGGCCGGATCGGGATGGATCTCGCCGTTCTCCAGCCTAGGCATGCGGTGGTTCATGCGCCCCGGCAGTTCGCGGATTTCGGGATAGAGCGAGCCGCCGAAGGCGACGTTCATTTCCTGGAAGCCGCGGCAGATGCCGAGGAGCGGCACGCCGCGCTCGACGCAGGCCGTGATCAGCGGCAGGGCGAGTCCGTCGCGCGCCTCGTCATAGGGCTCGTATTTCGCGGAAGGCTCGGCCTTGAAGAGGCTCGGATGGACATTCGCCCGGGCGCCGGTGAGTACGATGCCGTCGACGGCGTCGAGCAGGTCGGGAATGTGCGTGATCCCGGGATCGCCGGCGAAGATGAGCGGCAGGGCGCCGGCCACCTCGGCCACAGCGTGGAGGTTGCGCTCGCCGGCCATCTGCACGCTGAAGCGGTTCTCCACCACATGCGTGTTGCCGATGACGCCGATCACGGGTCTTCTCATCGTCGCTCCTTCGGCCTGTGTGGCCTGAGGAAAATCGGTCCGCAGGGGAAAAGGCCGCGAATCAGACGATCGCATGGACCCAACCCCCGACATTGCGGGGATACTCCCGCAAGGCGCGACGGGCAAGCGGGGGAAGCGCGTTCGGGACGACGCGGCAGGCGTCCGCCCATCGCTTGGCGGCAGAAGACCGGACAATTACCGGAAGGCGAGGAGGGAGGCCTTGTCGCTCATATTCCGTTGACTACCGGTTTCGCCGTTCAAGCCTGTCGGGCTTGGCGGGGCGGAGCGCGGGCCTCGTTCCGGGTCAGATCGCATCTCCGCGTCGTCGCAGAGTGCATTCCGGCCTTGCGATGCTGGCGGGCTCGCGTCGAAAACCGGGATGACCGACAGCAGAAGCCCTGCCTGTCGTCTCACCCCTTGTTGCCGGCCTCGGCGTGGTGCTTCTTCTTCGGGGTAGCGACTTCGGCCTCCGAGGTGTTGGCCGCCTGTAGCTTCGCCTTCGCCTCGCGATAGAGCCGCTGGTAGGGCTGCAGCTCCTTCACTTCGGCCTTCAGCTTGGCGATCTGGGCGGTGAGGTCGGTGATCTCGCCCTGCAGCTTCTCGACGCCGGACATGTCGACGCGATCCGCTGCCGCGCGTGCGGCGCCGTTCTGCGCCTTGCGGTCGGCTTCGCTGTCGCGCTTCAGCGTCGCGATCATCTCCTGCGCGATCTGCCTCTCGGTCGACATGTCGTCGATCTGGGATTTCAGCCGGCCGATCTCCTCGCTCGCCTGCGCCTGTTCGGCGGAAGCGGTTTCGAGGCGGCCGTGGAGGCTCTGGATCTCTTCCTTGAGGCCGCGGATCTCAGCCATGTTGCGCCTTGCGTTCGCCTCGCTCTCGGCTTCGCGGCCGATGGCCGTCTCGTTCATCTCCGCCCGCCTGGCCTCGGCGATCTCGGCCTGCTTCTGAAGGCGGATGGTTTCCTTCTCGGCCTTGGCCAGCGCCGCCTGCGTCTCGCGATGCCGCGCGGACTCGTTGGCGTGGGCCGTGCTCAGCTCGTCGTGCCGGCGGCGCAATTCCGCCTCGCGCTTCAGCGTCTTTTCGAGGTCGATCGAGAGATTGACCTGCTTCTCGCGCAGGATCTCGTTTTCGCGCAGGCGCCGCTCGGCTTCGACGGTGCGCGTGGAAAGCGTCTTGACCACTTCGCCGCGCTCGGACTCGCTTCGCGACAGGCTGTTGCCGAGCTCGACATTCTCGAGCTTCAGGCTGGAAACCTCGATGCGAAGCGCATCGCGATCCTGCAGCAGGCCGGATTCGCGCCTCCGCAAACCTTCCAGCGCCGTCTCCAGCTCCTGCTGCTTCTTCATCGCGTCGTGGATCTGGTCGGCGAGCTTGCGGTTCTCCGCCGCGAGCGCCCCGTTGGCGTTCTCGTATTCGCTGGCGCGATGGATGTCGGAGTGGATGGCGTTCAGGAACTCGCGGGTGAGGTGATGCGCGGTGATGACCTGCGTCAGACCCGAGCCGACGCTTTCGAGGTGCTCCTGAGCGTTGCGATGCAGATCCTCCAGCGATTCAAGCGCCGCGAGGCGGCTCTGGGCGTAGGAAGTCAGACGAACGACCGGCTCCGTCCGTTCTTCCGCGAATGCCTGCGGCCTGTCGTCTTCCTTGGGGGTTGTCTCCTCGGCCGCGATGTTGTTCTCTGCGGGCTGCGCCGTATCCGGCAGACTGAAAAGGTCTTCGTCGAGCACGTCCAGCATGCCGGTCTGAAGTTCCTCGAAGGCCTTGTCCAGCTTGTCGCCGCGCTTGAGCATACCCATCAGATTCATAACTCACACCCCTTGGCAGGAACACCACCGTGTTCCGAACTTGTTCAGGAATTGGTAACCCTGTTACTACAACCGATCCTTGCCGAACGGAAGGTTGGTGCCAGCCGCTTCGCCAACTATAGTAAATTTCTACGCTTTCCTGCTTGGGCCCTTCTTTCCGACAGGTGAAATCCCGTCGACTTTAATAAAGCTTTAGGTATGTCGGCCTTGCGCTTTTGGCTGGAGCGATCCCCGTCGGCTGAGCCATCTTCCTTGGCGCGACGTCACTTCGGCCAATTGCGTCGCGTTGAAGATGGCGCGGCGGGGGGAAAAGTCTAGACTTCGATGGACAGCAGGCAGAAAGGCGGAAGAATGGCAGACAAGGAAGAAGATGAAGGTCCCGCGCAATATTCGTCGCCGCCCTGCTTCATGCATGAACTGACCCAGGACTATCACGCGCCCGAGGCCGCCGATGCCCAGGCCCGGGCCGACGTCTATCGCTGGCGCAAGGCGGAACGGCAGCGCCGGATCGAGGCCAGGTTGGCGATCAGCGCGGCTGACCGTACGGCGATGACCGTGGGGATCGCGGCAGGGCTGGACGCGCTGATCGGCGATGTCGCGGGGACGCTGGTCAGCTATTACTGGCCGTTCCGGGGCGAGCCCGATCTCCGGGGCTGGGGCCAGACGATCGTCGACAGGGGAGGGCGGACCGCGCTGCCGCTCGTCGTCGCCAAGGGCGAGCCGCTCGTCTTCCGCCAGTGGAAGCAGGGCGACAAACTGGAGCGCGGGGTGTGGAACATCCCCATCCCGGCGGAAGGCGAGCCAGTCTTCCCGGACATCGTGATCGCGCCGCTGGTCGGTTACGACCCGTCGAACTACCGGCTCGGCTATGGCGGCGGCTTCTTCGACCGGACGCTGGCGTCGCTGCCCAGGAAGCCACTGGTCATCGGCATCGGCTACGGGTCGTGCGCGCTGCCGACGATCTATCCGCAGCCGCACGACATCCCGATGGACGCGATCGTGACGGAAAAGGGCGTGGTGCAAGAGCGGCAGTAGGAAGTATCGGCGTCGCCATCGTTCCCTTCGTCGAGATTCCCTCCTGCATGTAACGACTCTCCCTCTCCGCCTGAAGGTGGAGAGGAAGGGAGCGAGCGTCGACGCAGCGCCTTTCCTCGCCCCCTTCAGGGGGAGAGGTGGCGAGCCCCTGGGCGAGACGGAGAGGGGGGACTTTCCAGGGCAAACGGGTCGCGGGTGAAGAGATCTTGAACGGCGATATCGCCAGGTTCGTTATGCAGCCAATGCCTGCCCATGCGCCTCGGCAAGCGCGCCGGCACGCGCCATGGCGCCGCTGATCGCCTTCTCGGCAGCTTCGGCGCCGAAGGCCAGACCCTCGACACGTATCACCTCGACATCGGTGATGCCCATGAAGCCGAGCATATGCCGGATATAGGGCGAGGCGAAATCGATCGCCTTGGTCGGGCCGTCGGAATAGACGCCGGCGCTCGCCATCACGACATAGGCCTTCTTGCCCTTCAGCAGCCCCTCCGGGCCGGTTTCGGTGTAGCGGAAGGTCTTGCCGCGCACCGCGATGCGGTCGAACCAACTCTTCAGCGGAGAGGTCACGGCGAAATTGATCATGGCGGCACCGATCACCAGCGTGTCGGCGGCGGCGATCTCGGCGATCAGCCGGTCGGATTCCTCGGCGGCCGCCTTCTGCGCTTCGGTCGGATTCTCGGACGGGGCGGTGGCGGCGACGACGAACTCGCTGTCGATGTGGGCGGGCGGGTTGGCGCCGAGATCACGGACGGTCAGCGACGCGTCCCTCTGGCCGGCGATGGCATCGGCGAGCGAGCGCGCCACCTTCGTCGACAGCGAAGCTTCGCCGCGCGGGCTGGAGAGGATGAGGAGGACGTTGGACATGATGCACTTCCTTTCGGGGACGGCTTTGGGAGCGCCGCCAATTCAATTTGTCTCGGTTACAAATCTGATACTGGTATCAAATGAGAACTGATGCTAAATTGGATACCGGTGCGGAATGCGCAAGGAGGCACTTTCTTGGAACACGGTGACAATCTTGTAACCCCGGACTGCCGGGCTGTGGCCGATATCCTGGCGCGGATCGGCGACAAATGGACGGTGTTCGTCGTGCGCAGCCTCTCCGACGGGCCGAAGCGCTTCACCGAGATCAAGCGCGTCATCAACGGAATTTCCCAGCGAATGCTGACACTTACGCTGCGCGGGCTGGAGCGGGACGGTTTCGTGACACGCACGGTGACGCCGTCGATCCCGCCGCGCGTCGACTACGAGCTGACCGAACTCGGCCGGACGCTGATCGAGCCGCTGAACCGGATCGGCGAATGGGCGACGACACACCGTCAACGGGTGGAAGACGCCCGCGAGAGCTTCGACCGCGCTGCCGCGGAGGCGGCACCGCCGCGGCTCATCGGAGTGGGCAGGGGAAGGTGAGGCGTTTGAACCATTCCCTTTGACGGCGCTGGCATTGTTACCGTCGAGGGCCGGGTTCTCGACTTTTCAGCATCCACGAATCCCCGACCGAGTGGTGAGTGCCCCCTTCCTCACGGAAACAGCGGGTCGGGCGCCATCTGCAGATGCAGGATATCTCCGTTCCAGGGATGCGCCTCGCACACCGCCTCGTCGAGTTCGACGCCGAGGCCAGGTTCCCTCGACGGGATCACCCAGCCGTCCTGCCATTCGATCTTCTTCTTGAGCAGCTTCGCGTGGAAGCCGTCCCAGGTCTTGATCGATTCGAGGATGAGGAAATTGGGCAGCGTCGCGGCGAGCTGGATGTTGGCGGCGCCGACGATCGGTCCGCAATAGCAGTGCGGCGCGACCTGGATGTGATGCGCCTCGGCCATCGCGGCGATCTTCTTCGTCTCCAGTATGCCGCCCGAGCGGCCGAGATCGGGCTGCAGGATGCTCGCCGCCTTGTGCTCGATGACGCGGGCGAATTCCCATTTCGTCGTCAGCCGCTCGCCTGTGGCGATCGGGATCGAGGTCGCTCGCGCCACCTCGGCCATCACCTCCGGCATGTCCGGCGGCACCGGCTCCTCGAACCAGAGCGGGTCGTAGGGCTCGATGGCGCGGGCCATGCGCCTTGCGCCGGACGCGGTGAACTGGCCGTGCGTGCCGAACAGGATGTCGGCCTTCGTGCCGACCGCCTCGCGGATGGCCTTCAGCATGCGCGCCGAGAGATCGATGTCGATCAGGCGCGGCTGGTGGCCGTCGAATGCGGTGTAGGGGCCGGCGGGGTCGAGCTTGACGGCGTTGAACCCCTGGCGGACATATTCCAGCGCGCATTCGGCGGCGAGATCGGGGTCGTTGTAGACGTTCCTGTCGCGGTTCTCGGCTTCGTCCGGGTAGACGCTGCCGGCGGTCGGATAGAGATAGGTGTAGGAGCGCAGCCTTTCGTGCACCTGGCCGCCGAGGAGCTTGTAGACCGGCTTGCCGGCCTCCTTGCCGATGATGTCCCAGCAGGCCATTTCGAGGGCCGAGACGCAGCCCATCATCGAGACGTCGGGACGCTGGGTGAAGCCGGAGGAATAGGCGCGGCGGAAGAAGCTCTCGATATCGTGCGGATCGCGGCCGACGAGATAGCGCGCGGCGCAATCCTCGATCATGCGCGCGGTGGTCTCGGGGCCGAAGGTGGCGTTGTAGGCCTCGCCGTAGCCGACCACGTTGCCGTCGGTCGTCAGCCTGACGAAGATGAAATAGCGCCCGCCTATCTGCGGCGGCGGGTTGCCGACGATGAAGGTCCTGACGTCGGTGATTTTCATGGGGCACTCCGGACGATTTCGGCAGTCGGCAGATGGGCAGTAGGCAATCGGTTATAGCGCCAAGTCGCGCCTAGCGGATCCGACTGCCGATTGCCCAATGCCGACTGCCCTAAAACACGATGACATTCCTCAGCGCTTTCCCCGCATTCACTGCGGCGATGGCCTCGTTGATGCGTTCCAGCGGGTAGCGGGCGGTGATGAGCTCGTCGAGCTTGAGGCGGCCGGCGCGGTAGAGTTCCACCAGTTCGGGGATGTCGGTCGCGACCGTGGTCTCGCCCATCTTCGAGCCGATGATCTTCTGGTTCCAGGCCGCCACCGTGCCGGGATCGTATTCGGCCATGACGCCCGATGGCGGCATGCCGACGATGACCACGGTTCCGTTCTTGGTGATGTAGTCGAAGGCGCGATCGAAGGCGGGTTTGGCGCCGACCGTGACGAAGACGAAGTCGACGCCGCGCCCATGGGTCAGCGCCTTGATCGCCTTGGCCGCGTCTTCCTTCTTGGGGTTGACCGCGTGCGTCGCGCCGAAACGCCTCGCCGCCTCCAGCTTGTCGTCGGCGAGGTCGATCGCGACGATGGTGCTGGCGCCGGCGATCGCCGCGCCCTGCACGCTGTTCAGCCCGACGCCGCCGCAGCCGACGACCGCGACGTGGTGGCCGGGCTTCACCTTCGCCGTGTTCAGCACCGCGCCGTAGCCGGTGATGACACCGCAGGCGAGCAGCGAGGCGGAATCGAAAGGCACGTCCTTCGGGATCGCCACCATCTGGCTCTGGTCGACCAGCACGCGCTCGGCGAAGGCGCCGGTATGCATCGCCTGGACGTAGGCGCTGCCGTCCGCGCCGGTCAGCGCGCTGCCGCTGTCGCGCGGAAAGACCTCCTCGCACATGACCTCGCTGCCCTGCTTGCAATAATGGCAATGGCCGCAGGAGCGGATCAGCGTGACGACGACGTGGTCGCCGACCTTGGCGCGCGTCACGCCGCTTCCCGTCGCGGTGACGATGCCCGCCGCCTCATGCCCGTAAACAGCCGGCAGGGCGCCGCCCCAGGCGCCTTCGGCGAAGAAGATATCGGAATGGCAGATGGCGCAGGCCTTGATGTCGACCAGCACCTCGCCGGGCCCCGGCTCGGCCAGACGGATATCCTCGATGACGAGAGGCTTGCCGAATTCGCGGCAGACGGCGGCTTTCATTGAGGGACTCTCCAGGTTCGAGGCGCGGACAATGGCGGCAATCTAGGAAGCGGACAAGCGGGCGCACCCTGAAAATACGGCATGCCACGTCGGCTTTCCGGCAGCGCGGGGTTCCGCGAAGGCGCGGCATTGACCGCCGCACAGAGCCGCCTTACAGCCTTGAAGAAAGCGAGGCGAGGGAACGGCCGGAATGGAACAGAAACCCACGGGCGAGTTGACGATCCGGACCTTGGCGATGCCGTCCGACGCCAATGCGGCCAATGACATCTTCGGTGGCTGGGTGATGGCGCAGATGGACCTCGCCTGCGGTATCCGCGCCGCCGAGCGGGCGAAGGGCCGGGTGGTGACGGCTGCGGTCAAGGAGATGTCCTTCGCCAAGCCGATGAAGATCGGCGACACGCTCTGCATCTATACGCATATCGAGCGCGTCGGACGCACCTCTATGACGCTTAAGGTCGAGGCCTGGGCGCAGCGCTACCTGTCCGACCTGATGGAGAAGGTCACCGACGCCGATTTCATCATGGTGGCGCTCGACAAGGACGGGAAGCCGACGCCGGTGCCACCGGAGGGGTGAGCCTTCTGCCAGCGGTGGAATTGAACCCCCTCTCCGTCGTGCTTCGCGCGACACCTCTCCCACTGTAGGGGGCGAGGAACAGCCGGCCGCGAGCTTGGCGCCTTTCCTCGCCCCCACGGAGTGGGGGAGAGGTGGTTTGCGAAGCAAACCGGAGAGGGGGTATTTTGCCGATACGACTGTCTACAAGGCTAGCTACCTGCACGCCACGTAGCCGTTCCTGCGCTGCTTCAGGTCGAAGTGGAAATGGTTGGCGTGCGCGGCGTTGTAGCCTGGTCCGAGGACGGTCGTGAAATAGTCGCAGGCCTCGGCGCGCACGCGGTTCAGGAAGCCGCGCTGGCGGAAGGAGAAGAAGCCGGGGCTGGTCACGTCGATGACCCTGCCGCTGTTCAGCCGGATCTTCATGACGTCGAGGGCGTTGCCCTTGGCATGCTCGGAGAGGTGGTTGGTCGATTCGCCGATCATGTTGCGGCAGGAATAGGTCGAACCGGTGTAGATCGTCTCGATGCCGGAGAAGTAGCGGGTGCGTACGGCCGGCGCGAAATCCTTGCGCACATAGTCGGCGAAGGTGGCGGCCATCCGGGCATTGAGCACGGCCGCCGGCTTGAGTTCGATGCCGCCGGAAAGCCCCAGCACCTTGACCGGGTAGTCGATGCCGCAGACGCCCCGCTCGTGGATCGGCGGCAGGTCGACATAGCGGACGCCGAGCCGCTTCAACTCGCGTCTCAAGGCGATCTCGTCGGCGGGCATGGTCTCCGGCTGGCCCGGGAAGTCGCGGACGGCCGGCGGAGATGGCGGGGGCGCGACATCCGGAACATCGCGGGGTTCGGGCGGTGAAAGGGTGCGTGGCGCCGCAGCCCGGTAACCGGGCCGCGCCGGCGGCAGCATGGCATAGCGCGGACCCGAGGGCGGCGCGGCCTGCCGGTCGAGGACGGGATCGGAGAGGACCGCCTGCGAGGAAGGCGAGGGCACCTCGTATGCGTGGCGGGCGGGCGGGAGCGACGGCGCCCGCTGCGCCGGGATCCCGGCTTCATCCCCCTCAGGCGTCGCGCCGGCAAAGTCGTCGGCGGACTGGCCGCGGACTTCGGGAATGTCGTTCAGTTCGGGAGTCGGATAGCCCATCTCCGAACGGGTCGAAGAGGCCTGCCGCGCGTAGTCGCGCCCGGGCGCCATGGCCGGCGCGGGATCGGCGATCGCGGCCGTGTGCGTGCCCACATCGACGGGCGGCACCGGCGCCAGCATGGCTCCCGCCGTGCAGCCGGCAAGCGCGGTCGAGGCGAACAGCAGACCGGCCGCGGCGGCCCGCCGGAGACGCGCGCCGATCGGCGCGGCAAGGGATACGCAAACTCGTACTGACATGGGTGGTCCCGGAATGTCCCCGGAACCACTCTAGGAGCCAATCGTAAAGGAATGTTCATTCCGCCCATTCACGCCTGCGGCAAAAGCGCGGCGTCACTGGCAGAAGGCGTTCTTGCTCTTCCTCGGCTCGAGATCGAAGTGGAAGTGCAGGCTGTGGTCGGCGTCGGCGCCGGGGCCGAGCACCGTCCGAAACGGGCCGCAGGCGGCCTGCCGCACCTCGTCCAGGAACTCGGTCCTTTTCGGATCGCTGTCGCCGTAGTCCTTGACATCGATCGTGGTGCCGTCCTTTAGCACGAATTCGGCGATGTCGATGGCGTTGCCGAAGGCGTGCTCGGAAATCCTTTCGGTGCCGTGGCGGTCGCGGCAGACATAGGCCGAGGCCTGGCGGATCGAGGCGATCGGCGAGTCGAAAATCCTTTCCGCCGACGGCGAGGCCGTATCCCTGACGAAGCGCGCCAACTGGTCCGCCAGCGCGCAGTTCATCACGGCGCCGGGGCCGATGCCGACGGAGGAGGAGAGGGCGGACACCTCGATCGGGTTCGGCACCGAGCAGCCGGCGGCCGGATCGGAAAGCGGCGCCCGCTCCTCGAATTTCACGCCGAGCCTGCGCAGATCCGCCCGGCAGGCGAGCCGCGCCGGCGCGGGCGGCGGCGTCGGGCGAAGAATGACCTTGCGGATGAGAGGCGGCTTCGAGGGCGGCACCGGCGCGATCTCCGGAGGGACCGGAGGGCCGGCGACGGGAGCGGTTTCACCAGAGCCGGGTCCGGGTTCGTGCTCGTCGGCCGGCGGGGGAGGCGTCGGCAAGCCGGCCATCTGGCGCGGCGGTTCAGGCCGTTTGGCGGGTATCGGCGCCGTCGGCGGTGTTTCGGGTTCCTCGCCAGCTTCCGCCGAAAGGGTGTTCGCATCGGCCTCAGGGCCTTCCGGCGCCGCCGCGGGGCGCGGGGCGGCCTCGGGGAGAGGTGCGTGGCGCGGCAGATACTGCGCCCGAACCATCCCGGCCGAGCCCCAAAACGCCAGAGCGATCACGAATGCCGCCATACGCGTCCAGAATATATTCCTCATGGAAAGGTAATCGGGCGCGGGCGTCGCGGTTCCCCTATCCCGCTCAATTCGCGATACGAATCGTTACCGGACGTGTGCCGGCGCGGAGACTGCTCGTTGCCTCAGGCGCCGATCGCCTGCAGCCCTTCCTCCAGCCAGTCGCCGAGCATCGGCATGCCGAGGAGGTATCCGGACGTGCGCTTCAGATTGCGCTGGCGCGCCTCGCGCAGCGCTTCCTGCCATTCGGCGGGCTCGAAATCGCCGCGGCCGACCCAGTAGAGGGCGAGGAGTTCCGCCGCTTCGTCGACATTCAGGTCATCGATCAGTTCGCGCAGCTCCTCGGCCGTGAGGTTCTCTTCCTCCTCCTCGGCAAGGCCGTCATGGTGATGGCCGTCGCGCGACTGGTCGTCCAGTTCGATCTCATGCTCGCCGCCGGCCCGGTAATCGTCGGCAAGCGCCGCGCTGATGGCGCGCGCCTTCAGCACGAACAGCCGGACCGTGTCGGGGTCGATGGCAAGCTCCCACTCCTTTTCCGTCTGCATGGCGAGGCTCCCTGCCCGCGCATATTTTCGCGGAAAGGCCCGGCAGTCGAGCAAAATCGGTTCGCTCAGCTGCGGGCGGCGAAACGCCGGCGCGAGAGAAGGACCGGGCCGAGCTCGACCAGAAGGATGGCGGCGAAGATCAGTGCGCAGCCGGCGAGCGCTTCGAGCGGCAGCCGCTCGCCGAGGAAGATCGCGCCGAAAAGCGCGGCGAAGACGGCTTCCGTCGAAAGGAAGATCGCCGCCTGCGGGGCGGTCGTATAGCGCTGGCCGACCGCCTGCAGCGTGAAGGCGGCGCCGCCGGCGATCACGCCGGCATAGAGGATTTCGGGGAGCGCGGCTTGGATCGCGGTCCACCGGACCGGCTCGAGGAAGGCGGCGAACAGCAGCGCGATCGCGCCGCAGACGGCGAACTGGGTGACGGCAAGCGTCACCGGGCGGCCGCTCTCGACGGCGTATTTGCCCGTGTAGATCACCTGAAACGCCCAGACCAGCGCGCAAAGGATGGTCAGCCAGTCGCCCGTCCGGAAGGCGCCGATCGAGCCGCCCGAGAGCAGCCAGATGCCGAGAAGCGCCGAAAGTGCCGCCGGCCATACCAGCGGGTGCGGCCATTGCCGGAAGAGCACGACCCCGATGAAGGGGACCATGACCACGTAAAGTCCGGTCAGGAAGCCGGAATTGGTGACCGTGGTGGTGAGCAATCCGATCTGCTGGGCCGCCATGCCGGCGAAGAGCAGCACGCCGATCATGGCGAATGCCAGCCATTCGGCCTTGCGCACCGGACGCTCCGCGCGCCGACCCTCCCTCATGGCGAAAGGCAGCATGGCGATGGTCGCCACCAGGAAGCGCGAGCCGATGAAGAGCAGCGGGCCGACCGCCTGCATCGCCATCGATTGCGCGACGAAACCCATGCCCCACATGGCGCCGGCGAGCAGGAGGACGAGGTTGGCTTGCGTTTGGGTCATCATCTTTCCATGGCGGGACGCGGCCTGATAGCATCGCTTGTCCGGACGGCAAAATATTTGCGATCTCCCGCTCCAAACCGCTCCGATCTGCGATAAGGTCGGGTGGAGGGATGAGAGAGGGCTTCCCGGGCGTTAGCCTCCCATTCCATATCGGCAGCCGGTTGGAGGAGAACAACCATGCGCAGACGACTGGTCATCGCAGCCACGACGGTATTTCTCGGCGTTTCCTTCATGTCCGCGCCCGTGTTCGCGATGGGCGGGAGCGGTGATTCTTCGGGCGGCTCGTCGAAGACGGTGCAGAAGTGCAAGAAGAACCAGGTATGGGACAAGCAGAAGAAGAAATGCGTCGACCCGAAGCAGGGTATGCTCGACGACGAGAGCATCTTCGAGGCCGGGCGCGATCTCGCCTATGCCGGCCGCTATGACGAGGCGATCAACGTCCTCACCATGGCCGCGAACAAGGAGGATCCGCGCATCCTCAACTTCCTCGGTTACGCGCACCGCAAGTCGGGCCGCGTCAATGTCGGCCTCGGCTATTACCAGGAGGCGCTGAGGATCGACCCGAACTACACGCTGGTCAGGGAATATCTCGGCGAAGCCTATCTGCAGATCGGCGACATGGCGAAGGCGAAGAACCAGCTTGCCGAGATCGAAAAGCGCAAGGGCAAGGGTTGCGCGGAATTCCGCGTGCTGTCGGTGCAGATTGAGGCGGCGTCGAAGGCGGGGTGAGGGCGCCGGACTTTTTTCGCCCCCTTTAGGGGGAGATGTCGGCGAAGCCGACAGAGGGGGTGGTGTCGGAGGCCAGGACCAGAGGGCGTAGAACCGCTGCGGCCCCACCCGCCTCGCTGCGCGAGGCACCCTCCCCTCGAAGGGGAGGGAAAGCGACGCCTACTCCGTGCGCGACAGCTACTCCGCCCGCGACAGCCTTATGATCTCGCCGTTCTCCTCGTCGGTGAGGAGCCAGATGGACCCGTCCGGCGCCACCTTGACGTCGCGGATGCGGCCGAAGGCGCGCTTGAACATGCGCTCGACCTCGGTGAACCTGCCGGAAGCGTCGCGCGTCAGCCGTGAAACCAGCTCGAATTTCAGCGCGCCGACGATGAAGTCGCCCTTCCATTCGGGGAACATCCTGCCGTCATAGATGGCGAGGCCGGAAGGCGCGATGGAAGGGTCCCAGTAGAATTTCGGCTGCTCGTAGCCGGGCGCAGCCGTCCCGATGCCGACCTTGGTGCCGTCATAGTTGGTGCCGTAGCTGATGATCGGCCAGCCATAGTTCTTGCCGGCCTCGGGCTGGTTGATCTCGTCGCCGCCCTTCGGGCCGTGCTCGACGGTCCACAGCTTCCCGGTCGCGGGATCGAGCGCCGCGCCGTCGATGTTGCGGTGGCCGATCGACCAGATCTGGGGCAGGCCTTTTTTCCCGTCCGGCCACGGATTGCCGGGCGCGGGGGCGCCGTCCGGCGTGATGTGGAGGACGGAGCCCTGGCCGTCGAACGGGTCCTGGGCGCGGTTCGGCTGGCCGCCGTCGCCGGTGGTGACGAAGAGATTGCCCTCCCGGTCGAGCACGATGCGCGAGCCGTACTGGTGGGTTCCGGTCTTCTTCTTCACCGAGAAGATGGTCTTCGTGTCTTCCAGCCTGGCGCCTTTCCCGTCGCGGACGAGCTTTGCCCGCGCGACCGCCGTGGCCCCGCCGGAAGGACCGCCGGCCGTGAAGGAGAGGAAGAGCGTCCCGGTCTTCGCGAAATCCTTCGCCAGCGTGACGTCGAGCAGCCCGCCCTGGCCGCCGGCCAGCACCTTGGGCGCGCCGGCGAGCGGCTTCGAAAGACGGCCGTCCGCGAAAAGCCGCACCCGGCCGGGGCGCTCGGTGACGATCACGGTCCCGTCGGGCAGGAAATCAAGGCCCCAGGGGTGCACGAGGCCGTCCGCCAGCACCTCGGCCCTGACCTTGACCTTCTTCGTGTCGAAGATTTTGACGGTGCCGGCACCCGCCGCAAGGGCAGGTGCGGCGGACAGGATGAACAGGACCGCCGCCGCAAAGGCGGAAAGGAGGGCGAAGGCGGCATTCGCGAGCTTCGGCTGCATCGCCGGCAAGATAGGCGGGGGAAGGCTCCGGGCAATGGCGAGAACGCCTTGGATGATGCCGTTGGGCGTCCTCAGGAGTAAATTTTTTTCGTGAAAAGCGGGGAAACGTTGCTATATTCTGCGGGACTGAGGTGAAACGGTTCCGTTAGCCAGTGCTTGCGGGCCGTTTTCTTTTTATGCCTCGCGGTCCCGACCGGCCGCGCGGGCGAGGAACAGGAAAGGTCGACGCCGATGAACAAGGTTCCGATGACCGCTCATGGACATGAGACGCTCAAGGAGGAACTTCGCTGGCGCCAGCAGGAGGAGCGGCCGCGCATCATCGAGGCGATCTCGGAGGCGCGCTCTCATGGCGATTTGTCGGAGAACGCCGAGTATCATGCCGCCAAGGAGGCGCAGAGCCTCAACGAGGGCCGCATCAACGAACTCGAGGACCTGATCGCGCGGGCGGAAGTGATCGACGTATCGAAGCTTTCCGGCGACAAGATCAAGTTCGGCGCGACCGTGCGCCTGGTCGACGAGGATACCGAGGAAGAAAAGACCTACCAGATCGTCGGCGACCAGGAGGCGGACGTGAAGTCGGGCCGCATCTCGATCTCCTCGCCGATCGCGCGGGCGATGATCGGCAAGGGCGTCGGCGACTCGATCGAGGTGAACGCGCCGGGCGGCGCGCGCGGCTACGAGATCGTCGCGGTCAACTGGCGCTAGCGCCGCTGGCCCGCGGCCCGTCTGATCCGATCGTCAGTCTTCCGGGTGGCATTCCCGTGCCTGTCAATATCGCGGATATCGAAGTCGTTGCGACGAACTTCAACTGGCGCCAGTCGGGCGGAACGACGGTGGTCGTCCAATTGGTGCCGGAACAGGCAAAGACGCTGAAGATCGGGGCGCTGGGCTTCGACCTGCCGCCTTCCGTGCCGCGCATCCGCTGGCGAAACGCCTTCGGACTGTTGCGCAGGCCTCGCGGCCGCGCCGTCCGTATCTGGCACTGCCGGCGCAACATCGAGATGATGGCGGGCCTGCTGCTGCGTGATGTGCTGCGCGCGCCGCTTCGCCTGATCTTCAATTCCGCCGGGCAGCGGCGGCACAAGGCCCTGACGCGGTGGATGCTGCGCCGCATGGACGCGGTGATCGCCACCAGCGAACGCTCGGGCAGCTACCTGGAAGTGCCGCATACCGTCGTTCCGCATGGCACGGACATGTCGGCCTTCCGGCCGCCGCGGGATGCGGAGGACGGCTTCGCGGCGAGCGGGCTGCCGGGCAAGTACGCGATCGGCTGCACCGGGCGCATCCGGCACCAGAAGGGCACGGACCTCTTCGTCGACGCCATGATCCGGCTCCTGCCGAAATATCCGGAATGGACGGCGATCATCACCGGGCGGACGACGGCGGACAACCAGGCGTTCGAGCGCGGCCTGAAGCAGAAGGTGCGGGAGGCCGGCCTGGCGGAGCGCATCCTGTTCCTCGGCGATGTCGACGACATCGCGCTGTGGTACCGCCGCATGACGCTGTTCGTCGCGCCGTCGCGCAACGAGGGGTTCGGGCTGACACCGCTCGAGGCGATGGCTTCGCAGACCGCCGCCGTCACATCCGACGCCGGTTCCTACCCCTCGATGATCCGGCCAGGAGTCAACGGCGCCATCGTGCCGGCCGGCGACGCCGACGCCTTGACTCGCGCCGTGGAACCGTATCTGAAAGACCCTGCCTTGGCCGAGGCGCATGGTCGCAATGCGCTGGAATTCGTGGCCGCCAATTTTTCGCTTGCCGCGGAGGCGGGCGCCATCAGGGCGGTCTATGAGCGGCTATGGGCCGAGGCGGAAGGCGTGCCGGCGGGAAGCGGGCGGTCTCGCTCCTCCGGCAAGGTCTGACGGGTGGGGCTAATGTGGCGATTTTGAAGTTCGTTACATTCACCATATCGAACGCGGAGACGAACTTCAAAATAGAAACCACACTAGAATCATAGGTTTGCTAGTGTCCTTTCAATTCGGAAATTCGTCCGGTGGCTGATATCAGGATGAAACGAATTTCCGAATCGGGACAGTAGGTACTCTACGAGGCGATCATGCTGGACATCGAAAGACTGCGGAAAACGCCGCTCAACACCGATCCCTTCGAATATGTCATCGTCCGGAACTTCGTCGACAAGGACCGGCTGGCGCGCGCCCAGGCCGACTATCCGGAAGTGCCCGGCCCGGGCTCGCATCCCCCGGCCGGACTGAAGATAAACGGCGGCTTCAAGGACCTCATGGACGAATTGCTGGACGAGCCGTTCAAGCGGGCGGTCGAGGAGAAATTCTCCATCGATCTTGAAAACCGGCCGACCATGTACACGGTGCGCGGGTTCTGCCGGGCCCGCGACGGGAAGATCCATACCGATTCGGAAACCAAGCTCATCACCGTCCTGCTCTACATGAACGACGCTTCATGGCCGAGCGATGCCGGCCGGCTCCGGCTGCTCAGGAACGGCACGGATTTGGAGAACTATGTCGAGGAGGTCGAGCCGGCCGGCGGCACGCTGCTCGTCTTCAAGCGCTCGAACAATTCCTGGCACGGCCACCATTCCTTCGAGGGAAAGCGCCGCGCGGTCCAGCTCAACTGGGTGACCGACCAGTCCGTCGTCGACCACGAGCAGAGCCGCCACGGCTTCTCCTCCAGGATCAAGCGACTGTTCCGGAGCGCGGCGGCCTGACCCATTGCAACGGGTCCGCGCCTTCATCATCCACCTCGAGCGCGCCGAGAAGCGCCGCCCGCAGGTCGAAACGCTGCTGCGGCAATTGCCGATACCGGCGGAGATCGTCGCCGGCGTCGACGGATTGAAGCTCGGCGCCGAGGAGATCGCCGCCGTCTATCGCCGCCGCCTGCACCGCCCGGGCTACGCGTTCAGGCTGCGCGACACCGAGATCGCATGTTTCCTCTCGCACCGCAGGGCGTGGCAAGCGATCGTGGACAGCGACGCCGAGGCCGGACTGGTCGTCGAGGACGACGTGGCGATCGACGAGCGGTTCGCGGATGTGTTCGCGTTTGCCGCCACTGCCGCCGGAGCGCGCGACTATGTACGCTTCCCGCGCTGGACGCGCGGCGAAGAGGGTGAGATCCTCCACCGCTCGGGCGATATGGCCATTATCGAGCCTTTCCTGCCGGCGCTCGGGATGCAGGCCGAACTCGTCGGGCGCGAGGCCGCCGGGCTCCTGCTCGCCGCGACGGAGACATTCGACCGGCCCGTCGATTCGATCGTCCAGATGCAATGGCTGCACGGCGCGCGGGTGCTGAGCGCGCGTCCGATCGTCGTCCGGGAGATCGACCGCGAACTCGGCGGGACCGTGCTGCAGAACAAGAAGATGCCTTTCCTGGAACGGCTGGCGCATGAGGTGCGCCGCCCGCTTTCGCGCGCGGCCATCGCCCGCCGCAACCGGCAATGGCGCAAGACCTCGATCTGATCCTGCCGGATGCAAATGGCACGGTGATGCTGGTCAGCGCCCCATCGGCTTCTATATGATGGCGATGAATGCTCCTGCCTTTTCCGTCTGCCCCATTTCGATCCCATGCGGAAATCCTGCCCTGCGAATGCGGGCGGCGCGCGCTTAGGGCAGGCTGCAGCAATGAACATGAAAAAGCAGGCAGCCTTCATCGGCGCTGCGCCTTTTGAGGAGCGGGATGCCCGGTTCTGCGGGATGCGGACAGAGGGATGAAAGAGAAGGAAAAGAAGCGACTGTTCGTCGTCGGCAACGGTCCGATAAGCCGGGACATGTCCGGCGAGGTGGATGCGGCGGATTTCGTGGTTCGTTTCAACGAACCGAAACAGTCGATCGGGATGAGCGGAACGAAGACCGACTGGCTGTTCATCGCCAATGCCGGCAAGCCGATGCAGCGGCGCCTCGAAGACCCCAATTATTTCACGAGCCCGATCGTCGCGGCGGCCCGGCGGGTCTTTCTTGTTTATCATCCCGATATCATCAAGACCTATCATCCCAAGCCCCATATCCTTTCTCGGCTGAAGGGGAGGCGAGGGAACTGGACCAACTCGGCGATCCTCATGTACGGTCGAGCCGGCAAGGAAGTCACGGTCATGCCGCCGGGATTTTACGAGGAGGGCTGCAAGGCTCTGGGTCTTTCCGCCGCGCAGATGAAATACATCTTCCCGAGCACCGGCTATTTTGGCATCAGATACGTTCTTGATGAATTTCAGGCGGATGCATGGAGCATCAATCTCTGTGGGTTCAGCTGGGAGGGATGGAAGCGCCATGCCTGGGGGGATGAGCGGCGCTGGGCCGAACGCCTGGCGGAAGAGGGGCGTATAAATGTGTGGCTTTGAGGGGACCAAAGGCAAGGAGATATCATGGACCATTCCCTCAACATCTATATCGGCTGGGATTCACGCGAGCCGATCGCTTACAAGGTCGCGGAGCACTCCTTGCGCGAGCATGCGAGTGTTCCCGTCGAGATCACCCCGATCAAGCTCGATGACCTGATCGCACGCGGCGTTTACAGCAGGGACGTCGACCCGCTCGCATCGACCGAGTTCACCTATTCGCGGTTTTTTACGCCATGGCTCGCCGGTTTCACGGGGTGGGCATTGTTTTGCGACTGCGATTTTCTTTTCCTTGCGGACGTCGCCGGGCTCCTGTCCTACCGCGACGAAAGCAAGGCGGTGATGTGCGTCAAGCATGACTACACACCGAAATCGACGACGAAGATGGACGGCAAGGTCCAGACCGCCTATCCGCGCAAGAACTGGTCGTCCTTCATGCTGTTCAATTGCGACCATCCCTCCACGAAAACCCTTACCCCCGACGTCATCAACCGCGAAAGCGGCGCCTACCTGCATCGGATGCAATGGGCCAGGGACGAGGAGATCGGCGAAATTCCGGTCGCGTGGAACTGGCTGGAGGGCTGGAACGAAAAGCCGCAATCCGGCACGCCCAATGCGATCCACTTCACCAATGGCGGCCCCTGGTTCAAGGATTGGCAGAATGTCGACTACGCCGACCTCTGGCGCGCCGAGGCGGATCGCGTCGATCCCGCCTGGAAGCCGGCCTAGAAGGAGCCTGGCAGCCGAGGCCTTACCGCGATCGTAGTTCCTGCGGCTCTAAATCCATCCGGGATCGAAGCATTTCCTCGATTGTGGCCTCCAGGCTCTTTGCGCATTTCTCGACGGAGAAGCTGTCGTCGGGTGCACCCGGTTCCATTTCCAGGGCCGCGCCGATTGCCCGGTGCATCTGCAAAGGGGTCTTGAACCAGAGCGCCGTGGGATGGGTCTCCACGTAACCGGCTTCAGGCCACGCAACGAATGGCAAACCCATCCTGAGGGCGATCGCCGCCTTGATGTTGGATTTCCATCGCCGCGATATCCAGGGGCTTGCGCGTCTTGCGGCGAACATCACATCGCTAGGGAGGGGTTGAGGTCCGTTGCACGTCGCGAAATCCACGCCGTGGGCCCGACATGACAGCCAGACGAACACGTGCCATATGCCAAGGTGTCCAACGCGGCCGTGGTAGATGACACGCTTTCTTATTCGGCCATCATCGCGGCGGGCCGGTACAAGGCGGGGATCGTAGTGATGATAGTAGAGCCTTGTCGGCCAACCGAGAGGCGCAAGATCGCTTGCCATTTGCGCCGTCGGACATAGCACGAGATCGGGATCAATCCGGCTGAGGACGGGCTTTGCCAGGGTTCTCGCATCCTCCAGATTGCGGAGTCGGGGCCCTACTCTCCAAAGCCTGCGTGTTTGGCCCCAGAAATCCAGGGCATCGTAAACGAGAGGACCGCCCCAGGCCTTCATTTCGGAGAGGGACCGGTCCTTGATCTTCTTCACGATCACGACCGCGTCCATCCCCTCCGCATCGCGGCGGCTGGCGTCGGGTATTGCCTTCCATTCGGCACGCGTCGCGGCGACCTGTTCGGCCCTCATCGTCCAGACGCCCGACCCGCCGATGCCGGTAAACAAGATTTTCATGGTTACGTCGTGGGGGTATTCAATCGTGGAGCCGCGGTCGCGACGAGACGGCCATGATCAACCATGTTCCGATCAGTGCGGCAGGAATTGGACCGTCGCCCTTCCCACTCCTGGCCGGGCACTAGAATCCATAGCCGAAACGCTCCAGATCCCGCCGCCATATCCTTTCCACCAAGGCGCGCTCGCTGCCGGTATAGTAGTCCCGGTAGGGGCCGTGCGGGCTGGCATTCTTGTGGGCGAGTTCTATCGTCGCCGGCAGGTCGAGTCGGCGCGCGATGTCGGCGAAGACGTCCTTCATCTCCTCGAAGCGGTAGACCTTGTCGACCAGCATCTCGCCGCCCAGGCTGGTGAGCATGGCGGTCTGGTCGCGGCGGCGCCACAGGCCGCGCCGCCTTTCCATCTCGAGGAATTCGAGGAAGGTCATGTCCAGCGCGTCGCGGTGCCGGTGATGGTCCGGGTTCTTCCGCACGAAGGAATAGAGCGACACCGCCAGATCGTAAGGGTTGCGCACGAGCGCGAACTTGAAGGCGCCGTCGAAGAAATCCGGCGGCAGCTTCATCTTCGCCCAGCGGGCGGTGGCGTGCGGTCCGAATTGTATGTCAAAGCTTTCGCGCACCGGCAAATGCGACAGGAGCCGGCGCCATTGGCCGGGCGCCTTCTGGACGGCGTAGCCGCTCAACGCACTCTTGATCGCCTGGCCGCCGGTCTTGGCGACATGAATGAAGATGAAATTCTTCTCGATGGAAACCAGCATCGATCCCCCAACATTAGCGGTCTCCTACTCGATTGCGACCAGCCCGTCATCCTTGATCTGGCGAATGGTCAGCGCAGTGCGGACGGTGTCAACGTTCGGCGCGGCGGTAAGTTCCTCGATCACGAAATTCTGAAAAACGCCGAGGTCGGGCGCAACGCAATGGAGCAGGAAATCCGAATCGCCCGACACCATCCAGGCCTCGCGCACCAGCGGCCAGTTGCGCGCGCTCTCGGCGAAAGCTTTCAGCTCGGCGTCGGA
This sequence comes from Rhizobiales bacterium 65-79, assembly GCA_001896885.1. Classification (GTDB taxonomy): domain Bacteria; phylum Pseudomonadota; class Alphaproteobacteria; order Rhizobiales; family Rhizobiaceae; genus Mesorhizobium_L. Next base: position 64,760 of record MKRJ01000049.1, on the reverse strand, counting down.
CTGGCGGTGCAGGCCGATGAGGCAGAAGGCGACCACGTCGAGGCCGAGTGCAGGGGCATTGAGGAGCGCACGGTAGCCGTGGATGATGCCGGCCGTCTCCAGCCGCTTGACGCGCCTCAGGCAGGGCGGGGCCGAGATGCCGACCCGGCGCGCCAGTTCGACATTGGTCATCCGGCCGTCGTCCTGGAGTTCCTTGAGGATCTTCCAGTCGATGGCATCGAGTTCGGCTTTCACGGGCATGGACAGTTCCGAATCGCGAAATCAGCCTTTGGCCCGATATAGCGGGTCCGGGAGAATATTTCCGGTTTTCCATGCATTCCGTGAGGGCTATTGCAAGCTTATCCTCAATGCAATCCGGCGATTGCGGGGTGCCGCCTTGCAAGGCAGGGCGGCAAACACCTAGATTACGGCGGTTCCACCAGATCCAGGGCGAAGCCGGCAGGCCGTCCGCCTGGGCTTACAGGGCTTCTCATGACCGTAAAGCACGCACCCGTCCTCATCATCGGCTCCGGACCGGCTGGCTATACGGCCGCGATCTACGCCGCGCGCGCCATGCTGAAGCCGGTGCTCGTGGCCGGCCTGCAGCAGGGCGGTCAATTGATGATCACCACGGATGTGGAGAACTATCCCGGCTTCGCCGAGCCGATTCAGGGGCCGTGGCTCATGGGCGAGATGCTGAAACAGGCCGAGCATGTCGGCGCCGAGATCGTCAGCGACCTGATCGTCGAGGCCGATATCAAGGCGCGCCCGTTCCGCCTGACAGGCGATTCCGGTACGGTCTATACGTGCGACGCGCTCATCATCGCGACCGGGGCGCAGGCGAGGTGGCTGGGGCTGCCCAGCGAGCAGACCTATATGGGCTTCGGCGTCTCGGCCTGCGCCACCTGCGACGGCTTCTTCTACCGCGGCAAGGACGTGGTGGTGATCGGCGGCGGCAACACGGCGGTGGAGGAGGCGCTCTATCTCTCCAATCTCGCGCGGCACGTCACGGTCGTGCACCGGCGCAACGAGTTCCGCGCCGAGCGCATCCTGCAGGAGCGCCTGTTCGCGCGCGAAAACGTGTCGGTGCTGTGGGATACGGTGGTCGAGGAGATAAGGGGCGTGCCCGGCAAGCTGCCGCTGCCGCCTTCGGTCAACGGCCTCGTGCTCAGGAACGCCATCACCGGCGAGGTGGAGGAAATGCCGATCGACGGGGTGTTCGTCGCCATCGGCCATTCGCCCTCGGTCGAGCTTTTCGCGGGCAAGCTGAAACAGAAGCCGAACGGCTATCTCTGGACCGCGCCCGATTCCACGAAGACCGACGTGCCGGGCGTGTTCGCGGCCGGCGACGTGACCGACGACATCTACCGGCAGGCGGTGACGGCGGCGGGCATGGGCTGCATGGCCGCTCTGGAGGCGGAGCGCTACCTCGCGGAGCTGAATGTCCACAGGCAGGCCGCGGAAGCGGCGGAATAAGAGCCTCGGTAAAAGGGGTGGCGGCGAATATGTCTTTGGACTGGGACAAGCTGCGTGTCTTCCACGCCGCGGCGGAAGCGGGATCGTTCACGCATGCCGCGGAGACGCTGAAGCTGTCGCAATCGGCGATCTCGCGGCAGGTCAGCGCGCTCGAGCACGATGTCGGTGTGCCGCTGTTCCACCGCCACGCCCGCGGGCTCGTGCTGACCGAGCAGGGCGAACTGCTCTACCGCACCGCGCATGACGTGCTGATGCGGCTGGAGAACGTGCGCACCCGCCTGACCGAGGCCAAGGACCGGCCGTCGGGCATGCTGCGGGTCACGACCACCGTCGGCCTGGGCGCCGGGTGGCTGACCGAGCGGGTGCAGGAATTCCTCGATCTCTATCCCGACATCCAGCTCCAGCTCATCCTCTCGAACGAGGAGCACGACCTGATGACGCGGCATGCCGACTGTGCCATCCGGTTGCGCCAGCCGCAGCAGTCGGACCTGATCCAGCGCCGGCTTTTCACGGTGCATATGCATCTCTATGCGTCGGAAGCCTATATCGCCAGGCATGGGGGGCTGTCCTCGATCGAGGACCTCGACAACCACCGCATCGTCACCTTCGGCGAGCCCATCCCTACGGCCATCGCCGACGTGAACTGGCTGGAAACGGCGGGGCGGCCGGACGGATCGCGGCGGACCGCGCATCTGCAGATCAACGATCTCCTGGCGATCCGGCGCGCCGTGCAGCGCGGCGCCGGCATCGCGGCGCTGCCCGACTATATGGTCCAGAAGGACGCCGGGCTGATCCAGCTCCTGCCGGAAAGCCAGGTGCCTTCCTTCGACACCTATTTCGCCTACACCGACGCGATGAAGAGCCAGGTCAAGCTGCAGGTGTTCCGCGACTTCCTGATCGCCAAGGCGCGCAACTGGTCGTTCTGATTGGTACAGAGGCTGGGCTGGTCCCGACGTTGCATTTGCATCCTTTTGGGCCGCGCTCCCGGAAAATCCCGGAACCAAAGGACCACCGGCAGGCCAGTGATCCTGGTGGAGCTTTGAATTCGACAGTCGATCGCCCGCGCGGCGCAACCCGGACCCACACGTCAAATTCCCTCCGCTGGCGTACATATGCGAAAATGCATGGGTCCAATGCAAAAGAGTGCTTGTTAAACGGGCAAAGCAGGCCCATATCGTAATCATCTCACGGACGCGTTCCTCCTCCCATTAGCGTCCGTCGAGTGTTCCCCTCTGGAGGTTTAGCTGGAAACAGCGCTTCCAATTCAACTTAGCCGGGTCTTCGCGATCCGGCTTTTTTGTTGTCTAAAGCCCGGATACTCTTGAGCTTTTCTGCCGGGGAACGCCGATATTCAGGATGGCTCCCTTGCATAGCGGGCGAGCGTTCTTCCGCTGAAAAGGGATGTGCCTGGCGAATCGGCAGGCTGCATCGACTTCGGGCACATCCATAGGACGGGTGGCTCGCCCAGGATTCATGCACCTGCGGAGATGAAATCCGCGACGAAATCGGGATGCGCACCGCCTTTCGGCGGCGGTGGCCTCTGTGCCACCGCTTGCCTTAAAATTGGTCCAGATCGGCGGGTCGGCTAGGCTGCCTTTCCGGTCGCGGCCTTGTTCAGGACATCGTCCGCCAGCCGCCCGGTGAGTTCCGCCATATGGTCGAACTTCTTCGCGAAGCTTGCCACGCCGGCCGTCGCCGAGCGCAGTTCGATGATCAGGTCGCCGATCTCGGCCTCGGGCATCATCGCCTCGACGACGTCCCAGCCGGGCCAGCCGGGGCGGGCGTCGTAGCCGAGGATCTGGCCCCGCCGCTGGGGGATCAGCGCCGTGATCTTGGCGGTCGCGTCCGAAGGCGTGGCGATCTCGACCCTCATCACCGGCTCCAGCAGGACCGGCGAGCAGGCGGCCATGCCCTCCTTCATGGCGAGCTTGGCCGCCATCTGGAACGCCATGTCGGAGGAATCGACCGAATGGTAGGAGCCGTCCGACAGATTGACGGCGATATCGACGACCGGGAAACCCAGCGGTCCCGACTTCAGGAAATCGCGCACGCCGGTCTCGACGGAGGGGATGTATTGCTTCGGCACCACGCCGCCGGTGATGGTGTCGGTGAACTGGAAGCCGCTCTCGCGCGGCAGCGGCTTTATCTCCAGCACCACGTCGCCGAACTGGCCGTGGCCGCCCGACTGCTTCTTGTGCCGGCCGCGCTGTTGCGTGGGCTTGCGGATGGTCTCCCGATAGGGGATCTGCGCGGCATGCGCCTCGACCGGTATCTGGTACTTCCCCTCCAGCCGCTCGATGGTGACCCTGAGATGCATTTCGCCATGGCCGGAAAGCACGGTCTCGGCCGTGTCCTGATGGTGCTCCAGCGAGAGCGAGGGGTCTTCCTCGCCGATCCTCTGCAACGCCGATGACATCTTCACCTCGTCCTTGCGTTCGCGCGGCCTGAGCGCCAGCGCGTAGACGGGCGGGGGCGGGGCCGGAACCGCCTCGACCGAGACGCCGCCCTTGACCGTGCTGAGCGCATCGCCGGTCTTCGCCTCGTCGATCTTGCCGATGGCGATCGTCTCGCCCTCCTTCGCCGAGGCGATCTTGATCTGGTCCTTGCCGCGCATGTGGTAAAGGCCGGAGACCTTGGCCGAATTGCCGTTCGGCAGCCAGAGTTCCGCGCCGTCCGAAAGGGTGCCGGCGAGCAGGCGCGCGACCGACAGCTTGCCGCCATGCGAGGTGTGAATCGTCTTGATGATTCTGATGACGCTCTTCGCGTCGTCGAGGCCGAGCCGGGCCCGGGTCGCCGCGGCGTCCGGCGCATCGTGCCGGATCGCCTTCAGGAGCCGCAGAACGCCGTTGCCGTGCTCGGCCGAGCCGATCAGGACAGGCGTAACCGCGCCTTCGCGCAAATCGGCGGCGAGATCGTCGAAGATCGCGTCGCGCGGCGGCTCGATCTCCTCCAGGAGTTGCTCCATCAGCTGGTCGTCATGGTCGGCCAGCGTCTCCAGCATGGAGAAGCGCGCCTCGATCTCGCGCGCCTTGTCGTCGTCGGGAATGGAGGCGATCTCGCTCTCGGCGTGCTCGCGGTAGATATAGGCGCGCTCCAGCGCGAGGTCGATCGAGCCGACGACGATGCCGTCCCGGCGAAGCGGGATCTGGCGCAGGAGCAGCGGCGTGCTGGAGGCCGGCTGCAGCATCTTCAGCGTGTCGCGCACGCCGCTGTCGGACTTGTCGATCTTGTTGAGGAAAAGCATGCGCGGCACGCCGAGATCGTCGAGCTGGCGCAGGATGAGCTGAAGGGCCGGGATCTTCTTCTCATCCGCCTCCGCCACCACGACCGCGATGTCGCAGGCGGAAAGCACCGGCACCGCCTCATAGGCGAATTCGATCGAGCCCGGGCAGTCGACGAAGGTCATCTGCTCGCCCATGAATTCGGTGGTGGCGATTGCGGCCTCGACGCTCATGGCGTGGGCGCGCGCCTCGGCGGAATGATCGCCGACGGTGTTGCCCGATCCGACGGGGCTCTGCTTGGGGATGGCTCCGGTGCGGGCGAGGATCGCCTCCAGAAGCGTTGTCTTTCCGCTGGCGAAGGGACCGATGATGGCGACGCATTTCGGTCCCTGGCGTCGTCCGCCCGCGCGATTACCCATGATGCCCGACCTCCTCTCAAGCGTTTCCGATTGAGCGGCGGCCGGCCATGCGGCCGTCGCGCGGCGGGAGGTCCGGTCCCTTGCTCGGGCCCATCGTCCCGTCGTCAACGCATCGTCACACGGCTTTGCGGCAAGGGCAAGGGGAGAGGGCGGCCGGCGGCGAGAAACTATGCCGCGACCGGCTCGGACGAGAACCACACCTCGCCGATGATCGCGGTGGCGGTGGCATCGGGCTCCTTGTCCTCGATGGGCCAGACCGAGCGGGTGCGTCCGGCTTCCTCGCGGCCGGGCAGCTTGGCCGTTCTTTCCACGCGGCCGGCGCCGACGCAGGGAATGAACCAGGACGGCATCAGTTGCTTCGCCTCGAAGCCGCCCTTCCTGCGCGTCACGAGGAGCGACAGCGCGACCTCATGGGTCGGCCGCCACGGGAAAATCAGGCGTCCGCCCGGCTCCAGCGCGCGAAGCCAGGCCGCCGGCGGCGCCACGACACCCGCATTGACGTAGATGATATCCGAGGCGGGGAGGGGGAGCGCGGTCGCGTCGCCCTTGACGACTTCGATATCCGGGAATGCCGCGAGATTCCGGCGGGCGCGTTCGGCCAGCGCCGGCTCGATCTCGAAGGCATGCACCGCGCCGTCCGGCAGCACGAGCACGCCCAGGATGGCGGAGTAGTAGCCGGTGCCGGCCCCGACATGCGATACGGTCTCGCCCGGCTTGGGAGCGACCGCGCCGATCCACGCGGCATGCAGGGCCGGCTCGCCATTGTTGATGCCTTTTTCCTCGTCGAGCGCGATGAGCACATTGTCGTAGAGCCGGCGCGGATCGGCGGTCGTCTCCTCGGCGGAATTGCGGACGTCGATCACCCGCCAGGGCGGCGCGCCGACGAAAAGCTCCCGCGGGACGAGCTCGAAGGCACGTTCCAGCCGCGGGTCGTCCGAGCCGCTCGCCAGCATCATCCCGCGGGCGAAGTCGGAGCGGATCTTTTCCAGATCGGCGTTCTCGGCAGTCATCTACGGAAACTCAGCCTCCGGCGCCGTGTTCCCTCCGCGCCACAATGGCGGGGGCTCAATAGGTCAGTTCGATCCAGACGTTGTTGCCGTCGCTCGGCCATGTGCGGGCGGCGACCGTCTCGCCGTTCAGCGATCCGACGACCGTGCGCGGCGTCGTGTCGTCGAAGGTCTTGAACAGTTTCCAGACATGCGGCACCGCGCCGGGCGGCACCTCTGCCTTCTCGCCGTTGAAGGTTGCGGTGTCGCGCTCGGCGCCGATATAGCCGCGCGGACGCATCATGCCGACATGCGATTTCGACTGAAGTTCCGGCCCCTCCTTCGGATAGAGTCGCAGATTCACGTAGGCGTAGCCGCGCGGGAAGGGCGAGCGGTAGATGTGCTGGACAGGATAGCCCTCGGCCGTGACGACGAATTCGTAGGTCTGTTTCGGATCGGCGGTGAAAGGACCCCACATGCCGTCCTCGCCGACGGTCTTCGCATGGACCGCCGCGCCCACGCGCTCCCCCGTCCCGGGATCGGTCTTGAAGATCTCGACCTTTGCGCCGGCGAGCGCCACGTTGGTCGGTGCGCCGTTCACCCAGCCCGAGACCTTGCCGTCGAGCACCGGGTGTTCCTCCGGCGTGACATCGGCCGTCGCCGCGTCCTTGCCGGTGATCGCCTTGTAGATCACCTTGAAGGCTTCCGGCGAATAGGCCGTGCCGCGATGGTCGACGATCCCGGGCAGCACTATGTTGGTGGCGCCCTTGAGTTCCGGGCCAGCGTAGCTGCCGCCGATAGGCTTGCCCGGCATGCCGATGAAGTCGCCCATCGGCTGGTTGTAGAGGTCGTATTTCTCCGAACGGATCGTGTAGGTCTTCACGCCGTCCTCGACCTCAGAGCCCGAATTGAGCTGGGTCAGGAACCTGCCCATGCCGTTATATTCGGAGCCGAGGGCGCCATGCGGATTGTTGTAGACGCCGTGGTACACGCAGCCGGCCAGCACGATCGTGTCGGCGACGTGCTTGCCGCCCCCGTTCTTCAGGTAGTTGCGCGTCGTCTGGCAACCGCGTGAATTGGCGACGAAATCGACCTTGTCGGCTCTGGTCGTGATCAGTGCCCGCGCCACGTCGCCGGCCAGCTCGCTCGCGACATCGGTAGTGGAGGAGCGATTCTCCTCCGGCACGGCGTCGTCTCCGCGCGCCTGCGGGTGCCTGAGGTCGACGGGAAAGAGCAGGTCGCGGGGATAGCCGTTCGATTCGAACCGCCAGACCTGCACCATCCACAGGCCGGCATTGTCGCTGTCGCCATGGACGAAGACGATCGGCCGGTCCGCCGCCGATGCCGCCGTCGCTGCCAATGCCGCCATGCCCAATGCCGCCGCGATGCTCTTCCAGGATGTCATGACCGCTCTCCTCGCCTACGCAGTCGCTTCCGTACCGGGCGCGGACGCGACACTATTGCGCCTGGCCGGCGGGCGGGCAAGCTTTGCAGGACCGATCAGGGGGAATCGAGCCGGCGGAAGCCCGGGGTACGACGCGTCCAGCGGCGCGACTAACTCCAAATGACCTCGTAGAGCGCGACGGGCTCAGGAAAACCTTTCAGGGCCTTCCTGCCCAGCGGCCTGACGTCCGTATCGCTCGACAGTGCGCCGCGGACCTCCTCCGAAATGAAGATGGCGGACGGCGCGGCCGCCTTGCAAAGCCTCGCCGCCCTCTGGACGGTGGAGCCGAACAAGTCGTTGCTGTCCTCCACCGGCTCGCCCGCATGGATGCCGATCCTGACGCGAAGCGTCTCGGAGCTTTCGCGGTTGAACGCGTCGATGGCGCGCTGGACGGCGCGGGCGCAATTCGCCGCGGAGTCCACATCCGAAAACGATGCCATCAGGCCGTCGCCCGTATGCTTCACTTCGCGGCCGCCGGTCTCGCGCAGCGAGCGGCGGACGATCGAATCGTGCGTACGCACCATCTCGACAGCGCGGGCGTCGCCCAGCCTGGCCGTCATGCCGGTGGAATCGACGATGTCGGTGAACATGATCGCACGGTGCGCGGCGTCCATCACCGGCCGGTCCTGGTGACGCTGTCCGGAAGGATCGGCGATGCGGCCGAGAAACGCCTCCACGGCCGACAGATCCACTTCTATGAACTCGCCCGCCACCTGGCCGTGAGCCAGTTCGTGCACCTTTCTGGCGGCTTCGATATCCGGCGCGTCGACAAGGCAGAACGTCGATCCACGCGGCTCGTCGAACCAATAGGTAAGATAGCGGACGCCGTACTGGTCCTGTATCTCCAGATCCTTCAGATGCGCGGCGGCGACGTCGGCCGCGGTCGATCCGTGCATTTCATGGCGGTCGAGAAATATCGGCATGGCTTCCTCATCTGATCTGCCCCCCGGGGCCCGGTCATGCGAGGCTGCGGACGGCACGCGCGATGCCCTCCGCCATGTCTGCAAACGGCGGCTCCAACATCCATGCCCGTCCCGCGCCGATCCTGTCGATCCGGCCGGAGGCGGGCAGGCAAGCATGCCGGCCTGCGCCCGCCACCATCCTTATTCGCGGCGGACGATCTCCACTCTAGGTCCGGCGGAAAAGGCCGGCTAGTCCAGAGTCTGTACCGGCCAACGGAACGGATCGCCTGCTGCTTCCGGCATCATCCGGTCCCGGCGCCCGCACGGCGCCAGGTCATCCATGTGCGTGTTCGTGATGGTGTCCTTCGGGCTCGGTCATGGCGAACGGCAAATCCTCGTGATCGGAACCGGCAATCAGCTGCAACCTGGCGGAAAACTCATGCGGCTCGGCCGGGGCGATAGCGCTTTGCAGGTGGTGGTGATCGCCGGCCACGGGCGACAGCGGCAGGCTTTCGACCGCGCCGCCCGGCCGTTCGATGGCGACGTTCGCCCGCAAGCCCTCGACGTGGCGGGATATCCGCAGGCGCATGCGCTCGCCTTGCGCTGTATCGATGATCTCCAGAAGTCCGCTGGCGAGCTTGCCCTCGACCAGGAACGGATCGGGCGTGTGATGATGCCTGCCTTGCGCCTGCCGCTCGGCGAAGCGCAGCTCGGCGACGTCGAGCGCCGGGATATGGGCGAACAGTTCGGCCTTAAACGATTCAGCGATGTTGTTGGCGGCGGCAAGCAACATGCCGTCATTGACCGCGATCGTCACATCGACATGCAGCTTGTGGCCGAGCCATCGCGCTTTCGCCTCGATCACTTTTTCGATGCCGGGCACGTGGTTCGCCGTATGGTGAATCTCATCGATGATGCCCGGCTCCACCCCGTCCAGCATGCGGGTCAGCACCGAGCGTGCCGACTGCCATACGATGCCAAGGATCGCAGCGGTGATCAGCAGGCCGATGACCGGATCGGCAAGGGGGAGGCCGAGCCAGACGCCGATCGCGCCGACGACGACCGCAAGACTGGTGAGGCCGTCGGTGCGGGCATGGTAGCCGTCGGCGATCAGCGCCGCGCTGTTGATCTCCCGGCCGACACGAATGCGGAACATCGCCACGGTCTCGTTGCCAAGAAATCCGATGACGCCGGCCAGAGCCAGCCAGCCCAGCAAGCGAACAGGCTGCGGGTGGAACAGGCGGTCGATCGCCTCGTACCCCGCGACCAGGGCACTGCCCAGAATGACAAGCACGATGACGACGCCGGCCAGGTCCTCGACGCGGCCGAGGCCATAGGTAAATGTCTTCGTCGGCTTGCGTCGCACCAGCGTGAAAGCGATCCAAAGGGGAATCGCCGTGGTCGCATCAGCGACGTTGTGGATGGTGTCGGCGAGCAGCGCGACGCTGCCCGACAGAGCGACGACGACGACCTGCAAGAGAGCTGTAGTCGCCAGGATGACGAACGACCACTTGATTGCCCAGATGCCGCGTCCGGTCGTGGCGATCGTCGCATCGATCACGCCATGGGTATGGCCATGCGGTCCATGGTGGTCATGGCCATGTCCATGCGCGTCATGATCGTGGCCGTTCGATCCGCGTCCGAACCAGTCCAGTACCTTCTTCCACATGGCGGTCTCACAGATATTTGGTGAGCTGTTTGAGTTCCTTGAGCGAGTCCCTCGTCGGCTCGCCGCCATCCACAAGGCAATGCTCCATGTGATCGTGGATCAGCTCGCGCTTGGCATTGCCGACAGCGCTTTCGACGGCGTGGAGCTGCTGCGCGAGATCAAGGCAGGATCGGCCTTGCTCGAACATCGTCAGCACGGCGGCCAAATGGCCGTGCGCTCGCTTGAGCCTGGCAATGATTTCCGGATGCGAGGTGTGGATATTCATGTGCCATCCTATCCACCAGGGGAGGATAGGGCAAGGGCGAGCGGCAGGCCGGAATTCGAGAATCGGCCTACCGCCTTGCGGCGATCAGCCCAGGCTTCCGGTGAAGCGCTGGATACGGATGCAGGCCTCTTCCAACTGCTCTTCGCTGGTGGCGTAGGAGATGCGGAAGTTCGGCCCGAGGCCGAAGGCGGAGCCGTGCACGACCGCCACGCCTTCCGCCTCCAGGAGTTCGGTGACGAAATCCTCATCCGTCCCGATCACCTTGCCGGACGGAGCCTTCTTGCCGATCAGCGCCGCGCAGGACGGATAGACGTAGAAGGCGCCTTCCGGCACCGGGCAGTTGATGCCGCGCGCCTGGTTCAGCATCGACACGACGAGGTCGCGGCGGTTCTGGAACACCGCCTTGTTCTTCGCGACGAAATCCTGCGGCCCGTTCAGCGCCTCGACCGAGGCCCATTGCGCGATGGTGCAGGCGCCGGAGGTCTGCTGGCCCTGGATCATGTCCATCGCCTTGATGAGCTGGAGCGGGCCGGCCGCGTAGCCGATGCGCCAGCCGGTCATGGCATAGGCCTTGGAGACGCCGTTCATCGTCAGCGTGCGCTCGTAAAGCTTCGGCTCGACCTCGGCGATGGTGCGGAAGACGAAATCATTGTAGGTCAGGTGCTCGTACATGTCGTCCGTCAGTACCCAGACGTTCGGATGCTTCAGGAGCACGCCGGCCACCGCCTTCAGTTCGCCTTCCGTATAGGCGGCGCCGGAAGGGTTCGACGGCGAGTTGAAGACCAGCCACTTGGTCTTCGGCGTGATCGCCTTTTCAAGGGCTTCCGGCGTTAGCTTGAAGCCGTTGTCGATGGAGGTCTCGGCATAGACCGACGTGCCGCCGCAGATCGCCACCATCTCGGGGTAGCTCACCCAGTAGGGGCGCGGGATCATCACCTCGTCGCCGGGATTCAGCGTCGCCATCAGCGCGTTGAACAGGATTTGCTTGCCGCCGGTGCCGACGATGGTCTGCTCCGGCCTGTAATCGAGATTGTTCTCGCGCTTGAACTTCCTTGCGATCGCCTCGCGCAGCGGCGGAATGCCGGAGACCGGCGGGTACTTGGTCTCGCCGCGCCGGATCGCGTCGATCGCCGCATTCTTGATGTTGTCGGGCGTGTCGAAATCCGGCTCGCCGGCGCCGAGCCCGATCACGTCGCGGCCTTTCGCCTTGAGATCGCGCGCCTTCTGGGCAACCGCGATGGTCGCGGAAGGCTTCACGCGTGAAAGGGCGTCGGCGAGGAAGGCCATTTTAGTGTCTCCGTTGGAGCTGGGAATTGCCGGCTTCTCATGTCCGATCGCGCGGCAAACCGCAAGGCTCGTTCGGCCGCAAAGCCTCGATTTGGCCGGACATTTTAACCGGCGGTAAAAGCTTCACTGCAACAATCGCGCGAGAAAAGAGACGTCGAACGCCGAGGAAAACCTTGTCGCGCAGTGTCGGCCTTGCGCACATCATCCGGCAGGAGGACGGCACCTCGACCGGGGTGTGGGGCACGTTCACGCTGCGTAGCGCTTTCCAGCCGATCTTCGCCTTCCGTGAGGGACAGTTGTCGATCGCCGCCTTCGAAGGGTTGATCCGGCCGCAGAGGGATGGAGAGCCGGTGTCCATCGGCGTGTTCTTCCCGAGCATCCCGCCGCTCGACCGCTTCCATGTGGAGACGCTCTGCCGGACGCTGCATCTGCTCAATGCCGGCGCCTGCCTCTCGACCGAGGCCAGCCTCTTCATCAACTTCGACCCGTCCCTTTTCAACGACCGGGACATCACCGAGACGGCGTTGCGCGACATGCGGCTGGTGCTGCACGAGGCGAATGTCGAACCGCACCGCATCGTCTGCGAGGTGACGGAGCAGCACACCGCCTCCGACGGGGCGCTCTACCGCTTCGTCGAAGCGCTGCGCGGGCACGGCTACCGCATCGCCGTCGACGATTACGGCTCGGACCATTCCGATATCCGCCGCATCGAGGAATTGCGGCCGGACATCGTCAAGTTCGACGCCTACTGGATCACGCGGCTGATGGAATCCGGCCCCGGCTTCGCGCTTCTGAGCGCCATGGTCGACACCTTCGCCGCGCGCGGCATCTCGACGGTCTTCGAAGGCATCGAGGAAGGCTGGCAGCTCGACCTTGCTGAACGGTCGGGCGCTTCGATGGTGCAGGGCTTCGTCCTGGCGCGGCCGGAACTGGCGCCGACGCGGTTCTCGGTCTTCGACCGGCCGATGCGGAACCTTCGGTCAATGGATGAATGGCCGCGCGGGCAGGCGGGCGCATGGGAGCCGGCGTCGCCGTCATCCCGTCCGGCCCCTGCGGCAAGGGCGCAGCGGCAGCCCTTCGGCCGCCGCGCGGCCGGAAGCTAGGGCCTGGGCCGATGAAACATCCACGGCGGGCCAGCGACGCGATCGTCGCCGACGAGATCGGCATCGAGTACGGCCGCTATGGCGACTTCATCCTGAAGAGCGCCTACCAGAAGATCTTCCGGCGCGAGGACGACCTGCTGAGGCCTTTCGCCGTCGAGGGGCTGATCATGCCGTTCTTCGACGGCGAGCCGGTTGCGCCCGAGGAGTTTTTCGAGGCGACCCCTCCCGAGGACCGGGTCTTCGTGGAGAGCATGTGCCGGGCGCTGCATCTGAGGAACTACGACAATATCGGCGAGCCCGGCCTGGTGCTCTTCTTCAATTTCGATCCGCGCACCAACAGCGATTTCGCGCTCACCGTGAAGGAACTGGAGTTCATCGCCGGCCGCTACGGCGAAATCCAGCTCGAGAGTCACCTGCTCGTCTGCGAGATCATCGAGACGGAGGCGCAGGACGCCGACACGCTGGTCAGGATCACGGAGGAGATGCGCCGCCACGGCATACGGCTCGCGATCGACGATTTCGGCGTCGGCCATTCCAACCTCGACCGGGTGAAGCTGCTCCGGCCCGACATCGTCAAGATCGACGGCGCGTGGTTCCGCCAGATCGCCGCCGTTCCGGCCGCCGCGGCGCTTTTCAAGAGCTTCGTCGCCGGACTGCACGATCTCGGCGCGGAGGTGCTGATCGAAGGTATCGAGACGCCTGAACACCTCGCCTGCGCGGTGGAGGCCGGCGCGGAGTACCTGCAGGGTTTCTTCTTCTCCCGGCCGAAACTCGCCGGCACGATCTTCGATCTCTCGCCGCTCAGGATCGACGTGCTTCTGGAGCCGGGCGCCAACGTGGTGCCGCTCTTCAAGTGAGGATCGATCAGCCGGATTGATCGATCGCGCAAAACTATTCGTTTCCGTCCGGCGGTCGCCTTGGTCATAGTCCGCGTCCCAAATGGAGACGACCGGCCATGATCACGCTCTACGGTTCGCTCGACAGCGGCAATTGCTACAAGCCGAGGCTGCTTGCCGCGAAGCTCGGCCTGCCTTTCCGCCACGTCGAGGTGAATTCGCGCGACGGCTCGACGCGGACGGCCGAATTCCTGGCGAAGAACCCGAACGGCAAGGTGCCGCTGATGGAACTGGACGACGGGCGGCTTCTTTCGGAATCGAACGCCATGCTGTTCTACCTGGGCGAGGGGACGCGCTTCCTGCCGGCGGACCGCTACGAGCGGGCCGTGGTCTGCCAGTGGCTCTTCTTCGAGCAGTACAGCCATGAGCCTTACATCGCCGTGCGGCGGGCGCTGATCCGCTATCCCGAGCGGAAGGCGCTGGCGACGCCGGAGCGGATGGCCGAAACGCTGGCCACAGGGAACAGGGCGCTCGGCGTGATGGAAACGCAACTGGCGAAGACGCCGTTCATCGCCGGCGAGGCGATGTCCCTCGCCGATATCGCGCTCTTCGCCTACACGCAGGACGCCGATTATGCGGGCTACGATCTCGGCCGATTTCCCGCCGTCGCGGCCTGGCTGGAGCGGGTGCGGGCCGAGCCCGGCCACGTTCCTCTCGAATGGACGCCGACCGGCTCGTGAGGCGCGCTTCCGGTCCGTTTCGATCGCGGATCGCTTTCGGACAGGTGCAAGCCGGCATCATGATCCCGCGCCAATGCCGCGGGCCCGGCTATAGCGAAGGGGGCGCCGATCGATGCGGTAGCCGGCCCGGCTTCAGAATTTGTAGTTCACGCCGAGTCGCGCGGTGTTGACGCGGAATTGGGCTTCAAAACCATCGCCGCCGTTGCCCGTCCCGAAATGGCTCTTGCCGAGGTCGACATAGAGATATTCCGCCTTGATCGACCAACGATCGTTGATGGCCCATTCGGCGCCGGCGCCGGCGGTCCAGCCGAATTTCGTATCGTCTCCGCACCATGCGGTGCCGGGGCAGTAGCTCGCCAGGTTTCCCTTGGTGTGCCCGTAGGCGAGGCCGCCCGTCAGATAGGGCATCACATTGCCGAAGGCGTAACCGACCCTTGCACGCGCGGTTCCGAACCACTTGACGTCGAAAGTACAGGTATCGGGCGTTCCACAGCCCCAGCCGGGCCCGCCGTCCCCTTGGCCTCCCAGGTCGGAGAAGGAAAAATCGGTCTCCGCACCGAGGACGACGTTGTTCGAGAACTGGTAGTTGTAGCCGAGCTCGACGCCGCCCAGGAATCCGTCGTAGCCGATGCCGGTCGAGGGAGAATTGTTGTCCAGGGCATGGGTCGTTCCCCAGCCGTAGCCGACTATACCGCCAACGTAGGCGCCCGTCCAATTATGGACCACGGCCGCGGGTTGCACCATATCCGCCGAGAAAACCGGAGAAACACTTGCGGCGATCGCCGCTGCCGCCAGCAACAGTCTTTTCATCGAAGCGCCCCGACGATCCCAAGAGAAAACCGACCCACTTGA
Source organism: Rhizobiales bacterium 65-79 (assembly GCA_001896885.1). Lineage (GTDB taxonomy): Bacteria > Pseudomonadota > Alphaproteobacteria > Rhizobiales > Rhizobiaceae > Mesorhizobium_L. The sequence goes on along the minus strand of MKRJ01000049.1, from coordinate 49,581 downwards.
TCCGTCTCTTCTACGTTGGTTTCAATATGCCGAGAAGTGCTTGAATTGAGAGAGATAAACGGAAGTTGGAATCTGTTGTAACTTTGCCACCCAAGACACGAGCGGATTCCTGTTGAAGTTAGTTTGCCGGCATAGGGTACGCGTGGGGAGGTGCCGGCGGGGCCGCCGAGGCGGCCGCCACGCTCTTGTGGGTTTCGCTTCTGGTGCGTTTGAATCGCGAATTAATTTCGGTTATGCGCAAACTGGGGCTGGACATTACGTTGACCTGATGCTGTCATCCGGCCGTAATAGAAGCCGGCCAAGAACGAACCGTATTCAAACGGCTTCCCATGGGAGAGAACAATATGAAGTTCCGTACTCTTCTCGCCGCCGCGGCGGCGCTCACCGTCATGACCCCGGCAATCGCCGCGGCCAAGACGCAGATCCAATGGTGGCATGCGATGGGCGGCGCCCTCGGGCAGAAGCTCGAATCGATCGTTGCCAACTACAATAAATCGCAGGACAAATACGAGGTCGTGCCGACCTACAAGGGTAGCTATCCGGAGACGATGACGGCCGCGATCGCGGCTTTCCGTGCTCACCAGCAACCCGACATCGTGCAGGTCTATGAGGTCGGCACCGGCACGATGATGGCCGCCAAGGGCGCCGTCTATCCGGTCTATCAGTTGATGAAGGATACGGGCGAACCGTTCAATCCCAAGGACTACCTGGCCGCCGTCGTAGGCTACTACACCGACACGCATGGCAACATGCTGTCGCTGCCGTTCAATTCCTCGACGCCGATCCTCTACTACAACAAGGATGTCTTCAAGAAGGCCGGGCTCGATCCCAATACGCCGCCCAAGACCTGGGAGGACGTCGAGAGCTTCTCCAAGAAGATCATGGATTCACACGCGGCCAAATGCGGTTTCACCACCGGATGGATTTCCTGGGTGCAGTTGGAAAACTTCTCGGCCTGGCACAACCTGCCGATCGGCACGGAGGAGAACGGTTTCGGCGGGCTTGACGCACGCCTTTCCTTCAACGGCCCGATCCAGGCACGGCACTGGAACAATCTGAAGAAGTGGCAGGACAACGGTATCTTCCAGTATGGCGGTCCGGTCGGCGGCAATGATGCGGGACCGAAATTCTACTCCCAGGAATGCGCCATCTACATGAACTCCTCGGCCTCCCGCGCCGACATTCTCGCCAATGCCAAGGGCTTCCAGGTCGGAGTCGGCATGCTGCCGTACTATTCCGACGTGAAGGGGGCTCCGCAGAATTCGATCATCGGCGGCGCGACGCTGTGGGTCCTGCAGGGCAAGGACAAGGACCATTACAAGGGCGTGGCGGACTTCTTCCACTACCTGTCTTCGGCCGAGGTCCAGGCCGACTGGCACCAGTTCTCCGGCTATTTGCCGATCACCCAGGCCGCCTATGAACTCGGCCAGAAGCAGGGCTATTACGCAAAGAATCCGGGCGCCGACGTCGCCATCAAGCAGATGACGCTCAATCCGCCGACGGCGAATTCCAAGGGCCTGCGCTTCGGCAATTACGTGCAGGTGCGCCAGATCATCGATGAGGAATTCCAGAGCCTGCTGGCAGGCAAGAAGACCGGCCAGGAGGCGCTCGATGCCGTCGTCAAGCGGGGCAACGAACTGATCGCCGAATTCCAGAAGGCCAACGAATAGGCAAGAGACCTTCATGAAGCCCGCGCCACGGCGCGGGCTTCGCATATATCCTCTCCCCTCCCGGGCCGGTAGATGCAGACGAAGCGCACCCTCTTCCGCAGCAAGACGCTGCCCTATCTTCTCATCCTGCCGCAGATGGCGGTCACCATCATCTTCTTCCTGTGGCCTGCCGCCCAGGCCGTGCGCCAGTCGTTCCTGCGCGAGGACGCCTTCGGCTTCAAAACGACCTTCGTATGGTTCGACAACTACACCCAGCTATTTTCGGACCCGACATACGAGAACTCGCTTCGCGTGACGGTGGTGTTCGCGATCGGCGTCGCGGTGCTTTCCCTGGTCTCGGCGCTGGTGCTGGCGCTGGCCGTCGACAGGACGATCCGCAGTTCCCAGGTCTACACCACGTTGCTGGTCTGGCCCTACGCGGTGGCGCCGGCGGTGGCCGGCATCCTGTGGTGGTTCATGTTCAATCCGACGATCGGGATCCTGCCCTATCTGCTCAGTTTCGTCGGCTACCACTGGGATCATTCGCTGTCGGGGTTCGACGCGATGATCCTCGTCATCATCGCGTCAAGCTGGAAGCAGATTTCCTATAATTTCCTGTTCTTCGTCGCCGGCTTGCAGGCCATCCCCAAATCGCTTGTCGAGGCCGCCGCGATCGACGGCGCCGGCCCCTACAAACGCTTCTTCACCATCATCTTCCCGCTGCTGTCGCCGACCACTTTCTTCCTTCTGGTGATCAACACCGTCTATGCGATGTTCGACACCTTCGCGGTCATTCACGCCACGACGCAGGGCGGACCGGCGCAGGCGACCAACACGCTGGTCTACAAGGTCTTCCAGGACGGTTTCATCGGCCTGAACATCGGCTCCTCGGCCACGCAGTCGGTGGTGCTGATGATCATCGTCATCGCCCTTACCTTCATCCAGTTCCGCTGGATCGAGCGCAACGTTCAATACTGAGGCGCGCGCATGATCGAAAACAGACCCTGGCTGAATTTCTTCTCGCATGTGGTGCTGATCCTCGGCGTGGCCGTCGTCGCCTTGCCCGTCTATATCGCCCTCATCGCCTCGACGCGCGGGCCGAACGATTTCTATTCCGGCGTCGTGCCGCTCCTGCCCGGCCCGCATACGATCGAGAATTACAAGCAGGTCCTGTTCGCCGGCATTTCCACCTCCGGCGCGCCGCCGATCGGGCTGATGATGTTCAACAGCCTTGTCATGGCGCTCTCCATCGCTATCGGCAAGATCGCGATCTCGATCATCTCCGCCTTCGCCATCGTCTATTTCCGCTTCCCCTTCCGGTCGCTGGCCTTCTGGCTGATCTTCGTCACGCTCATGCTTCCGGTGGAGGTGCGCATCCTGCCGACATTCAAGGTCGTTTCCGACCTCGGCATGCTGAACAGTTATGCGGGCCTGTCCATTCCGCTGATCGCATCCGCGACCGCCACCTTCCTGTTCCGCCAGTTCTTCCTCACTGTGCCGGAGGAACTCATGGAAGCGGCGCGCGTCGACGGCGCCGGGCCGATGCGGTTCTTCTGGGATATACTGGTGCCGCTGTCGCGCACCAACATGGCGGCGCTGTTCGTGATCCTGTTCATCTATGGATGGAATCAGTATCTGTGGCCGCTGATGATCACGACCGACCCGCACTATTACACGGTGGTGATGGCCATCAAGCGCATGGCGGACGTCGCCGATTCGATCCCGCAATGGAACGTCGTCATGGCGACCGTGGTGCTGGCGTTGCTGCCGCCCGTCCTCGTGGTGATCGCCATGCAGCGGCTGTTCGTCAAGGGCCTGGTCGAGACCGAGAAATAGAAAGGCTGGAACTCGCATGGCGGCAATTTCCCTGCGTGATGTGCGCAAGAATTACGGCGCGACCGAGGTCATCCACGGCGTCAGCCTCGACGTCACCGACGGCGAATTCATCGTCATCGTCGGGCCGTCCGGCTGCGGCAAGTCCACGCTGCTCAGGATGGTGGCGGGGCTGGAGCCGATCACCGCCGGCACGATCGAGATCGGCGGGCGGGTCGTCAACGACCTCGAGCCGCGCGAGCGCGACATCGCCATGGTCTTCCAGAACTACGCGCTCTACCCGCATATGAGCGTCTACGACAACATGGCCTACGGGCTGAAGATCGCCGGGCTTTCCAAGCAGGCGATCCGCGAGCGGGTCGACGTCGCGGCGACGATGCTGGAGCTCAAGCCCTATCTCGACCGCAAGCCGCGGGCGCTCTCGGGCGGCCAGCGGCAGCGCGTCGCCATGGGCCGGGCGCTGGTGCGCCAGCCGGCGGCCTTCCTTTTCGACGAGCCGCTTTCCAATCTCGACGCCAAGCTGCGCGTCCAGATGCGGCTCGAGATCAAGTCGATGCAGCGCAAGGTGGAGACGACCTCGCTCTACGTCACCCACGACCAGGTCGAGGCGATGACGCTGGCCGACCGGCTGGTGGTCATGAACGCCGGCAACGCCGAGCAGATCGACACGCCGCTCAACGTCTATCGCCAGCCGGCCACGACCTTCGTCGCCGGCTTCATCGGCTCGCCGGCGATGAACATGATGGCCGCGACGGTCGCCGCCAACGGCAGGGGACTGGAACTGGACAGCGGCGGGTCGGTGAAGCCGCGCGACACGGCGCTGGCGGAAACCGGCCGCAAGGTCCTTCTCGGCATCCGGCCGGAGCACCTCTCCCTCGTCCAGGAGCTCAACGCCGATCTGAAGCTCGCCGTGGTGGCGGTCGAGACGCTCGGCGCCGACACGCTGGCGCATGGCCATCTCGCCGATTCCCGTGGGGCAGGGGGCGATCTGGTCGTCCGCCTGCCGGGAACGTCTCCCGTCAAGCCGGGCGACGTGCTGCCGCTCGCGGTCGAACCGGGGATGGCGCATCTGTTCGACCGGGAGACCGGGAAGCGCATAGAAGCCTGATATGACCGCCGGCCCTCACGGATGCGGCGGCAGCCTCGGCTGCATCTCGTCGCGTGGGGAAATCGCCCGAAGCGCCGCGCGCAGCGTCCGGTACGCCTCTTCCCCCACGAGTTCCCGGTACGCCGCTTCCATCCGCCCGTTGAACTCGTGCACGATGTCGGTCACTTCCAGGGCCGCGTCCGTCGGCACGACCAGCTTGGCGCGGCGGTCGCTGGAGTCGGCCTCGCGGCGGACATAGCCCAGTCTTTCGAGGTCGTCGATCAACTCGCCCATCGCGGCCTTTCCGATGCCGGCGCGTTCCGCCAGGATGCTCGGCCGCGTGCCCAATGGGTTGGAAGCGCCGAGCTGACCTGAGCGTAATGCCGATCAGCCGCCAGCCGGCTTGACGCCGTTCAGCTCCGCGATGATGTCGGAAAGCATCGGCACGTAATCGTCGCCGCGGCCGAGGCCTACCGCCGTCGCGAAGGAATTGCGTGTGGCCGCCTGGAGCGGGTTGGCGACGTCGGTCGCCTGCGCGAAGGCGGCGAGGTAGTTCATGTCCTTCAGCGCGTTTCGCAACGCGAATTTGTGGGCGTCGCGGTCGCGCTCCAGCACATATTTGAAGAAGGTGCGGTAGAAGGCGCAGTCCATGCGGCCGTCGCGGATGACGGCGTCGAAGACCTTCGGCGTCAGGCCGGCCTTGCCGGCGAGCGCCAGCGCCTCCGAATAGACCGCCGCGTAACCCATGGCGACGAAATTGTTGAGCAGCTTCATCGCGTGCCCCGATCCGGTCGGGCCGGTGTGGACGACGCGTCCGGCGAAGCAGTCGATGACCGGCCGCGCCCGCGCCACCGCCTTCTCCTCGCCGCCGACCATGACGTCGAGATTGCCTTCGGCCGCGTCCTTCGGCGTGCGGCTGAGCGGCGCGTCGATGAGGGTGATGCCGCGCGGGGCAAGCTCGGCCGCGAGCCGCATGGTGGAGGACGGATCGGAGGTCGAACAATCGACGACCAGAAGCGGCTTGCCGGCGCCGGCGAGCCCGTCCGGGCCGTTGACGATCGCCTCGACCTCGGGGCTGCCGGTGACGCACAGGAAGACGATGTCGCAGGCTTCGGCGAGTTCACGCGCGTTCTTCGCCTCGGCGGCGCCGCGCTTCTTCAGATCCTCGATCGGCTCGCGCTTGCGATGCCCCAGAATCGTCAGCGGCCAGCCCTTGCCGACGATGTTCGACGCCATGCCGTGGCCCATCAGGCCGACGCCGACAAAGCCTATCTTTTCCCTGGTCATCGCTTTCTCCCGAGATTCTGCTCGGGGCGAACTTAGCCCTGGAGGCCGGTTATTGAAACATCCGCAAACGGAAGCGAAAAAGTGGGGCCTGCCACCAGCCCCTGACCGAAATGAAGGATCCAGTTAAAGCAGTGCCGGCCCTTCTTTTGCCACGCAGGTTTCGGGTGGTTTATCTTGCTGGGAAAATTCTCGTGAAGCATTCTGCGAACCACCTGTCGCGGAATGCCCGCTTTCGTGATGTTGCACAATTCGGTTGCAAACCGTCGCTTCAGTCGGGATTTTCGCGACACCCGGCATGTCACGAATTCGAGGACAGGTCGGGATTGGCATGGCGAAATTCGACTCATACGTGATTTGCACGTCCCCGCGTAGTGGAAGCACTTTGCTATGCAAAATGCTGACAGCGACCGGGGCTGCAGGACAACCCGATTCCTATTTTTTCGGGACTTCGCTGGAAGGGTGGCTAGGCGATTTGGGGATAGCACGGGAGGAAACGGCCGACGAGCGCGAAATTCTGCAAGCGGCTTTCCGGGCGGCGCATGTCAAAGGGCGCAATGGCACCAACGTATTCGGGTTGCGCATGCAGGGACATAGTTTTGAGTTCTTTTGCGAGAAACTGGCAATTCTCCATCCCGGCAGGTTGAGCGATCGCGAACGCTTTCAGCATGCTTTCGGGACGACGTTGTTTTTGCACCTGACCCGTCCCGACAAGGTCGACCAGGCGGTGTCGTACCTGAAGGCTCAGCAAACCGGCCTATGGCATGTCGCGCCGGACGGTTCCGAGCTGGAACGGCTCGCTCCGCATCGGGAACCTCGCTATGACGGCGAAGATATACGAGCCTGCGTCGAGACGATGTCCGCCTATGACCGTGACTGGAATGATTGGTTTGCGCGTGAAGGCATCGAACCGCTCCGCATCTCATATGACGACCTCTCCGCCGATCCCATCGGAATATTGCGCCATATTTTGGATCGCTTAGGGCTTGACCAGGCCGCAGCGGACAGTGTGAGGCCGGGTGTCAGGAAGCTGGCTGACAGCACCAACCGGGAATGGGTGGCGCGGTATCTCTCCGAGCAGTGATTGGCTGGGGCAAGAGGCAGCCCGATCTTTCTGGGATCTTCCTTTGCCATAAAAGAAAAAGGCGGGGCAAAACCCCGCCTTCCGCTTGCATCGCAGGCGGCGCACTCCGTGCGTGACCGCCAGTACATCCGTGGCTTGCCGCGCCGGGAATTTTCAGGCCTCGGCCCCGACAGAAACGCACCGGCCCAATTCGTCCGGCTTCAGCGATCCTGCCCGTGAATTCCCCGGCTGCGCTCGTTCAGCCTGCGGCGCTGAGGTTCTGCGCGGCGGACTTGCCGGTACGGCGGTCCTGCGCGACCTCGAAATTGACCTTCTGGCCTTCAGCCAGGCCGTTCATGCCCGAACGCTCCACCGCGGAGATATGGACGAACACGTCCGGCCCGCCGGCGTCCGGCTGGATGAAGCCGTAGCCCTTCTGGTCATTGAACCATTTGACTGTTCCAGTCGCCATTCCTGTATTCCTGTCGTGTCTGCTGCACTTGGTCCCTGCGGACCGGCGGTATCGAGATTTTGGAGATAGACGTCAGCAAACGCGACCAGAGTGGAAGGGGCGCGGGCCTTGGATCGATCGGCCGAAAATCAACGACACGCATATAGGGTCTGATTGAGCGGCAGGCAAGCCCGCGCCGAACGGGCTTTACGAACGTGCTGAATGTTCTATCTCTTGCATCGCCGGCCGGCAGCAGGCGCGGAACCTGCCCCTATCGGCGTCGAGCGCGCATGGCCGGCTTGCGGATGCGCCCGGGTGGAGGCTGTCATGAAAAGGCTGATCGTCGCTTCGCTTCTGGTCCTGGCGGCCTTTCCGGCGCATGCGATCTCCCGCTACAATTCCATGAGCATGAGTTGCGCCGCCGCGCACCAGCGCATCGTGCAGGAAGGCGCGGTCATCCTGCGCTATCCTTCGGCGCGCCATCCGAACCTCACCCTCTACGACCGCTATGTCCGCGACGGCGGCTTCTGCGACATGGGGGAGGGGGCGATCCCGGATACGATCCCGACCAGGGACAATCCGCAATGCCTCGTCTTCAAATGCCGCGACATCACGTTCGACGAACCGGACAATTGACCTGGCGGCTCACGGCCGCGCTTCTCAGAAGGCGAAGGATTGCTGCGCCGGAGGCGGCGGGCCGACGCGCACGCCTTCCATCATGAGCAGCCGCTCCTTGGCGACGGCGCCGCCCGGCGCGGAAAAGCCGCCGATCCGGTTGCCGGCGGCGAGGATGCGGTGGCACGGCACGACGATCGGCACCGGGTTCTGCCCGAGCGCCTTGCCGGTGTCTTGCGCGCGGCCACTGTAGCCGGCTTCCTCGGCGAGCCCGCCATAGGTCGTGGTCTCGCCGAAGCCGAGGCGGCGCGCGGCCTCGTAGACGGCGCGGCGGAACCCGTCGACACCGTCGAGATCCACCGGCACGCCGGAAAAATCGACCGGCTCGCCCTCGCCATAGCGCCTGAGAAGATCCACCGCCGCGGCGACGGGGGCCGGCATCTCCGCGCTTTCCACCGCCCGGTCTTGAATGGTCGACAGCAGCCGGCGCCCGGTCGCCTCGCGGTCGCGGGCGGGAAGCTGCAGCCGCGTCAATCCGCGTTCGCTCCAGGCGATGCCGATCCAGCCGATCGCGGTTTCGATCAGCGCGTAGGGGACGAAGGTGCTATCGGTCGCGGTCATGGCTCTGTCCTCTCTACCATGGACGGCCCCTGGAACAAACCATAAACAGCTGATGGCTTCGGCTCATGGTCGTCGAGGCAACCGCCAATGTGGGGACCCCGGCCGCCCCGTGCCACCCGAATCCGGCCATTCCGCCGATTGCAGACCGATTCGCTTCGTGCATTGCGGGAGGCGGCATCCTGGGTTAAGGGAGGAACGGGCAACGGGTAAGGTTATTCGTCTTCGCGGGGGCGCGAGGGACTTTCTGCATGCGCATTCGCATCCTTTGCGGCCTGGTTCTGGCTTCATCGGCACTGGCCGGCTGTACCACCGGCGACATGGGAACGGGACTGCCGGGCGTCGCTTCCGTCACGCCGACACCGCGTCCGGACACGCAGACCGCATCGGCCGCCCAGGGCAAGCACGGCGGGCTCGACCGGCTGATCTCAGCCTATTCCGCCGCCTACGACGTTCCGGAAAGCCTGGTGCACCGCGTCGTCAAGCGCGAGAGCAACTACAACCCCAAGGCCTACCACGCCGGCAATTACGGCCTGATGCAGATCCGCTACCGCACGGCGAAGGGCATGGGCTACGGGGGCAGCCCGCATGGCCTGCTCGATCCCGAGACCAATCTCAAATACGCGGTGAAATACCTTAAAGGGGCGTGGCTGGTGGCGGGGGGCAGCGAAACCCGCGCCGACCGGCTCTACCAGCGCGGCTATTACTACACCGCCAAGGACAAGGGCATGCTCGACGAGGTAGGCTGGAACGGCTCGGCGCTCGCCGCCGCGAAGCCGGTCGGGGGCGCCGTCCAGCCCGGGCCGACCCTGGCGGCGGCGTCGCTGGAGAGCACTCAGCCCTTCGCCGAGCCCCAGACGGCGACGCTGACCGCCTCGGCCGAGCCCGTGGCGAGCCGCTTCGGCGGTGGCACCCCCGCGGCGGACCGCGCCGCTCCCATGATGACCGCGGCGGTGCATACGACCGCGATGGGCTATGCCGGCTCGATGCCGACCGGCGCGCCGATGCTGCCGGACGTGGTGCAGGCGCCGCCCGAGCGGCCGAGGCTCTGAGCCTTCTCCGACGTTCCTGAGCCGGGCCGGGACCGGCGCCGCCCTCAGCGGACGATGTTGCAGTCGCCGCCGGCGCCCTTCTTGCCCGTGAAGGAGATGCTGAGCGCGCCCTTCGGGCCCACCCGGATCGAGACCGTGGTGGAGCCGCGCGTCGCCTGATAGGAGCCGTCCTGCTGTTTCTCCAGCTTGGCTTCCTTGCCGTTGATGAAGACGGCGCCGCCCTCCTCATGGACCTCCATCATGCCGCCGCAGGCCGCCTCGAACGCAGGCAGGGCCGCATGGGCGGCCGTGGCGGGGAGGAGGGCGGGAAGGGCCAGAAGCAGAAGCGGTTTGCACATGGGGGCCTCCGATAGACGCCCGCGCACCTCGCGCCCGAACCCCGGCGGGAGTATGGCGGAGCTTGCCTGGTCGACGCCCGAAGCGGCGTTTACGGGCAGCCCTGGTCCTTCAGGGACTGCCTCGACTGCGCGATCGCCGCCTTCAATTTGCTTCTGTCGCCGGCGCTGCCGCATTCGGTCGGGGCGGCGAGGGCGGCTTCCATCAGCTTGACCTGCAGCGCCGTCTTCTGGCAGGCGCTGCCCGATGCCTGCGCCTTCTGGATCGCCCCGGCGTACTGGCTGCTGATTTTCCTGTCATAGTCCGTGCATGCCTTCGGCGCGCCGGCAAAGGCCGCGGTCGGGCCCAGCACGAACGCCGCCGCGAGAATGACCGCTGTCGTCCTCGACATTTCCCCCTCCGATGGATCAGGCCGGCGCCGTTGCACAACGTCCCTCATCCAGTCGCGCCGGACGCGGACAGATGTACACTGGCCGCCAGTTCAATGGTAGGGCGAACACGTGCCCTTCGTGAAAGCCTGGTAGTCGCACCACCGAAACTGCAATCCACAACCATTCAAATGAGGCGCTGCCGACCGTTGGCCTGCGCGAATGGGCCCGAAATCACCCGTCCAGCCAACGTTCACCCCACATTGGCCACGGATGACGGTATAATGCCCATAAACGGCAGTAGGGCAATAATTCACCCAAGCCCCACCTTGATAGGAAAGGCAGCCCGCCGACGCTCCCGTTGCGATCGCGCACCCGATTGAGCTAACAAGAAGTCTTGCCCCCCAATTCCCCAACATAGCCGGATCTCCGTGTTCTGGCACAAATATGATTGAAAAGTCAGTTGAATGCGACGCAGGAGCCGTGCTCACCCATCCGGGTGAATTTGCTAACGGCGTAGTCGCAGGCGACGGATATCGCCGGAAATCCGGCGATGAAGAACAGGATCAGAATCAGTTTCCCCCTTTGCCGCCGATGACACGGCAACCCTCGAAATGACGGTCAGGCGATAGGCGTCCCGCAGTGCTTGCCCCGAGCGCCTGTATGCCGCTTCACTAGGGCAACATATTCAGATTTAACCAACGCGCCTCACCCAAACGGGTGAAGCCGGCGGCTATCCGCGCGGCAAGGGGAACGAGGTCGTGCCGGCGAGCAGGCCGACCAGTTCGGCCTGTCGGCTCGTGCCGGTCTTGGCCATGACATTCTTGAGATGGCTGCGCACGGTTTCCCGCGAAACGGAGAGTTCGGCAGCGGCGCTTTCGACGCTGTGGCCTTCGGTCAGCGCTCTGGCGACGCGGTCCTCGGCCGGCGTCAGGTCGAACAGGCCGCACAGCAGGCCGACATTGGGCGCGATCGGCGACGTCACCGGCGTGGCCACGAATAGCGCCGAGGCCTTTGCGAAGACGTCGTGCGCCTGCCTGCGGATGGGTATGACATGGGCGACGAGCGCCGGCGCCGCCTCGGTCGCCGGGACCGGGATCGAGCGGGTGTCGCCGTCGTCGCGCTCGATGCCGGCAAGCGCCCGTGCGAGGCTACTCTGCGCCGGTCTGTTGAATAACCGCAGCCGGTCGAACGCCTGGATGTCGATTTGGAAAGACAGAGCTTCCAGAAGGGGATTGGCGGCGAGCACCCGACCGCCCGCGTCCAGCACAGCACCGGGGAGGCCTAAGATTTGCATAAGCGCCGTGGCTGCTCTGGCATTTTGAAGACCTAGACGAGCCGATAAAAGAGCAGAACGGGCCAGATGTGGCCGCAGTTTGTCCAAAGCCGAAATGTCGCGCCGCTCGAAAGGTCCCCGCTCCTTTGCACGCACCAGATCGAAAACCACGATGTCCCCGTTGGGAACGGGGATGATCGAGCCGACAGTCCACCCAAGTCCTACGGGCGCCAATATCTCCTTATAAATCGGGTCGTTCTCGAGTTCTGCAGGCGTGCAAAGATCCAAGTCCGCCAAGAATCCTGCATGTTTTCGCGCCAAAGCACGTGCGGGCCGAGGATTGTTGCGCTGCATCACCGCATAGTCGACGCGCTCGATGTGGGGGCTATAATTTTCCGTCGCTTGGAATCTCACCGACCTTTTGCTGTCGGCAGTAAATAATGCCGCGCCCCAACTATCAGTGATCCTGCCGACGCGCTCCAATACAGAAGGCCAGAGTTCCGGCAGGACGGACGCTTCGTATATATCATCGACAACGGTATTGATGGATTCAGGCATATTTAGCCATCGAGGGTAGCCACTGGCGCGGTATCCAAAACCGATGCCAGCGGCTCTGCCTATCTGAATAGTCAGATGCCGTTAGATGTACTCACTACCCGCATGCCATTCAATACACCTCAGACAATACGGTTGATTGATCTTTTCTCTGGCTCAAGTGGGGTTGCCATCTCTGCGATTTCTAACGTTTAGTCTCCGCGCTGCCTAACGGCTCGCTAGGCTAAGCCATTGAAAGCGCTTTCTCTCCCACAAGGGGAAGATAAAGCTACACTGCCCCCGCTTCGCGCAGGATCGTCAGGCAGACGGCGTCGAGATTGCGAAGGATGTCGTCGTTCCAGAAACGGATGGTTCGAAAACCCTGGCTCTGGAAATAAGCATCCCGTTCGAGGTCGCGTTTCGATTCCGCATGCTGGCTGCCGTCGACTTTGATGACCAGTCTGGCATCGAAGCAGACGAAATCGAGGATATAGCCGGAGAGCGGCACTTGACGCTTGAACTTGAGGCCGTTCAGTTGCCGGTTACGAAGCGCCTGCCACAGGGCGTTTTCCGCCTTCGTGGCATCGCTCCGCATTGCGCGAGCGAAGCGGCGATGCGGAGATGATGAGAGGCGGTGCGGCATATGCAGGCCTTTGTCTCTCCCCTTGCGGGAGAGAAAGCGATTTCAACATCTTAGCAGAGCAGGGCGAAGCCCGCCTGCGATGCCAAGTGTTAGAAATCGCAAGTGAGGGGCTTGGTATGGTTGATTGGGACCAGCCCCTCTCTTGGATTTTCTACGACTTAGCGTCGCTTATGCGCTTTGCGCTGCTCCGCTAAGACCGTGAAAATCCTATCTCCCCCGCAAGGGGGGAGATAGTTGGCGCTTCAAAAATACTCCTGCAGCGGCCGGACCTCCAGGCTGCCGGCCTTGAGCGCCGCGATGGCTTCCGCCACCGCTTCCGCACCTGCCAGCGTGGTGTAGTAGGGCACCTTCTGCATCAGGGTAGCGCGGCGGAGCGATTTGGAGTCCGACAGCGCCTTCTGCCCGTCCGTCGTGTTGAAGACGATCTGCACCTGGCGGTTGCGGATGGCGTCCTCGATATGCGGGCGGCCTTCCAGCACCTTGTTGATCTTCTCCGCCTCGACGCCGTTCTCGCGCAGGAAGCGCGCGGTGCCGGAGGTCGCCAGCACGCGGAAGCCGAGCCGGGCGAGGCGCTGCACCGCCGGCAGCACGCCCGGCTTGTCCTCGTCGCGCACCGAGACGAAGAGGGTGCCCGTGCGGGGGAGATCGACGCCGGCGCCGAGCTGCGACTTGGCGAAGGCGAGCGCGAAATCGTAGTCTAGCCCCATCACCTCGCCGGTCGACTTCATCTCGGGGCCGAGCAGCGTGTCGACGCCGGGGAAGCGGGCGAAGGGGAAGACGGCTTCCTTGACCGCGATGTGGCCCGGCCGGCGCGGATCGGGGAGCGCCCCGTAATGGGCGAAGGCATCCTCCAGGCTCTCGCCGGCCATGATGCGCGCGGCGACCTTGGCGATCGGCTTGCCGACGGTCTTTGCGACGAAGGGCACGGTGCGGCTGGCGCGTGGATTGACCTCCAGCACGTAGATGGTGCCGTCTTGAATAGCGTATTGCACGTTCATCAGGCCGCCGACCTTCAGCGCGCGGGCAAGTGCTGCGGTCTGCCGCTCCAGCTCGTCGACGATGTCGTCGGAGAGCGAATGCACCGGCAGCGAGCAGGCGCTGTCGCCCGAATGGATGCCGGCCTCCTCGATATGCTCCAATATGCCGGAGACGAACACCTCGCGCCCGTCGCAGAGGCAGTCGACGTCGACCTCGATGGCGTCGGTCAAATAGGTGTCGAACAGCAGCGGGTTTTTTCCGAGCAGCGTGTTGATCTGGCCGGTCTTGTCGTTCGGGTATTTCTGCTTGATGTCCTCCGGCACCAGGCCGGGCACGGTGTCGAGCAGGTAGCTCTGCAGCATGCCCTCGTCGTGGATGATCTGCATGGCGCGGCCGCCGAGCACGTAGGAAGGGCGCACGACGAGCGGGAAGCCGAGCTCGCCGGCGACCGTGCGCGCCTGCTCGACCGACCAGGCGATGCCGTTCTTCGGCTGGGTGAGGTCGAGCTTCATCAGGAGCTTCTGGAAGCGGTCGCGGTCCTCGGCGAGGTCGATGGCGTCGGGCGCGGTGCCGAGGATGGGGATGCCGGCCTTTTCCAGCGCGTCGGCGAGCTTGAGCGGCGTCTGGCCGCCGAACTGGACGATGACGCCGACGAGATCGCCCGCCTCCTTCTCGACGCGCAGGATCTCCAGCACGTCCTCCGCCGTCAGCGGCTCGAAATAGAGCCGGTCCGACGTGTCGTAATCGGTCGAGACGGTTTCCGGGTTGCAGTTCACCATGATCGATTCATAGCCGGCGTCGGCGAGCGCGAAGCAGGCGTGGCAGCAGCAATAGTCGAACTCGATGCCCTGGCCGATGCGGTTCGGCCCGCCGCCGAGGATGACCACCTTGCGCCGCTCGGAGACCTCGGCCTCGTTGGCGAGCGCGCCGGCAAACGGCGTCTCGTAGGTCGAATACATATAGGCCGTCGGCGAGGCGAACTCGGCCGCGCAGGTGTCGATGCGCTTGTAGACGGGATGCACGCCGAGCTTTTGGCGAATCTTCTGAATCGCTTCCGCGTCCTTGTTCGTGAGGGAGGCGAGGCGAGCGTCGGAAAAGCCCATCGCCTTCAGCATGCGCAGATTCTCGGCATCCCCGGGCAGGCCGTGCTCGCGTATGCGCGCCTCCATGGCGACGATCTCGGCGATCCGCTCCAGGAACCACGGGTCGATGCGGCACATCTCGTGCACGTCGGCGGCCGACGTTCCCATGCGCAGCGCCTGCGCCACCATGCGCAGCCGGTCCGGGGTCGGCACGCCGAGCGCGGCGCGGATGGCGTTCTTGTCGTCGCCGCCCTGCACCCCGGTCGGGCCGAGGCCGGGTATCTCGATCTCGTCGAGGCCGGTGAGGCCGGTCTCCAGCCCGCGCAGCGCCTTCTGCAGGCTTTCCGCGAAGGTGCGGCCGATCGCCATCACCTCGCCGACCGATTTCATGGCCGTGGTCAGCACCGGCTCCGCGCCCGGGAACTTCTCGAAGGCGAAGCGCGGGATCTTGGTCACCACATAGTCGATACTCGGCTCGAAGGAGGCCGGCGTGGCGCCGCCGGTGATATCGTTCTCCAATTCGTCGAGCGTGTAGCCGACGGCGAGCCTGGCGGCGACCTTGGCGATCGGGAAGCCGGTCGCCTTGGAGGCGAGCGCCGAGGAGCGCGACACGCGCGGATTCATCTCGATGACGACGAGGCGGCCGTCCTTGGGGTTGACGGCGAACTGCACGTTGGAGCCGCCCGTCTCCACGCCGATCTCGCGCAGCACCGCGATCGAGGCGTTGCGCATCATCTGGTATTCCTTGTCCGTCAGGGTGAGCGCGGGGGCGACCGTGATGGAATCGCCCGTATGCACGCCCATCGGGTCGATGTTCTCGATGGAGCAGACGATGATGCAATTGTCGGCGCGGTCGCGCACGACCTCCATCTCGAATTCCTTCCAGCCGAGCACCGATTCCTCGATCAGCACCTCGGTGGTGGGCGAGGCGTCGAGGCCGGATTGCACGATCTCGAAGAATTCCGAGCGGTTGAAGGCGATGCCGCCGCCGGTGCCGCCGAGCGTGAAGGAGGGGCGGATGATCGCCGGCAGGCCGACATGCTCCAGCGCCTGCGCCGCCACCGCCATGGCGTGGCCCATATAGCGCTGCTTGCGGTCGCCCTCGCCGAGGTTCCATTCCGTCTCGAGCGCGTCGAGCGCGGCGTCAAGATCGTCGGGCCCCGCATCCCCGCCGAAGGAGGATTTCAGCTCGGCGCGGCGCGCCTCGTGCTTCTTGCGGTCGGCGTCCTTCACCTCGGTCGCGTTGGCGAGCATGGAGCGCGGCGTCTCGAGGCCGATCTTCTTCATCGCCTCGCGGAAGAGCGCGCGGTCCTCGGCCTTGTCGATCGCCTCGGCGTTGGCGCCGATCATCTCTACATTGTAGCGCTCCAGCACGCCCATGCGGCGGAGCGACAGCGCGGTGTTGAGCGCGGTCTGGCCGCCCATTGTGGGCAGCAGCGCGTCCGGCCGCTCGCGGGCGATGATCTTGGCCACCACCTCCGGCGTGATCGGCTCGATATAGGTGGCGTCGGCGAGCTCCGGGTCGGTCATGATGGTGGCCGGGTTGGAGTTCACCAGGATGATGCGGTAGCCCTCGGCCTTCAGCGCCTTGCAGGCCTGGGTGCCGGAATAGTCGAACTCGCAGGCCTGCCCGATGACGATCGGTCCCGCGCCGATGATCAGGATCGAGTTGATGTCGGTGCGTTTGGGCATGATGCGGTCCGTCGGTGGCGCTCGCGCATCGTGCCGGGGCGGGAGCCCCCGCTTGGCGCGCGGAAAGCGTCGCGGCGGCCCGGCCATGCGCAAGAGGAAAATATCAGGCTAGGCGGGCCTTATAGGGGAAGGAAACGCGCCGCGTAACCCCCCAAAATCGCAACGTCGGGGCCGACGGCGCGAAGCGGACCGCAACACCTTGCCGCGCGCCGCGAGTTGCCGCTTTGGTCCTTTGGCAGAACGAGCCGCGTGGCGGCCCGTCCCCGCCTCGAACAGGCGCTTCCATGCGCCGGCCGTCATTTCCGGCGCGGCTTTTTCCCGGCGCCGGATTTCCCGCCCAGCGGATCGTGGGCGTGCGAAAGCATAGTCTTCAACTGGCTCTTGATTTTTGCGTGCAGCTTGTCCCGGTCGACGCCTTCCGGGCAGATACCCTTTTCGACGCTGGCGGCCATGCGCTCCAGAAGGTCGGTGTCGTGTTCGTCGCGATAGGGTTTCAGGTCGAGATCGGCCGGGACATTGGTCAGCCGTTCGTCACCCATCTTCTTCACGTATTTCTGCATGAAGTCGTTGTATTCGCGCCAGGAGATGCCGGCCGCGCGGATCGCCGCCTCTTCGGCGCGCGTGGCGATCTGGTGCGCATGCAGATAGTGCAGGTCGAGCTGGTCGATCAGCGTCTTCTCGACCTCCTCGTGCAGAAGGAGGAAGCGGTCGGTGTCGATGCTGCGGCCCTTGTATTTCCAGGTGCTCGGCATGTGCCGGTCGATATAGATGGTCTTGCCGTCCTTCGAATAGCCGGCGAGATAGGGGATGTCGTGGTCGCGGTCGAGATGCTTGACCTTGCGCGCCACGGCGTCGAGCGCGCGATCCATCATCAGGTTCGACACATACCAGTTCGGCATGCGCAGCTTGGTGTGCGGCGCGGTCGGGTGGCAATAATCGGCTGTCATCGCTTGGTTCCTCCGTTCGCTTCCGCGTCTCGACACAGACGCCTTCCAGCAGATCTTCAAGGGATGCCTCGGCGCTCGTCGCCGGGCCTCTAGTCTCCAAAGGCCAGCGCGTCGAGGATCTCGAAACGCTCGGCCCTGCCGATGCGGATCATGTTCAGACTGCCCTCGCGCGTGAAATGCAGCGGATCGGAGGAGTCGGAGCCGTCGGGCTTGCCGGCGCGGAAGCGGATGGTCCGCGCGCCGCCGTCCGGCAGGGTGACCGCGACATCGGCGACGCCGGGCCCGAGCCGCGTGAACGCCGCCTTGCACTCCTGCATGGGCTGGCCGAACGCGGCGGCGCAGGGCACCTCGCCGGTCGACTTCCCGGCGGCCTCGACCGAGGCCACCGCCGGCCCGGCCTTCGGATCGGGGCGAGGGGTCGGTACCGGGATGCCGTTTGCCTGCGGCGCAGGGTCTTCGGACGGCTGGTCAGGCGTCGCCGCGCCGGCTGGGGGCGCGGCGTCGGCCTCGGCGGTCGTCTTGCCGGCGGCCGGCAGGCCGAGCGCCGCGCGATAGACCGGGCGATAGCGGGCGATGATCGCATTGCGGAGCTTCTCGTCCGCCGCCTGGCCTGCCTCGCCGGTTTCCTTGCCGATGCGGGCGTCGAGATTGGCCGGCATGTCGGGCGCCGGGGCTTGCGAGGCGGCCCCGGCAGGGGGCGTGGGCGCCGTCGCGTCGGCATCCGTATCCGCGGCGCGAAGATAGCGGGCAGGCGTCCAGCCGCTCAATTTGGGCGCGTCGAGCGTGGCGACCTTGCACCAGTCGTAGCCGTCATATTGCGCGCAGCCGAGAGTCCGGACCCCGGCGCCGTTCGGCAGGCGCGCCTGGACGGTGCCGATCGGCGTGGGCGTGGCGCGGATGTTGAGGAGGTCGCCGGGGGCGAGGCCATCGACGACGGCGATGCCGGGGGCCTTTACGTCCTGCGCCCGAGCGGGCAGGCCGAGGGAAAAAAGCGCCGACGCCGCGAGCAGGGCGGCGGCAGCCACCAGGCCGACCGAACTCCAGGCCGGCCCCGGCGGCGCATTTCCGGCTCGTTCGCTCTTCGGCATTCGCTCTGTCCCACGCACCGGTCGCACCATATCCCGATTCGCCCGTCACGCATCGGGAGGCGGCAAACGGCGCACATTTATTGGGAGGGAATGAGGCGACGGGGCTTGCACCCGCAACTTGCGGGGAAAGTGGGGGACGGGGCGGCGAAGCCGGGTGGAACGGCTGTGGCGATCACGCGGCGTTGCCGGGAATTCACATCTCGGTGCGGCAGGCGCATTCCCGCTGCCCAGGCGGCGCGGCTTGCTGTAAGCCGGAAACGTCCCGGTCAGGCCAAGCCGGCCGCGCGTGAAACGAAAGGCGCCTGCGATGACGAAACCGAACTCCAGCGCATCCATCCGTAGGATCTTTACCGGAAGGAGCCTCGCCCTCCTTTCCGCCGGCATCGCCGCGCTTTGCTATGCCGGCCTGCAACTGGCCCCGTCATCCGCCGGAGCCGAGGAAACGCATGTCGTCCCCGCGCCGGCAATGGACGAACCGGCGCATGGCGGACTGGAAACCGCCGTGCTGGCGGGCGGCTGCTTCTGGGGCGTGCAGGGGGTCTTCCAGCACGTCGTCGGAGTGGCCAGCGCCACCTCAGGCTATACGGGCGGCGCGGCGGACACGGCGCATTACGACATGGTCAGCACCGGCGAAACGGGACACGCCGAATCGGTCCGGATCGTCTTCGATCCCAAGACCGTCAGCTACGGCCATCTGCTGCAGATATTCTTCTCGGTCGCGCACGACCCGACGGAACTCAACCGGCAGGGCCCCGACACCGGCACGCAATACCGTTCCGCCATCTTCCCGACGAGCGCGGAGCAGGCGAAGGTCGCCAAGGCCTATATCGCCCAGCTCAGCGGCGCGCACGCCTACAGCTCGTCCATCGTCACGACGATCGAGCCGGGAAAAAAATTCTATCCCGCCGAGGGGTATCATCAGAACTTCCTGACGGACCATCCCGAATACCCCTATATCGTGATCAACGACCTGCCGAAGATCGCAAGCCTGAAGGAGCTCTTCCCGGCGGAATACAGCCCGAAGCCGGTACTGGTCGCCAGCAGCGGGGATTAGGCCGTGTGGACAGTTGGAGATTGAAGACCTTCATACACGGCCGTCGTTCCGGGTTCCGCTGCGCGGCCCCGGAATGACGCGAATGAAGGTAGCCGACCAGCACTCCACATAACCGGGAACCCAACTGTCCGCAGAACCTACGCGGGCGCGTCGCCGTCAGGCGGCGTCGCCCCTCGCGAGCACCGGCGGCAGGCTGATCGCGGTCGCGATCACCGAATCGAGGAAACCGGGGAAGCGCCGGTCGAGATCGGCGCGGCGCAGCGATATGAAGCGCGAGGTGCCGCAGGGCTCGACCTTGACGACGCCGGCCTCGCGCAATTTGGCCAGATGGTAGCTCAGGCTCGTCTTCGAGCCCAGTTCGCTGAACTGGCCGCAGGTCATGCTGGTGCCCTCGTTGCGGGCGAGCATCCCCACGATCGCCAGGCGCGTATCGTCGCCGAGCGCTGAAAGCACGTTGGGCAACGTGATCTGGTCGATGGTGGGGTGCGGCAGGCTCATGCCGCAGAATTAAGCACAAATCGGGTGGATTTCAACGCGGGGCGGGGGAGCGTGTGCGACGGGCGAAGGGCGGCCGTCGGCGAAGCGCCTTCCCGGTTTCGTCATCCAGGGGCAAGCGAAGCCCCCGGGTCTTGCCTTGGGCAAGCTCGAGGACAGGCTCAGCGGAGCGCGGACCGAGGAAGACAAATGCGGAAAGGTTGCGCTCCGCCTGCAGGCGCATGACGCGGTCCTTCCGCGCCGCCCCCTCCTGACACAGGGCTGTCAGCACGGGGGGGACTATTTTTGCACTGCGTCATTGACAGCATCCTCCCCAAGCTCCAATTGTTCAACGAATTTTGAACTAAGGATTCCTCCCATGGACAAGCGTATTTTCTGGCTCGCGGTCGGGTCGTTCACGATATCGACGGAAGGCTTCGTCGTTTCGAGCCTTCTGCCCGACATCGCTGCGGATTCCGGCATATCGATCCCGCTCGCCGGCTACCTCATCACCGCCTTCGCGCTCGCCTATGCGCTCGGCGGACCGATCCTCGCCACGCTCACCGGCCGGCAGGAAAGGCGGCCCGTCATCATCTGGACGATGGCGTTCTTCGTGCTCGGCAATTTGATGGCGGCGTTCGGCTCGTCCTTCGAGACCCTGCTCGGCGCGCGGGTCGTCATGGCGCTCGCCGCCGGCCTCTTCGCCGCCACGGCGCAGGCGACCGCGGTGGCCATGGTGGACGGCCATCACCGGGCGCGCGCCATCGCCGTCGTAGTCGGCGGGACGACCGTCGCGGTCGCGCTCGGCGCGCCGCTCGGCGCCCTCATCGGCGCGGCGATCGGCTGGCGCGGCACCTTCATGGCGATCGCGGCCCTCGGCACGCTCGCGGGCGTGGTCCTCTGGTGGCGACTGCCCCGCGGCCTTTCCGGCACGCCGCTCACCTTGCGCCAGCGCGTCGCCGGCGTGGCGCGGCCGGGCGTCCTGCCCATGCTGCTCACCACGCTCTTCACGCTGACCGGCGCCTTTACCGTGTTTTCCTATATCGCGCCGCTGGCGATGCAGGGCGCCGGGCTTTCCGAGCTCGCATTGCCGGCAGTGCTGCTCGCCTTCGGCGTCGGCGCGGTGGCCGGCAACATCGCCGGCGGACAGGCCGCCGACCGCTTCGGCGCGACCCGCACCGTCTGCTGGTCGCTGGCGCTCGGCGCGGCGGCGCTGATCGTCTTCTCCGCCATCCCGGCGCTGCCGCACGCCTATGCCGGACCGCTGCTCGTCGCGGCGATGGTGCCGTGGGGCGTAATCGGCTGGGCCTTCCCGCCGGCGCAGGCGAGCCGGCTCCTCGCCATCGCGCCCGACGACGCGCCGGTCGTGCTCTCCCTCAACGGCTCGGCGCTCTATCTCGGCGTGGCGCTCGGATCCGTCGTCGGAGCCGAGGTGCTGCGCGTCGGATCGCCGGCTGATCTCGGCTGGGTCGGCGCCCTGTTCCCGCTGATCGGGCTGGCCATCGTGCTCGGCGCATATGCGCTGCGCCACCGTTCGGTCGCGGTCGCGCCGGCGGAATAGCCAAGGAACGCGGCGGCGCGCCACGCGTTCTGCCGGGATGCCGCGATGGTCGCGGCGTCAGCCGGAGAACGAAAGATGGGTGTGAACCAGTCGCCGACGGAGAAGGGCAAGGAGGCCGCGCGCGACCTCAGGCGCTCGACCAGGGACGAGGAACGCAAGGTCGAATCCGAGAAGGGCAGCCCCTTGAAGAAGGGGGCTGCCCGTTTCGACGAGCGGTCGCGGAGTTCCGACGGAAAGGACGCCGGCTCGAAGCAGCGCTGAGCCTCGAAGCCGTTCTGAGAGAGAATCCGCTTCCGCCTGCAAGCCTCTGATTTTCCTGAAATTCGCCCGCCGGAGCTACTCCGGCAAAGGCGGGCGATCCTCGCTTCCCGGAGGGGCGGGCGGCAGAAATCGCTATGAATCGGCCCCCTCCTTCGGATATTTTGGTCGCGGCCCGCGCGTTCGCCGGCATGGTCAGGAGAGGAAAAAGCGATGCTCTGGAAAGGCCGACGGCAAAGCGACAATATCGAGGACCGGCGCGGCGAAGGCGGGGGCTTCGGCGGCGGCAACGATCCGTTCGGGCAGGGAGGCGGGTTCCGCATTCCGCTCGGTGGCGCCGGCGGCGGCGGCATCAAGGGCATCATCATCCTCGTCATCCTGTTTTTCGTGCTGCGCTTCCTCGGCATCGATCCCATGCAGTTCATCGGCGACAACGGTCCGGTATCGAGCGGCGGCGGCTACAGCCAGCAGGGCGGGACGCAGGCGAACGACGAGATGAAGCAGTTCGTCGCGACCGTGCTGGCCGAGACGGAGGATACCTGGACCGGCATCTTCCAGTCGCAGGGCATGACCTACACCGATCCGAAGCTGGTGCTGTTCAGCGGCGCGACGCAGAGCGGCTGCGGCACGGCGCAGAAGGCGATGGGGCCGTTCTACTGCCCGAACGACAAGAAGGTCTATCTCGACACCGATTTCTTCCGGCAACTGTCGCAGCAGTTCCACGCTTCCGGCGATTTCGCCCAGGCCTATGTGATCGCGCACGAGATCGGCCACCACGTGCAGGACCTCACCGGCATCCTCGGGAAATTCGACGAAAAGAGGCGGCAGGTGGACCAGGTCACCGCCAACAAGCTGTCGGTGCGCGTCGAACTGCAGGCCGATTGCTTCGCCGGCATCTGGGCGCACTTCACCGAGCAGAAGGGCATCCTGGAGAAGGGCGACGTCGACGAGGCGCTGAACGCGGCCTCGCAGATCGGCGACGATACGCTGCAGAAGGAAACGCAGGGCTACGTCGTGCCCGACAGCTTCAACCACGGCACTTCGGCGCAGCGCCGACACTGGTTCCAGACCGGCTACCAATCCGGCAAGCTGTCGGCCTGCGATACGTTCAACAATCCGATCTGAAAGCCCGGGCAGGTATCACGAGACTAGGGTTAATCCGTTCGGTAAATTTGCCGGATCGTGCTTAGACCGGCCTTAAGCCGCCTTCGGTAGCCTCGCTGATTGCGTTGCTGCCTGGGGGTGCGCGGATGAGGCTTGCTGTCATGCGTTTCGCCGCGAATGCGCGCGGCAATTTCGCGATCGTATCGGCGCTCCTGATGGCGCCGCTGGTCATCGGGGCGGGCCTGGCCGTCGATATCACATCGATGAACCGCGCGAAGGATGCGCTCCAGCGGGCGATGGATTCGGCCTCGCTCGCGATCGCGCGCGAGGGCGAGAAAGTTTCCGACGCCGACGCCGGCAAGATCGCCAGCGAGTTCGTCGCGACCAATTTCGGCGGAAAGACCGGCCGCATCGACGTCAAGCGGGTCGGCAGCGCCGTCACGGTATCCGCCTCGGCGGACATAAAGCTCAGCTTCGCGGCGCTTCTCGGCTATACGGAGGCGACGGTGCAGGCGTCCTCGACGGCCGACATCGCCTATGTCTCCTACGAGATCGGGCTCGTGCTCGACACGACCGGCTCGATGGCGGGTGGCAAGCTGCAGGCGATGAAGGACGCCGTGCTCGGCCTCATCGACACCATGTCGGAGCAGGTGCCCGACAGGAACCAGCTCAAATTCGCGCTCGTTCCCTTTTCGGCCTTCGTCAATGTGGGCGATCGGTTCGGGCCGACCTTCGACGCGCTCGGTAACCAGCGGAACGACGGCGCGAACTGGATCGACATGAAGGGCCTGGCGAATATCCCGCAGGTCGAATTCCGCAAGGGGACCAGCCGTTTCGAGGTGCTCCACCACATCGGACAGAAATGGGGCGGCTGCGTCGAATCCCGCGTGGCCGCCGCCGGCAAGGCCCTTGATTCGGAGGACATCGCGCCCGATCCGTCCAAGCCCGACACGCTGTTCGAACCGGCATTCGCGATCGACGAGGGCGACACGGGCGGCTACAGAAACAACTATATCGCCTCCCCGGTCGATCCGCTCGACAAGAGCCTGCCCGGCCTGATCAAGAAGATGCTGAAATACGGCGTCAACCTCAACCCGCTCGGCATCCCGCTGGCGATCAACCTGTGGGGCGCGCCGCCGAAAATGGATCTCTCCGGCGGCAAGGGGCCGAACGCCGGCTGCAACACCCAGCCGATCGTCGCGCTCACCAGCGATTACAAGACGCTGGAGGACAAGGTGAACGCGCTCACGGCGGCCGGCAACACCAACATCATGGAAGGCGTGGCCTGGGGCGCCCGGGTGCTGTCGCCGCAGCCGCCCTTCACCGACGGGCTCGACCCGGCGAAGGTCGATCATCCGGTCAAGAAGGTCATGATCGTGCTGACCGACGGCTCCAACAATTTCGGCAACAACGGCACCGGTCTCGGCTCCGCCTATTCGAGTTTCGGCTATCTGGTCGACGGGCGCCTCGGCACCACGACGGGCAACGCGGCGACCACCAACGGCCTCATGAACGCCAAGACGCTCGACGCCTGCACAAACGCCAAATCCGAAGGCATCGAACTCTACACGATCCGGCTGGAGGAACCGGACGTGAAGACCGGCATGATGCTGAAGGATTGCGCGACCGACGCGGCGCATTTCTTCGACGCGCCCTCGCGCAACGACCTCGACGCCGTCTTCAAGTCGATCAAGACCAAGATCACCAACGTCCGTCTGGCGTCGTAGGGTAGGGGGAGACGAAGCCGCTTCAGATCGCGCGCCATTCCGGTTGGCGACCGTAGCATGGCGACCGGCCGCAAGACCGGAACCCATTCCGGAGCTTCGAAATCACAAACTGGCTCCCGGACAGCCTCACGTCGCTTCGCTCAGCCCGATTTCCGGGACGGCGCGCCGGCGACCATCGATCGAAGTGATTCGCCCCGCCGTTGTTCCTCGGCGGCGGTTCCCCTATAAGGCTCCTCCCGTTCGAGGAGCCAGCGATGATCGACGCCGCCACAGCGAGGCGGGGCCTTGCCCTCGTCTTCACCACGCTCCTCCTCGACGTCATCGGCTTCGGCATCATCATGCCGGTGCTGCCGGCCTATCTCAGCGAACTGACGGGCGTCAGCATCAGCGAGGCGGCCATCGAAGGCGGCTGGCTGTTCTTCGTCTATGCGGCGATGCAGTTCTTCTTCGCGCCGCTCGTCGGGAACCTGAGCGACCGCTTCGGGCGGCGGCCGGTCCTGCTCGCCTCGGTGCTGACCTTCTCGATCGACAATCTGATCTGCGCGGTGGCGTGGTCCTATCCGATGCTGTTCATCGGCCGCGTGCTCGCCGGCATCAGCGGCGCGAGCTACACGACCTCGTCCGCCTTTATCGCGGACGTCAGCACGGACGAGAACCGCGCCCGGAATTTCGGCCTGCTCGGCATAGCCTTCGGCATCGGCTTCATCATCGGCCCGATGCTGGGCGGCCTGCTCGGCACGTTCGGGCCGCGCGTGCCGTTCTATTTCGCGGCGGCGCTCGCCTTCGTCAATTTCCTGATCGGCGTCTTCCTGCTGCCGGAGACGCTGGCGGCCGAGCACCGGCGCCCCTTCGACTGGCGACGCGCCAACCCGGTCGGGATGCTCATGCAGATGCGCAACTATTCCGGCATCGGCTGGATCGGCCTCGTCTTCTTCCTGATGACGCTCGGCCACATGGTCTATCCGGCCGTTTGGTCGTTCGTCGCCAGCTACCGCTACGGCTGGAGCGAGGGCCAGATCGGGCTGTCGCTCGGCCTTTACGGGCTGGGCGGCGCGATCGTCATGGGGCTGGTGCTGCCGCGCGTCGTGAAGCGGCTCGGCGAATGGCGGACGGCCGCGATCGGGCTGGCGTTCGCCACGCTCTCCGCCCTTGGCTACGCCGCGGCCTGGCAGGGCTGGATGGTCTATGCCGTGATCGCGGCGACGGCGCTCGAGGCGCTCGCCGACCCCCCGCTCAGGAGCATCGCCGCCGCCAAGGTGCCGCCTTCGGCGCAGGGCGAACTGCAGGGCGCCATGTCCTCGATCTTTTCGATCACCTCGATCATCACGCCGCTTCTCTATACCGGGATATTTGCCTGGTTCACCGGGCCGAAGGCACCGGTGAGCTTTGCCGGCGCGGCTTACCTCGTCGCGGGAATCTTCCTCGCCCTGTCGCTCGTCGTGCTGCTGGCGAAGGTCGGCAAGCCCGCGGCGAAGGAGGCCGCGCGGATGGAAGCAGGAGAGGAGGCCGGTACGTGACGGAGCGCGGTCGACTCAGCGTTCCGCCAGGGCCGGTTCCCCTTTCCGCTCGCGGATCAGGTTGACGAAACGCTTGAAGAGATAGTGCGAATCCTGCGGGCCGGGCGAAGCCTCGGGATGGTGCTGGACCGAGAAGACGGGTCTGCCGATGATCGAAAGCCCGCAGTTAGAGCCGTCGAAGAGCGACACATGCGTCTCCTCGACGCCGTCGGGCAGCGTGTCGCCGTCGACCGCGAAGCCGTGGTTCATCGAGACGATCTCGACCTTGCCGGTGGTGTGGTCCTTCACCGGATGGTTGGCGCCGTGATGGCCCTGGTGCATCTTCACCGTGCCGCCGCCGAGCGCCAGCGCCAGCATCTGGTGGCCGAGGCAGATGCCGAAGATCGGTATGTCGGCCTCGAGCAGGTCCTGGATGATCGGCACGGCGTATTCGCCGGTCGCCGCCGGGTCGCCGGGGCCGTTCGACAGGAACACGCCGTCCGGCTCCATCGCCAGTATATCGCCGGCCGGCATGTCGGCGGGCACCACGGTCACCCTGGCGCCCAGGCCGGCAAGCTGCCGCAGGATGTTGCGCTTGATGCCGTAGTCCACCGCGACGACGTGCATCGTGGGCTCGGCGAGCTCTCCGTAGCCCTCGTTCCATACCCATGGCGTCTCGGTCCAGGTCGAGCTCTGGCCCGACGTGACCTCCTTGGCGAGGTCGAGGCCGACCAGCCCGGACCATGCGGCCGCCTTCGCCTTCAGCTCGTCGAGGTCGAAGACGCCGTCCGCGGCGTGGGCGACGACGGCATTCGGCGCACCGCCGACGCGGATATGGGCGGTCAGCGCGCGGGTGTCGACGCCGCTGATGGCGACGACGCCGCGCCGCTTCAGCCATTGGTCGAGCCCGCCCTCGGCGCGGTAGTTGGAGGGTTCGGTGATGCCGGCCTTGAAGACGGCGCCGACAGCGCCGGCGCGAGCGGCAGGCGTCAAATCCTCGATATCCTCGTCATTGGTGCCGACATTGCCGATATGCGGGAAGGTGAAGGTGACGATCTGGCCGGCATAGGACGGGTCTGTCAGGATCTCCTCGTAGCCGGTCAGCGCCGTGTTGAAGCAGACCTCGCCGACCGCCACGCCTTCGGCGCCGAGCCCGCGCCCCTCGATCACCGTGCCGTCGGCGAGGACGAGGAGGGCGGTGGGCTTCTGTTGGCTCCAGGGGGCGGTGCTGGCCATTGCGGGCGTCCTTCGGGTTCGATGCGCTGGCGGAAGGCGCAGCATCAATGCGGCGAACGCGCCGTTGCGCAATTCGCGTGCTTCCTTAGATGATAGTCGCTAAGAGACCTTCTGATAAATCCGTGAGGCCGGGCTGCAAACGTCGTTCGCCTGCGCTCCGGTGCTCATGTACTGATGTACACTCCGCTCCGGTGCTCGCCGAACATCGTTTTCGCCTCGGCCTGACGGTTTCTCAAACGGTCTCTAAGAGACCGGTCAATAGGCGAGGGCGGCGGCGCGGTCAACCGGGCGCACCGCCGCACCGCTCAACGGGAAAGGAGCCGGCATGTCCGTGCGCGAGAAGATCGACGAGGCGCTGAAGAGCGCGCAGAAGGCGCGCGAGGCCGAGCGGGTTTCCACGCTGAGGCTCGTGCGCGCGGCGATCCAGGCGGACGATATCGCCCGCCGCGGCGAGGGCAGGGCGGAGGCGAGCGACGCCGACATCTTGCAGATCCTCGCCAGGATGGTGAAGCAGCGCGAAGAATCGGCCACCGCCTTCGAGGCCGGCAAGCGGCCGGAACTGGCGGCCAAGGAGCGCGCCGAGATCGCCGTCATCCGCGAATTCATGCCGAGACAGATGGACGAGGCGGAAATCCGCGCCGCCGCCGCCGCGGCGATCGGGGAGACGGGCGCTTCCGGGATGCGCGACATGGGCAAGGTGATCGGCCGCCTCAAGGAACAATATGCGGGGCAAATGGATTTCTCCAAAGCCAGCGGCATCGTCAAAAGCCTGCTTGGCTAGCTTTCCGGGCAATCGGGCCCGGCGCAGAGAGGGGCAATCATGTCGATCCTTATCGGAATCCTGATCACCTTCCTGGTGATCATCCTGGTGCTCTACCTGGTTCAGCGGCTGCCGCTCGACGGCCGCACGCGCCAGATCGTGCAGATCATCGTCATCATCATCGGCATCTTGTCGCTGCTCAAATACCTGGCGGTGTTCTGAGCGGGGCCGGGCGCGGCGGCCTTTGCCTAGGCCGCCCCGTCCGTCTCGAACACCGCCACCTTGCGGTCGTCGAATTTCAACGCCAGCTCGCCGCGCACCAGCCTCAGCGCCTTGTCGCCGAAGACGGCGCGGCGCCAGCCGTGGAGCGCCGCGACGTCCGCCTTGTCGCCGTCGGCGGCGATGCGGTCGAGATCGTCGCCGGAGGCCAGCACCTTCGGCGCCACGCCCTCGTTCTCGGCGATCATCTTCAGGAGCACCTTGAGCAACTCGGCCGCGGCGCTCGACCCTTCCGGCGACTGCAAAGGCTTGGGCGGCTTCGGCATCTCCTCGCGGGGCAGGGCGAGCGCGGCGTTGACCGCGTCGAGCAGGCCCGCCGCGGTGGCCGACCGCTCCCAGCCCTTCGGCGTCATCCTGAGCTTCGCCAGCGCCGCCTGGTCGCGGGGCTGCTGCTGTGCGATCTCGTAGATGGCGTCGTCCTTGATGACGCGCTGGCGCGGCACGTCGCGCTCACGCGCCTCGCGTTCGCGCCATGCGGCCACATGCTGGACCACGGCCAGTTCCTGCGGTTTCCTCAGCCGCATCTTCAGCCGCTTCCACGCGTCCTCCGGATGCGGATCATAGGTCTCGCGGGAGGTGAGCACGTCCATCTCCTCCTTCAGCCAGTGGCCGCGGTTCTCGCGCTCCAGTTCCTCCTTCAGATGGCGATAGACCTCGATCAGGTAGGTGACGTCGGCGAGCGCGTAGGTGAGCTGCTTCTCCGACAGCGGGCGATGCCGCCAGTCGGTGAAGCGGGAGGATTTGTCGAGCCGCGTCCCGGTGATCTTCTGCACGATCTGGTCATAGGAGACGCTGTCGCCGAAACCGCAGACCATGGCCGCCACCTGCGTGTCGAAGACCGGATGCGGGATCAGCCCGCCGAGATGGAAGACGATCTCGATGTCCTGCCGCGCGGCGTGGAAGACCTTGGTGACCTTCTCGTTCGCCATCAGCTCGAAGAACGGCTTCAGGTCGATCCCCGGGGCCATCGGGTCGACCAGCGCGGTCACCCCCGGCGCCGCCATCTGGATGAGGCACAGGATCGGCCAGAACGTCGTCTCGCGGATGAATTCTGTATCGACTGTGACGAAATCGGATCTGGAAAGCTCGGCGACCGCCGCCTCAAGCTCTCCGGTCGTGGAAATCAGGCGCATTCATATCCTTCGGACGTTGAACCCCGTGGGCTCCCGCGCCTTCGATAGACCGATACAATGTGAAAGCCAACCGATTGTGTCATCGCCCGCGCGACGGAACGGCGGCCCCGGTGAAAATTAGCCGGCAGGCTGCATCCCCACCTGCGTCATCCTCGGGTGGAGCAGGAGCGCGCGAACCCCTCTACCTTCGTCATCCTCGGGTCGCGGAAGCGCGCGAACTCCTCCACCTTCGTCATCCACGGGCGGAGCAGGAGCGCAGCGAACTGCGGAGACCCGAGGATCCATGCCGGAGCGGCGCGGCCGTCCGTCTGCGGCGCAGAAGGAACCGCCCATCCTGCACTCTTACCGCATTGCGGTGCTTTTTCAGGCATGGATCCTCGGGTCGCACTCCGCTCCGCTTCGCTTGCCCGTGGATGACGAAGGTGGAGGGGTTCGCCACGCTTCGGGCAAGGCGGCCGCTCCGGCGCCGTTCCCGGTCAAAGCAGCGGGCTGACGATGGCGAGCAGATTGTTGGCGAGCCGCCGGTACCACGGCCAGCCCTCGGCTTCCTCCTTCAGGACCGCCAGCGACTTTGCGAGAAACGCCTCCTGCCTGGACCGCAGGGCGGCGGTGACGCCGGCATCGCAG
The DNA here is from genome assembly GCA_001896885.1 of Rhizobiales bacterium 65-79. GTDB lineage: Bacteria > Pseudomonadota > Alphaproteobacteria > Rhizobiales > Rhizobiaceae > Mesorhizobium_L. The sequence continues at coordinate 19,276 of MKRJ01000049.1, read as the reverse complement.
ATCAGCACGTTGTTTTCGTAGTTCAGGTCGAAGCTGCGCCGGTCCATGTTCGCCGAGCCGACGAAAGTGATCTCGCCGTCGATCGTGACGGTCTTGGCGTGCAGCAGGCCCTTCTCGTATTCGAAAATCCTCACGCCGGCCTGCAGCAGGTCGAGATAGTAGCTCCTGCTGGCGCCGGCGATGGCGAAATCGTCGTTGCGGCGCGGCAGGATGAGCGTGACATCGACGCCGCGGCTGGCCGCGGCGCAGAGCGCGTCCTGCAGCCCCTGGTTCGGCGCGTAGTATGGCGTGGTGACGAAAAGCTCGTCCCGCGCCGCATAGATCAGGCTCTCGAACATCTGCGGCATGGCGGAGAAGCGGCCGGTCGGGCCGGTGGCCACCACCTGCGCGGCGAAGCCGGGATCGTGCGCCTCGACCGGTTCTTCAAGAACCTGCCGTATGTCCTCGCCGTCGAAGGTCATCCAGTCGGTGGCGAAGACGAACTGGTTCTGGCGCACCACCGGCCCCTCGACGCGTAGCAGCACGTCCACCCAGGGCGCGTATTTCGCCTTCGGCAGGAATTCCGGGTCGGCGCAGTTCTGGCTGCCGCAATAGGTGATCCGGTTGTCGACGATCGCGATCTTGCGGTGGTTGCGGAGGTCGATGCGGCCGAAGAAGACGCGCAGCAGCGGATTGCCGATCGGCAGCGCCCGCGCGAGCTTCACGCCCGCCTGCTCCATTTCCCGCCAGAGCGGCGAACGGATCAGCTCCCGCGAGCCGAGATCGTCGACCATGGCGCGGCAGGCAACGCCCCGCGCCGCCGCACGCTTCAGCGCCGCGGCGACCGCGCGCCCGTTATTGTCCGGCAGCCAGATATAGAAGAGCAGGTGGACGTGCTTCCTCGCGGCGTCGATGTCCGCCACCATGCGCTCGATGCTTTTGACGGAATCCGCCATCAGCTCGGCGCGGTTTCCCCCGACCGGCTCGAAACCGTTCACCGACTTGCCCGCGCGGAACAGCGGCATCCATCTGTCCGGGACGGTCGCCGAGCAGGAAGCCGAAGCCCGGGGGAGGGCCTCCCTGCCGAGCTCTCGCAGCACCGTCCGCATGCGCTCGAAATGACGGCGGCCGATATTCACCTCGCCGAAGAGCAGGTAGGCGCCGATGCCGGCGAGCGGCACCGCCAGGATGACGATCACCCAGGCGATCCGCGCGGCGGGGGCCCGGTGCTTCCTGAGCAGGACCCGCACGATCAGCCCCGCCTGCACAGCGATGTGAACGATGGCTGACGCGGCAAGGATCATGGCATGGGCTCTTCACATCCCTCGGCGATACGGAGGGCGCACTATGACGTTTTCAGCCTCGCCTGGGTAGAGCGGCGGACCGGGATCGACTTCATCCGCCGTCGGCCGCAAGGTCCCATCTCGTCCAGCCGCACCTTTCGTGTGGCAAAATCAAACGATGGTTTGGCGCCCGGTTCATCAAATATTCCGAAGATAGCCGTACACCGTTCCTCCCGATCCAGACGATCGTCGCCGCGTTCGGCTGGTCCGCCCACCTTGACAAAATCGGGCCTCCATGCGCTTTTCCGCGCGAATTTCGAGGCGCCCGGCGCCCGTTCCGCACCGTCCCATGGAAAGCCAAACAAAATGCACCGTTACCGCAGCCACACCTGCGCCGCCCTGAGGAAAGCGAACGTCGGAGAGAGCGTCCGCCTGTCCGGCTGGGTGCATCGCGTGCGCGACCATGGCGGGCTGCTCTTCATCGACCTGCGCGACCATTACGGGCTGACCCAGATCGTCGCCGACCCGGATTCGCCGGCCTTCAAGACGGCCGAGACCCTGCGCGGCGAGTGGGTCGTCCGCGTCGACGGCGAGGTCAAGGCGCGCACGGCGGAGGCCGTCAACCCGAACCTGCCGACCGGCGAGATCGAGGTGTTCGCGCGCGAGATCGAGGTGCTGTCGGCGGCGAAGGAGCTGCCGCTGCCGGTCTTCGGCGAGCCGGAATATCCCGAGGACATCCGCCTCAAATACCGCTTCCTCGACCTGCGCCGCGACACGCTGCACAGGAACATCGTGGCGCGCACGAAGATCATCGCGGAAATCCGCAAGCGCATGGCCGGGGTCGGCTTCACCGAATATTCGACGCCGATCCTGACGGCCTCCTCGCCGGAAGGCGCGCGCGACTTCCTCGTGCCGTCGCGCATCCATCCGGGCAATTTCTACGCGCTGCCGCAGGCGCCGCAGATCTACAAGCAGCTCATCATGGTCTCGGGCTTCGACCGCTATTTCCAGATCGCGCCCTGCTTCAGGGATGAAGACCCGCGCGCGGACCGCCTGCCGGGCGAGTTCTACCAGCTCGACGTCGAGATGAGCTTCGTCGAGCAGGGCGACGTGTTCGCCGCCATGGAGCCGGTGATCCGCGGCGTCTTCGAGGCCTTCGCCGAAGGCAAGCCGGTGACGCGGGAATTCCGCCGCATCCCCTATGACGAGGCGATGCGCAGATACGGCTCCGACAAGCCGGACCTCCGCAACCCGATCGAGATGCAGGAGGTGTCGGAGCATTTCCGAGGCTCCGGCTTCAAGGTCTTCGCCGGCATCCTCGCCAATGACGACAAGGCGGAAGTGTGGGCCATTCCCGCCAAGACCGGCGGCAGCCGGGCCTTCTGCGACCGCATGAATTCATGGGCGCAGGGCGAGGGCCAGCCGGGGCTCGGCTACATCTTCTGGCGGCAGGAAGGCGCGGTGCTCGAAGGCGCCGGCCCGATCGCCAAGAATATCGGCCCGGAGCGCACCGAGGCCATCCGCACGCAGATGGGGCTCGACGCAGGCGACGCCTGCTTCTTCGTCGCCGGCGACCCGAAGAAATTCGCGCCCTTCGCCGGCGCGGCGCGCACGCGGGCGGGCGAGGAACTCGACCTCGTCGACCGCGACCGCTTCGAGCTTGCCTGGATCGTCGATTTCCCCTTCTACGAGTGGAACGAGGAGGAGAAGAAGATCGACTTCTCGCACAACCCGTTCTCCATGCCGCAGGGCGGCATCGAGGCGCTGACGGGCCGCGACCCGCTGACCATCAAGGCGTTTCAGTACGACATCGTCTGCAACGGCTTCGAGATCGCGTCCGGCGGCATCCGCAACCATCTGCCCGAGACGATGGTCAAGGCCTTCGAGATCGCCGGGCTTTCGCGCGAGACGGTGGAGGAGCGCTTCGGCGGGCTGTACCGCGCCTTCCAGTACGGCGCGCCGCCGCATGGCGGCATGGCGGCCGGCATCGACCGCATCGTCATGCTTCTGGTGGGGGCGAAGAATCTGCGCGAGGTCACGATGTTCCCGATGAACCAGCAGGCCTTCGACCTGTTGATGGGAGCGCCGTCGCCCGCGACGCCGCAGCAGTTGCGGGAGCTTCAGATCAGGCCGATGCCGGCGAAGAAGGCCGATTGAGGCAGGATGACGCCGGTGCGCCTCCTCGTCACCGGCTTCGAGCCGTTTCCCGGCGCGCCCGTCAATCCGACGGAGTGGCTGGTCGGCGCGTTGCGGCGCGAGCCGCCGGCGGGTGACGGCATCGCCGCCTTCCGCGCCGAGGTGCTGCCGGTCGACTACGCCAGGGTGGGGCCGCGCCTGTCGGAGATCGGGCGCGATTTTTCGCCCGACATCGCCATCCATTTCGGCCTCGCCGCCGAATGTTCCGGCTTCCGGCTGGAACGGGTGGCGCGCAACAGCTTTGCCGGCGCGCGGGCCGACAATGCCGGCGCGCTCCCCGAGGCGACGGCGATCTGCGCCGGCCCCGAAACCTTCCCGTCGGGCCTGCCGCTCGACGCGATCCACGCGGCGCTTGCCACCGCCGGCCTGCCGGTCGAATGGTCGGACGACGCCGGCGCCTATCTCTGCAACATGGTCTTCACCCTGTCGCGGGCGCAGGCCTGCGAGGGTTTCGCGCCGACCGTCAGCGGCTTCGTCCATGTGCCGCCGACAGGCGAGGGCAGGCCGCTCGACAGCGCGCAACTCCTCGCCGGGGCGCGCATCGTCATCGCCGAAACGCTGCGCAGCCGGCGCTGAAAACGCCATGGACAGGGCTCGTGCCCTGCCCATGAGCCGTCTTTACTGGTTGGCGACCACCTTCATGCCGAGCGTCTCGGGCAATTGCTGCGGCGCGCTCATGGCGCTCGCGGCGATCATCGCGACCGGCACCGGATTGGGCGGCGTGGCGACGATGGCGAGGTTCTTCGGATCGTCGAGGAACTTCGACACCGCCTGGGTCACCTGCGCCGTCAGGTCGGGATTGTGGAGCTTGGCCAGCGCGAAGGGCAGCACGGCCTTGGCCTGGTTGGCGATGTCGCTGCGCTGCATGCCTTCCTCGGCCGCGAGGTAGTCCATGATCTTGCCGGTCACCGAATCATCGTCGAACCGGATCGAGAAGCTGTCGAAGGAAAGCTGCTGGAAAAGGCCGAGCATGGCCATGGCCTGCATGTTCTTCTGGTCCTTCGGCGCCTCGGCGATCTTCTTGCGGATCGCCTGCATGGAGCGGATGAATTCGGGCGTTAGGCCGCCCATCTTCATGCTGATATCCAGGGTGCCGGCATTGTTGATCGTCAGCTTGTAGGTGTCGAGGGAGGATTCGCCGGTCTTCGGCGTCCAGCTTCCGGCCATCAGGAAGCTGCCCTCGATGTTCTCGTAGCCGAGGGCCTTGATCGCCTCCTTCGCCTTGGGATCGCGCGTGCCCGACAGGTCCGCCTTGAACCCGTCGGCCGCGCCGTTGAACTTGAGCGGCGCGTCGCCCTGGGGCCGCGTGACGTCGACATGGAAGTTGGTGAGGTCGAACACCTGCTTGCCCTCATGCTTGACCGAGACCTCGCCTATCTGGGCCTTGTCGTACATCATGACGCTGTCCATGGGATCGGTGCTGTCGGGCGGCGGCAGGTGGAGCCCCGAGATCGAGATGCTCGTCATGTCGAGCCGGCCGCCGGGCTGCTCGACCGTGTAGGAGGGCAGGCTGACGCTTTCCACGATGTAGTCGTTGCCCTGTTCGGAAACGCCTTTCAGCGTCACGTCACCGATATTCGCCCGCCGCTTCTCTTCGCCCGGCCCGCCGACCGGACCGGCGGTGACGCCGGCGAGCGTCATGGAGGAGGCATCCCCGCTGACGCCCGTCCAATCGAGCGCGATGCCCTGCTTGGAGAAGACGTCCTTCAGCCGTCCCGCGACATCCGCCGGGTCGGCCGCATGCGCGGCGAGGGGCATGAGTACGAGGAAGCTGGAGGCGGCGAAGGCGCGAAGGAGAGGCCGTACGATCGACATGGAATTCCCCTGTTGAGTGAAGCGCATTCCGGTCGGCCATGAAAAAGACCGGACGATGGCGCGGCGGGCACAATCGCGCGAAAACGGGCCTGAAGGCAATCGAATCCGGTGCTTCGGCCGCGGTTTGGACCTTTTGCGGGTGCCGGGACGCCGCCGCCCTTGCCGCGAATCAGCCTCTCCGCTAACCCGAAACCATGGGCAAAGAGCTTGTGCCGCCCGGCTCCGGGGGTGGCGATCACATCGAGGCGGTCGACCTGAAGAAGGCGCTCGAGGAGCGCTATCTCGCCTACGCGCTGTCGACCATCATGCACCGGGCGCTGCCGGACATGCGCGACGGGCTGAAGCCCGTGCAGCGGCGGATCATGCACGCCATGCGGCTGCTGCGCCTCAACCCCGACCAGGGCTTCGCCAAATGCGCCAAGATCGTCGGCGAGGTGATGGGCAATTTCCACCCGCATGGCGACCAGTCGATCTACGATGCGCTGGTGCGGCTGGCGCAAGACTTTTCCATGCGCTACCCGCTGGTCGACGGGCAGGGCAATTTCGGCAATATCGACGGCGATAACGCCGCCGCCATGCGCTACACCGAGGCGCGGATGACCAATGTGGCCAGCGAGCTTCTGGCCGGCATCACCGAGGACGCCGTCGACTTCCGGCCGAACTACAACGAGGAGGACGAGGAGCCGGTTGTGCTGCCCGGCGCCTTCCCGAACCTGCTCGCCAACGGCTCGACCGGCATCGCGGTCGGCATGGCGACCTCGATCCCGCCGCACAACGCCGCCGAGATCTGCGACGCCGCGCTCCATTTGATCGAAAATCCCGACGCCGGGGTGGACGATCTGATGCAGATCGTCGAAGGCCCGGATTTCCCGACCGGCGGCATCATCGTCGACAGCCGCCAGTCGATCGTGGAGGCCTACCGCACCGGCCGCGGCGCCTTCCGCACGCGCGCCCGCTGGCACCAGGAGGACCAGGGCAGGGGCACCTGGGTCATCGTCGTCACCGAGATCCCTTACCAGGTGCAGAAGGCGAAGCTGGTCGAGAAGATCGCCGAGCTGATCCTCGCCCGCAAGCTGCCGCTTCTGGAGGACGTGCGCGACGAGAGCGCGGAGGACATCCGTCTCGTGCTGGTGCCGAAGAGCCGCACCGTCGATCCCTCGATCCTGATGGAATCGCTCTTCAAGCTCTCGGAGCTCGAAAGCCGCATTCCGCTCAACATGAACGTGCTCTCGCGCGGCAAGGTGCCGAACGTGCTGTCGCTCAAGGAGGCGCTGGTCGAATGGCTGGCGCATCGCCGCGAGGTGCTGCAGCGCCGCTCCCGCCACAGACTTGGCGAGATCGAGCGCCGGCTGGAAGTGCTCGGCGGCCTGCTTATAGCCTATCTCAATATCGACGAGGTGATCCGCATCATCCGCGAGGAGGACGAGCCCAAGCAGGTGATGATGGCCCGCTGGGACCTCACCGACCTGCAGGCCGAATCCATCCTCAACATGCGGCTGAGGAATTTGCGCAAGCTCGAGGAATTCGAGATTCGCAAGGAGTTCGATGCGCTCACCGAGGAGAAGAAGCAGATCGAGGCGCTGCTCGCTTCCGAGCGTAAGCAATGGCTGATGATCGCGCATCAGATCCGCGAGATCAGGGAAAAGTTCGGCCCGGAGACGGAGCTCGGCCGCCGCCGCACCACCTTCGCCGACGCGCCCGAGCACGACCTCGCCGACATCCATCACGCCATGGTGGAGAAGGAGCCGATCACGGTGATCGTCTCCGACAAGGGCTGGCTGCGCGCCATGAAGGGGCATCTGTCCGAATTCGAGAGCCTGTCCTTCAAGGAGGGCGACCGGCTGAAGATGGCCTTCCACGCGCAGACCACCGACAAGGTGCTGCTCTTCTCCACCGGCGGCAAGTTCTTCACCATCGGCGCCGACCGGCTGCCCGGCGGGCGCGGCCATGGCGAGCCGGTGCGTCTCATCGTCGACATGGAGAACGACCAGGACATCGCCACCGCCTTCGTCTTCCAGGGCGGGCGCAGGCTGCTGCTGGCCAGCCATCAGGGCTACGGCTTCGTCGTGCCGGAGGACGAACTCGTCGCCAACACCCGCAAGGGCAGGCAGGTGATGAACGTCAAGGCGCCGGACGAGGCCAAGATGGCGGTCTTCGTCGAAGGCGACCATGTCGCGGTGATCGGCGAGAACCGCAAGCTGCTCGTCTTCCCGCTTTCGCAGATCGCCGAGATGGCGCGCGGCAAGGGCGTCCGGCTGCAGCGCTACAAGGATGGCGGCCTTTCCGACATCAAGACGTTCGCGCTCGCCGACGGCCTCACCTGGCAGGATTCATCCGGCCGCACCTTCACCCGCCCGAAGGAGGAGCTCGCCGAATGGCTGGGCGACCGGGCGCAGGCGGGACGCCTGGCGCCGAAGGGCTTTCCCCGGACGGGGAAGTTTTAGGGGAAGTTTTCGCTTGCCTGACGCGCATTCGGGAGGCGCTTTTCTGCCTTTGGCGGCCTAGGCTTTTCTCCTTCGTCATTCCAGGGCGGAGCAGCCGCGTCAGCGGCGTCGCGGAGACCCTGGAATCCATGCCTGAGAAAGTGCGGCAGTGCGGCGAGGGCGCGGGGCGGGCCCTTCTGCGGGGCCGACGGACGGCCGCACCGCTCCGGCATGGATCCTCGGGGCTCCGCAGTTCGCTACGCTCCTGCTTCGCCCGTGGAGGACGAAGGTGGAGAGGCTCGGGCGTTTCGCGCTTGGCAAGGGATGACGAAGGGGGAAGGGCTCGAGCGCCTTGTGTTTGGCCAAGGATGACGAAGGGGGAGAGGCCGCCGTCCTCACTACCAAAGACCCCTGAACAGCTCATGCCATTCCGGGTTGGCCTTTTCGATCAGTCCGATCTTCCACTGACGCGGCCATCGCTTAAGCGATTTCTCACGCTGGATGGCATCGCGGATGTCGAAGTGCTCTTCGTACCAGACGAGCCGCTTGACGCCGTAGCGTGCCGTGAAGCGTGAGCCTTTTCCGTCTCGGTGCTCGGGCATGCGACGAGCGACATCGTTGGTCACGCCGATATAGATCGTGCCGCGCTTCTGGCTCGCGGTCATGTAGACATAGCCGGTCATACGGCGATGCTAGCGGGGGTGCGACGGGGCGGCAATCGGGCAAGGCGGCTTTGGCGATTGGCGGACGCGCCTTTTTCCCTTCGTCATTCCAGGGCGAAGCAGCCGCGTCAGCGGCGTCGCGGAGACCCTGGAATCCATGCCTGAGAAAGCGCGGCAACGCGGTAAGGGTGCAGGACGAGCGGTTCCTTCTGCGGGGCCGATGGACGGCCGCAACGCTCCGGCATGGATCCTCGGGTCTCCGCAGTTCGCTGCGCTCCTGCTCCGCCCGTGGATGACGAAGGTGGAGAGGCCGCTTGCGCAAACGTGGAAAGGTTGGCGTCCGTCGTTCCATTAAACCCTTGCATTTGCGGCTTTCCCGCATCTTCCTTTCGTTGTTTTCTCAACGCTTTCCGCCCCTGAGCCATAATCCCCGGTCAACACCCCCGCCCCGGCGTCCTCAGGGGAGGGAAACCTTGCGGGCGGACATCCTTCGCGCCACAAGAAGCCACGAAAGGAAGCCTCGATGCTCTATGCCGGCGGATGTCTGTGCGGGAAGGTGCGCTACCGGGCCGAGGCGGTGCCGGTCAACGAGCGCATCTGCCATTGCCGGCTCTGCCAGAAGGCGGTCGGCGCGGCCTTCAACGCGCGCGTTCTCTTCGCCGGCGCCGATGTCGTGATCGAGGGGCGGCCGGCGTGGTCGCATTCCTCGCCCGACCTGCAGCGCGGCTTCTGCGCTTCATGTGGCACGACCGTGTTCACGCGGCGCCTGTCGAACGGCGTTGTCGGCGTCGGTTCCGGCACGCTCGACGACCCGTCGCTGTTCCGGCCGCAGATGCACATCTTCACGTCCAGCAAGCAGCCCTGGCTGAAGCTCGACGACCGGTTGCCGCAATATGAGGAATGGCCGCCGGCATGACGGGCGAGGAAGCGGAGTTCCCGGCTTGCCGCGCGGCGGCGGCCCGCTATGCTCGGAGCGCAGCGGAAGAGGGGCGGGGCGCATGTTCGAAATCCTGACGGTGATCATCGGCGTCGTGCTGGCCTGTGCCGTGGCGGCGGTCATCGTGGTGCTCTACCTCGCGCTGGTGACGCGCCGCATCGAGCGGCGCGCCGAGAAGGCCGTTCCGCCCGCCGGCAAGTTCGTCACCGTGGACGGCAATCGCATCCACTATGTCGAGCAGGGCGAGGGGCGGCCGATCCTCTTCATCCACGGCCTCGGCGGCACGCTCCATCATTTCCTCTATCCCGTCTTCCGCGCCTTCGGCCCTGGCTACCGGCTGATCGCGCTCGACCGCGCCGGCTCCGGCTGGTCGACCCGGACCGACGGCAGCGACGGCCGGGTGCCCGACCAGGCCAAGGCGATCCACCGCTTCATCGAGACGCTGAAGCTGGAGAAACCGCTTCTCGTCGGCCATTCGCTCGGCGGCGCGATCGCGCTTCAGACCGCGCTCGACTTTCCGCAGGACGTCTCCGGCCTGGTGCTGATCTCGCCGCTCACCCATTTCGGCGGCGGCATCCCGGAAGGCTTCCGCGACCTCTGGATACCGGCGCCGTGGAAAAGGCGGCTGGTCGCCTGGACGGTGTCGGCGCCGCGCGCCATCAGGAATGCGCCGATGGTGCTCGATTTCGTCTTCGGGCCGCAGAAGCCGCCGGAAGACTACGCGGTGGCCGGCGGCGCCATGATCGGCCTGCGGCCCAGCCATTTCTACGCCACCTCGACCGATTTCGTCAGCTCGGGGCGCGACCTGAGGAGGCTGCAGGCACGCTACGGCGAACTCGAAATGCCGGTCGGCATCCTCTTCGGCGACGCCGACCGGGTGCTGAACCACGAGCAGCACGGGCTCGCCATGGAAGGCAAGGTGAAGGGGCTCGACCTCGAGATCGTGCCGGGCATCGGCCACATGCTGCAATACGCGGTGCCGGAGCGGACGGTCGCCCTGATCCGGCGCATCGCGGACCGGGCGTTTGCGGCTTGATCGCCGCGCGGGGCTCGTTTACGCGTTGCCGGGCGCGGACGTGGCGGAATTGGTAGACGCAAGGGACTTAAAATCCCTCGGGCCCTGCCCGTGCGGGTTCGATCCCCGCCGTCCGCACCAGAAATGGGTTTTAGGCTATTTTCGGCCTTCCTTTCGGTGCTGAGTTTCACATAAAAAGTGAATAATTTCAATTATTTGCCCCATATGGACGCCTCATATGTCCCAATGCAGCCCGACTTGATTACAGCGCCGGGTGCTGTAAATTGTGGAGTCGATGCTGTAATTTTGGGACTGAAAATGAAGCTTACGGATGTGCAATGCCGGAACGCGAAACCGCGCGAGAGGCCATATAATCTCACCGATGGGCATGGTCTCTTTCTCTTGGTAAAGCCCAACGGTTCGAAATTGTGGCGCCAGGATCATGCGTTTCAAGGGAAGAGGCGCACGGCAAATTTTGGCCCCTATCCTGCGACGACGCTGGCCCAAGCGCGCGACATGCGGGACGAATTGAAGCAAGCGATATCGGAGGGCCGCGACCCTTCAGCCAAGCCCGAGGATGCCCGTCCGACCTTCGAAAAGATCGCCCGCGAATGGTTCAGCGCCAATGTCTCGAAATGGAAAACCAGTTATTCGGCCCGCTTCTGGCGGCAGATCGAGCGGGATGTTTTTACGGTAGTCGGTTCGAAGGCCATTGCCGATATCGAGCCCCTGCAGATTCTCGAATCGCTGCGGGCGATCGAAGGCCGCGATGCGGTCTATACCGCACGGCGGATTCATCAGATGGTCAATCAAATTTGCAAATTCGCGGTTGTCAGCGGTCACATCAAGCACAATCCCGCCGCCGATCTTCACGTAGCGCTTAAGCCGGTGCCCCGAGAGAAGCACCGCGCGGCGCTGAAAGAGACGGACCTTCCTAAGTTCCTGATGAAGCTCGGCAACTATAATGGAGAGCGGCAAACGATGCTAGCCCTTCGGGTCGTGGCCCATACTTTCGTGCGGACGAATGAAATCCGCTTTGCGAAGTGGCGCGAATTTGAAGGCGATATGTGGCGCATCTCTGCCGAACGCATGAAGATGGGGCGCGAGCACTTGGTACCGCTATCTCGGCAAGCCTCAGCCTTGTTCGGCCAATTGCGGATGATCGCTGGAGAAAGCGAATGGGTGTTGCCGGGGCCCCGCTCGGGCAAGCCGATCAGCGAAAACACCTTGCTATATGCGCTCTATCGGCTCGGCTACCATTCGCGCGCGTCGGTTCACGGCTTCCGTGCTACAGCGTCGACGATCTTGAATGAGTCCGGCCTTTGGCGCCCGGACGTGATCGAACGGCAGCTAGCCCATGTGCCCGAAGATCAAATCCGGGCAGCTTATAACCGGGGCACGTTTTGGGATGAAAGAGTCCGAATGATGCAATGGTATTCGGACTTGCTGGATAAGCACGAGAAGGCCGGAATCGCCAGGGACTTTTCCGACCTTCTAAATTAGCTGCTTCTAAAACGACGAATTGAGCCGCACGCGAACGGTTGCACCGCCGTTGGCGGCAGCCGCGACGGCCACGCCAATCTTCGCGTTGCCGCTGTCATCATCGTCGATCGTGGCGAGCTTGTTTTCAGCGTCCCAATAGATCGGGGCGCCGACCGTCACCACATCAACGGAGGGCTTGGGCAGGTCCCACACCTTGCCTAATTCGAGGTCGAGGCTGTCGCCGATCGCCGCGTCACCGGCAGCTATCCCGAAGATGCTGCCAGCAAACACAAGGTCGCCGCCCGAGGCAGCGGCGGTGGCCGGAATGGTGATCGTGCTGCCGGGCTCAACGAAGTTCGTAGCCATATCAGAGTCCTTTCGAGGTGACCGGGTAGACGAAGCGAGAGCAACCAAGCTCGCTTTCCCGGATTGCGATTTCGCGGTTGATGGATGCGAGCGCCGTGGCAAGCTCGGCATCCGATTTGTAGGTGATCTCGGAACCGTCCGAGTCCCGTGCCGTGCGGGTGCCCTGATAGCGCGCCGCTAACAGGGCTTCCCGCATGGCAACTAGATCGGGCAGGGTAGCCATTACGCCGCGCCGGGGTTCTTCTGAGCGGCCCGGTAGTCGACCCATCCGGCGCCGAAGTCTTCGAAGACGCGGAAGGAGACGCCCAAGCTATCCCACATTTCCTGCCGCTGAATCTGCGGACCCTGAGCGCCCGAGAGGTAGGCATACTGCATGCCCGCAAGGCGAGCCGGATCAGCGAAGATGTACCACGAGTCGTCATCGATCCGCGGCTCGACAAGCAGGGTCAGCTTGATCGGCTGCACGTCATCCGTGGTGGTGGCCTGAATTGCCGTAAGCAGCTTTTCGGCGGTCGTTTCCAGTTCCGGCCCGACAAGCAGATATTTCGGAGTCGCCGAAATGAGGGTCTTGCCGTCCAGGTCTTTCCGCTGCCTCATCGCCTTGCGGGCATCCGAAAGGGACGTGTCGGCCAGGTCGGCGCCGGCCGACAGGTTGCTATGGACGGCGTGGAACACCGCCTTGCCGTCGCTCATCGTGGGATTGCCGATCAACTGCGAAACCAGCAGGTCGGCTTCCGTCTGAGCGGCAGCCTGCCCGAGCGCGGCCACGATATCGCCAAAGGCCGAGGTATCGTCATCGATCATCAGCTTGCGGGTGAGGTCGAAGCGGCGGGCATAGGTGCTGAGGGTGAGCTTTTCGCCGGACTCGGCCCGAGACGTGGCGACGATCTCGCCATGCTCGGAAAGCTGTTCCAGCCGGCCCATACCGCCAAGACGGATCGAAGTCGACTCCTTGAAGTTGGGAAGCGACCGCTGCCGTGCCACCGTTTTCAATGGGCTTTCCGCTGCCTGGTAGGCGCTGAGAAGGGTTTTGCTGGCCGCGTTGCTGACCACAAGCGGGAAGTCGGAAGTGCCATGCGCGGCGCGCTGGAACACCTCGTCAGTCGATAGTCCGCGCACGCTGACGCCGGCACGGGTGAGGGAGTCGCGGGCCATGTCGAGAAGGGACATATTGGCATATTCGCGGCTCGGCTCGGGCAGTTTGTCGACGCCGCCCATACGGAAGGCGAGGGCATCCGCCGCACGAGTCAGGATTGCTGCCGGATCGTCGTTATTGGCAACTACGCGGATGCGCGGCGCCGAGCGCTGCCGCTCCTGCAACGCCTCGAAAGCTTCCGCACGGGCCGCAACCGGGTCAAGGTCGCGGTCAATCATGTCGTCGGCCTGTTCGGTTGTAAGGCCGGCCATGCGGCAGATGGTGCGGATTTCGGTCCTGCGCTGAGCGGGGGTCAGTTCGGTCACTTCGGGGTCCATATTTTCACTCCTGTGTGTGATTGTTGCGTTTCGGTCGGCCGGAATCGGGGTGATGGAGATTTCGTCAATCCGCCAATCGATGGCCGTTTTGGTACGAACGCCCGTCTTCGGATCGGTCGTCTCCAGCCAACGCGAGACGCGGTAGCCGATGCTGAGGTGCCGCAGCGTGCCGTCGCTTACCCTTTGGGTGACCGGCTTGACATCATCCGCGACGGAGAAGCGGAGGGCGGCGGTAAGCTTGTTCCCGTCGACCTTCAGGGAATGGCCGCGCCCTACGGTCGAACGCGAGGCGGAGGAATGATCAAGCTGCAGCGGGAAGTCTTCGCCGTCTTCGATATTCAGCCCGCGCATCGACAGGACTTCGAGATAGAGTCCCTTCTTGTCGCGGCGCTTGACCGGGGCGGACGTGGCAATGACGGCCGAAACCTCCATTGCGGTATTGTCCAGGCTGGACCCGTCGAATGTCGCTGCGCGCACATAGGTTTCGCCCGACCGCGGCTTGCGGTTGCTAACGATGTGAGCGGCCTTTGTGGGGTTGCCGGTAAGCTGTACGTTCATGTTAGGATTCCGTTTTGTTCTCGGGAGTAGTCTGAGGCTTTAGGCCAAGCGCTTGTTCATTCCGGCGATCGGCTTCGATCTCCGAGTCGAGGTCTTCCAATACCCATCCACGCTCGGCGACGGCCTTGCGGCGCGACGTAAGGCCGGCTCCAAGCTCGGCAACGGTCGCCTGTACGTCTTTGAGCGGGTCGACCTGCATGGGCCGCGGCGGCAGCCAATCCGCCTTCAGGTAAAGCTCGGGATGCTCGCCGAAGTCGGGCGCTTCGATCTCACCGGAAAGGATTCCATGAAGGATGACAGCCCGCCAGCAAGGGGCGAGGAATTGCGGTACAAGCACGCCGTATTGAACCTGTTCGACTCGTTGCCGGAAGGGCAAGAGTCCCGCCCGAAGGCTCGAATAGTTGGCTTGGGAGAGGTCGCCCGAGAGCATGAATTCGGGCAGTCCGAGGCCCGCCGCAAGCTGCCGAAGATTGTTCTTCAGGAAGGCGTCTGCTTGCTGCAGTTGGGCAGGCGAGTTGAATTTGACATCTTCGCCCATGCCGAGCCGGGTGAGCGTGCCAGGCTCTAGCGACGGGTCCTTACTGTCGTAGATTTCAGCGCCTGCCGTGCCGTTCACATTGGTGATGAAGCCGGCATGCATCGCCGCGACCTTCGCGGACATAAGCAGCGCGTCGCAATATTGGTCGAAGTCGCTTGCGGGCAGGATAACAGGACTTAGCCAGGACACGCCGCGCATCTGAAGCGGGCCAATTGGCCTGAAGACATGCAGCACGGACTCGGCCGTAACGCGCTGCGAAGGCGCGAAGGTGGCGAAGGAGTCGGCTGGATTGTCGGGCAAAAGCCAGTAGGCGAGGCGCTTGCCGTTCTCATCGATCTCAACGCCCGAGAAAGTTCGCTCATAGTCTATCTTGGTGTTGTCGATCAAAGCAGGGTCGAAAATGCGAAGGCGCGGCCCGTCATCGGTGCCTAAGAGGAGCGCGCCCCCTTCGCCCTTCACGATCATTGATCGAGCGACAATGGATTGCAGCCCTGCGAAGTCCGTGCGACCCTCGATATCGGCGCTGTCCCACCAAGCTGCGAAATAGGCATTCAATGCCTTCCGGGTGTCGGCGTCGGGATGTTTGGCATTGGGCATGATGCCGGGACCAACTAGCGACCCGACCCAATTCGCGACCGCGTGAGCAATCCACGGATTGTTTTGCGTGAGATATTCGGCGCGGGATGCCAGTTGCGGACCCGCCGCAGCGACTTCGGGGTTAATCCGCCCGAAGGTGCCCATGCCGCCACCACGTCGGCCGCCCGCGGCGCCATCGAAACTGCGAACGGCAGTAGGGGATGTCGTGCGACGAAAGAGGCGATCGAGGATGCCCATTTAGCGCCTCCGGTCCGGTCTAGAGCCGGGGGCAGGCACCCGTAAGAGGATTGGCAGCATCGCCTCATCCAAAACCACGATGACCGCGCCGCGTGGCGTCGCGGTAATGCCGATGTCGGGGCGACCGATGAAAGATTGGTCGGAGCGGTAAAGATCGGCGTCGACCAGGCGCACACCCGTTCGCATGTCCCGCCAAAAATTGATCACCAGCGACCAGGACTCGCGCCGATTAATACCTTGAATGACGCGCTCAATCGGATGCTGCGGCAGGTAATGTTCGCCCGGCAGGATAAGTCCCGCATCACGTTCACCGGACTTCACAGGCCATTCGTACAGCGCCCGGCTGGCTTCCCTTAGGGTGTCATGGTCAGCAACGCCGGCATCCTGAATCTGCGAAAGGACGATCGCCGCGGCTGAGTCGTATGCCGAAAATTCATTTGGGACCGTGCGCGGCCCGGATGCACGAATGCGGATAAAGCCGTTTTGCGCATAGCTGACAGCGCGCGCCCGAGCGGTATCGAGTGGCACGCCGCCAGCCGAGATATCGCGCGCAAGCTCTTTCACGGTCAAATGAACCATAAAAAATCTCCAAGTCTATAAACAGAAATACATGACTGCAAATCTACAGTCAACTTATTTATACTTTAACATATTTGGTGAAACTATTCACATTGAAAGTGAAACTAAGTATTACTATAGACAACCGCTCTAAGCCATGGTAGGAATCTTTTCAGTAGCACGGCGGGACCTCATCTCCTCTCCATGTCGCGCGGCGGGTGACGGTCCTGACAGCCGGGCGCCCGCATGGCCCGGCAGCGGGTTCCTTCACCGCTGCCGGGCCGCTTTGAGGATTGGATGCGATGTCACTGGAAGCGCAGCGCTACGAAGTCCGACAGATCATTGCCGAGGGCCAGGCGAAGGGCTTCCCTTACCTGCTTACGATGATCGCTGTCGGTCTTTGGTTCCAGAGGCAAGGCATCACGCCGCCCAATAGCCTGCGGGATTGGCTTTCGTCGACCGCTAGAACTTGCCATTGAAGGTCTGCCATCTGGCAACTTGTCGTCGCTGCGTCCTGGGCATACGGTCGATGTTCCGAATGCATTAAAAGAGGGGCGGTTTGTGAGTTGGTGGCAAATTGGCGAAGGTTACGGCACTCAGTCCTTCGGAGGCGAACTTCGCACCGATTTAGTAGATTGCGGTTTTTGCGGGGAGACGGGAAATTTTGACTTTGAAAGTCGGCTCAAGAAGGAGAATTCTGTAGGGAAGGTGCTCCACTATGATACGCTCAAATGCGAGCAATGCGGAAATCTCACCTCCGTATTTTGGGGGAATGGAAGTTCAGGACTCCAGCGATTCCATCAAGTTCCTTGGCTGCAAAAGACGACGAAATGGCCGAGTCATTGGCCTGATGATGTTGGCCGCTATTGGCTTCAGGCACAGCGAAGTGTGGAGGCGTCGAATTGGGATGCCGCTGCCCTTATGGCGCGTAGCGCGGTTCAGCTAACGCTGCGACATCAACACGCTGAGGGGAGGAGCCTATACGAAGAGATCAATGATCTCGGATCAAAGGCGATCCTTCCTCCGATTATGGTTGAATGGGCACACGAAGTGCGAGTTTTGGGGAACGAAAACGCGCATCCAACTTTAGGGGCAGCTCCTACCACTGACAGAGACGCGAAAGCAGTCGTTGAATTTCTTACGATGCTTCTGAAAATTGTCTTCGACTTGCCGAATCAAATTGATGATCATAGAGATAGCAGGAAGAAAGAATAGGTGTTTGCATCATATCCATGATTTTCACGTTTAACGTGATTTTCACGTAATATATTTTTGAATAACCCCCTTTCAACGTGAATTTATTTTCTGCACACTGTCTCTCGCCAAGGGTAAACCAATGGAGAACCTAAAATGTCTGAATATTCCAAGTTGAACCAAGATGGCCGCCAGCATGCGGCGCGCTTGATCGAAGATTGCCGATTGACCGGCGACCTGCCACGCTTCGTCCGCAAGATTCGCGAGATGGCCGCCGATGACAGTGGAGTCGGCGTCGGCTTTCTTCACGAGGTTGGGGAACTTGCTATCAAGGGCTCTCAGAAAAGCTCATTCGCTGAGCTTGGTGAGAAATTAGCGTAAGCCTTCCAACCAAGCCGACCTAATAATGGCCGGCGCCCGTTTCGGCGCGGTAAGGGACGCAAGTTCTTCGCCGCGCCGCTCGGCATTCTGGTTTATCAGGGACCGCGCCGCCCATGCGTACACGGTTGCGTCCAACGTCTCAGCCCTCTTGCCCTTGATCCGTTCAAACCGCGCCACGGGCTGCCCGCGCGTGTACCGCACAATGCGGCGCTCGGAAGCTAACTGTTCAAAGAAGATCGGCTGCAGGTCCGCCCCAAAGCGGATGCCCGCTGAGCGCGACAGACGGGCAAACAGGTTCGATTTGACTGCATCGCTGCCCACAAGCCAAAGGTGTTGCGAGCCCGATTTTTGCAGGAATGGACGGCTAAAGCCGGAAACGCCCTTGATAGGCACGACGCGGCGCCCGAAGCGCGGCCGGGCAAATGCGTTCACGATCTCCGTATGTCCGCCGTCGCCCGAATCGATACATGCCGCGCTGATACCGATCATGGCCCCGTGCGGGTGCCGCCAGGTCTCGCGCAACATGGAGTCGAGTTCCAGCCAAACCCCTTCACCATTGATCGGCCCCCAAAAGACTCGATGGTCGACAGGAAAGATATCGTTCGCCCCATGCCCGAGAATGACCGCTTCAAGTCTATCGTCCTGACAATCGATTCCGGCCGTCAGCCAAAGGACATCTTCCGGCAGGGTTTCGAGCGTGAAGGTCTCGCGCCGCCCATATAGTTCGTGCTCGTCCAGGTCCTCTCCCTCGGTGCGCCATGGCTCCCCGAGCACAAGATTGGTAAACGTCTGCAGGGTCTCAGGCGTCCGCTTCGCCTGCAGGAATTCCTCTACAAGCTTGGACCATCGGGCGTTGAATTGAGGGCTTACAAGGCTGTTGATGCGAAAGCCGGCCCGCCCGGTTACTTCGGGCGCCGTCGCTCGCCAGCGGCCTTCTTCGACCGCCTGCACCTTGTCTTTTTCCTCGATAATGCAGCCGTTCGCGGGGCAGACGACATGGGCGGTCTCGGGCTGTCCTTCCTGCCATCGCACATGCTGCCACTTCAGTTCGAAATGGTCCCGGCAGGACGGGCAGCAAATCTCAAAGACTCGCTTGTCGCTGGCGTCATAGAGCCGCGTCACTGAGCCATGATCGAAGATCGGTGTACCGCCCAAAATGATCTTGCGGTCACGGTAGGTCTGGCTGCGCATCCGTAGCAGGTCCAGTACGTTGCCTTCCTCGGTTGGCGCGTACGCATCAATTTCATCCGCAATGATGATCTTGCCGAGCTTGCGGCGGAACGCCCGCGGGCTGGACGCGGATAGGAATTCGAGGCTGCCGCCAGGGTATAGACGCCGCATCATGGTCGAACGGCCCGACTCGTCTGTCAATCGGCGCGCAAAACTGACCCTCGATCGGCGTCCAATTTTGACCCCCTTGTAGCGCACGGCGGTGAGCGCCCTACCGGGTGGAGCTGGTCGGGGTTGCGCAGCCCGGTCGGGCGCGTTGGTTAGGCTCGTCGGCTTTAGCTTTGAGAGCGGCTCTTGAAGCGCCAGGATTCGTTGCCGGTCTCGATGATCTCGCAGTGGTGGGTGAGCCTGT
>MKRJ01000048.1 GCA_001896885.1 Rhizobiales bacterium 65-79 | reverse complement strand
CAGCCGGCCTTGCCGCGCAGGCAGATGCCGTAGACGCCGTTCGCCTTGTCGGTCATCTTGTCGGCAGCCTCCTTGATGAAGGCCCAGGTCGGCTTGTCGGGCATGGTGAGCCCGGCCTTCTTCATGAGGTCGGTGCGGTACATGGTATAGGAGCTCTCGCCGTAGAAGGGCGCGGCATAGAGCTTGCCGTCGGCGGAAAGGCCGCTGCGGATCGCCGGCAGGAGGTCGTCGACGTCGTAGTCGGCGCCGAGATTGTCGAGGGGCAGGAGCCAGTTCTGCTTCGCCCAGATCGGCACCTCGTAGGTGCCGATGGTCATGACGTCGTACTGGCCGCCCTTGGTGGCGATGTCGGTCGTCACCTTCTGGCGCAGCACGTTCTCCTCCAGCGTCACCCAGTTCAGCTTGATGTCCGGGTTGGCCTTGGTGAAGTCGTCCGTCAGGCCCTGCATGCGGATCATGTCGCCATTGTTGACGGTGGCGATGGTGAGCGTGGTTTCGGCGTTCGCGACGGTGGCGAAGGCCAGGACGGAGCATGCGCCCAGGATGAACGTCTTCAGTCTCATAATATCCTCCCGACAAAGCGCAATTGATGAGCAATTGCTTTGCTGTTGGGCAATTACTCATTTAGAGTGATGAATGTCAAGCCGCATTCGTTGCTGCGCTGCAGCAGCGTGTGAATGAGAGGGATCGACCTATCTAAGATTTTGCGCTGTAGCGCCTTGATTTGGCATGCGATTTCCCTTCCAGCTCGAATGAATGGCGATCCCGCCGATCGTGCATCCGCTACCAAACTGAGCAATTGCTCTATCCTCGAATCTTTGCGAACATGGGCCCGCAGGTGAAATCCGGTGGCAAAGCGCGGCCCGCGCTTGCGGCAGGCCCGGCGCGGTGGCAAAGCGGGAGCGGATAGGGACTTGGGATGAACGGGCGCCAGGAAAGCGGCACTTCGAGCAGGCTTGACGACGCGGCCCGCGCCGGCTGGCTCTATTACGTCGCCGGCAACACGCAGGACCAGATCGCCGCCAAGCTCGGCGTCTCGCGCCAGTCGGCGCAGCGGCTCGTCTCCTTCGCGGTCTCGGAAGGACTGGTCCGGGTCCGGATCGACCATCCGATCGCCAACTGCCTCGAACTGGCGCGGCGCCTGCAGTCGCGTTACGCGCTCGATCTCGCGGAAGTGGTGCCGAGCGATCCCGATTCCCCCTCAACCACGATCGGCGTCGCGGAAGCGGCCGCCGCCGAGATCGAGCGGCGGCTTTCCTCGCCCGAGCCGATCGTCATGGCGCTCGGCACCGGGCGCACGCTGAAGGCAGCGGTCGAGCAGCTTCCTGCCATGGAATGCCCGCAGCACAAGGTCGTGTCGCTCACCGGGAACATCGCGCCGGACGGGTCGGCCGCCTTTTACAACGTCATCTTCACGCTGGCCGACACGGTCAAGGCGCGCAGCTTCCCGATGCCGCTTCCCGTCATCGCCTCGTCGCGCGAGGAACGCGAGATGCTGCTTTCCCAGCCGATGATCCAGCCGACGCTGGCGCTCGCCGCCCGCGCCGACGTCACCTTCATCGGCATCGGGGACCTCGGACCGACCGCGCCGCTCTACGAGGACGGATTCATTACGGAAGCGGAACTGAAGGCGCTTCAGAAGGCCGGCGCCGTCGGCGAGATCGTCGGATGGGTCTTCGACCGCGACGGAAGGCTGATAGACGGCATCACCAACGACCGCGTGGCTTCAGCCCCGATCCCCTCGCGCGAGAAGTCTCTGGTGGTGGCGCTCGCCATGGGCGAGAAGAAGCTGCCGGGCATCCGCGCCGCCGCCAACCGGCGCCTCGTCAATGGGCTCATCACCGACGAAAGGACCGCGGCGGCATTGCTGGAGGGGTGAATACGGCCCTATTTTCTTCCTACGCTCTTCCCCTCTTCGTCCCGGCTTCGACGGGCCACCTTTCCCCCACTTCGTGGGACGAGGAAGGGAGCCAGACTCGCCCCGGCCCGTCCTCGCCCCCTTCAGGGGGAGAGGTGTCCGCGAAGCGGACGAAGAGGGGGTTTGGGCTAGCCGCCCGCGTCCACCTTCACCGAAATGTCCCCAAGCGGCGGCGCCTGCTTGATGAGCCCGCGCTTTACCAGGAAATCGCCGAAGCGCCGGTAGCGCTCCGCGTCGAAGGCCGCCGGGCTCTTGGAGAAGCGCGGCAGCGTATCCTGCCAGGCCTGCTTGTTCAGCGCGTCATTCAGGTCCGGATGGGCGGCGATGAAGGCCTGCCAGGCATCGTCGGGATGGTTGGTCAGGTAAAGCGCCGCCTTTTCCACCGCTGCGAGGAAGTGCGGCAGGCGCGGATCGTGCGCGAGTTCCGGCCGCGTGATGTAGATCAATTCGTCATAGGGCGGCACGCCGTGCTCCTCGGGATAGAAGGCGCGGCCGGGATGGCCCGCGAGCCGCATCTGGGTGAGCTCGAAATTGCGGTAGCCGCCGATGACGGCATCGACCTTGCCGGCGATGAGCGAAGGCGACAGGGAAAAGTTGACGTTGACGAGATGCACGTCCTTCAGGCCGAGCCCGGCGCTCGCCAGCATCTCGGCGAGCAGCGCGTCCTCGAAGCCGGACACCGAATAGCCGACCGATCTGCCCTTGAGGTCGGCAAGCGATTTGACCGGGCCGTCGGCGAGCGCGATGACGCTGTTGAGCGGCGTCTCCACCAGCGTGCCGAAGCGCACGATCGGCACGCCGGCGGCATGGTCGAGATAGAGGTTGGGCTGGTAATAGACGCCGACATCCGCCTGTCCCGCGCCAACCAGGCGCGGCACGGCCGAAGGATCGGAGGGTGGCACCAGCGTAACGTCGAGCCCCTCCTGCTCGAAGAAGCCTTTCTGCTTCGCCACCACCAGCAGCGCATGGTCGGGATTGACGAACCAGTCGAGCAGGACGGTCAGTTTGTCGGCGGCGAAAGCGGGGGTCGCGAGAAGCGCCGCGAGAAGCGCGCAGGCGGCGATCAGGAGTTTCGGCTTCATGCAGGATTGTCCTTTCTTTGCCGGCTTTCTTCCCAGGGAGTCAGCAGCGGAACGAGTCGGTCGACGATAGCGCGGAGGATGAGGCTGAGCGCGGCGAGCAGCGCCATGGCGGCGAAGACCGTGTCGGTCTGCATGCGGGCGTTGGCCTGAACCATGACGAAGCCGAGCCCGGCGGAGGCGCCGACCCATTCGCCGACCACCGCGCCGAGCGGAGCCAAGGGCGCTGCGATGCGCAGGCCCGAAGCCAGCGCCGGCATGGCGAGCGGCAGGCGGATGTAGCGCAGCGTCTGCCAGCGCGTGGCGGAAGTGAGCGCCACCGCATCGAGGATCTCCGGATCGGTGCGGTCAAGCCCGTCGGCGAAAGTCGAAGCGACCGGAAAGAAGATGATGATCGAGGCCATGATGATCTTCGAGCCCATGCCGAAGCCGAACCACACCACCAGCAATGGCGCGATGACGAAGACGGGGAAGGCCTGGACGACGAGCAGCAGCGGCCAGGCGAGCCGGCCGAACCGGGGGAGCGCTGCCATCGCCAGCGCGACCAGCGCGCCGAAGGAGGCGCCGCAGAGGAAGCCGAGCAGGATCTCGCCGACCGTGACGAGGCCGTTCCAGGCGAAGAAGCCCGGTTGGCGCGCCAGCGCGGCAAGCATCTCGAGCGGCGAGGGCAGGATATAGGGTGCCGGCCGGAAGACGAAGACGGCCGCCTGCCAAGCGACGAGCGGCACGGCGAGCGTCCCGAGAAAACCGGCCAATGACAGCGGCGCCTTGCCGGCCGAATCGCGCTGCCGCCGGTCGGCGGGCGCGGTGCTGGCAACCACGGCGCGCATCGCAGTCCTACCGATCTTCCCGCCAGAGCGCATGGAAATGATGCACCGGCCCGTGGCCGGAACCGACGGAAAGGCGCTCCGCGGCGGCGATCGCGCCGGCGAGATAGGTTTTGGCTGCCCGCACCGCCTCGCTCGCGTTCGCGCCCTTCGCCAGTTCGGCGGCGATGGCGCTGGAAAGCGTGCAGCCGGTTCCATGCGTGTTGGCGGTCGCGATCCGCTCGGCCTCGAACCATTCGGTGCCGTCCGCCGTGGCCAGCACGTCGGGACTGCCCTCGCCTTCGAGATGCCCGCCCTTGACCAGCACCGCCTGCGGTCCGAGGGCGCGCAGCCGCGTCGCCTGCGCCGCCATGCCGGCGCGGTCGGTCGCAACCGGCTCGCCGAGCAGCGCGGCGGCCTCCGGCAGGTTCGGGGTGAGGACGGCCGCAAGCGGCAACAGCCGCGTCGTCAGCGCCTCGACCGCGTCGGGCGCGAGCAGCGCCGAGCCGCCCTTCGCCACCATCACCGGGTCGAGCACGATCGGGACGCCCTGACGCGCGGAGAGCAAGCCGGCGACGGCGCGGGCGATGCCGGCATTGGCGATCATGCCGATCTTCACCGCATCGACGCGTATATCCTCGAAGATCGCCTCGATCTGGTCCTCGACGAAGCCGGGCGGGACCGCTTCGACGCCGGAGACCCCTCGCGTGTTCTGCGCCGTCAGCGCCGTGATGACGGCCATGCCGTAGACGCCGCGCGCGGCGAATGTCTTGAGATCGGCCTGGATGCCGGCGCCGCCGGAAGGGTCGGAACCGGCGATGGAAAGGACGTTGCGGATCATCGCCCTGCCTCAGCCGCTCGCCGCATTTCCTGCCGCGCCGCCGCAATCGCCTCGGCGATCGCTATCGCTGCGCTGCGCGGGTCGGGCTTTCCGCAGATGGCGGAGACGACGGCAAGGCCCTCGGCGCCCGCGGCAAGCACGGAAGCCGCATGCTCCGCCTTCAGTCCGCTGATGGCGACGGTCGGAACCGGGGAGGCGGCGACCAGCCGGGCGAGCCCGTCGAGGCCGACCGGCTGCTTGTGGTCCGGCTTGGTGGCGGTCGCGAAGACCGGACCGACGCCGGCATAGTCGACGATCGCGGGATCGATCGCAGCGGCGAGCGGCTCCGTCTCGACCGAGACGCCGAGGATCATGTCGGGTCCGATCCGTTCGCGGGCGGAGCGCGCATCGCAATCCTCCTGCCCGACATGCAGCCCGTCGGCATCGAGCGCGATCGCCGCCTCGACATCGTCGTTGACGACGAGCGGCACGCCGGTTTCGGCAAGGATTGCCTGCAACGCCCTGCCCGTCTCGATCATTTCTGCGGTCGTGGCTCGCTTGTCGCGCAGCTGCACCATGGTCACGCCGCCCGCCACCGCCGCCCGTGTCGTCTCGACCATGCCCAGCGGTTCGCAGAGCTCCGGGTCGAGGACGAGATAGAGCGACAGGTCGAACGGCTTTTTCATGCCTGAACCGCCTCCGAAATCCGCGCCTCGCGCTCGAGGCCGGCGGGATCGAGCGCGGCGAGCGCATCGAGGAGGCGCCAGCCGAAGGAGCCCGGCCCCTCCGAGACGCGGCCGGCCCGCTCGCCAGCGACCGCGAAAATGGCCAGCGCGGCAATAGAGGCGGCGAAGGGGTCGGCCGGGCGGATCGCAGCGAAGGCGCCGACGAGACAGGTCAGCGAGCAGCCGAGCGCGGTGACGCGCGGCATCAGCGGCGAGCCTCCTTCGATACGGACGGCCCGCTTTCCGTCGGTGACGAAATCGACCGCCCCCGTAACCGCGACGACCGCGCCGGTCCTGCCGGCAAGCGATCGCGCCGAGGCCTCGGCGCTCGCAACCGTGTCACCGCTGTCGACGCCCTGCCCGGCGCTCATCCCGCCGGCAAGCGCGATGATCTCGGAAGCGTTGCCGCGGACGATGGCGGGGCGCAGGGCCAACAGGCCGGCGACCGTATCGCGCCGGTAGGAGGTGGCGAAATGCGCAACCGGATCGAGCACCCATGGCTTGCCGGCCTGGTTGGCGCCGTCGGCCGCCCGATGCATGCCCGCGACCCAGTCCGGCGACAGCGTGCCGATATTGACGGTGAGCGCGCCCGCGATCGCGGCGAACTCGCCGGCTTCCCGTTCGGCATGCACCATGGCCGGCGAGGCGCCCGCCGCCAGCAACACGTTGGCGGCGATGTTCATCGCCACATAGTTCGTGATGCATTGGACGAGCGGAGACGCCCTCCGCATTTCCGTCAACAGGTCGCCCAGGCCGGAACCGCCGGGAATGGTATTTCCGATTTTCATCTTCGCCCCTTTCGGCGGGGCGGTCACGGGGGCGAACGGTCCTTCAGGCTGTGCCCCGAGCGACTTCCTCCGCCAGCATGATCTGGTTCAGGTTCGAAGGGTGCATCTCAGCCCGCCTCGCGGCGGGCGCCCCTGTCTCTCGGCTGCCCTTATCGCACGGGCCCGCGGCAATGTCATGGGCAAAGTTGGGCCGCGAAAGGCGCGGAACGGCTTTCCCCGCGGCCGGCGCTGTTCACAATTCTCCACAAGCGCCATTCGGTCCGCGACAAAACGCCGCGAATGGTGTAGGCTATCCACACGGTCGCGTCCCGCGTGACCAGGCAACGACAGTTTCGCGAGGCAGCGGCCGCTCCGAACCCGACAGGGAGGATTGGCCATGTCGAACTTTCATGTGATTGCCGGGGCAGGCGGCAGGCCTGTCGAGCTTGCGGTGCGCAGGATCGGCTATCGCGATATCGAGGACGCGCTGAGGCGCGGGCTCGACGATTTCATGACGAAGCCGTCGCACTACGTATTCCTCTGCCTGATCTATCCGCTGGTCGGCGTGGTGCTGGCCGCATGGACATCCGGCCACAACGCGCTGCCGATGCTTTTCCCGCTGATGTCCGGCTTCGCGCTGATCGGCCCGCTGGCGGGCGTCGGCCTCTACGAGATCAGCCGCCGCCGTGAACTCGGCATGGACACGTCCTGGCGTCATGCGCTGGAGGTGCGGCATTCGCCGTCGATCCCGTCGATCGTCGCGATGGGCGTGTTCCTGCTCTGCCTGTTCGTATTGTGGCTGCTTGCCGCAAGGGCGATCTATATCTGGCAGTTCGGCGACCAGGCGCCGGCGTCGACGGGCACCTTCTTCCGCGACCTCTTCACCACCCCTCAGGGCTGGATGGTGATCGTCTGGGGCAATATAGCCGGTTTCGTCTTCGCGGTGATCGTGCTTGCCACGACCGTCATCTCCTTCCCGCTCCTGCTCGACCGCGACGCGGGCGCCTATGAGGCGGTGGCGACCTCCGTCCGCGCCGTCGCTGCCAATCCGGGACCGATGGCCGTCTGGGGGCTCATCGTCGCCGCCCTGCTGATCGTCGGCTCGATCCCGCTCTTTGCCGGGCTGGCGGTCGTCGTGCCGATCCTGGGTCACGCGACGTGGCACCTCTACCGGAAGGTCGTCGAGCCGAGCGACGTGCCGGCCAGAGGGACCCGCTCAAGAGCCAAGAGCAGGCCCCTCGGGGAGGTTTCAGGGTCGAAATACCGGTAGGATTCGGAGTCACCGCCGAATTCCACTGATGAAAGGAAAATAGCCTTCCGAGCGGAGGACCGGCCGGGGCGGATCGCCGAGGGGAAAAGGCGATCCGCTCCAATCGTTTTTAATGAGCGAGGACAATGCCGGCCGCCACGGCACCCGGATCGGGCTTTTCCTTCCCTTATGAGCGGGAAATGTTGCGCTGGACGCCGACCGGAAGGGTGGCGAGCCGCGCCATCTTGTCCTGCTCGAACAGCGTGCGGTCACTGAGATAGGCGATCAGCATGCCGGTCGCGTCGTCGCCCCAGAACAGCTCGCCATCGACGTGGAACGTCGGAACGCCGAAGACGCCGCGCCCGATCGCCTCGTCGGTCAATTGCCTCAGACGATCCTTTGCCGACTGCTCGCCGGCAAGCTCGGTCGCGGCGCCCGAGACCATCAGATAGCGGCCGAAATCCTCGATCGCTTCGTCCGTGTCCGGCGCCCTTCCCTCCACGAAGACGAAATCGAAGGCGCGGCGCACCGTCCTGAGATCGGGTCCGAGCGCCGCCAGCATCCGCAGCGCCCTCAGCGGATTGAAGGGGTGACGCTCCGGCATGGTGAAGCCGATGCCGCGCTCGGAGGCGAGCCATTGCGCCAGGCGGTAGGTATAGAGCCGCTTCGTGCCGATCTCGGCGGGGCCGAGCTGGCCCCAATGGCTGAGGATGGCGCCGAGAAGCACCGGCTTCGGCACGATCTTCAGCCCCGTCGGCAGCCTGTCGAAGGCATTCAATTGCAGGAAGGCGAAAGGGGAAATCAGATCGAAATACCAGTCGATCGCATCTGGATCGCTATTCTTCTTCTTTTCTGTCATGACCCACCCTCATCGGGAAAAAAGGTCTATTCCGCAGCCTCCGAAACCGCAAGAGTCGGTTTCGCCTCCACCCCGGGCAGGTCGCGGACCGTGCATCCCGAGACGCAGCAGCGGCCGGGCTGTTTTGAGACGCGGCTGCCTTCGTCGAGAACGCCGCGCTCCAGCAGCGCCTCGACCAGTTCGACCTTTTCCATCACCGGATAATTGCGCCAGATCTCGCGTTTCATGGCCTCGGGCGAGCCGCCGCCATGCAGCGAGATCACGGAATACCAGCCGGCCTGGTCGGAGACGGTCAGGTCCTCGACGAAACGCGCGACTTCCATGCGGCTGGCGTAGGGGATGTCCGCGCGGGCTCCGAGCACCGCCGCCAACGATCCGGCGGTCGCGGGATTGTGATCCTCCGCTGGCCCCGGCAGGGTGACGATCAGTCCGCCGGAGACGGTGTGGGCGAGCCGGTGCATGTCGTAGATCTGGGTGGCCAGCAGCAGCTTGCCGATGTTGGAGAAGACGACGTCCGGCATGACGTTGCCGGCCACCTCGCGCGTGCAATGGACCGAGGCGGCGATGCCGCAGGCGTAGAACCCTTCCACGATCTTGATCAGCTCGACCATCTCCTCGCGGATATGGCCGTGCTTCTCCGGATCGAGGCCGTTCGCCTCGATCATCAGCGCGCCGGCGCCGATCAGGAGGTCGCCGAAGCCAGCGCGGGCGCCGATGCAGGTCTGCCGGTGATGCGTGGCGTAGGAGGTGGTGAGAAGCCCCGCCTCCTCGGTCTCGCCGGCCATGAAAACGCGCTCCCACGGCACGAAAACGTCCTCGAACAGGACGACACCCGTGGACTGGCCGTATTTGCCGGAGAATTTTGCCGCCGGCTCGCCCGGCCTTCCGGCCTTGCGCGCGACGACCGTGACGCCCTCGGCGTCGACCGGCACTGCGCAGCAGACAGCGAAATCGGCATCTTCCGGAGTGTGCGTGCGGCAGGGCATGACGAGAAAGCCGTGCATGTAGGGCGCGCCGGTGACGATCGCCTTGGCGCCCGAGATGACGATGCCGTCCTTCCGCCGCTCCTTTATGTGGACGTAGGCGTCGCGGTTTTCCTGCTGGCCGGCGCGTTTCGAACGGTCGCCCTTGGCGTCGGTCATGGCGACGCCAAGGGTCAGGTCGCGGTCCTGCGCATCGTGCATGTAGGCGAGGAAGCGCTGGTGGTAGTCGGTGCCGTGCGCATCGTCGGCGACCCGTGTCGCCTGGAAGATGGCGCAGAAGGCGTCGTGGGTGAGGTATCGCTGGGCGCAGCCGGATATCTTGCAGGCGAGACGCACCGCCTCGAGCTTGGCGAGCAGGTCGCCGGAATCCCGGTCGACATGCACCATGCGGTTCACACGTCTGCCGGAAGTGTGCTGGCGCGCCGTCATGGTTTCGGCATGGTCGGCGACATGGGCGAGGTCGTAGGTGACGCCTATGGCGTTGATGCCGGGCCGCAGGATGGCGGAATCGGCAACGCTTTCGATGCGCTCGCCTTCGACGAAAACGCGCGGACGATAGGCGCGAAGCGACTCGCGATAGTCGGCGGCGGTCATCAGCATGATGGCGTTCCTCTCATCCCACGCTATGCTGCCCGCAACCCTAGACCATGATCCCATCGTCTGGAACAGTTTCGAGGGAGAGAACCGATGAGGACCATCGACCGCGACCGCACGACGCTTCTGGTCATCGATCTGCAGCAACGGCTGACGCCGGCGCTCGAAGGAGGGGAACAGGCAATCGCCAATTCGGGAAAGCTGATCGCGGCGGCCAAGGCGCTCGGCGTGCCGGTGGTGGTGACCGAGCAGAACCCGAAGGGCCTCGGCCCGACCGTGCCGGAGCTCTCGGCCGACGGCCTGCCGACGCTCGCCAAGATGGAATTCGACGCGACGCGCGCCGACGGCTTTTTCGAAATGCTGCCGAAGGACCGGCCGGACATCCTCGTCACCGGTTGCGAGGCGCATATCTGCGTGCTTCAGACCGTGCTCGGCCTGATCGACGGCGGCCACGAGGTCTACGTGGCGCAGGACGCTATCGGCTCGCGACGCGCCGAAAGCAAGGAAGCCGCGGTCGAGCGGATGCGACGGCACGGCGCCGAGATCGTGACGACCGAGATGGCGATCTTCGAATGGCTCAGCACCGCGGCCGACCCGCGCTTCCGTCAACTCGCGGCACTGATAAAATAGTCCGTCCACGCTGCCGCTCGCATCGGCGGCCTTGAACCGGAACGCGGAGCCCCCTATTCCCTTCCGGCGAACGAGGCCCTGCACCGGCCGGCGAAGGAAAGACGAGCATGCAGAATCTGTGGAAGGACGCCGAGGCCGAGGCGCTGGTAGCGGCCCATGCGAAAAGGGGCGTCGGCTGCGACCTCGCCCTGCGGGTCTATACGACGCGGCTGCTCGGCGGCGAGCCGCGGCTGGTGCTGCACGGCGGCGGCAACACATCGGTCAAGCTCAGGATGGCCGATCTCGTTGGCGACGAATGGGACGTCCTTTGCGTCAAGGGCAGCGGCTGGGACATGGGCGTCATCGAGCCCGCCGGCCTGCCCGCCGTGAAGCTTGCGCCGCTGTTGAAGGCGCGTGCGCTCGAAAAGCTCTCCGACGAGGACATGGTGGCGCTGCAGCGCGCCAATCTGATCGACCCCGCCGCGCCCAATCCCTCCGTCGAGACGCTGCTGCACGCCTTCCTGCCGCACAGATTCGTCGACCACACGCACTCGACCGCCATCCTCGGCATCGTCGACCAGGAGGAAAGCGAGCCGCTCTGCCGCGAGGTGTTCGGGCCGAAGATGGGCTTCGTGCCCTACATCAAGCCGGGCTTCGACCTCGCCAAGGCGGCGGCCGACATCTACGAAAAGGATCCGGACGTCGAAGGCCTGATCCTCGACAAGCACGGCATCTTCACCTTCGGCGACAGCGCCAAAGAAGCCTACAGCCGCATGATCGAGTATGTTACGGTTGCGGAACAATATATCGCTTCCAAGGCCCGGACGGGCAAGAAAGCTGCTCTGCCGGCGAAGCTGGCGCGGCCGGAGGAGATCGCGCCGACGCTGCGCGGCGCCGTCGCTTTCCCGCGGGGCGAGGGGCGGTTCGACCGCTTCGTCGCCGATTTCCGCACCTCGCCGAAGGTCAGGGAATTTCTGGCTTCGGCCGACCTCGAGCGGCTGGCTGCATCGGGCGTCAGCACGCCCGACCTGTCGATCCGCATCAAGACGGGGCCGATCGTGCTCGATGCGCCGGAGGCGGGCGATCCGGCCGGCTACGCGGAAAAGGTAAAAGCGCGGGTGGCGAAATATGTCGCCGACTATACCGACTACTTCAAGACGAACGACGCCCGCGACGACGTCGCCCGCACCATGCTCGATCCCATGCCTCGGCTGGCGCTGGTGCCGGGTCTCGGCATGTTCGGCTTCGGCCGCACATACAAGGATGCGCGCATCGCCTCCGATGTCGGCGAGATGTGGATCGAGGCGGTCGCGGGGGCCGAGGCGGCCGGCACGTTCCATCCGCTCTCCAAGGCCGAGCTCTTCGAACTGGAATACTGGTCGCTGGAGCAGGCGAAACTCGCCGGCAACAAGCCGAAGCCGCTCACCGGCCAGGTGCTGCTCGTTACCGGCGGCGGCGGCGCGATCGGCGCGGCGACGGCGAAGCTCTTCGCCGCCTATGGCGCGCATGCCGTCGTCGCCGACCTCGACGCCAGCAAGGCGGAAGCCGCGGCGAAGGCGGCCGGCAACAATTCGATCGGCGTCGCCTGCGACGTGACCGACCCCGCATCCGTGCGCGCGGCGTTCGACGCGGCGGTCAAGACTTTTGGCGGAATAGACATTGTCGTGTCGAATGCCGGCGCAGCCTTCGAAGGGAAGATCGCGGAACTCGACGACGCGCTCCTGCGCAAGAGCTTCGAGCTCAATTTCTTCTCGCACCAGAGCGTGGCGCGGAACGCCGTGCGCATCTTCAAGGAGCAGGGCACGGGCGGCGTGCTTCTCTTCAATACGTCGAAGCAGGCCATCAATCCGGGCGCCAATTTCGGCGCCTACGGCCTGCCCAAGGCGGCGACGCTCTTCCTGTCGAGGCAATACGCGCTGGAATATGGCGCGATCGGCGTGCGCTCGAACGCCGTCAATGCCGACCGTATCCGCTCCGGCCTGCTCGACGACGCCATGATCGCCAGCCGGTCGAAGGCGCGCGGCGTCTCGGAAAAGGAGTACATGTCGGGCAATTTGCTGCACCAGGAAGTGAGGGCCGAGCATGTCGCCGAGGCTTTCCTGCACCAGGCTCTGGCGGAGCGCACGACCGCCGACGTGACCACGGTGGATGGCGGGAATATCGCAGCGGCGCTGCGGTGAACACGAGGATTACCCCCTCATCCGGCCCTTCGGGCCACCTTCTCCCCGTCGGAGAGAAGAAGCGGCGCGGCCGGCGCTCCTCTTCCCGGCGGGGAGAGGGTGGTTCGCGAAGCGAAGCGGGCGAGGGGTAGCGGACGACGGCGATAGCCGGGAGGAGATGAAATGGACAAGCCTGTCTTCGAGCCGCTGACGGTCGAGAGCCTGCCGGGTCGGCTGGCGGACATCGCGGCGCTTGACGGAAACCTAGGCCCGGCCGACACATGGAAAGTGCGCGAGGTCGGCGACGGCAACCTTAACCTCGTCTTCATCGTCGAGGGCGATCGCGGCGCGGTCGTCGTCAAGCAGGCGCTGCCCTATGTGCGGCTGGTCGGCGACAGCTGGCCGCTGCCGCTCAAGCGCTCCTTCTTCGAATATCACGCGCTAACCCGGCAGAACGCGCGCGATCCGGGCATGGTGCCGGCGATCCATCATTTCGACGAGGCGCAGGCGCTGATCATCATGGACTATCTTTCGCCCCACGTGATCCTGAGGCGGGCGCTGATAGAGGGACGGCAATTGCCGGAGCTTGCCCGTCACATGGGCCTGTTCATGGCGCGCACGCTCTTCCGCGGTTCCGACCTCGCCATGGACACGGCGAAACGCAAGGCCGACCTCGCGCTCTTCGCCGGCAATGTCGAGCTTTGCGACATCACCGAGAGCCTCGTCTTCACCGATCCCTATTTCGACGCGCCGCGCAATCGTCATACCTCGCCGGAACTCGACCGCATCGTCGCCCGTCTCCGTGCCGACCGCGACCTGAAAGTCGCCGCGCAGCACATGAAGCATCTCTTCTGCGCCAACGCGCAGACCATGGTGCATGGCGACCTGCATTCGGGCTCGATCATGGTGACGGACACCGAAACCAAGGTGATCGACCCGGAATTCGCCTTTTACGGGCCGATGGCGCTGGACACCGGCATGTATTTCTCCAACCTCTGGATGTCGTATTTTTCCCAACGCGGCCACGAGGCGGACGGCAGCCGCGAGGCAATGCGGCAATGGCTGCTCGCCACCATCGTCGAGGCCTGGGCCGTGTTCCGCGAGGAGTTCTCGCGGCTGTGGCGCGAGGAGCGCAACGGCATCCTCTATCGGCGGGAGCTTTTCGAGGACCAGGGCGACTGGCTCGGCGCCGAACAAGCGCTCGACCATTTCCTCGCCGGCCTCTGGGCCGATACGCTCGGCTTCGCCGGGGTTGAGATGCACCGTCGCATTCTCGGTCTCGCCCACAATGCCGATTTCGAAAGCATTGAAGATACGGGCCTGCGCGCCAGATGCGAGACGGGCGCGCTCGAACTCGGCCGGCATCTTGCCGTTAACCGCCGGCGAATCCACTCGATCGAGGAAGTCAACGCGCTGGCGGAGCGAATATATGCGGCGGTCGTCGCCCGCTAGCCATCGGTCGATTTGACCAAGACCGAGGGGCCGATTTGATAATCACCAACGACCACCAATCGGACAGGATGCATGAAAGTCGGAGAACACCATTACCGCTCGATCTGGCTTAACGATGACGGCCACGCGGTCGACATCATCGATCAGCGCTGGCTGCCGCATGAATTCCGCGTCGAGACGCTGCATACGCTGGATGCCGCCGCAGTCGCCATCCGCGAGATGTGGGTGCGAGGCGCGCCGCTGATCGGCGCCACGGCGGCCTACGGCGTGGCGCTCGAGATGCGCCGTGATCCGTCCGACGCCGCGCTCGACGCGGCCTGGGAGACGTTGCACGCCACCCGCCCGACCGCCATCAATCTGCGCTGGGCGCTGAACGACATGCGCGCGGTGCTGAAGCCGCTGCCGTCGTCGGAGCGCGCCGACGCCGCCTACCGGCGCGCAGCGGAGATCGCAGACGAGGACGTCGAGATCAACCGCGCCATCGGCCGCAACGGGCTGGCGCTCATCCGCGAGGTCGCCTCACGCAAAAAGCCGGGAGAGCCGGTCAATATCCTCACCCATTGCAATGCCGGCTGGGTAGCCACGGTCGACTACGGCACGGCGACCGCGCCGATCTATCTCGCCACGGAGGAAGGCGTGCCGATGCATGTCTATGTCGACGAGACGCGGCCGCGCAACCAGGGCGCGTTCCTGACGGCGTGGGAACTCGGCTGCCACGGCGTGCCGCATACGCTCGTGGTCGACAATGCCGGCGGCCATCTGATGCAGCGCGGCATGGTCGACATGGTCATCGTCGGCACCGACCGGACGACGGCGAACGGCGACGTCTGCAACAAGATCGGCACCTATCTGAAGGCGCTCGCCGCCCGGGACAATAACGTGCCCTTCTATGTCGGCCTCCCCTCGCCGACCATCGACTGGACCGTGCGCGACGGATTGAAGGAGATTCCGATCGAGGAGCGTTCGGCCGACGAAGTGTCCTACGTGCAGGGGCGCGGCGAGGACGGACGCATAACGCGGGTCCGTATCTCGCCGGAAACGACGCCGGCCGCCAACCCGGCCTTCGACGTGACGCCGGCACGGCTGGTGACGGGACTGATCACCGAGCGCGGCGTCTGCGCGGCCTCGGCCGAGGGGCTCGCCTCGCTCTTCCCGGAAAAGCACAACGCTGGCAACGCCCCGAGGTGAGTAATGGCGGAGCGGGCCTCGAAGAATGCCCGCCCTTCCGCTACCAATGCCTAAAGTCTCGCCGGCGGGTTGTTGCGCGCGTCGAGGGCGGCGAAGAGCACCGAAAAGCCCGATGTCAGGAAGGAAATCCCGACGAAGAGGCCGATCGCCCAGATGGCCGTCATCGGCAGGCCAATGATCAGCATCAGCGCCAGCGCGACGTCGATGATGCCGGAAATGACCACGAGCCAGAAGCGGCCGGTGGAGGCACTGAAGGCCCGCGCGATGGCGAAGTTGAAGACACCCGACAGGATGAAGAACGTGGCCATGATCCAGGTCAGCGTCACCGCGCCCGAAAGCGGATTGATCAGGAACATGATGCCGAGCACGGCGCAAAGCACGGAAAGCGCCAGACTGGCCCAGAAGCCGGGCGCCTCGCGGGCGCGGATCGCCGAGATCACGCCGACCACGCCGCCGATCAGGAAAAGCCAGCCGAAGAAGATCGTGGTCGCCAGCGTCGCGGCGAAGGGCGCCAGGATCGCCAGTATGCCGACGATGATCTCGATGACGCCCTGGATCGTGTAGGCTTTCCAGTGGTCGTGCAGATGCCTGCGCAGCCTCGTCTCCGTTCGCATGGATGGAAAATCAGTCATCTTCTTCACCTCTCGCCGCTGCCGGCCCGATCAATGCCCGCCTGATCCAGCATAGACCATAGCGGCGCCGGAACGAAGAGGCCTCGAAGAAAGCGACAAGCTGTCGATCGGGAGACGAGGCCGTTCCGGAACGCCGGGGCGCATCGGCCGTTACTTCCCCGACGAAGGACATCATCGCGTGCAGCGCCTGTGCTATGCAGCAGAGACGTGGCGATATCAAAAGGAAGCCCCCATGAACGTAGCCTCCCAATTCGACAAGGACGAGGAAATCCTGTTGCGCCTGCCGGGCGATCTTTCGCGCGCCATCGACCGTTTCATCGGCGAGCACGAGGCGAACGAGACGAAGTCGCAGGCCGTGCTCTCGGTGTTGCGCGAATGGGCGCATGCAAGGGGCTATCTGAGCGACCCCGCCGCCGAAGGCATAAGGCCCGAAGACCTTACCGCGGAAAATGACGGCTGAGGCCGCCGGTCCGTTCACGATCGCGGCTGCCCGTGAAATATTCGGAACAAGCCCCGGCCGGCGACGTTGGGCGGGCAGGGAGAGAACCAGCCCCGCGGAGACGGACCGTTCTCCGCTTTTCCGAACCCGTAAAACAGCAGGAAGGTACGACAATGGGACTCTTTTCCAAGGACATCGAAACGATGGATGATCTGTTCGTGCATCAGCTGCGCGACATCTACTATGCAGAGGCGCAAATCCTGAAGGCGTTGCCTAAGATGGTCGACAAGGCCTCGAACGCCGATCTCAGGAACGGCTTCTCGGAGCATCTGGAGCAGACGAGAAACCACGTCGCTAGGCTCGAGGAAATCTTCGACATGCTCGATCTCGACGCCGAGGGCGTCGACTGTCCCGCGATAGACGGAATCCTCGAGGAGGCCGACGACGTTTCCGGCGAGGTCGAGGACAAGCGCGTGCTCGACGCCGCCCTGATCGCCGCCGCGCAGGCGGTGGAGCACTATGAGATCACGCGGTACGGTACTCTGATGGCATGGGCCGAGGAAGCCGGCCGCGAGGATTGCGCCAGGCTCCTCAAGCAAACGCTCGACGAGGAGCGCGCCGCCGACAAGAAGCTGACGCAGATCGCCGAGAGCGAAGTCAACCTCAAGGCCGCCTGACAGCGGCAATCATCCTTTCTCCTTGGTGCGGAGGCGGGCACGATTTCGTGCCCGCCTCCTTCTTTTGGCAATCGAGCGCCCGTTTCTAGAGACACGTATTGACCGATCGATCGGTCAGTATTACCTTTGCTCCATGCCCCGTCGCGACACCCGCTCCGCCATCATCGACGCCGCCGTCACCGTTCTCGGGCGCGATGGCCCGGATGGCTTCAGCGCCTCGGCGCTGGCCCGCGAGGTAGGCGTCTCCAAGGCGACGCTCTTCCATCACTTCCCGTCGATCGACGAGATCCCGACGGCCGCCTTCGAGCGCATGATCGCCGGCAGCCTCGCCATCGACATGAAGCCGAATGCGTCCCTCGCCGAAACCGTCGAGATTCTCGGGCGCGGCACCGCCGAGCTCGTGCGGTCGCAACGCGGCTTCTTCAACGCCTATCTCGCGCTGATGTCGCGCGCCATGTTCGATGAAAGGCTGCGCACGCAGCTGCAGGCCTCCGGCGATGCGCTGCTCGAGCGGCTTCGCGCCCTTTTCTCGCCCAAGCTTGCTCGAAGCGAGGACGCGGCGGCATTCGCCCGACTGGTGGCCATGCAGCTCGACGGCTCGGCCATACACCGCATGGCTTTCGGCAACGACAAGGAGATCGACGCCGCATGGGGGCTGCTCGTCGAACTTTCCCGGCAGAAAGGAAAGACACAATGAAGATCGCCATCAACGGCGCCGGCATTGCCGGGCCGGCGCTTGCCTACTGGCTGCTCCATCACGGGCACGAGCCCGTGCTCATCGAGAAGGCGCCGGCGCTCCGCTCCGGCGGCTACGTCGTCGATTTCTGGGGCTCCGGCTACGACATCGCCGAAAAGATGGGAATCCTGCCTCGACTGCTCGAAGCGGGTTATGAGGTCGGGGAAGTGCGCTTCGTCGACACCCATGGGAAAAAGTCCGGCGGCTTCCCGACCGACGTCTTCTCGCGCATGACCAGGGGCCGCTTCACCAGCCTGCAGCGCAGCGACCTTGCCGCCGCGATCTATTCCGCGATCGATGGGAAGGTCGAGACGCTCTTCGGCGACAGTATTGCCTCGGTCGATGAGGCAGCCGACCACACCCATGTCGGCTTCGACCATGCGCAGTCGCGGGATTTCGACCTCGTGATAGGGGCGGACGGACTGCACTCGCGGGTCCGTTCCCTGGTGTTCGGCGAGGAGGCCGAATTCGAGCGCTTCCTCGGCTACAATGTCGCGGCTTTCGAGCTGACCGGCTACCGGCCGCGCGACGAACTCGCCTATGTCAGCCATGCGCTCGCCGGCCGCCAGGTGTCGCGCTTCTCCAAACGCGGAGACCGGACACTGTTCATGTTCTGCTGGCGTGAGCGCGAGCCAACGCCGGTCCCTGCGGATGACGCAGGTCGCCGCGCGGTGCTGCGGCGGGAATTCGCCGGTATGGGATGGGAGATACCGGCGATCCTCACCGCGATGGAAAACGCCGGAGAGATCTATTTCGACCGTGTCAGCCAGATCGCGATGCCGCGCTGGACGAAAGGAAGGGTGGCGCTGGTCGGCGATGCCACTGCCTGCGTGTCGCTGCTGGCCGGCGAAGGCTGCGGCCTGGCGATGGCGGAAGCCTATGTGCTCGCCGGGGAGATAGCCCGCGCCGGCCATGGCCATGCGGCCGCCTTCGCCGGCTACGAGGCGCGCATGAAGCCGTTCCTTGCCGCCAAACAGGCCTCGGCGCGCAAATTCGCCTCCTCCTTCGTGCCGGGGACCGATTTCGGCGTCACCTTCCGCAACTGGATGATGCGGCTGATGGTCATCCCGAAGGTCGCCGACTTCTTCGTCGGCGACCTGAACGACGATATCGACATGCCGGACTACGAGGCCGCGTGACGGATCCTGGTATTCGGGAGCTTCGACTATGGGCGATACGGAACCGCTCGGGCATGGGTTCCCGGTTCGCGCCCTTCATGCCGAGACTTATTCACGCCCATAACGGGCAATCAAAGAGCTATCGGCATCATGCATTGCCGATCAGGACGCCGGCCGCGAAGACCAGCGCGCCGCCCAGCACCACCTGGAAGGTGGCGCGCAGGAACGGCGTCTCCATATAGCGGTTCTGGATGAAGGCGATCGCCCACAATTCGAAGAAGACCACGATCGCCGCCACCACCGTCGCCGTCCAGAAGCTCGGAATGAGATAGGGCAGCGTGTGGCCGAGTCCGCCGAGCGCGGTCATCAATCCGTTCGCCAGGCCCCGCTTCAGCGGCGAGCCGCGTCCGGAGATCTTGCCATCGTCGTGCGCCGCCTCGGTGAATCCCATAGAGATGCCGGCGCCGACCGACGCCGATAGCCCGACCAGGAAGGTCGCCCAGGTGTTCTGCGTGGCGAAGGCGGCCGCAAAAATCGGCGCCAGCGTCGAGATCGACCCGTCCATCAGCCCGGCGAGCCCCGGCTGGACATAGGTCAGGATGAACTTCTTGCGCTCTTCCTGCCGCTCTTCCGCGGCAACGCCTTCCGGCACATGCTTGAGGCCGAGCCGGTGCGCCATCGACACATGCGACTTCTCCGCGACAGCGAGGTCGCCGAGGAGCTTGCGCGTCGAGGCATCCCCGGTGCGCTTCGCCGCCTCGAGATAGAAGCGGTAGGCCTGCTCCTCCATCTGTTCGGCCTGTGTGCGCACATGATCGATGCCGAGCGGCCTGACCAGCCAGTCGGGCTTGCGCTCGAAATAGCCGCGCACATGCTCGCGGCGGATCAGCGGAATCCTGTCGCCGAAGCGCTTGCGGTGCATCTCGATCAGCACGTCGCGGTGATGTGCCTCCTCCTCGGCCATCTCATCGAAGACCTTCGCCGATTGCGGAAAATCCTCGCGCAGTCCATCGGCATAGGCACCATAGATGCGGCCGTCATCCTCCTCCGAGGAAATGGCGAGCGCCAGGATTTCCTGTTCGCTGAGGGAGGAAAAGTCGCGGCGGCCGAAGCCAAAGAATCGCGAAAGCATGGGGCGGGGGCCTCAGTTTAGAATAATTCTAAACTGCTTTATGCCCCCGCAAGGAAAGGGTCAAGCGAGATGAGTCTGAGGATGGCGATACACGCTGCGGGGACCGTCCTGCCTTTCCCTGTCTGCTAACTCAGGTCCCGCGACGGCATCCGCCGCGGGATCAGGCTGTTCCCGGCCGGGTCGTCGATCCGCCGGGAAAATCCGTTCCATCATAAATATTCGCTGGTAAAAGAGAGCCGATGCGGGTCAGAAGACGCTTCCGCACGCATGGAGCCTGAAGACCGATGACCATTCACGCCCAGCCTGTCCCTGCGACGCCGACGATCGACGACATCCGCGCGGCGGCGAAGCGCATCGAGGGGCTGGCGCGGCGCACACCGCTTCTGGAATCCGCCGCGCTCAACGGCAAATTCGGCGCTCGGCTGCTCTTCAAGCCGGAGGTCCTGCAGCGCACAGGCTCGTTCAAGTTCCGCGGCGCCTACAACAAGATCTCTTCGCTGACGGAGGCGGAACGGGCGCGCGGCGTGGTCGCCTTCTCCTCCGGCAACCATGCCCAGGGCGTGGCCGCCGCAGCCGAGCTCTTCGGCATTCGGGCCGTCATCGTCATGCCGGCGGACGCGCCCGCCATCAAGGCCGACAATGTGCGCGCGATGGGCGCCGAGATCGTGCCTTACGACCGCTATCGGGACGACAGGGAGGCCGTGGCGCGCCCTTACGTCGAGCAGGGCATGGCGCTGGTAAAGCCTTTCGACGATCCGCTGATCGTCGCCGGGCAGGGGACGGTCGGACTGGAGATCGCCGAGGAGGCGGCCGCGATGGGCGTCCGGCTCGACGCGGTCGTGACACCCTGCGGCGGCGGCGGGCTGATGGCCGGCATCGCCACCGCGATCAAGGCGCTTTCGCCGGACACGCAAATCTGGGGCGGAGAACCCGAGAATTTCGACGACACGCGCCGTTCGCTCGCCGCCGGCAGCCGCTTGGCGGCCGATCCGAGCGCCACCTCCATCTGCGACGCGCTGATGTCGCCGATGCCGGGCGAACTCACCTTCGCCATCAACCGCAGGCTGGTGGCCGGCGTGGCCGCCGTTCCGGAAGCGGCGATCGTCGCGGCGATGCGCGACGCCGCAGCCCATCTGAAGTTGATCGTCGAGCCGGGCGGGGCGGCCGGCTTTGCCGCGCTTTCCTCCGGCGAGATCGATCTTGCCGGCAAGACGATCGCGATCGTGCTCTCCGGCGGCAATGTCGATCTCAAGATTTTTGCGGCGCTTGTCGGGGGAGCGCGGCAATAGCAGCGCCTTGATTTTCTTGCCGCACGCCATGTCCCTCGTCACCCTCTTGAGTCTATCGAAGGGCGGGCATTTCTACCCGTTAGCGACAGGGCAGTCGCATATAGCTGGCCGATACACCCCACCCGCCTCGCTACGCGAGGCACCCTCCCCTGGAAGGGAGGGAAAGCGGCGGTGCCGCGGCTCTCCTCCACTGCCAGAGGTGGTGGCCGCCCGACGGGCCGGAAGGGTGATGGACTCCGGGCGGTCAAACTTGACGATTTCTCGTACTACTACCCGCCGGCACTCGCTGCTCTGAACCGGCGGACGAAGTCATCGAGCACGCTCCGCTCGGCGTCGGAGATCGCCCAATAGGAAAAGGCGCCGTCGCTCCAGTGCACGAGCGACAGGCCGGCGGCGGAGAGGTTCGTGATGTCCGGTTGAGTCTTCGCTCCCGGCTCCTGCGGCGCGGCGACGAGCGTGATCAGATGCTCGTTGTGGCGGTAGACGAGCGCCGGCATCGGCTTGTTTCCGACCACTTCGATCCGGCCGCCGATCAGCGCGAAGCCTTCCTTCGCGAGATCGGGCGCCGGCGGCGAAAATCCGAGCTTCGCATCGAGCCACGGCTTCACCGTGTGCCGGTCGGAGGAGGCGACATCGACGGGACTTGCAGCAAGCAGGCTGCGGCGATGGTCGTTGGCAATGGCCGCGGCAAAGTCCTCCGGTCCGGTCT
Organism: Rhizobiales bacterium 65-79; assembly: GCA_001896885.1. Taxonomy (GTDB): domain Bacteria; phylum Pseudomonadota; class Alphaproteobacteria; order Rhizobiales; family Rhizobiaceae; genus Mesorhizobium_L. The sequence goes on along the minus strand of MKRJ01000048.1, from coordinate 12,550 downwards.
GCAGCATCGCCCAGCGCGTCACGCCGCTTGCGAGGACCGCGGTGACGAGAATCGAGGCGGCCAGCGCACCCCATTCGAAGGAAGGACGCCGGAGCCCGGCCCGCGAAGGCATGCGTGGGCCGGACGCGCCGAGCGCGGCGATACGGGCCTGGAATTCCGTGCTGGGTTCCGGCTGGGGCAGCCGGCGGATGCTTTGCCGCAGGGCGGCGATCCGCGCATGTTCGGCCGCAAGCGCGGGATCGGCGGCCAGGCGGCGCTCCAGCGCCAGCGCCGTCGCCGCGTCCAGTTCCCCATCCACATGGGCATGGATCAGCAGGCGGAGATCGTCCGGGTCCGTCGGCAATGTCTCATGCTCGCGCATCGGAACTCCTGATTTCAGCCATCAACCGTCCGCGCGCCCGCGCCAGGCGCGACATCACCGTGCCGATGGGCAGGCCGAGCATTGCCGCGATCTCGCGATAGCTCAGCCCGTTGAGGTCGCGCAGGACCACGATCTCGCGAAAGGCGTGCGGAAGCGCCTCGATCGCCCTTTCCAGCACAGCGCTGTCCGCCCGCGCGATCAGCGCCGCCTCAGGGTTGCCCTCCCCCGTGGTCGGGTTGGAAGGCGGCGCCAGGTCTTCGAGATCGCCGATGTCGCCGACGCCCACCAGCGTGCGCGAACGGTTGCGCGCAAGCCAGGTGTAGGAGGCGTTGCGTACGATCGCCAGCAGCCAGGCGCGGGCATTCCCGCCCTGGTAGCTCCCGATGCCGGCATGCGCCTTGAGGCAGGCCTCCTGCACCACGTCCTCGGCGTCATGGGCGTTGCCGGTCAGCCAACGGGCGAGCGACAGGGCGTCCGCGAGATGGGGAAGAACCACCTCGCGGAAAAGCTCGGCGGAGCGCTCGCCATTCGCCACTGCCGTCTTGCCCCGCATTCCGGGACAGTCGCGTAAACCGTCCCTCACGGAGTCACTTTTATCGTACCCTGCATATGCGGGTGAAGCCCGCAGAAATAGGGATAGTCGCCGGGCTTGCCCGCGGTGAAGCTGTAGCTGTCGCCGGTATCGAGTGCCTTCGAGCGGAACGAGCCGTCATTGGCGATAACGAGGTGCGGGATGTCGTCGTCGTTCTCGAAAGTGACGGTCGTGCCCGCCTTCACCACCAGGCTCGCCGGGGAGAAGGAGAAATTGTCGATCTTCACCAGCACCGGCTCCGCCGCATGGAGCGGCGTCGCGGCCATCAAGGCGAGACCGAGGCCGGCGCAGACGGCAGCGTGACGGCCTGTACGAAACTGCTTGCAGAACATGGGAATTTCCTTTCCTCGCGAGCTCAGGCGAGCGTGCTGTCGACGATCGCCAGCTCTTCCTTGCCGTTCCTGACGGCGACGTCGGTGATGCCGAGCAGGCCACGGAGCTTGCCGGAGGGCACGGTCATCGGCCCCGGCGATTTGGCGGTGCCTGGGGCTGGCTGCGGGAAGGCGGTGGAGCGGGCCGTATGGAAGGTGACGTTGCCCTCCACCTTCTGCATGATCTGGTGGATGTGGCCGTTCAGCACCGTCACCGAGCCGAAGCGCTTGAGGAGCGCGAGCGCCTGCTCCGAATCATCGGTGCCCCAGCCCCAGTCGGCATAGACCGTCCAGAGCGGGATATGGGCGAAGACGACTACCGGAGTCGAACTCGACACCGCTTTGAGGTCGTCCGCCAGCCAGGCGAGCTGCTCGGCGCCGAGATTGCCGAGGCCGCCGGCCTTCAGGTTCACGACATTGACGAGCCCGATGAAATGGACGCCGTTCTGGTCGAAGGAATACCAGCCCGCGCCCTTCTTGCCCTTGCCGTAGCGGTCGAGATAGGCGCGGCCGTTGCCATCGTCGATCAAATCGTGCTCGCCCGGCACGTAATGCACGATGTGACCGGCGCCGTCGATGATCTGCGCGGCGTTGTCGAACTGAGCCGCCTTGGAAAGATGCGTGATGTCGCCGGTATGGATCAGGAAGGCAGGCTTCGCGGGCAGCGCCTCCACCTTGGCCATTGCCTCCTTCAGCGTGTCGATCGCGTGCGGATTGGCCGCCTTGTCGAAGCCGATATGGCTGTCCGAAATCTGCAGGAAGGTGAAGCCGGAACTCATCGCCTCCGCTGCCGCAGCCTTGTCGAGCAGGCTGAGAGAAACCGGGACGCCGCCCGATACCGTCCACAGCACGCCGGTGCCGGCCCAGATCATGCATTCCAGTGCGTGGCGGCGGGTCATGCCGCCCTCTTCGTCGTGATGGTGGGTCATGTCGATCTCCTGCAACGCCGCCATCGGCGTATGCCGGGGAGACCAGCGGAGAAGGCGGTTTATTCCTTCTCCGGGATCACGGTGACGTGATGAAGCCTCGCTAGTCCAGCGTGCGCCGGAACCTGAGCAGCGCCGCGCCGGCATAAGCGACGATGAACAGGCCGAGTATCCCGACCTCGGAGCCGACCTCGGAGAGATCGGCGCCCTTCAGCATCACCGCGCGGATTATCCTGAGGAAGTGGGTGAGCGGAAGGAACTCGCCGATCCATTGCGCCCAGTCCGGCATGCCGCGATAGGGGAACATGAAACCCGAGAGCAGGATCGACGGCAGGAAGAAGAAGACGGTGAGCTGCAGCGCCTGCATCTGCGTGCGCGCCAGCGTGGAGATCGTGTAGCCGAGCAGCACCAGCGCCGCGACGAAGGCGGTCACCGCGAACAGGAGCAGCGGCAGGCCGCCGACGAAGGGCACGCCGAACAGGAGCTTCGCGGCGGCAAGGATGACGAAGACCTGCACGGCGCCGACGACCAGATAGGGCAGGATCTTGCCGAGCATGATCTCGAACGGGCTCGCCGGCATGGCGAGCAGGTTCTCCATCGTGCCGCGCTCGATCTCGCGGGTCAGCGCGATCGACGTCATCATCGTCATGGTCATCTGCAGGATGACGCCCAGCAGGCCGGGCACGATATTGTATTGCGAGATGCCCTCCGGGTTGTAGCGGCGGTGCACGACGACATCGAGCGCGTTCGCCGCATCCTGCTTCGCCACGGCCTCTTTCCCCTCTTCGCGCAGGAGCGCCTGCGCGGCGACGGTGCCGAGCGTCGAGATCGCGCCGCTCGCCGCCGCCGGGTCGGTGGCGTCGGCCTCGACCAGTATCTGCGGATGGTCCTGGCGGTCGACCCGCCGGGCGAAGTCGGCGGGAATGGTGACGATGAAGGAGACCTCGCCCTTAGCCATCAGATCGTCGGCCTCGGCGGCCGTTCGCGCCACGTCGTCAAAACGGTAGTAGCCGGTGTTGATCAACGCCGTGACCATGGCGCGGGTGTAGTGGTCCTGGCTGGTGGCGACGAGCGCCGCCGGCAACCTTTTGGGGTCGTTGTTGATGGCGTAGCCGAACAGCACGAGCTGGATGAGCGGCACGGCGAGCATCATCGCGAAAGTGATGCGGTCGCGCCGCATCTGGATGAATTCCTTCGTCAGCAGCGCGCCGAGCCGGGCGAGGGAGAAGCTCATGTTTTCCCTCCCCCTCGAGGGGAGGGAAAAGTGCGCAGCGCGGCGGGTGGGATCACCTCGACTACCACGATCCCAAAGATGACGCGGAGCACCGTCAGAGACACCCCACCCGGCCCTACGGGCCACCCTCCTCTCAAGGGGGAGGGAAAGTCTGGCGCGCTCCTCATCCCATATTGTCCTTCGCCTTGCCCATGAACTGGATGAAGACGTCCTCCAGGCTGGTCTCGCCCGGCTCGATCGTGATGCCGTGCTCCTTCTTGAGCGAGCCAAGCGTCCGCTCTATCGCCGCCCTGTCGGCGCCGACGACATGCAGCGTCGCCCCGAACGGCGCGACCTGGTCGATGCCCGGCTTGCCGGCAAGATCGGCTTCAATGCGGTCGAGGCGCGGCCCACGGATGACGAAGGTTGTCAGCCCGGCATCGCGCACGACCTCCTCCACCGTGCCGGTGGCGAGCATCCGGCCGTAGGAGATGTAGCTGATGCGGTGGCAGCGCTCCGCCTCGTCCATGTAGTGAGTGGAGACGAGGACGGTCAGCCCGCCATTGGCGAGCCGGTGGATCTCGTCCCAGAATTCGCGCCTGGCCTTCGGGTCGACGCCGGCCGTGGGCTCGTCGAGCAGCAGCAGCTTCGGCGAATGCATGATGCAGGCGGCGAGAGCCAGGCGCTGCTTCCAGCCGCCGGAAAGCGTGCCTGCAAGCTGGTTCCGGCGGCTGGTCAGGCCGAGATCGGCGAGCGTCCGCGCGACATGCTCCTCCACCGGTTTCAGCCGGTAGAGCCGCGCCACGAAGGCGAGGTTTTCCCCGATCGTCAAATCCTCGTAGAAGGAGAAGCGCTGCGTCATGTAGCCGACTTCGTTCTTGATCCTGAGGCTCTCGGTCTCGAGGTCGTAACCGAGCACCGTTCCGCCGCCCTCGTCGGGCGTCAGCAGGCCGCACATCATGCGGATCGTGGTGGTCTTGCCGGAGCCGTTCGGACCGAGGAAGCCGACGATCTCGCCTTCCGCGACCTTCATCGAGACATGGTCGACGACGGTCTTCGTGCCGAAGCGCTTGACGAGGCCGTGGACGTCGATGGCGTAAGAGTTGGCCGACGAAGCACGGCCGACATTCTCAATCGGCGCCATCGTGCGGCCCCACATCCACGATCTGCCCCGGCTGCAGGCGCGTCGTATCCCCGACCGGCTTCGCCTCGATCAGGTAGACGAGCTTCTGCCTGGTCTCGAGCGAGTAGATGACCGGCGGCGTGAACTCCGGATCGGGCGATACGTAGCTCACGCGCGCCTGGAGCCCGGGCTTGCAGCCGTCGCAATGCACGTCGAGCATCGAGCCGACCTTGACGGAGGAAAGAGCCGGCTCCGGCAAATAGAGCGTCAGCTTCACGGCGCCGTCCGGCAGCATGGAGACGACCGGCGCCTGCGGGCCGGCGACGTCGCCCGGGTTGCGGATGATGTCGTTGACTCGGCCCGCCGCCGGCGCCTTGATCACCCGCTTCGCCAGCCGCCAGCGCGCCTGGTCGAGCGATGCGCGGGCCTGCGCGACCGCACCCTCGGCGGCCTTGATCTCCTCCGGCCGCGCCGGGAGATTGCCTACGGCGAGATTGGCCTTGGCTTGCTCGACCTCGGCGGCAGCGGTCTGGAGGCCGGTCCGTGCCGTATCGAAATCGGCCTGCGTGGCCGTGCCCTTGGCATAAAGGTCGGTAAGGCGGTCGACCTTGCGCTGCGCATCCGCCTGCTGCGCCCGGGCCATGTCGATGGCCGCCTTGAGCACGGCGATCTCGTCGGGCCGCTTGCCGATCCTGAGATTGGCCAGTTGCGCCTCGGCCTGGGCCAGCGCCGCCTCGGCCTGGGCGACGGCGATCTTGGCGTCGCTATCCTCCAGCACGGCGACGGTCGCGCCCGCCGACACCCTTTCGCCGCGCTTCACCGCCACGCTGTCGACTTCCGCCACCTCGATCGGCGCGAGAAGCGCGTATTCGCCTTCGACATAGCCGACGGCGAGCGGGGTCTGCGCCGCGCAGGCCGAGAAAAGCGAAGCGGCAAGGGGCAGCGCGCAAAGCATGCTCATGGCCGGCCCTCCTTCCTGCTGTCGAGCACGGCCATGAGGTTGGCCCCGGCGACCGCGGCGATGGCCGCCGCCTCCTTAGTGCCGACTTCGTTCCAGCCCATGCGCCGCAGTACGGCGGCGCGGGCGACGCGGAAATAGATCACCTGGCCGATCATGGTGAAGACGGTGATCCGCGTGCGCTCGCTCTCCGCGTCCTCGCCGGTCGCCGCCGCCCAGATCCGGCAGAGCCGCCTGTGGGTCGGCTCGAAGACGCCGTCATAGACGATGTCGAGCGCCGAGGTCGGCTGCGAAAGCTCGCGCAGGACGAACTGCACGATGGTTCCCGCTTCCGGGCTGGCCACGATGAAGGCCACCATCCGTTCCAGCGCCGCCAGAAGCTGCCGCCGGGCGGTTTCCGGATCCTTGGGGTCGCCGGCGGAGGCCAGCGCCTGGCTGGCCATGCCTTTCATGGTCTCGACGATGAAATCGGCGCAGGCGGCGCGCAGGCCCTCCTTCGAGCCGAAATGATAGGCGATCGAGCCGATGTTGGCGCCCGCGGCGGCCGCGAGCCGGCGGGTCGAGGTGCCTTCGTAGCCTTGCTCGCCGAAAAGCTTCAGGCCGGCACGGATGAGGGCCTGACGCGTCTGCTCGGCCGATTGGGTGACTGGTTTGTCGCTCATAGCGGGGCTGTTTAATCAATCGATTGATTAAAGTCAAGCAACCGGAATGCCCGGCATCTTCCATGGGCTTGAGGCGGCGCACAACACCGGTTCCGGTCTCCGCTTGTATCTTCGATCCGCCGGCGCAGGCCTTGCGCCGGATCGGCCGAGCGGTTTTCATGCGCCATGGCCAAGGAGATCGAGCGCAAATTCCTGGTTGCGGGAGACGGCTGGCGCCCGGCGGCTACGTCGCGGCACGCCATCGTTCAGTTCTATCTTGCAGCGGCGGACGACCGTTCGATCCGTATCCGCATACGCGACGGCAAAGAGGCGTGGCTGACGCTCAAATTCGGCGCCGGCACGGGGGAGCGGGACGAATTCGAATACAGGGTTCCGCTGTCGGATGCGCGGGAGATCCAGGCTTTCGCCATCGGGCGTATTATCGAGAAAACCCGGCATCTGGTGAAGCATGACGGCCATATCTTCGAGGTGGACGAATTCCATGGCGCACTCGAAGGTTTCGTCCTCGCCGAACTGGAGACGCCGGAAGCGGCAAGCGTCGCCCGGCTTCCCGAGTGGATCGGCGAAGAAGTGACCGGCGATCCGGCCTACACCAATGCCTCCCTTGCGCTGGCCGGCCTGCCGGATGAGGAGCGCCCGGACACATCGAGCGGCTAAGATCCCGGATACATTACGCTTTTCTGACAGACCCGTTCATGTGACGTTCAACCGGAGGCATCTAGAAGGGCGGTGTCGTCAATAAAAGGAACCCTCCCATGAAACGTCTTCTTCTCGCCACCGTGGCGCTTTCGCTTCTTGCCGCGCCGGCCGCCTTCGCTCAGCCGCAGGACTTCCATCACAGGGATCATCGCCCCACGCATGTCGTGAAGAAGAAGGTCATCGTGAAGAAGACGCGCTGGCAGCGCGGCCACCGCCTGCCGCGCGGCCAGCACTATGTCGTCGTGAAGGATTACGGCCGCTATCATCTGCGCCGTCCGCCGCATGGCCAGCACTGGGTGCGGGTCGACAACCAGTATCTTCTGGTCGGCATCACGTCGGGCATCATCGGCGCTCTAGTCAACGCCCAGTAAGGCTCCGGGAGAACGCGGCCCCGGCTTCCCTGCCCGCCGGGGCCGCGCCTTCGTTTTTTTTTACAGCTTCCTCAGCGCCACTTCCTCGACCAGATGATCCGCGCCCTTGCGCAGGATGAGGTCGGCACGGGGGCGGGTCGGCAGGATGTTCTCGCGCAGATTCTTCAGGTTGATGTTGGTCCACAGCCCTTCGGCGATGGCGAGCGCCGCGTCCTCCGACAGTTGCGAATAGCGGTGGAAGAAGTTCTCCGGCTTGCGGAACGCCGTCTCGCGCAGGCGCATGAAGCGGGCGACATACCAGTTGTGGATAAGGTCCTCCGCCGCGTCGATATAGATCGAGAAATCGAAGAAATCGGAGACGAAGGGCACGGCCTTGCCGTCGCTCGGCAGATCGCGCGTCTGCAGCACGTTGATGCCCTCGAAGATCAGTATGTCGGGCCGGTCGATGGTGACGAACTCACCGGGCAGCACGTCATAGGAGAGATGCGAATAAAGCGGCGCGCGCACGTCGCGCATCCCCGCCTTGATGGAAGACAGGAAACGCAGCAAGGCCCCGATATCGTAGCTTTCCGGGAAGCCCTTGCGCTCCATCAGGTTCTGGCGACGCAGGACTTCGTTGGGCAGCAGGAAACCGTCGGTCGTGACGAGGTCGACCTTGGGGCTGGAGGGCCAGCGCGCCAGAAGCTCCTTCAGCACGCGGGCCGTCGTCGACTTGCCGACGGCCACCGACCCGGCGACGCCAATGACGAAGGGCGTCTTCACCGCATCGTCCGCGCCGAAGAAGATCTTGCGCTGGCCGAACAGGAGCTGGCTCGCCTCGACATGGGCCGAAAGGAGCCGCGACATGGAGAGATAGATGCGCTTGACCTCCTCGAGGTCGATCGGATCGTTGAGCGAGCGCAGCCGCGTTATCTCGTCCTCGGTCAGCGTCAGCGGCGTGCCGTCGCGGAAGGCGGCCCATTCCTTCGCCGGAAAGACACGATAGGGCGAATATCGCTCGTTCGGGGCAAGCTGATCCATGAACCCACTCACTCCTTACGGCTGCGCGACGCCTTTTCCTGAAGACCGGTCCGGCCGGTCCTGCTTTCGAGTTCGGAAAGCACGTCCGACAGCGGAACGCCGGCGATCGCCAGCACCACGAGCCAATGATAGAGGAGGTCGGCGCTCTCCGAAACAAGTGCCTTGGCGTCGGCGCCGAGCGCGGCGATGACGGTCTCGACCGCTTCCTCGCCGAACTTCTTCGCCGCCCGCTCCATGCCGCCGGCGAAGAGCTTCGCCGTCCACGATTCCGGGTCGCCCGACCGGGCGCGCTGCGCGACGATCCTTTCGAGGTCCGCGAGGGAGAAATCGCTCATGTCGCGCAGATAGCGGGATCAGTGGCCCGAGTCGAGTCGCATCGGCAGGCCTGCCTTGGCCATATAGCGCTTGGCTTCGCCGACCGAACAGGTGCCGAAATGGAAGATCGAGGCGGCGAGCACCGCCGAGGCGTGGCCTTCGCGGATACCGGCCACCATGTCGTCCAGCGCCCCCACCCCGCCCGAGGCGATCACCGGCACATGCACAGCGTCGGAGACGGCGCGCGTCAGGGCGATGTCATAACCGGACTTGGTGCCGTCGCGATCCATGGAGGTCAGCAGGATTTCGCCGGCGCCGAGATCGACCACGCGCCTGGCGAACTCCACCGCGTCGATGCCGGTCGCCCGCCGCCCGCCATGGGTGAAGATCTCCCAGCGATCCTCGCCCTCGACGGAGACCTTCTTGGCATCGATCGCCACGACGATGCACTGGTCGCCGAATTTTTCCGCCGCCGCGCCCACGAAATCCGGATCGGCGACCGCGGCCGAGTTGATCGAGACCTTGTCGGCGCCGGCCAGAAGCAGCTTGCGGATGTCGCCGAGCGCGCGCACGCCGCCGCCGACCGTCAACGGCATGAAGCACTGCTCGGCCGTGCGGGCAACCACGTCGAAGATCGTCTCGCGGTTTTCGGAGGAGGCGGTGATGTCGAGGAAGCAGAGCTCGTCCGCACCGGCGGCGTCATAGGCCTTAGCCGCCTCGACCGGATCGCCGGCGTCGATCAGGTCCACGAAATTGACGCCCTTGACGACGCGGCCGTCCTTGACGTCCAGACAGGGGATGACGCGGGCTTTGAGGGTCATCGGACGGCCGCCTCTCTTCTTCCTTGCCCGTCCTCGCCGCTTCGCGGCTGCGGGCGGCGCGGGCCATCCTTGACGTCGAGGCAGGGGATGATTCGGGCCTTGAGGGTCATCGGCCGGCCGCCTCTTTTTTTCTTTGCACGTCCTCGCCGCTTCGCGGCTGCGGGCGGCGTGGGCCGTCCTTGACGTCCAGACAGGGGATGATTCGGGCCTTGAGGGTCATGCCGCTTCCTTGAGGATCGCTAGCGCCTCTTTCGGGTCGATGCGGCCGTCATAGAGGGCACGGCCGGAGATCGCGCCTTCCAGCTTCTTCGCATCGGGCATGGTCATGCGGCGGATGTCGGCCAGCGAGGCGAGCCCGCCCGATGCGATGACGGGGATCGAAACCGCGTCGGCCAGAGCGATGGTCGCTTCCCAGTTGATGCCCGAAAGAATGCCGTCGCGGTCGATGTCGGTATAGATGATCGCCGCCACACCGGCGCCCTCGAACTTTTTCGCCAGATCGATGGCGTCAAGCTCGGAGGCTTCCGCCCAGCCCTCGACCGCCACCTTGCCGTCCCTGGCGTCGATGCCGACCGCGATCCTCCCCGGAAACAGGCGGCAAACCTCGCGCACGAGGTCCGGATCGCGCACCGCCACCGTGCCCAGGATCACGCGCGCCAGCCCGCGGTCGAGCCAGTCCTCGATCTGCGGGAGGGTACGGATGCCGCCGCCGAGCTGGACAGGATTCTTCGTCGCCTTGAGGATAGCACCGACCGCCGCGCCATTGACCGACTTGCCGGCGAAGGCGCCGTTCAGATCGACCACATGCAGCCACCGAAAACCCTGTTCCTCGAAGGCGCGGGCCTGCGCAGCCGGGTCGGCGTTATAGATAGTCGCGGTCGCCATGTCGCCGAGCTTCAGGCGCACGCATTTGCCGTCCTTGAGGTCGATGGCAGGAAAGAGGATCACGGCTTCCACCTCAGGAAATTGGCGATCAGCGCCAGACCGAGCGCCTGGCTCTTCTCGGGGTGGAACTGCGTGCCGGCGCAGTTGTCGCGCGCCACCGCCGCCGTGACCGGCCCGCCATAGTCGGCGACCGCCAGCACGTCGCCCTCGTCCTTCGCGTCGAGATGGTAGGAATGCACGAAATAGGCGTGCAGCCCGTCCTCTCCGGTGGGGATGCCGGCAAAGAGCGGGTGGTCGCGCCTGAGTTCGATCGTGTTCCAGCCGATCTGCGGCACCTTCAGCGCCGGGTCGGCCGGTTCGATCACCTTCACGTCGCCCGCGATCCAGCCGAAGCCCCGGGTCACCTTCTTTTCCAGCCCGCGCTCGGACATCAGCTGCATGCCGACGCAGATGCCGAGGAAAGGCCGCCCCTTGCCAACGACCGCCTCCTCGATCGCCTCGACCATGCCGGGCACGGCGTCGAGGCCGGCGCGGCAATCGGCATAGGCGCCGACGCCGGGCAGCACGATGCGGTCGGCGCCGCGTACGCGACCGGCGTCGGCGGTCAGCTCGATCTCCGCGCCGATGCCGGCTTCGCGGCTCGCCCGCTCGAAGGCCTTGGTGGCCGAGCGCAGATTGCCCGAGCCGTAGTCGACGATGGCGACGCGCATCTCAGTTTCTGCCCGGATAGTTGAGCAATCCCAGCACCGGAACCGCCGCCGGGCGTCGCGCCGGCGCCGATCCCGAAGGCGAAGCCGGAGGTTCGCGGCCGGTGCCGACGGGCAACTCCGCGTCGGCGTCGGCCAGATAGCGGATCGCCGCCTCATCGCCGTCATTCGCTTCGACCACGCCCCATTCGCGCCAGCCACGCCGCCTCAGCGCCGCCATGCGCAGCGCCGGCGCCTCAAAGCCGAGACCAAGCGCCAGCAGGAACGAGACGACGAGCGCCGCGCCTTGCAGCCCCTCAATGTCCTCGATCGCCGAAAGCCCGACCATCGCGGCAAATACGAGACCCGCCTCTATCCACAACCGGTACCAGAGGAACCAGAGCACCGAAAACAGGAAAGCCAGCCAATGGAAGCCGTCGCGGACGAACACCGCGCGCTCCGGCTCAGGCTGGCCCGGCGGCTCGAAGATCACGTAGCTCGCCACAGCCTAGCCTTTCAGAGTGCCTTTGGTGGAGGGAATGGCTCCCGCCTGCCGCGGATCGGGCTCGATTGCGGCGCGCAAGGCCCGCGCCACCGCCTTGAAGCAGGTTTCGGCGATATGGTGATTGTTGGCGCCGTAATGGTTCAGCACATGCAGCGTGATGCCGGCATGCTGCGCCAACGCGTTGAAAAATTCGCGCACCAGTTCCGTGTCGAAGGTACCGATCTTCGGCGAGGAGAATTCAACGTTCCAGACGAGATAGGGGCGGCCGGAAACGTCGACCGCGGCCTTGGTCAACGTCTCGTCCATGGCGAGGTCGATCGAGGCGTAGCGGGCGATGCCGCGCCGCTCGCCGAGCGCGCTCGCGATCGCCTGGCCGAGCACGATGCCCGTGTCCTCGACCGTATGGTGGTCGTCTATGTGAAGGTCGCCCTTGGCCTTCACCGCCATATCGATCAGCGAATGGCGCGAAAGCTGCTCCAGCATATGGTCGAAGAAGCCGACGCCGGTGGAAATATCCGAGCGCCCGACGCCGTCGAGATCGACGGCGACGGTGATCGCGGTTTCCTTCGTCGTGCGGCTGGCGTTCGCCCTGCGCGCGTCCTTGCCGGCAGCCATATTTCATCCTCTGCTGTGCCCGGAAAACGGGAGCCTTCTAGCAGCATGGGGTTACCAATTCCAGTTCCCGATCGAACCGCAAGCGCCGCGCGGAGGCGCGGGATGGCTGCATCGCTTGCAAAAACGCCGCGCGTCCGCGTGTCGCGAGCGCCGGGAGCGAAAATCGGATAGACTTCGTTCCACCTCGACCGCGGCGGCGGCAGCGAAAGGAGAGGGCGGATGTTCGAAGGGATCGACGCCATAACGCTGGCGCGGGCGCAGTTCGCCTTCACCATGTCCTTCCATATCATCTTTCCGGCGCTTTCGATCGGGCTCGCGAGCTATCTCGCCGTGCTGGAGGGGCTGTGGCTCTGGACGGGCCGTGATGCCTTCCTCAATCTCTTCCGCTACTGGCTGAAGATCTTCGCCGTCGCCTTCGGCATGGGCG
>MKRJ01000047.1 GCA_001896885.1 Rhizobiales bacterium 65-79 | reverse complement strand
GACCATCTGGCTGACCGTCTGGCTCTCGATCGGCAGGCCGGTCGCCGGCGAATAGGGGATGCCGACGCGGGCGAAGAGCAGCCGCATGTAGTCGTAGATCTCGGTGACGGTGCCGACGGTCGAGCGCGGGTTGCGCGAGGTCGTCTTCTGCTCGATGGAGATGGCAGGCGACAAGCCGTCGATCTGGTCGACGTCCGGCTTCTGCATCATCTCCAGGAACTGGCGCGCATAGGCCGACAGGCTCTCGACATAGCGGCGCTGGCCCTCGGCATAGATCGTGTCGAAGGCGAGCGAGGACTTGCCCGACCCCGACAGGCCGGTCATGACGGTCAGGCTGTCGCGGGGGATGTCGAGATCGACGTTCTTGAGATTGTGCTCGCGGGCGCCGCGAACCGAAATCATCTTATGTTCGGCCATGTCGCCGCTTTCTCGTCCGGAATGTCGGGATGGCCGGGCTGAAAGCCGGCCAGTCCTCATGTAGGTATTTTCGCCGCCGCGTCGAGCCGCGCGCCTCCTTCGGAGATTTAGCCGCTTACCGCCTGAGGGGGCAAGCGCGAAGAACAAAGGTCGAACGGCCTCCTGACAGCGTGGTGGCAGGAGGCGAGCGCGATCACATTCGCTGTAACATTCGCCCGAAGGGTTTGACGAAGCGGCCCGGCGGTACCAGAATGGCTTCGTCTCGATTGATGCGGTTCGCCGTCATCCGGACCTTGCGAGGCGCCGCAAGCCGCGCGAACCGGGCATCGATGGACGTTGAGGAAACGGACAGAGGAGCGAGGCATGAATCCACCGGACAGTCCCGTTCGGCTCTGCCGAAGCGCAGGGCCGCGGCAAGCCTAGATCACGCCCGAGGGCGCTGAAGCCGGCTGTCGATATCCCCCACATCGCAGAGACTACTGGTCGGATCTGCGGCTGAACACCGCGACGCATCCGAGAGAACACGCCGGCAGGATGGCCGGCGAATGATGGTCAAACCACAAGGGCCCCGCGCGACCGGAGGAATCCGGCGGCGGGGCCGAGTTTTTGGCGGAGGAGGTCGTGGCAGAGGGTGGCCTCCTTCGAGGTCGTCTGGCCGTGCGTCCTTCGAGGCTCGCTGAGCCTCGAAGGACGCACGATGACGCCCATGAGCTTTAGATATAACGCCCATTGATCCCTGGATCGCGCCGGTCTCACGCCGCCATCCCGTCCTTCCGCGTGTCATAGACGTGGTCGACGATGCCCCAGGCCTTCGCCTCGTCGGCGGTCATGAAATAGTCGCGGTCCAGCGTGCGCTCGACCTCCTCGGTCGTGCGTCCGCAATGCTCGGCGTAGAGCGCGATCATGCGCCTCTTGGTCTTCACGATGTCCTCCGCATGGCGCTCGATGTCGGAGGCCTGCCCCTGGAAGCCGCCGAGCGGCTGGTGGACGACGACGCTGGAGTTGGGAAGCGCGATGCGCCGCCCCGGCGTGCCGGCCATCAGCAGGAAGGACGCCATGGAGCGCGCCGTGCCGATGCAGACCGTCGAGACCGGGCACCTGATGTAGCGCATCGTGTCGTAGATGGCGAAGCCGCTGGTCACCATGCCGCCGGGCGAGTTGATGTAGAGCGCCACCTCCTTGTTGGGGTTGTCGGATTCCAGCGACAGAAGCTGCGCGCAGACCAGCGCCGCCATGCCATCCTCGATCGGACCGTTCACGAAGATGATGCGCTCGCGCAGCAGCCGCGAGAAGATGTCGAAGGCGCGCTCGCCGCGGCTCGACTGCTCGATCACCATCGGCACGAGATTGTTGGACATGGCTCTTCTCCTTCAGGCCGCCATCGCCATCGCGGGCTCGTTCGCGGCGATCATCGAAGGGCCGGAACGCTTCGCGCCGAGCGACATGCGGCAGCCGGAGACGCCGGCGATGCGCAGCGCCGGCAGGGCAGGGCGGGCGAGACCGCTATGGACGATGGTCAGGCGGGTTCCGCCGGCCTCGGTCGCGGCGAGCCGGAAACTGACGAGGCTGTCCGGTCCGCCTTCCTCGCGCCAGGAATAGCGGAGCAGGTGCGGCCGGGTCGCTTCGACGATCCGGCAGTCGATCCCGCCGTCCTCGCCTTCGAGGCGGAAGGCGCCGCCTTCCTCCGGTCCCATATCGGCCGGCGCCAGCCAGCGGGCGACATATTCCGGCACGGTGAGGGCGCGCCAGACCTTTTCGGGCGGCGCGTCAAGTTCGGTCTCGAAACGAACCTCGTCTTTCCGGCCGTCGCTCTTCATTGGTCCATCTCCTTCAGGAGTTCCTTCAGTTTCTCCACGCGCTCCGGCCAGAAGGCCTGGTAGCGCGCCACCCAGTCGATCAGCGGCGCGAGCCCGGCGGGCTCGATCCGGTAAAAGGCGAAGCGGCCCTGGCGGCGCTCGCCGACCAGCCCGGCGCCGCGCAGCACCGCCAGATGCTGCGACACGGCCGGCTGGGAGATTTCCAGCCCTTGGCGCAGTTCCGACACGCTCAGCTCGCGGCCGGCGAGCCGCTGGTAGACGGCGCGGCGGGTCGGGTCGGCAAGGGCGCGGAAGATTTCCGATTCGGCGTCGATCATGCATACACATAAGCAGAGGCTTATCAGATAAGCAAGGGCTTATTCGATGCGGGATGCGGATCGGCTGTGAGCCGGAAATGGGAATTGCCCCTTTCCGTCCCGGCTTCGCCTCGAAACCGCTCCCCTGAAGGGGGAGGAAAAGGGGTGGCACGCCTGGCTCCTTTGCTCGCCCCTCGAAGTGGGGGAGAGGTGCCCGCGAAGCGGGCGGAGAGGGGAGCGGCCCTGGCGCTACTCCCCGCGCGGAGCCTGGCGGGTGCCGGATCGGAACTTGACGACCGAAACGCTCTTGCCTAGAACAAATATAGAACGGAAATGACTGTGGACGGGCGATGGCCGGATCATCGACTCGCCGGCCCGTCGGTGCGAAGAAGGCTCGGTTTCGGACAAGCGTGGAGAAGCGTCATGGCGGGTAGCGTGAACAAGGTCATCCTGGTCGGCAATCTGGGGGCGGACCCGGAGATAAGGCGGCTGAATTCGGGCGATCCGGTCGTCAATCTGAGGGTGGCCACGACCGAGACCTGGCGCGACAAGAACAGCGGCGACCGGCAGGAGCGTACCGAATGGCACCGGGTCGTCATCTTCAACGACAACCTCGCCAAGGTCGCCGAGCAATATCTGAAGAAGGGCGCGAAGGTCTATATCGAAGGCCAGCTGCAGACGCGCAAATGGCAGGACCAGTCCGGGCAGGAACGCTATTCGACCGAGATCGTGCTGCAGAAGTTCCGCGGCGAGCTGCAGATGCTGGATTCGCGCGGGCAGGGCGACAGCCAGGTCGGCTACAGCGGTGGCGGCCAGGGTCGCGGCGGTTCGGATTTCGGCCAGTCCGCGCCGGGTGATCGCGGCGGCGGCGGAGGCGGCGGCTTCGGCCGCGACCTCGACGACGAGATCCCGTTCTAGAGCCTTTCGGGGCTTGGGGGACGTTCTGCTTCCGGCCCACCAGTCGCCCGCGGGCTTCGCCTGCGGAAGGACGACCGGCACTTATCAGTCTCGTCGGTTTGCGAAAGCAAATCGACGGGGAGATTTCCCGCTGGCGGGCTCCCGCGTCGTCTGGCGGACTTGGCGTAGTATCGGTACGCCCCGCGCCGCCCTTCTGGCGGATCGCCTCGCCATCCGGGAAACAGAACTGCTTCCAGCCGGCTCTGAAGGGCTCCGGGGGTAACCGGATCTTAACGGTATGTGCTCTTGCGCCGCCATGTCCGGATGGGGTGAACGGCGCTCTTTCTGGGCGACCGCAAGCTTCACCTGTTCAAGCACTATTGGATCAGGACGGCCGCCTCCCGGGTTCGGGTGCAGAAATTTATTATTCAATTTTTTCAATGCCTTGCCGTCTTCTATTGATATTGCTTGCGAGGGTTTTGGATGCGCGCAGGCAGTCGATTTCGGGCCTGTTCACGCATTGTGACGATTCAGCAACACCTTTTCGGTAAGGATTGCGGCAAGCGGCGGCGGGGGCGGTATCGCCTATTTCCCGCCATAAACCCGGCGCACCTCGAAGGCTCAAGGGGTGCGGCGGTTTGAAGCGCTGCAGGGGAACAGGCCGCGATTGACGCGGCGGGAACCGTGATGGACGCGAAGGCGAATTCGAAGGCGAAGTGGACCAGCCGGCACGGGACGGCCGGATCGGCACGTCGCCGCGCCGCGACGCCTCCGGGCGGGGCGAAAGACATACGCTGCCATGCCGATTTCTAGCGCCAAGCGGACCGTCCTTTTCGGACTTGTCATGGCCGCCGCGATGGCGGCGAGCGGTCTTGCCCACGCCTTCGACGCCAAGGGCTTCGAGAAGGAGAAGAAGAGCCCCTGGGCCGTCTTCCGGCTCGGCTTCTCGGCCTACAAGAAGGGCGACAAGGAAGAGGCGGTGGAGGCCTACCGCTACGCCGCCGACAAGGGACAGGTGGGCGCGAGCTGGAAGCTCGCCAAGATGTACGCCTCCGGCGACGGCGTCGCGCAGAACGATTACGAAGCCTACAAGTTCTTCAGCCAGATCGTCGAGGACGACGTGCAGCCGGGCAGCCCCGACGAGAGCTACGTCTCCGACGCTCTGGTGGCGCTCGGCAACTATTCGCGGACGGGGATACCCGGCTCGCCGGTCGCGCCCAACATGAGCGCTGCGCAGGATTTCTACATGCGTGCCGCCGCCACCTACCGCAACCCGGCCGCGCAGTTCGAGCTCGGCAAGATGTTCCTCAACGGCGACGGCGTGAAGGCCTCGATCAAGCAGGCCGGGCGCTGGCTGCAGCTTGCCGCCGAGAAGGGACATGCCGGCGCGCAGGCCACGCTCGGCAACCTGCTTTTCCAGAGCGGCAAGATCGTGCGCGGGCTGGCGATGATGACGGAGGCGCTGAGCCACGCCCCGGCGGCGGACCTGCCATGGATACGCCAGATGCAGGAAGAGGCCTTCGCGCTCGCCGGCGAAGGCGACCGCCGCACCGCGATCGCGCTCGCCGACAGCATGCGCGAGGGCGATACCGACGAGGCCAAATAGGGGCTTCCCTCGGGATCGGAGCTTCCCGGTCGTGCGCGATTGAGCTCTTCCCCTGTGCCCGGTCAGCCTGATCCATGCCTTTCAGGAGGGGTCAATCGCGGATGGCGATGCATACCCCCTCTCCGCCTCGCTTCGCTCGGCACCTCTCCCCCTGAAGGGGGTGAGGACGGGTGTCGAGCGGCGCGACCAGCCTGTCCTCTCCCACGGGGTGAGGTGCAGAGGTCCTGGAGCCTTTCATGTTAAATGGAAGCGTTCTGCCGGAATTCACCCGGCCCGGAGGGTTTCCCACCGGCGGGCGCCCGCTTCGTCGGGCGAACTTGGCCGTACTACGCCGCCTGGCGATGCTCGGCGGGCGTCAGGTCGAGCTCGATCGCCACCGGCACGTGGTCCGACGGCTTCTCCCATGTGCGGGCGTGCTTCTCGATCGAGGCGGAGACCAGCCGGTTCGCGGCTTCCGGTGACAGCATCAGATGATCGATGCGGATGCCGTTGTTCTTCTGCCAGGCGCCGGCCTGGTAGTCCCAGAACGTATAGACGCCCGGCGCGTCGGTGACCGCGCGCACGGCTTCGGTGAAGCCGAGATTGCCGAGGCGGCGGAAGGCCTGCCGCGTCTGCGGCTGGAACAGCGCGTCGCCGAGCCAGTTCTCGGGATGGCGGGCATCGATCGGCTCGGGGATGACGTTGTAGTCTCCGGCGAGCACCAGCGGCTCCTCCAGCGCGAGCCTCTCCCCGGCCCAGCGGTTCAGCCGCTCCATCCAGGCGAGCTTGTAGGGGAATTTTTCGGTCTCGACCGGGTTGCCGTTCGGCAGATAGAGCGAAACGACCCGGAGCGCGCCGGAAGAGGTCGAGAAGACGCCTTCGATGAAGCGCGCCTGCTCGTCGCCGTCATCGCCGGGCAGGCCGCGATTGACCTCGTCGAAGCGCAGCTTCGAGAGAAGCGCGACGCCGTTGAAGCCCTTCTGTCCGTGCGTCTCGACATGGTAGCCGAGCGCCTCGACCTCGGCGCGCGGGAACTGGTCGTCCACCGACTTTATCTCCTGCAGGCAGGCGATGTCGGGGGCGCTTTCCTGCAGCCAGTGCAGCAAATTGCCGAGCCGCGCCTTGACGCCGTTGATGTTCCAGGTGGCGATCTTCATGAAAACCGAACGTAAATTTCAACGCTTTCTTGATGGCGCGCGCGCCGCGCGAAGGTAATCCTGCACCATTGCTCCGCGAGAGGGAACCTGATTCGGGTGGTACGGAGCAAGAAAAGGAGGACCTCATGTCATCGTCAACGCAATCCGTGGACGAGGTGCTGCCGGCCCCGCGTCTTTTCGTGCTCGGCCTGCAGCACGTGCTCGTCATGTATGCCGGCGCCATCGCCGTGCCGCTGATCATCGGCCGCGCGCTGAAGCTCGCGCCGGAAGACGTCGCCTTCCTGATCTCGGCGGATCTGTTCGTGTGCGGCATCGCCTCGATCCTGCAGTCGCTCGGGGCGACGCAATGGTTCGGCATCAAGCTGCCGGTCATGATGGGCGTCACCTTCGCCGCCGTCGGCCCGATGATCTCGATGGCGATCGCGCATTCCGGCACGGACGGCGCGCGCATGATCTTCGGCGCCATCATCGGCGCCGGCATCATCACCATGCTGATCGCGCCCTTCGTCAGCCGCATGCTGCGTCTGTTCCCGCCGGTGGTGACCGGCACCATCATCCTGGTGATCGGCGTTTCCCTGATGAAGATCGGCATCGACTGGATATTCGGGCTGCCGGTCGGGCCGACGGCGCCGAAGATCGTGTCGCCGGACCAGGCCGCCTGGCTGAAGGCGGTGAGCGAGGCGGCCGGCGCGGCGGGATCGACCGTGCCTGCGCCGCCCGCCGGCGTGTCGCTGTCGCCGTCGCTGCCCAACCCCGCCTATGCGCCGGTGCAGAACATCGTACTGTCGCTGATCGTGCTGGCGATCGTCATCTGCGTGGCGCGCTTCACCAGGGGCTTCCTGTCCAACATCGCCGTCCTGATCGGCATCATCGCCGGCGGGGTCATCGCCACGGCGCTCGGCCTGATGCATTTCGACAAGGTGGCGAGCGCCGCCTGGCTGGCGCCGATCCGGCCGTTCCATTTCGGCATGCCGATCTTCGATCCGGTCCTCATCGCCACCATGGTGCTGGTGATGATCGTGGTCATGATCGAATCGACCGGCATGTTCCTGGCGCTCGGCGAGATGACCGGCAAGAAGGTGACGCAGCCGATGCTGTCCTCGGGGCTGAGGATGGACGGCCTCGGCACGCTGCTCGGCGGCATCTTCAACACCTTCCCCTATACGAGCTTCTCGCAGAATGTCGGGCTGGTCGGCGTGACCGGTATCCGCAGCCGCTTCGTCTGCGTCGCCGGCGGCGTGATCCTGATCGTGCTCGGCCTGATCCCGAAGATGGGGGCGCTGGTGGAAGCCCTGCCGACGGTCGTGCTCGGCGGTGCCGGCATCGTCATGTTCGGCATGGTGGCGGCGACGGGCATCCGCATCCTGGGCGCGGTCGATTTCAAGGGCAACCGCAACAATCTCTTCATCGTCGCCATCTCGCTCGGCTTCGGCATGATCCCGGAACTCGCGCCGAATTTCAGCATGTGGCTGCCCAAGGTGATCGCCCCGCTGATCGGCTCGGGCATCCTGATGGCCTCGGTCGCCTCGGTCATCCTGAACCTGGTGTTCAACGGGGCCACGGGCAAGGCCGAGGACCTGCAGACGGCCGCGATGTCGGCGGAAGCCTGAGCATCCACGGAACGGCCGCCGGAACAGGCGTTCCGGCGGCCGTTTCTGTAGTCCAACAGTCCGTCAACCGTGGCGGTCGTGACGGCGGTCCTGGCGCGCCTTGTCCAGCTGACGCTTCTCCTGGTGCAGCTGGCGCTTCTCCTTGTGAACCTGGTGACGCTCCTGCCTGGGGTTCTCGCCGTGCCGGCGCGCATCCCTCAAATCGTGGCGGGCGCCCCGCAGGTCGTGGCGTTCCTGGATCACGTCGCGGCGCTCCTGACGGACCGCCTTGCGGTCCTCGCGCCGTTCCTGCCGGACTTCCTGACGATGCTGGTGGCGGTCATGGCGGATCTCGGGGCCGCGGTGGCGGTACCAGCGATCGAAATAGACCTCGCGGTCGTAGCGGACGATCGGCACGCCGATGATGACGCCGATGCTCGGGATGGGATCGCGGTAGTAGCGCTCGCCAAGATAGGCGAGATAGTTGCCCGATGTCCAGCCGCGAAGGCCATCCCAGCTCACATCGCACCAATTGTAGCCGCCGAGGCAGCCATAGACGGTGACGCGGCCGCCATCGGGGATGACGTCGACCACCTCGTAGCCGGCGCTCGGCCCCGTGCGCATGCTGAGGTTGGTCGTCGCGATGGCGCTGGTGGCCGCGTAAGCGGCGCCGGGCACGAGCAGGCCCGCGGCGACCAGGCCAAGCTTGAGCGGATTCATCGTCTTCATCTGCCTTTCTCCTTCATAGAGACTGGTCCCTTCGATGGACCCATAGGATCGGGCCAGCATGGTTCCCTCGCACTGAACCGGCGTTGAATGGGGCTTTCAGGTAAGGTTCATGCGGGAAGGAAAGGCGGTTGCCGGCGGGGAGGCGTGGCAGACTACCCCGCGCGTCATCCCGGTTTTCGGCCAGCGCGCAGCGCTGGCCGAAAGACCGGGACCCATTCCGTAAATTGGACGAGCCGTTTCCTTCACAGTATGGGGAACTATGCCCGGCCATGTCTATATCCTTGCCGCGAAGAAAAACGGCACACTTTATACCGGTGTCACAGCTGATCTTGCGCGCCGGGTCTGGGAGCATAAGCAACGTCAAGGACGTGGCTTTACCGCGCGGTACGGTGCCATTCGACTAGTCTGGTACCGGGAATATCAAGATATTGGCGAGGCGATCGTAGCGGAAAAGCGCATCAAGAAATGGCGGCGTGAATGGAAGATCCGGCTTATAGAGGAAATGAATCCGGATTGGCGTGAACTTTACGGCGGAATCGGTTGGTAGCGATCTCTACGCAGCGTCTGCGGAAGGGATCCCGATTCTACGTAGCGTCTACGGAATGGGTCCCGGTTTTTCGACGCTCGCTGCGCTCGTGTCGAAAACCGGGATGACGCGCGGGGCGGTCTGCCTCGCCGGTCTTCCGGTCAGCTTTTCGCGCTGCCAGGAAATCGGGCTGACGCGCGGTCGCGCGATGTTAAATCGAAAAGCTCGTCCCGCAGCCGCAGGAGGCGACGGCGTTCGGGTTTTTTATCTGGAAGGACTGGCCCATCAGATCGTCGACGAAATCGATGACCGAGCCGCCCATATAGACGAGCGATATCTCGTCGATCAGCACGGTGGCGCCGTCGCGCGTGAAGGCGACGTCGTCGCCGTTCCGGGAATCCACGAGGTCGAACTTGTAGGAGAAGCCGGAGCAGCCGCCGCCTTCGACGCTGATCCTCAAGCCCATCTTGCCGGGTTCGGAGGCCACGATCTTCGCGATGCGCCGCGCCGCGGCTTCGGTCACCTCGACGCCCTTCATCGCGGATTTTGCGTCAACGCCCATGGCGGCTGCCTTGCAATTCTTTCCAACGCATAGGTATGAAGCCCCCGTTGGTAAGTCAACAAGGGCAAGTCAACCGGCGGCGGCGTATGACGGGCGAGACGCAGGGCCTGGAAGGCATCGGCTTCGGCTACCGGCCGCGCGCCGCCTGGGCCAGCGATCCGGCGAAAACGCGCGGGCGGCTCTTCCCCGAGGCCGAAAGCCCGACCCGCACCGCCTTCCAGCGCGACCGCGACCGCATCATCCATTCCACGGCCTTCCGGCGGCTGAGGCACAAGACGCAGGTCTTCATCGCCGAGGAGGGCGACCATTACCGCACACGCCTGACCCATACGATCGAGGTGGCGCAGATCGCCCGCGCCCTGGCGCGGGCGCTGCGCGCGGACGAGGACCTCGCCGAGGCGGTGGCGCTCGTCCACGATTTCGGCCACACGCCCTTCGGCCATACGGGCGAGGACGCGCTGAACGACAGGATGGCGCCCTGGGGCGGCTTCGACCACAACGCCCAGTCGCTGCGCGCCGTGACGCGGCTCGAACGCCGCTACGCCGAGTTCGACGGGCTCAACCTCTCCTGGGAGACGCTGGAGGGACTGGTCAAGCATAACGGTCCGCTCGTCGGCGCTAATGGGGAGGGGCTCCACGGGCCGGTGCCGCGCTCGATCCTCGACTACGACGCGCTGCAGGACCTCGAACTCGACCGCTATGCCGGCATCGAGGCGCAATGCGCGGCGATCGCCGACGACATCGCCTATGACGCGCACGACATCGACGACGGGCTGCGCTCGGGGTTGCTCGGCCTCGACATGCTCGAAGGATTGGAACTGTCCGGTTCCATCCTTCGCGAGGTGCGGGCGCTTTATCCGGCGCTCGATGCGGTGCGCGCCGGCCACGAACTGATGCGGCGCCAGATCACGCTGATGGTCGAGGACGTGATCCGCACCGCGAACGCCCATCTGGCAGAGATACGGCCCGAAAGCGTCGAGGACGTGCACGATGCGGGCCGCGCGATCGTGACCTTCTCGCCGTCCATGCGGACGCGGGAGAAAGAACTGAAGGCGTTCCTCTACGCCAATCTCTATCGCAACCCGGTGGTCCTGCGCGTGCGCGAAGGGGCGGACAGGATCGTGCGCGACCTCTTCGACGCCTATTTCGCCGATCCCGGCCTGATGCCGGAAGGCTGGCGCGAACTGCTCGGAAAGGCCGAGGAGCGCGTCAAGGCGCGGCACGTGGCCGACTTCCTCGCCGGCATGACGGACAATTATGCGGTCAAGGAGCACCGCCGCCTGTTTGACCACACACCGGATTTGGGGTAGGGGCGGGACCAAATCCGGATGGACGGCCTCCCGATCCCGGCTCGCCTCCGACGTCTCCTCACGGGCAACGCAGAATGAACATTTTCGCCGATTTCAACGATCGGATCAAGAAAGCAATACAAACGCTTGATCTGAAAACGCTCTCCGGCGATCCGCTCGAGCTCGGCCGTATCGTCGCCGAGCCGCCGCGCGATCCCGCGCATGGCGATATCGCCACCAATGCCGCCATGGTGCTCGGCAAGGCGGTCGGCGAGAATCCGCGCGCGCTCGCGACGCGGATCGGCGAGGTGCTGGCGAACGATCCCGATATCGCCGCGGCCGAGGTCGCCGGGCCGGGCTTCGTCAATCTGCGCCTCAGCCCCGGCTTCTGGCAGGCGCGGCTCGGCGAGATGCTGGAGGCGGGGAAGGACTACGGCCGCTCGGAAATCGGCGCCGGCCGCAGGATCAACGTCGAATACGTCTCCGCCAATCCGACCGGGCCGATGCATGTCGGCCATTGCCGGGGGGCGGTGGTGGGCGACACGCTCGCCAACCTGCTCGCCTTCGCCGGCTACGAGGTCGTCAAGGAATACTACATCAACGACGCCGGCGCGCAGATCGAGGTGCTGGCGCGCTCGGCCTTCCTGCGCTACCGCGAGGCGCTCGGCGACAAGATCGGCGAGATTCCCTCCGGTCTCTATCCCGGCGACTATCTGATCCCGGTGGGGCAGGCGCTGGCGAAGGAGTTCGGCCGCGGCCTCCTGCAG
Organism: Rhizobiales bacterium 65-79; assembly: GCA_001896885.1. Taxonomy (GTDB): domain Bacteria; phylum Pseudomonadota; class Alphaproteobacteria; order Rhizobiales; family Rhizobiaceae; genus Mesorhizobium_L. The sequence goes on along the minus strand of MKRJ01000047.1, from coordinate 31,798 downwards.
ATGCCCGAGGAAGAATCGCTCGCCATCGTCGGCGACCGAACGATCGACGCCATGATGGTGATGATCAAGGAAGACCTCGCGCTGCTCAACGTCCACCACGACGTCTTCTTCTCGGAGCGCACGCTGCACGCCAACGGGGCCTACGCGATCCGCTGCGCCATCAACGACCTGACGCTGAAGGGGCACGTCTACAAGGGCAAGCTGCCGCCGCCCAAGGGCCAGAAGCCGGACGACTGGGAAGACCGCGAGCAGACGCTCTTCCGCTCGACCGATGTCGGCGACGACATCGACCGGCCGCTGGTCAAGTCGGACGGCGCCTATACCTATTTCGCCGCCGACGTGGCCTATCTGAAGGACAAGGTCGATCGCGGCTTCAGCGAACTGATCTACGTGCTCGGCGCGGATCATGGCGGCTACGTCAAACGGCTGGAGGCGCTGGCTCGCGCCGTCGCCGGCGGTCGCGTGAAGCTGACCGTGCTTCTCTGCCAGCTCGTCAAGCTCTTCCGCGACGGCGAGCCGGTGCGCATGTCGAAACGCGCGGGCGAGTTCGTGACGCTGCGCGACGTGGTCGAGGAAGTCGGCCGCGACGCCATCCGCTTCATGATGCTCTACCGCAAGAGCGACGCGCCGCTCGATTTCGACTTCGCCCGGGTGACGGAGCAGTCGAAGGACAATCCCGTCTTCTACGTGCAGTACGCCTCGGCGCGCTGTCATTCGGTCTTCCGGCAGGCCAGGGGGCATGTCGATGCCGATGCCGGCGACCGGACGAAACTGAAGAAGTTCGTCCACCTCCTGACCGACGAGGGCGAGATCGGGCTGATCCGGAAACTGGCCGAATATCCGCGGCTCATCGAGGCGGCGGCCGAAGCACAGGAGCCGCATCGGCTCGCTTTTTTCCTTTACGATTTGGCCAACGCGTTCCACACTCACTGGAACAGGGGTACTGAAAATCCTGGCTTACGGTTTGTTAAGGTTAACGATCCACAATTGACCGATGCCAGGCTGGGTCTGGTGCAGGCTGTTCTTGACGTGTTGTCGTCGGGCCTGGCGCTGATCGGGGCGGAAGCACCTTCGGAGATGCGCTAGGAGGCGGCAAAGCCTGCCACCGATTGCCCATATTGCGCTGGTAGGCCGAAACGCGCGACGTCGCCGGCGTCCGAAGTGTGTGAGTGTGGACAAGCATGGCAAATAAGGTGCAGCTCAGAGCCGCTGGCGATCAGGATTTCAAAGCCAATGATCCGTTTGCCGAATTGACGCGCATAATGGGATTCGATCCGCGCGTCCAGCCGACTCCCCGTCCCGACGAGAATTTCGAGATCGACCTCGAAAAAGAGCTGATGGGCATGTTCGATCCGGGCCCGGACGCCCCGATCGGCCCGTCCCAGCCGGATTATCCACAGGAAAACGCCGGCGGGGCGCCGGCCGTCGACGAGGTGGACGAAGCCTTCGCGGCGAGCCTCGAGGAAGAGCTCGCCGGCGACGAGGATTTCTGGCGGCCCGCCGGGGAAAGCGACGCCGGGCCGGTTACGCATGAGGATGCGGGCGCCGCCGACGAGGGCCTCGCCGACGTCGACATGGATTTCGGCGTGGCGCCGCCGAACGACGCCGCGCCGGAATGGACAGGCGAAGTCGCACCGGCATGGACGGGCGAAGTCGAGACCACCGCGCAACATGCCGCTCCGGAGAGGGCAGAAGCGCAGCCGGCCGCCGCCTGGCAGGACGAGCGCAACGTCTATCGGCCTTCCTTCTCCGCTCCGGGCTATGCAAGCCATCCCGCGACGGAAGAGACGCCGAGGCATTATGGAGCCGTCGAGGCTCCGGTCTTCGATATCCGCTCCTTCAAGTCCGCGGCTCAGCAATACCGTGAAGCCGCGCCGAAGCCGGAAGCCCCGGCTGCCATGCAGGGAAGGGCGGAAGCGCCGGCCGAGGAAAGACCGGCGGCGCGGGCCCGGGCCATCGACCCGTTCGATATACTGGCCGCGCTCGGAACCGACCGGGGCCTGCCGCAGCGCCGCGATCCGATGAAGCCCATGAAGGCCGAGACGCCGGCCCCCGCCGTGCCGGAGGCCGACCACCACGCCATGGACGAGGATGCGCGGGACGACGGGATGTCCGTCGACGCGCATGCGGAAGAGCCGGCGTGGCCTTCCTATGCCGTCGAGCCGGAAGCGGCAGCGGCCGCCGTGACGGAGGAGTACGTTCCCGTCGAGGACAGGAGCGAAATCACGCCGTTCCTCGACATCAGGGCGGCGGACGAGCCCGCCCAGCATAGCTATATCGCGGCCGACATCGAGCGGATGGCCGACGCGATGCATGCCTATATGGCCCCGGTTCCCGACGTCGCCGAACCGGCGGAAGCCGAAGCGGCGCGCGAGATCGGGACGCCGGAGATCGAGACGCCTGAGATCGAGACGCCTGAGATCGAGACAGCGTCCGCGATCGACACGGTGCGAGAGACCGAGACGATGTCCGGGATCGAGACGGCGCGGGAGGCCGAGACGACGCCCGAGATCGAGACGATGGAAGTCTTCGAGCCGGCCGTCGCCGTCGCCGACGACCTCGACATCCCCGTGCCGACCTTCCTGACGGAAGAGCGTCCCGCGCCTGTCTACGACGAATTGGACGAGGAGTTCGAGCACGCGTTCCAGACGCTTTCGCAGCATACCGAGGCCATCCGGCAGGCGGCGGTGGCGGAGGAATGGGTCCGCCCGGCGCCGGCGGCGACGGACATCGAGCGCCTGTTCGCCGAGGAACTCGGCATCGCCAGCAGGCATGAGGCGCCGGTGGCGCCGGCCGCTCCGGCGGCGGTGGAAGATTTCGCCGCGGCCGGCAGGCACGGCGCGGGCGTCGAGGCGGGCGCCGAGGACGAGCTCGTTTTCGACGATGCGGATTTCCTGCCCGACGAGTTCGCGGCGGCCGTGGCCGAGGAGCCCGACGAAGCCTACGCCCCGGCGGCCTATGCGCCGCGTCGCATTCCGGCCCGCCGCGGCCGGCTCCTCGCCGGCGTTGCCGTCGGCGTTCTCCTGATCGGCGGCATCGGCGCCTTCGCCCTGTCGCGGGGGAGCAGCGAGAAGAGCGACCAGCCGGTGGTGCTCAAGGCCGACGCGCATCCGGTGAAGGTCAAGCCGAAGAACCCCGGCGGCGTCAACGTGCCGAACCAGGACAACAAGGTCTATGAGCGCGTCGCGGACGGCGCGACGGCCACGGCGCCGGAACAGAAGAAGCTGGTCTCGACCGAGGAGCAGCCGGTCGACATCTCGGCCCGCGCCAAGGACAATTCGGCCTTGCCGGGCGTGTTCGAGGACGACCAGAGCGGACCCGCCAATGGCGATGCTTCCGCCGGCGGCGATATGAACGACGCCGCCGCGCCGGCGTCCGACGGCGGCAAGGCTTCCGCCAACGCGGCCGCCGCGGCCCCGGCCGTCGGCAAGACAGCGACCTCGCAGGACATCGCCGACCTGATCAAGGCCGCCCCGAAGGGCGAGGACAGGCTGGCGCCGACGCCCGATCCGACGCCGAAGCGCGCCGACGGCGACATCCTGGCGGTGACGCCGCGCAAGGTCAAAACCATGATCGTCCGCGCCGACGGGACGATGGTTCCGCGCGAGGATCCGGCCCCGGCCGAAAGCAAGCCGGCGGCCGCGCCGCAGGCGAAGGACGCGCCCGCTCAGTTGCCGGCCGCGGCGCCGGTCCCGACGCAGGAGCCGGCCGCCTCCAAGGAGGACGCCATGGCGGCCATGGCGAAGGCCGACGTGAAGCCGGCCGAGGCCCAGAAGCCCGAGCAGCCGGCACCCAAATCGTTCGAGCGTACGGACCGTGGCCGGATCACCATGCCGGCAAGGGTGGCGGTCGCGCCATCGCGTCCCGCGGACCAGCCGGTCGATATCGTCGGCGCGGCGCCGCAGAAAGTCGCCTCGGCCGAGCCCGCCCCGGCACCGGCGCCCGTGAAGGAGGCTTCCGGCGACTGGTCGATGCAGATCGCCTCGCAGCCGACGGCGGAAGCCGCGCAGACCTCCTACCAGAATCTGGCGCGCCGCTATTCCGGCATCCTCGGCGGCCATGCGGCCAACATCGTCAAGGCCGAGATCACCGGCAAGGGCACCTATTACCGGGTGCGCATCTCGGCGGGCTCCAAGGAGGACGCCATCGCGCTCTGCACCAAGTACAAGGCGGCCGGCGGGACCTGCTTCGTGTCGAAATAGGCCGACAGCCGACCCCTGAAGATCCGAGGCCGTCGCCGCAAGGCGGCGGCCTTCTTCGTAGCAAAGGTAACACCCCCGGCCTGTCGGCCGGCCCCCCCGTCGAGGAGAGGGAGGGCGCCTGGCTCGCCGCCGTCCTCAATCCGGAGGGGAAGCCGCGCGAATTCCCTATGCGATCGCCCTGCGTCAGGGTCGGAGGGGTGGGCCGGTTTCAGGCGGGTGGTGCGGTGGCAGCCGCTTCGCGCTATCCTTCGCCGATGAGCGAATCAAAACGCATGATCCTCGGCGCGGCGGGGTTGAGCCTCACGTCGGACGAGATCGCCTTCTATCGCGACGAGCGGCCGTGGGGCTTCATCCTTTTCGCGCGTAACGTCGGCGAGGCGGCGCAGTTGCGCGACCTGACGGCTGCGATGCGCGATTGCGTCGGCCGTCCCGACGCGCTGGTCTTCATCGACCAGGAGGGCGGGCGGGTGCAGAGGCTGCGCCCGCCGCTCGCGCCGAACTATCCGCCGGCCGCCGCGCTCGGCGAGCTCCACCGGCGGGACCACGAGGCGGGATTGCGCGCGGCCTGGCTGATGTCGCGGCTGCACGCCTTCGATCTCATGCGCTGCGGCGTCGACGCCGATTGCCTGCCGGTGCTCGACGTGCCGGTGGAGGGCGCGCATGACGTGATCGGAAAGCGCGCCTATGCCCGCGACCCGGAGGCGGTGGCGGCGCTCGGCAGGGCGGCGGCCGACGGGCTCCTTGCCGGCGGCGTGCTGCCGGTGATGAAGCACATTCCCGGCCACGGCCGCGCCGGGGCGGACACGCATCTGGAACTGCCGACGGTGACGGCCTCCCTCGGCGAATTGCGGGAGCACGATTTCGCGCCTTTCCGGGCGCTTCGCGACCTGCCGATGGCGATGACGGCGCATGTCGTCTATGCGGCGGCCGATCCGGCCCAGCCGGCGACGCATTCCGCTAGGGTCATCGGGGAGATCATCCGGGGCGAGATCGGCTTCGACGGCCTCCTGATGAGCGACGACGTCTCCATGAAGGCGCTTTCTGGGGATTTCGCCGCGAAGGCCGCCGCGATCCTTGCCGCGGGATGCGATCTCGTCCTTCACTGCAACGGCGTGATGGAGGAGATGCGCGCGGTGGCATCGAAGGCGCTGCCGCTCGCCGGCAGGCCGCTCGGGCGCGCGGAACGGGCGCTTGCCGCGCGGCGCAGGCCGGATACCACAGCGGAAACGGCCGCCCGCGCCGAATTCGCGGGCTATTTCGAGGCGGCGGCGTAGGCTGGAGCGGGACAGGAACGGGAAGCGCTTGCCGGACAAGGACGAAACACCATTCGAGCGCCTGTGGGCGGACAACGACACGGAGCGGGCGAGTTCCGAGCCGGCGCTCGTCGTCGACGTCGACGGCTTCGAAGGCCCGCTCGACCTGCTCCTGCACCTCGCGCGCAACCAGAAGGTCGACCTCGCCCGCATCTCGGTGCTGGCCCTGGCCGAGCAATACCTAGCCTTCGTCGAGCGGGCGCGGCGGTTCCGGCTGGAGCTTGCCGCCGACTATCTGGTCATGGCGGCATGGCTCGCCTACCTGAAATCGAAGCTGCTCATCCCCAGGCAGCCGGGCGACGGGGAAGAGACGGGCGAGGAGCTGGCGGCGGTGCTGCAATTCCGCCTGCAGCGGCTGGAGGCGATGCGCGACGCGGCGGCGCGGCTCGTCAACCGCAACCGGCTCGGCCGCGACGTGTTCGCGCGCGGCATGCCCGAGGCGACGGTCGTAGAGAAGCGCAACGAATATTCCGCCTCGCTCTACGATCTCCTCACGGCCTATGCCTCGCAGCGCCAGCGGCAGGCGATCACCAATGTGAAGATCGCCAAGCGCGGCGTGTGGTCGCTGAAGGAGGGGCGCGCCATCCTCATGCGGCTGATCGGCAGCATGCGCGACTGGACCGCGCTCGACAGCTTCCTCCTCGACTACCTCACAGCGCCGGAGGAGCGCGCCACCGCGATGGCCAGCTCGTTCGCGGCGAGCCTGGAACTCGTGCGCGAGGGGCACCTGGAAATGCGGCAGGAACAAGCCTTCGCGGCGCTCTATATGCGCTCACGGCAGAAACCCGCCGGCATCAAGCTTACGGAGGTCACCGGTGACTGAAGGCGGACCAGCGACGATCGTCCCGTTCATGGACGAGGACGAGGGCGACGATGCCGGGATCGCCGGCAATCCGGCCGAGCGGCTGCACCTTTCCGAGGCGATGCGGATGGCGGAAGCGCTCGTCTTCGCTTCCGCCGAGCCGGTGACGGAGAAGGCGCTCGCCGCGCGCCTGCCGGAGGGTCTCGACGTGCGGCAGGTGATGGCCGAACTGCAGCGCGTCTATGAGAAGCGCGGTGTCAATCTCGTGCGCGTCGCCGATGCCTGGGCCTTCCGCACCGCCGGCGACCTAGCCTTCCTGTTGAGCCGCGATGCCGTGCAGCAGAAGAAGCTGTCGCGCGCGGCGCTCGAGGTGCTGGCCATCATCGCCTATCATCAGCCGGTCACTCGGGCCGAGATGGAGGACATACGCGGGGTGGAAACCTCCAAGGGCACGCTCGACCTGCTGCTCGAGACCGGCTGGGTCAGGATGCGCGGACGCCGCCGGGTGCCGGGCCGGCCGGTGACCTACGGCACGACGGAAAGCTTCCTCGACCATTTCGGGCTGGCCGAGATCCGCGACCTGCCGGGAATGGAGGAGCTGAAGGGGGCGGGGCTGCTCTCGCCGCGCATGCCGTCCAACTTCTCCATGCCGCAGCCGCCGGCCGATCCGGACGAACTGGCCGAGGACGAGGACCCGCTGACCGACATCGACCTCGAGGAACTCGGGCTTCTGACGCCGCGCGTGGAGGAGTGAGGCCAAAGCTCCGGATTGAGCCCTTCCACGATCACCCCACCCAGGGCCATCGCATAGGAGCCTGGGGGCAAGGCAAACACCAACGCCGTCATCCTCGGGCAGGTTTTGACGGAGACCGACATATGTCGGTCATCCGTCAGGCTCGGGCTTGTCCCGAGGATCTGCCACGGCTGCCGGTTGTCGCCATGGCCTTGGTTCTGCTGGAGCGGCCGCAGTTTCACCGTCCGGAGCAGATACTGAGGACAAGCCCGATGATGACGCGGTGCGGGTATGCCGACCATCCGAACTCCTTCAAGCCATATGCGGTTGCCCCCCGCACCCCACCCCCGGCCTTGGGCCGGACTCTCCCCTGGCAGGGGAGGGAAAGCCGGCGCGGCGCTTTCTAGCCCTTCGAGGTACGAGGTGGCCCGTCAGGGCCGGACGGGTGAGAGATTCACCGACGATCGGGTCAAGACGCCTGTAACGTGCCGTGAAGGTGCTCGCGCGGGTGCGGCGCATTGTCCGGACCGTGTAACCATGCTGGCCGGAAAGCGAAAAGTCTGTGCACTCTCCGTTTGAAAGATCGGACGAAAGCGCTTAGATCAACCCGAGGGAAACGTTCGGAAGAGAAAAAGGTTATGGGTTCTTTCTCAATATGGCATTGGATGATCGTCCTCGTCATCCTTCTGCTGCTGTTCGGCCGTGGCAAGATCCCCGATCTGATGGGCGATGTGGCCAAGGGCATCAAGAGCTTCAAGAAGGGCATGAGCGAAGACGAACAGGACGATGCCGATGACGGCAGGACCGTCGAGCACCGCGCCGACGAAGCCGTGAAAACCGCGCCGAGGGAAAAGGCCACGAAGTCGTGATGCTTCGTCTGGAGCGGCTTGGCCGCTCCTCCTGGGGAACGGTGTAGATGTTCGACGTTGGCTGGAGCGAGATGCTGGTGATCGCGGTCGTGCTGATCGTGGTCGTTGGTCCGAAGGATTTGCCGCGCATGCTGCGCCAGTTTGGCCGCACGACGGCCAAGCTGCGCGCCATGGCGGGCGATTTCCGTCGCCAGTTCGACGAGGCGCTCAAGGAAGCCGACCTCGAAGACGTGTCCGAGACGCTGAGTTCGGTCCGCAAGATCAATCCGATGAACGAGATCCGCAAGCATCTCGCTCCGATCGAGGATGTCGGGCAGCAGGTGCGCGCCGGTCTCGACGACGCGCTCAAGCCGCAGACGAAAGTCACTACAGCCGAGACGTCTACCGAGGCCATAGCCGCGGAACCGCTGAAGAACGGCGCGGCCGAACTTCCGGGCGAGGCGGCGCCGGCGGCCGAAACCGCCAGGCCGAAAAAGAGCCCGGCACGCGGTAAGACCGCGACGGCGAAGGCAGGCGCCGCGAAGGCCGGATCGGCGAAGACCACGAGAACGATTTCGGCCAATCCCGCCGGCAAGGCGGTTGCGGCGAAGGCCGCGGGCAAAGCCTCGCCGAAGCCGGACGCGGCAAAGGCGCCGGCAGCGAAGGCGCAGGCTACCAAGGCTTCGGCAGCCAAGGCGCCGGCAGCCAAGACGTCTACTAGGGTGCCGGCAGCCAAGGCGTCGGCTGTCAGGGCGCCGGCTACCAAAAGCGCCCGATCCGCCACGGCCAAGGAGGCTCCGGCCAAGGCCGGACCAGCATCCAGGAAAAAGACGGAAAGCACCCGTTGAGCCGCCCGGAAGACGACGAGATCGAGAAATCCTCGGCGCCGCTGATCGAGCACCTGATTGAACTCAGGCGCCGGCTGATCTGGTGCATCGCCGGCTTTTTCGTTGCTTTCCTGTGCTGCTTCTTCTTCGCCAAGCGGCTGTTCAACCTGCTCGTCATCCCGTTCACATGGGCGGTGAGATGGGCTCATCTCGACTCTTCCAAGGTCGAGCTGATCTATACGGCGCCGCAGGAATTCTTCTTCACCCAAGTCAAGATCGCCATGTTCGGCGGCGCGGTGATCGCCTTTCCGCTGATCGCCGCGCAGATATATAAATTCGTGGCGCCCGGCCTCTACAAGAACGAGCGCCGCGCGTTCCTGCCTTTCCTGATCGCCTCGCCGCTCCTGTTCCTGATGGGCGCCTGCCTCGTCTATTTCTTCTTCACCCCGATGGTGATGTGGTTCTTCCTGTCGATGCAGCAGGTCGGCAACGCGCAGGAGGTGCAGATCTCGCTGCTGCCGAAGGTGTCGGAATATCTCAGCCTCATCATGACGCTGATCTTCTCCTTCGGTCTCGTCTTCCAGCTTCCGGTGGTGACGACGCTCCTGACGCGGGTCGGGATACTGACCTCCGAGGGGCTGAGGAGCAAACGCAAATACGCGATCGTCATCGCCTTCATCGTCGCCGCCGTTCTCACTCCCCCTGATCCGTTGAGCCAGATCAGTCTCGCCCTGCCGACGATCCTGCTTTACGAGGTGGCGATCATCGCTTCCCGCTGGGTCGAGAAGCAGCGCGAGCAGCAGCGTTCCGAAAACGAGCGCGCCGGCTCTTCCGAATCCACCGTCTCGCGCGAGATCGAAGACAAGCTCGCACCGGAAGAAGTGAAGGCCGGCGAGTAGCCCGCAGGCTTCCGCAATGGCTCGTTTCGCCGCGGAAGCGCATCTTGCAGCGGCAAATCGGCACGCCATATATGGCGCAGGATGCCGCGGTGGCGCGGGTTTGCGACGGTTTCAGTCCTTGGCCGGCCTTGAAATCCGTTTCGGGCCTCATTTGATTCGCTTTTTTTAAGCGAATCGTGTCAGAGCCGCTTGACCTTCCGTCCCAATGACGGAATCAGGACGATTCGATAGCGCGCCCTGTGAAAACGGCGGGCGGAGCAATGACGGGCGATATGCCCGGAAGGATGGCTGCTTTGGACGGGAAGGGGACCCGCCCTATCTATCCGGATGAATCGGTTCCTGAACCGGCGGCACGTCGAAGCGCCGAAACGGTAAGAAAATACTTTGCGCCCTACCATGGATGAAACGGGCGCACAGGCCGAACGGCCCTTGGAGAAGCAAAGCATGGCGACAAAGGAAAAGGAAGAGGTCGAGACGGAGCGCGAGGCGACGACGGATGGCCCCCTGCTCGACCTTTCCGACGATGCGGTAAAGAAGATGATCAAGGCCGCCAAGAAGCGCGGCTATGTGACCATGGACGAGCTGAATTCGGTGCTGCCCTCCGAAGAGGTGACCTCCGAGCAGATCGAGGACACGATGGCGATGCTTTCCGACATGGGCATCAACGTCGTGGAGGACGACGAGGCCGCCGAGGAGCCGGAGGCGGAGCCTTCCGACGGCGACGAGGAAGCCAAGGAGATCGCCGAGCAGAACGGCACTGCGCTGGCCGCCGCGCCGGCGAAGAAGGAGCCGACCGACCGTACCGACGACCCGGTGCGCATGTATCTGCGCGAGATGGGCTCGGTCGAACTTTTGTCGCGCGAGGGCGAGATCGCTATCGCCAAGCGCATCGAGGCCGGCCGCGAGACCATGATCGCGGGCCTGTGCGAGAGCCCGCTGACCTTCCAGGCCATCATCATCTGGCGCGACGAACTGAACGAAGCCAAGATCCTGCTCCGCGAGATCATCGATCTCGAAGCGACCTATGCCGGCCCCGAGGCCAAGCAGGCGCCGATCGTCGTGCGCCCCGAGGAGGGCAACGGCAAGCAGGAAGAGGAGCCGCAGAACGTCCGCCGCCTGACCCGCGAAGACGACGACATCACCAATGTCGGCGGCGAGAGCCGTCCGGAAGAGGAGGACGAGGAGGAGGACGAGGCCAATCTGTCGCTCGCCGCGATGGAAGCGGAACTGCGCCCGCAGGTGATGGAGACGCTGGACGTCATCGCCGACACCTACAAGCGCCTGCGCAAGCTACAGGACCAGCAGGTCGAGAACCGCCTTGCCGCCGCCGGCACGCTGTCGCCCAGCCAGGAGCGCCGCTACAAGGAGCTGAAGGAACAGCTCATCAAGGCGGTGAAGTCGCTGTCGCTCAACAATGCGCGCATCGAGGCGCTGGTCGAGCAGCTCTACGACATTAACAAGCGGCTCGTGCAGAACGAGGGCAGGCTGCTCCGGCTCGCCGAGAGCTACGGCGTGCGCCGCGACAATTTCCTCGAGATCTACCAGGGCTCGGAGCTCGATCCGAACTGGATGAAATCGGTCTCCAACCTTTCGGCGCGCGGCTGGAAGGAGTTCACCAAGGCCGAGAAGGAGAAGATCCGCGAGATCCGCATGGAAATCCAGAACCTCGCCACCGAGACCGGCATCTCGATTGCGGAGTTCCGCAAGATCGTCAACCAGGTGCAGAAGGGCGAGCGCGAAGCGGCCATCGCCAAGAAGGAGATGGTCGAGGCGAACCTGCGGCTGGTGATCTCGATCGCCAAGAAATACACGAACCGCGGCCTGCAATTCCTTGATCTCATTCAGGAAGGCAATATCGGCCTGATGAAGGCGGTGGACAAGTTCGAGTATCGCCGTGGCTACAAGTTCTCGACCTACGCCACCTGGTGGATTAGGCAGGCGATCACCCGCTCGATCGCCGACCAGGCCCGCACCATCCGCATCCCGGTGCACATGATCGAGACGATCAACAAGATCGTGCGCACCTCGCGCCAGATGCTGCACGAGATCGGCCGCGAACCGACGCCGGAGGAACTGGCCGAGAAGCTCGCCATGCCGCTGGAGAAGGTGCGCAAGGTCCTGAAGATCGCCAAGGAGCCGATCAGCCTCGAGACGCCGGTGGGCGACGAGGAGGACAGCCATCTCGGCGATTTCATCGAGGACAAGGGCGCGGTGCTGCCGATCGACGCCGCGATCCAGGCGAACCTGCGCGAGACCACCACCCGCGTGCTCGCCTCGCTCACGCCGCGCGAGGAGCGCGTGCTGCGCATGCGCTTCGGCATCGGCATGAACACCGACCACACGCTGGAGGAGGTCGGCCAGCAGTTCTCGGTGACGCGCGAGCGCATCCGCCAGATCGAGGCAAAGGCGCTGAGGAAGCTCAAGCATCCGAGCCGGTCGAGAAAGCTCAGGAGCTTTCTGGACAGCTAGGCGGGTTCAAAGGTGCCGACGATCTCGATATTCTTCGGCATCGTAGTCCAGATGTACTGGAACGATCAAACCCGCCGCATCTGCATGCACTCTATCAGGGCCATAAGGCTATCTTTGAAATCCAGACTGGCAGGATGATCGGAGGCACTATGCCTCCTGGCGCGCAGCGCATGCTCCGTGACTGGACGCTTCGCCACCGGGACGAATTGATGGCGAATTGGGAAAGAGGTAGATTACGCGAAGCGTTCCGGACCATTCGCGGAGCCGACGAAGAATGATCGAAATGGTCGATGTCGTATCCGTCAAGGCGCTCGACGGCTATAGGTTGTGGCTGCGCTTTTCCGACGGAAGCGAGGGTGTCGAGGATCTGTCGAACCTGATTGAGAACGGCGGGCCAATGGTTGAGCCGCTGCGCGATCCCGAGCTGTTCGCTCGGGTTTTCATCTCGTTTGGCGTTCCGACTTGGCCGAACGGTTTCGACCTCGACGCCATCAACCTGCACCGGCAGATGCGGGAGCGTGGCGCGCTGAAAAAGCCGGCGGCTTGAGCGTCGGGCTTTCCAGCCGGAGCAGGAAGCCGGATAGCTTTCCCGACGGCCGCTAGCGGGGAGAAAGGCGAGGGGCCGGCTGGGGAGGATACGCGCTCATTTCCCGAACGCCCGGAGGAGCATCAAGCTCGGCTTCCGGCGGCTTGTCGCGACTCCCCTGAACGATCTCCGTTTCGGCGCCATGCCCGTCGCCATGGTCACGGGTACCGTCGGCAAGACCACGACGTCACGGCTGGTGGCGGCCATCCTGAAAGCCCAGGGGCACCGCGTCGGGCTTGCCTGCACCGACGGCCTCTATGTCGACGGGGCGCGGATCGCCGACGGCGACTCGGCCGGCTACAGCGGCGCGAGAACGCTCCTGCGCGATCGAAGCCTGACGGCCGCCGTGCTTGAAACGGCGCGTGGCGGGCTGCTCGCCAGGGGCCTCTTCATGCGGCGGCGCAAGGTCGGGGCGCTCCTCAATATCGGCAGCGAACATATCGGTGTCGACGGGATCGGCGATCTCGACGCCATGGCGGCGCACAAGGCGCAGGTGGTCATAGGGTCGCGACGCGCCGTACTGAACGGCGACGATCCGAGGTCGGCGCGATTCATCGACGCGTGCGGTGCCCGGCGGGTCATCCTGTTCTCCGCCGGCGGCGACGCGCCCGACCAGAGGCGCGTGCTGGCCGCCGGCGGGGCCGCCGTTTTCGCGGATGGCGACGGCTACATGGTGCTCAGGCAAGGGCAGGGCGCGCCCGAGCGCATCGTCCGGATAGAAGACATACCCATCACCCTTCAGGGAAAGGCGGCGCACTATGCGGCGGATGCCATGGCCGCTGCCGGCATCGCGCATGGGCTCGGCGTCCCGTTGCCGGTCATCGCCGACGCCCTTCTCCGTTTCCGCGGCGGCATGTCGGAAAATCCGGGCCGCTGGACCGTTTTCGAGGGCTATCCCTTCATGCTGGTGGCGGAAAGCGGCCTGAACGCCGCGGCCTTCCGCTTTACGGCGCGGACGGTCCGCGGGTTTGCCGCGCCGGGCCGCCGCATCCTGCTTCTGGCGGCGGTCGGCAACCGCAGCGATGCGCAGTACGAGGAGCTGACGGCGCTCGCGGCCCCGGGATTCGACCAGTTCATCGTCTATGATCTTCTCGACTACCGGCGCGGCCGGGCGGCCGGCGAGGTGCCGGCCCTGCTGCGGGCGGGATTGCTCAGGCATGGCGTGGCGGCCGAGCGTATCCGCATCGCGGATTCGCTGGAGGCGGGCACGGCACTGGCCGGCGAATTGGCGAAGGCGGGAGATTTCATACTCATCCTGACGATCCAGGTTTCTCAAAAGGAAGCGGTGATCCGCCGGGCCTTCGCCAGACATGCGCTCGCCGGCTAGATTGCGTCGCGAGATGCGATGCCGTCCCTTATGTGCTAGGGTCCGGCCATGAACGAGCGCTTCGTCCATTCCGACAGCCGGCAGCCGGCCACGACGCAGGCCGCCGAAGGCATGCCCAGGCGCATCTGGACCGTTGCCGAGATCGAGGCGATCGTCAGGGCGGGGATCATCGCGGAGGACGAGCGCTTCGAACTGATCGGCGGGGAAGTGGTGCCGATGCTACCCAAGGGCGGGCGGCATGAAATGGTCAAGCTGGAACTCAACCAGCATTTTCAGCGGATCGGACCGGACAATCTCTATATTGCGCCGGAAACCACCTTGCGGCTCGACGAAAACTCCTTCGTGGAGCCGGATTTCTGCATCTTTCCGCGCTCCATTTTCCCCGGAGACCTGCGCGGCTACGACGTGCTGCTGGCGATCGAGATCTCGGATACCAGCCTGCGCTACGATCTCGGCCGCAAGATCGGCATCTACGGCGCCTACGGCATCCCTGAGGTCTGGGTCATCAATGCCGATACGCTGGTCACGCATATGCACCGGCAATTGGGGGCCGCAGGCTACGGCGCGATCCTCGAGGCGAGGCCGGAAGAGGATGTGACCGCGACGCGCGCGTCCGCCATTTCCATGAATCTTTCGCGCCTCCTCCGCCCGCTCTGACATTCCCGTCCCATATGCGTGATTCCCGTCAGGAGGCGGCCGCCTCCTTCGCCTGGGATGCGCTGTCGGATTTGCCCGAGCGCTCCGCCTCCCTGGCGGCTTCGTCCTTGCGGACGCGTTCGCCGGCGACGAGCACGACCGGCGCGGCGCATCCGGTAACGACCGCGTGCGCCGTCTCGCCGAAGAAAAGCTCGTCGCCCGAGCGCTGCGCGACCCCCATCACCAGCAGCGCCGCGCCCTTCGCCGCTTCGCGGATGATGGCGTCGGCGGCGGCGCCATGGGCGCGCATCGCCGTCTTGATCGGGACCCCGTAGCGTTCGGCGAGAGCGGCGACGTCCTTCAGCGCGGCTTCCTCGCGCCGGTGGGAAAGCGAGACCTTGCCGCGTGCGCCCCGCGTCCGCGGCGCGACGTAGAGGGCCTGGATGCGGGCATTTTGCGGCCTGGCGATGGCGAAGGCCATATCGGCGGCGCGGCGCGCCGTCTCGGTGCCGTTGACGGGCACGAGTATGGTGGCCCCCGGCTTAAGGACGGGCACCTTCTCGGCCTTGCCGGCGCCCCTGACGACAAGGCAGAGCGGCCCGTCGAAGCCGCGCGTGATCTCGTTCAGCTTGCGCGTGAAGGCGCCTTTCGGCGTCAGCGATCGGCCGAGGCCGACAAAGAGCAGATCGTAACCCTTGCGGGCTTCCTCGGCGATGCTTTCGCCCGGCGCGCCGGTCGTCGTGCGCGCGGTCAGCCGCACCTTGTCGACGGAGGTGTTCTCGGCCTCCGCGACCGCGCTGGCGCTCGCCTTGGCGCCTTTCTTCAATTCGTCGAGGTGCTTTTTCTCGCCTTGCGCGTTCCTGTCCTCCCGGCCCTCCTTTTCCAACCTCAGCACCGTCGTCGGCATGCCGCTCGATCCGCCGATCAGCCCGGCGAGATAGGCCGTGAACCTGCCGTTCGCACTGTCGTCCACGGCCAGGAGCAGGCGTTCCAGCCGCGAGACGAAGCCGCGCTCGTCGAGCGCCTCGCGGTCGACGCGCTCCTTCTCCCGTTCGTCCATGGGCAGGCGGCCCAGCGCCCAGCGCAGCATGGGCGGCATGGCAAGCGTAGTGAGCACCGCCATGGTCACGATCATGGTGAAGAGGTTGTGCGAGAGGATGTTCATGGAAAGGCCGATGGAGGCGACGATGACCTCCGTCGACCCGCGCGCGTTCATGGCGCTGCCCACCGCCGTCGCCTCCTTGAAGGTCATGCCGGCGAACTTGCCGCCGGCGAAGGCGCCGCCGAACTTGCCGACCGAGGCGATCACCACCAGCCCGACCGTGAGCAAAGCGAGGGTGGGGTCGGCGAGAACCGTGAGGTTGGCGGAAAGCCCGGCCATGCCGAAGAAGACCGGCATGAAGAGCGCCGTGATGATGCCGCGCAACTGCGCGTCGATATGGTCGGAAAGGATCGGCGATTCGCCGACCAGGATGCCGGCCACGAAGGCGCCGAGCACCGTATGCACGCCGATCAGGTCCGTCGTCAGCGCCATCAGCCCCATGACGACGAGGATCACGGTGATGACGGCGAATTCGCTCTTCAGCGTGTCGTTCGCCCAGCGGATCAGCTCGAAGACGATGCGCCGCCCGATCGTCAGGCTGAATGCCATGAACGCGGCGACTTCCACGATCGTCAGCGCCAGCGGCACGATCTCCAGCTTGCCGTTGGTGGCGATGCCGAAGGTCACCGCCATGATCAGCCAGCCCACCGTATCCTCGATGATCGCCGAGGAGACGATGATCTGGCCGAGGTCGCGGCGCATGAAGCCCATTTCGCGGATGATGATGGCGACGATCTTCACCGAGGAGATCGAAAGCGCCGTGCCGATGAACAGCCCGGCGACGACGCGCTCCGACGGTTCGGGAAGCAGCGATTCGGGCAGGAACTGGGCGAGCGCGAAGCCGCAGACGAAGGGCACGGCGATGCCGGCGGCGGAGATGGAGAAGCAGGCTGCGCCGACGCGGCGCACCAGCCTCAGGTCGGTTTCCATGCCGGTCAGGAGCAGGAGCAGCAGGATGCCGAGCTGGGACACCGCCTCGATCATGCTCTTCTGTTCGGGATCGGAGGGAAAGACCATGTGCTGCGCGCTAGGCCACAGCCAGCCGAAGAGCGATGGGCCGAGCAGGATGCCGCCGATCAGCTGCCCCATCACGGCAGGCTGGCCGATGCGCTCCATCAATTCGCCGAGGCCGCGCCCGACGACGAGCAGCAGCACGATCTCGGCGACGAAGACGCCTTCGCCCGAGCCGCCCATGCCGGATGCCTTCGTCGCGTGCCCGGCCTCAGCGGCAAGGGCCGGCACCGTCGCGGCGATCAGCATCAGGCAAAAAGCGAAGAGAAAAAGGGAGGATTGCCGCGCCTGACTGTCCCGATTCATCAAATCCCGCCGCCCTCTCGGAGAATGGACAGTAGAAACGCGTGGGCCGCAATTCTGTTGCGCCGGGTCGCGTGTTTCGTCAGGCCGGCGGTTGAAGCGGAATGGGGGCCGCACCATCATCATGGCCGACGATACTGACGCGAGGAGAGCATTTCCATGCCCCAGACGACGCTCGAGATCACGACTTCCGGGCCGGGTCTCTACGAGTTCACCGACGGCGCGGCCGGATTCGTCGATGAAAGCGGGCTCGAAACGGGGCTGCTGACCGTCTTCGTCCGGCATACGTCCTGTTCGCTCCTCATCCAGGAAAACGCCGATCCGGATGTCCGGCGCGACCTCGAGGCGTTCTTTCGCCGCTTGGTCCCGCCGGCTGACGATCCTGCCATGGCCTATCTCGTCCACCGGACCGAAGGCCCCGACGACATGCCGGCGCACATCAAGGCGGCGCTGACGGCGGTGTCGCTTTCCATTCCGATCGGCGGCGGACGGCTGGCGCTCGGAACCTGGCAGGGCATCTACCTCTTCGAGCACCGGACGCGCCCGCATCGCCGCCAGATCGTGCTTCATATCCATTGACCGGCATGGCGTCGCGGGCCGGTCACGCTATATAAGCGGGATTGTCGCGATACTTCCTTCACTCGCCGAGACAGGCCGAAAGGGACGAGGATCCATGTCATTTCTGAAGAAGCTTTTCGGTGGCGGCGGCACCGGCGCCGGCGCGAACGATGAGGCGCCGATCGCCGCCGGCAAGGAGGTCGAGCACAACGGCTTCATGATCCGCGCCACGCCCTATCAGGCGGAGGGGCAGTTCCAGTGCTGCGGCGTCGTCATCAAGGAAATCGGCGGCGTCGTGAAGGAGCACAAATTCATCCGCGCCGACCGCTTCACCACGGTCGACGACGCGGCCGATTTCGCGCTGCGCAAGGGACGCCAGCTCGTCGAGGAGCAGGGCGAACGCATCTTCGACTGAAAAATCCCGTCGGGCCGGGCCGCGAACGGTATTTTCGTCAGGCGGCGATCACCTCGACGAGTTCGATGTCGAAGACGAGGTCGCGGCCGGCGAGCGGATGGTTGGCGTCCACCGTCACCGACGAATCGTCGAGATCGACCACGGTGAGGTTCACCGGCTGCCCGTCCGGCGTGTTGGCCTGGAGCCTCGTGCCGATATCGACCGGGACGTCTTCCGGGATGGCCGTGCGCGGTATGGCCTGCACGCGGGCGTCGTCGTGGGGGCCGTAGGCTTCGTCGGCCGGTACGGTCACGGTCTGCTTCTCGCCGATTTCCATGTTGGAGACGTTGCGCTCGATGCCGGGGATGATCTGCCCGGCGCCATATTCGAATTCCAGCGGCTCGCGGCCCGCCGAACTGTCGAACTCGGTGCCGTCCGTCAGTCTTCCCGTGTAGTGGATGCGCACGACATCCCCGTTCTTCATCTGGGTCATGTCCTGATCTCTCTGTCTGGCTTGAGGATCGTGGCGCGGGCAAGCGCCGGCGCCGGCGAAAGGAGCCGTCCATAGTGCAGGCTCGACCCCTGACGTAGTGTGTCGAGAGAGGATGTAAAGGGCATGGGCGCCCATGCCGCGCGTCGTCCCGGTTCGTGGGTGGCGCGAAGCGACGGCCGCAAGATGGGATGACGATCCCGCCGGCGCTTCGGCCTCCTCTGCGGCAGCCCTCAGTGCGCCATGAAGACCGGGACTTCCGCGCTTTCCAGTATATGGCGCGTGGCGCCGCCGAAGATGATCTGGCGCAGCCGGCTCTGCGTGAAGGCGCCCTTGACGAGCAGGTCGCATCCGAGCGCGGCGGCCTCCGCCAGGATCGTCTCGCCGGCGGAGCGCTTGCCGGGGCTGACGGTGACCGCGCGCGCCGCGATGCCGCGGGCGGCGAGGTAATCGGCCAGTTCCTGCCCGTCGGGCCCCGGCACGCCCGACCCCTCGACGGTCAGGACGGTGATGCTGCGCGCTGCTTCCAGCACCGGCAGCGCCAGCGCCACGCAGCGCGCCGTCTCCGTGCTGCGGTTCCATGCGATCACCACGTTCGAGCCGATCGACGCGGGGGCGCCGGGCGGCGCGATCAGCACGGGGCGGCCGCTGTCGAAGAGTGCTGCGTCGAGGGTGAGCGGGCGCGGGCCGGAGATGCGCTGCTCGGGCCGGCCGACCACGGTGATGTCGAAGACGCGGCCGAGATAGCCGACCATGTGGTCGCCCGGCGCGATGCCTTCCCGCCAGTCCCAGGCGATCTTGCGCTCGGTCATGAACTTCTCGAACAGCAGGCGCGCCGCCGCGGCGCTCTGTTCGGTCTGCTCGGTCAGCGGTTCGTAGAGGATCGAGGCGCCGACGACGTCGGCGGCCAGGAACGGCGTCGTCGCCGGCGACAATGCGAAGCCGGTCGCGCGGCTGCCGAAAAGCCGTGCGAAGGACGCGGCCGTCGACAGCATCGCCTCCGTACGGTCGTGATCTTCAACGGGAACCAAGATCGATTTCATGTGGCGTATCCCTGCCTGCGAGCCCCATGCCCGAAGAGCATAGAGCTATTTTGCGACAGGGAGGAACACGCTGTACAGAGCGGCGGCGACATTTTCCAAAAGCCGCCTCCGTTCCGAGGCCGCGTCCGCCGCGGGCCTGACGGCGATCGCCAGGGGGCTGCCGGACGGGCCGGGGTGCCGGCCCGCCCGCCCGGTTCGCGCTCTATTGATTGATCTCGGGCTCGACCAGCCTTGCCAGGTTCTTGAGCGATTCCTGCCAGCCGAGATAGCAGGCTTCCGCCGGAATGAGGTCCGGCACCCCGGCCTGCTCGATGTTTATCTCGGTGCCGACGGACACCTTCTTCAGCGTTACCGTCACCTGCATCTCGCCCGGCAGATTGGGGTCGTCGAACCGGTCCGTGTAGCGCACGCGCTCGCCGGGGACGAGTTCGATATACTCGCCGCCGAAGGAATGGCCTTCGCCCGTGGTGAAGTTGCGGAAGGACATCCGGAACGCGCCGCCGACCTTGCCGTCGAAAGAATGCACGGTGCAGGTGAAGCCGTTCGGCGGAAGCCACTTGGCAAGTGCGTCGGCCTCGATGAACGCGCGATAGACCTTGTCCGGCCTGGTGGCCAGGACGCGGTGCAGGCGGATGGTGCTGGGCATATCTGTCTCCTCGGGGCTCTTTCTGGTCCTGTATCCCGGATCCGGCGGTTCCGGCACCTTGCGAAATGGTCCGTGCCCGGCAAATCGCCGATCCATGCGTCGAGGACGAATGGCGGATCGCCGGTCCGACACGGTCTCGCGATTTTTCGGCGCTCCCTGTCGGGACGATGCCCGGCATGCAGGGTAATCAATCCGCATGTTCCATCGGCTGTTCACCGATCGCGGCCGTCCAGGGGTGCATTCTTTTCTCCCAGACCGACAGGCCCGGTCTCTCAAAGCCCGGCTCCGCGAATGCTCCGACGGCCACGGCGACGAGACCGGGAGCCCGCTCTGCCTCCCAGAACAGCGTGCCGCCGCATTCCGGGCAGAAGCCGAAAGCGACGGTCCTGCCGCTGTCGGCCCGGCGCACGTAGCGCTTGGCCACGCCCCGGGCAGGCTGCACCCGCGCACGAGCATACCATGCCTGGATGCCGAAGGCGCTGCCCGTCCGCCGCTGGCAGGCGAGGCAGTGGCACATGGAGACGCGAAGCGGCTCGCCTTCGCATCGGATTTGCAATTGCCCGCAACTGCAGGAGGCTTCGCGTGTGATCATGGTTTCCTCGTCTCGGTGAAATACGCGACGACCCGAAGGCTTCGGGGCGTTGAATCAGAACTTGGGGGAGGGGGGCGCCGAAATCAGGCCGACAGGAGCAGCCGATCCGCACCGGGGCCGGTCTGCGCGGCCGGAGGATCGACGCGATCATATTCGCAGAGAACCGGATTTTTCAAGTCGGGGGAGATCCGGCAATGCGGAGACCGGGCGCGAAGGTCACCGAAACTCCGCCGCATAGCGTCGCGTCGGCTCGGGCGCCCTCAAGCGGTCGAGGCAACGCTGCGCCCCGATCATCGCATTCTCGATGAAGCGCGGCAGAAGCTTTGCCCGGTCGATCGAGCCCGGGAATGTTTCCTGGTCCTGGATGCACAGGGAAGGATAGAGCTTGTAGATGCGCAGCGACCGGCAGATGGGCGATCGCCTGTTGAACAGCATCTGGTCGAACTCTGCCGTCAGTTGCGTGAGGCATGCCGACAATATTGCCGCGCAATCCCAGGAGATGATGTAGCCGGCGGTCCCGGCGTCCTTGCCGTACAGCCGGCGCAGTTCCCTGTCATCGAGCGTCGGGATCGAGGCAACGCTTGCCACCGGCCTGCTCTGCTTCTTTTCGAGCCTGACGATGTCGGCATCGGCGGGAATCCAGGCGGCATCGGCCAGGAAAAGAGACGCAGACGGGCTGATCCGCGCGTCATCCTCGAAAATGGCCAGATGGGAGCGGCTGCTTTCGAGCATGTCCTTCCAGATACGGCGGTGGGTGAGGAAGCAACCGATGGCGCCCTTGCTCAGCCTGGAATTGGTCGTGACGGCCGCGATCTCGTCGGCGGTGAGGCTCCTGCCGTCGACCGCCGGAACGCGTTCGATCTCGATGCGCGCGATCTCGGCCTGGCGCTCCATCCAGGCCCGCCGATCCGTGGCCCTGTCCAGGTTTACGTAGACCGATCGCATCGGTGTGCGCTCCCCGTGCGCATTCATTTTCGCGGCCTAGGATCATTGATCACCGCGGGAGCCGCCCTACCATTGCATCGGAGAGAGGTGTGCCGAGCAATTGAAAATCGCTCTATTGGACTATTCCCATTCGAACAACATAGGGGATCATATTCAGTCATTGGCTGTAGCCCAGCATCTCGACCAGGAATATGTGCTTGTCGACCGGGAATCCCTCAGCGAATACGCAGGGGAGCCCGTCATTGTCGCAATGAATGGCTGGTTCACGAAAGAACCGGAAAACTGGCCTCCTTCGCCCAGTATAACCCCGATCTTCTTCAGTTTCCATATGACGGCGAAGGCGGCCAGGTCATTCGAGAAGCACAAAAGCTATTTCGAGCGTTTCGCTCCGATCGGGTGCCGGGATCAAGCCACGGCCGACACGTTCAAATCCTGGGGGGTCGAGGCCTATGTGAGCGGCTGCGCGACCATGACGTTTCCTTCGCGCAAGGCGGAACCGGAGAAACCGAAGATTATCCTGGTCGATCAGTCGAGGCGGCATTTCCCGA
The DNA here is from genome assembly GCA_001896885.1 of Rhizobiales bacterium 65-79. Taxonomy (GTDB): domain Bacteria; phylum Pseudomonadota; class Alphaproteobacteria; order Rhizobiales; family Rhizobiaceae; genus Mesorhizobium_L. Next base: position 9,524 of record MKRJ01000047.1, on the reverse strand, counting down.
GAAGCGAACGCGGGAATTTCGTCAATCTGACTCACAAGTTTCCGCGTTACCTCTCCTCGTCCGTCAAGTTCGGAATTGCCCGTGACCTGTTGCAATTCTACAGGAACAGGGGCGGGCTCGTCGTCACCAGCAGAATTCATTGCGCCATGCCGTGCGCCGCGATGGGGATACCCGTCGTCTATACCGGCGTCAAAGAGGGACGCACCGACATAATCGACGTGATCGATATTCCCAAGCTGTCAACGAGACGGTTTCCCCGGTCGCATATCGCCGATCTGCCGCTGAGGCAGCCTTCTTTCGAGCGGCTGAAGCAACAGATAACGGCGGACCTGCACTTCCGGCTGAAGAGCCATGGCGTGAAGGTGAGGAATCCCCCTCAAGGGAGAGGAAAAGCCACTGACAGCGCTGTCATTGTTCGTTGACAAGCGACCCCGCCTGTTTCAGCATTCCGTTGCGGCATGAAACTGGCGACCGGGGATTTATGGGCCCCGGTCCGGGAACCAGGCGGAGGAAACACCCATGTCATTGCGCTTCATCAAAACGGCGGCGGCAGCCGCCCTCTTCACCCTTGCATCCTACGGCGCGGCGAACGCGGCGGATTTCAGTTGCGCGGGCAAGAAGTTCGTCTTCTTCCCGGGCGGAGCGGAGGGCGATTCCTTCGCCTCCATCGTCTATAACGGCGCCAAGCTCGCGGCCCAGCAGACCGGCTGCCAGGTCGAGTACGTCTTCTCCGACTGGAACCCGCAGAAGATGGTCCAGCAATTCTCGGAGGCCATGTCGCGCAAGCCGACCGGCATCTCCATCATGGGCCATCCGGGCGACGAGGCGCTCGACACGCTCATCGACCAGGCGCGCAAGCAGGGCATCCTGGTCACCACGTCCAATGTCGAGCTTCCCAAGGCGGAGGCGAAGTACAAGACGCAGGGCCTCGGCTATGTCGGCGCCAAGAACTATTCGGCCGGCGAGACGCTCGGCAAGGGCGCCATCGACATTTGCGGCCTGAAATCCGGCGACAGCGTCTTCCTGTGGGGCCTGCTCGGCCAGCCCGGCCGCGGCGAACGCACCAAGGGCGTCAAGGACGCGCTGGAGAAGGCCGGCGTCAAGGTCGACTATCTCGAGATTTCCGACGCCGTGAACGGCGACGCCGCGCAGGGCATCCCGGTCTTCGCGAGCTTCGTCGCCTCGCATCCGGACATCAAGGCGGCGATCTTCGACCATGGCGCGCTGACCGCCACCATCCCGGCCTACATGAAGGCAGCCGGCAAGGCGGCCGGCTCGATCTGCGGCGCCGGCTTCGACCTGTCGGCGGCGACGACGCAGGGCATCGAGGACGGCTACATCGCCGCCGTGCTCGACCAGCAGCCCTTCCTGCAGGGCTATTTGCCGATCATCCAGCTCTACCTGACCTCCAAGTTCGGCTTTGCCGGCATGGACATCGATACCGGCGCGGCGCTCATCACGAAGGCCAACATCGCCGACGTCGCGCCGCTCGCCAAGGAGGGCATACGCTGAGGTAAGTGATGAAGTCCGAAGCTTGATCAGGTTCACCCCACCCCCGGCCTATCGGCCGGACCCTCCCCTCGCAGGGGAGGGAAACCGGCGCCGGACTCGCGGCTTTCCTCCCCCTTCGAGGGGGAGGTGGCCCGTTAGGGCCGGAGGGGGTGAGGAATGAGCCCGCCCGTGATCGGGGCGACATCCCGCAGACGCCGCTTCATTAAGTTCATTAAGAGTGCCCGCTCATGAGCGATGCTGAACCGCTTCTCGTCCTCAGGAACATCCGCAAGTCCTTCGGCCGGATCGAGGTGCTGAAGGGCATCGACCTCACGATCGGCAAGGGCGAGATCGTGGCGCTCGTCGGCGACAACGGCGCCGGCAAGTCGACATTGATCAAGGTCATCACCGGCGTCCACAAGCCGTCGGCCGGCGAGATCGTGTTCAAGGGCGAGCCGATCACGCTCAAGAACGTGCAGGCCTCGCGCCTGCTCGGCATCGAGACGGTCTACCAGGAGCGGGCGCTCGCCGACCAGCAGGAGCTCTGGCGCAATATCTTCGCCGGGCGGGAGCTGACGCGCTTCCTCGGCTTCCTCGACGTCAAGGCGCAGAAGCGCGAGACCGGCCGGCTGATGCGCTCCGGCATGGGGCTGACATCCCGCGCCATCACGGTGGACAGCGAGGTCAAGGGCCTGTCGGGCGGCGAGAAGCAGAGCGTCGCCATCGGCCGGGCGCTCTATTTCGACGCGGACCTGATCATCCTCGACGAACCGACCATGGGGCTTTCGCTGAAGGAGACCGAGCGCGTGCTGGCCTTCGTCCGCTCCATCCGCGAGCAGGGGAAGTCGGCGATCTTCATCGACCACAACATCTTCCACGTCCACGATACGGCCGACCGTTTCGTCATCCTCGACCGCGGCCGCGTCGTCGGGCAGTTCCACCGCTCGGAGCTCACCCACCAGCAGCTGGTCGACATGATGATCGAACTCCACGAAGCCGGACAGGTGGCACGATGACATCCGTGGCCTCGAGCGCCAAGGACCAGGCCGCCGAAACGCAGCACGGCCCCAGCTTCCTGTGGCGCAACCGCTTCCAGATCGCCATCATCGGCATGCTGGTCGTGCTCTATGCCATCTTCCTGATCGGCGACTGGCGCACCTATACGAGCTTCGACATCTACCGCTCGTTCATGATCTCGATCCCCTTCTTCGGGATCATGGCGCTTGCCGCGACCTATGTGGTGACGCTCGGCGAGATCGATCTCTCCTTCCCGTCGATCTACGGGCTCGCCGGCTGGGTCTTCTCGTCGGTCTATGTGGCGACGGCCAGTTTCCCGCTCGCCTTCCTGCTCTGCCTCATGGTCGGGGTGGTCGGCGGGCTGATCAACGGCCTGCTCGTCACCAAGATCGGCATCCCCTCGATCGTCGCCACCATCGGCACCATGTTCCTGTGGCGCGGGCTGGTGAACGTGCTGACGCAGGGGCAGGGCATCCCGATCGCGCAGATCACCAACGATCCATGGCATGCGCTGTTCGTCGGCCAGATCCCGCTCGGCGGGCCGGTCGTCATACCGGCGCAGTTCCTGTGGTTCCTCGCCGCGGCGATCTTCTTCGGCGTGTTCTTCAAGCGCCACCGCTTCGGCGGGCATGTGCTCTTCGTCGGCGACGACGAGCAGAGCGCCCGCATGATGGGCATCCATGTCGACCGCGTGAAGATCGCCTGCTTCGTCATCCTCGGCGTGTCGGCGGCCTTCTCGTCGGTCTTCCTGCTCAACCAGATGCTCTTCTTCTGGGCGACGACCGGCGACGGCTATCTGCTGACCACGCTTGCCGCGGTGTTCATCGGCGGCACCTCGGTCTTCGGCGGCAAGGGAACGATGATCGGCACCTTCGTCGGCGTCCTGATCATCGCCTCGCTGGAGCCGGGCATCATCGCGATCGGCCTTTCCGGCTTCTGGACGCAGTTCGTCTACGGCCTCCTGATCACCATATCGGTCGCGATCTACGCGCTGATGCTGAAGCGTGGGTAAGCCTCATGTCGCTCAAGGGAAAAACGATCTTCATGTCCGGCGGCTCGCGCGGCATCGGGCTGGCGATCGCGCTCCGGGCCGCGCGCGACGGCGCCAACATCGCGATCGCCGCCAAGACCGCCGAGCCGCACCCCAAGCTGCCCGGCACGATCCATACGGCCGCCGCCGAGATCGAGGCGGCCGGAGGCCAGGCGCTGCCGATCCTCTGCGACATCCGCAACGACGAGCAGGTCGCCGACGCGGTCGCGGCCACGGTGACCGCCTTCGGCGGCATAGACATCTGCGTCAACAATGCCAGCGCGATCCAGCTCACCGGCACGCTTCAGACCGACATGAAGCGTTTCGACCTGATGCAGCAGATCAATGCGCGCGGTACGTTCCTGGTCTCCAAGACGTGCCTGCCGCACCTCCTGAAGGCATCGAACCCGCATATCCTCAACCTGTCGCCGCCGCTCGACATGCAGGCGAAGTGGTTCCGCAACCACGTCGCCTATACGATGGCGAAGTTCGGCATGTCGATGTGCACGCTCGGCATGAGCGCCGAGTTCGCTACGGACGGCGTGGCGGTCAACTCGCTCTGGCCGCTCACCGCGATCGACACGGCGGCGGTCAGGAACCTGCTCGGCGGCGAGAAGATGGCGGCGATCAGCCGCTCGCCGGAGATCATGGCCGACGCGGCCCACGCGATCCTCAACCGTTCGTCGCGCGAGTGCACGGGCCGTTTCTTCATCGACGAGCTGGTGCTGCGCGAGGAGGGGGTCACCGACTTCTCGAAATACGCCGCGCCGGGCGCGACGACGCTCGCGGCGGACTTCTTCGTGCCCGACGCCGTCTTCGAGAAGACGGACACCAAAGTCGCGCGGACGATCGGATAAGAGATGGTCCTGAAAAAGGAAGACCCGACCGGGAGGGGGACCGGCCGGGCCTCCTTGCCGATCCCCTTGTCCGTTTCCGGATTTGGGGATGGGGCAGGGAACTCCTTTGATGTGGGGCGCGGGCGACGGGGGTTCAAGGCCGCCGCCCGGCCTGCGACCTACTGCTGCGCCACCGGCGCCACCAGCGGCGTGATGCGGCGGATGGTGACGCGCCGGTTCTCGCGATTGGCCGCCTGCGTGTTGACCTTCAGATATTCCTCGCCATAGCCCTGCGTGGTGAGATTCTCCGCGGGGATGTCGAACATCGAGGTCAGCAGCGAGGCTACCGAATCGGCGCGCTCGTCCGAAAGGACGAGATTCGCCTGCGGCGAGCCGACCGCGTCGGTGTGGCCCTCGATCAGGAAGGTCTCCGCCGGGTTGTTGGCGAGGATCCTCTTGATCGCATCGGCCACCGCCTGCAGCTTGTCGGCCTGGTCCTCGCCGACCTTGCCGGAGCCGAAATCGAAGGTGATCGTGTCGAGATCGATGCGCGGCATGATATCGCGGATGCGCGCCGACCGCTTCACCTCGCCGAGCGAATAGAGGCGCCGCACCGGCTCGACCGGCGGCTGCTCGAGGAAGTCGTAGTAGCGGTCCGGACTGCGCACATCGTCCGCATCGAGGACATAATCGTCCTCCGGCACGTCCACCACCAGCGGCGGCAGGTCGGCGCCCGCATCGACCCAGCCGCGGTCGCGGTCGCGATCGAGGTCGCGGTCGTCGACATAGACCAGCACGATTTCGCGATGATCGGGCAGGATGCGCGAGCGGCGGATCACGTCGCCATACTCGTTGCGGATGGTGATGACGCGCGAGCCGTCCGGCCGCTCGATCACCTCGCGGGTGCGGCTTTGCGGCAGGTCCTCGTAATAGACGTTGCGCGCGCCGTGGCTGAGCCGCGGCCGGTCGGAGCCGCGCACAAACTCCTGGTTGTTGATCTCGACGATCATGCGGTTGTCGATCTGCTTGACCACCTTCACGTTGTCGGGGTGCTCGCGATAGGCCCGCTCGGGCTTGTCGACGCGTTTGCCCTCTATGGCCGTTATCGACTGGATCCTTTCCGGCCGCCTGAAGTCGGCCTGCGCCGCGGCGTCGGAATCCGGCAGCGGTCCCGCCTTGCCGTTGCCGTTGCGGCCGGCTTCCTGGCGCTGGCCCTGGCGGCCCCGCTCGCTGTCGGGCAGGGCGGCGTTGTTGGCGTTGCCGTTCTGCTCGCCCGCATTCCTGCGCTCGCGCTTCTTTCCTTCGCCGGGGCGCTGGCCGTTCAGGCTCTTCGGCAGCACGACGTTGCCGCCGCCTTCCGCGGCCTGACCGCCCTCGGCGGCCTGGCCCTTGGCGCCCTGGGTCGCCTCGCCGCCGGCATTCTTGCCGTTATCGGGGCCGGCTTTTTGCTCCTGAGCGTTTTTCTCCTGACCGTTCTGGCCGTTCTGACCATTCTGGCCTTGGGCATTTTGGCTATTGGCGCCGCCGTTTTGCTGGCCTTCGGCATTCCTGCGCTGCTCGCCCTTGCCGCCATGGTCGTTGTTGCGGCCGGGCTGCTCGGTCTGCATCTTCTCCGCGTTTCCGGCGTTCTCCGGCGGCTGCTTCGGATTGGCCCCGGGCTTCGGCGCGGCATTGCCGTTCTCGGTCTTGTTCTCGCCCGTCTGGCCGGCGCCGTTCTCCTGGCCCTTGGCGTTCTTGCCGTGGCGGTTGTTCTGGTCGGCCTCGCCGGTCGCGGCGTTGCCGTTCTCCCCGCCCTGCCTGTTCTCGGCATTCTTGCCGTGTTTCCGGTTCTGCTCGGCTTCGCCGGCATTCTTCTCGCCGGCATTGGTGTTGCCGGCGTTCTGCGGCTGCCCGGTTTTCTCTTCGGCCTTGGGCGTTGCCTGGCCCTCGGCGGGCCGGCCGTTGTCTCCGCCACGCTTGGCGTTCTCGTCCCTGCGATGCTTCCTGTTGCCCTGGTCGGGCTCGTTGGCCTGCGCATTCTCCGGCGCCTGGCCGTTGGCCGCGGGCTGGCCCGGCTGGCTCTCGTCGCGATGCTTGCGCTTCGACATTGCCGGCTGGCCGTTGTCGCCGCCCTGGGCGGCCTGGCCGCCATTCTCGTCGGAATGGCTCTTCTTGCCGCGTTCCGGCCTCATGGCCGGCGCCTCGTCGCTAGAGGGCGCCTGCCGGGCGTTCTGCTGCGCCTGGCCGGCATTGCCCGCAGGCCGCTGCTCCTGGACCGCCTTCCGGCGCTGATGCTCCGGCTGTTCCGCCCGTTGCGGATGCTGGGCTCCGCCCTGGTCGGCGCCGCCCTCCTGGTTGTTCTTCTCGGCCCGGCGTTCGGCGCGCCGTTCCTTCTTGTTCGGCTTCTGGTCGGGATTGTCGACATCGGCCTGCGCCAGGACGATCGGCATCCTGACCGCAGCGCCATCGTTCGAGGCGCCGAGACCGGCGGCGCCGGCGGACGAGGCCGCCATCAGCAGACCGAGCGCGGTGCCCGCGAAAGCGTACGAATTGAATCTCATCTGATCCTTCTCCTGACCTGAAAAGTCCCTCGCGCCGCAAACACTCCAGCACGGCGTTGGTTCCCCCTTTTCATGGAAACCCGGCCTTGTGCGGGCATTCCCGGGACGCCGGAATGGCGGAAATATGGCAGGGCGGCCGCCTGCCGGCACCCTGACCGGACGGATGCGCGGTCACACGTCCTGAATCTTTGACTTGCCAGCGGCCCTTCGAGTCCGACATTTGCCCGAGAGCGCCGCGCAAGGGCGATGCGAATGTCGGGATCGGACCATTAGAGCCATGGATGCCCCCTTCTGGAAAACGAAACCGCTCGAAGAGATGAGCCCCGCGGAGTGGGAGCAGCTCTGCGACGGCTGCGGCAAATGCTGCATGGCGAAGCTCGAGGACGCCGATACGGGCGAGATCTACTGGACCAGCGTCTCCTGCCGCCTGCTGGACGCCGGCACATGCCGCTGCACGGACTACGGGAACCGGCTGGCGCGCGTGCCCGATTGCGTCGGCCTGACGCCGGAAAACGTCCGCACGCTCACCTGGCTGCCGTCCACCTGCGCCTACCGGCTGATCGCGGAGGGCAGGGACCTCTACTGGTGGCACCGGCTGGTGTCCGGTTCGGCCGAAACGGTGCACGAGGCGGGCATCTCCATGCGCGGCCGGGTTTCGGCTTCCGAGGACGACATGCCGGACGCCGAAGCCTATTTCGACTTCATGCTTGCCGGGGAGCCTTAGGCTGCGCGTTTTCATGCGCCATTGGATGCCGGTTCCATCCTGAACCATCCATGAACGATGGATTCCCGCGCCGTTCAGGGACGCGGGACCATTCTCCCGTCATCGCTTCGGCGAGAATGTTCGGTGCATCGTTCTGTCCTGGAGAAAGACCATGTTGAAGATCGTGAAGATATCGGCTGTCGGCGCCGCTCTCGGCCTCGGCGCCCTGGCATGCGCGCCGGCTCAGGCGGATTCGCTCTATATAGGAACCGGCTACCATGACGGCGTGAGCGTGATCGTCCGCGACCGTGACGATTGGGGTTGGCGCCATCGCCCGGACTATCGTCCGTTCCGCTTCTGCACCGCCGAGCGCGCCCTGGACAAGGCCGCCTGGATGGGCGTGCGCTATGCGCGGGTGAACTACGAGAACCGCTCGGTCATCGGGGTGAGGGGCCATGACTGGCGCGGCGGCATCCAGCTCACCTTCGGCCGCGCGCCGAACTGCCCGCTGATCCGCTGATCGCAGCGGACGGAAAAACGGGAGGAGCCGCCGGCACTTGCCGGCGGCTCCTCCCGTTTCGATTCAAGGCAGGGCCGCTATTGCTCGATCTCGAACGTGACCGTCACCGTCGCGTGATAGGTGTTCTCCCCGGCCTGGACCGGCACCGAATCCTCGGCCGCCGCGGCGAAGCTGCGCGCCTTCATCGCCATCGGCCGGGGCATCGGCCGGTAGGACTGCTCCGAGATATCGAGGATCTTTCCGGTCTTGACGCCGGCCGCTTCCGTCAGCGTCCTGGCGCGCGCGATCGCGTCGAGCATGGCGCGTTTGCGCGCTTCCTCCATCGGCTTCGACATGTCGTCATTGGTGAAGGTGATATCGCCGCCCTGATTGACGCCCAGCGAGACCGACTTGTCGATGATGGCGCCGAGCTTGCCGAGGTCGCGCACGCGCACGGTGAGGCTGTTGAGGGCGCGGTAGCCGATGATCTTCGGCTCCTCCTGCGGCTTGCCGTCGGGTTTTACGGTGGAATAGCGCGGATCGATCGAGAGGCCCGATGTCTGCAGGTCGCGCTCGGCGATGCCCGCCTTCTTCATCGCGTCGATCACGTCGGCCATGGCCTTGTTGTCCTGGTCGAGCGCGGCGCGCGCCGTATCCGCCTCGCGCAGGACGGAAAGCGACAGGATCGCCATGTCGGGGCTTGCCGCCATCTCGCCTTCGCCGACGACCGTGATGCGCGGCGCGGGTTGCTCGGCGGCCGCGGCCATCGCAGGGGCCGCCATTCCCAGCACCAGCGCCAGCGGCAAAGAGGCATGTCTCATCATCATCTCCGGTTCTCCAGACCCTTCCCGACGGGCGATAATAACGGATTATGGGATGAATGGGGCGCGCGCCTTGTGCGGCCGGCGAAAAGCCACTAATTGAGCGGCCCGTGGGGCCCGTAGCTCAATGGTTAGAGCCGGCGGCTCATAACCGCTTGGTTGGGGGTTCGAGTCCCTCCGGGCCCACCATCCCCGTGCGCTTTTGAGGCGGCAAATCATGGCTGCTTCATGCCACAATCGTTCTCTGACGCAACTGCGGAATAGTGAAGCCGATCGGATGCTAACCATCTGACTAAGCAGGTAATTTTGTCTTTCTCTTTGTGGGCGTAAATGTGGCTGCCCCAAAAATGCCACACAATTGCCGCGGTCACTGCTGCCATTAGACAACCAAATCTGATTCATTCACAACTCGCGCAGATTCACAACGAGGCTGCTCGGTTCGCGGATCGGAATCGACATATCCGCTTAATATCGAGAGTGGCCAGTAACGTTCGAGCCCAGAGCACTCCCTGTTGATTTCCGCCGAGAACTGACCCGGGATTGGGCGGTTTTTCCATTGAGAAGTGACCCATGTTTGAACCCACCCC
>MKRJ01000046.1 GCA_001896885.1 Rhizobiales bacterium 65-79 | reverse complement strand
ACCATACATGAAGGCGGGTCACTTCCCGGCGAAAATCCCGGGTCAGCTCTCACCGGAAATCAACAGCCGAACTCATGGCTCCCCTTTCCGACCGAGAGGAAACCGATGCATGCCTTCAGATCGGCGATCGCCTCCTTGAGCGCTACGCAGAGCCCTCTCATTTTCAGCAGCTTGTGGATGGGGTGATCAGGCTTGATCAAGATGCTCGCGAAGAGATTCACAGGCAAGTCCGCACGTTTCTAACCGATACGACTAAGCCACTCATCGGCGCGGGCCAATGACACAGGTGGAGGAATCTGGAACGGTGACGGCTGACTCTCTGATGAGCCGTCTGCAAACTGAAGCGGAGCGGGCATCGGACATTAGACGCGCCGGAACATTAACCAGGCTCGCTGAAGCGTGTGATGAAATCACATCCGGTATCGCTTACAAGCGTGCCAAGTCTGCGAAGCAGGACCCGGAGTTCTTCAATCCAAACTTCGTCAAATTGAATTCTCGAATCATTGAAGCTTACGTTCGCTTTCGTGCTCGCCTGGACAAGGGGGAGACAGAATGGACGGGTCCTGTTGCTTCAACGATCCGGGGTGACAAAGATTTGATGACTTATGTGAAGCTTCGTGATGCGGAGCGGACGCATAGTCACAAATCCAAGAGGCCAACACCGCAATCTAGGAGGATCGACGAGATTATCGACCGCATCGATAACATCCACGACCAAGCCATTTTACGAGAGGTTCTCGCCAAAGCACGCGAAGCCAAGAGACAGTTAAGCATTATGGTCGATGCGTTGCGGAAGCACCCGGAGATAGATGTTGATGCACTCCGGGAAGGGCGGCACTCGCCGCGGAAAATTGACGGTCCCCAGCCGCAGTCCGTCATTAGTGCGGACGACACGAAGACTATCCGGAAGGTGGTTGCACGGCTTCGCGATAATGATGAGCTTGAGGAGTTCGATCTTATTTATCGCAGCGGGCGGGTGAAGATGGGAGTGGGTGCAGGCCTTGATCTGATCTTTCCGGAAGAGATGAAACTCCTTGAGCGGCTCGCAGGGCTCGGCGCGACATCCTAATCAAAGAGGGTAGACATGACGGCGACCTGATTTCAGTCGATCCTGTGGGAAACACATGGTTGACACGGATCGTGCCGGGCTGGCCGATGGCAAAGCTGGCAAACCGGGAAGGCCGCCGCTGGCTTGCCTCGAAATCCAGAGATCGGGGATTCGCATCGGAGGAATTGAAGTTGGATTTCTTTACGAAGAAATCGCCAATCATCCTAGATGATAGGCGCTGAAGCAGCCAACGCTCAAATGGAGAAGGCCCCGCAAGCTTGTCGCTTCGGGGCCAAACATTTGGTCGCTCAAATTGGCGAGGAACTTGGTTATGCCTAACGATCACGCCATGCCGAGAGCCGCCTTGTACAGGTCCAAGATTGCCTCAGCTTCTTGCCGTTCAGCCTGATCCTGCTTGCGCATTCTGACGAGCTGCCTGACCGCCTTCACGTCGAAACCGGTCCCCTTACATTCGCCGTATACCTCCTTGATATCGTCGGCGATCGTCTTCTTCTCTTCCTCAAGCCGCTCGATCCGTTCGATGAACGCACGGAGCTGGCCTGCGGCTACCGTTTGGCTGCTATCGGTAACTTCGTCTGCCATGTCGTTGTTTCCTATTCCGGAGAGAAGGCGTGTCGTCTAGTCCGATGACGTGTCGCCTACGTAAATCGTTGATCTGATTGCTAGGCGACAAGTTTTAGGGGCGACCCGAAGCCCGTCCCCTTCATCTCCGCATATACGTCCTTGATGTCGTCGGCGAGCGACTGCTTTTCCTCCTCCAGGCGCTCGATGCGCTCGATGAAGGCCTTCAACTGGCCGGCGGCAACGGTCTGGCTGGAATCGGTGACTTCGTCGGCCATCTAGCTCTCCGAGAAAAATTTGCGCCGCGACTCGGGCGCGGCCGCGACAGGAAAACGGCGGCTTCGATGCCCGACGACATCCGTCCGGTCAAGGGTAAAAAGGCCGGCAGGGGAGTGCGCGGACCTATTCCTTCGGGCGGTTGCGCTCGAACGCCGCCTTCTTGGCGTCGCTCGCCTCGGTCTGGTTTTTCGCCCGCCATTCATCATAGGGCATGCCGTAGATGATCTCGCGCGATTCTTCCTTGGAGAGTTCGATTCCGGCCTTCTCCGCTGCCTCGCGGTACCAGTTCGACAGGCAGTTGCGGCAGAAGCCGGCGAGATTCATCAGGTCGATGTTCTGCACGTCCGACCGCTCCCTCAGATGCGCGACAAGCGTGCGGAAGGCGGCGGCCTCGAAGTCGCGTTGCTGTTCCCTGCTGAGATCGGTCATGGCACTGGTCCCTTCACAGCGGCCCGGTGCGGGAGCCGAACCGCCTCACCTCATGGATATCGGGTCGGGCGTTGATCGCTTCAAGCATGGGCGCGAGCCGTTCGGCCCATTCCTGCTGCCCGTGCTCCTCGCGGATGAGATCCTGGCGGATCTCGATCAGCGCGTGGGCGAAGCCGTTGACGATGGCGTGCCTGAACATCGTGTCGCCGCGCAGCGCGCCGTCATAAGGTTCGTTGTCGCCGACGACGAGGCCCTTTTCGCGCCTGAGCGCCGCAAGCAGCGGATCCACGGCGCGGTTGTCGCTGTCCCACAATATTCCGACATGCCAGGGCCGCTCAAAGCCCTGCATGCGCGGCGTGAAGGAATGAACGGAGAAGATGAAAGGCGCCTTGCCGTAGGTCTCCGCGACCGAGGCGGTGAGCGAGGCGACGGCGTCGTGGTAGGGCCGGTAGAAGGCGTCGAGACGCCGCTCCCGTTCCGCCCCCGACATCGGATAGTTTCCGGGAACGACCGTGCCGTCGTAGAGCTGGCGGATCAGTGTCGGATCGTCCTCGCCCCGGTTCGGGTCGATGAGCAGCCGCGAGAAGCGCGCCATCAGTGCCGGCGCGCCTGTCGCCGCCGCGAGCCGTCGGGTGACGCCCTCCACGCCGATGTCATAGGCGATGTGGCGGTCGAACTCGGCTCCGGGCAGGCCGAGGCTGCCATATTCCTCGGGCAGGTCGCGCCCGGCATGGTCGGCGAGGAGCAGCATGCCGCCGCCGCGATCGCCTTCGATGAGCTCGAAAGGGGAGAACTGGGATAAACGCGTCATTGGGGACTGTGGAGCTTCGCGGATGGAACCGGTCTTTTCATGAAGGCGCCGTCGGCGCAATGCCGTTGTTTCGACAATCTTTCCGACGAATCCGTGGGAGCGGAAAATAGGCGGGGAGCATTTTGCTAACGGTCCCCGCCGCGTTGACACGAACGGGGCTATCTTCGAAAAGGGGCGTCTCTGAAATGGGGCTGGCACAGGCAAACGGCATGAAACCGGGTACCGCAGCAGCAAAGCGGGGTCGCCGCGCGGTGGCGCTCGCCGTGCTCGCCCTGAGCTGCGGCGGCATGGCGGCCCTTTTCTCGACGCCGGCGCTGGCGGATTTCCGTGTCTGCAACGCGACCCAAAACCTCGTCGGCGTCGCCATCGGTTATCGGGCCAAGGCCGGCTGGGTGTCGGAAGGCTGGTGGCGCGTCGAGGCATCGAGCTGCAAGACGCTGATCCAGGGCCCGCTTTCCTCGCGCTTCTACTATCTTTATGCCGAGGACGCGGACCATGGCGGACGCTGGCATGGGCCGGTCGACATGTGCGTCGCCAATGACGCGTTCAAGATCGCCGGCGTCAACGACTGCTTCGCGCGCGGTTTCCAGCGCGCTGGATTCAAGGAATACGACACGGGCAAGCAGTCGAGCTGGATGGTGCAGCTGAGCGACCAGCCGGCGATGAACGACGCCACGGCCGTGACCGGATCGGAAAAGAAATGAGACGCAGCCGCAAGGTCAAGATACTCGCCACCCTCGGTCCCGCCTCCTCCGACGAAGCCACGATCCAGAGGCTCTTCGAGGCCGGCGCGGACGTTTTCCGCATCAATATGAGCCACACCGACCACGATCTGATGCGCACGCTGGTCGAACGCATACGCGCCGTCGAGGTCAGGCTCGGCCGGCCGATCGGCATCCTCGCCGACCTGCAGGGTCCGAAGCTTCGCGTCGGCAAGTTCGCGAACGGCAAGGAAGAGCTGAAGCCCGGCCAGACCTTCACGCTCGACGACAATCCGGAGCCCGGCGACGCGACGCGGGTCTTCCTGCCCCACCCGGAAATCCTGCAATCGGTCCAGCCGGGCGACCGCCTGCTGATCGACGATGGAAAGCTGGCGCTGGTGGCGGAAGCGACGGACGCCCATTCGATCCGCTGCCGCGTCGTCTCCGGTACGACGATCTCCGACCGGAAGGGCGTCAGCGTGCCGGATACCACTTTGCCGGTCGGGGCGCTCACCGACAAGGACCGCAAGGATCTGGACGCCGTGCTGGCGACGGGCGTCGACTGGGTGGCGCTCTCCTTCATCCAGCGGCCGGAGGACCTTGCCGAGGTGCGAAAGGTGGCGCGCGGCAGGGCAGCGCTGCTCTCGAAGATCGAGAAGCCGCAGGCGGTGGCGCGGCTGGCGGAGATCATCGAGCTTTCCGACGCGCTGATGGTGGCGCGCGGGGACCTCGGCGTCGAAATGCCGATCGAGGCGGTGCCCGGCATTCAGAAGCAGATCACGCGCGCCGCGCGCCGCGCCGGCAAGCCGGTCGTGGTGGCAACCCAGATGCTGGAATCTATGATCTCGGCGTCGGTCCCGACGCGTGCTGAGGTCTCCGATGTCGCAACCGCCGTCTATGAAGGCGCCGACGCCATCATGCTGTCCGCCGAATCCGCCGCCGGCAAATATCCCGTCGAAGCGGTATCGATGATGGACGCGATCTCGGTGCAGGTGGAGCGCGATCCGACTTATCCCAGCATCATCAACGCCCAGCGCTCGCCGCCGGAAGCCACCGGCGCCGACGCCATTTCCGCCGCCGCCCGCCAGATCGCGGAGACGCTTAACCTGTCGGCAATCATCACCTATACGGCGTCCGGAACCACCGGCCTGCGCGCCGCGCGCGAACGCCCGCAGGTGCCGATCATCGCGCTGTCGCCGGTCGTGGCGACGGCAAGGCGGCTGTCGCTCGTATGGGGCACGCATTGCGTGGTCACGGAAGACGCATCCGATCTCGACGACATGGTCGACCGCGCCTGCCGCATCACCTTCGAGGAACATTTCGGACGGCCGGGGGACCGCGTGATCGTCACCGCCGGCGTGCCGCTCCGGACGCCCGGCGCCACCAACATGCTGCGCATCGCCTATATCGGGTCCGACGGCCTGGGCGGGATATAGAAGAGGGCACGGCCGCCGGAATCTTCAGATGTCCTGTCCGGCCAGGTCCTGGGTCAGCGATTCGACCGCGCTCTGGGCCGGCCGCATCATCGGATAGAGCTTGAGCACCTGCTCGTAGGCCCGCAGTGCGAGCTTCTTGCGGCCGGTATCCTTGAGGATTTCCGCCATGCCGGCAAGCGCCCCGAAATGGCGCGGTTCGAGCTGCAGCGTCTTGTCGATGTCGGCCATCGACATAGCGTAGTCGCCCATGAGGTAATGGACCGTCGCCCGCCGGTTCCAGCCTTCCGCGTAATTCGGATCGAGCGCGATGACCTGATCGAGGAAATCGAGGGCGGCGGGATATTTCTTGGCCTGCATCGCGTCGTTCGCCCAACTCATCAACAGATCGACCGTGGCGCTGCCCGATTCGAGCCATTGCTGCCATATCTGCTGCGCGATGCGATCCGCGGCGTGCTCGTTCTGCTCGCGCTTCAACTCGCCGAAGAGCGTGTCGAGCCTCTTGGCGCGGTCCTGCGCCGTGGTGTCGGGGGCTATAGCCGCAGGCTTCGCCGGTCCCGTGATTGTGGCGTCGGTCGCCATCACGGGGACCGTGAGCAAGGACAGGAAAAGCAGAGCAAAAAGGCCGCGCATCCCGGGAATCTAATCCGGCGCGGCCCAAGATCAAATCAAAAAGACGACCACCGGCGCTGTGCCGGTCAGCCCTGGCGTGCCTTGTAGCGCGGGGCGGTCTTGTTGATGATGTAGATGCGGCCCTTGCGGCGCACCATGCGGTTGTCGCGATGACGGGCTTTCAGCGCCTTGAGCGAATTCTTGATCTTCATTTTCCGAGCCGTTCGGTTTGGCCGGCGGGATCCGAAGCCCCTTGGCCCTTAAACCAAAGACGCGCCCGAAGGCGCGCCACAATCGAGGTGCTCATAGCCGAGGGACGGCGCGCCTGTCAACCTCATCTCCCTTCGCCGGGCGCCCGCAATGGAGTCGCCCGCAGGCGGGTGAAATGACCCATCTTGCGGCCAGGCCGGGTCTCGGCCTTGCCGTAGAGATGAAGGAAAAGGTTCGGCTCGCGGAGCAATCCGGGCACGCGGTCGACCTCGTCGCCGATCAGGTTTTCCATCACGCAATCCGAATGCCGGGCCGGATTGCCGAGCGGCAGGCCGGCGATCGCCCTTATGTGCTGTTCGAATTGCGAAACGACGCAGGCGGCCTCGGTCCAATGACCTGAATTGTGGACGCGCGGTGCGAATTCGTTGGCGAGCACCTCGCCCTTTGCCGTAACGAAAAACTCGACGCCGATGATTCCGACATAGTCGAGCGCTTCGAGCAGCCTGAAGGCCGCCCGCCGCGCCGCGTCCGCGATCCTTTCCGGAATGCCGGCCGGCACGGTCGAACTGCGCAATATTCCCTCGTGGTGGACATTGCGGGCCGGCTCGTAGGCCGCGACTGAGCCATCCCGCCCGCGCGCGGCGATCACCGATATCTCGCACTCGAACGGCACCAGTTCTTCGAGGATGAGCGGGACGTTGCCCATCGCGGCAAAAGCGCCGCGGAAATCTCCGGCCTCGCCCCGACGGATGACGCGCTGGCCCTTGCCGTCATAGCCGAACCGCCGCGTCTTCAAGACGCCGCTGCCGCCGAAGGCGTCGAGCGCGGCCGCGATATCCCCGTCATTATCCACCACGCGGAAGGAGGCTGTGGAAATCCCGTGGGCGTTGAGGAAGGTTTTTTCGGCGACGCGATCCTGTGAGGTTTCGAGCGCGCGAGGCGGAGGAAAGACGGGAACAAGGGAGGCCAGCCGGCTGGCGGCTTCCACAGGAACGTTCTCGAATTCGTAGGTGACGACCGCCGCCGATTTGGCCAACGCGTCGAGCGCGTCCGGATCGTCGTAGGCGGCGACGATCTGCCGGCTGGCAAGCTGCGCGGCAGGGCAGTCCGGCTGCGGCTCCAGCACCACGGTATGATAGCCGAGCCGGGCGGCGGCCATCGCCAGCATGCGGCCGAGCTGGCCGCCGCCGATGATGCCGATCGTGGCGCCGGGCGCGAGCGGCTCGCTCATGCTTCGTCCGCCGGCGCGTCCGCGACGGCGTCGGTCTGCCGGGCGCGATAGGCGTCGAGACGCCCGGCAAGCGCCGGGTCGGAGAGCGCGAGGACGGCGGCGGCGAGCAGCGCGGCGTTGACCGCGCCGGAACGGCCGATCGCCAGCGTCCCCACCGGGATTCCGGCCGGCATCTGCACGATGGAAAGCAACGAATCCTGGCCGGAAAGCGCCTTCGATTCGACCGGGACGCCGAACACCGGCAACGGCGTCAGCGACGCCGTCATGCCCGGCAGGTGCGCCGCGCCGCCGGCGCCGGCGATGATCACCTTGAAGCCGGCGTCCCTGGCGCTACGGGCGAACGCATAGAGCCGCTCGGGAGTGCGATGCGCGGAGACGATGCGCTTTTCATACCCGATGCCGAGCGCTTGAAGGGTCTCGGCTGCATGGCGCATGGTCGGCCAATCGGACTGGCTGCCCATGATGATGGCGACATCGGCGCTGGGCATCGTTTGCCTCTACGGTTGCAGAGACCGCCGCATAGAGGAAATGCGGAAAAGCCGCAAGGAAGGCCGGCTCCACGCGGGCAGGACTCGGCCAAGGAGAGCCGTCAATCGCGTCGCGTGCGCAGCACGGAAAACTACTGGCTTTCGAAGGCATCCCCCGGCAGCTTCGGCAGCCAGGGCAATTTCGAGCGCGACCAGAACTGGCGCTTCGGCGCCAGTTGCGCGCGTTGCCTCAGGGTTCCAACCCTGATCCCAAATGTCCGGTTGTCGCCGCCGGCCGTAGTGGCATAGATCGGAGAGCCGCATTCTCCGCAGAATGCCTGTACTCGCCGCGCGCCGCTTTCGGCTGTCTTCACGTAGAGCTTCGGCTGGCCTCCAAGCAGGCGGAAATCGGCTTCTCTCGTCGGGGCGGTCAGCCGAAAAGCCGATCCCGAAAGCGACTGGCAATCGGTGCAATGGCAGATACGAACCCGGTCCGGATCGATTTCAGCCTCGAATGTGATTTGTCCGCAGTGGCAGCGGCCGTCGACCTTCATAAGCGTTTCCTTTGTCCACGGTTCGCCCGTTCCTTGCCGGCATGAGGGCTGGGGCGCAGAACTCGCGCCAGCGAGCGACGACGGGCGGCGCAGCGAAATTGCTCGGGGTCGCGGGCATGGGGCCAGCCTACGCGATGATGTCGGGGATAACCTTGTCCTCGAGGTCCCTCAGCCGGTCCTTGATGGCCAGCTTCTTCTTCTTCATGCGCTGGATCTGCAAGGCGTCGCAGCCCGTAGCGATCATCGCGTCGATGGCGGCGTCGAAGTCGGCGTGTTCCTGCTTCAAGCGCGCGAATTCGAGACGAATTCCGGCCTGTTCCTGTTCCGACATCTATCCCGAGTCTCCGGCGCGATCCGAAGCGCCATCCCGGTGGGCCGGCGAAAGAACGCGCTTCGACACGATCCATAGCATATTTTGGATTACCCGAAAATCCTACCGTCATGCATTCGACTTTGCCACATTCCGGTGGCACACTGTCATATGGCCGTCACATCCAATGTCCGGCGGCGGGCATCGATGTGTCGGGCCGACGAGGAAACCGGAATAGGAGAACAATCATGGCTCTCGCTTCCCATCTTGAGGAATTGCAGAGAAAGCACGGCGATATAGAACGTGAAATTGACGAAGCCCTAAACCACCCCTCGACCGACGACCTCGAGATAGCGACCCTCAAGAGACGAAAGCTGGCGCTCAAGGACGAAATCGAAAAGCTGAAGCTGCAGACCCGGCATTAGAAGCCGGCCGCTTCAAGAAACAACAGACGGAAGCATCGCCGATGGCGCAAGCCGCCATCGGCCGGTGGTATGTCTTTTGAATTGCCCGGCCGCTCAATGGCCGCTCAAACCTTCCAGAACTGATCGAGCCACAGATTGAGGCGCATGAACCCCTTGTCGTTCATCGCGTAGATGCGTTTCGTGCCCGATGCGGTGACCGTGACGAGCCCGGCATCGAGCAGGATCTTCAGATGCTGGGAAACCGCCGGGCGCGAGATCGGCAGCCCCGCCGCGAGATCGTTGACCGTCTTGCGACCGCGCCTCAGTTCCTCAAGAATATGCCTTCGCGTCGGATCGCCGATCGCATGGAAGGGGTCGGGAGCGGTCATGGCACTTCTGTAGGGCGGAACTTACAGGGAAGCAATGACGGGCGGAGCCTCGTAGCGTTCCGAGAACATGGCGCGCTAAGGGCCACCGTCGGCCTGCCCGGTCATCGCGCCGCAGGGATCATCGCCGGGCAGCCGTTTCGGCATAGGCGCGCAAGAGCGCGATGAGGCGCTCGGCTTCGGCGCCTGCGGCATTTTCGTCGCGGTCGAGGATGGCGCGGATGAGCCCTACATAGTGCCCCGCCGATTTCGGCAGCGACACGTCGGCCCGGTATCGGAACCAGAAGCGCCGGCTGTGCGTCTGCAGCGGCGCCGCCGTGCGGGCGGCATAGACGTTGTCGGCCGCCGCCGCCATCGCCTCGTCGAGCGTCTTGTCCGCCGTCAGGTAGGCAATCACGTCGTCTTTCTCCACCGCAGCGTCCATGGCGAGCGCCGCCGCCTGGAATCTGGCCGCCGCGTCACGGGTGATGAAGCGCGCGGCGGAGCGGGCGAGAACCGCCTCCACGCCGCGCCGTGCATCGAGGACCCTCAGCCAGTCGCCGGCGTGGATGGGCGCCACCGCCAGCCCGGAGCGCGGCCGGACTTCCAGGAGGCCTTCCCAGGCGAGCCGCTGCACCGCTTCCCTGACCGGCGTACGGCCGAGGCCGAGCCGCTCGATCAGCGCCCCTTCGGTGGTGACGCTTCCCGGCGCCAGCTCCAGCGTGACGATCTGCCGCTCCAGCGCATGATAGGCTTTTATGGCCGCCGGCTCGAAGCCAGAGTCCTGTCCGATCGCATTCACGCGCGTCTCCCTTGATATATTTTTGATATATCCATCGTCCCTCCGGCTTGACAATTGTCCCGGAGATGAAATATATCACAGATATATCAGAGGAGACAAGGCCATGTGGTCAGGCGTCATGCCCGCCGTCACTACCAAATTCACCCCCGGCGACGAGCTGGACCATGCGGAGATGGAGCGCTGCTTCGGGCTTCTCATGGAAGCCGGATGCGACGGGCTGATCGCCTGCGGCTCGCTCGGCGAAGGGCCCATGCTCTCGCATGACGAGAAGCTGGCCGTCTTCAAGACGATGAAGGGTGCGACAGGTGGCAAGCCGGCGCTGCTCACCGTCAACGAGGCGGCAACCCGCGACGCGGTGTCGCTTGCCAGGCGGGCCGCCAAGGCGGGCGCCGACGGGCTGATGATCGTACCGAGCCCGATCTACCACACCAACCCGCGCGAGACCGCCGATACGCTGAGGGCGGTCGCGGCCGCCGGCGGCCTGCCGGTGATGGTCTATTCCAACCGCATCGCCTACCGGGTCGACGTCACGCTCGACATCATGGAGGAACTGGCCGGGGACGAGCATTTCGTCGCCATCAAGGAATCCTCCGACGATATCCGCCGCTCGATCGACATCATCAACCGTTTCGGCGATCGCTTCGATCTCTTCACCGGCGTCGACAATCTGGCTTTCGAGGCGCTGTCGGTCGGCGCGGTCGGGTGGGTCGCGGGGCTGGTCACCGCCTTCCCGGCGGAGACGGTCGCGGTCTATCGGCTGGTCAAGGCCGGAAGGACGGCGGAGGCGCTTTCGCTCTACCGCTGGTTCCGGCCGCTGCTCGATCTCGACGTCTCGACCTATCTGGTCCAGAACATCAAGCTTGCCGAGGTCCACGCGATCGGCTCGAACGAGCGGGTGCGCATGCCGCGCCAGCCGCTCGCGGGCGCGGAACGCGCGCGGGTGGAAAAGATCGTCAAGGACGCGCTGGCGAACCGGCCGAAGCTGCCGACGCTTTGAAGACTTTCTTCTCCAAGCTCGCGGGGAGAAGATGGCGGCAGCCAGACGAGGGGCGGAGCGGCATGGCCAGCGAAAGAAGATCAGCGACGGAAAATATCGACCCCTCGTCCGCCCCTAGGACACCTTCTTCCCGCAGGCAGGGAGAAGGAAACGAAATCCTCATCATCGGCGCCGGCATCGTCGGCATCTGCGCCGCCGCCTGTCTTTCCGAGGCAGGGCGCTCCGTGACCGTCATCGACCGCACCGGCATCTGCGAGGAGACGAGTTCCGGCAATGCCGCGGCCTTCGCCTTTTCCGACGTGCTGCCGCTGGCGCAGAAGGGCATGATCCGCAATCTGCCGAAATGGCTGTTCGATCCGCTCGGCCCGCTTTCCATCCCGCCTTCCTACCTGCCGCATCTCCTGCCGTGGCTCTGGCGCTTCTGGCGCGCCGGGCAGGGCGGCTATGATAAAGCATTGGCTGCGCAGGCATCGCTCATGAAGCTCGCCGAGGCTGAATGGACGGCGCTGATGGAGCGTTCCCGCACGCGCTCCATGCTGCGCGAGGACGGCTCGCTGGAGCTCTACGAATCCGAGGCCGAATTTTCGGCTTCTCTGCCCGGCTGGGCCGCGCGCGAGCGCTACGGCATCGGCTTCCGTCACGTCGCCGGGGAGGAACTGGCCGGGCTGCAGCCGGGCCTGTCGCCGCGCTTCGTGAAGGGCACGTTCGTGCCCGGCTGGAAGACCGTTGCCGACCCGAAGCTTCTCGGCAAGGCGATCTGGGCCTATGCCGAGAGCAAGGGCGCGCGCCTCCTGAAAGGCGGCGTCGTCGAAGCGGCGCCCAATGGCCACGGAGCATCGGTCCGCCTCGCGGATGGAACCGCCGTCGACGCCGCCATCCTCATCGTTGCGGCCGGTGCATGGTCGCATCTTTGGGCGCGGCGTTTCGGCGACGCGATCCCGCTCGAGACCGAGCGGGGCTACAACACGACGCTTCCGGCCGACGCTTTCGACGTGAAGCGGCAGTTGATCTTTTCCGGCCACGGCTTCGTCATTACGCCGCTCGAAACGGGGCTGAGGGTGGGCGGCGCGGTGGAACTTGCCGGACTAAAGCGGCCGCCGAACTATGCCCGTTCCAGGGCGATGCTGGAAAAGGCGAAGCAATTCCTGCCCGGCCTGAAGACCGAAGGCGGCCGCGAATGGATGGGCTATCGTCCGTCGCTGCCGGATTCGCTGCCGGTCATCGGGCGCGCCTCCCGCGCCAATGTCTATTATGCTTTCGGCCATGGCCATCTCGGATTGACCCAGGCCGCGGCGACGGGACGCTTGATCCGCCACCTCGTTTCGGGCGAGGCTCCGCCAATCGATCTGTCGCCATTCCTTCCAACGCGTTTCTAGAGGCTATCGTGGCGCGCCATTCCTTCTTCTGCATCGACGGTCACACCTGCGGCAATCCGGTCCGGCTGGTGGCCGGTGGGGGGCCGCAGCTTCACGGCGCGACCATGCTGGAGCGGCGGGCGCATTTCCTTGCCGAATATGACTGGATCCGCACCGGCCTGATGTTCGAGCCGCGCGGCCACGACATCATGTCCGGCTCGATCCTCTACCCGCCGACGCGCGAGGATTGCGATATCGCCATCCTCTTCATCGAGACCTCGGGCTGCCTGCCGATGTGCGGCCACGGGACCATCGGTACGGTTACCATGGCGATCGAGAACGGCCTGGTGAAGCCGAAGACGCCGGGCGTGCTGAGGCTCGACACTCCGGCCGGGCTGGTGGTCGCCGAATACCGGCAGGAAGGACAATATGTGGAGGAGGTGCGCATCATCAACGTCCCGGCCTTCCTCTACGCCGAGGGGCTTTCCGTGGAATGCCCGGTGCTTGGGCCGCTCAAGGTGGATGTCGCCTATGGCGGCAATTTCTACGCCATCGTGGAGCCGCAGGAAAATTACCGCGACATGGCCGATCATTCGGCGGGCGACCTCGTCGCCTGGAGCCCGGTCCTGCGCAGCCGTCTGAACGAAAGCTACAGCTTCGCCCATCCGGAGCACCCCGAGATCAACCGGCTCTCGCACATATTATGGACGGGAAAGCCGACGAACAGCGAGGCCGACGCCCGCAACGCCGTGTTCTACGGAGACAAGGCCATCGACCGGTCGCCCTGCGGCACCGGCACCTCGGCGCGGATGGCGCAGCTTCACGCCAAGGGCAAATTGAAGGCCGGCGACGGTTTCGTCCATGAATCGATCATCGGCTCGCTGTTCAGGGGACGGGTCGAAGCCGAGACCATAGTGGCGAACAGGCGCGCCATCGTCCCGTCGATCGGCGGCTGGGCGCGCATGACCGGCTTGAACACCATCTTCATCGATGACCGGGACCCCTTTGCCCATGGCTTCGTCGTCAACTGAACAGGCCTGCGACCGCGTAAAAGACGCAAGGATTCGCCAAAATCCTGCCCGAAATCGGGAAAAATCGGAACGATAGCTGTGAAAATCGGAGTTTGACGCAAGGACATTGCGCTATGCCAGTGCTAGCTTCCGGGCTGGTCCAGAGGATGGCGGGAATTTCGGCGATGGCGGGGCAGCCCGCTAGGATGCCCTGAAAAGCGGGCGGTCGGCCGAAAAGCCGGTTGCAATCCGGGATCGAAGGGCTAGGACTAGGGAAACTAAAGACGACCTGGGGAACAAAAAGGGACGCGCCGGCTCGGCGACGTTCCAGGGGAGCCAGCAACCTATGCATTATTTCGTCCAGCAGCTTATCAACGGGCTGACACTGGGGTCGATCTACGGGCTGATCGCGATCGGCTATACGATGGTCTATGGCATCATCGGCATGATCAACTTCGCCCATGGCGACATCTTCATGGTCGGTTCGTTCATCGCGCTCGCCACTTTCCTGATCCTGACGACGGTGTTCGGCTTCGCCTTCCTGCCCGTGGTGCTCCTGATCGTCGTCATCGTGGCGATGCTCTTCACCGCCGCCTGGGGCTGGACGGTGGAGCGCCTCGCCTACCGGCCGCTGCGCGGCTCGTTCCGGCTGGCGCCGCTCATCACCGCCATCGGCATGTCGATCACGCTGCAGAACTTCGTGCAGGTAACGCAGGGCGCCCGCGTCAAACCGCTGCCGCCGCAGATCACGGGCGGCATCCGTATCTTCCATGCCAGCCCGACCGACGGCATCAACGTCGAACTCTCCTACATGCAGATCATCATCATCGTGACGACGCTGATCCTGATGGGCGTGTTCACGCTGTTCATCATCAAGACGCCGCTCGGCCGCGCACAGCGCGCCTGCGAGCAGGACACCAAGATGGCGGCGCTGCTCGGCGTCAATGTCGACCGCACGATCTCGCTGACCTTCGTCATGGGCGCGGCGCTCGCTGCCGTCGCCGGCCTGATGTTCCTGCTTCTCTACGGCGTCATCGACTTCTATATCGGCTTCCTTGCCGGCGTTAAGGCATTCACCGCCGCCGTGCTCGGCGGCATCGGCTCGCTGCCCGGCGCCATGCTGGGCGGCTTGGCGATCGGGCTGATCGAAGTCTTCTGGTCCGCCTATTTCACGGTCGAGTACAAGGACGTGGCGGCGTTCTCGATCCTCGCGATCGTCCTGATTTTCCTGCCGTCCGGCATACTCGGCAGGCCCGAGGTGGAGAAGGTCTGATGGCTGCCGGCAACGAGAACGTGCCCGCCTCGGAAATCAATCCGGAGGGCGCCCAGGCCCTCGGCGAAGACCGGGCAAGCGCCTTCCAGGCGCCTCCGCCGGAGCGGTCGGCAAGCTTCTACGATTCGTTGAAGGATGCCGGGCTGACGGGGCTGCTCGCAGCGGTGCTCGGTTTCTTCTTCATCGGCCTGCATACGGAAATAGCCCCCGGCGGGCTCGACATCATGACGCGCTGGCGCGCCTGGATCATCTCGATCATCATCGTCTTCGGCGTCAGGCTGCTCCTCAACGTCTTCTTCTTCAAGGCCAAACGGCCGGTGAAGCGGAAGGCGCGCGCCGAAGCCGGAAAGATCGCCGAGATCATGCCGACGGTGGGCAAGGTGCTGACCTGGGCCCTCTTCGCCTTCGCGGTCGTGCTGCCGTTCTTCTTCACCACCTTCATGCCGCAGCGCGAACGCCAGTTCATCGACATGGCCGTCCTGATCATGACCTACATCATGCTCGGATGGGGCCTGAACATCGTTGTCGGGCTCGCCGGTCTGCTCGATCTTGGCTACGTCGCCTTCTACGCGGTCGGCGCTTATTCCTTCGCGCTTCTGGCTCACTACTTCCATTTCGTCGGCTTCTGGATCGCATTGCCGCTTGCCGGCATTCTCGCCGCGACCTGGGGCATCATCCTCGGCTTTCCGGTGCTGCGCCTGCGCGGCGACTATCTGGCGATCGTCACGCTCGCCTTCGGCGAGATTGTCCGCGTCGTAATTGTCAACTGGTACAGTTTCACCAACGGTCCGGACGGCATTTCCGGGATTCCGAAACCGACGGTATTCGGCTATCAGATCGGCCCGGGCCACGATACGATCAACGCGGTCCTCGGCATTCCCTACCAGCCCATCCAGCGCTTCATCTTCCTCTACTACATCATCTTCGTGATGGCGCTGATCACCAATTTCATCACGATCAGGCTGCGCCGGCTGCCGATCGGCCGCGCATGGGAAGCACTGCGCGAGGACGAGATCGCCTGTCGTTCGCTCGGCATCAACACCCGCAACACGAAGCTCACCGCCTTCGCCATCGGCGCCATGTTCGGCGGCTTTGCCGGCTCCTTCTTTGCCACCCGGCAGGGCTTCATCTCGCCGGAGAGCTTCACCTTCCTCGAATCGGCGATCATCCTGTCGATCGTCGTCCTCGGCGGCCTCGGCTCGCAGCTCGGCGTCGTTCTCGCCGCCATCGTCATGATCGGCGGCACCGAGATGCTGCGCAACCTCGACTTTCTCAAATCGATCTTCGGAGACAATTTCGATCCGGTCCAGTACCGCATGCTGATCTTCGGCCTCGCCATGGTGATCATCATGGTCTGGAAGCCGCGCGGGCTGATCGCCACCAGAACGCCTTCCGCCGTCTATAAGGAGAAGAAACGGATCGGCGCCGACCTGGTCGCGCAGGGCGAGGGACACGGATGAGCGCCGCACCGAATACTTCCGGCAAGCCCGTGCTTCGCCGGTGGGAGGACGACCCGATCCTGACGGTCGAGCATCTGTCGATGCGCTTCGGCGGGCTGGTCGCCGTGGGCGACCTTTCCTTCAATGTTGGGCGCGGCGACATCACCGCGCTGATCGGCCCGAACGGGGCCGGAAAGACGACCGTCTTCAACTGCGTGACGGGCTTCTACAAGCCGACCGAGGGCCGCATAGCGATGCGGCACGGACAGGGGCGGCAGGAGACGGAAGTCGCCGAACTGACGGCAAGCAACGCGCGCTTCAAGGCGGCGGACGGCAACTCCGTCTTTCTTCTCGAGCGGATGCCCGACCACGAGATCTCGGCCAGGGCAAAGGTGGCGCGAACCTTCCAGAACATCCGCCTCTTCAGCGGCATGACGGTTCTCGAGAACCTGCTTGTCGCGCAGCACAATGCCCTGATGCTCGCGTCGAGCTATACGTTGGGCGGCATTTTCGGCCTGCCGGGCTACAAGCGGGCTCGTGCAGCCGCGGTGGAGAAGGCTATCTACTGGCTCGAGCAGATCAATCTGGTCGATCGCGCCGACGATCCGGCCGGCGATCTGCCCTATGGCGCGCAACGTCGTCTGGAAATCGTCCGCGCCATGTGCACCGGGCCGAAGCTCCTGTGCTTCGACGAGCCGGCGGCCGGTCTCAACCCGCGTGAATCGGCGGAACTCAACGAACTCCTGAAATTCATCCGTGACGAGCACGACACGTCGATCCTGCTCATCGAACACGACATGGGCGTCGTCATGGAGATTTCGGACCATATCGTGGTGCTCGACTACGGCGTGAAGATTTCCGACGGGGACCCCGATTTCGTGCGGACCGACCCGAAGGTCATCGCCGCCTATCTCGGTGTCGACGACGAGGAGGAGATCGACGTGGCGGCGGTGAAACAGGATGTCGCCGCGGAAGTGAAGGGGGCGATCAGCTCGATGCCTGACATGCCGGGCGGCTCCGATGGAGCGGCGCAGCCATGAACCAAAGCCTTCTCTCGGTACGCGGCGTCAAGACGTATTACGGTCAGATCATGGCGCTGCGCGGCGTCGACGTCGAGGTCAACCGTGGCGAGATCGTCACGATGATCGGGGCCAACGGGGCCGGCAAGTCGACGCTCATGATGACGATCTGCGGCGACCCGCGTGCCCGTTCAGGGCAGATCACCTATGACGGGCGCGACATCACCAACATGCCCACACACGAGATCATGCGGCTCGGCATCGCGCAATCGCCGGAGGGGCGCCGCATCTTTTCGCGGATGACCGTCATGGAGAATCTCCAGATCGGCGCCTCATTCGCACCTCCGGAGAATTTCGACGAGGACGTCCGGCGGGTCTTCACGCTTTTCCCGCGGCTGAAGGAGCGCGCCGGCCAGCGCGGCGGCACGCTCTCCGGCGGCGAGCAGCAGATGCTGGCGATCGGCCGCGCCCTGATGAGCCGCCCGACGCTGCTTCTCCTCGACGAACCGTCGCTCGGCCTGGCGCCGCTGGTGGTGAAGCAGATTTTCGAGGCCATTCGGGAACTCAACCGGAACGAGGGGCTGACGGTCTTCCTGGTCGAGCAGAACGCGTTCCATGCGCTGAAGCTCGCGCATCGCGGCCATGTGATGGTGAACGGCGCCATCACCATGAGCGGGACGGGCGCCGAGCTTTTGAAGCGGGAGGAGGTCCGCGCGGCCTATCTCGAAGGCGGCAGGCATTGAGAGGATAGAATGGTCAAGGAAAACGGCCTGTTATGGGAAGTGTCGTTCTGGGAGTTTTTCTTCGTGACCGTCATCCTGGCCGGCGCCGCCGCCTATCTTACGGGCCGTGCCGTGGCGCGCTCCTGGAACAGCAACGTCCAGCTGGCGATCTACATGGTCCTGCTGACCGCCGCCTGCCGGTTCATCCATTATGCGCTTTTCAACGGCACGCTGCTTTCGCTCCAATACTACATCGTCGATCTCATCATTCTTCTCATCATCGCCTTCATCGGTCGTCAGGTTACCCGGGCCAGGCAGATGACCACACAGTACAGCTTCGAATACCGGCGCAGCGGACCTGCCGCCTGGGCGCGCAAGACCTGACGCATTCACTATTAATCGGGGTGGAGCCTTTATTTCGGTAAGAAATTGGGCTTTCATGCCGGTCAAGCGGGACAGGGAGCCCGCGTCGGCCGACCGGAAACAACGAACACCTTTTCCGGGCGGCGATAGGAACCTCTGGGGTGTTACAAGGGAGTCAACATGAAAAAGGTACTTTTTGCGAGCGTCGCTCTCGCCTTTACGATGAGCGGTTCGGCCGCCTGGGCCGATATCACCATCGCGACTGCGGGCCCGATGACCGGCCAATATGCCGCGTTCGGCCAGCAGATGAAGGGCGGCGCCGAGCAGGCGGTCGCCGACATCAACAAGGCGGGCGGCGTCCTCGGCCAGAAACTGAAGCTGGTGGTCGGCGACGACGCATGCGACCCCAAGCAGGCCGTCGCGGTCGCCAACCAGTTCGCCGGTGAGGGCGTGGTCTTCGTTGCCGGGCATTTCTGCTCCGGCTCGTCGATCCCGGCTTCCGCGGTCTATGCCGACTCGAACATCGTGCAGATCTCGCCGGCTTCGACCAATCCCAAGTTCACCGACGAGCGTCCGGGGCCGGGCATCTTCCGCGTCTGCGGCCGTGACGACCAGCAGGGCATCGTCGCCGCGAAGTTCCTGATGGATCACTTCAAGGGCAAGAAGATCGCCTTCATCAACGACAAGACCGCCTACGGCAAGGGTCTCGCCGACGCCACGCAGGAAAACTACGAGAAGCTCGGCGGCAAGCCGGCGATGGTCGAGTCCTACACCGCCGGCGAAAAAGACTACACGGCGCTGGTCTCGAAGCTGAAGCAGAACAACATCGACGTGCTCTATGACGGCGGCTATCACACCGAAGCCGGCCTCATCAAGCGCCAGATGGTGCAGCAGGGCATGAACACGGTGCTGGTCTCCGGCGACGCGCTGGTCACCGACGAGTATTGGGCGATCACCGGCGACGCCGGCGAAGGCACGCTGATGACCTTCTCGCCCGATCCGCGCAAGAACCCGGAAGCCAAGCCGGTGGTGGACGAACTGCTGGCCGCCGGCAAGAGCACCGAGGGCTACGCGCTCTACACCTATGCCGCGATCCAGATCTGGGCGCAGGCGGCCAATACGGCCGGCAAGACGGATTTCGATCCGGTCGTGAAGGCGCTGAATGCCGGTACGTTCAAGACCGTGCTCGGCGATCTCAAGTTCAACGACAAGGGCGATGTCACGCTGCCGGGCTATGTCATGTACAAGTGGCACAACGGCAAGTACGACTACTACACCAACTGATCGGCCGGTCGTCCTGCCCTCATCGGGCGGATCGACGGTCTTCGCGGCCCGGCATGTTCGCATGCCGGGCCGTTTTCTTTCGCGAATAGGCAAACCTGCGATGTTGCGCTGCAATATCGCGCACGCTAACGATTGCTGAACCAAGATGACCGTCGCGGAGGCCACGCCTTGCCGATCACCAAAATCCTCGTCGCCAACCGTTCCGAGATCGCCATCCGCGTCTTCCGCGCAGCCAACGAACTCGGCCTGAAGACCGTTGCGATCTGGGCGGAGGAGGACAAATACTCGCTGCACCGGTTCAAGGCCGACGAATCCTACCAGGTCGGGCGCGGTCCGCACCTTGCGGCCGATCTCGGCCCGATCGAAAGCTATCTCTCGATCCCCGAGATCATCCGCGTCGCAAAACTGTCCGGCGCGGATGCCGTCCACCCCGGCTACGGTCTCCTGTCGGAAAGCCCCGAATTCGCCGAGGCTTGCGCCGAGAACGGCCTCGTCTTCATCGGGCCGAAGCCCGACACGATGCGGCGGCTCGGCAACAAGGTCGCCGCCCGCAACCTGGCCATGGAAATCGACGTCCCGGTCATTCCGGCCACCGAACCGCTGCCCGACGATCCCCGTGAAATCGCGCGGATGGCCGAGGCGATCGGCTATCCGATGATGCTGAAGGCTTCGTGGGGCGGCGGCGGGCGCGGCATGCGCGTCGTCCGCTCGGAGGCCGACCTCTCGCGGGAAGTGATGGAAGGCCGACGCGAGGCAAGGGCCGCCTTCGGCAAGGACGAGGTCTATCTGGAGAAGCTGGTCGAACGCGCCCGCCATGTCGAGGTGCAGATCCTCGGCGACACGCACGGCACGGTCGTTCATCTCTTCGAGCGCGACTGTTCCATCCAGCGCCGCAACCAGAAGGTCGTCGAGCGCGCGCCGGCGCCCTACCTCAACGACGCCCAGCGCCAGGAGCTTTCCGGCTATGCGCTGAAGATCGCGAGGGCGACCTACTATGTCGGCGCCGGGACGGTCGAGTTCCTGATGGATGCCGATACCGGCAAGTTCTACTTCATCGAGGTCAATCCGCGCATCCAGGTCGAGCACACGGTGACCGAGGAGGTCACCGGCATCGATATCGTCAAGGCGCAGATCCATATCCTCGACGGCTTCGCGATCGGCACGCCCGAATCCGGCGTGCCGCCGCAGGACGAGATCAGGCTGAACGGCAACGCGCTGCAGTGCCGGATCACGACCGAGGATCCGGAGCAGAATTTCATCCCCGACTACGGCCGCATCACCGCCTATCGAGGCGCAACCGGCTTCGGCATCCGACTCGACGGCGGCACGGCCTATTCGGGCGCCGTCATCACCCGCTACTATGATCCGCTGCTGGAAAAGGTCACGGCCTGGGCGCCGACCGCCCGCGAGGCGATCGCGCGGATGCACCGGGCGCTTCGTGAATTCCGCATCCGCGGCGTCGCCACCAATCTCACCTTCCTCGAAGCGATCATCAGCCATCCGAAATTCCGGGCGAACGACTACACCACTCGCTTCATCGACGAGACGCCGGAACTGTTCGCGCAGGTGAAGCGGCAGGATCGCGCCACCAAGCTTCTCAACTATCTCGCCG
Source organism: Rhizobiales bacterium 65-79 (assembly GCA_001896885.1). Classification (GTDB taxonomy): domain Bacteria; phylum Pseudomonadota; class Alphaproteobacteria; order Rhizobiales; family Rhizobiaceae; genus Mesorhizobium_L. Next base: position 184,475 of record MKRJ01000046.1, on the reverse strand, counting down.
ACGTGACGGTGAACGGCCATCCCGAGACGCGCGGCCGTCCTAGGCCCAAGGCGGACGCCGCTCCGCCCGTCATTCCCTGGTTCACGGGGCCGGTTCCCGACGGCACGAAGCAGAGGCTCGACGCGCTAGGGCCGGAGAAATTCGCCGCTTGGCTGCGCGACCAGAAGCAGGTGCTGGTCACCGACACCACCATGCGGGACGGGCACCAGTCGCTCCTGGCGACGCGCGTGCGCACCCACGATATCGCCCGCATCGCCGGCACCTATGCGCGGGCGCTGCCAGGGCTCCTGTCGCTGGAGTGCTGGGGCGGCGCGACCTTCGACGTCGCCATGCGCTTCCTGACGGAGGATCCGTGGGAACGGCTGGCGCTGATCCGCGAGAAGGCGCCCAATATCCTGCTGCAGATGCTTTTGAGGGGCGCCAACGGCGTCGGCTATACCAACTATCCCGACAATGTCGTGCAGCATTTCGTCCGCCAGGCGGCGGCCGGGGGCATCGATCTCTTCCGCGTCTTCGACTGCCTGAACTGGGTCGAGAACATGCGCGTCGCCATGGACGCCGTCGGCGCCGAAGGCAAGCTGGTCGAGGCGGCGATGTGCTATACCGGCGACATCCTCGATCCGGCGCGCGCCAAATATGATCTGAACTATTATGTCCGGCTGACCAAGGAACTGGAGGCCGCCGGCGCGCACATCATCGCGGTCAAGGACATGGCCGGGCTGCTCAAGCCCTCCGCCGCGCGCGTGCTCTTCAAGGCGCTGCGCGAGGAAACCGACCTGCCGATCCATTTCCATACGCACGACACGTCGGGCATCGCCGGCGCGACGGTGCTCGCGGCGATTGAAGCCGGCGTCGATGCGGTGGACGCCGCCATGGATGCGCTTTCCGGCAACACATCGCAGCCCTGTCTCGGGTCGATCCTCGAAGCGCTCAAGGGAAGCGAGCGCGACCCGGGCCTCGATCCGGAATGGATCCGCCGGATATCGTTCTACTGGGAAGCGGTGCGCAACCAGTACGCCGCTTTCGAGAGCGATCTGAAGGGCCCGGCATCGGAGGTCTACCTGCACGAGATGCCGGGCGGCCAGTTCACCAACCTGAAGGAGCAGGCGCGGGCACTGGGTCTCGAGACGCGCTGGCACGAAGTGGCGCGAGCCTATCAGGACGTCAACCGCATGTTCGGCGACATCGTCAAGGTGACGCCTTCCTCCAAGGTCGTCGGCGACATGGCCCTGATGATGGTGAGCCAGGAACTGACGGTGGCGGACGTCGAGGATCCGGCGCGCGACATCGCCTTCCCCGATTCGGTCGTCGCCATGCTGCGCGGCGATCTCGGCCAGCCACCTGGCGGATGGCCGAAGGAGTTGCAGAAGAAGGTGCTGAAGGGCGCCGAGCCGAGCACGGCCCGCCCGGGATCGCTGCTTGCGGAAGCCGACCTTGCGGCCAAGCGCGCCGAGGCGGAGGAAAAGACAGGTCGTGCGCTCAACGAATTCGAGTTCGCCTCCTGGCTGATGTATCCGAAAGTGTTCTCCGACTTCGCCGCTGCGATTGCGGAATACGGCCCCGTTTCCGTGCTGCCGACGCCGGTCTATTTCTACGGCATGGCGCCGGAGGACGAGATCTTCGTCGACATCGAGAAGGGCAAGACGCTGGTCATCCGCTGCCTGGCGCTCGGCGATGTCGACGACAAGGGCATGGCGACCGTCTTCTTCGAACTGAACGGCCAGCCGCGCCGGGTGAAGGTGCCGGACCGCATCCATGGCGCGTCCGTCGCGCGCGAACGGCGCAAGGCCGAGCCCGGTAACGAGGCGCATGTCGGCGCGCCGATGCCGGGCGTGGTCTCGGCGCTCGCCGTGATCGCCGGCCAGAAGGTGGCGGCCGGCGACGTGCTGCTCTCGATTGAGGCCATGAAGATGGAAACCGCGCTCCACGCAGAGCGCGACGGGACCATCGCCGAGGTGCTGGTCAGGGCGGGCGACCAGATCGACGCCAAGGATCTGCTGGTCGTCTACGGGTGAATGCGCAGCGTCATGTCCGGTCGTTGCCGCACTCGGTCTTTTTCGTTCACGCTCGCACGCCACTTGCGCGGATAAGCTCTGCGGGGCGCGCCAATAGGCGCGACGCCCGACATCATCCTGTTCGTGCAGATACAGGAGCGATCGCAGAGACGGATGAAAATCCTCCGTCACGTCCCGCTTGCCCGTGGATGATGGAGGCGAACTCGTATCCTTTCCGATTATTGAGATCTATCTTCCGTCGGCGGCACGCCATGCGCATCATCAGGACAGGACCGGCCGAACATGATCCCATTGCCTTTCGAACGCGGTGAGTATCGCCGCAGGCTTGAGGCCATCCGCAAAGAGATGGCGCGTCGCGGCTTCGATCTCCTGATCGTCAACGACGTCGCCAACCAGCACTATATCACCGGCTATGACGGCTGGTCCTTCTATACGCCGCAAATGGTGCTGGTGCCGCTCGCCGACGAGGAGCCCGTCTGGATCGGCCGCGCCATGGACGCCGCCGGCGGGGTGCTGACAGCGTGGATGAAACCGGAAAACGTCGTCGGCTTCCCGGAAGACCATGTCCAGCAGTCCGACCGCCATCCGATGGACTGGATCGCCGGATGGATCGGGCAGAAGGGCTGGGGACGCGGCAATATCGGCATCGAGACGGAAGCCTATTACTATTCGGCGAAGGCCCATGAACGCCTGACGGCCGGCCTGCCCAATGCGACGTTCCACGACGCCAGCCTCATCGTGAACTGGGTCCGCGCCGTCAAGTCGGATGCCGAGATAGATTATCTGCGCAAGGCCGCTCGGCTAGCCGAAGGAGCCGTCCGCGCCGCCTATGAGGCGATCGCGCCGGGCGTGCGCGAATGCGACGCCATCGCCAGCATACAGGCGGCGCAGGTCGCCGGATCGCCGGATTTCGCCGGCGACATCACGGCCCTGCCGCCGACCATACTCGGCGGCGAGAATGCGTCCGCGCCGCACATCATGTGGAGCGACCGCCGCTTCGGCGCGAACGAGACGGTCGCGCTGGAACTGGCCGGCGCGGTGCGCCGCTACACGGCCGGGCTGGCGCGCACGCTCCAGCTTGGCCCGACGCCGGCGAAGGTCGCGGACACGGGCAAGGCGGTTATCGAGGGAATGGACGCCGTGCTCGGGACGATCCGGCCCGGCATCGCCGCGGAAGAGGTGGAGGCCGCATGGCGCAAGGTCATCCGGCGCTACGGTCTGAAAAAGGAATCGCGCATCGGCTACTCGATCGGCGTCGCCTATCCGCCGGACTGGGGCGAGCACACGATCAGCCTGCGGCCGGGCGACAAGACGATCCTCGAGCCGGGCAACGTCCTGCATTCCATCCTCGGCATGTGGATGGAATGCTGGGGGATCGAAGTGAGCGAGACGATCCTCGTCACCGCCGGCGGATGTGAAACGCTGACCAAATTCCCGCGCGAGATCCATGTCAAATCCTGACGCCATTGGCCCAATGCGAAAATCATCCTTGCCCTTGATCGGCTGTTAAATCGATTTAGATTGTCGTTGAAGATCGGCTCATCGGACTATTGAATGGACGCCTCGCCCTCAACCGCCACGGCGCTTCGCGGCCGCTGGTCGGTCGCCGCCGTCTTCCTGGTCAACGGCTTTCTGGTCGGGAGCTGGGCGCCACAGATCCCGGGGTTCCTCGCGCGTCTCGGAATAACGGAATTCACGCTCGGCCTGCTGATCCTGCTGTTCGGGCTCGGCGCGCTTTCAGCCATGCCCTGGTGCGGCACGCTGATCGGACGCTTCGGCTCGCGCCGCGTCATCCAGATGTTCGGCGCGGTCGCCGTGTTCGGGCTGCTCCTGATCGTGCTGGCGCCCGACGTGCCGCTGGCGGCGGCGGCGCTCTTCATATTCGGCGCGACGGCCGGGGGCATGGATGTCGCGATGAACGCCAACGCGGTGGAGGTGGAGCGCAGGCTGAGGCGCGCGGTGATGTCCTCCTCGCACGGCTTCTGGAGCCTTGGCGGCTTCGCCGGCGGTGGGCTTGGCGGCCTTCTCATCAAGGACGGCGGCGCGCTGCTGCACGCAGTCATCGTCACAATTCTTGCGATTATCGTGTTCTTATTCGCCACACGGGGCCTTGTCACGGAAACGAAGCCCGCTATCCGCCAGAAATTCCGCTTCTCCCTGCCGAGGGCGCCGATCATCTATCTGATCGGCATCATGGCGCTGTTCTCCATGATCCCCGAGGGCGCGGTGCTGGACTGGGCGGCGCTCTACCTGAAACAGGAACTCGGCGCGGGCATCGCGACCGCCGGCCTCGCCTTCGCCGCCTTTTCCGGGACGATGGCCCTGATGCGCTTCGCGGGGGACGCGGTGCGCAACCGCTTCGGCGCCGTGGCGACCTTGCGCGTCTCGGCGCTGATCGCGGCGACCGGCATGCTGGTCGGCGGCTTCGCGCCGAATGCGTGGATTGCGGTACTGGCCTTCGCCTTCTCCGGCTTCGGCATCGCTAACATGGTGCCGATCGCCTTCTCGGCGGCCGGCAACCAGCCGGGCCTGTCGCCCGGCGCGGGGCTCAGCACGGTGACGGTGATGGGCTATTCCGGTATCCTGCTCGCCCCGTCGATCATCGGCTTCATCGGCCAGCATGTCGGCTTCTCGCCGGCATTCATCGGCGTCTCGGTGCTGCTCATCGTCGTTTTTCTCATGGCAGGGCTCGCGCGCGCCGCCGACATGGGCTCCGCAGAGCCAGCCTGAAGCCGCACTTATTGCCGGGTCGGCAAAGAAAGGCCCGTCGCCGGGTGGCGACGAGCCTTCTCGAAACCGAATTGCAAGCCGCGCCGTCCTCTGACGGCGTTACACCCTGCCGAGCAGCACCAAGATGATGATGATCACCAGGACGACGCCGACGATGCCGGACGGGCCGTAGCCCCAGCCGCGCGAATAGGGCCAGCTCGGCACCGCGCCGAGCAAAATCAGGATGAGAATGATGATCAGTATCGTGCCGAGTGTCATTGGGATCCCCTTCGGAAACTACACCAATGGCACAACAATGCGCGACAGGCGGTCGCAGTTCCCCGGCGCTTCCCGTCCGACGGCGAATGACCGCGTATGGAATGCACCGCTCCCGTCGGGCTTCACGTGCCATAAGGGAAGGGAGTCGAGCCTTGCCCGCGCTTCCTACCCCCCGTTGAACGGGGGAGAGGTGGCTCGCTGAGCGAACCGGAGCGGGGGTTCGACCGGCAGGAAATCGAAGGTTCAAGCCTGACTTTCCGGCCGGGCCGCGGCTTCTATGCCGCCGTTCCCGCGCCGCTATTCCGCTGCCTTCGGAAAGGCCGTCACGGGCTCGTCGCCGATGACCGGCACCGGATTGGCGTCGGGCGCGGCTTTCTCCGCCTTTCCGCGCCGGAAGAGCCGGCTGAACCATCCGCGCCGTTTCCGGTCGCCCCGGGTGAAGATCATCAGCGCAGACGGTGTGACGATCAGAGTCAGGACCGTCGAGAAGGCGAGGCCGAACACGATGGCGCTCGACAGCGAGATCCACCATTGCGTTGAGGGCGCGCCGAACGTCGTCTCGTGGTTCAACATTTCGAGATTGACGCCGAAGGCGATCGGCAACACGCCCAGAATGGCCGTGATCGCGGTCAGCACGACGGGCCGCGCGCGCTCGCGACAGGTCTGCAGGATCGCGTCGAGCTTCGCCCAGCCTTCATCCCGCAGCCGGTCGTAGGTGTCGATCAGGACGATATTGTTGTTCACGACCACGCCGGCGAGCGCGATGACACCGATGCCCGTCATCACGACGCCGAAGGGCTGGCCCATGACGATCAGGCCGAGGAACACGCCGATGGTCGACATGACGACGGCCGACAGCACCAGGAACACGCTGGTGAACTTGTTGAACTGGGCGAGCAACACGACGAAGATCAGGAACATCGCGGCCCCGAAAGCCTTGCTCAGGAAGGCGCTCGCCTTATCGCGCTCCTCGTCGGAGCCGGCCAGCTTCCAGTGGACGTTGCCGAGATCCATCTTCGACAGGTTCTGCGTCACCTTCTGCTGGATGTCGGCGACCTGCACGCCCTCGCGCACATTGGCCTGAACGGTGACGGTGCGCTGCCCGTCGATACGGTTCAGGATGCCGACCTTGCGCGCAGCCTGGCGGGTGACGAAGTTCGAGATCGGCACCGAGCCTTCCGCGGTCTGGATGCGCAATTCGTCTAGGGTGGCGAGGGTGCGCCGGTTTTCCGGCAGCCTCAGCCTTATGTCGACGGAATCGTCGGCGTCCGCCGGGCGGTATTCGGAGAGCTTGAGGCCGTCGGTGACGAGCTGCACCACGCTGCCGACCGTCGCCGGGCTGACGCCATACTGCGCCGCCTTGCCGCGATCGACGTTGATCTCCCAATCGATGCCGGGCGGCGACAGGCCATTGTCGATGTCGACGACGTTCGGGATGGTGCCCAGCATGGCGGCGACCTTGCGAGCCTGATCGTTGATGCCGGCGGGGTCCTGCGCGGAAAGACGCACCTGGATCGCCTTGCCTGTCGGCGGGCCGGCCTGCGGCACCTGCACCTCGACCTCCGCGCCGGGGATACCTTGCATCGCGGTGCGCAGATCGGCGAGGATGTCGTTGGCGGGCTTGCGTTCGCGCCAGTCGATGAACTCGTACTGGATGACGCCGATGACGTCCTCGGCGACGTCGCTGGCGCTGCCGGTCGCCTTGCCGACGCGCGTATAGACCGTCTTGATGCCCGGCCAGCCCAGGATGCGCTTTTCCGCCTTGGTGACGATGGCATCCTTTTCGGCGAGCGACAGGTTGCCGCGCGCGTGCACGTAGAGCAGGCCGTAGTCCGGCTCGACATTCGGGAAGAACTCGACGCCCTTGCCCTCGTGGAAATAGGCGACGGGAACGGCGACCAGGAGCGCGACGCCGAGCGCCAGCACGGTTTTCGGGTGCTTCACCGCCCGCTTCACGAGCGCCATGTACCAGCCGTCGCCCTGATGCCCGCTTTCCGGATGAGGCTTGCCGAACATGGCACCGAGCGTCGGCGTGAAGACGAGCGCGTAGAGCATCGAGGCCGCCAGCGTGACGATCAGCGTGATCGGCAGATATTTCATGAACTCGCCGACGATGCCCGGCCAGAACAGGAGCGGCGAGAAGGCGGCAACGCGCGTCATGGTCGCGGCGATGACCGGTCCGGCCATGCGCCTGGCGGCAAGCGCGTAGGCGTCTTCCTTCTTCATGCCCTCGGCCATGCGCCGCTCGGCGAATTCAGTGACGATGATGGCGTCGTCGACCAGCATGCCGACGGCCAGGATCAGGCTGAACAGCACGACGATGTTGACCGTCATGCCGAACAGCGAGAGCAGCAATATGCCGAGCAGGAAGGATGACGGGATCGCCATTCCGATCAGGAGCGAGGCGCGGCCGGACAGCGCGTACAGGATGACGATGAAGACCAGCACGACAGCCGTCAGGACGCTGTTCTGCAGGTCGCTCAAGAGCTGCCTTATGGTGGTCGACTTGTCCTGGCTGAACGACACCACCGCGCCTTGCGGCAGTGACTTGCCGAAGTCGTTCGCGACCTTTTTCACGGCGTCGATGGTTTCAATGAGGTTGGCGCCGGTGCGCTTCGAGACTTCGATGGCGATGGCGGGCTTGCCGTTCAGCCGCGTGATCGTCTCGGCGTCCTTGTAGGTCGAGCGGATGGTGGCGAGATCCTTCGCCTTGACGATGGCATCGGGGCCGGCGACGACCGGCAGATCGGCCACGTCCTCCGCCGTCTCGATCAGCGACGGCACCTTGACGGCGTAGCTGCCCTCGTCGCCGTTGATCGCTCCCGCCGCCACCAGGCTGTTGCTCGACTGTACGCCGGAGATCAACTGGTCGAGGCGGATGTTGTAGGATGCCAGCTTGACCGGATCGACGATGACCTCGACGAGGTCATCGCGCGCGCCCTGCAGATTGGCGTCGAGAACACCGGGCACATCCTCCTTGATGCGGTCACGCAGTTCGCGCGCCGCCGCCGTCATCACCCGCTCGGGAATGTCGCCGGACAGCGTCACCACCAGCACCGGGAATTCCGACAGGTTCACCTCGGAGATGATCGGCTCGTCGGCGTCCTGGGGGATGTCCTTCTTGGCGTTCTGCACCTTGGCTCGAACGTCCTCCAGCGAGACGGAGATATCGGTTCCGGGTTGGAATTCGGCGAGCACGTAGCCGCCGCCCTGATAGGCCGAGGCGCGCAGCTCCTTCAGGTTCTTCAGATTCTTCATCTGCGTCTCGAGCGGACGCAGGATGAGCCGTTCCGCATCCTCCGGCGAAATCCCCTGATAGGGAATGTTCACGTAGATGATCGGAATCTGCACATCGGGCTCGGCCTCCTTCGGGATCGACCGATAGGCGAGCGCGCCGGCGACGATGAAGAAGAAGAGGATGGAAAGCGTGAGCCGCGCATTCCGTATGGCAAGGCCTACGATATCCATGCGCTACTCGGTCTCCCCGCCGCTGGCCTGGGCGGCGAGTTTCTTCAGGGTAGCGGCATCCGCCTCGACCGCGCGCACCTTGTCGCCCTCCTTCACGAGGTCCTGGCCGGCGACAATGATGCGCGCATCCTTCGGGATGCCGCCCAGCGCCAGCGCGTGCGGCATGTCGTCGACGATATCGATCGGATAGAAGGAGACCACCCCGTCCGGACCGACGGCGCGGATGCCGAGGTCGCCCTTGCCGCTCAGCGTCACGACCGAGCGCGGCAGGATGGTCGCGCTGACCGGCTCTGCCCGCAGCGTCACTTCCGCCGTCATGCCCGCCGGGATCTTCAGATCGGAATTGGGAATGGCGACCTCGACGCGAAAGGTGCGCGTGGCGGTGGCCGCCTCGCGGCTGATGTAGCGTATCGTGCCCTTGACGTGGCGGCCGTCGATCAGCCGGATGTCCGCCTCGTCGCCAAGCCTTACGTGGTCGAGGTCGCGTTCGCTCACCTCGCCCGCCGCGATCACCGGATCCAGCGCCAGAATGGTGGCGACTTCGGCTCCGACCTGGACCGAGCTGCCCTGCTCGACGGGCACCTTGTCGATGACGCCGTCGAACGGAGCATGGACTTCGGTCTTGTCTTCCTCCGCCTTGGCCGCTTCCAACTGCGATCGCGCGGTCGAAAGCGCCGAGCGGGCGCTATCCAGCGTCAGCTTGGCCATGTTGCCGGTCCTGGCGAGCCGTTCGGCCGCTTCCATCTCCGCCTCGCGCTGCGACACGACCTGCTTCGCCATCTCGACGGCGGCGATCTTGTCGGCATTGTCGAGCGAGAGGACGAGATCGCCCTGCCTGACCCGCTGGCCTTCCTTGACGGGGAGCTTCGTGATGACGCCGGCCGCGCGCACTCCGAGCACCGCGCGCTTGTCGGCCTCCGTATGGCCGGCGATGCGGATGGCGCGGGCATGCATTTCCCTCGGCGCGTCGATGACGCCGACCATACGAACGGGCGCCGGCGGCTCGACGGCCTGCGGCGTCTTCGGCTTTTCCTGCGACGCGCTGCCGACCGAGGACATCTCGCCGGTCAGCACCCAGGCCGCCGAAACGCCGAGCACGACAAAGGCTGCCAGTTTATGGAAGGGTAATTTTGGCATGGTGTTTCCGTGTACGATCCGTCCCGATCGCCCCCAAATCACACGAGAGCGGCGCATATGGGTGGCCCCGGTAGGGCGTTCAATGCTTCCCGCGTTTCAAAAAAGCCGCCGGCGCGATGCTCCTGACACGCCTGCCGCCAATCCGTGCAGTTCCGCCGCCGGTGCAACGAGCCGCCTCGTCCATACGGCTCAATCCGTTCCGGCGCCCGCGGCACGTAAGTTACCGCTGGCTGCAGCAGTTCGGATGCATGGCGCATTCCCTCGCCTGCCAGTCCGGCTAACCTACCGGCATCCGACCTTTTAACAAATTGACAAATTCTGTCAGTTTGTCAACACTGGTTGAAGCAGGAGATGGAAAACTGAACGAGGTCCTGGAATCCGCCGCCGACAACAAGCGCGCCCGCATCATGGACGGCGCCTTGAAACTGGCGCTCGCACATGGCTATTCGCGCACGACGATGGACGATATCGCGCGCGCCGCCGAGATGTCGCGCCCCGCGCTCTACCTGCTTTTCAGGAACAAGGTGGAAATCTACCGCGAGATCGCCAGGACGGTGATGCGCCATTCGATCGATGCCGCACGCGACGCGATCGCCAGCGAAGGCAGCTTCACCGAACGCCTCGGCTCCGCCATCGACGCGGCGGTCTTCTCGTCGCTCTGCCGGTTTACCGAATCGCCGCATGGCGGCGAACTCCTCGACATGAAGGCCAGCCTTGCCGGCGACCTGATCGAGAACTGGTGCCGCGAATTGTCCGACCTTTTTGCCGACGCCATTCGGGCCGAGGCCGCGGCGAACGGCATCGACCTCGAGGCTGCCGGTCTCTGTCCGCAGGGCATGGCGAACATGCTGATGGACGGGCTGGAGGGCATGAAGACGCGCCTCACCGACATCGAAGCGCAGAAAAAGGCCGCCTGCGGCCTCGTCCGCGTGATCGCGCTGGCGCTGCGCGCGTAGCAGGCCGCGCTTCAAAGCACGGCGAGTTCGGGATTTTCCCTCACCAGCGCAACCCTCAACTTTTCGAGCGCGCGGTTTTCGATCTGGCGTACCCGCTCCTTGGAGATGCCGAGACGCGCGCCCAGCGATTCGAGCGTGGCACCTTCCTCGCGAAGGCGCCGCTCCCGGATGATCTTCAATTCACGTTCGTTGAGCGCGCCGAGCGCCGTGTTCAGCCAGCCGGAGCGGCGCTCGAAATCGATTGTGTCGCCAACGACCTCGTCGGGGAGCGGATCGTCCGAGACGAGGAAATCCTGCCGGTCGGAGGCGGCTCCGCTCTCGTCGCCGAGCGGAACGTTGAGCGAGGCGTCGGGCCCCGACAGTCGCGAATCCATCATCGCCACGTCCGCTTCGGGGACGCCGAGCGCGGCGGCGATCTCGTGATAGACGGCGGCGCTCGAAAGCAATTCCGATCCCTGGGCCAGGCGGGCCCTCAGGCGGCGGAGATTGAAGAACAGCGCCTTCTGGGCGGAACTCGTCCCGCCGCGGACGATCGACCAGTTGCGCAGGATATAATCCTGGATGGAGGCACGGATCCACCATGTCGCATAGGTGGAGAAGCGGACGTCCCGATCCGGCTCGAACCGGGCAGCGGCTTCAAGCAGGCCGACATGCCCCTCCTGGATGAGGTCGCTCATGGAAAGCCCGAAATGGCGGAACTTCGCCGCCATGGAAATGACGAGCCGCATATGCGCGGTGGTGATGCGGTGTAGGGCCTCCTGGTCGTGATCTTCCTTCCAGCGCACCGCGAGGTCATGCTCCTCGGAACGTTCGAGATAAGGGGCCCGCATCGCCGCGCGGATCATGCTCCGCCTGGCTGAGTCTTCGTTCATGACGCGCACTCCTTGACCTCGTCTTCGCGCGCCTTAGGTAGAAGGCCATGGCCGGCAAAAAGCCGGATTCCTGCGGTGGGGACGCCGGCGCGCGAGCGCGCCACCGGTAAAGGAATGGTGGGCTAACGTTTCCGCGCGCGACTCGTTCCATGACAGCGCATGACAAAAAGTTGATGGACGGAAAATCCTCCCCGAAGGCCTAAAACAAAAAACCCGGCACGTGGCCGGGTTTTCGTTTGATGGGGAGACTGGAAGCAGTCGAAAGCGGATCAGGCCGCTTCCTCCTGCTCGGTCTCCTCATTGTCCGCCTTGGCGCCGCGGCGCGGGCCCTTGTTGAGGTTGACCTCGATCAGGCGAACGGCTTCCGTCTCCGACATGCGGTTCACGGCCGCGATTTCGCGCGCCATCCGGTCGAGGGCCGCCTCGTAGAGCTGGCGCTCCGAGTAAGACTGCTCCGGCTGGTTGTCGGCGCGGTAGAGATCGCGCACGACCTCGGAGATCGAGATCAGGTCGCCGGAATTGATCTTCGCATCGTATTCCTGCGCCCGGCGCGACCACATGGTGCGCTTGATGCGCGCACGGCCCTGCACGACCTTCAGCGCGCGGTCGACATAGTCGGTCTCCGAGAGCTTGCGCATGCCGATGGAAGTCGCCTTGGCGACCGGCACCTTCAGCCGCATCTTGTCCTTCTGGAAATCGATCACGAAAAGCTCCAGCTTGTGCCCGGCAACCTCCTGTTCGTCGATCGACGAAATCTGGCCGACGCCGTGCGCCGGATAGACGATGTATTCGCCGGTCTTGAAACCATGACGCTGCGCGGATTTCTTCTGCTGGGTTGCCATACGCCTGCTACTCCTGTTGTGCGAGCGGCTGCCTTCGCCGTTCTGCATTGCCGCGATGTTGATGGAAGGTCGGCCGGAGACCGCAACGGCGCAATACAACATCAATTTTCCGGCCCAGATTGCCCTGACCCGGATATCTTGGTTCATCTGTCGATGATTGATGCGGCGTCGCCTTGGATCAACATCATCACCGGGTGGCACCCGGCACCTTGTTTCTTATGTAACATAAAAATGTGAAAGAATCAACAATTTGCCGCACGCGCGAAGCTAATCGCGCATGAGATGTATACAGATTTCAACAGGGCTGCGGTAAGGCGACCGCCGAAAAGGGTAAGAGCGTCGTCCTGCGCGAGGAAGACGAAGACTCAGTCGCCTTCTCCCGGCTCGGCGGAAAAATACTTCTCGAACTTGCCTTCGACGCCGTCGAATTCCTTCGCGTCGACGGGCGGCTCTTTCTTAGTGGTGATGTTCGGCCACTTGTCGGCGTATTCGCTGTTCACCTCGAGCCATTTCTCCAGCCCCGGCTCGGTGTCCGGCTTGATGGCGTCGGCGGGGCATTCGGGCTCGCAGACGCCGCAGTCGATGCACTCGTCGGGATGAATAACCAGCATGTTGTCGCCTTCGTAGAAGCAATCGACCGGACAAACTTCCACGCAATCCATGTATTTGCACTTGATGCAATTGTCGGTCACGACATAGGTCATGTGGCGGCTCCAGCCTCCAAATTCGGCGATTTCGCGGGTGAGGTATCCGCTTTGAGGGGCGCTTGCAAGGGCGGCGATTTCGCGCTGCCGCCCACCGCCGGAACAGGATGCTCGGCCGTGCCGGCAAAGCGGAATGGACGCTAGCCGGATCCGTCGTTCAGGCGGTCGATCGCCCTTCTTTCCTTCTTGGTCGGCCGACCGGCGCCAGGCTCGCGAAGAGGCGGCAGGGCCGGCGCGGAATCCGGCCTCGGCGTCAAATCCTCGTAGAGCGTGCGCGCCTCCTCCGCCGGTCCCCGCCTGGAGCCAGAACCGAGAATCCGATAGACCAGAACTTTGCGGTCGAGCGTGATCGTCAGCACGTCGCCAGGCTTCACGGCATGCGCCGCCTGTTCGACCTTGTCGCGGTTGATGCGGACCCGCCCTGCGACGACGAGCTTCGCGGCAAGGGAGCGTGATTTCACCACACGGGCGAAGAACAGCCATTTGTCGATGCGCTGGCGTTCTCCCGCTCCCGCGACCATCGACGATGCGCCGCTACTTCTTCAACTGGTCGCGCAACGCGGCGAGCTTGGCAAACGGCGAGTCGGGATCGAAGCGGGGCGGACGCTCCTCGCGCGGCGGCTTTGCGTGGAAGCCAGGCTTGCCCTTGTGGGGCGGCTCGTGCGGACCCTCGTGCCGTCCCTTGCGGCGGCTATTTCGATGCTCGCCGTCGCCTGCCGCCTCGGAGCGGCCGGGCTTGCCTTTGTGGTCGAAACGGCGGCGGCCTTGTGCGCCGTCCTGACGGCGGGACGCGTCCGCGTCCGCTCCAGCGGGGTGGCGATGGTCCTTGCCGCGCTCGCGATGGTGACGCGGACCGCGCTCGAAACGCGCCGGACGCCATAGAAGGATCGGCTTCGGCTCCTCGGCCTCGGCGCTTGCTTCGGACGGGGCGGGTTCGTCCGCGGGAGCGTCGGTTCCTGCGGCTTCGCCAGCCGATGCGGGCTCGGAAGTGTCACCCACGCTCGCTTCGCCTTGCTCGGCGATCTCCCCCGTCGAGGGGGAGGTCAAGGCTGCGGCGCTTTCGGTCGCGATATCGTCGGCCTGCGGCGCCTCCATTTGAGCGGCCTCGGCACCGACTTGTCGGTCTTCGACGGCTGCGGCCTCTGCCTCGGCCGCTTCCGCCGCCTGCGCCTCGGCGGCTGCTTTGGCAGCCTGTTCGGCCTCCGCCGCCTCGCGCTGGGCGCGGTCGATCGCCTCCAGCCGCGTCGTCACCTCGGCGGCGGGCTTGGCCTCGGCGCGGTAGCCGAGACCCTTCAGGATCTCCTCCATGTCCTCCGCCTTGGCGCCGAGGATCGACATCATCGGCGGCGTGACGGTGAAGGCATTGCCGTCGAAGGCGCCATCGGGGCGCGCGCCTGTTCCCGCCTTCCAGGCGAGCGCCGGGCGGATCAGGTCGGCGAGGCGCTCCAATATATCGACGCGCACGGCGCGCCGGCCGAGCACGCGGAAGCCCGCCAGCCGGTAGAAGGCCGGATCGAAGGCCGGATCGCTGACGACCGATGTACGGCCGGCGGCGAGCAGTTGGACGACGTCGCCGAAGCCCGGCCGATCCTTGCCGTCGTTCTTCAGTGCCCAGAGCAGGGTGAGAAGGCCCGCCGGACCCGGCTTGACCAGCGCCGGCACGAAAATGTGGTAGGCGCCGAAGCGGACCCCGAGGCGGCGGAGCGCGGCGCGCGCCTCCTGGTCGAGGGCCTTCACGTCGGCGGCGATGTCGCGGCGGTTGATGAGGCCGAAATTCTCGACCAGGCGGAAGGCGATGCCGCGCGCCATGCCGGAAAGCTGCTCGGCGCCGGACAGGTCGAGAAGCGGCTTCAGCAGGCTTTCGATCTGATAATTGACGAAGCGTTCGGCGCGGGCCGCCACTTGGTCGCGGGCGGGCCCCATGAGCTGCTCGTCGGCAAGCAGGATGACGCGCGGCTTCAGCGGGTCGTCGCCCGCCGTCAACGTCGCCACCGGCGACCCGATCCAGCGCAGGATGCCGTCGGAGGCAAGCGCCAGATCGCCATTGGCGCAGGCGGCGAAGCGTTCCGCACGCTGGTCGAACTCCTGCGCCAGCGCCTTCTGCGCCGCCGACCGGACGGCCTTGGCATCCTCGCCCTCGGCACTCTGGTCTGCCGTGAAGCGGAAACCCTGCAACTCGCCGACATGGTGGCCTTCCACCAGCACGGCTCCCGACGATCCTATTTCCGCTTCCGGCATGCTGTTTTCCCGCAGGCGCTTCATGAGGACGGAAGTCCTGCGATCAACGAAGCGTTTCGTCAATCGCTCATGCAGCGCGTCGGAGAGCCTGTCCTCGATCTCGCGCGTTTTCTCCTGCCAGTGTGTCGGATCGGCAAGCCAGCCCGGACGGTTGGAGACGAAGGTCCAGGTCCTGATCTGGGCGATGCGCGCGGAAAGCGTGTCGATGTCGCCTTCGGTCGAGGAGGCACGCTCGACCTGGTCGGCGAGATAACCCTCGTCCACCTGGCCGTTGCGCACGAGGTCGAAATAGATCGACGCGATGAGGTCGGCATGCTGCGCCGGAGCGATCTTGCGGTAGTCGGGAAGGGCGCAGGCGTCCCACAGCATGGACACGCGCTCGCGGGCGGTGGCGAGGTCGCGGATCTCGGGCTCGTTGGCGAGATGCTCCAGCGCGCGCTGGTCGACGGCGGGCAGCGCCTTCGTCAGCCCCTCGAACGAGGGAGTCGTCTCGATCGACCGCTTCAGCGCATCAAGGCTGGAAAAATCGAAGTCGGCGGTGCGCCATTGCAGCACCTTCACGGGTTCGAAGTCGTGGCCTTCCAGCTTCTCGACGAGGTCGTCGGCGAAGGGATCGACCTGGCCGGTCACGCCGAAGGTCCCGTCGCGCAGATGCCGCCCGGCGCGGCCGGCGATCTGGCCGAGTTCCGCGGCGGTGAGGTCACGGAACTGGAAGCCGTCGAACTTGCGGTTCTGCGCGAAGGCGACATGGTCGACATCGAGGTTGAGGCCCATGCCGATGGCGTCGGTGGCGACGAGATAGTCGACGTCGCCCGACTGGTAGAGCGCGACCTGGGCGTTGCGCGTGCGGGGGCTGAGCGCGCCCATGACGACGGCGACGCCGCCGCGCTGGCGGCGGATCAGCTCGCCGATGGCATAGACCTCGTCGGCCGAGAAGGCGACGATCGCCGAGCGGCGCGGCAGCCGGGTGATCTTCTTCTGGCCGGCATAGGCGAGGTGCGACATACGCGGCCGGGTTACGGTCGAGATGCCCTTCAGGAGCCTTTCCAGGATGCCGCGCATGGTCGCCGCGCCGAGAAGCAGCGTTTCCTGCCGCCCGCGCAGATTGAGGATCCGGTCGGTGAAGATGTGGCCGCGCTCGAGGTCGCCGGCGAGCTGGACCTCGTCGATGGCCACGAAGGCGGCGTCTGTCTCGCGCGGCATCGCCTCCACCGTGCAGACGGAGAAGCGCGCGGCGGGCGGCGTGATCTTCTCCTCGCCCGTGTGCAGCGCGACGTTCGCGGCGCCGACCTTGTCGACGACACGGCCATACACCTCGCGCGCCAGGAGGCGGAGCGGCAGGCCGATAACGCCGCTTTCATGCGCCACCATGCGCTCGATGGCGAGATGGGTCTTGCCGGTGTTGGTCGGTCCGAGGATGGCGGTGACGTCGCGCCCCGAAGGCGCGGACCGGAGGTCAGGCATGGTCTGGAAATTCATCGCGACAATAAAGGCTTTTCGGAAGACGGCTTGTCAGGAGACGGCATGTTCAGGGAGCGCTTTCGCGGCCACCGTTGCAATCCGGAATCGCGCCTACAGGGCCGTTTCCACTGCACTATCCACATATAGGAGATCATTCGCCGCGCAAAACCATCCGGTGGAAATTAAGGCCTGGAACGAGTCTGGAACGAATCGGCGACGAATCAGTGACTCGCGCTGATTCAGCGTTTGTTCACCCCAACATCTAGCGCGAAACAGACACCCCAGAGCCATATGCTGAATCAGCCGCAGCTAAAGGAATAACTTCCGCAGGTTCAAAGGTTAACAGCTTCCGGGAGCAGGCGTAGGCGGCGACGGCCGATCGGCACAAGTGCAAGATTTCGTTCATGAAAATTGACGAATTCCTACCGGCGACCAGGCTTGGGCGGGCTGTCCCGTTAACGAACGGACCATAGGCGGAACAAAGCGGCGACGAATCACTGATATGCCGATGTTCCGCTTGCGTTCATGGCTATATCTTGTGCCTGCTGCCGGGTTCCCAACCATTGTCCACAGGATATCAACAGGCTTCTCCACAGGACCCGGCAAGAGCGTTAACCTTTGCGTGCCGCGGCGGGACAGGAGGTTGGCGAGATGAAAGGCGAATAGGTCCGGCGTCGCTTGTCGCAGGCCGATCACATCCGAAATTCTCCCCGCTCCGGAGTGGGGGAGGTGATCCCGCAAAGCGGGACGGAGTGGAGATTGTACTCAACTCGACAGCTCGGCGCTGCCGACGCTCCTGAATCCAGCCATTGCCGCGGCTGACCAGAAACAGCCTCAGACGAAATACTGCCCGCCATTCGCCGTGAGGGTCGAGCCGGTGATGAAGCCGGCATCGTCGGAGGCGAGGAAGACGACGCAGCGCGCGATTTCGGCCGCCTCGCCGAGCCGCCCCGCCGGAATCTGCGCGACGATCGACTCGCGCACCTTCTCCGGCACCGCCATGACCATGTCGGTCGCGATGTAGCCTGGGCAGATGGCGTTTACGGTGATGCCGGCACGGGCCCCTTCCTGTGCCAGCGCCTTGGTGAAGCCGAGATCGCCGGCCTTGGAGGCCGAATAGTTCGCCTGGGCGAACTGACCCTTCTGGCCGTTGATCGAGGAAATGGTGACGATGCGGCCGAACTTGCGCTCGCGCATGCCGTTCCACAGCGGATGCGTCATGTTGAAGACGCCGTTCAGATTGGTGCTGATCACCTCATTCCACTGCTCGCGCGTCATCTTGTGGAAGGGCGCGTCGCGCGTGATGCCGGCATTGTTGACGAGAATGTCGACCGGGCCGAGTTCGGCTTCGACCTTTCTTATGCCCTCCGCGCAGGCGTCATAATCGGCGACCGACCATTTATAGACCGGAATGCCGGTCTCGGCCTTGAACTTCTGAGCCGCCTCGTCATTGCCGGCGTAATTGGCCGCCACACGATAACCGGCGTCCCTTAGCGCGATCGCGATCGCCGCGCCGATGCCGCGCGATCCGCCGGTGACGAGTGCTGTTCTGGCCATGATTTTCCTCCCTATTCCACGTCGGCCGTCAGTCGTCAGTCGTTTAATTTTTTGCTTTCGACCGACGACTGACGAACCACGACCGACTAATTCATCGCTTCCACGCACATGGCCACGCCCATGCCACCGCCGATGCAGAGCGTCGCGAGCCCCTTTTTCGCGCCGCGGCGGCGCATCTCGAACACGAGCGTGTTGAAGATGCGGGCGCCGGACGCACCGATCGGATGGCCGATGGCTATGGCGCCGCCATTGACGTTGACGATTTCCGGATTCCAGCCGAGATCCTTGTTGACCGCGCAGGCCTGCGCGGCGAAGGCCTCGTTGGCCTCCACCAGATCGAGGTCGTCGGCCTTCCAGCCGGCCTTCTCCAGCGCCTTGCGGGAGGAGGGGATAGGGCCGGTCCCCATGATTTTCGGATCGACGCCGGCCGTCGCCCAGGAAACGATGCGCACAAGCGGGGTGATGCCGCGGCGCTTCGCCTCCTCCTCGCTCATCAGCACGACGGCGGCGGCGCCGTCATTGATGCCGGAAGCGTTGGCGGCCGTCACCGTGCCTTCCTTGTCGAAGGCCGGACGCAGCTTCTGCATGGCGTCGAGCGTGGCGCCGTGGCGAATATATTCGTCCTGGTCCACGACCGTGTCGCCCTTGCGCCCCTTGACGGTGACCGGGACGATCTCGTCCTTGAACCGGCCGGCCTTCTGCGCGGCCTCCGCCTTGTTCTGGGAGGCGAGCGCGAACTTGTCCTGGTCGTCGCGGGTTATCTGGAACTGGCGCGCCAC
Organism: Rhizobiales bacterium 65-79; assembly: GCA_001896885.1. Classification (GTDB taxonomy): domain Bacteria; phylum Pseudomonadota; class Alphaproteobacteria; order Rhizobiales; family Rhizobiaceae; genus Mesorhizobium_L. Next base: position 165,458 of record MKRJ01000046.1, on the reverse strand, counting down.
GTTCTCGGCGGTGATGCCCATGTGGTAGCCGTTGAAGGCGTCCCACAACCCATCCTTGATCATGGTGTCGATCATCTTGTAGTCGCCCATCTTCACACCCTGGCGCAGATGCGCGCAATGCGGCGACATGGACATGGATTCCTGGCCGCCGGCGACGATGATCTTGGCGTCGCCCGTCGCGATCTGCTGCATGCCGACCGCAATGGTCCTGAGCCCCGAGCCGCAGACCTGATTGAGCACCCAGGCAGTGGTTTCTTTCGGCAGGCCGGCCGCGATCGAAGCCTGGCGTGCCGGGTTCTGGCCTTCGCCCGCCGTCAGCACCTGGCCGAAGATCACCTCGTCGACCTCGTTGCCGTCGACGCCGGCGCGCTCGAGCGCTCCCTTGATCGCCGTGGCCCCGAGTTCATGGGCCGTCAGATTGGCGAAGGCGCCGTTGAAGGAACCGACGGCCGTGCGCGCGGCGCTTGCCACGACGATGGAGGAAGAAGCGCTCATTGTTCGTCTCCGGAATTTTTCAGGATTCAATTTATCCGATTATCGCCGATCTTGCCGTTTCCCACCGCCAAGTCAAACGGGAAACAAGTATGACGGCGGCGTCACGGCGCCGCTTCGACCTGGCCTCGAGGCGGGTTTCGGGCGGGCAGGGCCTTCCGCACTGCACAAAACGCTTTCTTTTGCGCAGCATTTGCGCATATCCTCGATATGGAGGCGGCTGTAAGTCAACGCTTACAGAAGCGTTTCGGCACTCTGGAGGAGAATGATGCCCACAAAAGATGATCCGGTGGTCATCAAGAAATACGCGAACCGTCGGCTCTACAATACGGGCACGAGCACCTATGTGACGCTCGAGGACCTCGCCGAGATGGTGAAGCGCGGGGAGGAATTCACCGTCCAGGACGCCAAGACCGGCGAGGACATCACGCATCCGGTGCTCACCCAGATCATCTTCGAACTGGAGAACAAGGAAGGGCAGAACATGCTGCCCGTCTCGTTCCTGCGTCAGCTGATCTCGTTCTACGGCGACCAGATGCAGATGATCGTGCCTAGTTTTCTCGAACAGTCGATGATCGCGTTCGCCAAGGAGCAGGAACGCTTCCGCGAGCAGATGAAGTCGAGCTTCGGACAGACGCCGATGGACATGATGAAGATGCCGTCGACGATCAAGGCCTTCGAGGAGCAGACGCGGCGCAATGTGGAGATGTTCCAGAACGCCATGCGCATGTTCACGCCTTTCCCGGCCGGGTCGGGCGGGGCATCCGCTGCCGAGCCGAAGAAGGAAAAGTCCGACAAGGACAAGGATCTTCAGGAATTGAAGGAGCAGATCGCCGCCATGCAGAAGAAGCTCGATTCAATCGGGGAGTAGGGGCGAGCGCCATAGGACCTGATCCGGCGTTATACTGACCCCATCCCCAGCCTATCCAGCCTATCCGGCCGGATCCGCCCCTCGAAGGGGGAAGGGAAGCACCGGCCGTGCCGTTTTCCTCCCCGTCGAGGAGAAGGGGTCCAGCCTATGGCCGGCCCGAGGACAGGCTCCGGGCCCGAGGGATGAATTCGACTTCCGTCAAGGTCAATCTGGGCCGCGGTACAATCCGCCGGCGGAGCCCTCTACCACCCCAGCGCCAGTCCGTCCTTGCGCGGGTCGGAGCCGCCGACGAGGAAACCCGTCTTCCGGTCGATGACGATCATCTGACTGCCGCCGAGCGGCGAGGCGACCGGCCGCACCTCGTGGCCCATGGTGCGCAGTGCCTCGCGCAGTTCCGGACCGATGCCGGCTTCCGCCTCGAGCGCGCCGTCGGCCCCCCAGAACAGGCGCGGATGATCGATTGCGGCCTGCGGGTCCATGCCGTGATCGACGAGGTTGGAAAAGACGTGGGCATGGCCCATCGGCTGATAGGCGCCGCCCATCACGCCGAAGGAGACTGCCGGCTGGCCATCCCTGCAGGCCATGGCGGGAATGATCGTGTGTAGCGGACGCTTGGCAGGGCCGATCTCGTTCGGATGGCCTTCCTCGAGCGTGAAGCAGGCGCCGCGATTTTGCAGCGCGATGCCGGAACGCGCCGTCACCACCTTCGAGCCGAAGGCGTGGTAGAGGGAATTGATGAAGGATACGGCGCGCAGGTCGCGGTCCACCACGGTGAGGTAGACGGTGTCCGCATCGGCCATTTCCGGGAGGGCGACGGAGGGATTGCTGCGAGCCGGATCGACCTGCGAGGCGAGTGCCCGCGTGAATTGCCGGGAGAGCAGCCGGTCAATTTCGCCGGCATTCATTGCAGGGTCGGCGACAAAGCGATCTCGCACTGCATAGGCGAGGCGTCCGGCTTCGACCTCCATGTGCCAGCGCTCCGCGCTGTCCGGCGGCAGTGCGCCGACATCCAGTTCCGCAAGAAGGTTGAGCAGGATGAGAGCGGTGACGCCTTGGCCGTTCGGCGGCAGTTCGAAGATTTCGTGGCCGGCATAGCGGGTGGAGATCGGCTCGATCCAGTCGGCGGTGACGCTGGCAAGGTCTTGTTCCGAAAGGAGGCCGCCCTTCGCCCGTACCGTCGCGGCGATCTCTCGCCCGATCTCGCCTTCGTAAAAACCCTTCGCGCCTTTTGCGGCGATTGTCCTCAGCGTCGCGCCGAGAGCCGGCGAGCGATGGCGCGATCCGACGGCGGGCGCCGATCCATCGACCAGGCAATGGAGGCGTGCGCCCTCGTCCCCGGCCAGATCGGCGGCATAGAGCGCCCAGTCGCTCGCCACGCGCGGATGGATGGCGAAGCCGTCCTCGGCATAGCGGATCGCGTCGGCGAAGAGCCGGTCGAAAGCGAGCGTGCCGAAACGGTCGAGCAGCGTCTCCCAGGCTTTCAGCGCGCCGGGCGCGGTGATCGAGTGCACGCCGGACGAAGGGACGGTCGTGAAACGCTCGCGGTACCATTCGCCGGTGGCCAGCGCCGGCGCCCGGCCGGAGCCGTTCAGACCATGGAGCGAACCGTCCGGCTCGGCGAGGATGACGAAGCAGTCGCCGCCGATGCCGGTCATATGCGGCTCGACGACACAGAGCGTCGCGGAAGCGGCGATGGCGGCGTCTACGGCGTTGCCGCCTTCCTTCAGGACGGAAAGCGCCGTCATCGTGGCCAGCGGGTGCGACGTCGCCGCCATGCCGTTTTCGGCATAGACCGGCGAGCGGCCGGGCAGATCGAATGCGCGCACGGTTTTCCTCCTGATGGCTAATGAAGGTTCACATCCCTCCCGGCGGAGCGGATCGAGACGGTGAAGCCGGCAAGCACGTCGACCAGCGAAATCACCATGATGGTGAAAAAGACCGAATGTTCCGCGCCCGGAACAAGGAGGAACTCGATCAGGAAGGCGATGAAGAGCGCGGTCGAAAGGATATGGTCGACGATGGATGCGTTGGAGGTGCCGGTCGACTTGACGATCTCGACGAAGAGAAGCACCAGCGCGACGAGGATCAGGATGTCGCCGAGCGTCATCGTCCACACTCCGCCCGACAGCATGGTCGCCGAGAAGATCTCATCGCGCCAGGGGTCGCTGGGACTGCCCAGCACCCCGATTAGGGCAAGGTTGTAGAGGATGAAGGGGATGATCAGGAGGGGTATCTGTCGCAGCACGGCGACCTCCGGCTAGCCTCACGAGAACCAGGACTTGTAGAAATCCAACGGCGGTTGCCGTCAAGTATTTTGGTGTCCGGAAACAAAAAGACCGGCATCAAGCCGGTCTTTCGACGTGAAAAGATGGATCGAAATCCGATCAGCTTTCCTTCGGTTCCAGAACCTGCCGGCCGCGATACATGCCGGTCTTCAGGTCGATATGATGCGGACGGCGCATCTCGCCCGAGTTCTTGTCCTCGACATAGGTCGGCGCCTTGAGCGCATCCGCCGAGCGACGCATGCCGCGCTTGGACGGGGAGGTCTTTCGTTTTGGTACGGCCATCGCCTTGCTCCGCTTGTCGTAAAAGCCCCGCCCGCGCCCTCGCCGAGGAACGCCGGAAGCGTGGCTTAAAATGAAAGTCGCGTGCCTATACACGGCCCGGGCTGCTTTGGCCAGCGTTCGAGGCGAAAAAAGTGCTTCCGTCCGGGGCCGGTCACTCCAGGCATTTCACATAGTCGCCAGAACGGGCGGTGCGGCGCAGGATGAGAGAGGCGAGACGGCGCAGCCCGAGATCCGGATGGGCCGGGTGCCGGTGCTCGGGGTTGGGAAGCGTCACCGCGAGAAGGGCGCCCTGCCGGGCGGTCAGGTCGCGCGCGGAACGCTTGAAATGGTATTCCGCCGCCGCCTCGGCGCCATAGATGCCGGGTCCCCATTCGACGATGTTCAGATAGATCTCCATGATGCGACGCTTGGAGAGGATAGCGTCGAAATAGAGCGCCAGCGGCGCCTCGATCGCCTTGCGGATGAAGGAGCGACCCTGCCACAGGAACAGGTTCTTGACCGACTGCATGGTGATCGTGGAGGCGCCGCGGGTCTCCTCGCCGGCGAGCGCATCGTCGATGACGGCGTTCATTTCGCCCCAGTCGATGCCGTCGTGGCGGCAGAACTGCCCGTCTTCCGACATCATGACGGCATGGACGAGATGCGGAGAGATGGCGTCGAGCGGCACCCAGCGCCGATCGTAAGCCTTGCCGGTCAAGAGGTCCTTGAGCATCAGCGTGGAGATCGGATGCACCGCCGGGATCGCATAGACGAAGGTCAGGCAGGCGGGGACCGCGGCCACGAGGACGACCGCCAGCACGAGCCGCAGCAGCCATTTCCGGAGACCGCTCGATGCCTGTCCCCGCCGGCTGCGCGTTCCTTTACGAAAGGCTGCCATGCGCGGCATCGCTTCCCGCTTCGATTGGCTGAATGGAATCCCTCGGCTCCCTTCGACATAGAGGCCAATCGCATGCCGCGCAACGGCGGTAGGCGGCTGCCCCGTTCCGATTGCACTTGGAATAGGATGAATACGCCTACGGTTTGCGCGCCGTGACCTTGAGCACGCCCCCGTCGGCTGGCTCGATCCTGACGGGTCCATCGGGGACAATCGGCGGCGGAGCTACATTTTCAGCCTTTCCGTCCTCAAGCCGATCCGCCTGCAATAGCTCGCGTCCCTTCGACGTCTTCAGTTGCTCCAGCTGATTGATGTACAGCCCCGACACGACAGCCTCCCGAACAAAATCCCAAAACGGAAAGGTGTATCCTGGAAATCTAGGTCGGATTTCCCGGCGGCGCCATCCCTTGACCTCCGCATGAATTGTCGCCATCGCTCGCCGTCATGAACACGAATTCGGCGGTCCCCTTCGAGATACTGCTGGCAGAGCGCGCGGCGGAAATAGAATTCCTGCTTGAGCGCCTTCTCGACGGCCGGGCCCGAGCCGGCGAGATCATGCGGCCGGCGAGGCTTATGCAGGCGATCCGCCATGGCGCGCTCGACGGAGGCAAGCGGCTCCGGCCCTTTCTCGTCATGGAAAGCGCGGCGCTGTTCTCGGCGGCTGGCGAAGCGGCGTTGCGTGTCGGCGCGGCGCTCGAATGCATCCATTGCTATTCGCTGATCCACGACGACCTTCCCGCTATGGACGACGACGAACTAAGGCGCGGCCGGCCGACGGTGCACAAGGCTTTCGACGAGGCGACCGCGATCCTGGCGGGCGATAGTCTCCTGACGGAAGCGTTCGGGATCATCGCCGATGCCGAGACGGAACTGCCGCCCGAGCGCAAGGTGCAATTGATTTCGGCGCTGTCGGCCGCGGCTGGCCCGGGCGGCATGGCTGGCGGCCAGGCGCTCGATCTCGAGGCGGAGCATCGTGCGCCGGACGAGGAAGGCGTCGTCACGCTGCAGGCGATGAAGACCGGGGCGCTGATCCGTTTCGCGGCGGAATCGGGCGCCATCATCGCCAGCGCGTCGGACGCCGATCGCGAGCGGCTGGCAAGCTTCGGGTCGGCGATCGGCCTAGCCTTCCAGCTTGCCGACGACCTGCTCGACCTCACGGCCGACGCGGAGACGATGGGCAAGGCGACGGGCAAGGACGCCGCGCACGGGAAGGCGACGCTCGCAAGCCTGCACGGCATCGAATGGACGCGCATGCAGCTTGCGGGGCTGGTCGAGCAGGCAAACGAACTGCTGGAGCCCTACGGTGAGGCGGCCGACACGCTGCGGGCCGCGGCGCGGTTCGTCGTCGAGCGGCGGAGTTGATCTCGAATATGGCCTGAATTTCGATGCTGCCCCGCCGGAACGGATGCGACGGCCCGTCTCGAGCTTCGAAATTACCGGTTCCTCAGCACCACGCAGGCGCCCCCGGCCTTGTGGAGTTCCGAGCAGATCCTGTCCGCCGTCTTGCGGTCGTCCGCGCCGATGCGCACGGCATAGATGCTGCGCCTGCCGATGGGGGTGCGGACGCGGCTGACGACGGGATCGTAGCCCGCGAGGAGTTTCGGGAACCGGTCGCGTACCCGCTGCCAATGACCGATGGCCGCCGAGCGGCGGAAATTGCCGGCGACCTGGATGCCCCAGGGTTTCAGGTTGATGGCGGACATCGGTACGGTCCGCGACAACACCACCGGCAGGTCGCGGCACGCCTGGTCGAAGCCCTTCTTCGGTTCCAGCGGGCGGATCGTCGCGTGGTGCGACCGATCCGTGAAATTGTCGACGGGCTCGCCCAGGATATCGAGCACGTAGTCCTCCGTCTCGATCGGCAGGAAACCGCCCGAGGCGAGCCAGTTCGAGACGCGGTTCTCGCCGGCATTATAGGCTGCCGCGGCGAGGCCGAGATTGCCGAAGGAGCGCCTGAGATCGGCGAGATAGGCGGCCGAGGCCGGGATCGCCTGTCCGGCATCGAAGGAATTCTCCAGTCCGCGCAGTTTCGCCGTGCCGGGCATGAACTGGGCGATGCCTTCGGCGCCGGCGGGACTGACGGCGTTCGCGTCGAAGCGGCTTTCCTTCCAGATCAGCCGCGCCAGGAAATCGCGGGGCAGTTCATGCACGTCCGCCTGCGTCGCGATCAATGCGCAGATGCGATCGATGCCGTTCTCGGCCTTGTCCGCCTTATTGGGCCCCGCCTGTGCCGCGCTTGCGAAGACCGGCAGCGCGACGGCGCCGGCGGCAATTGCGCGAAGGAACTTATTCCGCCGCCTCGGTGCGCCCATGCCCGAACCGCTGTTCGACATAGTCGGCCACCATCTTCTGGAATTCCTCGGCGATGCCGGGGCCGCGCAAGGTCGCCGCCTTGCGGCCGTCGATGAAGACGGGCGCGGTCGGCGTCTCGCCGGTGCCCGGAAGCGAGATGCCGATATCGGCATGCTTGGATTCGCCCGGACCGTTGACGATGCAGCCCATGACGGCGACCTTCAAATCCTCCACGCCGGGATAGCGCTCGCGCCAGAGAGGCATGTTGACGCGCAGGTCTTCCTCGATCTTCTTCGCCAGTTCCTGGAAAATGGTCGAGGTGGTGCGGCCGCAGCCGGGGCAGGCCGCTACGACCGGAACGAACTGGCGGAACCCCATCGTCTGAAGGAGTTCCTGCGCCACCTGCACCTCGCGGGTGCGGTCGCCGCCGGGCTCCGGCGTCAGCGAGATGCGGATCGTGTCGCCGATCCCCTGCTGCAGGAGAATGCCCATCGCCGCCGAGGAAGCGACGATGCCCTTCGAGCCCATGCCGGCCTCGGTAAGGCCGAGATGCAGCGCATGGTCCGAGCGGCGGGCGAGCTCGGCATAGACCGCGATCAGGTCCTGCACCTGGCTGACCTTTGCCGAAAGGATGATCCGGTCGCGGGGAAGCCCGATCTCCTCGGCAAGCTCGGCCGAAAGCAGCGCGGATTGCACGATCGCCTCGCGCGTCACCTCCTGCGCCGTCAGCGGCGAACCCTTCTTCTGGTTCTCGTCCATCAACCGGGTCAGGAGTTCCTGGTCGAGCGAACCCCAGTTGACGCCTATCCTCACCGGCTTTCGGTAGCGGATGGCCGTCTCGACGATGGCGCCGAACTGGCGGTCACGCTTTTCCCTGAAGCCGACATTGCCCGGGTTGATGCGGTATTTGGCGAGCGCCTCGGCGCAGGCGGGATAGTCGGCGAGAAGCTTGTGGCCGATATAGTGGAAGTCGCCGATCAGCGGCACGTTTATGCCGAGCCTCGCCAGCCGGTCGCGGATGCGCGGCACGGCGTCGGCGCTCTCCGGCCGGTCGACGGTGATACGCACGAGTTCCGAGCCGGCGCGGTTAAGCGCCGCCACCTGCGCGACGGTGGAATCGACGTCCGCCGTGTCGGTGTTGGTCATCGACTGGACGACGACCGGCGCGTCCCCGCCGACCCGGACACCGCCGACATCGACAGCGACCGTCCGCCTGCGTGGGAGTTGCCTGTCGAGGAGAATCTGTTCCATGGGCCGAAAATCTTTTCCGTCGTGCGGGCTATCTAGTCGCTGCAACCTTCTAGCACAATCGCGGGTATGGAACATGACATCACGGCGGAAGGTTGCCGAATGATGCTTCCTATTTCGGTAATTCGCGAATCAGGATAATTTTTATGGAAGGCGTGGCCCGCGCCTCCTCCCTCCGATTGGGAAGCATCTATCGTGCAGGGCGCCAATCTTCGGCAACCGATTGTTCGACCGCGACGCATAAGGAGGGATTGCTATTCGCGATCGTGACAGGAGGTCTTAAGATGACACTTTCTGCGTCGATACCCGTTCTCAAGCGGAGGGCGAAGTTACTCTCTAGGCATGCCGGTATCCCACTGGCCGCAGCACTCGACTGTGTCGCAGCTAGCGAAGGGTGGCGAAGCTGGAGCCTGCTTTCCGTGAGAGCGGCCGAAAGCAGCCTCGCCCGGGCATTCTTCGCGAGGCTGTGGCCGAGCGATCTCGCCTTGCTGGGCGGCCGCCCCGGCCAAGGCAAAACGTTTTGAGCGAGATCGGCACAAGCGGGGCAGAACTCGGTGATGCATTCAGCTTCGACACCTCAGAGGCAATCTCGGCCGACTACGTGGCAGGCAACCTCGCCCAGTCACCAAGGGGCGTACTAGCGGTCATTGATTATATGCAAGCGCTCGATCAGGACCGCCGCAAACCCCAACTAATGGAGCAGATACTAAGGTTGCGAAGTTTCGCGAAATTTAGCGGCGCGATTATCGTTCTTATCGCGCAGATCGATCGCCGCTACGATCCGTTGACGAAGCCATTCCCCGATTTTGACGACGTGCGACTGCCAAATTCTGCCGATCTCTCACTGTTCGACAAGGCTTGTTTCCTGAATGCAGGAAAGGCGTTGTTTCACGAGCGGTCGGCCACAACTTGAGAAGGCGGTAGACCTGTTAGATGCAAGGCGCACATGGCGCCTTGCACAATCAAGCCGTTCCTCGGCGGGTCCGCCGCGATGTTGACGGCGCCGTGACGGCGGGCCTATTCCGTCGTTGCTGCAATGCAAAAGTCGATGTCACGGAAGGACCACGCCATGAATTCGAGGAAGACCGCCATCGTCACGGGTTCGAATTCCGGCATCGGGCTGGCGACCGCCGAGGCGCTGGCCGCCAACGGATGCAACGTGGTGCTCAACTCCTTTACCGACGGCGAGGCCGACCATGCCCTGGCCGCGGACCTTGCGAAGAAGCACTCGGTCGACTGCGTCTACATCAAGGCGGACATGTCGAAGCCAGCCGAATGCCGGGACCTGGTCGCGCAGGCGGCGAAACGGTTCGGCTCGGTCGACATCCTCGTCAACAATGCCGGCATCCAGCATGTCTCGCCGGTGGAGAGCTTCCCGATCGAGAAATGGGACGCGATCATCGCGATCAACCTTTCCTCGGCTTTCCACACGACCGCGGCGGCGGTGCCGATGATGCGGAAGGCCGGCTGGGGACGCATCGTCAATATCGCCTCGGCGCACGGGTTGCGCGCCTCGCCCAACAAGAGCGCCTATGTCGCGGCCAAGCACGGCGTCGTCGGCTTCACCAAGACGGTGGCGCTCGAACTGGCGGGCAGCGGCGTCACCTCAAACGCGGTCTGCCCGGGCTTCGTCCATACGCCGCTGGTGGAAATCCAGATCAAGGACCGCATGAAAGAGCACCCGGGCATGGATCGCGAGACGGTGGTGCGCGACATCATCCTGGAGAAGCAGCCGTCGAAGCAGTTCGCGACTGTCGAGCAGATCGCGGGCGCGGTGCTCTATCTCTGCTCGGACGCGGCGGCCCAGGTCACCGGCACCACGATTTCCGTCGACGGCGGCTGGACGGCGTCATAGTTCTCTATTCGTCGGTGACGATCTTGACCTTGTCGCCGACCGACACGTCGGCGCCCGGCCCAAGCCCGTTCAGCACGCGGAACAGATCGAGCGCCTTGTCCACGCCGTGCATCATGGCGGCGACGCTGGCGATGTTCTGGCCTGCCGTCACCGTGACGATCCTTACCTTCAGAGGCTTCAGCGAAGTCTTTTCGGCAGGCGTCAGCAGGCGGAAGCTGCCGGAAACCGAGCGCGCCACGTTTTCGAGATCGTGGCTGGCGAGCGGCGCCGCCGTCAGCAGCCGATAGACCTGGCCGTCTGCGCGGATCACTGTCACGTCGAACTGCCATCCCTCGGAGGTCGCCCGCGCCACCACGGCTTCATTGCCGTTGATGGTCGTGGTGCGGACGGAGGACGGGTCGAGGCCCGTCACCCAGCCGCTGCGGACGTAGTCGTCGAGCCGGGTCCGCCTGCTGACCGATACGCCGTCGAACCGCACCGCGACATCGCCCGGCCCCGCCGCAGTGACCGCCTGGGCCGAATTGTCGATGACGAAGCCCTGCGGCACCGTGAACATGATGCCGAGCTTCGGGTGCATGAAGGTGTTGCCGCGGACATAGCCTTCGTCGGGCTTGTCGCCGTAGAGCATGCCGTCGATGCCCTTCAGATAGGCGTCGCGGTCGCGCTCTCCGGTTCCCGGCGGCCCGAAGACCTTCGCCTTCTCGACGGCCAACGCAACGCGCTGCGGCGTGCTCGGATGGGTCGCCAGGAAGTCGAGGCTGGTGTCGTTGGCTCCGGAAACGCTGCGGAAGTCGGAATAGGTCTGCATGGCGCGCAGGAAGCGCGCCGCAGCGTAGGGGTCGAACCCGGCCTTGCCGATCGAGTTGATGCCGATCGCGTCAGCGGCCAGTTCCTGGTTGCGCGAGAATTGCGCCAGCTTGAGCTTGCCGCGAATGAGCGCCGTCTTGGCCTCCTGGTCGTTGCTCAGGAGGTCGGCGACGACATGCGAGGTCAGCGCCTCCTCCGCCTCGAGCTGCTGCCGTTCAAGGCCGTGATTGGCAGTGACGTGGCCCATCTCGTGGGCGATCACGGCGGCGAGTTCCGCTGAGTCATTGGCGAGCGCGAGCAAGCCGCGCGTGATGTAGAGGTAGCCGCCGGGCAAGGCGAAGGCATTGATGCTCGGCGAATCGAGGATCGTGATGCGGTAGATCTGGCTCGGATTGTCCGAGACGAGCGTCAGCTTGCCGACGATCTTGGCGACCATCCGCTCCAGCTTCGGATTCGAATATTCGCCGCCATAGGTATGCAGGATGCGCGGATGCTGGGCGCGGGCGAGCTGCACCAGCCGGTTGTCGCGCGTGACATTGGCCGCCGTGACCGGATCCGAAGACGGCTTCAGAGCATCGTCGTACATGCCGCCGCCGAGGCTCTGGCAGGCGGAGAGCACCAGCGCCAGCGCGAGGGCGATCCATCCCCCCCTGCACGGGCTCCCGCTTTTCGGTCCCGCGGCCACTGTTCTGGTCATGCGGCTAAGCAGAACGGCTTCCTTCCAAGAAGATCGACCGGCGTCTGCCGGAATCAGGTGACACTGTTACGCGCCGTTTCGGCCAAGGCAAAGCCACTTGGCGCCAGAACGGGCATTTGCGTGGGAATTATGACGGCTTGCGGGCAAACGCGTCATTTCCCGGAGGATCGAGCCGCAGGCGACATCAATTTCATGCTTGCCTCCCTTCCAGGCCACGCTTCCTGTCCATCGAAGCACATGATATGGGCGCCGCCATGAGCCGTTTCACCCTCCTGCTTGGCGGCGATCTGATCGTGACGCCCCGCCTCAGGGCGCAGATCGCCGGCACCCGCGTCGTCGCGGCCGATTCTGGCCTGCTTCACGCCGCTCCGTTGAAGATCGCGCCGGAATTGTGGGTGGGCGATTTCGATTCTGCCGAGCCTGAATGGCTTGACGCCTATGAGGACATGGAGCGCGTCGTCTATTCCTCCGACAAGGACAACACGGATGGCGAGATCGCCATCCACGAGGCGCTCAAGCGCGGCGCCACGTCGCTGGTGTTGGCCGGTGCCTTCGGTGGCCCGCGGACGGACCATGCCTTCCTGCATCTGGCGCTCGCGATCCAGCTTGCCGAACGCGGCGTGCCGGCGCTTCTGACCAGCGGCACGCAGGAAGGCAGCGTGGTGGCGCACGGAGGCAGGGAATACGACTATGCGCCGGGGACGACGTTCAGCATCCTCGGCTTCTCCGAGCTTCGCGGGCTGACCGTGGAGGGCGCGAAATGGCCGCTCGACGATGTCGTCGTGCCGTTCGGCTCCTCCCTGACGATCTCCAATGTCGTCAAAAGCGAGCTTGTCGTGCGGCTTCGGGAGGGGCGCGCCTTGCTTGTCGCCACGCTTGCAGCCACATGACGGCTTGTCCCGTACCGTTTTCCCGTTTCCCAAGACACGATCCATGGCTCCTCCGCTTATCCATCTCGACGCTATCCGGCTGACCTTCGGCGGCACGCCGCTTCTCGACGGCGCATCGCTTTCGGCCATGCCGGGCGACCGGATCGCGCTCGTCGGCCGCAACGGGTCGGGCAAGTCGACCTTGCTGAAGATCGCCGCCGGCATGATCGAGCCGCAGGATGGCGAGGTGTTCCGCCAGCCGACGGCGACGGTCCGCTACCTGCCGCAGACGCCGGACATGGAAGGGTTCGATACGGTGCATGCCTATGTCGAGGCCGGCCTCGGCCCCGCCGACGACCCGCACCGCGTCAGCTACCTGCTCGATCATCTGGGACTCACCGGCGAGGAGCATCCGTCAAGCCTTTCCGGCGGCGAGGCCAGGCGTGCCTCGCTTGCGCGTGTGCTGGCGCCCCGGCCAGATATTCTGCTCCTCGACGAGCCGACCAACCACCTCGATCTCTCCACCATCGAATGGCTGGAGGAGGAACTTGCCCGCTCGCCCTCCGCTATCGTGCTGATCTCGCACGACCGCCGTTTCCTCGAACGCGTCAGCCGTGCCACGGTATGGCTCGACCGTGGCCGCACCATGCGGCTCGACAAGGGGTTCGCCCATTTCGAGACGTGGCGCGACCAGGTGCTGGAGGAAGAAGAACGCGAGCAGCACAAGCTCGGCCGCCAGATCGTGCGCGAGGAGCATTGGCTGCGCTACGGGGTGACCGCGCGGCGCAAGCGCAACATGCGCCGGCTCGGCGAATTGCAGCAGATGCGGCAGGAATTCCGCACGCATCGCCGCGCCGAGGGCTTGGCCAACATGGCGGCGAGCGACGCCGGCGAATCCGGCAAGCTCGTCATCGAGGCCAAATCCATCGCGAAGTCCTACGGGGAGCGGGCGATCGTCCAGGATTTTTCGACCCGCATCAACCGGGGCGACCGCATCGGCCTCGTCGGGGCGAACGGCGCCGGCAAGACGACGCTGCTCAAGATGCTGACCGGCGTGTTTGCGCCCGATTCCGGCACGGTGCGGCTCGGCGTCAATCTGGAGATCGCCGCGCTCGACCAGAAGCGCGAGGCCGTCGATCCGCAGGAGACGCTGGGGCATTACCTCACCGACGGGCGCGGCGAGACGGTCGTCGTCAATGGCGAGGAGCGCCATGTCGTCTCGTGGATGAAGGATTTCCTGTTCAAGCCCGAGCAGGCACGCACGCCGGTGCGCGAGCTTTCCGGCGGCGAGAGGGCGAGGCTGATCCTGGCGCGCGTGCTGTCGCGTCCGTCTAACCTGCTGGTGCTGGACGAGCCGACCAACGACCTCGACATGGAAACGCTCGACCTGTTGCAGGAACTGGTCGCGGGCTTCGCGGGTACCGTCATTCTCGTCAGCCACGACCGCGATTTCCTCGACCGGACGGTGACGAGCACCATCGCGCCGAACGGCGACGGCACGTGGACCGAATATGCCGGCGGCTACACCGACATGTTGGCGCAGCGCGGCGGAAAGAAGCTCGACGACCGCAAGGGCATGGCGCGACCGGCTGCCGAGCCGAGAGCGGCGGTCGAGCGGGCAGCGCTGCCGAAACAGCCGGCCAGGAAACTATCCTACAAGCAGAAATTCGCGCTGGAGACGCTGCCGAAGCGAATGGAGGAGGCAGTTGCGAATATCGGCATCATCGAAGAGCGGCTCGCCGATCCGGGCCTCTACCGCCGCGACCCGAAGGCCTTTGCCGATGCCACGCAGGCGCTCGACAGGGTGCGCGCCGAACTCGCCGCCATGGAGGACGAGTGGCTGGAACTCGAGATGCTGAGGGAGGAAGTGGAGGGGTGAGGAACTGCAAATACGAGACGGTAGTTGCAGGCCCCCTCATCCGGCCGCTTCGCGGCCACCTTCTCCCCGTCGGGGAGAAGGGCAGAGGCGGCGCAGCCGGCGCTTCCTCTCCCCACCGGGGAGAGGGTGGCGAGCAACGCGAGCCGGGTGAGGGGGTCGCCTTGCCCGCTTGGCCAGATGACGGCTAGTCCTACAGCCACTCCCTGATATCGACGAAATGCCCGGCGATCGCCGCCGCCGCCGCCATTGCCGGCGAGACGAGGTGCGTGCGGCCGCGATAGCCCTGCCTGCCCTCGAAATTGCGGTTGGAGGTCGAGGCGCAGCGCTCCTCCGGCCGCAGCCGATCCTCGTTCATGGCGAGGCACATGGAGCAGCCCGGCTCGCGCCAGTCGAAGCCGGCGGCGACGAATATCTTGTCGAGGCCTTCGGCTTCCGCCTGCTCCTTCACGATGCCGGAACCCGGCACGATCATGGCGTTGACGCGGTCGGAAACCTTCCGGCCTTCGACCACCTTCGCCACCGCCCGCAGATCCTCGATGCGGCCGTTGGTGCAGGAGCCGATAAAGACGCGGTCAAGCGCGATGTCGGTGATCTTCGTACCGGCCGACAGCCCCATATATTCGAGCGCGCGCTTCTTCGAGGCGCGCTTGTTCTCGTCGTGGATCGTATCCGGGTCCGGCACGATGCCGGTGACCGAGGCCACATCCTCGGGCGAGGAGCCCCAGGTCACGACCGGCGGAAGGTTCGCCGCGTCGAGCTTCACCACGCGGTCGAAATGCGCGCCCTCGTCCGAACGAAGCGTCTTCCAGTAGGCAAGCGCCTGATCCCAGGCCGCGCCCTTCGGCGCGCGCGGCTTGTCCTTGACATAGGCGAAGGTCGTCTCGTCGGGCGCGATCAGGCCCGCCCGGGCCCCGCCCTCGATACTCATGTTGCAGACCGTCATGCGGCCTTCCATCGAAAGCGAGCGGATCGCCTCGCCGGCATATTCAATGACGTAGCCGGTGCCGCCGGCGGTGCCGATCTCGCCGATGATGGAGAGGATGATGTCCTTAGCGGTGACGCCGGGCGGAAGCTGGCCGTCCACCTGGACGAGCATGTTCTTCGCCTTCTTCTGGATCAGCGTCTGCGTGGCGAGCACATGCTCGACCTCCGACGTGCCGATGCCATGCGCCAGCGCACCGAAGGCGCCGTGCGTGGAGGTGTGGCTGTCGCCGCAGACGATCGTCATGCCGGGCAGGGTAAAGCCCTGCTCGGGGCCGATGATGTGGACGATGCCCTGGCGGCGGTCGACCTCGTTGAAGTACTCGATGCCGAAATCCCTGGCGTTCTTTGCCAGCGCCTCGACCTGGATGCGGCTCTCCTCGTTCTTGATGCCGTTCCTGCGGTCGGGCGAGGTGGAGACGTTATGGTCGACGACGGCCAGCGTCTTTTCGGGATGGCGCACCTTGCGGCCGCCCATCCTCAGCCCTTCGAAGGCCTGCGGGCTGGTCACTTCGTGCACGAGATGGCGGTCGATGTAGAGCAGGTAGGTGCCGTCGTCCTGGCGGTCGACCACATGGTCGTCGAAAATCTTGTCGTAGAGGGTGCGCGGTGCGCTCATGGTCTTTGTCCGTGGCTTGGTGGAAGGCTTGGCTGATCCGGCGCGGCGCCGGCGGTCTGGCTAGGGAGCTAGGGTCAGGATAGGCGGCTCGTCAGCGCGCCCGAAATCCGCGCGGCAAAGCGGCTCGGCAGGCGCTTGTGGTCCTGCAGAACGAAACGCTTGTAGGCCGGATTGCCGAAAAGCTCTTCCATGCGCCGGCTCATAGCAATGTTTTGCCTTTCGGGCAATCGAATCGCGCCGGCGCTACCCCTGCCTTCTCGCCATGAAGGCGAGGCGCTCGAAGAGGTGCACGTCCTGCTCGTTCTTCAGAAGCGCGCCGTGCAGCTTCGGCAGCGCGTTCTTCGGATCGCCGCGCAAATCCTCCGGCGGGATGTCGTCGGAGACGAGCAGCCTGATCCAGTCGAGCGCCTCGGACGTGGAGGGTTTCTTCTTCAGCCCAGGCACGTCGCGGATCTCGTAGAACTGGGTCAGCGCGGCGCGCACCAGGTTCTGCTTGATGCCCGGATAGTGCACGTCGACGATCCGGTGAAGCGTCTCAACGTCCGGAAAGCGGATATAGTGGAAGAAGCAGCGGCGCAGGAACGCATCCGGCAGCTCCTTCTCGTTGTTGGAGGTGATGATGACGATCGGCCGGTGAGCGGCGCGGATCGTCTCGCCTGTCTCGTAGACATAGAACTCCATGCGGTCGAGTTCCTGCAGGAGGTCATTCGGGAACTCGATGTCGGCCTTGTCGATCTCGTCGATGAGGAGCACGACCTTGCGGTCCGCCGAGAAGGCGTCCCACAATTTGCCGCGCTTGATGTAGTTCCGGATATCGTTGAAGCGCTCGTCGCCAAGCTGGCTGTCGCGCAGGCGCGACACGGCATCGTATTCGTAGAGGCCCTGCTGCGCCTTGGTGGTCGACTTGATGTGCCATTCGATGAGGTCGAGCCCGAGCGCGGCGGCCACCTGCCGGGCGAGTTCCGTCTTGCCGGTGCCTGGCTCGCCCTTGACCAGCAACGGTCGTTCCAGGGCGATCGCGGCGTTCACGGCCACCATCAGGTCCTTGTCGGCGATATAGGCCGAGGTTCCTTCGAAACGCATAAGCGGAATTCCCGTCTCTGTTCCGGCCCTGCTGTAGGGAGCCGGACGCCGCGACGCAAGGCTGCAGGGGAGTTCAGCCGAAAATCGATGCGCGAACCGGCGGCGCACTGGCGCGGGAAGAAGGCCGGCGCTATATCTGCTCCCGGCGTTCTGCGCTTCGCGGCAGGAGTAACATTCCCCGGGGCCTTATTGATCCCAAGGGAGCTGTCCCTGGCCGGACCCGTGGGTTCGGACACACGGCGCCCACCTACTTTGTAGGCACCCGGGATCGACCTCTCCACCGGTCGTCGTGGATCGCCACTTTTCGTCGGGCCAGCTTGCTTTTCGTTTCTCCATTTAACCTGCCGGCATGACTTTTCAGAAAGAGCTCAAGAAGCAATTGCGCGGTGAGGCGCTGGCAAGGCGGGACGAGCTCGATCCGCCATGGCGCATCGAGGCGGCGCTGGGCATGGCGGAATGCGCCGCCGCAATCGGCGTCGCGCCGGGCAGCATCGTCTCCGGCTTCTGGCCGATCAAATCCGAAGTCGATGTCCGGCCGCTGATGTTCGCGCTGCGCGAACAAGGCGCTCGGCTCGCCCTGCCGGCGATCCTTGACCGCGAGACGATCGTCTTCCGCGAACTCGTGCGCGGCGCGCCATTGGTCGATATGGGCTTCGGCACGGCAGGGCCGGGTGAAGAGGCGGAGATCCTCGATCCGATACTGATGCTGGTGCCGCTCGCCGCCTTCGACGCGCGCGGGCATCGCATCGGTTATGGCGGCGGCTATTACGATCGGGCGATCGAACGGCTGCGGGCGAAAGGCCATGCGCCGCGGCTCATAGGCGTCGCCTTCGATTGCCAGGAGGTGGCGGCCGTACCGGACGAAGCACACGACATCCGCCTCGAATCCGTGCTGACCGAAAGCGGCTTGCGCCATTTCGAAGGCGGCTGATAGAGAATTCCTCCATCACGGCGCGGAATCTCCGCCCGGTCGTTCATTCCAGCCCGGCAGGTTCGATGCGGCTTCTCTTTCTCGGCGACATGGTTGGCAGGACGGGCCGCATGGCGGTCTATGAACAGCTCCCCGGCCTCAGATCCGACTTCAATCTCGACTTCGTCATCGTCAACGGCGAGAACGCCGCCGGCGGCTTCGGCATCACCGAGGAGATTTTCCATACCACGCTGGAAGCCGGCGCGGATGTGGTCACCACCGGCAACCATGTGTGGAACCAGCGCGAGGCGCTCGAATTCGCGCCGCGCGAGGAGCGCTTCCTGAGGCCGGCTAATTTTCCCAAGGGCACGCCGGGCCGCGGCTCGGGCGTCTATGTGGCGAAGAACGGCGCGCGGGTCATGGTCTCGAACATCATGGGGCGGCTCTTCATGCAGCCGGAACTCGACGACCCGTTCCAGTCGGCCGAGGCGGAGCTCGAAGCCTGCCCGCTCGGGGTCCAGGCGGATGCGATCGTCATCGATTTCCATGCCGAGGCGACCTCGGAAAAGTCGTGCTTCGCCCATTTCGTGGACGGGCGCGTCAGCCTCGTCGTCGGCACGCATACGCATCAGCCGACGGCGGACCACCAGATCCTGACCGGCGGCACGGGCTTCCTGTCGGATGCCGGAATGTGCGGAGACTATGATTCCTCGATCGGCATGAACTGGGACGAGCCGCTCAACCGTTTCCTTTCCAAGGTGCCGAAGGGTCGTTTCGAGGCGGCCAACGGCCCCGCCACGATCTGCGGCCTCGGCGTCGAGATATCGGACCGCACGGGGCTGGCGGAGAAGATCGCGCCGCTCAGGCTCGGGCCGCGGCTGGAGGAGACGGTGCCGGCGTTCTGGAAATAGAAGACGGCAATAGGCAGTCGGCATTCGGTAGCTGATGCCCGGGGGTGGGTTGTCGGCAGAGCGGCTGTTTCCTTCGTTAAACTCCACCCGTCTTCCAACTGCCTATTGCCGAATGCCGACTGCCTAAGCCAGCGGTTGACGCCGCGCCGGCGCCTCCCTACCTGAGCCCGGACCTTTTACGGAGACCTGCCGGCCCATGGCCCTTCTGGACCAGCTTACGCCCCATCTCTCCTTCATCTCCGATCCGAGCGCATGGGCGGCGCTGGCCACGCTGGTGGTCATGGAGATCGTGCTTGGCATCGACAATCTCATCTTCATCTCCATCCTGACCAACAAACTGCCGGCGGCGCAGCAGAAGAAGGCGCGGCGGCTCGGCATCAGCCTGGCGCTGATCCTCAGGCTGGCGCTTCTCTTCACCATCTCCATCATCGTGCAGTTGACGACGCCGATCTTCACGGCGTTCGGGCACGGCTTCTCGTGGCGCGATATCATCCTCGTGGCTGGCGGCCTGTTCCTCGTCTGGAAGGCGACGCGGGAGATCCATCATGCCGTCGACACGGAAGGCCATGAGGAGAAGGGCAGCGACATAACCGGCCAGGTGTCGATGTCGATGGGCGCGGCGATCTTCCAGATCCTGCTGCTCGACATCGTCTTCTCGATCGATTCCATCATCACGGCGGTCGGCATGACCGACCATATCGCGATCATGTTCATCGCGGTGATCTGTGCCGTCGTGACGATGCTCATCGCCGCCGAACCGCTGTCGAAGTTCATCGCGGCGAACCCGACCATCGTCATGCTGGCGCTCGGCTTCCTGCTCATGATCGGCATGACGCTGATCGCCGACGGCTTCGGCTATCACGTGCCCAAGGGTTACATCTATACGGCCATGGCCTTCTCGGCGCTGGTCGAGGGGCTGAACATGATGGCGAGGAAGAGAAGGAAGAGCCGGCAATAGGCATTCGGCAGATCGGCAGTCGGGTTCCCTGATAGGGCGGCCGCCGCTCCCTGTTGCCGAATGCCGATTGCCTATTGCCGCTTCGGCCCGCTATAAGGCGCGCCGTTCCATCCAGCATTAGCAGGGCTACAAGAGGCGCCATGGCCGGCCATTCACAGTTCAAGAACATCATGCATCGCAAGGGCCGCCAGGATGCGGTCAAGTCGAAGATGTTTTCCAAGCTCGCGCGCGAGATCACCGTCGCCGCGAAGCTCGGCACGCCGGACCCCGACATGAACCCGAGGCTGAGGCTCGCCGTGCTCGCCGCCAAGGCGCAGTCCATGCCCAAGGACAACATCCAGCGCGCCATCAACAAGGCCGCCGGCGGCGACACCGAGAACTACGAGGAAGTCCGCTACGAGGGCTACGGGCCGGGCGGCGTCGCCGTCATCGTCGAGGCGCTGACCGACAACCGCAACCGCACCGCCTCCAACGTGCGCGCGGCCTTCACCAAGGCCGGCGGCGCGCTCGGGGAGACGAACTCGGTCTCCTTCATGTGGGGCAGGGTCGGCGAAATCGTCTATCCGGCGGATGCCGGCGACGCCGAGAAGGTGATGGACGCGGCGATCGAGGCCGGCGCCGACGACGTGCAGTCCGACGAGGAGGGGCACACGATCCTCTGCGCCTTCGGCAATATCGGCGAGGTTTCCAAGGCGCTCGAGGCTACACTCGGCGAGGCCGAGTCGGTCAAGACCATCTGGAAGCCGCAGAACAACGTGCCCGTCGACGAGGAGCGGGCGCAGTCGCTCCTGAAGCTCGTCTCGGTTCTGGAAGACGACGACGACGTGCAGAACGTCTATGCCAATTTCGAGGTAGACGACGAAACCATGGCGAAGCTCTCGGCGGCGTGAGCACGCATCGCCACGACCATTCAACTTGAAATTGCCAGCCGCTCCAATCTCGGTCATGATCGCTCCGGGATCGGGGGATATTCATGGACGACCAAGCGGCGGTATCGCCTCGTGCTGGATTCTGGAGGCGCGCTGTTGCGCTGGCGGTAGATTCCCTGATCATACTGCTTCCTGCCCAGTTACTGGTTGCATTGCTGTTTTTCTGGACGAATGGGGAAATCCAGGGGAATTTTGGGATTGAAGCACAGAATTGTGTTGCGACCACCTTTCCTGTCGGCTTGCAGACCGTGATCTCGAATCCCACAGGCGTCGTGGATTGCCGCAAGTCTTTATTTGGCTTGGACACGTCACGTGTCTTGATTGTCAGCCGCGTTACGCCCGGAGATATCGTTACCAAAGGCGTGTCCGAGACTTTCTGGCTTGACGCCGACGGTCAATTGACGGATCGCCCCGGACACGATGTCGGTTGGGCAGCCCTTATGCTCCTCTTTTGCTATTTGCTTTTCTTCGAGGTTCGAACGGGTGCGGGGCTTGGTAAACGGCTGATGTCGATCCGTGTTGCCGACGCCAGGACGCCCGATCGACCGGGGGTCCCCATTGCGAAGGCTTTCGGCCGCTACCTGCTAATATTTGCGGCAGTTATACCGTCGTTGCTTGTTCAGGTGTTTTTTCTTCTACGCAACAAGGACCTTGACTCCCTCGATCGTCTGGTCGGTTCGCCAATTTATCTGGCAAGCTCTTACGGAGCAGGTTTCCTGGGGCTTTTGTGGCTGCTATGGATGGTGGTCGCGGTTTGCCGAAAGCGCGATCCTGTCAACGATGTGCTGGCCGGGACAGTCGTAATTCGCGCTCGATAGTTATGAACTGACCATGACAAGAGAACCGGTCGTCTCCATCACCTATTGCACGCAATGCCAGTGGCTGCTGCGGGCCGGCTGGATGGCGCAGGAACTGCTCTCCACCTTCGGCACCGACCTCGGCAAGGTGGCGCTGGTCCCCGGCACCGGCGGTGTGTTCGAAATTTCCTGTGACGGCGTTCTCGTCTGGGAGCGCAAGCGCGACGGCGGCTTTCCGGACGCCGCGCGGCTGAAGCAACTCGTGCGCGACGTGATCGATCCCGAGCGCGATCTCGGGCACGCGGAACGGAACTCGAAGAAAGACGGATAACCAAGCGTTCTTTAAGGCTCGCTGCGCTCGCACCTCAGGATGAGGGAGTTCGGTGCTGTTTCGTCGGTGCCAAGGTCCGCAGGCGAGAAAGCCATGCTGGGTACAATAGTTCGGGATGACGAGCGCCAGCGCTCCTCATCCTGAGGTGCGAACCCGAAGGGTGAGCCTCGAAGGACGCACGGAAATACCGCTATTCCTGCTTCGGCGTCTGCTCGGGCACCTGGCCCGGCTTGATGACCGGCATTTCGCCGGTGTCGGGCGCCGGCTTCACCAGTCCCTGATCGTTCACATCCGGGGGCTGCAGTACGCCGCCGCATTTGCCGAGCTTCCTGGTGATCGATCCGGTCTTGTCGCCCGACTGGTCCGATTTCTTCTGGTCGGGCCGTGCCTGGCAGTTTTCCTGCGTGGATCGGGACTGATCATTTTGGTTCGGCTTCGCCGGGCCTGCCGCCAAAACGGGGCCGGCCGCCAATGTCATCGCAATGGCTGCCAGGCCGCCCAGCGGGAATAGGGAGTGCCGTCTCATAGGAGCGTCTCCTTCGGTTAGTGCTCCCTTCGGCAGGCCAATGGCCGAGACGGGCTTTGGTTCCCCCGCCAAGTGCCGCATATGCACCAACAAAAAACCCGCCACGAGGGCGGGTTTTCGCTGAATATGAAGAGCGGCTCAGATGCCGAGGCCTTCGTAGCGCTTCTTGAACTTCGACAGGCGGCCGCCGCGGTCGAGCAGCGTCTGCTGGCCGCCGGTCCAGGCCGGATGCGTGGTCGGGTCAATGTCGAGATGCAGCGTGTCGCCTTCCTTGCCCCAAGTCGAGCGGGTCTCGTATTCGGTGCCGTCGGTCATGATGACCTTGATCGTGTGGTAGTCGGGATGGGTGTCGGCTTTCATCGTCTCTATCCGGGTTCTGCGGGCGCCGATGCCTGCGGCGATGTCGCCCAGTGGTCAAAACTTGAAGCCGCAGCCATTGAGGGCTACGGCCTTCGAAGGGTCGGCGCCGCCTATACATCAGCCGGCCTCCTGGCACAAGATCACCCGCACGGCGAATGAAGACGGAGCCGAAAGAGACATGGCGGACGCGAAATCCGACGCATCGGCCGATGAACAGGAACGACGCCGCCGGTCGCTGAAGCCGCTGAGGAGGCTTGCGCCCTACCTGGCGCGCTACAAGGCCAAGGTGGCCGGGGCACTGTTCTTCCTGGTGCTGGCGGCGGCGACGACGCTGTCTCTGCCGCTTGCGGTGCGACGCATGATCGACAGGGGCTTCACGCATTCCGACAGCACCTTCATCGCCGATTATTTCGCGGCGCTGATCGGGATCGCGGCGGTGCTGGCGCTCGCCTCGGCGGGCCGCTACTACTTCGTCATCACGCTCGGCGAGCGCGTGGTCGCCGATCTCAGGCGCGACGTTTTCACCCATGTCACCCGGCTGTCGGCGTCCTTCTTCGACCGGGCGCAATCGGGCGAGATCGTTTCGAGGCTGACGGCCGACACGACCCAGATAAAATCCGCCGTCGGCCCGACGGCATCGGTGGCGCTGCGCAACATCATCCTCAGCGTCGGCGCCCTCATAATGATGCTCTATACGAGCCCGAAGCTGTCGGGACTGGTGATCGTCGCCATCCCCGTCATCGTCGTGCCGCTAATCGCCTTCGGCCGCTCTGTCAGGCGCAAGTCCCGCCAGGCGCAGGACACGCTCGCCGAGGCGACGGCTTTCGCGAGCGAGCAGATCGGTGCGATGCGGACGCTGCAGGCCTTCACCAACGAGGCCATGGCGAACGGCCGCTTCGGCAAGGCCGTGGAGGCTGCCTTCCGCGCCGCGCAATCCTCGATCCTGGCCCGCGCCTTCCTTACCTTTCTTGCCATCTTCATGATCTTTTCGTCCGTCGTCGCGGTGCTGTGGTTCGGCTCCGCGGACGTGCTTTCCGGCCGCATGACGCCCGGCACGCTCAGCCAGTTCCTCATCTATTCGGTGCTGGCGGCGACCGCGCTCGGCTCGCTTTCGGAGGTGTGGGGCGACCTGTCGATCGCGGCGGGCGCCGCCGAACGGCTCTCCGAGATTCTGGCGGAGGTGCCGGCCATCGCTGCGCCCGCGCAGCCGGTCCGGATGCCGGCCGGACCGGCCGGCATGGTCCGGTTCGAGGACGTTTCCTTCGCCTATCCGACGCGAACCTCGCAGGCAGCGGTATCGGAGCTTTCGCTGACGGCACAGCCGGGGGAGACGGTGGCGATCGTCGGGCCTTCGGGCGCCGGCAAGAGCACGGTCTTTTCGCTGATCCTGCGCTTCTACGATCCGGATCGCGGCACGGTGCGCATCGACGGCGTCGACCTCCGCGAGGCCGATCCCCACGAGGCGCGCGCGCGCGTCGCGATCGTGCCGCAGGACGTGACGATCTTCGCGGCGACGGTGCGCGAGAACATCGGCTTCGGCCGACCCGGCGCCTCCGATGCCGAGATCGCGCAGGCGGCGAAAGACGCGCTGGCGGATGAATTCATCCGCGGCATGGAGAAGGGCTACGACACGATGGTCGGCGAGCGGGGCGTGACGCTTTCCGGCGGCCAGCGCCAGCGGATCGCGATCGCCCGTGCTATATTGCGCGACGCGCCGATCCTGCTCCTCGACGAGGCGACCTCGGCGCTCGACGCGGAAAGCGAGACGCTGGTGCAGACCGCGCTCGAACGGCTGATGAAGGGCCGGACCACGCTGGTCATCGCGCACCGGCTGGCGACCGTGCTCAAGGCCGACCGAATCCTCGTCATGGACCAGGGCCGTATCGTCGAGGAAGGTACGCATCGGAGCCTTGTCGCCAAGGGCGGCATCTATGCGCGCCTCGCCAGGCTGCAGTTCGAGCACGGCGCGGAGGCGCTGCAGCGGGTTGCCGGATAGGGCGCGGCAGGCCGTGCGCCGATCCGCAAGCGGAACCGGCAGGAGTTGCGACCGGTGCGGGTTCATCAACCAAAGGTGACCCGGCGCGAGGCGCCGAACGGTTCATCCGCCGGCGCAATTCGGCTACCAAGTCGCGGATAGCTTCCTGAGGCTCATAGCGGGGCGGTTCATGATCGCGAAAATCCTGGTGGTTCTGGTCATCCTGATCCACGTCTATATCGTGGTGCTGGAGATGCTGCTGTGGAACACCGCCTTCGGGCGCCGGGCATTCGGCCTGTCGGAGGAGTTCGCCAGGAAGACGCGGGCCCTGGCCGCCAACCAGGGCCTCTACAATCTGTTCCTGGTGATCGGCCTTCTATGGGGGCTGAGCTTCGGCCCGAGCGGCGAACTGACGCGCGTGATCTTCCTCGGCTTCATCTCGATCGCCGGAATATTCGGCGGACTGACGGTGAACGGACGCATCTTCCTCATACAGGGCCTGCCGGGACTTCTGGCGCTCGCCGCCACCTGGTACCGGATTTGAGCGGAAGAATGAGGGCACCCGACGGCGCGCCGTTCGCCGCGCATGCGCAGGGCGTAACGCTTGCCGTCCGGCTGACGCCGAAATCCGGCCGGGATCTGGTTGAAGGTATCGGGGCGGGAGCCGACGGCCGGTCGCATCTGAAGGTGCGCGTGCGGGCGCTGCCGGCCGATGGCGCCGCCAATGAGGCGCTTGCCAGGCTCCTGGCCAAATGGATCGGCGTGCCGCGCGGCGGCGTTTCCCTCCTTTCGGGCGCGACGTCCCGGAGCAAGGTCGTGCTCGTCCAAGGCGATGCGAGGGAACTGGCGGAAAGGCTGCGCCGCCTGCTCAGCGCTCGGTCAGCTTGAGTTCGATGCGGCGGTTCTTGGCGCGTGCCTCGTCCGTCTCCTGCGGATCGAGCGGCTGATACTGGCCGAAGCCGGCAGCCACCAGCCGGTCGGCCGGGACGCCGTTGGCGATCAGGAATTTCACAACGGCGATGGCGCGGGCGCTGGAAAGCTCCCAATTGTCGTGGAAGCGGCCGTTGCCGGAAAGCGGCACGTCGTCGGTATGACCGTCGACGCGCAGCACCCAGTTGATCTCCGGCGGAATCTCTTTCTGCAGGTCGATGAGCGCGTCGGCGAGCTTCTTCATCTCGCCCTGGCCGGCGTCGTTGATCTGGTCGGAGCCGGAGGGGAACAGCACTTCCGACTGGAAGACGAAGCGGTCGCCGACGATGCGGATGTTCTTGCGGTCGGCGAGGATCTCGCGCAGCCGGCCGAAGAAGTCGGAACGGTAGCGGTTCAGCTCCTGCACGCGACGGGCGAGCGCCACGTTGAGGCGTCGTCCGAGGTCCGCGATCTTGGCGTTCGATTCCTGGTCCTTCTTTTCCGATGCGTCGAGCGCATCCTCGAGCGCGGCGATCTGCGTCCTGAGCGCAGCGATCTGCTGGTTCAGGAGTTCAACCTGCGACATGGCGCGCTGGCTGAGCTGCTTCTGGTTGTCCAGTTCGGCCGACAGGCCGGCAACCTTGGCGTTGGCGGCGGCCTCTGAGCCCGAGCCGCGCGAGAGCAGCTGCTCCAGCCGCGATTTCTCGGCCTGCGCCGCGGAAAGGGAGGCCTGCAGATTGCTGATCTGGTCCTGCGCGTCCTGGGTGTTCGATTTCTCCAGCGCCAGAAGCTGCGTCAATTCATTGATCTGCGAATTGAGCCGGCTGAGCACCTCGTCCTTGCCGCTGATCTCGCGGCTGAGCAGGAACTGCGCGAGCACGAAGACGGTGAGCAGGAACATGATGGCCAGGAGCAGCGTCGACAGCGCATCGACGAAGCCCGGCCAGTAATCGATCGAGCGCGTCGTGCGCCCGCGCGCCAGCGCCATTTACCCGATCTCCCGCTTCTTGATGGCCTCGGCGAGCTTCTCGAGCGTCTGGCGCACCCGTTTCTGCTCGTCCGACTGCGCCTCTACCCAGTCGCGCATCATCTGCTGCTCGGAGCGCATGTTCTTGACGAGGCCGGAGATGCCGTCGGCGAGATTGGCCATGGCGGCGGCCACCCGCTGATTGGAGCCGCCGGTTTCCTGCACCGCGCGCAGGCGCTCGGAGAGGGCGCGGATTTCCTCGGCCGGGCCGGCCTTGCCCGTATCAGGAACAGGGATATCCGAACCGAGATCCGTGACGGAGGAAAGCCAGTTTTCCAGTTCCGTATAGAAGCGGTTCTGGGCGCGGCTCGCCTGCAGGTCGAGGAAGCCGAGGATGAGCGAGCCGGAAAGGCCGAGCAGCGAGGACGAAAAGGCCGTGCCCATGCCGCCCAGCGGCGCCGAGAGGCCGGCCTTCAGCGCCTCCAGCACGTCGTTCGTGCTGCCCGATCCCGGATCGAGGGACTGGATGGTCACGCCGATCGACTGGATGGTCTGCAACAGTCCCCAGAAGGTGCCGAGCAGGCCGAGGAAGACGAGCAGCCCGATGAGGTAGCGGGCGATGTCGCGGCTTTCATCGAGGCGGGTGGCGAGCGAGTCCAGGATGGAGCGCAGCGAACTGGTGGACAGCGCCATGGAGGAGGAGCGCGACAGGAGCGCCTTCATCGGCGCCAGCAGCACCGGGTTGCCCGCCTCGGTCCCCGCCCGGAAGGAGTTGACCCAGCGCACTTCGCGGAAAAGGCGGATCACCTGCGCGAAGGCGAGCAGGATGCCGACGACCAGCACGCCGACGATCAGGCCGTTCAGGCCCGGATTGGCGTTGAAGGCATGGGAGACCTGGCGATAGAGGATCGCCGCCACGAACCCGGCGATGGCCAGGAAGATCAGCATCGTCAGGACGAATACCTGCGGGCTCGAAAGCCTGTAGGGATCGTATTCGTCGCCGCCTTCCGATCTGCCGAAGAATGCCATGCGCCTTGCCTCGTACCCTGCCGCCTAGGACCCTGGAGCCGGCGGAGACTCTAATCGGAATTGTGACCAAAATGAAAGGCGGCAATATATTCAATTCCATAGCCATGTTGATGTGAGATGATCCAGCGCAGACGGCGGGGTACTTGGCGAAGGCCTTGCCACCGGCTATGGATAACCGGGGTCGGGGTGGATGCCTGGTCGTCAAACGGGCGGCTATACTTGTTTAGAGGGGCAGTCCTGATCATGCCGCGCCGAACGAGCCTGCGCAGACCGGGCGAGGGGCTGTCCCGGGCTCAGCTTGCCGTTCTCGCACTGGTCCTGTTTCTGCCTTGCTTGCTTGCCGGTTGCGGGCACGTCGTCGGCGTGCTCGCGCCCGTCGCGGTCACCACGCCCGGCACATCGCGCGTGGACATGCTCGTGGTGACGACCCGCGCGCCGTCGAAGGATCCCGGGATCCTCTTCACCGGACGACGCGATCTCAATTTCTCGGTCAACGAGATCACCGTATCCATTCCGCCCGACTCCGCACGCAGAATCGGCGAGGTGCAATGGCCGGCCCGGCTGCCGCCGAACCCGGCCAGGGATTTCACCACGGTGGCGGTCAAACAGCTTCCGCCGGACAAGGCGAGCGGTAATGCCTGGCTGCGCGAACATTTGCCGAAATCCCGAACGGTTTTGGTCTTCGTGCACGGTTTCAACAACCGCTACGAGGACGCCGTCTATCGTTTCGCGCAGATCGTCCATGATTCACATGCCGACGCGGCGCCGATCCTCTTTACTTGGCCCTCGGCGGGCAAGCTCTTCGACTACAATTACGACCGCGAAAGCACGCTATATTCCCGCGACGGGCTGGAGACGGTGCTCAAACTGCTGGCCGAGGACCCGCAGGTCTCCGAAGTCAGCGTGCTCGCCCATTCGATGGGCACCTACCTGACCATGGAGTCGCTGCGGCAGATGGCGATCCGCGACGGCCGCGTGGCGCCGAAGATAAAGAACGTGATCCTCGCGTCGCCCGATATCGATATCGACGTCTTCGGCCGGCAATTCCGTGATCTCGGCGGACATCACCCGAGATTCACGGTCTTCGTTTCGCGGGACGACCGGGCGCTGGCGGTCTCGCGGTTCGTCGCCGGCAATGTGAACCGCCTCGGCCAGATCAATCCGGAGGTAGAACCCTACCGGACGGAGGCGGAGAAGAACGACATCACCTTCATCGACCTGACCAAACTGAAGGCGCCGGGCGCCGACCTGAACCACGACAAGTTCGCAGCCAGCCCGCAGATCGTGCGGGCCATCGGGACCCGGCTGGTAAACGGCCAGTCGCTGTCGGAATCGCAGATCGGCCTGGGAGACGAGATCACCGTCCTTGCGGCCGGCACGGCGAAGGCGGTTGGCACCGGCGCCGGCCTGCTGGTCAGCACGCCGCTTTCCGTGATCGACCCGGCGACGCGCCGCAATCTCGGCAGCCAGGTCGATGATTTCACCGGGCAACTCGGCGTTCGTGCGGGAAACGCCAGTCAGCAGGAATCGCCCGGCGCCGAACTCCTCACCCCCGCCGCGGCCAAGCCCGAGAAGCCGTAGCGGCCGGGTGGGCAGGCTTATTTCGCGGCGCGGATCGGCTTCTGCAATGCCTTGATCAGCGCGCCGTGGATCGCCTCGTTGCCGGCGACGATTGCACCCGTGCCGAAGATGTCCTGTCCGCCCGACTTATCGGAGACGAAGCCGCCTGCCTCGCGGATGAGGAGCATGCCAGCGGCCATGTCCCAGGGATTGAGCACGTCCTCCCAGAAGCCGTCCAGCCTTCCGGCCGCCACATAGGCGAGGTCGAGCGCCGCGGCGCCCATGCGGCGAATGCCGGCGACCTCGCCCATGACGTTGCGCAGTTCGACGAGATAGCGGCCGTGATCGCCGCGGCCGAGATGCGGAACGCCGGTGCCGATCACACAGTCGTTGAGGTTGCGGCGCGCGGCGACCCGCAGCCGCCGGTCGTTGAGGAAGGCGCCGCCGCCGCGTTCCGCCGTATAGAGTTCGTCCATCGCCGGATTGTAGATCAGGCCGGCGACCAGCACGCCCTGCCGCTCGAGCGCGATCGAAATGGCAAAGACGGGGATGCCGTGGAGGAAGTTCGTGGTGCCGTCGAGCGGATCGATGATCCAGCGGTGCTGGTCGTCGGAACCCTCCACCGCGCCGCTCTCCTCCATCAGGAAGGAGTAGCCGGGGCGCGCCTTCGACAGTTCGTCGTAGATGATCTTCTCCGCCTTGCGGTCGGCTTGGCTGACATAGTCGGCCGGCCCCTTCATCGATACCTGCAGGTTCTGCACCTCGCCGAAGTCGCGCGCCAGCGAGCGGCCGGCCTTGGTGGCCGCCTGGACCATGACGTTGAGCAGTGCAGAACGGGCCATGGGGAACGTCTTTCGTTATTCGGCAATGGGCAGTCGACAGGTCGGCAGTCGAATATGGCGGCAGCGCGTCCCTCTTAGTTCCGACTGCCTATTGCCGACTGCCGGTCGCCTTATCAATCCGCCCGGCGCAGATAGGTGATCTCGTTCGTGTCGACGACGATGCGCTCGCCGGCCGAGATGAAGGGCGGCACCAGCACGCGCACGCCGTTTTCCAGCACGGCGGGCTTGTAGGACGAAGCCGCGGTCTGCCCCTTCACCACCGGGTCGGCCTCGGTGATCTCGAGCGTCACCTGGTCGGGCAGCGAGATGCCGATCGGCTTCTCCTCGTAGAGCTCGACGGTTACCGTCATGCCGTCCTGCAGGAAGGCGGCGCGGTCGCCGACGAAATCCTTCTGCAGTTCGAGCTGCTCGTAGCTCTCCGAATCCATGAAGACCAGCGCGTCGCCCTGTTCGTAGAGGAAGGTGAAGTCCTTCTGCTCGAGGCGCACCTTCTCGACGGTCTCGGCCGAGCGGAAACGCTCGTTGAGCTTGGTTCCATCGATCAGGTTCTTCAGCTCGACCTGATTGTAGGCGCCGCCCTTCCCGGGCTTGACGGCGTTGGTCTTCACCGCCACCCAGAGGCCGCCATTGTGCTCGATGACGTTGCCCGGACGGATTTCGTTGCCGTTGATCTTGGCCATGTCGCTGCTTTCGGATGAATTTGTAGTCGAGGTCGCCCGGAGGGGCGATTTTTCGGCGCTTCCAGACCATAAAACGCCGAGAGAGGCAAGAGCGGAGGCCGCTGCCAGGCGACGAGTTCAGTTGATGAAGCCGTGTCGACCCCCACTCCGTCCCGCTTCGCGCTCGCGAGGCGACAGGAGTGGGCACGGTCTACAGTTTGTGATCCGGGTCCTGAGACCTGACGTCAGCGAAGCTTGTTGGCGCGCTCGATCGCCTGCTTCTGTTCGTCGGTCGAAAGATCGGAGAAGAAGATATCCATCTGCGGATCGCTCAGGCCGGCGCGGCGCGCCAGCACGTACCAGGCGCCGGCCTCGACCTTGTCCGCCTTGGTGCCGATACCGTTTATGTAGAGCTTGGCCAGGCGGTTCTCGGCGGCTACATTACCGCCTTCCGCGGCCTGCTTCAGCCAGCGGAACCCGCCTTCCATGTCGGCCGGTCCGCCGCGCCCCTCCACGAGCCACGTGCCGAGTTCGAGTTCGGCCGTATCGTAGTTCTGGCGCGCGGCAAGAAGCAGCCAGCGGCGTGCCTCCTCGTCGTTCCTGACCTTGCCGCCGATGCCGTTCGCGAAAGCCTGCGACATGGCGTATTGGGCATCGGCAAGGCCGGCATCGGCCGCCTTCTCGTAATAGCTGTAGGCCTTTTCCAGCCCTTCTTCGCTCGCGTCCTTGCCGACGATCATCTGGGCGTAGTTGAAGGCGGCAAGCCGGTTGTCGGCGTCGGCGGCCGCCTTCATCAGTTCGACCGCGCGCTTTTCGTCCTTGGGAACGACCTTGCCGTCCATCAGGTAGAGCGCATATTGGAACTCAGCCGCCGCGACCCCCTGAGCGGCCGCCTTTTCGTAGAACTCGGCCGCCTTCTTCTCGTCGCGGCGCACGCCGAGCCCGCGCGCATAGATCTCGGCGGCAAGCGTCAGCGCCGCGGCGTCGCCCTTCTCGGCGCGCGGCAGGGCGAGGTCGAGGGCGGTGATGTAAAGCCCGCGCTGGAATGCGCCGAAGGCGGCATCCGTCGGCGCAGCGCCGAAGCGCTTCGGGTTGACATCGTTTGTCGGATTGATCACCCGGCCGGCGCGGTCGGTACTCGCGGCGATCGCGGCCATCGGCGCCAACACCATCGACAGGAGAGCGGCCCCGGCGATCGCCTTTACGCGTTTCATTCTCCGACCCCGAAGCGCGGCGCCGTTTCGTCGAGCAGTGCATTCGCCGCCGCCACCCGCTCGGCGGGATCGGCATCCTCGGCGAAGACCGCGCCCGACACCGCCACGAACTCGGCGCCGGTGGCGGCGACGGTCCGGACAGAGGCTATGTCGCTTCCCGCCATGACGATCGCGGGCAGTTCGATCATCTCGGCCCACCATTTCCCGAGCGAAAGATTGCGATGGTGTGGTTCCGGCGTGGTGTCGTAGCCGAAGCGGCCGAAGAACATATAGTCGGGCCGCGCCTCTCCGAGTTCCAGCGCGTCGTCGCGGCTTTTCGCGCCGCCGGCGCCGATCATCATGCGGCCCTGGAATTTCGCGATCAGTTCCTCCAGGCCTTCCTTGCGTCCCTCGAAATGGACGCCGTCGGCACCGACGCGTCCGGCGACGCGGGTGTCGCCCTCGACCATGACGGCGATGTCGCGCGCCTGCATCATGGGTACGACCAGTTCGGCGCGGCGCTGGAACGCGGCCTCGCCGTCGCCATAGGCGGGCAGGATGAGCGAGGCCACGTCGCCGCCCTCGACGGCGCGGGCGAGGCACGATTTCAGCTTCGCCAGATCGTCCACCCGGGGCGCGATCAGAACGACGCGGCAGCGGTTCATTTCTTCTGTTGCCGTCATGACGCCCTTCAAGAACCCCAGGCCCAGCCCCCGGCCTATGCGGTGCGATCGTGGTGGGAATGGGGCATATAACATGAGCGCGGGCGTTGAACAGACGTCCTCATCCGGCTTGCGTTCGCGCCGGCGAGCGATTCCTCCTCGCCAAACCGGGCCGATGCGGCTATGCGTCTTGCGACCAACCGCTGCCCTCCATGACCGATCTCCTGCAGAATCCGATCTTCTATGCCGTGGCGGTGCCCGCGGTCGTCCTCGTCGGCCTGTCGAAAGGAGGCTTCGGCGGCGCGCTCGGCGTGATCGGCGTACCGCTGATGGCGCTGGCCATGCCACCGGTGCAGGCGGCGGCCATCCTGCTGCCGATCCTCGTCCTTATGGACATCGCCGCGCTGTGGGCCTGGCGAAGCGCGGATCGCGACTGGCACACCTTCCGCAATCTCATCCCCGGCGCGATGGTCGGAATCGGCATCGGCTGGCTGATGGCGGCGATCGTCACCGAAGCGGCGGTCAAGCTGATCGTCGGTCTCATCGCCTTCGGCTTCGTGCTCCGATGGGTCTGGCAGAAATATGCCGGCCGCGACAAGCCGCACGGCCACAATGCCATTTCGGGCGCTTTCTGGGGAACGGTGTCCGGCTTCACCAGCTTCGTTGCCCATGCCGGCGGTCCGCCCTACCAGGTCTATACGCTGCCGCTGCGCCAGGACCCGAAACTCTACACCGCTACCAGCGTCGTCTTCTTCGCCGTCGTCAACGCGGTGAAGCTAATCCCCTATTTCGCGCTCGGCGAACTCGATACCAGCAATCTCAAGGCCGCCGCGGCGCTGATGCCCTTCGCCTTCCTCGCCACCGTCGCGGGGGCGGCCGTCGTCAAGCGGATGCGCGCCGAGATATTCTATCCGATCACCTATGCGCTGGTGTTCCTGCTGTCGCTGAAGCTGATCTGGGACGGCGCCGTCGAGGTCTGGTGATCCGAGCCGGCCGGGCGTCAGCGTCGGGCCATCGCTTTGGCGTCGAGCACCGCGCGTGCCCAATCCCGTGGCCGCTCCTGGGGCAGATTGTGGCCGGCCCCCGCAAACATCCTGTGTTCGTGCGGGCCGGCGAATTTCTCGGCATGGTGCGCGGTGCCCGGGTCCACCCCGTCGGCGTCGCCGTCGATGGTGATCGCAGGAACCCCGATCCGGGGTTGTGCGCCGAGACGCGTCTCGATCACGGCATAGGCCGGATCGCCCGGCACCAGGCCGTAGCGGTGCCGGTAGGAATGGATCACCACTTCGACGAAATCCGGATTGTCGAAGGCGGCGGCGCTGCGTTCGAAGGCGGCATCGTTGAATTTCCAGGTGGGCGACCACATGCGCCAGAGGAGGCGGGCTACGCCGGCGCGATTCCGCTCGAGGCCGCGCCGGCCGCGCTCGGAGTGGAAATAGTATTGATACCAGAAGGCCGCCTCCTCGGCGGGCGGCGCCGGCTCCAGCGAACGGGCGATGTCCTGGATGTTGTAGGAGCTGCCGGATACCAGCGCCTCGACGCGTTCCGGCCAGAGCGCGGCCACGATGCAGGCGGCGCGGCCGCCCCAGTCATAGCCGCCGAGCACAGCACATTCGATCCCGAGCGCATCCATCAGCGCCTTCAGGTCGGCGCCGAGCGCGGCCTGTTCGCCGGAGCGAAGCGTGTCGGAAGAGAGAAAGCGCGTCGGCCCGTAGCCGCGCAGATAGGGCACGATCACCCGTGCGCCCGCTTCCGCCAGGAGGGGCGCTGTCTCCGTATAGGCGTGGACGTCATAGGGGAAGCCATGTTCCATGATGCAGGGCCAGCCGCCGGCCGGGCCGTATTCCTCGTAGGCGACGCGCAGGACGCCGGCATCCACGGTTTTCGTCATGGCGGGCCGCTTTCCTTCCGAAATCCCGCGGCAGGATAAAAGCGGGCGGCCGCCCGATCAAACGCGAGGCCGCGCATTCCTGACAAAACTCGCTTCGTGGCGCGGCGTACCGTCCGATTCGCCCGATGACGGAAGCCTGCCGCTGTGCTTAAAGGCGCTGAGTGCCGGAGGAATGAATGCCCAACCCGTACGAGATCGACCTCGACAAGAACCCCGCCAACTACCAGCCACTGACGCCGCTGTCCTTCCTGGAGCGGGCCGCCAAGGTCTATCCTGACGTGACCGCGATCATCCATGGCGGTCTGCGGGTCAGCTATCGCGATTTCTACGCGCACTCGCGGCGGCTGGCCTCGGCGCTCGCCGGGCGTGGCATCATCAAGGGCGACACGGTTACCGTGATGCTTTCCAATACCCCCCCGATGCTGGAGGCGCATTTCGGCGTGCCGATGACGAAAGCCGTGCTGCATTCGCTCAATACCCGTCTCGACGCCGCCGTGATCGCTTTCCAGCTCGACCATGCCGGATCGAAGATCGTCATCGTCGACACCGAGTTCTCCGGCGTGATGGCCGAGGCGCTGAAACTGGCGAAGGTGAAGCCGCTGGTGGTCGATTTCGACGATCCGGAATACGCGGCCGACGCGCCCTATCCGAAGGGCGCACGCATCGGTTCGATCGACTATGAGGCTCTTCTCGGCGAAGGCGATCCGGAATTTAGCTGGTCGATGCCGGAAGACGAATGGGACGCGATCTCGCTCAACTACACATCGGGCACGACCGGCAATCCGAAGGGCGTCGTCTATCATCACCGCGGCGCGGCGCTGATGGCCTATGCCAACACGGTCCATGCCGGCATGGGCAAGCATTGCGTCTATCTGTGGACCCTGCCGATGTTCCATTGCAACGGCTGGTGCTTCCCCTGGACGCTCGCCATTCAGGCCGGCACGCATGTGTGCCTGCGCTGGGTGCGGGCGAAGGCGATGTACGACGCCATTGCTGATCATGGCGTGACGCATCTCTGCGGCGCGCCGATCGTCATGTCGACGCTGATCAACGCGGCGGACGGTGACAAGCGCGAATTTCCGCAGACGGTCACCTTCAACACCGCTGCCGCGCCGCCGCCGGAATCCGTGCTTGCCGGAATGGCCGACGCGGGATTCGCGGTCACGCACCTCTACGGATT
Organism: Rhizobiales bacterium 65-79; assembly: GCA_001896885.1. Taxonomy (GTDB): domain Bacteria; phylum Pseudomonadota; class Alphaproteobacteria; order Rhizobiales; family Rhizobiaceae; genus Mesorhizobium_L. Next base: position 129,735 of record MKRJ01000046.1, on the reverse strand, counting down.
GACCGAGACCTACGGTCCTGCGGTCGTCAATGAATGGCACGCCGAATGGGACGGGCTCGACAGGGCGGGGCAGGCCGGGCGCAAGGCGCGGCAGGGCGTGCGCTATTCGGCGCTCGAGGATTTGACGGTCATGGATCCGACGACGATGGAGAGGACGCTACCCGACGGCGAGACCATCGGCGAAGTCATGTTCCGCGGCAACATCGTCATGAAAGGCTACCTGAAGAACAAGGCGGCGTCGGACGAAGCCTTCGCCGGCGGCTGGTTCCATTCAGGCGATCTGGGCGTGATGCATGGCGACGGCTACATCCAGCTCAAGGACCGCTCGAAGGACATCATCATCTCCGGCGGCGAGAACATCTCCTCGATCGAGGTCGAGGAGGCGCTCTACAAGCACCCGGCCGTGGCGGCCTGTGGCGTGGTGGGGCGGCCGGACGAGAAATGGGGCGAGACGCCCGTCGCCTATGTCGAGCTGAAGCCCGGCAGGACAGCTACGGAAGAGGAACTGATGGCGCATTGCCGCTCTCTGCTTGCGCGTTTCAAGTGCCCGAAGGCGATCCTGTTCACGGACATCCCCAAGACCTCTACCGGCAAGATCCAGAAATTCCGGCTGAGGGAAATGGCGAGGGGAGGTTGAATGCCCCGGCGCCGGGTTTACCGTCCGTCAGGGATGAAATTTTCCAATTTTCGGCAAGAACCCGGCGGTTCGTTAACCCTTCGTTAAGCTTTACGGGCGTTTACTATGCGCATCCAGTGATCTGGATTCTTACCGAGTGGTTGGAGCCACTTTGTTTGACGCCTCCCTGTTAAACTCCTGAGAGCCGCTCATCCGCGGCTCTTTTTTTGTGCGCTGGTACCTGTCGTTCAACCGTCGCACGCTGCGCATTAACCCTTTGTTAAACATGGGCTTGCGTTCGCGGCCGCCCGGTCGCATCCTTGCCACTCATCGGATTCGGGCGGATTCCAGCGTGGCGAGGCAACGTTGATTCGTCACTGCGACCTGGAATCGAGCGAGGGACGGCATAAAAATGGGCGAACCTGAAAGGGAAGGCGCCAAGACGATCAATCTCGCCGAGCGCCGGGTGTTCTCGCAGCGTTTCAAGCCGCTCTACGACGAAGGCATGGGTCTGGTCGAGCGCGCCGCCGAGTACCTCGATGGGGAAGGGCGCGCGGAAGCGAAGAAGATGTCGCGCATCGCCGCCACTCTCTATGCCGCCGAATCCATGCGGCTCACGACGCGGCTGATGCAGGTGGCTTCCTGGCTTCTCCTGCAGCGCGCCGCCAATTCCGGCGAGATGAGCCGGGAGCAGGTCGCTTCGGAAAAGGCGAAAGTACGCCTCGACACGGCCTCGGCGCACGAGAACGCGCCGGGCTGGCCTGAACTGCCGGCAGCCTTCAAGGAGATCGTCCTCCGCTCGCTTCGGCTGCAGGCGGTGGTGCGGCGCATGGACGAGGAGATCTACGGCGGCGAGGAAGCGGTGGATGCCGGGCGGCGCGGCGCCGGCAATCCCGTGTCCGACCAGATCACCCTCCTCAACACCGTCTTCGCCCGCGGCTGACGCAGGAAGCCTCGCCGGCCGGCGCAAGGATTTCTGCCGCCCCGTCGCATCCCGCGCGGATCGCGGTAGAGTGGGGCCATGGCGGCAGCGATTCGCATCATCGGCATCGATCCCGGCCTTCGCCGCACCGGATGGGGCGTGGTGGAGACGCTCGGCAATTCGTTGCGCTTCGTCGCGTCGGGCACGGTGCGCTCGGATGACAAGGCGGCGCTCGCCTCGCGGCTCCGGCAGTTGCACGACGGGCTCTCGGCCGTGCTGCACGAGCATATGCCGCACGAAGCCGCCGTGGAGGCGACCTTCGTCAACAAGGACGCGACGGCCACGCTGAAGCTCGGCCAGGCGCGTGGCGTCGCCATGCTGGTGCCGGCGCTCGCAGGGTTGGCGGTGGCGGAGTATGCGCCGAACGCCGTCAAGAAGACCGTGATCGGCGTCGGCCACGGCGACAAGAAGCAGATCCACATGATGGTGCGCGTGTTGATGCCCCGCGCCAGCTTCGATACGGACGACGCGGCGGACGCGCTCGCCATCGCCATCTGCCACGCGCACCACCGGCAGAGCGTGGCGGGAAGGCTGGCGGAGACCGGCGGCAGCTAAGGACGGTCTGCAGCTCTGTGTTCTTGACTTGTTCCATTGGTTGGAATAAGTAGGAAAAATCTTCCAAGGGCTGACGTGATGCGCGTTTCCGAAAAAGGCCAGATCACCATCCCGAAGAATCTGCGCGAGCTTGCCGGCATCAAGCCGAACGGGAATGTATCCATTCATCTCGAAGGAGGGCGGCTCGTGATCGAATCCGCGGATCGTTCCGTCACCGAAGCCAACAAGGCGCGTCTGGAGCGTTTCATGGAGGCGCTCCGGAAGCTGGAAGGAACCGGCGATCCTTCGATAAGCGCTGAGGACGTGATGCGCGCGACCCGGGATCGCTGACGTGCCGGTGCTGGTAGACACCAACGTGCTGATCGACATCGCCTATCGCGATCCGGACTGGGAGCGTTGGTCGCAAACGCAGTTGTCGCGGCGCCTCGCCGACGGTCTTGTCATCAATCCGGTGATCTTCGCGGAATTCAGCTATCGCTACAGCGACCTCGAAAGCGCCGACGCCGCGCTCGATCCGGCCGAGTTCCTGCGGGAGCATCTGCCCTGGGAGGCCGCTTTCGCGGCGGGACAAGCGTTTCGCATCTATCGCAGGCGCGGCGGCACCGGGGAAAAGGTTCTTCCGGATTTCCTTATCGGCGCGCATGCGGCCATCCGGGGTTACGCGTTGTTGACCCGCGATCCGGACGGCTATCGCTCGTATTTTCCGATGGTGGACGTCATCGCGCCGGACACGCATCCGTGAGCGGGGTTCCGGCATGATCGGCAAGCTGAAGGGGGTAGTCGACGAAATCGGCGAGGACCATTGCGTCATCGACGTACACGGCGTCGGCTATGTCGCCTATTGCCCGATGCGCACGCTTTCGGCGCTGCCCGGAGCCGGCGAGGCCGCCGAGCTCTTCATCGAGACCTATGTGCGCGAGGACGTGATCCGGCTCTACGGCTTCGGCTCGGCGCTGGAGCGCGAATGGTTCCGGCTCCTGATGAACAACGTGCAGGGGGTCGGTGCCAAGGTGGCGCTGGCCGTGCTCTCGACGCTGTCGCCGGCGGACCTCGCCAACGCGATCGCGCTGCGCGACGTTGCGATGGTCAGCCGCGCGCCGGGCGTCGGCAAGAAGGTCGCCGAGCGCATCGTCACCGAGTTGAAGAACAAGGCCCCGGCCTATGCCGGCGCGGCGACGGGAACCATCGGCCTGAAGCAGGAACTGGGGGAGGGGGTCGCTCCCGCGCCGGTCGCCGACGCCGTCTCGGCGCTCTCCAATCTCGGCTATTCGCGCGATGTCGCGGCGAATGCCGTCGCCGCCGCGCTTAAAGCGGCCGGCGAGGGCGCGGATTCGGCCAAGCTGATCCGGCTCGGGCTGAAGGAACTGGCGCGGTAGCGCATTGCTGGCAGATAAATTCCTTACTATATTTTGCTAGCAAGGAACTGGATTGGAAGTAAGGAAATGGGTGTTGTGGCTAAAGTGACCGCGAAAGGGCAGATCACGCTGCCAAAGGAAGTCCGCGAGCGCTATGGACTGAAAGCCGGAGACAAGGTCGAGTTCATCGAGCAGAACGGCAGGACGTGGATGAAGCCGCGCAATTTGAGGGCGATCGATCTCGCAGGCGTTCTCGGGCCTCCGCCCAGCGGCCCGAAGACACTCGAGGAGATCAAGGAAGGGATCGCGCAGGCAGCGGCGGAGAGCGGAACGCGCGGCCTCGAATGATCGGCGTGGACACCAATATCCTGCTGCGATTTTATGTTGCGGACGATTCTGCGCAGCATGCAGCGGCGGCGGCCTTTTTCGCTGCCCGATCGGAGCGCAGCCCGGCCTATATCTCGTTGGTCGTGCTTGTCGAGTTCGTCTGGTCGCTGAGGCGAACGTACGGATATGGATGGGACGGTATCCACGCGCTCCTTGGGGCCTTGACGACAGCCCGCGACATTCGTCTTGAACGTCAGGATATCGTTACGGATGCCTTGTCGCTTGCAATCGAGGCCAATTCGGGCCTTGTCGACAACATCGTTGCGCTGGCCAATAAAGCCGACGGCTGCACGTCGACCATGACGTTCGACAAAGCTGCCGTCCGCCACATCCCCTCCATGGAACTGCTTTCATGAGCCTCGCGCCCCGCCTCCTGTCGGCCGACAAGCGCGGCGAGGACGCCGAGGCCTCGCTCAGGCCGCAGACGCTCGACGAATTCATCGGCCAGGCGGCCGCGCGCGCCAACCTCAAGGTCTTCGTGGAGGCGGCGAAGGGCAGGGGCGAGGCGCTCGACCATGTGCTCTTCGTCGGGCCGCCCGGCCTCGGCAAGACGACGCTGGCGCAGATCATGGCGCGAGAGATGGGCGTCAATTTCCGCTCGACCTCCGGCCCGGTCATCGCCAAGGCGGGCGACCTCGCGGCGCTTCTGACCAATCTGGAAGAGCGCGACGTGCTCTTCATCGACGAAATCCACCGGCTCAGCCCGGCAGTCGAGGAAATCCTCTATCCGGCGATGGAGGATTACCAGCTCGACCTGATCATCGGCGAGGGTCCGGCGGCGCGCTCGGTGAAGATCGACCTCGCGCCCTTCACGCTGGTCGCCGCCACCACGCGCGCCGGGCTCGTCACCAATCCGCTACGGGACCGTTTCGGTATCCCGATCCGGCTGAACTTCTATACGATCGAGGAACTGGACGAGATCGTGCGACGCGGCGCGCGCATCCTCGGCCTACCGCTTGCCGAGGATGGAGCGCTGGAGATCGCCAGGCGCGCGCGCGGCACGCCGCGTATCGCCGGCCGGCTCCTGCGCCGCGTGCGGGATTTCGCGTCTGTCGCCGGCGCGGAGCGCGTCACTCGCGCGATCGCCGACGAAGCGCTGTCGCGGCTGGAGGTGGACGCGCTCGGCCTCGACCAACTCGACCGGCGCTACCTGTCGATGATCGCGCAGAACTATGGCGGCGGCCCGGTCGGGGTGGAGACGATCGCGGCGGGACTTTCCGAGCCGCGGGACGCGATCGAGGACATCATCGAGCCCTATCTCATCCAGCAAGGTTTCATCCAGCGCACGCCGCGCGGCCGGATGCTGACCGCCAATGCCTGGCGGCACCTCGGGCTGGAGGCGCCGCGCGACCTCGCGCAGACGCAGATCAATCTTTTTCAGGAAGAGGGCTGACCGGCCGCAGCCTCGGCGAGGCATTCTTGAACATCGAGGACAATGGTGGCATCCCGTTCGCTATGATCCGGGAGATAGCTCTCCTGCGGCGGCGAACGGGAAGGAAGGGTCATGGCCGATGAGGACGAAGCGCTTTCAGCCGGTCTTGCCGGCGAACTGACGCCGACGGGCCACCGGCTCCTGGCGCGCGTCTATTTCGCCGACACGGATTTTTCCGGCGTCGTCTATCACGCGCGCTATCTCGAATTCTTCGAGCGCGGGCGTTCGGATTTCCTGCGGCTGATCGGCGTCCATCACACCGAGCTTGCCGACGGCAAGCATGGCGAGAAGATGGTTTGGGTGGTGCGGAAGATGGAACTCATCTTTCACGCGCCGGCACGGATCGACGACATCCTCACCATCGACACGAAAACGGTGAACGTCTCGGGTGCGCGCATCTTCATGGAGCAGCGCATCAGGCGGGGAGAGACGCCGCTCGTCGACGCCAAAGTCGAAGCCGCCATCATCGGCGAGAGCGGCCGGCCGCGCCGCTTTCCGAAGGAATGGATCGAGGCTTTCATGCCACAAGGCGCAGCGTCCTGAATACGCGGCTCTATTTGCCGCGGTAAAAGCCGGCCAGTCCTAACGTATCCTTAACCATAAGCCTTCATGAACAGTATGGTTAAAATCCAAAGGAATCGGCTCGCCTTCCTTTGACCAAATTTGCCCCGGAGAAGGCCTTGCTCGGCGCTGACGGGGGATCGGCGCCACTATTCTGTCGAGACGCGAACCGTTTCGAGGCGACGCAAGGGAGAAGGTGTCGCCGAACGATCGTTAAGGACGAGTTGGATATGGATACCCTCACGCTTGCCGCGCCCGTATCGGAGGTTTCGGTCTGGGCCCTGTTCTGGCATGCCGGATGGGTCGTCAAGCTGGTCATGATCGGGCTGCTCTGCGCCTCGATCTGGACCTGGGCGATCATCGTCGACAAGATCATCACCTATACGAGGATGCGGGCCTCGCTGAACCGCTTCGAGCAGATCTTCTGGTCGGGCCAGTCGCTCGAGGACCTCTACCGGACCCTCTCCGAACGCAAGACCACCGGCATGGGCGCGATCTTCATCGCCGCCATGCGGGAGTGGAAGAAGAGTTTCGAGAAAGGGGCCAAATCGCCGCTGGCGCTGCAGACGCGTATCGACAAGGCGATGGATCTGGCATTGACGCGCGAGATGGAGAACCTCGAAGGCCGGCTGGGATTCCTCGCGACCATCGGCTCCTCGGCGCCCTTCATCGGCCTTTTCGGCACGGTGGTCGGCATCATGACCTCTTTCCAGGCCATCGCCGGATCGAAATCCACCAATCTCGCCGTGGTCGCGCCGGGCATCGCCGAGGCGCTCCTGGCGACGGCGTTCGGCCTGCTCGCGGCCATCCCCGCCGTCATCGCCTATAACAAGCTGTCCTCCGACGCGAGCAAGCTCGGCATGCGCATGGAAGGCTTTTCCGACGAGTTCTCCGCCATACTCTCGCGCCAAATCGATGAGAAGGTGGCGCATCAGCGCGCGGCCTAGCCGCGTAGCGCGCTGGAAAGGATCCACCCATGGGAATGGCAGTCGGGACCCAGGGACGCGGCGGCCGCGGCCACAGGCGGCGCGGCCGGCACCACAGCCTGATCGCCGAGATCAACGTCACGCCGTTCGTCGACGTGATGCTGGTGCTGCTCATCATCTTCATGGTGGCGGCACCGCTGCTCACCGTTGGTGTGCCGATCGACCTGCCGGAGACGCAGGCCAAGGCGCTCAATTCCGAGACGCAGCCGATCACGGTTTCGATCAACAACAAGGGGCAGGTCTTCCTGCAGGAGACCGAGATACCGCTCGACGAGATCGTGGCGAAGCTGCAGGCGATCGCCAAGACCGGCTATGACGAGCGTATCTATGTGCGCGGCGACAAGGATGCCGACTATGGCACCGTGATGAAGGTGATGGCGCGGATTTCCGCAGCGGGCTACCGCAATCTTGGGCTGGTGACGCTGCAGGAACAGGACAAATAGGCTCCGCGGGCAATGAAAACGGGAATTACCACTTCGGTCATTCTCCACGCTGCGGTGCTGACCTTCGGGCTTTTGACACTGTCGGCGCCGCGACCCTATGAGGTCGGGGATGTCGAGGCGCTGCCCGTCGATATCGTGCCGGTTCAGTCGATCACCCAGGTCCAGGAAGGCGACAAGAAGGCGCCGAAGAAGGAGAAATCCTCTCCCAAGCCGACGGCGAAGACCGAGCCGGTCAAGGACGCCAAGAAGGTCGGCGACAACGAAACCGACATGAAGAACCCGCCGACGCCGGAGCCGAGGCCGAAACCCGTCGCCAAGACGGCCGAGCCGCCGCCTTCGCCGGAGCCGGTCGTGAAGCCGACCGAGCGACCGGATCCGCAGCCGTCCAAGCAGGCGGAAGCCAAGCCCGAGCCGGTGCCGGCCACCGAACAGACGCCGAAGCCGCAGCCGAAGCAGGAAGTGAAGCCCGATCCCGTCCAGCAGGCCATCGCGGCGGAGAACCCGGACGCCGAGAGCGTGAAGCTGCCGGATATGGCGCCGACGCCGGACGCGCGGCCGCAGCCGCCGCAGGCGCAGACCGCCAAGGCGCCGGAGCGGAAGGATTCCGAGAAGCCCGCCGTGAAGCAGACGGCGCAGCAGAAATCGCCGGATAAGGATTTCAGCCTCGACAAGGTGGCGGCGCTCCTGAACAAGGAAAAAGCCTCGGGCGGCGGCGCCAAGCGTTCGACCGAGGAAGCGTCCCTCGGCGCCGATCACACGACCGGCGGTGAAAAGCTTTCGCAGAGCGAGATGGATGCGCTGCGCAGCCAGCTTGCCGGCTGCTGGACCATTCCGGCCGGCGTCGAAAACGCCGACCAGCTCAAGGTCACGGTCGAGTTCAGCCTATCGCGCGACGGGCATCTCGAAGGCGCGCCCCGGGTCGTCCAGAGCGCGGGCAGCCGTCCGGCCGACGAAAGCGCGCTGAGGGCCGTCAACATCTGCAACCAGCAGGGGTTCAACCTGCCCTCCGACAAGTATCAGGCCTGGGCCAACGTGGTCGTTCACTTCGATCCGAGCGACATGTTCTGAGCATCCATCCTTCCGCCCATCGAGATCAAAGAGGCGAAATTCATGAAGCATTTCCTGAAGACCATGCTGCTTGCCGTCGCGTTCACGGCCGGGCTCGCCGGGCTCGTCCGGCCGGCCTGGGCGCTGGTCGAGATCGACGTCAACAAGGGCAATGTCGCGCCGCTGCCGATCGCGATCACCGACTTCCTTTCCGGCGACACGATGGGTACGCAGATATCGGACATCGTCGCGGCAGATCTGAAGCGCTCCGGCCTCTTCGCGCCGATCGACAAGTCCGCTTTCATCGAGAAGGTGTCCAACCCGGACGCCGCCCCGCGCTTCGACGACTGGAAGGTCATCAACGCGCAGGCGCTGGTCACGGGCCGCGTCACGCAGGAGGTCGACGGGAAGCTGAAGGCAGAGTTCAGGCTATGGGACGTGTTCGCCGGGCAGCAGCTCGTCGGCCAGCAATATTTCGCCAACAAGGGCAACTACCGGCGCGTCGCCCACATCATCGCCGACGCCATCTACGAGCGCCTGACGGGCGAGAAGGGCTATTTCGACACGCGCATCGTCTATATCGACGAGTCGGGCCCGAAGGACAACCGCATCAAGCGGCTGGCGATCATGGACCAGGACGGCGCCAACCAGCGCTACCTGTCGAGCGGCAAGGCGCTGGCGATCACGCCGCGCTTCTCGCCCAACCGGCAGGAAATCACATACATGTCCTACGAGAGCGGCCAGCCCAGGGTCTATCTGCTGCAGATCGAGACCGGCCAGCGCGAACTTGTCGGCAATTTCCCCGGGATGACGTTCGCGCCGCGCTTCTCGCCCGACGGCCAGAAGGTCATCATGAGCCTGCTCAGGGATGATGGCAATTCCAACATCTTCACGATGGACCTCCGGAGCCGCAACACGACCCGGCTGACCACCGCGGACGCGATCGACACGTCGCCTTCCTATTCGCCCGACGGAAGCCAGATCACCTTCACGTCGGACCGCGGCGGCGGCACCGGGCATTCCCAGATCTATGTCATGGGCGCGGACGGATCCAACCAGCACCGCATCTCCTTCGGCAACGGCTCCTATTCGACGCCGGTATGGTCGCCGCGCGGCGACCTGATCGCCTTCACCAAGCAGACCGGCGGCGAGTTCCAGATCGGCGTCATGCGCACCGACGGCTCGGGCGAGCGCATCCTCTCTTCGGGTTTCTCGGAGGAAGGGCCGACCTGGGCGCCGAACGGCCGCGTGATCATGTTCTTCAGCGAGCCGGCGGGCTCGGGCGGGCCGAAGCTGCACACGATCGACCTGACCGGCCGCAACGAGCAGGAAGTCCCGACGCCTAACTTCGCGTCGGATCCGGCATGGTCGCCGCTTCTCGAATAGGACAAAGGTGGGGATTTCCGACGCTTCACGCCATGGCCGCGTTTCCGCCGCATTTTCGCATAGGTTGCGCGCCAGATCGGCAGCGGGACGATCTTCCCGGGGGCGAAACCCGGCGGATACGAAAAATTAACCCTGTTTCTTGAACGCCGGTTAACTCCGATTTGGTTACTGATTGCTCAATGAAACACCGCAAATGCGAAGGAGTGGCGGTCATGCGCCGTATCGCAACCCAGATTCTCAATCCAGTCGCAGTCGCCCTCGTCGCCACGCTGATGATCGCGGGCTGCGCGTCCAAGCGGGTGCCGAACAGCGCGGCCGATCTCGGCCTTGCCGGCAATGCGGCGCCGGGATCGACCCAGGACTTCACCGTCAATGTCGGCGATCGCATCTTCTTCGACACGGATTCGTCCTCGATCCGCCCGGACGCGCAGGCGACGCTGACCAAGCAGGCGCAGTGGCTGAACCGCTACGGCAGATACGCCATCACGATCGAGGGCCACGCCGACGAGCGCGGCACGCGCGAATACAATCTGGCGCTCGGTGCCCGCCGCGCCGCCGCGACGCGCGACTTCCTCGTCTCGCGGGGTGTCGCCGCCAACCGTATGAAGACGATTTCCTACGGCAAGGAACGGCCGGTCGCGACCTGCGACGCGCCTTCCTGCTGGTCGCAGAACCGCCGCGCCGTCACGGTGCTCAACGGCGCCGGGTCCTGATCCGCGACAAAAAAGCCACAGTGCCTTATGGAAAAAGCGGCCAAGCGCCGCTTTTTTCTATTTGCGCCTCCCTCATCAAATTTCGGCCGAACTAAAAGGTCTTCATGAAGGATTAATGGCGGGCGGGGGTACGTCCGCGCCTAGCGAATGAGAGAGAGATGTACGTCAAGACTTTGATCGGCTGCGCGATACTGACGCCTATCCTGTTCGCCGGCCCGGTTCTGGGCCAGGAAGCGGACGGAAAGACCATAGCCAACACTGGGACCGAACTTCTGGCCTTCGATCTTCCGGGGGTCGAGATCGGCAGGCGGGCGGCCGCGAACCGGCCCGTCGAACTCGCCCAGGCCGCCGAGCCGCAGATCAACGACCTGCAGGAGCAGATCAGGCGGCTCAACGGCAAGGTCGAGGAGCTCAATTTCCAGATCATCCAGATGCAGGACCAGATGCGCAAGCAGCAGCAGGACAATGAATACCGGCTGGAGCAACTGGAGAAGAAGCGCACCGACGCCGGCGCGGAGACGGGCACCGACGTCGCCCGGGCCGCGCCCGACGACAAATCCCCCGGCCGGGACATGGGTGGCCGGGACGTGGGCCGGGACATGGTGGGCCGGGACGTGAAGAGCATCATCGACCAGCCCGACAACCCCTCAGGCCAGGCCGCCGATGCCGGTTCGGACGGCGAGACGCTGGGCGCCCCCCCGAAGACTTTCGGCACGATCAAGTTCGACGCCAGGGGCAATCCGGTCGGCGGGACGGTTGCGCCCGACGCCTCGGCGCCGAACAACGCGGTCGGCGGCCAGGGCGGCACGATGATGGCTTCGCTGCCCGCCACCGACGATCCGGAAGAGCTCTACCACAATTCCTACCAGTTGATCCTTTCGGGCGACTACAAGGCGGCGGAAGCGGGTTTCCGCGAACATATCAAGCGCTTCCCCCGCGATCCGCGTGCCGCCGACGCGCATTTCTGGCTGGGCGAGGCGCTGCTCGGGCAGGACCGGTATCGAGACGCCGCGCAGGTCTTCCTCGATGCCAACAAGGCCTATCCCAAATCCAAGAAAGCGCCGGACATGCTGCTCAAGCTCGGCATCTCGCTTTCCGCGATGAACCAGCGCGAGATCGCCTGCGGCACCTATCACTCGATCGGCGAGCGTTATCCGCACGCCTCGGAGGCGCTGAAGGACCGCGTCAAGCAGGAAGAGGCGCTCGCCGGGTGCTGACAAGCGGCAGGTGCCTGATTTGACCCTTCATCCGATCTCCCTACATCTGCGTCGCGGCGGAACCATCCATGATCGCCGCGATCGCTGAACGGTGACACCGGCGAGGGGAGGTCCGGATGAGAGGTGCGGCGAGTGCCGTGAGAAGTGCGGAAAGTCCCTCCGGGGCTGCATTTCCCGGCGCCTTCGACGGGATCGATCTTTCCGGTCGGGGGGCCGTAGTCGCGGCCGTTTCCGGCGGCGGCGATTCGCTGGCGCTCCTGTTCCTGCTCAGGGATCATCTCACGCGCTATCAGCCCGATGTCGGTCTCGTGGCGGTCACGGTCGATCACGGCATCCGGCCAGAGGCTGCGATGGAGGCCGCCGCCGTCGCGGCGCTTTGCGGACGCTTCGGCATCCGCCACCGGACGATGCGCTGGACGGATGCCAAGCCGGTTTCGGGGCTGCAGCAGGCGGCGCGCGAGGCGCGCTACGCTCTGCTTGCCCGGGCTGCCGATGAGGCCGGCGCCGGCCTCGTCCTCACCGGCCATACGCTCGACGACCAGCTCGAAACCGTCGCCATGCGAAAACGGCGTGGCGACGGCCGCGGCCTTGCCGGCATCGCGCCGGCGACGCTCTATGACGGCCGCCTGTGGGTCGCGCGGCCTCTCCTCGAGGCCCGCCGCGAGGGATTGCGCAACTATCTGCGCGGCATCGGCATCGAATGGCACGAGGACCCGTCGAACAAGGACCCGAAATACGAACGGGCGCGCACCCGCCTGACGCTCGCCGGCGAAGCCTCGATCGCGGAAGACGGAGCGCATGCGGGTTTGATCGCAGAGATGCGGCGTGCGGCGGCCGAACGCGTCAGTCTCGGCGAGCGCGCCGCAGCGCTGATCCGGCGCCATGCCAGGAGGGTTTCGACCGGCCTCTATCGCCTCGGCCGTGAATTCGCGGTCGAACGGGACAGGGAGGCCGCGACCTATGCGTTGCGCATTCTGCTCGCCGTGGTTGGCGGGCGGGCGCAATTGCCGGATGCCTCGCGCGGCTCGGCGCTTCTTAAGTGGATGTCGGAGGCGGGAGCACGCGCCACATTGTCGCGCAGCGTCGTCGAGGCGCGGGCGGACGGGCTTTATCTCTACCGGGAAATGCGCGGCCTGCCGCTTCCCGGCGGTGTGATCCCCGGCCAGGTCTGGGATGGCCGGCATCGGATCGGGCCGGAAGCAAGGGAGGCGGGGGAGATCGCGCCGTTCGGCCGGGAGGCTGCCGCCGCTCTCGCCGCTCCGGATTGCGAGGAACCCGCCGCGCTTGCTCGCGCCGCGCTCGCCGCCGAACCGGCGCTCTGGCGCGGCGTCGAGTGCCTCGGGCATGCGCCGGCGGTTCCGCTTGCGGCGCCTTGGGCGCGCTTCCTGCCCTGGTTCGATCTGGCTCCGGCGCAGGCTGCTACGGAACTGGTCGGCGGCAGGCCGCTTCCGGCCTCGCCGCTCGCTCGATGAGAGCCGCAGCGGACCTTAACGGGAACGAAGGGATGTGCTTGGCATTGTGTTGCCGTGTCCCTATGTTAAAGGCACATTCTGGAAGGACGGGTGCTCCCTCCCAAGACACCCACGGGACTTGAGATGAATCCGAACTATCGTAACCTGGCGCTCTGGGCGATCATCGCCGTGCTCCTGATCGCGCTTTTCAATCTTTTCCAGACGCCGCAGCAGCGCGGCGCCTCCAACCAGGTTGCCTATTCGGACTTCCTGCACGACGTGTCCGGCGGTCGCGTCAAGTCGGTGACCATCGCCGGCCAGCGCATCAGCGGCACCTATGCCGACAACAGCCAGACCTTCCAGACCTACGCGCCTCCCGGCGACTCTCAATTGGTGCAGAAGCTGGAGGACAAGGGCGTCACCATCAATGCGCGCCCTGAATCGGACGGCTCGTCCTCGATCTTCTCCATCCTGCTCTCCTGGCTGCCGATGATCCTGATCCTCGGAGTGTGGATATTCTTCATGCGCCAGATGCAGTCGGGCTCCGGCCGCGCCATGGGCTTCGGCAAGTCCAAGGCCAAGCTCCTGACGGAGGCGCATGGCCGCATCACCTTCCAGGACGTCGCCGGCGTCGACGAGGCCAAGGAAGATCTCGAGGAGATCGTCGAATTCCTGCGCGACCCGCAGAAATTCCAGCGGCTCGGCGGCAAGATCCCGCGCGGCGTGCTGCTCGTCGGCCCTCCCGGCACCGGCAAGACGCTTCTGGCGCGCTCGGTGGCGGGCGAGGCGAACGTGCCCTTCTTCACCATTTCCGGTTCGGATTTCGTCGAGATGTTCGTTGGCGTCGGCGCGTCGCGCGTGCGCGACATGTTCGACCAGGCCAAGAAGAACGCGCCCTGCATCATCTTCATCGACGAGATCGACGCCGTCGGGCGGCATCGCGGCGCGGGCCTCGGCGGCGGCAACGACGAGCGCGAGCAGACGCTGAACCAGCTGCTGGTCGAGATGGACGGCTTCGAGGCGAACGAGGGCATCATCCTGATCGCCGCGACCAACCGCCCGGACGTGCTCGATCCTGCTTTGCTAAGACCAGGCCGTTTCGACCGCCAGGTCGTCGTGCCCAATCCGGACATCATCGGCCGCGAGAAGATCCTGAAGGTCCATGTGCGCAATGTGCCGCTGGCGCCGAATGTCGATCTCAAGGTGATCGCGCGCGGCACGCCGGGTTTCTCCGGCGCCGACCTCGCCAACCTCGTCAACGAGGCCGCCCTGATGGCGGCGCGCCGCAACAAGCGGCTCGTCACCATGGCGGAGTTCGAGGACGCCAAGGACAAGGTGATGATGGGCGCCGAGCGCCGCTCGACCGCCATGACGCAGGCCGAGAAGGAACTGACCGCCTATCACGAGGCCGGCCATGCTATCCTGGCGCTCAACGTGCCCTCGGCCGATCCGCTGCACAAGGCGACCATCATCCCGCGCGGCCGCGCGCTCGGCATGGTCATGCAGTTGCCGGAGGGCGACCGCTACTCGATGAGCTACAAATACATGATCTCGCGGCTGGCGATCATGATGGGCGGCCGCGTCGCCGAGGAGATCAAGTTCGGCAAGGAGAACATCACGTCCGGCGCGGCTTCCGACATCGACCAGGCGACCAAGCTGGCGCGTGCCATGGTGACGCGCTGGGGCTTCTCCGACAAGCTCGGCCAGGTCGCCTATGGTGAGAACCAGGACGAGGTTTTCCTCGGCCATTCGGTGGCGCGCCAGCAGAACATCTCGGAAGAGACCGCGCAGATCATCGACGACGAAGTGCGCCGGCTGACCGACGAGGCTTACCAGACGGCCCGGCAGATCCTGACCAAGAAGAAGAAGGACTGGATCACCCTCGCCGAAGGCCTGCTCGAATACGAGACGCTCTCCGGCGAGGAGATCAAGCAGCTGCTCGCCGGGCAGAAGCCCTCGCGTGACCAGGGCGACGACACGCCGACCTCGCGTGGCTCGGCCGTGCCCAAGGCGGGCGCCCGCAAGGAGCCCAAGCCGAAGGGCGGCGAGGAGCCCGGCATGGAGCCGCAGCCTCAGGGGTGAGGAGCGGTCGGCCGCAGGCCGAGAAAAGCCAACGATCCTGTTGTGAAAAGCAAAGACGCCGCCCGGTGATAGTCGGGCGGCGTTTTCATTTGGGCGGTGAGTAGGTCGACGCGGGAAGGTCAGCGCTGCCCCTCATCCCCTGCCGGGACCTTCTCCCCGCGAAAACGGGGAGAAGGAGGGGAATAGCCGCGGCGTTGGTGACCCCCTCGCCCGTTTTTACGGGTAGAGGGTAAGAGTGAGGGATCGCTCTTTGTGGCAACGTCCCCGAACCTCACCCCTTCCGCCCTGCGGGCCGCGGGTCGATCGGCGTGCGGCCGCGGAAGCCCACCGCATCCTCGATCGCTTTCGCCACGGCCAAAAGCTTCGCCTCGCCGCGCGGCGGGCCGATGAGCTGGATGCCGACCGGCATGCCGGATCGCGTAAAGCCGGCCGGCAATGACAGCGCCGGCAGGGCCGTCGTGGTGGCGAGGAAGGAGAAGCGCAGCCAGTCGATATAGTCGGCGACCGGCTTGCCGGCGACTTCGGCCGGATATTCCTGCTCGACCGGCGTCGGCTCCAGCCCGACGACGGCCGAGGCGAGCACGTCATAGGTTTCGAGGAAGCAGTGCATCCGGTCGTAAAGTGCCGAGCGGTGGATCTGCGCGTCGTAGATGCGCGACGGCGTCAGCGTCTCGCCGACGCCGATATTCTCGGCCAGCGTGCGCTTGAAATGCCTGCGCACATGCTCCGGCGCGCGGCCGGTGCCGGCGCCCCAGACCATCGCGCGCAAGGTCACGTAGGTTTCGTAAAGGCCGGAAAGGTCCGGGCACGCTTCCTCGACCGTGGCGCCGTTCTTCTCGGCCTTCGCCAGCGCCGCTCGCATGACTTCCTCGATTTCGGTCTCGACCGGAGCGAGACCGCCCTGGTCGGGAGCGTAGGCGATGCGCACCTTCGGCGTGGCGCGGCGGACTGCCTCCTGGAACGGTTCGCGCGGCGCTTCGAGCGACAGCATCTGGCGCGGGTCGAAGCCGGCCATGGCGTCGAGGAAGAGCGCTGCGTCCATCACGGTCCGCGCCATCGGACCCTGGACGCCCTCCATCGAGAAGGCATTGGTGGGATTGCCGCCGCCGGCGCGGCCGGGCGTCGGGCGCAGGCCGATCACGCCGCAATAGGCAGCGGGCGTGCGCAGCGAGCCGGCAAGGTCGGAGCCGTGGCTGAGCCAGGTCTCGCCGGTGGCGAGCGCCGCCGCGGCGCCGCCCGACGAACCGCCGGCACTCTTGCGCGTGTCCCACGGATTGCGGGTCATGCCGAAAACGGCGTTGAAGGTGTTGGCGCCGGCGCCCATTTCGGGCGTGTTGGTCTTGCCGACGACGATGCCGCCGCGCGCCTCCAGCCTTTCCACCAGCGGATCGCTTGCATCGGGCACGAAATCCTTGTGGCCGATCGTGCCGAAGGTGGTGCGCACGCCCTTCACCGGCAGCAGGTCCTTGATGCCGAGCGGCAGGCCGCCCAGCCATCCCGGCTCGGCTCCATTCTTCCGGGCGTTCGCCGCTACGTTCTTTGCCGCGGCGCGGGCGCGCTCCTCGCAAAGCGTCGGCATCGCGTTGACGGCCGGCTCGACCTCGGCGATGCGCTTGAAGGCGGCATCGAGGAGTTCTTCCGGCGAGACCTCGCCCTTCTTCAGGAGCGCCACGACTTCATGCGCCTCGAGCCGGCAAAGCTCGGGTCCGGAAAAATCGGCCGAAATTGCCGTGGCGTTCTTCTGGTCCATCCTGTCGCCTCCCTGGCGGTCCGTTCTGCAGCGGCCGCGTCATATTCTTGCGTCCAGAGAAACCATCCGGACGGCGGCCCCGTCAATGTTCAATGCCGTTTTCGCAATCGCTGGCCCGCAGGCTCGGCGAAACTGTGCCCTTCACGGCAGGCGAGCGCGGATACAGGATCGGGAAAACAGGGGACCCGGGAAAATGACGATACCCCGCATCGATATCGCGCCGCTCTTCGGCCCGCCGGACGATGCCCGCACCGCCGCCGATCGCGCCGTGATGGAGGCGGCGTCGACCAGCGGCTTCATGACGATTGCCGGCTTCCGCGGCGCGGAGATGCTGACGCCGGAAAACCGGCGACGGCTGCTGGCGATCTTCGCGCTGCCGGAGGAGGAGAAGCGGAAGCTGTGGCGCTGGAACTTCGACCATTCGCGGCCGAACGTCTATCGCGGCTGGTATCCGCTGCAGAAGGGAACGCTGTCGCAGAAGGAAGGCATCGACATGGGCCCGGATCTCGCGCATGGGTCCGGCCGTATCCGCGACGACGATCCGCTTGCCGAAGAGACGCCGCTGCCGCCCGAGGAACTGGTTCCCGGCTGGCGGGCGATGGCGGCCGCCTACTATCGCGCCATGGAGGAAACCGGCGGCGCGGTGATGCGTTCGCTGGCGCGAGGGCTCGGCCTTGCGGAGACGGCCTTCGATGCGGCTTTCGAGAACGGCGTCTCGACGCTGAGGCTGACGCGCTATCCCTATCTGCCGGAGATCGAAGCCGAACGGCCGGACGAGCATTTCGTCGTGCATGACGGCCGACGGCGCGCGGTGATCGGCGGCGCGCATGTCGATTCCGGCTTCGTCACGCTGCTCGCGCAGGATGGGGTCGAGGGATTGCAGGCGCAGGCGCATTCGGGCGAATGGATCGACGTGCCGCCGGCGGAGTGCACGCTCGCGGTCAATTTCGGCAAGCTTTTGGAACGCTGGACCGGCGGGCGCGTGCGCGCGACGTTGCATCGCGTCATCTCGCCCGAACGCGAGCGCTTCTCCATGCCGTTCTTCTACGAGCCGGCCGCCGACGCCGAGATCGCGCCGCTGCGGATAGACGGCGCGGCGCCGTTCGAGCCGTTCCTGTATGGCGACCACGTCTGGGAAGTGGCGACGAACTTCGTCGAACTGCGCGGGGTGAAGCATTTGCGCCAGCCACGCCGGCAGGCGGCTTCCTAGAGATGGCGATGAAGAAGCGCGTCATCCTGGTCCGTCATGGCGACGATCCGCCGGACGACCGCGTCCACACCTATCTGGTGAGGAGCGGCTTCGAGCCGGTCGTGAAGAAACCTTTCGCCGGTGAAGCGCCGGGCGAAGTCGATGACACGGTCGCCGGAAGCGTCGTCTATGGCGGCCGCTTCGAAGCCTATGCGCATGACCGCTTTCCCTTCCTGAAGGAGGAGGCGCGCTGGATCGAGGGGTGCATGGCACGCGGCGTGCCCTTGCTCGGCATCTGCCAGGGCGCGCAGCAGATCGCCCATGTGCTCGGCGCGACGGTCGGTCCGGCGGAGGACGGGCGCGGGGAATTCGGCTGTTACCGGATCGAACCGACGGAAGCCGGCCGGGAGATCCTGCCCGAGCCGATCCACGTGGGACAGGCGCATTTCCACACTTTCGGCATTCCTAGTGGCGCGACCCATCTGGCGTCGAGCGCGTCATTCCCGAACCAGGCGTTTTCCTACGGGGCGAGCACCTATGCGCTTCAGTTTCATCCCGAGGTAACGATCGAGGGGTTCCGCCGCTGGCAGGCCTCTCTTGGTGCGCTCTACGAGATTTCCGGCGCCCAGACGCGCGAAGAGCAGGATCGTCTGGTGTACCGCCACGATGCCGCCCAGGCCGCGTGGTTCTACGGGTTCCTCGAAAAATTGTTCAGCCCGCGAAACTAAGGGTTTTGCCGACGGGAACGGTCAATTGCGCAGGGCGCTCTCCGCCTGCACTGCTGCCAGCGGCTTGATCCGCAGCCGCGTGATGCGGTTCTTGTCACGTTTCATGACGATGAAGCGCATCCCGTGGAAGGTAAAAGCCTGCTTCTCGTCCGGTATGGTCTGCGTCTCGTGGATGACGAGGCCGGCGACGGTGGTCGCCTCCTCGTCGGGCAGGTGCCAGTCGAGCGCGCGGTTCAGGTCGCGGATCGGCACGGAGCCGTCGACGACGACCGAACCATCGGCTTCCTGCTTCACCCCCTGCATTTCTATGTCGTGCTCGTCGGCGATCTCGCCGACGATCTCCTCGATGATGTCCTCCAGCGTCACCATGCCTTCCACCTCGCCATATTCGTCGACGACGACGGCGAAATGCGACTTGCGGCGCAGGAAGGCGTTCAACTGGTCGGCGAGCGAGGTAGTGTCCGGCACGAACCAGGGTTTTGTCGCCACTTTGAGGATGTCGATCGCCGCGGCGTCGTTGCCGGCCTCGTTCAGCGCCCTCAGCATATCCTTGGCATGGACCACGCCGACGATGTTGTCGGTCGAGCCGCGCCACAGCGGCACGCGCGTATAAGGGCTCTGCAAAATCTCGCGCACGATGATGTCGGCGGGCTGGTCGGCGTTGACCGAAAGCATGCCGGTGCGATGCACCATGACGTCGGAGACCTCGAGTTCGGCGAGGTCGAGCAGGCCGCCCAGGCGGTCGCGTTCCTGTTTCACGAAGCTGCCCTCGCGGTGCAGCACCTCCGCGGTGCCGCGCAGTTCCTCATGTGCCGAGAGGAGCGACTGGTGCTCCTGCAGGCCGACGCCGAACAGCCTGAGCACGATGCGGACGATCTGGTTGACCAGCGTGGCGACGGGGCCGACGACGAAGACGAAGCCGCGGACCAGCGGCGCCACGGCAAGGGAGAAGCGGTCCGGTCTCGAGATCGCCCAGGATTTCGGCAGCACCTCGGCGAAGACGACGAGCAGTACCGTCATCGCCGCCGTCGAATAGGCGACGCCCCGCGCGCCGAAAATATCGAGGAAGATCGATGTCGCCAGCGACGAGGCGAGGATATTGGCGAGATTGTTGCCGATCAGGAGCGCGCCGATCAGCCGGTCGCGGTGGTCGATCAGCGCGTTGACCATGCGCGCGCGGATCGAGCCGTTGTGCTCCAGCGAGTGCATGCGCGCCCGCGAAGCGGCGGTCAGCGCGGTCTCCGAACCGGCGAAAAATCCCGAAACGACAATGCAGAGCAGGATCGCCCCGCATATGATCCAGAAGGCCGTCGTCATCCCGGGTGGTTATCCTCCAGAAACGCCATGACCTCGGACGCCGGCACGTCGCGGGCGATGAAGGCGCGGCCGACGCCATGCGTCAGGATGAAGGTCAGCGCGCCGCGGCTGACCTTCTTGTCCTGCTTCATATAATCGAAAAGTCCGGCCGCGTCAGGCAGGGCGCCGGGGATGTCGGCGATGCGTGTCGGCAGCCCCACCGATTTCAGATGCGCTTCCACCCGAGCGGCGTCGTCCGGGCTTGCCTGGTTGAGGCGGGCGGAGAAGCGGTGCGCAAGCGCCATGCCGATCGCCACGCCTTCGCCATGGACGAGGCGCGAGCCGTCATAGCCCGTCGACGCCTCCAGCGCGTGGCCGAAAGTATGGCCTAGGTTGAGCAGCGCCCGGTCGCCGGTCTCGAACTCGTCGCGGGCCACCATGTCGGCCTTGGCGCGGCAGGATTCGGCGATTGCCGCGGTGCGGGCCGGGCCGCCGGAAAAGACCTCGCGCCAGTTCTTTTCAAGCCAGGCAAAGAAGTCCGGACGGTCGATCAGCCCGTATTTGGCGACCTCGGCATAGCCGGCGCGGAACTCGCGCTCGGGCAGCGTGTCGAGCATGGCGGTGTCGGCGAGCACAAGCCGCGGCTGGTGGAAGACGCCGACGAGGTTCTTGCCGCGACCGGTGTTGATGCCGGTCTTGCCGCCTACAGAGGAATCGACCTGCGCCAGGAGCGAAGTCGGCACCTGCACGAAACGCATGCCGCGCCTCACGATGCCGGCGGCGAAGCCGGCGAGATCGCCGATGACGCCGCCGCCGAGCGCCACTACCGCGTCGCCGCGCTCCAGCCGGGCGGCAAGAATGAAATCCACTACTTCCTGCAGATGCTCGAAGCTCTTGGTCTTCTCGCCGGCCGGCAATGTGATCGCCGTCGCCTCGATCCCGGCGGCTTGGAGGCCTGATTGAAAGGTTTCGAGATGCCGTGCCGCGACGTTCTCGTCGGTGACGATCGCGGCGCGTATGCCGGGAAGCCGCGCGGCGATCTCCGAGCCGGCGCGCCCGGCCAGGCCGGGACCGATCAGGATATCATAGGCGCGGTCGCCGAGACCGACCTCGACCTTCGTGATCTCCGTCATTTTGTGCTCCGTTCAGGGGCAGGTTCCGATTCCACGAGCCGGGCCTTCAGCGCTTCGAGCACTTCGCCGGCGATGATTTCGCGGCGCTCGTCGCGGGTCTGAATGGCGATGTCGGCCGTGGCATAGATCGGGTAGCGCTCTTCCATCAGCCTCGCCATCACCGCGCGCGGGTCGGGATTCTGCAGGAGCGGCCGGCTCGGCTTCTTGGCGACGCGCTGCATGAGAAGGTCGAGATCGGCCCTCAGCCAGACGGAAACGCCGCGCTCGGCGATCCCCCGCCGCGTCTGCTCGTTCATGAAGGCGCCGCCGCCGGTCGAGAATATCTGCGGACCGCTCTTCAGCAGCCGCTCGATCACCCGCGCTTCGAGCGCGCGGAACTCCGCCTCGCCATATTGTGCGAAGAGTTCGGCGATCGTCATGCGCGAGACCTGTTCGATCTCATGGTCGCTGTCGACGAAAGGCAGGCCGAGCATCTGCGAGAGCTTGCGGCCGATGGCGGTCTTACCCGCGCCCATCAGGCCGACGAAGACGATCGACCGGTCGCCGAGGCGGGCGAGCAGCGCGGCGGCGTCCTCTGGCGCCGTGATGGCGATGGCGGTCATCGTTCAAGAGTCCCTTTCGGGCGCGTAACGACATGAAAAGACAGATGGCGTCAAGCGCGGGGCGGGACGAGGCGCGGGTTTACCCGCTCCGGCAGGCAGGCCGCCGAGAAGCGGTTGTGCGGTTGGGGCGGCCTCGACGGCGTGGGGCTTATTGCCAAAGGCGGGCGCCGGCGTGCAGCTGCACCAACCCAAGGTTCGCAGGGGGAGGGAAACCGGCGCTATGCCCGAAGCCTTGAATTGGCCTGGCCTCCGTCCCATAAGGGGACGGGGCGCCGGTGGTGGATTCGGCTCCGGCTCGACATCTTGACCTTGGCGGCGGAGGCGATACCGGACCATGCCGACCCTCTTCAGGTTCCTTACCACCATCCTTTTTCTGGTGGGGCTCTTCTACGCGGCGATGTTCGCGCTCGTCTGGTATGTGAAGCCGAAAGAAGGCGAGATCACCGTCCGCATCCCGGTCGAGAAGGTCAATCCGAAGCCGGCGCCGGATAACGGGGCCGATCCGGTCAAGCCCGCCGGCGATCAAGCCAAGCAATGAGGGGAGGCGCACGCATAGAGGCGTTCCTCGAGATGATGAGCGCGGAGCGTGGCGCCAGCGAAAACACGCTTCTCTCCTATCGGCGCGATCTGGAAGACGCCGCCGGTTTCATGGCGGCAAGCGGCCGGGGGCTGGACGGCGCGGCGCCTGCCGATCTGAGCGCCTACATGAACGATATTGCCAGGCGCGGCTTCGCCGCATCCTCGCAGGCGCGGCGCCTCTCGGCGCTTCGTCAGTTCTACCGCTTTCTCTATTCGGAAGGATTGAGGCTGGACGATCCGAGCGGCACGGTGGACAGCCCGCGCAAAGACCGCGCGCTGCCGAAGGTGCTCGGCGAGGAGGAGGTCACCCGGCTGCTGGAACGCGCCGCGAGCGAGACCGGCGACGAAAGCCTCGGCGACGGCCGGCGGCTTGCCGCGGTCCGCATGCACGCTATGATCGAGCTGCTCTACGCGACGGGGCTTCGGGTCTCCGAACTGGTGGCGCTGCCGGTCGCGGTGGCGCGCCGGGACGAGCGCTTCTTCATCGTGCGCGGCAAGGGCGGGAAGGAACGCATGGTGCCGCTCTCCGGCAAGGCGCGTGAGGCGCTGAAGGCCTGGCTGCGGACGCGGGCGGCTGATCCGTCGATGGCCGAAAGCCCATGGCTTTTCCCGGCCGCATCGGAAGAGGGTTTCCTGCCCCGCCAGGTCTTCGCGCGCGACCTGAAGGGGCTTGCGGCGCGCGCCGGTATTCCGGCGGCGAAGATATCGCCGCACGTGCTGCGCCACGCCTTCGCCAGCCATCTTCTGCAGAACGGCGCCGACCTGCGCGTGGTGCAGCAATTGCTCGGCCATTCGGATATCTCGACGACGCAAATCTATACGCATGTCCTCGAAAAGCGGCTGGTGGAATTGGTGAGCCGGCATCATCCGCTTGCCGACCGGGACCCGTAACGTTATTTGAGGCGCAGGATCCCCGGCAAACTGCCGGCATTGCTTGACCCTTTCACCCCGAGTTTGGTCAGTTTTCCCGGCAAGGCATGTACAATTATCTCGATTTCGAAGGCCCCGTCCGTGACCTCGACGGCAAGATCCTCGAGCTTAAGAAGCTCAACGAAACGGGCGAGGCCGTCGATGTCGCCGACGAGATCGCCAGGCTGGAGAAGCGATCGCGCGAGGCGCTGCGCGAGGCCTACCGGTCGCTCAACCCCTGGCAGAAGGCGCAGGTCGCGCGCCATCCCGACCGGCCGCACTGCCTCGACTATGTGCGCGGCCTGTTCACCGATTTCACGCCGCTGGCTGGCGACCGCGCCTTCGGGGACGACGAGGCGATCGTCGGCGGCTTCGCGCGTTTCAGGGGCGAGCCGGTCGCGGTCATCGGCCAGGAAAAGGGCAATGACACCAAGAGCCGGCTCAAGCACAATTTCGGCATGGCGAGGCCCGAAGGCTATCGCAAGGCCATCCGCCTCATGGACCTTGCCGACCGCTTCGACCTGCCGGTGGTGACGCTGGTGGATACGGCCGGCGCCTATCCGGGCATCGACGCGGAGGAGCGTGGGCAGGCCGAGGCCATCGCCCGCTCGACGGAAAAATGCCTGTCCGTCAAGGTTCCGATCGTTTCGGTGGTCATAGGCGAGGGCGGATCGGGCGGGGCGATCGCGCTGGCGACGGCCAACCGCGTCTATATGCTTGAGCATTCCATCTATTCGGTGATCTCGCCGGAAGGCGCGGCCTCGATCCTGTGGCGCGACTCGACGCGCGCGAAGGACGCGGCGACGAACATGAAGATCACCGCCCAGGACCTGCTCGGCCTCAAGATCATCGACGGCATCATCGCCGAGCCGGTCGGCGGCGCGCATCGCGAGCCCCGGGCTGCGATCGAGGCGGCAGGCAGGCAGATCGCGGCCGCCTTCGACGAATTGAAGGCCGTCAACGAGGACTATCGCGAGCACCGCCGGCAAAAATATCTCTCCATCGGCAGATAAGCGCCTATCGCCGCCGGACGGATTCCAATCGGCCGCCAACCCTCCTAAGATAGGCCCTGCCATAAAATCGCCGCGCCGCTGCCTTCAATGGGCAACCACCGGGAGCAGAACGGGGACGCCACATGGTAATGGTTTCTCAAGGTTAACCGTCTTAGCTTCGTCCACGGGGCCCAATCTCGGCCGGCTGCAGTCCGGCTCTTGCGAACGAGACTGTAGAATACAATGAGTTCCCGCATCAAAGGCGCCGGATTGCTGGTCGCTGCCCTGCTCATGGCAGGCTGCAACGGCTCGATCGAGGACATCGCGCCGAAAGCCAACAAGGAACTTCCGCAAAAACTCGTCGACCTGATGAAGTCGAGGGGCATGGCGACCCCCTCGCCGATCCTCGTGCGCATCTTCAAGGAGGAAGGGCAGTTCGAGGTCTGGAAGCAGAAGGGCGACGGCGGCTACGGCCTGATCGCCACCTATCCGATCTGCAAATGGTCGGGGCAGCTCGGACCGAAATTCATGGAGGGCGACCGGCAGGCTCCGGAGGGATTCTACGATATCCATCCGAGCCAGATGAACCCGAACTCGAAATATTACCTTTCCTTCAATATCGGCTTTCCCAACGCCTATGACCGGGCGCACAACCGCACCGGCGCCAACCTGATGGTGCATGGCGCCTGCTCCTCGTCGGGCTGCTACTCGATGAACGACGCGCAGGTGTCGCAGATCTACGCCTTCGCGCGCGATGCCTTTCGAGGCGGCCAGGAGGCGTTCCAGCTCCAGGCCTTTCCGTTCCGCATGACGGCAGCCAACATGGCGCGCTACCGCAACGACCCGAACTACGATTTCTGGAAGATGCTGAAGGAAGGCTACGACCAGTTCGAGATCGCGCATCTGCCGCCGAAGGTCGACGTGTGCGAGGGCCGCTACGTCTTCAACGAGGTCGCCGCGGACGGCCACAGCTTCCCGGCTTCGCCGAACGGCGCCTGTCCGCCCATGGCGCGCTCGCCGGCTATGGCGGCCGCGACCGCCGCCTACGACAAGAAATATGACGACGCCTTCGCCGAGGCGGCAAGGACCAAGGGCGCGCCGCCCAGCGCAACGATCGACGGCATCAGGGAAGCCAGCCTGGTGGCGGACTGGTCGCGCAAGCGCGGCCGCGGCGAGCGCGTGCCGATGCAGCCGCCGGCGCTCGATGCGAGCGGTAAGCTCTCCGAGACCGCCGAAATGGGCCGCATCGATTCGCCGGTCGGCCGTAAGATGGCGGCGCTCGATGCCGAGAAAACGGCCAAGGAGAAGGCCGAGCAGGAGAAGGCGGCGGCGCTCGCGGCGGCCAAGGCCGAAAAGGAAAGGCAGATCGCGGAAGCGAAGGCGGCGAAGGAAGCGCAGGTCGCGGAAGCGAAGGCGAAGAAAGAAACCGCAAAGCACCAGGCGGTGGCGCAAGCTTCGGCGCAGAAGCAGGGCAGCCAGGAAACCAACGCTGCCACCGAAGTGCCGGAAGCGAGCGCCATGGCCGCCGAGCCGCAGCCGCGCATGTTGAAACGCATATGGAACAAGATGTTCGGCAGTTGAGCGCCGACGCCGAAACCTACGATCTCAGGGGCCTTACCTGCCCGCTTCCGGTCCTCAGGGCGAGCAAGCGGCTGGCCGGCATGCCGTCAGGCGCGCTCCTTTGGGTCGAGACGACCGATCCGCTGGCCGTCATCGACATCCCCGCCTTCTGCAAGGACAATGGCCACAATCTGCGGGAAAGCTACGGCGTCGAGGGCGGGCACCGCTTCCTGATCGAGCGGGGATAACGACGCGGGCGAGCCGCTGTCCATACCGCCCTAGAGCTTCGCCCCGGCGATGGCGAGGGGGTTGTCCTCGATGGCGGCTCGGTCCGGCGTGTCCGTCATCGGCTTGCCGGTGACGGCGGCGAAGAGGCGGCGCACATAATCCTCGTCGAGGTCGATCGCGATGAGGACGAGCCGCGTGCCGCGCCCGGCGTCCGGCCATGCGGCGAGCCTTGCGGGCGGGTGCAGGATGTTCTGCACGCCGTGCAGGACAAGCGGTCGCCCCGGATCCTCGGCGAGTTCCACGATGCCCTTCATGCGCAAGAGGCGCTCGCCATTCGTCGAGCGCAGGAGATCGAGAAACGTCTCGATCGCGCCGAAAGGAACCGGGCGGTCATGAACGAGCGAGACCGTCCTGATGCGGGAATCGTGATGGTGGTGATCATGATCGTGGCGATGCCGTTCGTGGCCGTCATGGTCGTGCGCCGCCTCGGCGCGCAGCCAGCGTTCGACGTCGGGGAGCTTGCCGGACGGGTCGTAGAGCCCGCAATCGAGCAATTCCTTCGCCGTGGGCCGATCGGCGCTGCCCTGGATGACGGGAGCGCCGGGATTGAGACGCTCCAGCCTGCCGCGCAGCGGCGCGGCCGCCGCTTCACCTAGATCCGATTTGGTCAGCACGATGCGGTCGGCCATCGCCACCTGCCGCACGGCCTCTTCGTGCCGGTCGAGGGTGGCGTCGCCATTGACCGCGTCCACCATGGCGATGACGCCGTCCAGCCGGAAAAGGCCGAGCAGTCCCGGATGCGCCATCAGCGCCTGGAGGATCGGCGCGGGATCGGCAAGGCCGGTCGTCTCGATGATGACGCGCTTCAGGGCCGGCATGCGTCGGGCGAGGTCGAGAAGCGTATCGACGAGTTCCCCGCGCACCGTGCAGCACACGCATCCGCCGGAAAGCTCGACGAGGCCTTCGCTCGCCCGCTCCACCAGCAGGTGGTCGATGGCGATCTCGCCGAATTCGTTGATGACGACGGCGGTGTCGGCGAGCGCCGGCTCCTTCAGGAGACGGTTGAGAAGGGTCGTCTTGCCGGAACCGAGAAAGCCGGTCAGCAAACTGACGGGGATCGGCGCCGTCACGTCGGCTACCGGACGCTTGCCGACTGCGCCTTGGCCGCGGGCTTCGTGCTCTTTGCCGGAGGCGTGTAGTCCGGTCGCGGCGTCGGTATGGGCACGTCGGCGTATTCCGGCTCCTCCGGCAATCCGCCGGGGCCGGTCGCACCGCCGAGGCCGACCATGACCACGGTGCGCGGGTGGTCGAGCTTGTGCAGATAGGGCGAGCCCATCACCAGCGGTGCCTGCTCCTCGTCGTCCTCGCCGCCGGCATCCGCCAGCTTCTGCCGTTTCCGCTTCCTGGCCTCCTTCGAACAGAGCGCCTGGCGCATGTTCGTCGCCTCGCCGACGCCGTTGCCGTCGACCGGCATCGAGGCCAGCATCGGAGCATCGGCCGGTTCGTTCGTGCCGAAGCCCTGGGCGAGCAGCGCGGCCGTCTGGGCGGCGCGTTCGGTGATCGAGCCGGCGCCGAGAACGATCGCCGCCAGCGTGCGGCCCTGACGGGTCGCGCTACCGATGAAATTGAAGCCGGATTCGCAGATGAAGCCCGTCTTCATGCCGTCGGCGCCGTCGAAGCGGCCGATCAGCGCATTGATGTTCGGGATGACCTTCTTGCCGATGCCGATCGCCTCGATGTTGAAATAGCTGAGATATTGCGGATATTCCTTGCGGATCGCCGTGACGAGAACGGCCTGGTCGCGCGCCGTCGTATAGTTGTCCGGCGAGAAGAGGCCGTTCGGGTTGGCGTAGTGGGTGCCGCTCATGCCGAGCCGGCGCGCCTCGGCGTTCATCCGGTCGACGAACGCTTCCTCGCTGCCGCCGACATTCTCTCCGACCGCCATGGCGATGTCGTTGGCCGAATGCGTGATCATCATCTTCAGCGCATTGTCCAGCGTCATGACGTCGCCGGGCTTGAAGCCCATCTTCGACGGCGGCTGCGAGGCGGAGTTCTTCGTCATCCTGATCGGCGACTGCAGCGTCACCTCGCCGGCGCCGATCGCCTTGAACGCCACATAGGCGGTCATCAGCTTGGTGAGGGAGGCCGGATACCAGCGCGCGAAGGCGTCCTGATGCTCCAGCACCCTGCTGTCGTTCACGTCGAAAAGAAGCGAGGGGCCGGCGAGCGCGGGGGAAATGGCAGGCGAGGCAAGGACGAGAAGCGCGACGGAAAATATCCCGGATAGAAGCTGCCGCATGATGTACCAGAACCCACCTTGTTGCCGTTCGTCGGGGAAGTAGCGCCGGACGGGGAGGCCGCAAGGCGGCGCTCGTCTCGCTGCGCGCACCTGCTATCTAGCGCATGTGTCGCCAAAATGGCAAAATCGCCGCGATCGTGAAACTCAACCCGATAAGAAAGCCTTACCTATGCCCATACTGAATCGCGCCGCCGAAATGCAGGACGAGATCGCCGGCTGGCGCCGCCATATCCACAGCGAACCGGAACTGGGCTACGACGTCCACAAGACCGCCTCCTTCGTGGCGGACAAGCTGAAGGAATTCGGCGTCGACGAGATCGTCACCGGCATCGGCCGCACCGGCGTCGTCGGCGTGATCAAGGGCCGGCTCGGCGCCGGTGAAACGATCGGGCTGAGGGCCGACATGGACGCGCTGCCGATCCAGGAGACCACGGGCAAGCCTTATGCGTCCACCGTGGCCAACAAGATGCATGCCTGCGGCCATGACGGGCACACCGCCATGCTGCTCGGCGCCGCGAAATACCTCGCCGAGACGCGCAATTTCTCCGGCAACGTCGCGGTCATCTTCCAGCCGGCGGAAGAGGGCGGCGGCGGCGGCAAGGCGATGGTCGGAGACGGCATGATGGAGCGCTTCGGCATCAGCAGGGTCTTCGGCATGCACAACATGCCGGGGGTTCCCATCGGCGCCTTCGGCATCCGTCCCGGTCCGATCATGGCGGCGACGGCGGAATTCACCATCAAGATCACCGGCAAGGGGGGGCATGCGGCGATGCCGCATACAACGATCGATCCGATCGTGCTCGGCAGCCAGCTCGTGAGCGCCGTCCAGAGCATCGCCTCGCGCACCACCGATCCGATCAAATCGGTCGTGGTCTCGGTCACCAAATTCCATGCGGGCGATGCCTACAACATCATTCCCGAAACGGCGGAGCTCGCCGGCACCATCCGCACGCTGGACAAGGCCGTGGCCGCCAGGACGGAGGAACGGATGCGCGCCATCTGCGAGGGCATGGCGACGACTTTCGGAGCGAAGGTCGAACTCGACTACGACGCCAACTATCCGGTCACCGTCAACAATCCGGACGAGACGGTCTTCGCGATCGACGTCGCGCGCGAGGTGGCGGGCGAGCAGAAGGTCGAAGCCGAGATCGCGCCGCTGATGGGCGGGGAGGACTTCTCCTACATGCTGGAAGCGCGGCCCGGTGCCTTCATCTTCCTCGGCAACGGGGATTCCGCGAACCTCCACCACCCGGCCTATGATTTCAATGACGAGATCATCCCGCACGGCGTCAGCTACTGGGTGAAGCTCGCGGAAAGCGCGCTGCCGGCGCGGTGAAGCGGCCTGCCCCGAGGGGCTGGCACGAACAGGCCGTTCCCCGCGATTTCAAAGCGGAGCAGCCAAGAGCAACGCCGATCCGGCATCGATGCCGGGTTGGCGAAGGCCCGCGAACCGTTTATGTAAAGCGCCGTGGTCCCGTAGCTCAGCAGGATAGAGCATCAGATTCCTAATCTGAGGGTCGCGCGTTCGAATCGCGCCGGGATCACCACTTTCCTTTCGGCCCGATGCGGCCGCATCCCCGTCCCGCCGATCACGTACGACCCAGTCAACGTTCCGCGTACATCCAGCCTGTCCGGGCGAATGGGCGCAGCCTCTCCTTGACTCTTGCAAAGCTGTGCATCTTAAGTGGCGAACCACACAATCGAGGGGAGGAAATATGGATAGCTCAATTGATATCGGAAGCCGGAAATCCGCGGGAAGCGCCTTCGCTTCCCTTAGCCGGCGCAGCTTCCTGACGGCCGCCGTGGCGGCGCCGTTCGTGCTGCGCAAGGCGCATGCCGCGGATGGCATCAACGCCTATTCGATCTGGCCGGAGAACTACGCCAAGCCGATGATGGACGCCTTCACCAAGGCGTCGGGCATCCCGGTGAAATTCGTCCGCTTCTCCTCCGGCGAGGCGCTCGCCCGAGTCGTCGCCGAGAAGAACAATCCGCAGATCGACGTCCTCTTCGGCGGTCCGGTGGAGACGTTCACCGCCGGTCAGGGGCAGGGCGTATTCGAACCCTATGCGCCGCCGGCGGCGGCCGACCTGCCGGCCCGCTTCAAGGACCCGAACGGCATGTGGACGGCGATCGCCGACGATCCGCTGGTCTTCATGACCAACACGGAGTTCCTCAAGAAGAACAATCTCAAGGCGCCCGCGTCATGGGACGATCTTCTGAATCCGGCCTACAAGGGCATGTTGCAGATGGCCGACGCGCGCACTTCCGGCACGGCGGTCACGCGCATCTTCTCGATCCTGCAGGTGCACAACCGCAACGAGGACGAGGCCTTCGCCTATATGAAGAAGCTGCGCCAGAACGTGCAGGTCTATACCAAGAGCGGCGGCGGCGGCACGCTTCCCACCGGGCTCGGGCAGGCCGGCGGCGGCATCTTCTTCATCGTCGATGCGCTGTTCACCCGGCAGAAGGGCTATGACGTCCAGATCAGCTTCCCCAAGGAGGGGATCGGCTCGGCGGCCGAATGCATCGCGCTTATCAAGGGCGCGAAGAATCCGGACGCCGGCAAGAAGCTGATCGACTGGGCGACCAGCGCCGACATGCAGTCGCTGCTGGCGCCAAACAAGATCAACTTCATTCCGGCCAACCCGAAAGTGAAGACCGATCCCAGCCTGGCCAAAGTGCTGGAAGGGGCCAACATCATCGAGATTGACGACAAATGGGCGGGCGAGAACCGCAAGCGCATCGTCAACAAATGGGTCGCTGAAGTGCTCAATGCCTAGGTCCTGCGGCCTTAAGCAATGAGCGCGACCGCATTGCCGCGCCGCCGATCGGGGCGGCCGGCGCAGGATCCGGTGCAGGCGGCAGTCATCATCGTTCTGTGGCTGCTGCTTGCGCTTTTTGTCGTCTATCCCCTGATCGAACTGATCTTGACGGCCTTCACCGGCGACGAGGGCTACACGCTCGCGCCATTGGTGTCGGCGCTCGGCAACGGGCACCATCTCAGGGCGTTCCGCAACAGCCTGCTGCTCGCGTTTCTAGTCGGCCTGCTCGGCACGGCGACCGGCTTCCTTTTCGCCTATACCGCCGAGCGCGCCGAACTCGGCCGCGCCGGACGCAGAGCTTTCGGCCTCGTCACGCTTCTCCCGCTGATCTCCCCGCCTTTCACCACCTCCATCGCGTTCGTCTTTTCGTTCGGTCCGCAAGGCCTGATCAGCCATGATATTTTCGGTATGCAGAACGCCAACGTCTATGGGTTGCGCAGCACGCTCGTCGCCGAATCGCTCACCTATTTTCCATTGGCCTATCTTGCGCTGCGGCCGCTCATCGCCTCGATCGGAGGTAATCTCGAGGAGATGGCGTTCAGCCTGGGAAGTTCGCGCTGGCACGTGTTCCGCACCGTGACGCTGCCGCTGACCGTGCCGGGGCTTGCCAACGCCTTCCTCCTCCTCTTCGCGGCGTCGCTGGCGGATTTCGCCACGCCGCTCATCCTCGCCGGCAACGACCTGCCGGTGCTTCCGACCGAAGCCTATCTGCAGATCACCGGGATGTTCGATCTCAAGGCCGGCGCGATCCTGTCGCTGATGCTCCTGGTTCCGGCCGCGCTGGTCTATTTCGCGCAGCGCCGCCTCGTCGCCGGCAGGAGCTACGTGACCGTCACCGGCAAGGGCGGCGGCCAAGCCCTGCACCAGGCGCTCGCGCCGACCGCGCGCCTCCTGCTCATCGCGGCATGCGCATCCATCTGCATCTTCATCCTCTATCTCTATGCGCTCCTGGTCTACGCTTCCTTCGTGGTCGCCTTCGGCGCCAACGATACGTTCACGCTGGCAAGCTACCGCGCCGTCTTCACCGACGGCATGACGGCCATCGAGGACACGCTGATCATCGCCCTCATCGGCATGCCGCTTGGCGGCCTTTACGCGGTGGTCGTGGGCTATCTCGTCTGCCGCACCAAATTCCGGAGCCGGCAGGCGATGGAAATCGTGAGCATGATCAACTACGCACTGCCGGGTACCATCGTCGGCATCGGCTACCTGATCGCCTTCAACAAGGAGCCCTTCGCCATCACCGGCACGGCGCTCATCATCATCGCCTGCTACATCTTCCGTTACAGCCCGTCCGGCATCCGCACCACGGTCGCCCTGCTGCAGCAGATCGACCGAAGCATCGAGGAGGCCTCCTTCAGTCTTGGCGCCGGAAGCTTCGCCACCTTCCGGCGGGTGATGCTGCCGCTCATCCTGCCGGCCTTCTTCGCTGGGCTCGGCGTGGTGTTCATCCGCTCTATGACGGCGATCAGCGCCACCATCTTCCTGATCTCGATCAACTGGACGCTGGTGACCGTGCGCATCCTTGAAAACATGACCGAATTGTCTCTCGGGATCGCCGCCGCCTTTTCCGTCTTCGTCATCGTCGTCGTCCTGGTCGTGACGGGGATACTGAACTTCTTCCTCCGGCGAATGACCTCTCCGGAGCTCCGCCGTTCGCTTTCGGGCTATTCAGCATGACCCAGTCATCCGTCGGCATCCGCCTCGAAAACGTCTCCGCGGTTTTCCGCCACCCCGACCGCGGCCTTGTGCCCGCCGTGCGCGAGATCGACCTGGAAGTCCGGCCGGGCGAGCTCCTGACGCTGCTCGGGCCGTCCGGCTGCGGCAAGACGACGACGCTTCGGATGATCGCCGGATTCCAGGAGCCCAGCGAGGGAACCATCCATATCGGCGACAAGGATGTCACCCGTGTTCCCGCCAACCGGCGCGACATCGGCTTCGTCTTCCAGAACTACGCGCTCTTTCCGCATCTGTCGGTGTTCGAGAATGTCGCCTACGGCTTGCGCGTACGCAGGATGAAGCCGGTCGAGATAGCTCCGGCCGTCGATCAGGTCCTGGCGATGGTCGGCCTCGACGGCTTCGGCGGGCGGCTGCCGAGCGAGCTTTCGGGCGGCCAGCAGCAGCGGGTGGCGCTGGCGCGCGCCATCGTCATCCGGCCGCGCGTGCTGCTCTTCGACGAGCCGCTGTCCAATCTCGACGCCAAGCTCAGGCTGCAGATGCGCGACGAGATCCGCAAGCTGCAGAAGATGCTCGGCACGACCGCCGTCTACGTGACGCACGACCAGGACGAGGCGATGGCGATCTCGGACCGCATCGCGGTCATGGAGGATGGGCGGATCAGCCAGATCGGCACGGCGGAAGACCTATATCGGCGGCCGGCCTCGGCCTTCATCGCCCAGTTCATCGGCCGTGCCAACCTGCTCGCCGGCACCGTGGTCGAACGTTCCGACGGCATGGTGACGCTTGAAACGGCCGGCCAGAGAAGCGCCTTCCGCAGCGCCGTCCTAGCTGTGCCCGGCGAGACGCTTTGTGCCGTGCTCAGGCCTGAATCGATCTCCATCGGCAATACGGGCGATGGAATGGTCGCGAAGGTGGCCAGTAGTACCTATCTGGGCGACAAGATCGAGTATTCGGTCATTGTCGGAGAGGACGCGCTCAAGATCGTCCGCTTCGATCCGCCCGAGGCGGAAAGGTTCGAAGCGGGAGAGGAAGTGCGCATCCGTTTTCCACGCGAAGGCGTGCAGCTTCTGCCGGCGAAGCGCTGAAGACCTGAGGCCGGATGCGACAAAGCCCGCCGGGGAGGATCGGCGGGCTTTGCTTGGGGTGACCGGCGCAAGGGAGAAAGACGCCGGCCCGTCGGGCGGGGAGGGAGGAGGAACCCCGCCCTGTAGGATCAGACGGCCGACTTGGCGACCGAGTAGATGTCGCCGCGGCGCAGGCCCATATCGTCCAGCTCGCGGTCGGTCAGACGGCTGAGCTCGTTGACGGTCTTACGGAAGCGGCGCCAGTTGCGGTAGTTGCGGATCATGCTCATTTTCGTGCCCTCGCTTGGTGCGGTGTTGTTCGATGACGCTCAAATAATGGGCAAGAAGCCTGAATTGAATGCACAGCAGTGCATGGCTGGGCTGCATTTTGTGCATTGCAGCAAATTGTCGCGGAAAGGGCGGGAATCCGCGCGGTTGCGAAGCTTCTCGCAGCCTACCAGCGCGTCTTCTCGCCCGGTGCTCCCGCCTCGATGGCGAGTGCGTGAACGCCCGACTTCAGCTCTTCGGCGAGCAGGCCGTTGACGGCGCGATGGCGCTCGACGCGGCTCATGCCGGCAAAGGACGGCGCGACGATGCGGACGCGGAAATGCGTCTCCCCGGTGCCGTCGAAGGTCGCCTGGTGGCCGGATTCGAGATGGTGATGGCCGGCGTGGAGATGACTCTCGTTGATCACTTCAAGCCGCTCGGGCGAGAGCGCCTGCTTCAGCTTGGCTTCGATCCTCGACTGCATGGACATTGCCCGTTGCCTCCACCATATGTGTCGGGCCGGCCACAAAAATGACCGAAGCGGCCCCGTATACCGGCGATTCAGCCGGTAGGCCCATCCTCCCCGGAATGTCAATTCTTGTATCGCCGGGCGAAGCACCCATAATCAGCGGCAGAATGAAGCCTTATTCGAAATATTTCGAGCGCATCCGCATCCGGCCCGACCCCGACGCGGAGCTGAAGACGCATCCGCAACGCTGCCAATGGGACGGCTGCACGGAGGCGGGAACGCACCGGGCGCCGGTGGGGCGCATGCGCGAGGGCGAGTATTTCCATTTCTGCTTCGAGCACGTCCGGGAATACAACAAGGGCTACAACTATTTCTCCGGTCTCGGCGACACGGATATCGCGCGCTTCCAGAAGGAAGCGCTGACGGGCCATCGCCCGACCTGGAAGATGGGCACGGCCTCCGGGCCGAGGACGGCGGCCGATTTTTCGCAGGTGCGTTCCGGCGGCGCCGGCTATTTCCGGCGCACGCGCGATCCGTTCAACCTGTTCGGCGCCCAGGCCGGGCGGCCGCCGCAGGAACGCAAGGCACGGCCGCTTGAGGCCAAGGCGCTCGAAACGCTTGGACTTGATGCGAAGGCGACTGGCGCCGCCATCAAGGCGCGCTATAAGGAACTGGTGAAACGCCACCATCCAGACGCGAATGGTGGCAACAGGGGTTCGGAAGACCGGTTCCGCGAGGTAATCCAGGCCTACCGATTGCTCAGGCAGGCAGGCTTGTGCTGAGCGCTCCGTCGCCGTGGCTTCTATCCGGCAGGAAAAAGCTCTAAGACGGCCCTCTGAAAAACGAAACAAAGCGGCGCGGAAGGTGTTCCGTGCTGGAGGCATGATGAACAAGATCGACCGCGATATCGCGAATCTGCCCGACACGACGGTGTCGGTGAAGGAGACGTTCGGCTTCGAGTCCAGCATGGTCGTGCCGGCCTATTCGGCCGCCAACGAGCATGTGCCGGATTTCGACCCCGACTACCTCTTCGACGAACAGACGACGCTCGCCATCCTTTCCGGCTTCGCCTTCAACCGGCGCGTGATGGTGTCGGGCTATCACGGCACCGGCAAGTCGACCCATATCGAGCAGGTGGCGGCGCGGCTCAACTGGCCCTGCGTGCGCGTCAACCTCGACAGCCATGTCAGCCGCATCGACCTCGTCGGCAAGGACGCGATCGTGCTGAAGGAAGGCAAGCAGATCACGGAGTTCCGCGACGGCATCCTGCCCTGGGCCTACCAGCACAATATCGCGCTCTGTTTCGACGAATACGACGCCGGCCGGCCGGACGTGATGTTCGTCATCCAGCGCGTGCTGGAGAGTTCGGGCCGCCTGACCCTGCTCGACCAGTCGAGGGTGATCCGGCCGCACCCGGCCTTCCGTCTCTTCGCCACGGCCAACACGGTCGGGCTCGGCGACACGACCGGCCTCTACCACGGCACGCAGCAGATCAACCAGGCGCAGATGGACCGCTGGTCGATCGTCACGACGCTGAACTATTTGCCGCACGACAACGAGGTCGCGATCGTGCTCGCCAAGGCCAAGCACTACCGCAACGACAAGGGCCGCGAGATCGTCAACAAGATGGTGCGCGTGGCGGACATGACGCGCTCGGCCTTCATCAATGGCGACCTCTCGACCGTGATGAGCCCGCGCACGGTCATCACCTGGGCGGAGAACGCCGAGATATTCGGCTCGATCGGCATGGCCTTCCGGCTTACCTTCCTCAACAAATGCGACGAACTGGAGCGCTCGCTGGTCGCCGAGTTCTACCAGCGTGCCTTCGGCGAGGAATTGCCGGAAAGCGCGGTGAACGTGGTGCTGGGGTAGGAGAGGCGGTTTGAGCTACCAGGGAAGCTGCCATTGCCAGGAAGTGCGCTTCGAGGTCGATGTCGACCTCGCGCATCCCATCACCTGCAATTGTTCCTATTGCCAGCGTCGGGGCAGCATCCTGGCATTTACGCCCGCCGCCAACTTCTCGCTGCAAAGCGGCGAAGACAAGTTGACCGAATACCGCTTCAACACACGGAACATCCAGCATCTGTTCTGCTCCGTGTGCGGAATGGAATCCTTTGCCCGCGCGGCGGGTCCGGATGGGACGCCGATGGTTGCCATCAACATACGCTGCCTGGAGGGCGTCGATCCGTATTCGCTCGAGCCGACCATGTTCGACGGCAGGTCGCGCTGATCGTGATGTGATCCATGGCCTCCGCAGGCGACAACATACGCACCAAGCCCAAGGCGGGCGGCGAGACGGACGCGTTGAAGCGCGCCGTCACCGTCTGCATGCGCGCCATCGCCGGCGACCACGATCTCGAGGTCAGCTTCGCCAAGGACAAGCCGGCGCTCGCCGGCAGCCATGCGCGGCTGCCCGATCTGCCGAAGAAGCCGACGCGCACCGATATCGGCGTGACGCGGGGGCTTGGCGATTCGATGGCGCTCAGGCGCGCGCGCCACGATCCGCGCGTCCATTCCAGGCTGGCGCCGGAGGGCAAGCAGGCACGCGCGGTCTATGACGCGGTCGAGCAGGCGCGGGTCGAGGCGATCGGCAGCAGGGCGATGCGCGGCGTCGGCGACAACATCGCGCTGATGCTGGAGGACAAATACGCCAAGGCCAACCTCGCCGAGGTCTCGGAGAAGGCGGAAGCGCCGATCGAGGAGGCGGTGGCGCTCCTCGTGCGCGAGAAGCTGACGGGCCGGCCGGCGCCGAAGAGCGGCAGGAAGATGGTCGAGCTCTGGCGCGGCTGGATCGAGGACAAGGCTTCCGGCGACATCGACGCCCTGGTCGAAAAGCTCGACGACCAGCAGGCTTTCGCGCGCGTCGTGCGCGATATGCTGGCCTCGATGGAGATGGCGGAGGAACTCGGCGACGAGGACCAGTCGGAGGCCGAGGACGACGATCAGCAGCCGCAAGGGGAGGAGCAGGGCGAAGAGGGCGAGGAAGAGGATTCCGGCGCCGACCAGTCCGAGGCGGAGGATTCGGAAGCCTCGGCGGAAGAGCAGGAGCAGGGCGAGACGGAGGCGAGCGATGCCTCCTCCGACGACGTTTCCGAAGAGGAGGACGCGGACGCCGAGACCCCGGGCGAGACGCGGCGCAGGGACGATCCCTTCGCCAATCTGCCGAGCACCATCGACTACAAGATATTCACCACCGGCTTCGACGAGACGGTCGGCGCGGAGGAACTCTGCGAGGAGGAGGAACTCGACCGCCTGCGCGCCTTCCTCGACAAGCAGCTCGCCAATCTCTCGGGCGTCGTCGGACGGCTCGCCAACCGGCTGCAGCGCCGGCTGATGGCGCAGCAGAACCGTTCCTGGGATTTCGATCTCGAGGAGGGGTATCTCGACACCGCCCGCTTGACCCGCGTCGTCATCGATCCGATGCAGCCGCTTTCCTTCAAGCAGGAACGCGACACGAAATTCCGTGACACGGTGGTGACGCTGCTGCTCGACAATTCCGGCTCCATGCGGGGCCGGCCGATCACGGTCGCGGCGACCTGCGCCGACATCCTGGCGCGCACGCTGGAGCGCTGCGGCGTCTCGGTCGAGATACTTGGCTTCACGACGCGCGCGTGGAAGGGCGGACAGGCGCGCGAGAAATGGCTGAAGGAGGGCAAGCCCGCCAATCCGGGCCGGCTGAACGACCTTCGCCACATCATCTACAAATCGGCTGACGCGCCGTGGCGGCGGGCGCGGCGCAATCTCGGCCTGATGATGCGCGAGGGCCTGCTCAAGGAGAATATCGACGGCGAAGCGCTTCTGTGGGCGCACAGCCGGCTGATCGCGCGGCGCGAGCAGCGCAGGATCCTGATGATGATCTCCGACGGAGCGCCGGTCGACGATTCGACGCTGTCGGTCAATCCCGGCAACTATCTGGAGCGGCACCTGCGCGCCGTGATCGAACTGATCGAGACGCGCTCGCCGGTGGAACTGCTCGCCATCGGCATCGGCCATGACGTGACCCGCTACTATCGCCGCGCCGTCACCATCGTCGACGCCGAGGAACTCGCCGGCGCCATGACCGAGCAACTCGCCGCGCTCTTTGCCGAAGAGAGCACGCGCGACACGCGCCGCGCCGGCGGGCTCAGGCGTACCGGCTGAGCCCGCATGGCCTTTCCGCGACCCGCGGCGCTTGCCGGCGCCGCGCTCTGCATCCTTGCGCTCGCCTATGCACTATATCCTTCGGGCGGCGCGGCGGCACCGTCTGCCCCGGTCGAAAAGATCGAAATCACCTCCTCGCCGATCCGGAATTTCAGGATCGGCAGCGGGGAGACGCGTTTCGGCCCGCTCACCTTCGTCGGCGGGCTGGAGATGACCTCGGATGCGCGCGATTTCGGCAGCCTGTCGGCCTTCCGGTTCCGCAAACCTGGCAGCGACTTCATCGGCGTAGCCGACACGGGTTTCTGGTTCTTCGGCCGTGTCGATCATGATCCCGAGGGCCGGCCCTCGGGCTTCAGTGATTTCACCATGCAGGCGATGGTGGACCGCGAAGGCAGGCCGATCGACAGCAAATGGCAAACCGACGCCGAGGGACTGGGAATCAGGGGCGGAATCGCCACGGCCAGCTTCGAGCGCAACCACCGCATCTCCGAATTCCGCATCGATCCTGCCGACATGAAGGCACCGATCCGCGATCTCGATTTCCTCGTTCCGCGCAAGGAAATGCGCATGAACCGCGGCTTCGAGACAGTGACCTACGCGCCGGAAGACGGCCCGCTCAAAGGCGCTCGGGTGATTGTCTCGGAACGAAGCCTGGACAAGAACGGAAACCAGTTCGCCGCCATTCTCGAAGGACCGCAAAAGGGCATCTTCACCGTCAGGCGCAGCGGCGATTTCGACATCACCGATGGCGCCTTCCTGCCGAACGGCGATCTTCTGCTGCTCGAGCGGTCCTTTTCATACGCGCACGGCGTCGCCATGCAGTTGCGCCGCATCGCCGGCAGCACGATCAGACCGGGCAAGATCGCCGACGGGCCGGTGCTCCTCAAGGCCGACATGAGCTACCAGATCGACAATATGGAAGGGCTCGACGTCTGGCGGCGCGGGGATGGAGCGCTGATGGTATCCATCGTTTCCGACGACAACCAGTCGCTTCTGGAACGCAACCTCTACCTGGAATTCCGGCTGGACGAATGATGTCAGCAATGGTGGCTCAGGTCTCGTCGAATTGAGTTCACTCCCTCCGGCCCGGAGCCTGTCCTCGGGCCGGCCAAAGGCCGGACCCGTGGGGGCCACCTCCCCCTCGAAGGGGGGGAAAGCGGCGAGGCTGGCGCTTTCTCTCCCCTTTCAGGGGAGGGTCCGGCCAATGGGCCGGGGGTGGGGTTAGTACGCAGAGCCATGGTCCTGGATGCGCTCGGCTGAACTCCACTTCCCTTATCCAACCGTTTCTTAAAGACTCCGGCTTTAAGACGATGGACGCAGAAAGACATCTGGAGTGTGATCGCGTGCGCTTTTCCGCGGCGAGGACGGCCGATCGGCTTTTGCCGGAGCGCTTCGCGCTGGCGGTGCGTCCGCTACTCGCCCGGGTGGACGCCGCGCTCTTCGACGCCGGCGAGGTAGGCCAGGCGGGCCGCATGTCGCTCGCGGCGTTCTCGATCCGCATCGTCAGCGCCGTCATCGCCTTTCTCAGCCAGGTCTGCATGGCGCGCTGGATGGGCAGCTTCGAATACGGCATCTTCGTGCTCGTCTGGGTGTCGATGGTGATCGCCGGCAGCCTCGCCTGCCTCGGCTTCGACACGTCGTTAATCCGCTTCGTGCCGGAATACCGCGCGAGCGGCAAATTCAACGAGATGCGCGGTATCCTTCTGACCAGCCGCCTCTTCGTCCTTCTCGCCGCCTCCTTCTTCGCCGCGACCGGCATGGCGGGCCTGTGGCTGTTCTCCGGTGCGATTGAAAGCGTCTATGTCCAGCCCTTCCTGCTCGGTCTCTTCTGCCTGCCGATGATCTCGCTCTCGGATGCGCTGCAGGGAGCGTCGCGCGCGCATTCCTGGGTCTTCGCGGCGCTCACTCCGGCCTATATCGTCCGGCCGATCCTGATCCTCGTCTTCATGGCGGCGGCGCTCCGCGCGGGCTATCCGCCTTCCGCCTCCGTGGCGGTGATCGCCGCGCTCGCTGCCACCTACACGACGACCGTCGCGCAGCTCTTCGGGGTCACGCGCCGGCTCGACGCCAGGCTGCCCAAGGGGCCGCGGCGCGTCCTCTTCGGGCACTGGTTCACCGTCTCGCTGCCGATCTTCCTCGTCGAAAGCTTCTTCTTCCTGCTCACCAACGCCGATGTGCTGATGGTCGGCCGCTTCATGTCGCCGGACGACGTCGCCGTCTATTTCGCCACGGTGAAGACGCTGGCGCTGGTGCATTTCGTCTATTTCGCGGTGAAGGCCGGCGTCGCGCCGCGCTACGCGGCGTTCACGCATGGCGGCAGCCATGCCGAGCTTGCCGCTTTCGCGCGGCAGACCGTGTCCTGGACCTTCTGGCCCTCGCTGGCCATGGCGCTTGTCGTGCTTGCCATCGGCGAGCCGATGCTGTCGCTGTTCGGACCGGGCTTCGAGGCCGGTTATCCGTTCCTCTTCGTGCTCGTCGTCGGGGTGGTGGCGCGGGCGGCCGTCGGACCGACCGAAAGCCTGCTCACGATGAGCGGCAACCAGAATATCTGCGCTGCGGTCTATGCGCTGACGCTGGCGGTAAATGTCGGCCTGAACGTGCTCTTCATTCCCGCCATGGGCCTTTGGGGCGCGGCGATCGCGACCGCCGCCGCCATGCTGTTCGAGACGATCGCTTTGTCGCTCACGGTGTGGCGCAAGCTCGGCATCGTCATGGCGATTTTCCTGCCGTCCTCAGACAGGCACGGAGCGATCGCGTAAGATGGCCGCGGTACCGCTTCTCGAGGAGATGACCGGCGGCCCGGCGGGCGCCATGATCTCGGAACTCGCCGGCCTCGCCGAGGATCCGATCGAGCGTGCCCGCGTCGAACTGTTGACCGACAGCCGTCCCTCGCGCCGGCTCGCCATCTACCCAGCGTCGGCCGGCTTCGACCTGATCGAGGAACTCGATCACCTGGCGGCGCGGGCGCTGGAGCCGAACGTCTTCTTCAACCCGCGTTTCCTGGCGCCGGCCATGCCGAGGCTCGAGGACCGGGAAGTCAAGCTGGCGGTCATCCGCGACGGCACCGAGTACAAGAGCCGGTTGCGGCTGCTGCTGCCCTTTTCGATCGAACGCCCGACCATGCCTCTCGGCGTCTCCGTCATGCGAAGCTGGTCGCACCCGTTCGGTCCGCTCGGCACGCCGCTGGTCGACAGCGACCAGCCGGACAAGGTTATGGATGACTTCCTCGCCATGGTGACGCGGCCGCATCTGAGAATGCCGAAGGTGCTGGTCCTGCCCGACATGCATCTCGACGGCGCCGTCGCCAGCATGCTGCGCTCCTTCGCCGCCAGCCGCGACCTGACGCTGGTCGTCACAGAAGAGGTGAAGCGCGCCTTCCTGGAAAGCGATCTCGACGGCGACGACTATCTGAAAGCGTCGCTCAGGTCGCATCATTTCCGCGAATTCCGCCGGCTGAAGCGCCGCCTCGAAGACCAGGGCACGCTCGAATACCGCATCGCGCGCCAGCCCGATGAGATTCGCGCGGGCGTCGAAGCCTTCCTGGCGCTGGAAGGTTCCGGCTGGAAGGGGCGCGAGCGTACCGCGATGGTCAGCGACCGTTACCAGGCGGCGTTCGCGCGGGAGGCGGTCCACCTCCTGGCGCAGCGGGACATGGGCCGGGTCCATCTGCTGGTGCTCGACGGCAAGACCATCGCTTCGCTCATCGTCTTCATCGAGCAAGGCATCGCCTACACCTGGAAGACGGCCTATGACGAAAGCTATTCGGCCTATTCGCCCGGCACGCTCCTGATGATCGAGGCGACGAAGACGCATCTCGACGATCCGAACATCATGGCCACGGATTCCTGCGCGGCTCCGGACCACATCGTCATGGACCGGCTGTGGAGCGAGCGGCGGCGGATGGGCACGCTGGTGCTCGGCTTCACGCCGCAGGCGGACCGCGCCGCACGGCAGGCCGCCAAGCAACTCCATCTCTATCGGGAGACCCGCAACATGGCTCGCCTGCTGCGCGAACGCGTCAGGCAGCTCATGGGCCGGCATTGACGGCACGGCCGTAACCCGAACAAGAACCCCGGCGGTTGCCGGGGCTCTCCATGGATGCGGATCCTACAGGTAGTACCAGACCCAGACACGCTCGCGACGGCAGCGCCGATGCCAGCGGCCGTGGTGCCAGTAGCGGCGGCATACACGCCTCCAGACAGGCCTTCTGTGGCGTCTGCGATGGTGATGATGGTGGTGCCGCCGCCGGTAGTCCCTGCGGTCATCCACCAGTTCGACTTCGGCTTGCCCGCCATCGTCCGCGACTTCCGTCGGGGAAGCCTCCAGCGCATCGAGAATGCCGCGTGCGTTCGGCACCCCGGCGAACGCGTTGACAGGCCTGACGGCCGTTATCACGGCAGCGGCGCCGGCGAAACCAAGAACGCCCGTAAGGAATGATCGTCGATCCATCGAATCCTCCATTCTTAAAAGCCCCTCGCCGCCGATCCTCATAAAAGATAGATGAATGGAGGATGAATATGCGCCCGGCGTACGGGCCGGGCAATATCTTTCGGGATGAGCGATGCACCGCCGAAGCGGCAGAGGACTGGA
This sequence comes from Rhizobiales bacterium 65-79, assembly GCA_001896885.1. Classification (GTDB taxonomy): domain Bacteria; phylum Pseudomonadota; class Alphaproteobacteria; order Rhizobiales; family Rhizobiaceae; genus Mesorhizobium_L. Next base: position 86,225 of record MKRJ01000046.1, on the reverse strand, counting down.
CAGCAGGGCACAATAGACATGTTCGCTCCTGAAGACGCATCCCTTGCCACGATTTCGACTGCAGCTAGAATGCCCGCTTCCACAGGCGGAAAGGCAGGACGATGTCCGACGCGAATGACGGTCTTCCCGAGAAACTTGGAACGGTCGTCGGCGTCGCCATAAGCGCCGCCGTCTATATCCTGCTTGCCTGGACGGTTCTGCGCGGCCTGATTTGAAATACCCGCTCCCGGAACGAATCGCCGCCGCCGTTCGTTCCCAGTCCTTACGGGAGACGAAAATGGTTTCCGCCCCGCGCGCGGTCTGGAAGGGTTATCTGAAGCTCGGCGCCGTGACCTGCGGCGTGAAACTCGTCGGCGCGACGAGCGAGGCCGGGAAGATCCACTTCCGCATCCTCAACCGCAAGGACCGGCAGCCCGTCAAGAGCGCCTATATCGACGAAGCCACGGGCAAGACGGTCGACAGCGAAGACCAGGTGAAGGGCTACGAGACCGACAAGGGCGAATTCCTTCTCCTGGAGCCGGACGAGATCAAGGCGCTGAAGCTGCAGACCGAACATACGCTCGATATCGACGGTTTCGTCGACAAGGCCTCGGTCGATCCGGTCTATTTCGACAAGCCTTATTACCTGATCCCGGCCGACGCGCCGTCGAACGAGGCCTTCGCCGTCATCCGCGAGGCGCTGACGCGGAAGAAGGCCGCCGCGATGGCCTGCATCGTCCTCTACCAGCGCACGCACCACGTCCTCATCGAGCCCGAAGGCAAGGGAATGCTGATGACGACGCTGCGGAACCACAACGAGGTGGTGGCCGCATCCTCCGCCTTCGAGAGTCTCAGGAAAGTTAAGGTCGACAAGGAGATGGCCGACATCGCCTCGATGATCATGGACAAGAAGCGGACCAAATTCGATCCGACGAAGTTCGAGGATACGTACGAGGATGCGCTGATCGCCATGATCGAGGCCAAGCGCAAGGGCAAGAAACCTCCGAAGGGGGCGCCGAGGCCGAAGGAGAACGTCGTCAACCTGATGGACGTCCTGAAGAAGAGCCTGGCGCAAGAGGGAAAGGCGGCGCCGAAGAAGAAGTCGGCGTGACCGCTTCCCGACGATTGCCGTGATGGTGCGGGTGGTCGGAATCGAACCGACACTCTGTCACCAGAACCGGATTTTGAGTCCGGCGCGTCTACCAGTTCCGCCACACCCGCGTCGAAGCCGGGCAGCGCGCCCGGGACGGAGGCGGACTATACGGTGAAGGGGTTCGGCGTCAACCGTTTCCGCCGGCCGATCTTCGCGAGGTGCCGCAAGCCTCCACCGCGATGATATGACCCTTCCGGCATGATTGCGCCTCCGCCCAAATCTCCCTAGACAGGCGTTCCGCTCACAGGCCCCAGGGACCGGGATGTTGCGCAGACTCTACGACTGGACCATGTCGCTCTCCGCGCGGCCTGCCGCTGAAGCGTGGCTGGCGCTGATCTCCTTCGTCGAAAGCTCGATCTTCTTCATCCCGGCCGACATCCTCTTCATTCCGATGACGCTGTCGCGGCCGGAGCGGGCCTGGCGCTATGCGTTCGTGGCGACGGCCACCTCGGTGCTCGGCGGCATAGCCGGCTGGTTCCTCGGCTATTTCGCCTTCGAGGCGGTTGCCCGGCCGATTCTCGAATTCTACGGCAAGCTCGACGCCTTCGAGGCCATGCGCGATTCGGCGGATGCCGCCACCATCCTGCTCCTGCTCGTTACCTCAGGTCTCGCGCACCTGCCGCCGATCAAGGTGGTGACGATCCTGTCGGGCGCCATGCATGTGGATATCTGGCTGTTCATCGTCTCGGCGATCGTGGCACGTGGCGCGCGTTTCTATTTCCTCGCCTGGCTGCTCAAGCGCTACGGCGAACCGATCCGGCACTTCATCGAAAAGCGCCTCGGCGTGATCACCGGGGTGGCGGCGGCCGTCGTCATTCTGCTTTATATAGCGTTCAGATATCTGCACTGATCCTTCGCCACGATCCATCACGGAAGACCCGAATGACTTCGCTCACCGCTCCCGCCGGCACGACGCAAACCCGCAGCGCGCTCTTCCTCGCGCTCGCCATGGCGGCGACGGTCGGCACGGCGCTCGGTTTCCAGTATCTGGGCGGCTACATTCCATGCAAGCTCTGCCTGGAGGAGCGCATTCCCTATTATGCCGGGGTTCCGCTGATGGTGCTGGCGGCGATCTCGGCGGCCTTGCGCTGGCCGCCCGTCCTCACGCGCGGGCTCCTGGCGATCGGCGGCGCGCTGATGGTCTGGAGCCTCTATATGGGCGTCTATCACGCCGGCGTGGAATGGAAATTCTGGCCGGGGCCGACCGATTGCGGCGCGGTCGAGGCGCCGTCCACCGGCGGCAAGGGCATCCTCGACTCCATCAACACCTTCATTCCGCCTTCCTGCGACGAGGCGGCGGGCCGCTTCCTCGGCATCTCCTTTGCCGGCTGGAATGCCGTCGCCAGCCTGATCCTGGGAGGCATCGCATGGTGGAGCGCCTTCCGGCGCAAATGCGACTGATCCGCGACGACCGCGTATTTCCCGGATATGCGTCCGACCCCACCTGTGAGCGGGTTTGACAGCGACAATAACTTGACTAAGATAGTCATGTTATTGTCGTCACCGGCGGGCAACCATGAGCTATTTTCGCGAGATCGAACCGGGAATCCACCTCATGGCGGACCGGCCGCTTGCCACCGAAGCCGACGGCAATGCGTGGGTCGCGGAGTATGACGCGCTTCTCTCGGCCAACCGCCCGGTCGCTGTCATCGCCAATGTCCGCAACCGGCCGGCGCCGCCGGCCGGCAAGCCGATGGTCCTGTGGACGAAGGCGCGCAGGGCGGAATTGGCCCGGTTGGTGCGCCTGTCCGTCTATGTGGCCGAAGATCCGACAGAATATGCGGCGCTGGAGCAGGCGCTTCCCGCCCGCATGAAATCATCGCCCTATCCGATGGCGGTCGCCGCCGACGAAGCACAAGCCATCGCCAAGGCGCGCGCCAGCCTTCACTGAACCGCAGAGCCGTTCGCCTGTCCGTCAGGCTTCCAGTTCGACGTCCCAGTAAAGGTAATCCATCCAGCTTTCGTGCAGGTAGTTCGGCGGGAAGAGCCGTCCGTTGTTGTGCAGATCATGCACGGTCGGCTGGTAGGGCTTCTGCCTCGGCCACATCTTAACCTCCGCCGGCATGTGGCCGCCCTTCCTCAGATTGCAGGGCGAGCAGGCGGCGACCACGTTGTCCCACGTCGTTGCGCCGCCGCAACGACGTGGGACAACGTGGTCGAAGGTGAGGTCTTCGTGCCTGCCGCAATACTGGCACTGGAATTTGTCGCGCAGGAACACGTTGAACCGGGTGAAGGCCGGATGCCGGCTGGGCTTCACGTAGCTCTTGAGGCTGACCACGCTCGGCAGCTTCATCGAAAAGGAGGGCGAGGAGACGGCGTGCTCGTATTCCGCGACGATGTTGACGCGCTCCAGGAACACCGCCTTGATCGCATCCTGCCAGGACCAGAGCGAAAGCGGGTAATAGCTGAGCGGGCGGTAATCCGCGTTCAGCACCAGGGCAGGCAGGCCATCGGGAGAGACGGCGACCGTCACGCATTCACCTCCTGGAATCATTCACGAACCGATCGGCACGAATAGTCTATGCCCGAGACGACAGATTTGTGAAGCGGGAAAGCACGCCGGCACAAAGCCAATCCGGCGTGTTTTGCCATGCATTTTGGGTGGTTAGAGCGCCTAGGCGACCGGCGCCGCGTCGCGGCCTCTTGTCTCGCGGTAATACGCCCAGAAGAGGCGCGCCGCGACGCCGCGCCATGGCGACCATTGTTCGGCGAGGCCTGTAAGCGCCTTTTCGGCGGGGCGCGGATCGATGCCGAGCGCATGGCCGACGGCGGTCTGGAGCGCGACATCGCGCGCGGGGAAGATGTCCGGATGGCCTGCGGCGAAGAGAAGATAGACTTCCGCCGTCCAGGCACCGACGCCGTGCACGGCGGTCAGGCTTTTCATGGCGTCGGCGGGGTCGAGACGGCAGAGATGGTCGAGGTCGAGCCCGTCATGCGCCACCGCGCCGGCAACCGCCAGAAGCGTGCGCTGCTTCGGCCGCGACAGGCCGGCCTCGCGGAAGGTTTTCTCCCCCGCTGCGAGCACGCTTTCGGGGTCGAGCGGGTCGACCAGCCGTGTCAGCCGGCCGAAGATGGCCGCAGCGCTGGCGCGCGAGACCTGCTGCGAGACGATGATCGAGGCGAGGCTGCGGAAGCCCGGCTCCGACAGGCGGAGCGGCACTTCCCTGGCCATCTCTCGCACGCGGACGAGCCGGGGGTCGGCTGCGCACAGCGCCTCGAGTCCTTGACCTATATGTTCCAGAGTTTCGATGCGCTGCATGGCGTCCGTGGCTTGTCCTCGCCCGGCCGGCAAAGTAGCAATCCGCCGATGACCGGTCCAACCCGCTTTGTCAGCAATCGATGAACAGCCGCGTCTTTCGTTTCGCGCCCAGCCCGAACGGTCGGCTGCATCTCGGCCACGCCTATTCGGCGCTTCTCAACCAGAAACTGGCGCGGGAGGCGGGCGGCCGGCTGCTGCTCCGGATCGAGGATATCGACCCGATGCGCTCCGTGGCCGAATTCGAGCGCGGCATCATGGAAGACCTCGCCTGGCTCGGCATCGATTGGGAGGAGCCGGTCCGCCGCCAGTCGGAGCATATGGACGCCTACCGGGCCCATCTCGACCGCCTGGCCGCCGAGGGACTCGTCTATCCCGCCTTCATGAGCCGCGGCGAGATGCGCGCCCATATCGCGGAGGCACGATCGTCGGGCGAAAAATGGCCCGTCGATCCGGATGGCGCGCCGCTCTATCCGGATCGAGACCGCCGCCTTTCGGCGCGCGAAAGGAAAAGGCGCATCGAAGGCGGCGCGCCGTTCGCCTGGCGCCTCGACATGGCGCGTGCGCTTGGCCGGATTGCCCGGCCGCTTTCATGGCAGGAGGAAGGGCGCGGCCCGGCCGGCGAGACGGGTTTCGTCCGCGCCGATCCGGCCGCGTGGGGCGACGTCGTGCTCGCGCGCAGGGAGACGCCGACGAGCTACCATCTTTCGGTGGTGACCGACGATGCGCTGCAGGGCGTCACGGATGTCGTGCGCGGGCGCGATCTTTTTCCGGCGACCGCCGTGCACCGGCTGCTGCAGGAACTCTTCGGCCTGCCAGCGCCGCGCTACCATCACCACCACCTCGTGCTCGGCGAAGACGGCCGCAAGCTCTCGAAAAGCCGCGGCGACACCGCGCTTTCGGCTCTCCGCGCGCAGGGGAAAACGCCGGCCGATATAAGGCGGATGGTCGGGCTTTAAGCCCGGCCGACGGGTTACATCCGCGCCAGGCCGGCCTTGATCGCGGCGAGAACGCCGAGACAGGCGAAGGCGCCGACGAGGCCCGTCGCGACGGCCATCTTCAGATCGTAGAAGTGGACGCCATAGAGGTTGGCCACGAAGATGCCGAGAAAGAATCCGGCCGTCACCACGACCGTATTGCCGATCGGGCCGAATCCTTCGGCACCCAGCAAGCCGTCGAGCGCCATTCCGAAAATGAACGACAGTATGGCGACGACCGTGAACGACATCATCATCCAGGTGGGGTCAAGGTTCATCAGCATGGTTCATCCTTTCGAGAACCGCCGGCGCACCCATTCCGCGCTTCGCGGCAGGATATGGCCCAATGGTTTCGTTTTGCTTATCGGATTGATCGGCATTAGAGCCGTCTGCTCGCCGATTCCGCGACCCGAAACGAAAGCGCCGGCATGAAAATCGTTTCCAGAATTGCGCCCGGCCTCTTCGTGGTGCTGTGGGCGACGGGCTTCGTCGGCGCGCGCTACGCCATGCCGTGGGCCGAGCCTTTCACCTTCCTGACCTTGCGCTTTTCGGTCGCCTTCCTGCTGTTCGTCGCGCTGGCGTTCGTGCTCGGATCGAAGTGGCCGGGGGTTCGCGGCGCGATGGCATCGATGGTCGCCGGCGTCCTGCTGCAGGCGACCTATCTCGGCGGTGTGTTCTGGGCCATCCACCGCGGCATGCCGGCCGGGCTTTCCGCCCTGATCGCCGGATTGCAGCCGGTCATAACGGCGATCCTCGCCGGCGCTTTCCTCGGCGACCGCATCCTCGCCCGGCACTGGGTGGGGATCGCCATCGGTTTCGTCGGAGTGGTCATCGTGGTGCTGCCGGGCATCGGCGTGCGCGGAGGCGGTGTGAACGCGGCGACGCTTTGCGCCTGCGTCATCGCGGTGACCGGCATCAGCCTCGGCACGATCTGGCAGAAGCGTCACGGCGGCAGCGACCTGATCACCGGCACGACCTGGCAGTATCTGGGCGGCGCCGTGCCGATGCTGGCGGGCGCGCTTCTGTTCGAGGACCGGCACATCGTCGTGAACGGCGAACTGGTCTTCGCGCTCGCCTGGCTCGTGCTGGTCCTTTCCATCGGCGCGATCCTGCTCCTCATGCTGATGATCCGGGAGGGCGAGGTCGCCAAGGTCGCCTCGCTCTTCTACCTGATCCCGGCCGTGACCGCGATCATGACATGGGCGCTCTTCGACGAGCGGCTGACGATGCTCCAGGTCGGCGGGATGGCAATCACCGGCCTCGGCGTGGCGCTGGCCACGGCTCAGCCGATGATGCGGGCGCGGGCTTCCAGATAGCGCCGGATGGCGGCGTTCAGTTCGCCGCCCATGATGAAGATGACCGACACGATATAGAGAAAGACGATGGCGATCATGATCGAAGCGAGGCCCGCATAGGTCACGAAATAGGATGAGAAGCGTTCGAGATAGGCGGCGAATATGCTGGAGCCCGCGATCCAGCCGATGAGCGTGAACAGGATGCCCGGCACGATGTCGACGAAGCGGCGCCTGCCGGCGGGCAGCCAGAAATGCACGGCGATCAGGCCGAGCACGATAACCACGGAAGCGATGACGAAGCGCCACAGCGTGATCGTGCCGAGATAGGGCTGAATCCAGTCCAGATGGCGGGCGGCGACATGCACGACGATCGGGGCGGCCACCAGGAGGACGCTGATGGCGAAGAAGCCGAGTGTCGCGATCAGCACGAAGACCAGGCTCTGGATGCGGCGGTAGACGAAGCCGCGCGTTTCGGTGACGCGATAGGCCCGGTTCAGCGCGACGCGCAGCGCCTCGATGCCGTTCGAGGCGAAAAAGAAGGCCGCGAGCACGCCGTAGGTCAGGAAATCGCCGCGCTGGACGGTCAGCACACGCTGCACCTGGCGCGAGATCGGCTCGGCGATCTGTTCCGGCCAGGTATCGAAGACGATATGGACGGCGGTATCGGAGAAGGCGTGCGCTCCGAGGAAGCTCGCCAATGCGGTGGCGAAGATCAGGAAGGGAAACAGCGCCATCAGCGCCGTGATGGCGAGATGGCTCGCCATCGACCAGCCGTCGTCCGAGTTGAAGTGGCCCAGCGCGTCGCCGAGAACGCGTTTCAGCGCGACCACGCGCCGCAGAACCTCTGCTCCGGGACGTCTCATCGTGGAAAGGCCATGGATCGGTCGTTGCTCCGCCACGAATCTGAAAACGACTTCGACCCTCCTTATCAATAGGATAGGGCTTCGGTCACCATGTTCGAGGCTTCGCGCCTCGCCTCGCCCCGCGATCCGGCCCCCGCGTCGGGGCATTCCATCGCAGGATCGGGGGTCAGGGTTGATTTCGGCGCGGAAAGGGTGGTTAACCTACGGCTCCTCTCGGGAACGAAAATGTCCACCGTATTCAAGATATTCGCCATCGTCGTCATCGCGGCCGTCGTCATCGTCCTGGTGCGCGGCCTCCTCAACATGGCGCAGGGAGGCTCTCCCTCGAAATCCAACAAGCTGATGCAGATGCGCATCATGCTGCAGTTCATCGCCATCGTGCTCGTGCTGCTGGCGGTCTGGTTCACGCGCTGAGCGGCGGGGAAGCCATGGTCATTCTCAACAGGATCTATACGAGGACCGGCGACGACGGCACCACCGCGCTCGGCAGCGGCGAGCGGCGCCCGAAATTCGACCTGCGCGTCGAGGCCTATGGCACGGTGGACGAGGCGAATGCCTGTATCGGCATGGCGAGGGTCCATACGGCCGGCAATGCCGAGCTCGACCCCATGCTCGGCCGGGTGCAGAACGATCTCTTCGATCTCGGGGCCGATCTGGCGCGACCGGACAATGGCGAGAAGCTGGATTTCGAGCCGCTCAGGATCGTCGCCTCGCAGGTCAGCCGCGTCGAGGCCGACATCGACGTGCTGAACAAAAGGCTCGACCGGCTGCGCAGCTTCGTGCTCTCCGGCGGCTCGCCCGCTTCCGCCGCGCTGCATCTCGCCCGCACCGTCGCCCGGCGCGCCGAGCGGCTGATGGTCGAGCTTGCCCGCAAGCCGGGCGAGACCGTCAGCGGGGAAGCGCTGCAATATATCAACCGCGTTTCCGATTTCCTTTTCGTCGCCGCGCGCATCGCCAATGATGACGGCAGGGCCGATGTCCTGTGGGTGCCAGGCAAAAATCGGTGAGGCCGGGCCTCAAGCGGCACCCGCCTGCGCTTCTGTGCTCATCTACCTGACCGATTTTCCGGCGCTCGGCCGCGCCGAGCGGCGCCGTTTTATCGATTGAATGTCGGCATCGGGCTAGCGACGGCGGAAAACCCGTGTTATCGGCCCCGCAACTCGGATTTCGGAGAGGTTGGTAGCTCATGAAAATTCTGGTGCCGGTGAAGCGGGTCGTCGACTACAACGTCAAGATCAGGGTGAAGTCGGACGGCTCGGGGGTCGAGCTTCAGAACGTGAAGATGTCGATGAATCCGTTCGACGAGATCGGCATCGAGGAGGCGATCCGGCTGAAGGAAGCCGGCAAGGCGGAAGAAATCATCGCTGTATCGATCGGGCCGGCGCAGGCGGCGGAGACGATCCGCACGGCGCTCGCCATGGGCGCGGACCGCGGCATCCTGGTCAAGGTCGACGGAACGGTCGAGCCGCTTTCGGTGGCCAAGATCCTGAAGGGCGTGGTCGAGGCCGAAAAGCCGGAACTCGTGATCCTCGGCAAGCAGGCGATCGACGACGACGCCAGCCAGACGGGGCAGATGCTGGCGGCGCTTCTTGGTTGGTCGCAGGGCACGTTCGCCTCCAAGGTCGAGATCGACGGCGGCAAGGCGAAGGTGACGCGCGAGGTCGACGGCGGCTTGCAGACGGTCGAACTGAAGATGCCGGCGATCGTCACGACGGATTTGCGTCTGAACCAGCCGCGGTACGCCTCGCTGCCGAACATCATGAAGGCGAAGAAGAAGCCGCTCGACGAGAAGAGCCCGGCCGACTACGGGGTCGACGTTTCGCCGCGGCTGAAGGTGCTGAAGACCGAGGAACCCGGCGGCCGCAAGGCGGGCGTCAAGGTCAAGGACGTGGCGGAGCTGGTGGATAAGCTCAAGAACGAGGCGGGCGTGCTGTAGTTCTGGTGAGGCCGGCCTGCAAACGGCCGGTTTCTCCGCTTCCGGTGCTCACGTACGGAAGTACGCTCCGCTCCGGTTCTCGAAACCAACCGTTTTCGGCTCGGCCTGACCGGAATTCAGGGAGCCACGAAGACGAAAGTCAGGGAAACCAAGAATGGCCATTCTTTTGATCGCCGAACACGGCAACGACCATCTCTCCGACCAGACGGCGAAGGCGCTGTCGGCGGCGCTGAAGATCGGTAGCGATGTCGATGTGCTGGTCGCCGGCAAGGGCGCCAGGGCGGCCGCCGACCAGGCCGCGAAGCTGAAGGGCGTCCGGAAGGTGCTGCTCGCCGAGGCGGACGAACTGGCCGAGTGCCTTGCCGAGCCGCTGGCGGCCCTCGCCGTGTCGCTCGCCGGCAATTACGACACGATCGTCGCGCCGGCCACCACCATGGGCAAGAACGTCATGCCGAGGATCGCCGCGCTGCTCGACGTGATGCAGGTGTCGGAGATCATCGAGGTCGTGTCGTCCGATACGTTCAAGCGGCCGATCTATGCCGGCAACGCCATCCAGACGGTTCAGACGAGCGACGCCAAGAAGGTGATTACCGTCAGGACCGCCGCCTTCCAGTCGGCGCCCGAGGGTGGATCGGCCCCTGTGGAGAGCATCCAGCCGGCGGCGAATCCCGGCCTCTCCACCTTCATCGAGAACCGCCTTTCGGAGAGCGACCGGCCGGAACTCACTTCGGCCAGGATCATCATCTCGGGCGGCCGCGCGCTCGGTTCGGCGGAGAAGTTCCAGGAGGTGATCCTGCCGGTCGCCGACAAGCTCGGCGCCGCCGTCGGTGCCTCCCGCGCGGCAGTCGACGCCGGCTACGCGCCGAACGACTGGCAGGTCGGCCAGACCGGCAAGGTGGTGGCGCCCGACCTCTACATCGCCTGCGGCATCTCCGGCGCCATCCAGCACCTTGCCGGCATGAAGGATTCGAAGGTCATCGTCGCCATCAACAAGGATGAGGAGGCGCCGATCTTCCAGGTTGCCGATTATGGCCTCGTCGGCGATCTCTTCGTCGTCCTGCCGGAACTTCAGAAGGCGCTTTGACGCCATTCTGCCTTCCGTATTAAATATCAAGGGCGGGGTAGACGAAGTCGCCCCGCCCTTTTAGTTTGCGCTGCACAAAAATCGGGCGGGCTGCCCAAGGCAGGATCGACGCCCCAAGGCAGGATCAAACGCAATGAGCGGCAAGATCACGACGGTGGGCATTGTTGGCGCGGGCCAGATGGGAAGCGGCATCGCGCATGTCGCGGCGCTCGCCGGCTATCATGTACTGCTGCACGACGTTTCGGCCGAACGGATCGAGCACGGCATCGCGACCATCAACGGCAACATGGCGCGGCAGGTGCACTCCGGCAAGCTCGACGAGAAGGCGCGGAAGGAAAGTGTCGCCCGCATCGCCGCCGCGCCAGCGATGGAAAAACTCGGCAGCGCCGACCTCGTCATAGAAGCGGCCACCGAGGACGAGACCGTCAAGCGCAAGATCTACGCGCAGCTCTGTCCGTTCCTCAACCCCGAAGCCATCCTCGCCACCAACACCTCGTCCATCTCGATCACGCGCCTCGCGTCGCAGACGGACCGGCCGGAGCGCTTCATCGGCATCCATTTCATGAACCCGGTGCCGCTCATGAAGCTGGTAGAGCTGGTGCGCGGCATCGCCACGGTCGACAAGACCTTCGAGATGTCGAAGGCCTTCGTGCAGAGCCTCGACAAGACGGTGACGGTGGCCGAGGATTTTCCCGCCTTCATCGTCAACCGCATCCTGCTGCCGATGATCAACGAGGCGATCTACACTCTCTACGAGGGTGTGGGCTCGGTCGAGGCGATCGATACGGCCATGCGGCTCGGCGCCAACCATCCGATGGGACCGCTGCAGCTCGCCGATTTCATCGGTCTCGATACCTGCCTTTCGATCATGCAGGTGCTGCATGATGGGCTGTCGGATTCCAAATACCGGCCCTGTCCTCTCCTGGTGAAATATGTCGAGGCCGGCTGGCTCGGCCGCAAGACCGATCGCGGCTTCTACGACTATCGCGGCGAGCAGCCGGTGCCGACGCGTTAGGCAGGCGGATGAAGAAAGACAATGCGGGGGAAGCGGGAGCGGCTCCCTCCGAATCGATCGACGCGAAGATCAGGGAACTCGGCGGCTGGCGCGGCGAGATGCTGGCACGGCTTCGCGCGGCCATCCGGACGGCCGACCCCGAAGTGGTCGAGGAAATGAAGTGGCGGAAGCCGTCGAATCCGCTGGGCGTTCCGGTATGGGAACATGACGGCATCATCTGCACGGGCGAAACCTACAAGGACAAGGTGAAGCTCACCTTCGCCAAGGGCGCGTCGCTCGCCGACCCGTCGGGCCTCTTCAACTCCAGTCTCGAAGGCAACACAAGGCGCGCCATCGATTTCCACGAGGGCGACAGGATCGACGAGAAGGCGTTGAAGGCGCTCGTCCGCGCTGCCGTCGAGGCCAATGTTTCGGCGCACTCGCGGAAGAAATCATAGGGCACTCGGAAGGGCACCAGAAAGTCTGGCCTTTACCGATCGGTGTCGAGGGACAGGTCCGTTCAGCCGTCTCACCCGCCGGCGGCGTCGATAAAGGATTTCGCCTCGGCGCTCGCCCAGGCGGCCGGCCCGTTCATATGGGTGAGCATGCAGCCATCCTTGTCGACGAGCAGCGTGACCGGGAGGCCGAGCGCCAGGCCGCGGTCCTTGAGATCATTGAACAGCGCCATCGTGTGGTCGCTGTAGTAGGTCAGCGTCGTCGCGCCGGTCTCGGAGAGGAATTTCCTCGGCTTGTCGTCGCCGCCCGTATCGGCGTTGACCGCGACGACCTGGAAGGCCGATCCCCCCTTCTCCTTCTGCAGGGCGTCGAGCTCCGGCATCTCGGCGCGGCAGGGGGCGCACCACGTCGCCCAGAGATTGAGAAGCACGGTCTTGCCCTTGAGATCGGCAAGCTTCATCGGCTTGCCGTCCGGGCCGTTGAAGGAAAGCGAGGCGAGGCTTGCCGGCGCGCCGGAAGCTGACATCGCCGCGACGCTGCCGGTAGCGGCCGCCGCCAGTTTCTTCGCTTCGCCTGCCTTGGCGGCGCAGCCGTCCGGAGCCGAAGCCGTGCTCGCCGTCTCGCCCGGATTGTTGCCAGAAGGCCGTTCCGTCACGTATAGGGCAAGCCCGGCCGCGATGACGCAGAGCGCGATGACGATCGCCACGACGCGCGTCGCCGACCGGGGTTTCGTTGCGTCGGACATTCCTTCGATCTCCTTCCAGCCGGTAAACATGATGAGCGAGAAAAAGGCCAGCAACCAGATGTGGGGCGGACGATTTGCCTCGGGGCCCTCGGCGGTGATGGAGGCCATCAACGCCTCGATCGGTTTCGACAAGAAGCTCTACGCCCAGGACATCCGCGGCTCGCTCGCGCATGCGGAGATGCTGGCCGAGGCCGGCATCCTTTCGGCGGAGGATAACCGCAAGATCGCGCACGGCCTCAACACGATCCTGTCAAAGATCGAGGCGGGCAGGTTCGAGTTCTCGAGAAGGCTCGAGGACATCCACATGAACGTCGAGGCCGCGCTTGCCGAACTGATCGGACCGGCGGCCGGGCGGCTGCACACGGCGCGCTCGCGCAACGACCAGGTCGCCGTCGATTTCCGTCTCTGGGTGAAGGAGGAAACGCAGCGGGTCGCCGCGGCGCTCGAAACGTTGATCGCGGTGCTGCTCGACCGTGCCGAGGAGCACGCGGCGACGGTGATGCCGGGCTTCACCCATCTTCAATCCGCCCAGCCGGTCACCTTCGGCCATCATCTGATGGCCTATGTGGAGATGTGCGGCCGCGACCTCTGGCGCGCGCATGACGCGATCGAACGCATGGACGAGAGCCCGCTCGGAGCCGCCGCGCTCGCCGGCACGGGCTTTCCGATCGACCGGCACATGACGGCGAAGGCGCTCGGCTTCCGCGAGCCGACGCGCAATTCGATCGATTCGGTCGCCGACCGCGATTTCGCGCTGGAGTTCCTGGCGCTCGCCTCGATCGCCGGCGTGCATCTGTCGCGCCTGGCGGAGGAGATTGTGATCTGGTCGACGCCGCAATTCGGCTTCGTCAGACTGTCGGATTCCTTCTCCACCGGCTCCTCGATCATGCCGCAGAAGAAGAATCCGGACGCGGCCGAACTGGTGCGCGCCAAGACGGGCCGCCTGAACGGCCATCTCGTCGCGCTGCTCACCGTCATGAAGGGCCTGCCGCTCGCCTATTCCAAGGACATGCAGGAAGACAAGGAGGCCGTCTTCGACGCCGCCGAGACGCTCGACCTGATGCTGGCGGCGATGACGGGCATGGTCGGCGACCTCGTCGTCAACGCCGCCGCGATGAAAAAGGCCGCCGGCGCCGGCTATTCCACGGCGACCGATCTTGCCGACTGGCTGGTGCGCGAGGCCGGATTGCCGTTCCGTGAGGCGCACCACGTCACCGGCCGCGCGGTGGCGTTGGCGGAACAGAAGAAATGCGGGCTGGAGAAGCTGGCGCTGGAAGAGCTTCGGGCGATCCACCCCGCTATCAACGAGGGCGTCTATTCCGTGCTGTCCGTGCGGAACTCGGTGAAAAGCCGCACCTCCTTCGGCGGCACGGCGCCGGCTGAAGTGCGCCGGCAGATCCGCTACTGGCGCAAGCGGCTGAAACAGGGTGCGCGGCCGAAGAATCTCCGCTAAAAGGCGCGAACGGTTTCGCGAACGGGCAGGTCCATGAACTGGCGCAGGCTGACGGCACTTCTGGCACTTTTCGGCGCCGTCGCGCTCCTGGCGAGCGCCTGCGGCCGGCGTCCGTCCGATCTCGACACGCCGTACCAGGCCGCGGTCGAGTCGCGCAAGGAAGCGCAGGACCAGAAGAAGACGCCATTGCCGCCGGAGCCGCAGAAACCGGAGAAGGACAAGCGCTTCTTCCTCGACGGCCTTATCGACTAGCTTTCCGCAGGTTTCCAGTGAATCACTTCCACTATCGCGACGGCGTGCTCCACGCCGAGGACGTGCCGGTGCCCGCGATCGCGGCAGCCGTGGGTACGCCCTTCTATTGCTATTCCACCGCAACGCTCACGCGGCACTACACGGTATTCGCCGATGCGTTCGCCGGCATGGACGCTCTCGTCTGCTATGCCATGAAGGCGAACTCCAACCAGGCGGTGATCCGGACGCTGGCGAAGCTCGGCGCCGGCGCCGACGTCGTTTCGGAAGGCGAACTGCGCCGCGCGCTCGCCGCATCCATTCCTCCGGACAGGATCGTCTTTTCCGGCGTCGGCAAGACCGCGCGCGAGATGGATTTCGCGCTCGCGGAGGGCATCCATTGCTTCAATGTGGAGTCGGAACCGGAACTCGACCTGCTTTCCGCGCGCGCCGTGGCGGCGGCCAAGGTCGCGCCGATCTCGCTCCGGATCAATCCGGACGTCGACGCGAAGACGCACCGCAAGATCGCCACCGGCAAGGCCGAGAACAAGTTCGGCATTCCCCTGCAGCATGCGCGCGGCGTCTACCGCCGTGCCGCTTCCCTGCCGGGCATAAAAGTGGTCGGCGTCGACATGCATATCGGCAGCCAGATCACCGAATTGCAGCCCTTCGACGATGCGTTCAAGCTGCTGGCGGAGCTGACCGCGACACTCAAGGCCGATGGACATGACATAAGCCATGTCGATCTCGGCGGTGGACTCGGCATTCCCTACCGGCTGGACAACGAGCCGCCGCCTCTGCCGGACGCCTACGCCGCGATCGTGCGAAGGCACATCGCGCCGCTCGACCTCAAGGTCATCTTCGAGCCGGGCCGGCTGATCGTCGGCAATGCCGGGATCCTGGTGTCCGAAGTCATTTACATGAAGCATGGCGACGCCAAGAATTTCCTGATCGTCGACGCGGCGATGAACGATCTCGTGCGTCCGACGCTCTACGACGCCTGGCACGACATCCGCCCGGTCGTGGAGCCGGGGCCGGATGCGGCGCGCAAGGTCGTCGATGTCGTGGGGCCGGTCTGCGAGACCGGCGATTATCTAGCGCTCGGCCGAGACCTGCCGGCGATGCGATCGGGCGACCTGATCGCGATCGGAACGGCGGGCGCGTACGGCGCGGTGCAGGCCGGCACCTACAATACGCGGCTTCTCGTTCCCGAGGTGCTGGTCGACGGCGACCGCTACCATGTCGTCCGGCCGCGCGGCAGCTACGAGGAACTGATCGGGCTCGATTCCCTGCCGGACTGGCTATGAGGCCAGAAATCCGTCAGGCCTGAGCGAAAGCGGCGTCCGGCTGCGCTCCGGTGCTCACGTACTTGATGTACGCTCCGCTCCGGTGCTCCCCGAGCACCGCTTTCGCTCAGGCCTGACGGATTTCCCGAACAACCCCGCCGCATGTGAGACTTTTTCACGTTTTCGTGCCGCCGCCTCGCCTTTGCCGAGATTGCTGCTATCCTTTAGAGAGCGCGATTTGCGCTTGAGGTGACAGGTTCGACATATCGACCTGGAAGGGATCGATGGCCGACACGCCCGCAGATTTCGACAAAGGCCTGTTTTCGCGGCTTTATCGTACGCGCTCGATGACGCGCGCCGCCATGGTCGTGGAGCGGGGCTGGCCGCTCGTCCTGCCGATCCTGCTGGTCGCCGGGCTCTTCCTCAGCGTCTCGTGGTTCGGCCTGTTCCGTGTCGCGCCCGACTGGCTGAGGATCGGCCTGACGGTGCTGTTCGGGCTGGCGGCGCTCGCCGCGCTCTTTCCGTTGCGCGTCTTCCGTATGCCGACCGAGGCCGAGATCGACCGCCGCATCGAGCAGGCCAATGGACTTATGCACACGCCCGTCCTGGTGCAGACGGACCGGCCAGGCGGCAATGCGGACGATTTCTCGCAGGCGCTCTGGCGTGAGCACCAGCGCCGGATGGCGGAGAAACTCGCCGGCGTTTCCGCCGACGCACCCCGCCCGAACATGCCCGAACGCGATCCCTGGGCGATCCGCGCGGCAGTGGCGCTCATATTCGTCGTGGCCCTCGCCTTTTCCTCTAGCCCCAATGGCGGCAGCGTCGCCGACGCGTTCCGCCCCGCCGCGATGCGCGAGGCGGTCCCGCCCAGGATCGATGCCTGGGTGACGCCGCCTTCCTATACCGGCCGCGCTCCGATCTTCCTCACCAGCGGCGGCGACACCGGGGCCGGCGAGACCGGGACGGAGCATTTCCGGATACCCGAGAACAGCCAGCTTGCGCTGCGGGTCACCGGCGGCAGCGGCAAGGAAACGCTGGATTTCATCGATGCGGCCGGCAATGCGCGCGACATTCCCGCGAAGAAGGCGGGCGAAGGCGGCAAGGCGAAGGCGTCCGATGTCTCCGGCGGGGCAGCAGCGAAAATCTCCGAATTCGCCGCCGCGCTGACCAAGAACGGCGCCATCAGCCTGAAATCGGACGGTAGCGAAATGCGCCGCTGGACCTTCGATGTCATTCCCGACAAGCCGCCCGTGATCCGCTTCTCCGGCGAGCCGAAACATGCCGTCAACGGGGCGCTGGAACTCACCTACTCGATCGAGGACGATTACGGGCCGGCCTCGGCCGAGGCGGTCTTCGAGCCGGCCGATCCGCAGGCTGCCAACGCCCACCCGCTCTATCCGGCTCCCGAAATGCCGCTGACGCTGCCGCGCCGTGACGCGAAGAACCATGTCGCCCGGACGGTCAAGGACCTGACCGACCATCCCTGGGCCGGGACGATGGTGCGGCTGACGCTGAAGGCCAAGGACGACGCCGGGCACGAGGCCTCGAGCGAGACGAAGCTCCTGCGGCTGCCCGAGCGGCCGTTCGCCAATCCGCTGGCGCGCGCGCTCGTCGAACAGCGGCGCATCCTCGCGCTCGACGCCAACAAGAAGCAGCGCGTGCTCGACATGATGGATGCGATCACGCTCAGGCCGGAGGACACTTTCACCAGCATGGCGCACTACCTGGCGATCATGAGCGCCCGCACCCGGCTGCAGCTTGCGCGGACGGACGACCAGTATCGCGACGTCGTTTCCTATCTCTGGGATATCGCGCTCGGCATCGAGGGGGGCAACCTTTCGGCCGCGGAGAAGCGCCTGCGCCAGGCGGAACAGGCGCTGCAGCAGGCGCTGAAGAACGGCGCTTCCGACCAGGAGATCCAGAAGCTGATGAAGGAACTCAGGCAGGCCATGCAGGAGTATCTGCATGAGTTCGCCGAGCGCATGCAGCAGAACCCGAACCTGGCGCAGCAGATGCCGCAGAACGGACAGGAGATCCGGCAGGGCGATCTCGAGCGCATGCTCGACCAGATCGAGAACCTGGCCCGATCCGGAGCGCGCGACCAGGCGCAGCAACTGCTCTCGCAGCTTCAGAACATGATGAACAATCTCCAGGCCGGCCGGCCGGGCCAGCAGGGCGGCCAGCAGCAGGGCCAGATGCGGCAGCAGATGGACAAGCTCGGCGAACTCATGCGGCGCCAGCAGGAACTGATGAACAAGACCTTCCGCCTGCAGCAAGGGCAGCAGGGCGAGCGCGGCGAGGAAGGCCAGATGGGCCAGGGCCAGGGCCAGGATCAGGACCAGACGGGCCAGGGCCAGATGGGCCAGCAAGGCGAGGGCGGTGAACAACAAGGGCAGCAGGACGGCTCCGGCGGCATGACGCCGGACGAACTCGCGCAGGCGCTGAAGCAGCTGCAGCAGGGGCAGGGCAAGCTCCGCGGCGATCTCGGCGATCTCACAAAGAAGCTCGACGAGCTTGGCATCAAGCCCGGCAAGGGGTTCGGCGACGCCGACAAATCCATGGGCGAGGCCGGCAAGTCGCTTGGCCAGGGCGAGGGCGAGCAGGCGCTCGGCGAAGAAAGCCAGGCGCTGGAGGCGCTGAGGCGCGGCGCCAAGGACATGATGCAGCAGATGCAGCAGGCACAGCAGGGCGACCAGGGCGGCTCGCAGAATGGCGGCCGCCAGCAGAACGCCGACCGCGACCCGCTCGGCCGGCCGCGCGCCACGACGGGCCCGGATTTCGGCGATTCGGTCAAGGTGCCGGACGAGATCGACGTGCAGCGGGCGCGGCGCATCCTCGAAGCCATCCGCAAGCGGCTCGGCAATGCGCTCAGCCCCGAGGTCGAGCGCAGCTATCTCGAGCGGCTGCTCCAGTTCAAATAGCTATTTTCCCCACGACAAGGACCGCTTCATGCCACGCCTCGGCCGGGTGATACCTATCCTGCGCATTTTCGATGTCGCCAAAGCGCGGGAATTCTACGAGGGATTCCTCGGTTTCGAGGTTCGCTGGGAGCATCGCTACGGGGATAATTTCCCGCTCTATATGGAGGTCGCGCGCGGCGAATGCGTGCTGCATCTCTCCGAACATCATGGCGATGCCATTCCCGGCAGCGCGCTGCGCATCCATGTCGGCGATATCGCCGGCTTCCATCGTGAACTGTCGGAAAAGGACTACCGTTTCGCCAAGCCGGGGCTGGAGGTGAAGCCCTGGGAAACGCGCGAGATCTCGGTCATCGATCCCTTTGGCAACCGCTTGCATTTCCATGAGGAGATCGAAAAGGCAAATTAGCCGGTCGGTTGGGCTTTCAGGATTTCCTCCTCCACAAGGGCCAGCCGGTCCTTGCCGAAGAACATTTCCTTGCCGACGAAGAAGGTCGGCATGCCAAAGACGCCACGGGCGACGGCGCTTTCGGTGTTGGCGATCAGCCTGTCCTTGACCCATTGTTCCTGCGTGCGTTCCAGAACGGCGCGGCCATCTAACCCCGCGGCGTCGAGGGCCGCGCCGGCAGCGGCCGGATCGTCCATCTTCCTGCCGTCCTCCCACATGGCGCGGAAGCACGTCTCGACATAGGGGGCCAGTTTTCCTTCCTCGCCCGCGACGATGGCGCCGCGCATCATCAGGAGGGTATTGACCGGAAAATGCGGGTTCATCCTGAAGGCGTCGATATGATGCCGCTCGACGAAGCGTCTGATCTCCAGCCGCTCGTAGTCGAGCCTGTTTTTCACCCCTGTGAACTGCTCGAAGGGCGATCTGTTGCCGGTCGCCTTGAAGATGCCGCCGAGCAGGCAGGGATTGTAGATGAACGCTGCTCCGGTTCGCGCCTCGATCCCGGGGATCACCCGGTGCGCGAGATAGGCGTTCGGGCTGCCGAAATCGAAGATGAATTCCACCGTTTTCATCCGGCCCTCACCATTTCTCGACCCAGGGCCGCAGATCCATCTCGTGCGTCCAGGCGCTGCGGTGCTGGCGGTGAAGCACGACATAGGCGGACGCGATCGCGTCGGGCGACAGGATGGCGTCCCGCTCGCGCAATTCGTCGGCATCCGGCCGCATGCCGCGGATGAAGTTCGTATCGATGGCGCCGTCGATGACGACATGCGCGACGTGGATGTTCTTCGGCCCGAGTTCGCGCGCCATCGACTGCGCCAGCGCGCGCAGCGCGTGCTTGGCGCCGGCAAAGGCGGCAAAGCCGTCGCCGCCGCGCATGCTTGCCGTCGCCCCGGTGAAGAGGATCGTCCCGCGTTCGCGCGGCAGCATGTGGCGGGCGGCTTCGCGGCCGGTCAGGAAGCCGGCGAAGGCGGCCATCTCCCAGACTTTCCGATAAACGCGGGCGGTCGTCTCGACGATCGGGAAGCGCACATTGGCGCCGATGTTGAAGACGACGACCTCGACCGGGCCGATCTCGTCCTCGATCGAGTTGAAGAGCGACATCATCGCCGGCTCGTCCCGCGCATCGACGCCGAAGGCATGGGCTACATTCCCTTCGGCGCGGATTTCGGCAGCGAGCGTCTCCAGCTTATCGAGGTGCCTCGGGCGGCGGACGACGCAGGCGGCCAGCCCTTCACGTGCGAATGCCCTGGCGATCGCCGCGCCGGTATCGTCACCCGCGCCGATGACCACGCACACGCCTTTCTCGGACATCGAAATCTCCCGGACCGCGCGCCCGGGACTATCCTCAGGCGTCGCCCTTGACGATACCGACAAAGGGCAGTTCGCGGAAGGCGTGCGCCACGTCCATGCCGTAGCCGACCACGAAATGGTCGGGGCAGTCGAAACCGACGAAGTCGGGGTCGATATCGGCCTTGCGGCGCATGTGCTTGTCGAGCAGCACCGCGATGTGGACGCTTGCCGCGCCGCGCGAGAGCATGAGGTCGCGCGTATATTTCAGCGTGTTGCCGGATTCCAGGATGTCGTCGATCAGGAGGATATCGCGGCCCCTTACGTCGTTGTCGATGTCGCGGAGGACCTTGATCTCGCCGGCGGTGGTGCCGGCGCCGTAGCTGGAGATGAAGATGAACTCGACCTCGGGCGAAATACCGGCATCGTGCATGGCGCGGATCAGGTCGGCGGCGAAGATGAAGGAGCCCTTGAGGATCGAGATCACCAGAAGGTCGCGATAGTCGCGCGCGGCGATATCCTTGGCCAGTTCGAGGTTGCGGCGCGCGATGGCCGAAGCGCTGAAGAGGACCTCGATGTCCTTGCCGCGGACGACGGGCATGCGCTGAACTCTCTATCTGTCGAACGATACGGAGACCGATTTCACCCCGTGTTTAGGCACCTCCAGGCGGCTGGAAAAGGCGAAGATCTCTCCGGCGGCCACCTGCCGGTCCCTTGTCCCCAGGAAAAAGCGCGTGGTCCCGCCGTTTTCGCCTTCGACGCTGATGGCGAGCGGCGGCACTTCGATCGCGCGTCCCGTCTCGTTGGCGGCGCTGCCGTCGACGAAAAGGATGGCATGGCCGTCGATCTTCTCGATGCGCGTGCGTACGGAGGCGATCTTCAGCGTCGGGGCGGCCTGCAGGAAGGCGGGCAGGCGGACGGGCGGCAGCAGGGCATGGCCCCCCGAGATCCAGAAGGCAGCGGCCACGAGACAGAGGCCGAAGGTCCAGAAGGCCGGCCCGCCAGGCTGACGATGCCGCCCTTCGATGACTTCAGCGCGCTTCAATACGCCGAGGCCGGGAAGTTCCGGCGCATGTGTGGTAAAATCGGTGTCTGCGGAACCGGAAGCGGCACGGCCCGAAGGGCGCTGTCGTGCGAAGTCGCTCGACGCGGGCGTCACGGTCTCGAATTCGGCGTCGATGATCCCGGCACACGAACGGTTCGCGGAGAAGGAGGTCGAGGCGGCCGCGCCCGTCATGATTTCGCCCGAAACCGGGCGCGCTTTCGAAGCATCATTCATGCGGGACCGGCCGTTTTCCGTGCGTTCGAACCCACGGGGGTAAACCGAAATGGTTAATGCTTCGCCACCACGATCCAAATGTGATCGCGGGCGCGGGCGCCATTTAACCGGCCGTTAACCATGCGAAACCATGGTCGGACACATGTTTCCCCGTAAGGCGGGAGGGTTGTGAGGGCAGCGGGAAGGTGTTCCGTTTCGAAAATGTCGGCTTGCGCTACGGAATGGGACCGGAGATCCTGCGGGACATCTCCTTCCAGATACCCGAGCGCTCGTTCCAGTTCCTGAGCGGGCCGTCCGGCGCGGGCAAGACGACGCTTTTGCGCCTGCTTTTCCTGTCGCTCAAGCCGACCCGCGGCCTGATCACCGTCTTCGGCAAGGATCGCTCGCGCCTTCAGCGCCGCGAACTGCCGATGTTGCGCAGGCGCATCGGCGTGGTCTTCCAGGATTTCCGTCTGCTCGACCATATGACGACCTACGAGAACGTGGCGCTGCCGCTTCGCGTGCGCGGGCGCGAGGAGGGCAGCTATCGCGGCGACGTGGTCGAACTCCTGAAATGGGTCGGCCTCGGCGAACGCATGCATGTACTGCCGCCGGTGCTTTCCGGCGGCGAGAAGCAGCGCGCGGCGATCGCGCGGGCGCTGATCGAACAGCCGGAGATCCTGCTCGCGGATGAACCCACCGGCAATGTCGACCCGCCCCTGGCACGCCGGCTGCTGAGGCTCTTCATCGAACTCAACCGCTTGGGCACCGCGGTGGTGATCGCTACCCACGACGTGACCCTGATGGAGCAGGTCGACGCGAGGCGCATGATCCTCTCCAGCGGAAGGCTCGACATCTATGACTGAGGCGGCGGGCGGCAACACTTTCGCGGAGACCGGCGCGCCGTCCGAACAGGCTCCGTCGCCCTATGCGCCGGGCGCGGCGCGGCCACAGCAGGCGCAGCGTCCGATGGCGCCGATCGTGCCGAGCCAGAACATCGCCGGGCGGGCCCTGATCTTCGTCATCGCCATCATGACGTTCCTCTCCTGCCTGACGCTCGGCGCCGTGACACTGGTGCGCGGCGCCGCAGCCACCTGGGAAGGGCAGATCTCGCGCGAGGCCACCATCCAAATCAAGCCGGCCGACGGACTCGACATGGAGCAGGCCTTGAAGTCGGCGCAGGAGATCGCCTTGCGTTTCAAGGGCGTCACCGGCGCGTCGATCGTCGATCGCGAGGCAACCGCGCGGCTGCTCGAGCCGTGGCTGGGCAAGGGCCTCGACATCGACGAACTGCCGGTCCCGCGCCTCGTCGTTGTCACCATCGACACGGCGCACCCGCCGGACTTCGCGGCCATGCGCGACCTCATCAAGGCGCAGATCCCAAGCGCCAGCCTTGACGACCACCGTAGCTGGGTGGACCGCCTGATCGCCATGGCCCACATGACGGTGACCATCGGCGTCACCGTTCTCGCGCTGATGCTTTCCGCGACTGTGCTTTCGGTCGTGTTCGCCACGCGCGGCGCCATGGCCGGCAACGGCCACATCATAGAGGTGCTGCATTTCGTCGGCGCCGACGCCCGCTTCATCGCCTCCGAATTCCGCGGACATTTCCTGACGATGGGGCTGAAGGGCGCGGCCGCGGGCGGCATCGGCGCGATCATCGTCTTCCTGGTGTTCGCCTGGCTATCGGCCCGCAACATGGCCACTCCGCAAGCCGATCAGGCGGCGGCGCTCTTCGGCAATTTCTCCATCGATTCGAGCGGTTATGCCGGCGTTGCGCTGATCGTGCTCGTCATCGCAGGCCTTACCGCGGCCACTTCGCATTTCACGGTCGTGCGCTACTTAGCCGACATAGAGGCGCATCAGCCGGAGCGATAGAATGCCTTCCTCGTTTGATCACGGTCCGCGACGGGCGGTAACTTATTGTGGGAGAGCAGCGCCGTTTCGGCTAGCTGCCGCCTTAATTGACTGTTATCGCTAGCATAATGGACGCTTGCGAATCCACGGAAGGGCAGGCCAGTACCCGGGACGGGGCGCAGTCCGAAAAGCCTCTGTCGTCACCGAGCCGCTTCTGGCGCCATATGCGTCTCGCCCTGTGGGGCGGGGCAGGGATTGCTTGCGCGCTTGCGGTCGGTTTCGGCTTTTTCGCCGAGCATGTCAGCCTGCTCACCCAGCCCGCCAATATGCGTGCGGCCGACGGCATCATCGTGCTGACCGGCGGACAATCGCGCCTGGCTGCGGCGGTTGATCTCCTGAAGTCCGGCAAAGGGAAGCGCCTGCTCATCAGCGGGGTCAATCCGCATTCCGGCCGTAAGGCGCTGCGCGAAGTAACGGGCGGCGACAAGCGGCTTTTTTCCTGCTGCGTCGATATCGACCATGAGGCGATCGATACGGTCGGAAACGCCGAGCAGAGCGCGAAATGGATGGCCGAGCACGACTATGGCAGCGTCATCCTCGTCACCAACAACTATCACATGCCGCGCAGCCTGCTGGAGATGCACCGGTTGCTGCCGCGGGCGAGCGTCGAGCCCTATCCGGTGGTCAATTCGAGACTGGACGACGGAAGCTGGCTGACCAAGCCGGATGCCGTGCGCGTGCTCGCCACGGAATATGTGAAGTATCTGGCGGCGCTGGCCCGAAGCGTGCTGCCCGCCGATCCCTCGCACGAGGCCGACCACACCGTGATCAGCGCCGCGATGGAATAGATCCTCGCGCTCCGCCCGGCGCGGGCGTTTGCCTTTTGCCAAGCCCGCATGTATCGAACGGCTCCGGAATATTTCGGACTGGTGTGGCGGATTTGAAATCCGTCACATGAAGGATCGAGACCCGCGAACGAATTTCAAATCCGAAAACCACGCTAGAGTGACAAACTTGCTGGTGTCCTCATCGAATCCGAAATTCGTGCGGCGCTCCCGGAAATGGCGTGAATTCCGGATTCGGGACGCTGGTTCATGATCTTTCTTCGCTCGCTGGCGTTCAACCTGGCGCTCTACGCCGCCACGGTCGTCGAGATGATCGTCTTCACGCCATTCTATTTTCTCGTCGAACGCAAGCGTGCGTGGTGGGCGCCGAAGTTCTGGGCTCGCACCAATCTGTGGCTGCAGAAGGTGCTGGCCGGCACCGACAGCGAGGTGACGGGGCAGGAGAACCTGCCCGTCGGCGCCTATATACTGGCGCCCAAGCACCAATCCTTCTGGGATACGTTCGCGCTGGTGCCGCATATCCCCGATGCGGTCTATATCCTCAAGCGCGAGCTGACATGGATTCCCTTCTTCGGCTGGTATCTCGGCAAGATGAACATGATCCCGATCGATCGGGGAAGCCCGGCGAAGGCGCTGCGGAAGGTGATCGTCGAGGCCCGCAAGCGTGTCGAGCAGGGCCGACAGATCATCATTTATCCGGAGGGGACGCGTCGGCCGCCGGGCGCCGAGCCGGCCTACAAGCATGGCATCGCGGAGATATACTCCCGTCTCGACCTTCCCGTCGTTCCTGTCGCCCATATGGCCGGGCTCTATTGGCCGCGACGAAAGTTCCTGCGCTACCCGGGCGTCATCAAGGCGCGCTTCCTGCCGCCGATCCCGCCGGGTCTTTCCAAGCGCGAGTTCATGGCGCGGCTGGTCGAGGAAACCGAAAAGGCCTGCGACACGTTGCTCGTCGACGCGGCGCGGTCGAAGAACCCGCCGCCCCTGCCGCCGACAGCGCTCGAGCGCCTCAGGCAGCTCGGGGTGAATGTTTCGGAAGCGGCCGCAGCCGCCGGTTAGAGATTGGTTTGCACGGACGCCGTCTAATCGTGGGAAAGCTTCGCGGCGACGCTTTCCAACCAATGATCGTGGATGCCGAGGGCTTCGAGATGCTGGACGGTGCTGAAGACATAATCCTCGTTGCGCCCGGACTGGCCGACGGCGCCGTGCACGACGGATGCGGCGTGGCCGGCGTCGAGCCTGCCGGCATATTGCCGATGCGAGCGGTCGACGACGAAGGCCAGCGCCTGGACGGCGCCGCCGCCTTCGAGACGGACCTTCAGGCGGCGTTCCAGATAAACGTTGGTCACCAGTTCGCGCTCGCGCAGATAGGCGGTCACCTCGTCCTCCAATTCCCTGGGCACGCGGAAGGCGAGGCCGACACAGGAGCCGCCGCGGTCGAGCCCCAGCACAAGGCCGGGCCGCGCCTCGGTGCCGCGATGAACCCAGGAATAGATGCACAGCGACCGTCGGAAGCCATGGAGATGGGCGCGTCGCGTCTCTACATGGGCGAAGCCGGGCCGCCAGATCAGCGAGCCGTAGCCGAAAACCCAAAAATCGCCCATATGGCCTGCCTCGGTTCCATGCATGGATGGCGCAATGGCTAGCGAGAGCGAACGCATGACGTCAAGTAACCCGCCGCGCCGCCGCCGATATGCGCGTTTCCTGTGGCTGCCGCTGCTCCTGGTCCTGCTCTGTATCGCCTACACCCTCGCCTGGATGCATTTCGCCGGCGTCATCCGGCAACGCGTCGAGGCGACGCTCGCGGCCTTGCGCGAGACGGGGGCGACCGCCGATTGCGCCGACCATGAGGTGCACGGCTTTCCCCTGCGGTTCATCCTGCAGTGCAAGTCGATCCGCTACGTCGACCCGGCGAGCGCCTCGGTGTTCTCGGCGGCGTCGATGCTCGCCTTCGCAACCATATACGATCCCCGGCGCATCCATATCCGCCTGGCGGCGCCGGCGCTTGTCCAGGCGCCCAATACAGGGCCGATCGTGGTCCATTGGAAGAGGATGCAAGGCGAGCTCTTTCCGCCGCTCGGCCATGACGCCTCGGTCGAGGTCCGCGGCAAGATGCTGGTCGCCGAGCGCACCCAGGCGGAACCGATCTTCACCGTCACTTCCATGTGCGGCAGGGCGAGCATGGCCGGCGCGGACGTCGATCTTCGGAGCCATTTCGAAGGGCTGGATTTCGGGCCGTCGCTGCCCGACCTGGAGGCGTTGCCGCCGCTTTCCGGGGATGCCGACGTGACCGTCGCTGGCGGGGCCGGCCTGGCGCTTCACGATGTGCGAAGCTTTCGCGGCCGCTCGGCGCAGATACAAAAACTCATGCTCGCGCCGAGCGACGACGCCAGCGTCACGGTCAAGGGCCGTGCTTCGGTCGATGAAGAGGGCCGGCTCGATGCCGACCTCACGGTAAGATTAAGCAATCCGCAGGAACTCGCCGCGGCGCTCAAGCTCGCATTCCCGGAAGAAGCGAAGGACATCGATCGCGGCCTCGCCCTGGTCAGTGCGCTCGGCAACGATCCCATGGTGCCCGTCACCATACGCGAAGGCCGCGTGACGGTCGGCTTTTTCCCGGTCGGGCGGGTTCCAGCGTTGCCTTAGAGCCTTCCGCCTTGCCTGAAAGGCTCCAGCTATAGTGGTCAGCCTTTCGGAGGCGCACTCTTTTCCGGATGCGCCAGAACCTGCCGGCCGAAATCCGGCACGTCTACTTCCTGCCCCGCCTCGATGATGGAGCGGCGTATGGCGCGCGTGCGCGTGAAGAGGTCGAAGAGCTTCTCCCCGTCACCCCAGCGGATGGCGCGCTGCAAGGAGGCGAGGTCCTCGGAGAAGCGCGCCAGCATCTCCAGGATGGCATCCTTGTTGTGCAGGCAGACATCGCGCCACATGGTCGGGTCGGAGGCGGCGAGACGGGTGAAATCACGGAAACCGGAGGCGGAATATTTGATGACCTCGGACTTGGTGACGGTCTGCAGATCGTCCGCCGTGCCGACGATATTATAGGCGATGATATGCGGCAGGTGCGAGACGATGGCGAGCACCATGTCGTGGTGATCCGGGTCCATCGTGTCGACGTTGGAGCCGCAGCGGCGCCAGAATTCCGATAGCTTTTCCAGCGCGTCCGGGTCGGTGCCCGGAAGCGGGGTGAAGACGCACCAGCGGTTCTCGAAAAGCTCGGCGAATCCCGCGTCCGGCCCTGATTTCTCCGTACCGGCCAGCGGATGGCCGGGGATGAAATGGACGTTCGCCGGAAGTTTCGGCCGCATCTGCGCGATGACCGAGCCCTTGGTCGAGCCGACATCGGTGACGATGGCGCCGGCTTTCAGCGCCGGCGCGATCGCTTCCGCCACTTCGCCCGAAGCGCCGACCGGGACGGAGACGACGACGAGATCGGCGTCCCTTGCGGCGACGGCGGGATCCGTCGAATAGGAATCGCCGAGCCCAAGTTCCTCGGCACGCTCGAGCGTCGCGGCGCTGCGGGTCGAGATCGCGACATGACGGGCGATGCCCTCGCGGCGGACGACGCGCGCCAGCGAAGAGCCGATCAGGCCGATGCCGATAAGGGCTATTCTGTCGAAAAGCGGTTCGGCCATTTCTATGCTCTCAGGAATTCCGCCAGCGCGGAAACGACACCGCGGTTGGCCTCTTCCGTGCCGATGCTCATGCGCAGCGCGTTGGGAAAGCCGTAGCCGGTGACGCGGCGAAGGATATAGCCGCGTTGGCTGAGATAGTCGTCGGCGGCGGCGGCGCCGTGACGGCCGTCTTCGGGGAAGTGGACGAGCAGGAAATTACCGACGCTCGGGGTCACGCGCAGCCCGAGTTTTTCAAACTCTCCGGACAGCCAGTTCCGCCATGTCTCGTTGTGGGCGACGCTGCGCGCGACGTGCTCGCGGTCGCGTATGGAAGCGATGCCGGCCTCGATCGCGGTGGCGTTGACGTTGAAGGGCCCACGCACCCGGTTCACTGCGTCGACGATGGCAAGCGGCGCATACATCCAGCCGAGCCGGGCACCCCCCAGGCCGAGTTTCGAGAAGGTCCGCGTCATGACGACGTTCTGATTGGCGGCGACCAGTTCGATGCCGGCCTCGTAGTCGTTGCGGCGGACATATTCGGCATAGGCGGCATCGAGCACCAGAAGCACGCTTGGCGGCAGGCCGGCGTGGAGGCGGCGGACTTCCTGGATGGGCAGGTAGGTGCCGGTCGGGTTGTTGGGATTGGCGAGGAAGACGATCCTGGTGCGCGGCGTGACGGCGGCGAGGATGGCGTCGACATCGGCGCGCTCGTCCGTCTCCTCCACGGCGACCGGAATGGCGCCCGCCGCCTGGACATAGATCCGGTAGACCATGAAGGCGTGCTCGGTGAAGATCGCCTCGTCACCGGGCGACAGGTAGATCTGCGCGAGCAGTCCGAGGATCTCGTCCGACCCGTTCGAGCAGACGATGTTTGCCGGATTGAGCCCATGCGCCTCTCCGATCGTCTCGCGAAGGCGACGGGCGGACCCGTCGGGATAGACGTCGAGGCGCGTCGCGACTTCACGCGCGGCTTCGATCGCCTTCGGAGAGGGGCCGAGAGGGTTCTCGTTCGACGAGAGCTTGTGGACCTTCGCGACGCCGGCGGGCGCCGTGCTCTTGCCCGGCACATAGGCCTCGATGTCCATGATGCCGGGTCTCGGCTGCGGGCGCTCGTGCATGTCGCATCTCGCGGGAGGAAGGTCGCCGCCCGCCTCTATCAGAGCTTTTCCGTTGACGCAAAGCCCGGGCCGCCCTAAAAACAGCCCTATCGATCCGTGGTGATTTGGCCGGTCGGCTTGCAGCCACGTTAAACAACTCGCTAAAGGGCCGTTTGCATCGGAACCGGCTTTGCGAGGGCAAAGGCCGGTTTTTTGTTTTGGAGCGTATGCGATGCCGATCAAGATCCCCGACCAGCTTCCTGCTCGCGAGGTACTAGCGCGCGAAGGCGTCGCCGTCATGGACGAGAAGACGGCCCTGCGCCAGGACATCCGGCCGCTGCAGATCGGTCTCCTCAACCTGATGCCGAACAAGATCCGCACCGAGACGCAATTCGCGCGGCTGATCGGCACGACGCCGCTGCAGGTGGAGCTGACCCTGGTGCGCATCGGCAACCACAAGGCCAAGAATACGCCGGAGGAGCACCTGATCGCCTTCTACCAGACGTGGGAGGAGGTCAAGGCGCGCAAGTTCGACGGCTTCATCATCACCGGCGCGCCGATCGAACTCCTGCCTTTCGAGGAGGTCAATTACTGGGAGGAACTGACCCGCATCCTCGACTGGACGAAGACCAACGTCCATTCCTCCTTCTTCATCTGCTGGGGCGCGATGGCGGCCGCCTGGCATTTCCACGGCGTTCCCAAGCACACGCTCGAAAAGAAGGCCTTCGGCGTGTTCCGCCACCGCAACAACGCTCCTGCCTCGCCCTATCTGGCGGGCTTCTCTGACGATTTCTCCATTCCGGTCTCGCGGTGGACCGAGGTGCGCGCCGCCGACATCCCCGTCGGTTCGCCGCTCGAACTCCTGATCGAGTCGGACGCGACCGGACCGTGTCTGGTCACCGAGGCCGACTGCAACAGGCTCTACATGTTCAACCACATCGAATACGATTCCACCTCGCTCAAGGAAGAATACGAGCGCGACGTGGCGGCCGGCGTGTCGATCAGGGTGCCGCACGAATATTTCCCCGGCGACGATCCGAAGCGGCAGCCGCTCAATCGCTGGCGCTCGCACGCGCATCTTCTCTTCGGCAACTGGATCAACCAGGTCTATCAGACCACGCCCTACGAGATGGAGAAGATCGGGAGCGCCGGCAGGAAGGTGCAGCCGCTGGTGGCGTGATGCCGGCGGTTGGCGTGGCCTCGTCTAGCCGAGCACGTCCGTCGCCTTGTGCGGTTGGGCGATGCGGTCGACGAGGATGACATCCGACTGCGAGTTTTTGGTGCGGAGGGCTACGATCTCGCGATAGGCGGACGAGGCATACCAGGCCTTGGCCTCTTCCCGGTTCGGGAATTCGATGACGATCAGATTACCGGGCCAATCGCCTTCGAGCAGTTCGAACTCGCCGCCATGGACGAGGAAGCGGCCGCCGAACGGCGCCAATGTCGCGTCGATACGGTGAAGATATTCGACGATGGCCGGTCCCATCGTAACCTGGCGCATGTGGGCGACGGCGTATGCAACCATGTCGGAACTCCTTCTGAACATCGTCTGTCCAGACGGAAATTCCCATGATGCCGTATGCGGATCGATTACCTTTGAGGTAACCGAACTACGAAGCTTAGCGCCGCAACACGGCCGGCTCGAAGGTCACGTCGCAGAGCGGCGACTGCGCCGCGGCGGCCATTGCCGCCATACGGTCGCGGGCCATCCCCTCGCTCGCTGCGCGCAACGTCGCGATGCAGCGGTCATAGTGGCTGGCCATTACCAGGCGAACGTCCTCGTCCGTTTCGATCTCGTGAACGAATGCGTCGCACTGATGGATGGCGAGGTTGTGCGCGCGGATCATGGCTTCGGATTCGGCTGCGCCGAAAACAACATGGATCGACTTCATCCCGCGCTCCTTTCCGTTCCCGGCGGGCGGAATGAGGGCCACCCTGCCTTCGCCTACGGATGTTACGCTAGGGAAGAATCATGTCACCGATACGACGAAAGTGGAACGATCCGATGTCATTTCGGTTAATTTCCCCCTACGCGGCGGGCGGCCGAGGGCTTCGCTTCAGCTTGGCTGCTTCGCCTCCTCGGCTTTCGGCTTGTCGTTCCCGGGCGGCGAGGGCACGCGCATCGGCTTCAGCGAACGGCCGCCGGCGTCCATCTCCAGATGGAGCGTCCGCGAGAAAAGCCGGTCGGCCAAGCCGGCGCGACCGATGTAGAGGATCGTCGCATCCTTCAGCCGCTTGGCCAGTACCGAGACCGCGCGCTTGCGGACGTCCCCCTCCAGCATGTCGAGCGCCTCGTCGATGACGACCCAGTCGGGCCTGTGGAGGTCGAGCCTGGCGAAAGCGAGCTGGTGCTGCTCGTCATCGCTCAATTCGCGTTCCCAGCGGGATTCGCGGTCGAGCGAGCCGGCGAGCCGGTCGAGGCCCGCCCGCTTCAGGGCGCCGGTCAGTTCGGCATCCTCGAAGGACTTTTCCCCGAGCGGATAGGACATGGCCTGGCGCAGCGTGCCCGGCGGGAAATAGGGCGTGCGCGGAACGAACGTGACCGTCTGTTCCTCGGGCATGCCGATATGGCCGCTGCCCCAGGGCCAGAGTCCGGCCATGGCGCGGAAGAACAGCGTCTTTCCCGTTCCAGGATCTCCGGTGATCAGCACTTTCTTGCCGGCGGCGATCCTGACGCGCTTTTCCTTCAGTTTCGTGCAGCCGCCCGGCGAGGCGATCTCGACGCCTTCCAGCACGATCTCGTCCTTGGCGGTTCGCTTGAAATCGATCTGTTTTTCCACCGCGTGCAGGTCGTCCGTCTTCGTGAGCGCGATGCGGAAGGCGGCGATACGGAGCAGCGTGGCGCGCCAGTCGGTGATGGTTTCGATATTGGCAACGAACCAGCGCAGCGAGGAATGGACCTGGTTGAAGGCGCCCACGGCCATCATCAGCCCGCCGAACGTCATGTCGCCGGCGAAATAGACGGGCGCGGCGATGATGATGGGGGCGACGATCGTCACCCAGCCATAGGCATCGGTGACCCATGCCAGGCGGATATTGGCGGTGACGAGCTTGCGCAGCACGGCGATAAGCGCGGTGAGGTCGCGTTGCAGCCGGCGCTGTTCATCGGCCTGACCGCCAGCGAGCGAGATCGCGTCGACGCGCTCGTTGACGCGCACCAGCGAGTAGCGCAGGTCGGCCTCGCGCGCGTAGCGCTCGCCGTTGAGGCCGATCAGCGGCCGTCCCACCAGCCAGCTCAGCCATGAGGCGGAAGCGGCGTAGAGGATGGCGGCCCAGACCATGTAGCCGGGTATCTGGAAGCTGTGGCCCGATACGTGGAAGGTGAATCCGGACGACAGCGACCACAGCACGCCGACGAAGGAGAAGAGCAGGACGGTCGACTGCACCAGCCCGACCGCGAGCGTCGTGGAAAGATCGGTCAGGTGACCGGAATCCTCGTGCATACGCTGGTCGGGATTGACGCCGATCGCCCCGGCATTGGCCAGCCGGAAGGCCCGCCGTCCCTGCATCCATTCGCCGATCAGGTCGAGCGTCAGGCCCTCGCGCAGCCTGAGCTTGAGTATCTGGCTCAGCCATGTCTGCACGATGTTGAGCACCAGCAGGCTGCCGGCGATGGCGGCGAAGACGAGGAGCTGCTGGACGAAGCCGGGAAAATCCCGGCGCTCGATGGCATCATAGAAGGGCCTGTACCAGCGGTTGAGGATGACCTGTCCGGCCGCGATGGCGAGGATCATGGCGAGCATGCCGCCGGCCAGCCAGAATATCCTGTTGCGGAGCGGCGAGGCCATGAAGGCCCGCATCATCATCGTCATCTGCTCGCGCAGGCTGTATTCGGGTTGCTGGCTGGGCGTCTTCGCGTCTTCGGGTTCCGGCTTCTTGTCGGGCATGGAGATGTTCCTGCGGCGAGATCACGAGCGGCGGGCAGTACTATTGCGCTTCCGCCGACATCACTACGAAACTGGATATGGTTCCGAAAGGCGGCGCTGTCAGCCCGTCATCGATCGGGCGTGCGGGAGACCGGTCGCAAGCGGCCGGCCCCTTGCGGCGTCAAGACCGGCACGAAGACGCGGCGGGACGCACGGGCGGCGACCGGCAGGCCCTGATAGAGGCGTTTCTGCGCCTCCACAACGATCACGCCTGCGAACATCGGCCCGAAACGGCGCCCGGTGCGCTCGAAGAGCGGGTAGAGCCGAAGGGTCGAGCGATGGACGCTTGGCGGAAAGAACAGCGCTTCGGCAAAGGAACCGGGCGTGAAGTTCGCCTCGCGGAGCAGCGCCGTCAACTGGCCGCGCGAATAGGGCCGGCCGGTACCGAAAGGCGTGTGCTCGAAGCGCGCCCAGACGCCGCGGCGGTTCGGCACGACGATGACGAGGCGGCCGCCGGGCGCGAGCACCCGCCAGATTTCCATCAGAGTCTCGCGCGGGTTCTCGGCATGTTCGAGCGAATGGACCATCAGCACGCGGTCGATCGATGAATCGACCAGCGGCAGGTCCTCGTCGAAGACGAGCGCCGTCGCAGACGGACCGCTCGGCGGCCAGTTCACCGCGCCCTGCGCGGCCGGCATGAAGGCGAAGACGCGTTCGGCATCGGCGCCGAAGCGCTCCAGCCAGGGCACCGCGTAACCGAGGCCGACCAGCCTCTCATTGCCGAGCGTCGCCCAGACCGAAGCGAGCGCCATCGCGATCGAGCGCTCGGCCAGCCGGCCCAGCATCGAGGCATAGAAGGAGCGCAGGTCGACGATATCACTGTGCATGGGCCGGACGGTAGCGGCGGTCGCGGGGAACGGCAAGATTGGCCCAACGAAGCCGTAGGTGACAGGACGGTGCATGCCCTCTATGTCTTTGGCGACGAAAGGAGACATCGATGGCGATCGAGATCGAGCAGTTCATGTGCCTGAGCGACAATTTCGGCGTTCTGATCCATGACCGGGAGAGCGGCGAGACCGCGCTCATCGATGCCCCCGAGGAAGGACCGATCCTGAAGGCGATCGAGCGAACCGGCTGGAAGCCGAGCACCATCCTGACGACGCATCATCATACCGACCACGTGCAGGCCAATCTGGCGCTCAAGGAAAAATTCGGGCTGACGATCATCGGGCCGAAGGCGGAAGCGGCGAAGATCCCTGGCATCGACAGGCAGGTCGCCGGGGGCGACACGCTGCATTTCGGCGGCGAGCCGGTGCGGGTGATCGATACGCCGGGGCATACGGCCGGTCATGTCAGCTATCATTTCCCGCAGAGCGGCGTCGTCTTCACCGCAGATACGCTTTTCGCGCTCGGCTGCGGGCGGCTGTTCGAATGTCCGCCGGAGACGATGTTCGCCTCCCTGAAGAAGCTCGCGGCGCTGCCTGGCACGACGCGCGTCTATTGCGGCCATGAATATACCGAGGCGAACGCCCGCTTCGCGCTGACGATCGATCCCGGAAACAGCGCGCTCGCCGCGCGCGCCGAGGAGATCCGCAAGCTCAGGGCAGCCGGCAAGCCGACGCTGCCGACGACGATCGAGCGCGAACTCGAGACCAATCCGTTCCTGCGCTGGCACGACGCCGGCGTGCGCAACACGCTCGGCATGGCGAAGGCGGTCGACGTGGAGGTTTTCGCCGAGATACGCAAGCGCAAGGATAATTTCTGAGCGGCCGCAAAGGCTCGGACTATCGCGAACGGCCACCGCCTCCCGGCCGCGGCGACCCGATGCGGCTTTATTGCTTCGCTTCCAACCGGTCGGCGCTGACGCTGACGGTGCCGATCTTGGTGCCGACGGAGGCACTGACCGGCACGAACATGCCGGTCGAACCCATCGGCGCGAAGGCGATGGTCATCTTGCCCTTGTTCTTTAGGTATTCGATGGTCGAATTACCCGGTCGGTAGCCGCCGACCGGCGTGAATCGGGCCATGCAGACCGTGGCGTCGCCCGAATAGCCGGGGATCGAAAGCGGTTTCTTGCCGGCATAGGAGAAGGCGATGTCGGCGCGAAGCTCGCCGTCATAGTAGCGGAGCGTCTTGTTGCAGACATCCGCCGGCTTGTCGGCCCGCACCATGATGCCCGAGAGCGGGTCCGTCACGGCCTTCAAATCGTCGGCGGAAAGCGGCACCCACTTCTTGCGCTTCTTCAGCGGCGGTTCGTTCATGGTGCGGGAGACGGCGCCGTCGGTGAAATCGATTTCGGTGCGCTTGTTCTTCTTGCCGGATTTGTAGGCGATGGCGAAGGAATCCGGTGTGACCCCGTCCCCTGAAAGATGGCCGCGCACGGTGGTCGTGCCCTTGGTGTCGTCGATGATGCGGGCGACGCCGGCGGTGGCGATGGTGCCGTCGATCGAAATGTCGTTACCGTCGAGCGTGCTGGTGAAGCTGGTATGCGCCAGCGTCAGGCCATAGAGCGAGACGGTATAATCGGCGACGAATTTCTTCGCTGCGGCGAGGGCGGTCCCGGGCGCCTGCAGGAAGAAGACGGCAATGAGGGGGGCGGCCAAGGAGGCCGTTCGGGCCAGACGGTCGGTCATGCGCGATCCGGTTGCGAAACGTGTCCCTTTCGCCTGCTTATAGCAGGGATTCCGGCAAAGTTGTGGATTGTCCGGCGGTTTCGCATCTGCCGCTTCGCGTCTTGACGGTTCGGCGAAATGCCACTATGGGAACGCCAACTTTCCATGAGGCCGCCTGACCCTGCCCGCGCGCCAAGCCAAACGGTGCGGCACTGGTCCATGGCCCAGAGGTAACCGAAGGTCGAACGAGATGTCCCGTACCTGTGAACTGACCGGCAAGTCCGTGATGAGCGGCAACAATGTGAGCCACGCCAACAACAAGACGCGGCGCCGCTTCCTGCCCAACCTCGTCAGCGTCACGCTGATCTCCGAGGCGCTCAACCAGAGCGTCCGCCTGCGCATTTCCGCGAACGCGCTGCGCTCGGTCGAGCATCGCGGCGGCCTCGACGCCTACCTGATGAAGGCGGGCAACGAGGAACTGTCGCAGCGCGCCCGGCTGCTCAAAAAGCAGATCGCCAAGAAGCTGGCCGGCGAAGCCGTAGCGGCCTGATCCGCTCGCGGCCGACTCGGCCCGCATAGGCACTGGTTCCATCACCCAGGATAAAAAAATGACCCTGCGCAGAGAGTTGCTGCCCTTCGCCCTGGCGATGGCCGCCGTCGTCACGGCGTCGAACATCCTCGTCCAGTATCCGTTCCGCCATTTCGGCCTCGGCGATATCCTCACCTGGGGCGCGTTCAGCTATCCCGTCGCCTTCCTCGTCAACGATCTCACCAACCGGCGCTACGGCAAGCCGGCGGCCAGGCGCGTCGTCTTCGCCGGCTTCGTCGTCGGCGTGCTTCTGTCGGTCTTCCTCGCAACGCCACGCATCGCCATCGCGTCCGGGACGGCGTTCCTGACCGGCCAGCTTCTCGACATCACGGTGTTCGGGCGCCTGCGTCGACAGGCATGGTGGCGGGCGCCGCTCGCTGCGACCATGTGCGGCTCTCTGCTCGACACGGCGATCTTCTTCTCGCTCGCCTTTTCCGCCGCCTTTGCCTTCCTCGATACCGCGTTCGGCATGCCCGACGGCTCGCTTGCCTTCCCGTCGGCGCTGTTCGGCGGCCAGGCCCCGCTCTGGATGACGCTGGCGATCGGCGACCTCTCGGTGAAGATCCTCATGGGTCTCCTGATGCTGGTGCCCTACGGCGCGCTTCTCAACGTGCTGAAGCCGGTCCCGGCGCTGGCACGATAGAGACCAATTGCCTGAATCAGGCATTGACCGGACGGCAATCAGCCAATAGATAGCCGCCTATCCGAGACCCTCCCGTCTCCGTAAGCGTTAACGTCACCCAACGCCTTCCCTTCCGGTTCCGGCCCAGGCCGGCCGGCGACAAAGGCGTTAAAGAATGACAGACGCAACTATTTCCTCCATCTCGCCCGAACAGCGAAGCGCCTTCACCGGCTTGGCTCCGATGGTGGCGATCGTCTTTTTCGGGTTCCTGACCGTCGGCGCGCCGCTGCCGGTACTTTCTCTCTATATCCATGACCAGCTCGGCTTCAGCGGATTCACGGTCGGCTGGGTGATCGGCATCCAGTCGCTGGTCACGATCCTGTCGTGGCACAGGGCCGGAACGTTGAGCGACCAGAGGGGACCCAAATTCGCGGTCCTTCTCGGACTGCCGCTGGCGGCCGCCAGCGGCCTCCTCTATCTCGGCGCCGATTTTCTCGCCGGGCAGCCGATACCGGCGCTTGCCGTACTCGTTTTAGGCCGGCTGCTTCTGGGCGCCGCCGAGAGCCTGTTCGTCACCGGCGCCATGAGTTGGGGGATAGGCAGGATCGGCGCGGCACGGACGGGCCGGGTCATGTCCTGGCAGGGAATCGCGCTGTATAGCGCCCTCGGTGCCGGCGCACCGTTCGGATTGGCCATGTACTCCCTTTTCGGCTTCGGCGGCGTGGCCGTTTTTGCCATCGCCAGTCCGCTCGTGGCGCTCGCGATCGCCGCCGCGCTGCCGGCCGTTCGCGCCCTCGGCGGTGAGCGGGTGCCGTTCCATCACGTGCTGAAGCTGATCTGGCGGCCGGGCACGGTGCTGATGCTCGCGACGGTTCCGTTTGCCGGCATGGCCGCATTCCTGCCGCTCGACTATGCGGCGGAGGGCTGGAGCGGCGCGGGCGTCGCGATGGCGCTCTTCGGCTTCTCCTATGTCGTGGTGCGCCTGATCGGAACGCAATGGACCGACAGGTTCGGTGCTGCCCGCGTCGTCTCGCTTTCACTGGCTGTCGAGCTGGCGGGACAGTTCCTCCTCTGGCTGGCGCCGGTGGGGTGGCTTGCGACCGCGGGCGCGGGGCTGACCGGCGCCGGATTTTCGTTGATCTTCCCGGCCATGGGCGTCGTGGCGACGCGCCGGCTTCCGGCGCATCAAAGGGGCCAGGCGGTCGGCAATTTCATGGCGTTCTTCGACCTTGCGATTGCGCTGGCGGGGCCGCTGGCAGGCCTGGCGGCTGGCGTCTTCGGCTATTCGTCGACCTTCCTTGTCGGCGGGATTGCGGTGATCGGGTCGCTCCTGCTCCTGCGGTCCGCGGCGGCATCGCGGGGATGATCAGTTGCAGCTTACCCCATTGGTCGGGGTGCAGGTCGGCCGCATCACGGGCACGTTCGGGCTCGGCTGCGGCCGCGAATTGTCGCGCCGGTCCTGCTCGCGGTTGAGCTGCTGACGCAGCAGGTACTGCTGAGCCTGCTGACGGTCGCGCTCGATCTGCAACTGGATCGGCGGCGTCACGACGACGACATTGCTGCGCTCGGCATGAGCCTGCAAGGCGGCGCCCGCAAGTGTCGTCGCGGCCAGCGCGGCGGCGAGGCTCAATCGGAAAAATCCGGTGTGGGACATGGGTTCTGCTCCAGCGCCCTTCATGTCATTGCAGATAGGGTGTCGGAGCCGGTCAGGCCAGCGGTTTCAAGGTGATTTGAACGAGAGCGGGATTCTTCAACCGGTCACCCATGGGGCGGCGGACAACACCGGGATCACGGGTTTTGACGGAAGGTCAAAACCCGTCGAGGCGAAGCCGGGAGGCAAGGCCGCCCTAGCTCATGCAAACGTGCCGTGGCAGTGCTTGTATTTCTTGCCCGATCCGCAGGGGCAGGGCTCGTTGCGGCCCACCTTGCCCCAACTCGCGGGGTTCTTCGGATCCCGCTCTTCGGCGGGCACGGCGCGCTGCGTCTCGCGGGCGAGCGTCATCACGTCGCCGTCGGCGAAGTCATCCTCGCCGGTCGTCGCGTCGATGTGACGCGCCACCATCTGCGGCATTGCGGGCTGCGGCTCGGGCTCTTCTTCCCGAACCAGCTCCACGCGCATCAGCTGCCCCGTCACGGCCTGGCGGAGATTGCCGAGCATCGCCTGGAAGAGCTCGAAGGTCTCGGACTTGTATTCGTTCAGCGGATCGCGCTGGCCGTAGCCGCGGAAGCCGATGACGGAACGCAGATGGTCGAGATTGACCAGATGCTCGCGCCAGAGCGCATCGAGCGTCTGCAGCACCACCGATTTCTGCACATAGGTCATGATGTCGGGGCCGAAGCGATCGGCGCGGGCCTTGGTCGCTTCCTCGGCGGCATGGGTGATGCGCTCCCTGATCTCCTCCTCGGCGATGCCTTCTTCCTTCACCCACTCGTCGATCGGCAAATCGAGGTTGAGGAATTGCTCCACGCCTTCCTTGAGGCCGGCGGCGTCCCACTGCTCGGCATAGGCGCGCTCGGGGATGAAGCGGGCGACGAGGTCGTCGATGACGTCCTGGCGCATCTCGGCGACGGTTTCCTCGAGGTTGACGCCGTCCATCAGCTCGAGGCGCTGGGCGAAGACGACCTTGCGCTGGTCGTTCATCACGTCGTCATATTTGAGCAGGTTCTTGCGGATGTCGAAGTTGCGCGCCTCGACCTTCTTCTGCGCCTTCTCCAGCGCCTTGTTGATCCAGGGATGGATGATGGCCTCGTCTTCCTTGAGGCCGAGCTTCTTCAGCATGCCGTCCATGCGCTCGGAGCCGAAGATGCGCATCAGGTCGTCCTGGAGCGACAGGTAGAATTTCGAGCGGCCGGGATCGCCCTGGCGACCGGAGCGGCCGCGGAGCTGGTTGTCGATGCGGCGGGATTCATGGCGCTCGGTGGCGAGCACGTAGAGGCCGCCGGCGGCCAGCGCCTTCTCCTTCAGCCGCGCGATATCCTCGCGGATCGCCTTCTCACTCGCCTCGCGCTCCGGGCCTTCCGGCATGTCGGCGAGTTCCTCGGCGATGCGCATCTCGGCATTGCCGCCGAGCTGGATGTCGGTGCCGCGGCCGGCCATGTTGGTGGCGATGGTGATGGCGCCGGGCTTGCCGGCCTGCGCCACGATCGAGGCTTCGCGCTCGTGGTGGCGGGCGTTCAGCACCTCGAAACTCTTGATGCCTTCCTTGCGCAGCCGGTCGGCGAGGTATTCCGATTTCTCGATGGAAGCGGTGCCGACCAGGATCGGCTGGCCCTTCTCGCTCGCCGCGCGGATCTCGTTGACGATGGCGCGGTACTTCTCCTCGACGGTCCGATAAACCTCGTCGTCCTCGTCCTTGCGGATGACGGGCAGGTTGGTCGGGATCTCGATCACGTCGAGGCCATAGATGTTGCCGAACTCCTCGGCTTCCGTCGCAGCCGTGCCGGTCATGCCGGCCAGCTTCTCGTACATGCGGAAATAGTTCTGGAAAGTGATGGAGGCGAGCGTCTGGTTCTCCGGCTGGATGGCGACGTGCTCCTTCGCCTCGAGCGCCTGGTGCAGGCCCTCCGAATAGCGGCGGCCGGGCATCATGCGGCCGGTGAACTCGTCGATGATGACGATCTCGCCGTTCCTGACGATGTAGTCCTTGTCCTTGGTGAAGAGCAGGTGAGCCTTCAGCGCGTTGTTGACGTGGTGGACCATCGCCACGTTCTCGACGTCGTAGAGCGACTCGCCCTTGAGCAGGCCGGCCCCCGTGAGCAGATTCTCGATCTTCTCCGTGCCTTCCTCGGTGAAGGTGGAGGTCCGCTGCTTCTCGTCGAGTTCGTAGTCCTCGGGCTTCAGCTGAAGCATGAAGGCGTCAACGGTGTTGTACATTTCCGACCGGTCCTCGAGCGGACCGGAGATGATGAGCGGCGTGCGCGCTTCGTCGATCAGGATCGAATCGACCTCGTCGACGATGGCGTAGTGGTGGCCTCGCTGCACCATCTGGGCGCGGTCGTATTTCATGTTGTCGCGCAGATAGTCGAAGCCGAGCTCGTTGTTGGTTCCGTAGGTCACGTCGCATGCATAGGCGTCGCGGCGTTCGTCATCGTCGAGGCCGTGCACGATGACGCCGACGGAGAGGCCGAGGAACTTGTAGATGCGGCCCATCCATTCGGCGTCGCGGCTGGCGAGATAGTCGTTGACGGTGACGACGTGGACGCCCTTGCCGGTCAGCGCGTTCAGATAGACGGGGAGCGTTGCGACCAGCGTCTTGCCCTCGCCCGTGCGCATCTCCGCGATGGCGCCCTGGTTCAGCACCATGCCGCCGACAAGCTGCACGTCGAACGGGCGCATGCCGAGCACGCGCCGCGAGGCCTCGCGCGCGGTGGCGAAAGCGGGGATCAGTATGTCGTCGAGGCTGGCGCCGTTCTGGAGGTCCTTGCGGAACTGGTCGGTGCGGGCGCGCAGTTCCTCGTCGGACAGCGCCTGCATCTCGTTCTCCATGGCGTTGATCGCCTCGACCTTGGGCCGGAGCGACTTCACCCGCCTTTCATTGGACGAACCGAATATCTTCTTGGCCAATCCGCCGACACTGACCATCAATGGTCCTTTCAATCCTGACGACGCCGGCTTCGGGCCGGCGGGGTCCGCTACCGAGATTTTAGCGCGGAGAATCAAGGGGCGTCCGGAAAACGCTTCTGGACGCAAGGTTGAAGGACAGATAAGAGGGGCCCCGACCGATGTCAACGCTGCATCCAGGCTCTCGGGCCGGCGGAATTCCGCCATATTCGGGCCGGTTTAGGGGTGCAGGACAAGCCTCGCATTTCTCACGGAGATCGCCTTATGCCGTCTATCCTGCATCGCTCCCTGCTTGCCTGCGCCGGGCTCGCGGTGGGAGCCTTCTTCCTCGTCGCCGGCCCTGCCGCTGCCGAAGATGCCGCGAAGCCGCAAGCGCCCGCGGCCCAGGCGCCCGCAGCCGAGGCGGCGAAGCCGACGCCCTCGCCCGACACCGTCATCGCCCATGTGAACGGCAAGGCGATCACCGAAGCGGACGTGGAACTCGCCGAGACCGATCTCGATCCGCAATTCGCCAAGCTTCCGCCCGAACAGCGGCGTGCCGCCGCGCTCTCGGCGCTGATCGAGATCCGCGTGATGGCGGACAAGGCGGTCGCCGACGGGATCGAAAAGGATCCCGAGTTCCAGCGCCGCATGGAGCTTCTGCATGAGCGGGCGCTGCACAGCGCGCTGGTCGACAAGGAAGTCGCCGGATCGATCACCGATGCCGACCTCAAGAAGCGCTATGACGAGGAAATGGCCAAGCAGCCGCCGGTCAACGAGATCCACGCGCGCCACATCCTGGTGAAGACCAAGGAAGAGGCCGAGGCGATCATCAAGGAACTCGATGCAGGCGGCGATTTCGAGAAGATCGCCAAGGAGAAGTCGACGGACGGCGCCGCGCCGCAGGGCGGCGACCTCGGCTATTTCACCGAGGACCAGATGGTGCCGGAATTCTCCAAGGCCGCCTTCGCGCTGCCGGTCGGCAAATATACCGAACAGCCGGTCAAGACCCAGTTCGGCTGGCACATCATCAAGGTCGAGGACAAGCGCATCAAGCAGCCGCCGTCCTTCGACCAGGTCAAGGACCAGATCCGGCAGGTCGTGCTGCGCGACAAATATTTCGACATGGTCAAGCAGACCCGCGCGGCCGCCAAGATCGACATCAGCGATCCGGAACTCAAGAAGGCGGTCGACACGATCGACAGCGGGCAGTAAGCGGCCCGTCATCGGGAAAAAGGGCGCGCCCGGCTCGGCCGGGCGCGCCTTTCTTTGTACCTGCTATTGCTTCCACCTCAGTGGGAACAGCCTGTGTCTGAGAAGGCTCCGATACAATGGACGCCTCCGCGGTCGTGAGGTCAAAACCCTCCCGACATCTGCTCCCCTGCCTCCAGGAGATCAGGCCTTCGTCTCCGCCTTCGCCTTCTTCCGGAACGCACCTTCGATGAAGGAGGAGCGGTCGCGCTCCTCGGCGCGCAGCTTCAGCCTGACCCGCATCAGGTCTTTCCAGCCGACATAGCCGACCAGCCTTTCCTCGTCGCGCGAGACGACCGGCAGGTGCGCGACGTTCGCCTTCATCAGCTTCTCGGCCAGGACCTCGAGATATTCGTCGGGGTAGGCAAGCGTGACCTTCGATCCGGCGAGCAATTCGCCGAGGCTGGAACTGCGATGCCGGCCGGCGTGCCGCCAGGCGATCACCGAAGGCGGATCGACGATGCCGAGCACGTGCTTTTCCTCGTCCACGACCGGGAAGCTCGGGTGGCGCGTTTCGGGAGAACTGAGGAATGCCGCCGCCCGGTGGAGGGTCATGGAAGCCGGCACGGACTGCACCTCGCGCGTCATCACCTCGCCGACGCGGGTCAGTTGGAACGGATCGACGCGGTATTCGCGGGTGATGTGATGGCCGCGACGGGCGATCTTTTCGGTCAGCACCGAGCGCTTCATCAAGAGCACGGTAACGAGATGGGCGGCGGAGCAGGCGGTGATCAGCGGCACCAGCACATGCGTGTTGCCGGTCAATTCCACCGCGAAAAAGGTCGCGGTCAGCGGCGAGCGCATGGTGCCGCCCATGGTGGCCGCCATGGCGAGCAAGGCCCAGAAACCGGGGCTCGCCGAAGGCAGGTAACCGGAGAGCGCTGCGCCGAGCGCCCCGCCCATGATGAGCAGCGGAGCGAGCACGCCGCCGGATGTGCCCGAGCCCAGGGCGACCGCCCAGATGATGGCCTTGACGGCAAGGAGCGTCAGCGCGGCGGTGGCGATCGTCTGCCCCGTCAGCAAATGGGCGATGTTGTCGTAGCCGACGCCGAGCGCTCGCGGATCGATCAGGCCGCCGATGCCGACGACGAGGCCGCCCAGCATCGGCCACCACATCCAGTGGATCGGCAGCTTCTGGAAGCCGTCCTCGCAGGCGTAGACGAGGAGGGTGAGCAGGCCGGACAGCAGCCCGCCTGCGGCGCCGATAGCGACCCAGCAAAGCAGCATGGTGAGATTGACGTCGGACGTGCCGGTGAAGGGAAAGAGCGGGTAGGGCATATGCAGCGCCGTGCGCTCCACCTCGGCGACGATGGCCGCGACGGCGACGGGGATGAAGCTCCTCGGCGTCCATTCGAACAGGAGGAGCTCGACCGCCAGCATGATGGCGGCGATCGGCGTGCCGAACACGGTGGTCATGCCGGCGGCGGCGCCCGCCACGAGCAGCGTCTTGCGTTCGTTGTCGCTGACGGTAAGGACCTGTGCGATCAGCGAGCCGACCGCGCCGCCGGTCATGATGATCGGGCCCTCGGCGCCGAACGGGCCGCCGGTGCCGATGGCGATCGCCGAGGAGAGCGGCTTCAGGATCGCTACCTTCGGGCTCAGCCGCGAGCGGCCGAGGAGGATCGCCTCGATCGCTTCGGGAATGCCGTGTCCGCGTATCTTCTCGCTGCCGAAACGCGCCATGAGCCCGACGGCGAGCGAGCCCGCCACCGGAACCAGGACGGCCCACAGGCCGAGCTTGTTGTCCTCCACGTGCAGGTTGGCGAGGCTGAATGTGCCGAAATACGCGATGTTCGTGCACAGATAGATCAGCTTCAGGAGCACGAAACCGACTGCGACGCCCGCCGTTGCCACGACAACCGCGACCGCGGCAATGAAAAGGACGCGGGCGTCCGTAGTGAAGTCGCCGAGGCGGCGATGCTCCGGCATGATGGATTTTGACACGATGGTTTCTTTCCGCACGGGGAATATGCGCGACGTTTTGAGCGTTGCGCAGGGAATGGCCGCCTTCTATCGTAACACGATATAAAATTTCAAGTATTGTTTCGGCCTGGATGTGCGACTTTGCGACAGGCAGGGAAAGAATGGAGGCGCCGCGATGCCCAGGCCGAAGCTCACCCAGTCCGACTATTCGGCGCTTGCGGAATTCCGCTACGTGCTGCGCCGCTTCCTCGATTTCAGCGAGAAGGCGGCGCGGCAAGCCGGACTGACGCCGCGCCAGCATCAGGCGCTGCTCGTCATCAAGGGATATCGCGGCGGCGAGCCGATCTCGATCGGCGAT
The DNA here is from genome assembly GCA_001896885.1 of Rhizobiales bacterium 65-79. Lineage (GTDB taxonomy): Bacteria > Pseudomonadota > Alphaproteobacteria > Rhizobiales > Rhizobiaceae > Mesorhizobium_L. The sequence goes on along the minus strand of MKRJ01000046.1, from coordinate 41,432 downwards.
CTGGCCGAACGCCTCATCATCCACCACCACAGCGCCGTCGAACTGACGAACCGCCTCGTCGACAGCGGCCTCGTCGTGCGCCTGCACGACGAGAACGACCAGCGGCGGGTCCTGCTCTGCCTGACCGAGCGCGCCAATGCCTGCCTCGAGGAGCTTTCGGGTGCGCATCTGGACGAACTCCTGCGGACCGGACCGTTGCTCGGCCAGTTCTTCAAGGAGGAACTTGGGAAGGCGAGGGCGTCGGGGTAGGCTCGACCTTGGCGAAAGGCGCCGAGCCGGAGAGGGGGTAATTCTCATTCCCTTGCTGGACCAGCGCCGTGGCTTTCGTGAATGAGCCTTGCCTATCGTCACGCTCTCGGGCAAACGAAGCCAGTTTCCCCCGACCCAGGTCCTCACCACATGTCCGCTTCCGTTTCACCACTCGCGCCCAAGCGTTTCCCCAAGATGCCGCCTGTCGCCGGCGTGCGCATCGCCACCGCCGAGGCCGGCATAAAATACAAGGGCCGCACCGACCTCATGGTGATGGCCTTCGACCCGGGTACGACGGTCGCGGGCGTCTTCACGCGCTCGAAATGTCCCTCCGCGCCGGTCGATTTCTGCCGGCAGAATCTCGGCGGCGGCTCGGCCCGGGTGCTGGTGGTGAATTCCGGCAACGCCAACGCCTTCACCGGCATGAAGGGCCGCGAGACGACGCGGATCACCGGCGAGGCCGCGGCGAAAGCCGGCGACTGCAAGGCGGACGAGGTGTTCCTGGCCTCGACCGGCGTGATAGGCGAGCCGCTCGATGCCGGCCGCTTCGCGCATCTGCTCGACGGACTGGTCAGGAAAGCCGAGGGCGGTGGCTGGGCCGAGGCCGGCAAGGCCATCATGACCACCGATACCTATCCGAAATACGCCACCGCCACGGTCAGGCTCGGCGATGCGGAGGTGACGATCAACGGCATCGCCAAGGGTGCCGGCATGATCGCGCCGGACATGGCGACGATGCTCTCCTTCGTGGCGACCGACGCGGCGATCGCGGCGCCGGTCCTGCAGGACATGCTGCGCAAGGGCGTCGGCAGGAGCTTCAATGCGGTCACGGTCGACAGCGACACGTCCACCAGCGACACGCTTCTCCTCTTCGCCACGGGCGCCGCGGCGCGACGCGGTGCGGCGAAGATCGACGATCCGCGTGACCCGAGGCTCGCGCCTTTCCGGCGCGCCCTGAACCGCATCCTGAAGAACCTTGCGCTGCAGGTCGTGCGCGACGGCGAAGGCGCCCGCAAGGAGATCGAAATCTCCGTGACCGGGGCGAAATCATCACGTTCGGCAAAGCGCATCGCGCTCGCGATCGCCAATTCGCCGCTGGTGAAGACGGCGGTCGCCGGCGAAGACGCCAATTGGGGGCGCGTCGTGATGGCGGTCGGCAAGGCCGGCGAACCGGCCGACCGCGACCTTCTGTCGATCTTCTTCGGCGACATCCGCGTGGCGCATGGGGGAGAGCGGGACCCCGGCTATTCCGAGGCGGAGACCTCCGCCTACATGAAACGCGACGCCATCCGCATCGGCGTCGATCTCGGCCTCGGCTCCGGCAAGGCGACGGTGTGGACCTGCGACCTGACGAAGGAATATGTGGCCATCAACGGCGACTACCGGAGCTGAAGCCGTCTATCTGCATTTGCAATCGGACCCGCGGATTTGGTGCCCTACGCTGCCCCCCGCTTCTCATCGTGCCCGGCAATTCCGGTTCCGGCGGCATGAACCCGGCCAAGGCCGTCATGCCGGATCTGGCGACCGTGCGGCGTCACGAGGCGGCGGGCTTCCGCGCCTGGCCGGCGGCTTCCGTCCAGTATGATGGCACCTGGGTGATCCGGCTGACCGCCGGGCACCCCGCCAAGCGGCTCAATTCGGTCAATCCGCTCGATCCCTCCGATACCGACCGGCTCGACGAGCGCATCGCCGGAGCGGCGCGGCGCTTCGAGGCGCAAGGCCGGCCGCTCACCTTTCGCCTGTCGCCGCTTTCCGGCGCGGTGCTCGACCGGCACCTCGACGAAAAGGGCTGGTCGCGTTTCGACGAGTCGCTGGTCATGCGCATCCCGCTTTCCCATCCCGTCGTCGACGGGGCGCTCGACCAGATTCCGTTGAAGGACGTGATGCGCTTCATCAACGCGGCGATCGGCATCGACAGCCTCGATCCGGCGCTGCGGCCCGGCCTTTCCCAAATCATCGGCTCGATCGAGCCGAGGACGGGCCTGTTCGTGCTGGAGCGCGACAGGCAACCGATGACGACGGCGATCTGCGTGCAGGACGGCGACCTCGCCGGGCTTTTCGAGATTGCCACAGCTTCGGAGGAGCGCGGCAAGGGATATGCCCGCCGCACCATCCTGTCGGCGCTGAAATGGGCGCGGTCGCATGGCGCGCGCACGGGCTGGATGCAGGTATCGGCCGACAACGACGCGGCGCTCAGCCTGTACCGTTCGATAGGCTTCTCGGAAGTCTATCGCTATCACTACCGCCGGCCGCCGGAGGGGTAGCCAGATGGAACCGCTTCGGCTCGTTCTGGTCGCCGCCTGCGCGCTTGTCGATACCGACGGGCGTGTGCTCCTGTCGCAGCGGCCGGAGGGCAAGGCGCTGGCCGGCCTGTGGGAATTTCCGGGCGGCAAGGTCGATCCGGGCGAGACGCCGGAACAGGCACTGGTGCGCGAACTCGAGGAAGAACTCGGTATCGAGACGAAGATTGCCTGTCTCGCGCCGCTCACCTTCGCCAGCCACACCTACGAGACGTTCCATCTGCTGATGCCGCTCTATGTCTGCCGGCGCTTCTGGGGCACGCCTGTGCCGCGCGAGGGGCAGAAGCTGAAATGGGTGCGGCCCCGCGACATGCGCAACTATCCGATGCCGCCTGCCGACGAGCCGCTGATCGCGCATCTGATCGACCTGCTTTGAAGCCCGAACCGCGGTGACCGTTAATCAATCCTTTAGCCCGCCGTGCAAAGTTTAGCCGATCGGCACCCATCACGGGTCACGCGACAAGGACGGGGCGAAGATGTTCGGCGACAGCGACTGGGAAAAGTTTCTTGCGGAGCGCGGTCCGCTCCTTGAAATCGTGCAGAGCGGGGCGATCCGCATCGCTCTCCTGTTCGGGTCGACGGCGATCGCCATCGCGCTTCTTCTCGCCCCGGTGCTCGACCGCGAAACCCGCGTGGCAGGGGTGAACGCGCTGCCGGGCATCGACCGGATGGTGACCGGAACGGTGCCCACGGGCAAGATATACACGCTACATCGCAGTATCCTGCAGGACACGCCGAGTTCGGTTTGCGTCATCCACTTCAATGGCGTCCGCACCGGCGATTGCTGATCGGCCGCAGATTACGATATTTCGAGCCGGCCGCCCGACGGCAGGCCTTCCGTCGGAGCCGGCCTCCCCGTTAAGCCCGGGTTAAGTGCGTCGCGTTAACCTTTTTTAACGCGGGGAAATTACAGTGCGCACATCGGAGAGCCAACGAGGCATGAGATGTTGAGGCGTTTCATCGAAGATGAAAGTGGTGCGACAGCCATCGAATACGGCTTGATCGCCGTGCTTGTTTCGCTGGCCGCCATTGTCGGTATTACAGCTTTGTCGAATGCCATCCAGTTTCTTTTCAGCGACAACAACAGCAGGCTGACCGAGGCGTTCAGCTACCACTGACGGCCGAAATCACGATTCGTTCTTTCGGCTCGACGCTAACGCGTCCGCCAGCCGGGCGCTGGCGCTGCCGGGCTTCAGCGGCTTTTGCTGGGAGGCGTGCGGCGCCCAGCCCGACAGCCATACGATCTGGAACGTCGCCGGGATGCGGCCGTCCGCATCGGCGTGCCGCTCGGCGTAGATTTCCGCCGCGCGCGAGAAGAGGCTGAGCGGCGCCGGCCGCCGCGGCCGGGTCGCCAGGACGCTGGTCTCGCCCATGGCGCGCAGATCGCGCATCAATTCGAACATCGAGCCATAGCGCACGCGAACCGTTTCCGTATCGGCGACGGGAAGCGCGAAGCCGGCGCGCTGCAGCAGGCCGCCGGCGTCACGCACGTCGACGAAAGGCGCGACGCGGGGGCTGGCGCCGCCGGAAAGCTCCGTCTCGGCCACGAGCAGAGACTCGCGCAGCTCGGCAAGCGTGCCCGAACCCGCCAATGCGCCGAGGAAAAGCCCGTCCGGCCGGAGCGCGCGGCGGATCTGGACGAGCATGCCGGGGATGTCGTTGACCGAATGCAGCGAGAGCAGCGAGACGGCGAGGTCGATGCTCTCCGGTGGCAGCGGCACCGTCTCCGGCTCCGCGAGCGTTCCTTTCTCGCCGCCCAGCGAGGCCGCGTCGGCTTCCACGCGGCGAACGGTCGCGACCTTGCCGCTTCGACGTAGCGCATCGGCGGCGGCCGGCGTCTGGCAGAAAAGCGCGGCGGCTTCCGCGAAATCCCTTCCCACCGTGGAGAGGCGGTCGCCGAGGTCTTCCGCGACGCGGCGCATGAGGAAATCGGCGTCGGCTATGCCGGCGCGGCGCGCGCGTTTCTTGCGCTGAACCAGAAGATCCGTATCGAAGACCCGCTCCATCATCCTTGCCCGCGTGCCGAAAAAAGGCTCAATTCCACTTTGAGGCGTTGGTGACTGCACTTACGGATCGCGGTGTGGATATCAAGGGGGCGCATGTAAAGGGGTTCGCGGCGAGCGCGGTCGGATTCGGGATAAGGATGCTATTCCCGCCGCTCTGCGCCGGGTGCCGGCGCATCGTCACCGAACCGGGAACGCTGTGTGGCGAATGCTGGCCGAAAATCCGTTTCCTCGAACGTCCGTGGTGCGAGGTGATGGGGACGCCGTTCACGCACGACATGGGCGAAGGCTTCCTTTCCGCCGAGGCCATCGCCAATCCGCCACCGTTCCAGCGCGCCCGCGCCGCCGTCTCCTACCACGGCGTGGCAAGGCGCATGGTGCAGGGGTTGAAATACAGCGACCGAACCGATCTGGCGCGATGGATGGCCGGGTGGATGGCGCGCGCCGGCGCCGAGCTTCTCGCCGACGCCGAAACCATCGTGCCGGTGCCGCTGCATCGTGGTCGGTTCCTGCGGCGGCGCTTCAACCAGTCGGCCGAGCTGGCGCGGGCGCTGGCCCGCCGTTCCGGCAAGCCGTTCGAGCCTATGGCCCTTGCGCGCGTTAAAATCACGCGCCAGCAGGTCGGATTGGATCGGCGCGAACGCGAGGACAATGTGCGCGGCGCCTTCCGCGTGCCGCCCGAAGGCGACATCAAGGTGCGCGGTCGCCGCGTGCTCCTGGTCGACGACGTCTATACGACGGGCGCCACCATTTCCGCCGCCGCCAGGGCGCTGAAGCGCGGCGGCGCGACGGGCGTCGACGTGCTGACCTTCGCTCGCGTGCTGCCAGGGGACTTCCGGCCGGACGAGGCAGCGACTATATAAGCCGATACAAAGGGTTGGGCGCCCGACAGTTGAACGCCAACCGGGAGCTTGGAGCGCGGCGATGGCCGAAGTGACGATCTATACGAGGACTATGTGCGGCTACTGCATGGCCGCCAAGCGGCTGCTCGAAAAGAAGGGCGTGGCCTATAACGAGCATGACGCCAGCTTCTCGCCCGAGCTTCGGCAGGAGATGATCCAGCGCGCCAACGGCCGCGCGACCTTCCCGCAGATATTCATCGACGGACGGCATGTCGGCGGCTCCGACGAGCTGCACGCGCTCGACGCGGCCGGCAAGCTCGACCGGATGCTTGCGGGCGAGGCGGCATGATCCCGGCAGGGCGGGGATGTAGGAGGAGAGAATAATGGCGAGCTTCAGGGTAGCCGCGGTGCAGATGCGTTCGGGCACGGACACGGCGCGCAACGCCGCCGATTTCGAGGCGCTGGTGCGCGAGGCGGCGGCGAAGGGCGCGCGCTATGTTCAATCTCCGGAAATGACGGGCGGCCTGCAGCGCGACCGCAAGGCGCTGTTCGCGTCGCTCAGGCCGCAATCCACCGATCTGATCGCCGGGGCGGCGGAAAAGCTCTCCCGCGAACTCGGCATCCATGTCCATGTCGGCTCGACCGCGATCGCGCGTGAGGACGGCAAGATCGCCAACCGCGCCTTCCTGTTCGATCCGGCGGGCAATCTCGTCACGACCTACGACAAGATCCATATGTTCGATGTCGATCTCGACAATGGCGAGAGCTGGCGGGAATCCGCCACATACGAGCCGGGCCGCGAGACGGTGATCGCCGATCTGCCGGAAGCGCGGCTGGGGCTTGCCGTCTGCTACGATCTGCGCTTTCCGCAGCTTTTCAGGGCGCAGGCGATGGCCGGCGCCGAGGTGCTGACGACGCCGGCGGCGTTCACGCGGCAGACCGGCGAGGCGCACTGGCATATCCTGCTGCGCGCCCGCGCCATCGAAAACGGCGCCTGGGTGGTTTCCGCCGCGCAAGGCGGCCGCCACGAGGATGGCCGCGAGACCTTCGGCCATTCGATGATCGTCGACCCGTGGGGCCGGATCGTTGCCGAAGCCGACCATGACGAGCCCGGCGTGATCGTCGCCGATATCGACGTCGCGGCGTCGGCCGCGGCGCGCGCCAAGATACCCAATCTCAAGAACGCGCGCGAATTCACCGTGCGCATCGCGGGTGCCGTACCCGCCGAGCGACGCAAGGCATCATGATCCGCTTCTCTCTTTCCTGTCAGAACGACCATTCCTTCGACGGTTGGTTCCGCAATTCGGAAGATTTCGAAAAGCAGCAGAAGCGGGGGTTGATCGCCTGCCCGGACTGCGGCTCGGTCAAGGTGGAAAAGGCGCTGATGGCGCCCGCCGTCTCCACCGGACGCAAGCGCGACAAGATGGCGCTCGCCATGAACGCCGAGCAGAAGAAGGCGATGGCCGCGTTGAAGGCGCTGTCGGAAAAGATGCGCGAGAATGCCGACTATGTCGGCGACAAATTCGCCGAGGAGGCGCGCAAGATCCATTTCGGCGAGACGGATCCACGCGGCATCTATGGCGAGGCGACGCCGGAGGAGGCGAGGAGCCTCGCCGAGGACGGCGTCGAGTTCATGCCGATTCCGGTGTTTCCAGAAGACAGGAATTAAGCTCGGGCGCCCGCGAAGACCCCGCCGGCGGCTGAATTTACAAGCCGGTCGTCAATCTCCGCTCCAGCTGTAATATGCAATCGGATCGCCGCTGGTCGAATGGACCCCGTCGCGGAAATGGTGCAGGCCGGCCTTTTCATAGAAGAGGCGGGCTCCCTGGTTGGTGTGCCTCGTATAGAGAGTGAAGCCTTCCGGCATCGCGGCCTTGGCGTGAGCCAGGAGCGCCTGGCCGATGCCGCGCCCGAGCCATCCTGGCCGGACGAATATCTGGTCGAGAACCGATTCCTTCGGCTTGATCGCCACGAATCCGAGGACGGCACTCCCCTCGACGGCTACCGTGACCGCCCAGCCTGCGGCGAACTCGCGGTCGAGACGTTCACGTAACCAGGCGAGCGATGGCATCTCGCGCGGCCCGACTCCGGGCAAGCTCGCGCTGCCGTGCCAGATCTCGGCGATCGCATCGTAATCGGCATGATCCGAAGGGCGCAGCTTGAAACGGGTATTCGCATTCATCTCCGGCCATACCATTCTGGAGAGGAAATCGGCATATCCTGACTGAACGGCCGGGCTTTCCTGGTCACGCTTGCATCTTGCGGCATCGTCTGAAAGGCCGCAATCTCTCGCCTTTCGAACGGAATTCACACAAGCATGAAAAAATCCGAATGGAGCTACAGATCGGCCGGAGAAATGACGGCAGCGCTTGCGGCCATGGAGGTCTCCGCCCGCGAGCTCGCCGAAGCCGCCATCGCCCGCATCGAGCGGTTCGATCCCCAGATCAACGCTGTCTGCGTGCGCGACTTCGACCGGGCGCTGGAAACTGCCGACGCTGCCGACAAGGCCCTGGCGAAGGGCGAGCGCCGACCGCTGCTCGGCGTTCCGTTGCTCGTGAAGGAATCGTTCAATATCGCGGGGCTGCCGACGACGTGGGGATTTCCGCAGCATGCCGAATTCGTGGCGCAAGAGGATTCCTTGCCGGTCGCCCGCGTCAAGGCGGCGGGCGGCGTCATTCTCGGCAAAACCAACGTTCCGCTCGGGCTCGGCGACTGGCAGAGCTACAACGACCTCTACGGCACGACCAACAACCCGTACGACCTCTCCCGCTCTCCCGGCGGCTCGTCCGGGGGCTCCTCGGCGGCGCTCGCCGCCGGCTACGCTCCGCTCGCGCTCGGGTCCGATATCGGCGGGTCGTTGCGGGTGCCGGCGCATTTCTGTGGCGTCTATGCCCATAAGCCCAGCCTCGGCGTCGTGGCAACGCGGGGTCATGTCCCGCCGCCGTTTCCGCCCCTGCCGGATACGCACGATCTGGCGGTCGTCGGGCCGATGGCGCGCTCGGCGGCGGACCTGACCCTACTTTTCGACGTGATGGCGGGTCCCGACGAGATCGAGGCCGGCATCGCCTACAGGCTCGACCTGCCGCCTGCCCGGCATGAAGACCTGGACGGCTATCGCGTGCTGATCCTGGATACGCACCCGCTGGTGCCGACGGACAAGGAGATAGCGGCCGCGATCGAGGCGCTGGCTGTCGGCCTTGCGGCGAAAGGCGTGCGGATCGAGCGGCAAAGCGGGTTGCTTCCCGATCTTGCCGAAGGCGCGCGGCTATATATGCGCATGCTGATGTCCTTCTTCGCCGCGAGCTGGCCGACGGACGTCTATGCCAGGCTGCAGAAGGAGGCGGCAGGCATTCCCGTCACGGAGACGAGCCTGTCGGCCGAAGGCGTCCGCGGCGCGGTCCTCAGCCATCGTGACTGGCTCGCCGCGAACGGAGAGCGCTCGCGCCTCCGGGCTGAATGGCGCGACTTCTTCCGGCACTTCGATGCCCTCATCTGCCCCATCTCGCCGGTGACAGCCTTCCCCCACGATCATTCCCCGGAGATGGGTACGCGCCGGATATCGATCAACGGCGAGGCCCACCCCTATGGCGATCAGCTTGCGTGGCCGGGTGTCGCGACCCTTCCAGGATTGCCGGCGACCGCCGTTCCCATCGGCCGCTCGGTGGAGGGCCTTCCGATCGGCGTGCAGATCGTCGGACCGTGGCTGGAAGACCGTACGCCACTGAAACTGGCCGCGTTGATCGAGCGTCAATTCGGCGGTTTCGTCGCGCCAGCGGATTATCGGTAGGCGATTCACCGCGTCGAACATGGGGTGACTATCCTGCCGTGGCCGTTCCGCGACTTGCCCGTCGCAGCGATGCGGCCGCGGCCTTGATCAAGCCGAAGCCTTTGTCCGGGTTCGCGGCATCGGCAACAACAGCGGCCGACCTCTCTCGATGGGGATGAGCCGCGCAGCCTTGCCGAATTTCTCGAACACGTCCACAAGCTGGTCCAGGCTCTCCCGGAGGTGAACCCAGCCCTCATTGTGGATCGCGACCAGTTTCGCGTCGGGGAAAGCGTTCGCCGCCTCCAGCGCATCCTCGCTGCCCATGGTCATGTGGAAACGCCCGCGCGGCTCGGCGGCCCCCGTGAAAAGGATCACTACCTCGGGCGAAAAGCGTCGCGCCACCTCCGCGGTACCTTCGTACCAGACGGTGTCGCCGGTGAGGTAAGCGAGGTCGCCGGGCCGGTCGTCGCCGAGCGCGAAGCCGACGACGTCGCCGGACAGCGGTTCGATGCCGATCGGACCGTGCCGCGCCGGCGTGGCGGTGATCCGAAGATCCCGCTTGCCCTGGCCTGTCAGGACGACGGTCTCGAACGGCGCCAGCCCCACCGCATTGCCTCCCAGCCGGGCAGCGCCGGCCTTCGTCGTATAGACCACGCCGGCGGAGGAAAGCATCGCCCTGCCGGCATGATCGAGATTGTCGAAATGCTGGTCGTGACTCAGAAGCACGGCATCGACAGGGCCGATCTCGTCCGCCGCTAGCGCCGGACCGGACGTCTTCTCGAAGCGCACCGGCCTTTCGCGATAGAGGCCGGGCGGGTCGAAGGTCGGATCGGTCAGGAACCTCCATTCCTCATATTCGATGAGCATGGTCGGACCGCCGACCAGGGTAAGTCTCAGGTGTGAAGCAGGCATCTGGGTTCACTCGTCTTTCCGAAGGGCCGGATCTGGCCCGTCATGCGGCATCGCGCGCCGCGTCGCGCCTCGCAGCGAAATACCGTTCGTTCTGCGTCAGCCCGCCATAGCCATACGCGTCGCCGCGCACCTCGTTGACATGGACGTAGCTCTCGCGATGCAGCGGCCCGAGAAGCGCGGACATCCTGGCGAAGCTGGCGGCAACGAACGCGGCCTTCTCTTCCCGCGTATTGGTCCCTTCGACGACGCGGACGTCGAACCAGAAACTCGCGAGCCCTTGGTCCTTGAGGGACTTGTTTGCGACGAACCATCTTGCCGGATCGACTTCCTCGACCGTCACCGCAGTGACGTTCGGGTCTTTCTTCAGGAACTCGGACGACAGTTCGTTCACGGCTCGACCGATTCGGTCGGCGATATCCGGCCCGGCTTGTGGCCTGGCGAAGCGTACGGTGATCATCGGCATGTCGGATACTCCTTCGGTGGTTGTGTACCGACCCAACATAGTCCTGCTTCCATGATGTCGAAATCTCATCTATGATGATATCAATGATTGTAATCCGAAATGACTAATCGCCATGAAGAGCCTTGACATCGATGCCGTGAATGCCTTCGCGCTCGTCGCCTCGCTCGGCAGCTTCACCCGTACGGCGGAGGCCACGGGGAGCACGCAATCGGGCGTCAGCCTGAAGCTCAAGCGTCTTGAATCCTTGCTGGGACGCCGGCTTGTCGAGCGAACGCCGCGCCTGGTGCGCCTGACCAGGGACGGCGAAGCCTTTTTGCCGCACGCGCGGAACCTGCTCGCCGCCAACCAGCGGGCGGTCGAGATGGCCCCGGCGCCGGCCCGCCGGTTCCGGCTCGGCGTCAGCGACCATGCGGCCGGAGACGCGCTCCCCTCCCTGCTGGGGCGTCTAAAGGACGCCAGGCCCGGGCTTGCCGTGGAAGTGCGGGTCGGCCTGTCCCAGGATCTGCTTGCTTCCTACGAGGCAGGCGATTTCGACGCCGTCATCGTCCGGCAGGAGCGCAGCAACCGTGGCGGGGAACTGTTGACGGACAACCCATATGGATGGTTCGCCTCGCCGTCCTTCAAATGGGAGATGGGCGCGCCGCTGGCGCTCGCCAGCCTGTCGCCGACCTGCGGCGTGCGCGCCATCGCGGTCCGTGCGCTGGACAAGGCGGGAATCCCGTGGCGCGAGGTCTTTGTCGGGGGCGGGGTCGCGGCCCTGGCGGCTGCGATCGACGCGGGACTGGGCGCGGCGGTGCTGGCTCGCAACGTGGCGCCGTCCGGCGGCATCGATATCGGCGGAAAATACGGATTGCCACCCTTGCCACGCAGCAGGGTTGTGCTGCACGCTCGCGCCAGTGATCCGGAAACCAGCGGGGTCCTCGAACTGGTCGCGGCGCTCTTCCGCCGCAAATAGCCGGCGAGCGTACGCCGGGTGGAAGCAGTGTAGGTCGGGAGGCGGCGATGAGGTTGTCGATCTGGAACTCCGCCCCCGCCTTGCTCCTGATTACCGGGGCGCTGCTCGGCCTGTCGCTGCCTTTCGGCAAGCTTTCGGGCGCGGCGGGCGTCCAGCCTGTCATCTGGGCCTTCGTCATCTCGTTCGGCGCCGGGGCGGTGCTTCTTGCAGCCCTGCTCGTCCGGGGCGAGGCGCGGCGGCCGGGTGCCGTGACGCTGCGCTATTTCGCGATCGTGGCTGCGATCTCCTACGCGTTCCCCAATCTCCTCATCATGTCGGCGATCCCCCACCTGGGCGCAGGCTTCACCGGCATCATGTTCACGCTGTCGCCGGTCATCACGCTGCTGCTGTCCGTGCTGTTTCGGATGAAGCGGCCAAGCGCGCTCGGCGTTGCCGGCATCGCCGTCGGTTTCGCCGGTGCGCTGATCGTATCGCTGACGCGGGGCGAGGCGGGAAAGCCGGCGGAAGCGATCTGGATCGTCATTGGGCTCGCCATCCCTTTCAGCCTCGCCTGCGGTAATATCTACCGCACGCTCGACTGGCCGAAGGATGCCGGGCCGATCGAACTTGCCGCCGGCAGCCATCTCGCCTCGGCCGCGATGCTGGTCATCATCTCGCTGGCGCTCAACGGCGATGTGCCGCTTGCGCCGCTCGCGGGCGTACCGCTCCTGACGCTGGCACAGGCAGCCGCCGCGGCGACCATGTTCGCCTTCTTCTTCCGCCTGCAGGCTGTCGGAGGGCCGGTCTATCTCAGTCAGATCGGCTATGTTGCGGCGGCGCTCGGGCTGGTCGCCGGAACCGTCTTCCTCGGCGAACGCTATCAGCTTGCCACCTGGGTCGGCGCGGCGATCATCATGGCCGGAGTGGCGATGACCACCCAGGCGCAGGCTCGACGGTAGATTGTCGGTCGCTTGTACATGGTGTACACTTCCCTATCTATACGGATACACCACTAGGGATAGCCGAGGCGGTTTATGGCCTTCCACATAAAGAACCCCGAGACGGACGCGCTGGCGCGAAAGGTCGCCGCCGTAAAAAAGGTCGGCCTGACCGAAGCGGTGCATAGCGCCCTTGCCCATGAACTGGAGCGAGAGCGGGAGAAGCCATCCGAGATCGAAGCCTGGATCAAGTTCGCTCGTGATTTTCGCGCTACCGGGAATCCGGAAAAGGCTCTCCCGGTCGACAAGGACTTCATCGACAGCCTGTACGAAGACTGATGTTTATCGATGCTTCGGCACTGACGGCCATGTTGGGCGAGGAGGTCGATGGCGCCGAACTCATGGCGCGGATGAAGCGGGACAAGACGCGCCTGACGTCGCCCATAGCGGTATGGGAAACGACGGTCGCGTTGGCGCGATTGACGGGCAGATCCGTTGGCGAGGCAGGCAGAAGCCTCGGTCGATTTCTTGACTTGGCGGGAATCCGGGCACTTCCGATAGCGCCGGAAGTCGCCGCGCTCGCGCTGGAGGCGTTCGAGCGCTTCGGTAAGGGACAGCATCCGGCTCGGCTCAACATGGGCGACTGCTTTGCCTACGCATGCGCGCGGCACCTGGGCGAGCCTCTCCTGTTCAAGGGAGGCGATTTTCCGCTGACGGATATCGAGCCCGCCTGACAGCGGGCCCTATGCTGCCGGTACGCGTTCGGCCAGCACCATGTAGTTCACGTCCATGTCGCGGGATTTGTGCCAGCGGTCGGCAAGCGGGTTATAGGCGACGCCGGTGCGGTCGGCGACACGCAGGCCGGCCTCGGCGAGCGCGCGCTCCAGTTCCTCCGGCCGCACCAGCTTGCCGAACTGGTGCGTGCCGCGCGGCAGCCATCGAAGCACGTATTCCGCGCCGATGATCGCCAGCCCCAGCGCCTTCAGCGTGCGGTTGATGGTGGCGACGAACATGATCCCGTCCGGCTTCAGCATCTCCGCGCATTTGCCGATGAAAAGCCCGATATCGGCGACATGCTCGACCACTTCCATGTTGAGGATGACGTCGAATTTCTCGCCGGCGTCGGCGAGGGCCTCCGCCGTGGTGGCGCGGTAGTCGATGGTCACGCCGCTTTCGGCCGCGTGCAGGCGCGCCACCTCGATGTTGGTGGTAGAGGCGTCGGCGCCGATCACTTCGGCGCCGAGCCGCGCCATCGGCTCGCAGAGAAGGCCGCCGCCGCAGCCGATGTCGAGGAAGCGCAGGTCCCTGAAAGGGTGAGCGGCGCGCGGGTCGCGGCCGAAACGGGCGGCCACGTGGTCGCGGATATAGGCAAGCCGCACCGGATTGAACTTGTGCAGCGGGCGGAACTTGCCGTTCGGATTCCACCACTCGGCGGAAAGCGCGGAAAAGCGCTCCACCTCGCCGGCGTCTATGGTGGTCTGCGGCTGGTTCGTTCGTCGGGCTTCGGCCATTGGGATTGGCTCCTCTGACACGTCGAACGCAAGGAAGTCGTGTGACGGCGGGCGAATGTCAAGACAGTGGTAGCAGCACAGGCCCAGTTGCCGGTGGAACGCAGGCCCCCTCATCCGGCCCTACGGGCCACCTTCTCCCCGCTGGGGAGAAGAGAAATGCTTCGCGGCTGGCTCCCTTCCTCTCCCCACGTGGGAAGAGGGTGGTTCGCGCAGCGAACCGAGTGAGGGGTATAATCCCGTGCTTTGCGCCCCCTACTTCACCACAGCGTCCGCCTTCTTGGCGAAATCGTTGGTGTAGGTCTGCGTGATATCGATGTTGGCGGCAGCGACGTCCGGCGAACCGACCTTGAAGACGTCGAGCACGGCTTCGGCGCCCTTCGGGTCCATGAGGCCGGTCGTCGAATACATCGGAACCGTGTTCTTCAGGGCCGCGAGATAGGCGTCCTTGTGCGGGCCGACGAGATTCTCCGGCATCTTGGCCATGATTTCCTCGGCGCTGTGGCTGTGGATCCATTTCAGCGTCGCCACCATGGCGTTGGTCAGGGCCTGCGTCTCCTCCGGGTGCGCCTTCATCCATTCAGGACGGGTGTAGAAGGCGCCGCCGGGATAGTCGCCGCCGAACACCGCCTCGGTATCCTTCTTGGTGCGCGTATCGGAAAGGATGGTCAGGTCCTTGTACTTGGTCTGCAGCACGGTGACGGCCGGGTCGAGCATGACGGCGGCGTCGATCTGGCCCTGCTCCATGGCGGCGATGGCGGTGGCGCCGAGGCCGACGCCGATGACCGCGGCGGCATCCGCCTTGAGGCCGGCCTTGACCAGCTGGTATTTGAGGAAGAAGTCGGTCGAGGAGCCGGGCGCGCTGACGCCCACCTTCTTGCCGTCGAGGTCCTTGGCGGACTTGATCTTGCCGGTCTGGCCGGGCGCGACGACGAGGACGAGGCCCGGATACTGGTCATAGATGACGAAGGACTGCAGATGCTGCTTCTTGGCGGCGAGCTCGACGGTGTGGTCGAAATAGCCGGAAACGACATCGGCACTGCCGCCGAGGACGGCGGTCAGCGACTGCGAGCCGCCCTTGAAGTCGACCAGGTCGACGTCGACGCCGGCCTTCTCGTATTCGCCCAACTGCTTGGCGAGAACGGTCGGCAGGTAGCAGAGGCAGGACGCGCCGCCGATGGCGAGCGTGACCTTCCCGGCGGCCATCGCGCCGCCGGCCGTCATCATCAGCGCCGCTCCGGCGGCGATCAGTTTCGATAGCATTCTCATTTCTTCCTCCTTGGTGATGGATGGCCGTTCTACCGGCCGGATTTCGAGATTTCGGGACGCCAGACGAGAAGCCGGCGCTCCACCAGCGTCACCGCCCAGTCGATCAGGAGCACGAAGGCGGCGAGCACGAACATGCCGGCGAACACGCCGCCCACGTCGAAGACGCCTTCGGCCTGCTGGATGAGATAGCCGAGGCCGGCGGCGGCGCCGAGATATTCGCCGACGACCGCGCCGACGACGGCGAAGCCCACCGAGGTGTGCAGCGAGGAGAACATCCACGACAGCGCCGACGGCCAATAGACATGGCGTAGCAATTGCCGCTCGCTCATGCCGAGCATGCGCGCGTTCGACAGCACCGTCGTGTTCACCTCCCTGACGCCCTGATAGACGTTGAAGAAAACGATGAAGAATACCAGCGTCACGCCGAGCGCGACCTTGGACCAGATGCCGAGCCCGAACCAGAGCGTGAAGATCGGCGCCAGCACCACCCGCGGCAGCGCGTTGGCTGCCTTCACATAGGGATCGAAGATCGCGGCCAGCGCTTCCCGGCGGGCGAACCAGAAGCCGATGAGGATCGCCGCCGCCGAGCCTATGACGAAGGCCAGCATGGATTCCAGGAGCGTGATCCAGAGATGGTACCAGATCGAGCCGCCGACGACCCAGCGCCAGATCTGGCTGGCCACGGCGGCCGGCGTCGAGAAGAAGAAGGCGATCTTGTCCGGATCGCCGACGACATGGGTGGTCGAAGCGACCTGCCATGCGACGATGATGACGGCCGCAACCGCGACCTGCCACGCCAGCAGGCTGATCCGTGTCATGCCTCACCTCCGATCTTGCCGGTCCCGTAGGCCTTGAGCACCTCGCCCTTCAGCATGTGCCATATGTCGCGATGCAGCGCCTGGAAGGCGGGCTCGACCCTGATCTCGGAAATGTCGCGCGGCCTCGGCAGCGCGATCGGGAAATCGCCGATGATGCGCGCCGACGGCCCTGCCGACATGACGATCACGCGGTCGGCGAGCGCGATCGCCTCCTCCAGATCGTGGGTGACGAACAGCACCGCCTTGCGGTCGTCGGACCAGAGCTTCAGGAGCAGGTCGCCCATGATGAGGCGGGTCTGCGCATCGAGCGGCCCGAAAGGCTCGTCCATCAGGATGATCCCGGGGTCGCGGATGAGCACCTGCGCCAGCGCCACGCGCTTGCGCTGGCCGCCGGAAAGCATGTGCGGATAGCGCTCGCCGAAGGAGGCGAGCCCGACGCGCGCCAGCCAGGAGCGCGCGCGCTCCCTGGCCTCGCTTCGTGCCGTGCCGGCGACCTCGAGCCCGATCGCGACATTGTCGAGCGCCGTCTTCCACGGCATCAGCGCGTCCTGCTGGAAGAGGTATCCGGCCTGCCGGTTGATGCCGGAAAGCGGCCGGCCGAAGATTTCGACGCTCCCGGAAGCGGGTAGGAGCAGGCCGGCGGCCGCGTTCAGCAATGTCGACTTGCCGCATCCGGTGGGCCCGATGATGGCCACGAATTCATGCGCGCCGACGGAGACGCCCGCCTCCTCGACCGCGCGGAAAAGCTGCCCGCCGGAAATGCCGAACTCGATCGTGACGCGATCGAGGCGGACGGCGGGGCGGCCGTCGCCAGGACCCGGCGCGCGCGTCGCTCCCGGTTCGTTCGCAGCTTCGGCCTGCGGCATCTCTCCTCCTCCATGGGCGCCTTGCGCACCCTGCCTTTACCGCCACTGGTAAGGGCAAGCCGCCATCGCGGTCAATTCGACTCTTGCAGGCTGCCCGCCAGCTTCGTGCGCCCGAACCGTGCAGGAAGCCCTTAGCCGGCTTGAATAGTTTGCACCCGTGTGCAACCATCCGGGCCGAACGCAGAGCCTATCGTTTCAACCGTCTCTGCCGCTTCTTTTCAAGGGAGGAAATCCAGATGAATACCCGAGTGCCGCATGTTTCGCGCCGTCAAGGCCTGAGGCATCTGCCGGGGATGGCGCTTGCCGCCCTCCTGGCGACTGTCGGTTACTGTGCCAGCGCGCAGGCCGCCGACCGGAACCTCATCATGTATTGCGGCGTCGACGAGGCCTGGTGCCGCGCCATGGCGACGACCTACCAGAAGGAGACCGGCGTCAACGTCGACATGACGCGCATGAGCGCCGGCGAGATCTACGCCCGGCTGCGCGCCGAAAAGGCCAATCCGCAGGCCGACATCTGGTGGGGCGGCACGGGCGATCCGCACCTGCAGGCCGCCGAGGAAGGGCTGACGGAGGAGTACAAATCCGCCGAACTGCCGCAACTCTACGACTGGGCGCAGAAGCAGGCGGCGCGCGCCAAGTACCGCACCGTCGGCATCTATCTCGGCGCGCTCGGCTACGGCTACAATTCCGACGATCTCAAGCAGCGCAAACTCAAGGCGCCGGAATGCTGGGCCGACCTGATCAAGCCGGAATTCAAGGGCGAAGTGGAGATGGCCGATCCGAGTTCCTCGGGCACGGCATGGACGGCGCTGGCCACCGTCGTGCAATTGATGGGCGAGGACAAGGCGTTCGACTTCTTCAAGAAGCTCAACAAGAACATCGCCGAGTACACCAAGGCGGGCGCGGCGCCCGCGCAGGCGGTGGCGAAGGGCGAGACGCTCATCGGCATCGCCTTCCAGCACGACGTCATCTTCGCCGCCAAGCAGAACCCCGCGGTGAAGGTCGTGTCGCCCTGCGAGGGGACCGGCTTCGAGATCGGCTCGATGAGCATCGTCAAGGGCGCCAAGCACGAGGACGAGGCGAAGAAGTTCTACGACTGGGCGCTGACGCCGGCCGCGCAGAAACTCGCCGCGCCGAACGGCAGTTACCAGATCCCGTCGAACAAGGCGACGCCGGTTCCGCCGGAGGCGCCGGACCTCGATAAGATCAAGCTGATCGACTATGATTTCGCGAAATACGGTTCCTCCGAGGTGCGCACGAAGCTGCTGAAGCGCTTCACCGACGAAGTCCGCAACGGCGGTTGATTTGCTGCCTGTCAGGGTTCCGAGGGCCGTTTAGCGGATGGGGGCGGCTGCCCTCCTCATCCGGCCCTTCGGGCCACCCTCTCCCCGTTGGGGAGAAGAGCGAGCGGCGGTGTGGCCGTCACCTCCTCTCCCCAACGGGGAGAGGGTGGCGAGCAAAGCGAGCTGGGTGAGGGGGCTTGGGCATCCGATGACGCTGTACCCGCCTGATAATTTCCGCCTTCGGAAAGGCGCCGAATGACGCGGCCGACACCGCACCAGAACACGTTCCCGGCCCGCAATATCGGCGCCTGGCTCCTCCTTGCATGGGCCGGCCTCCTGATCCTGCCCTGGTATAAGGTCGAGGGCGGCTTCTTCTCCTTCGGCTGGCTGGCGGATTTCGCGGCGCACGGTCCGGCAGTCCTGCGAGGGCTCCATGACGCTCCCTGGCTCTTGCCGCTCGCCCTGCCGCTCCTTGCGGCGACTTGGCTGTGGGCAAGGCGACGGACGGCCGGCCTGGCGGTGGCCGGCGGGATCGCGCTCGTCTGGATGGCGGTCGAGGGGCTCGCGATCATTCATTCCGGCTGGGGCTTCGGGTGGCTTGCCGCCCTGGCCGGCACGAAAGGCCCGGTGCAGCCCGGAATGGGCTGGGGCGCGGTCATCTACGCGCTTTCCATGCTCATGCTGGTGGCGGCGGATTTCGCGGGGCGCGGCTGGTGCAAGGGGGACCGCTTCGTCATCGGCTCGCTGCTGATCGTGATCGCGACGCTGGTGATCTTCGTCGCCTACCCGCTCCTTTCCATCCTATCGTCGGCGGTGCGGGACAATTCCGGCAATTTCGCTCCGGCCCTGTTCACCCAGAAGCTATTCGACGCCAACATCTGGAGCCTCGATTGTCTCATCGGCGGGAACCGGTGCGGGGTGGCCTGGAATACGCTGTTCGTGGCGGTGCTGGTCGGCGTATTAGCCACGGCGCTCGGACTGGCGCTGGCGCTGATCGCGCTCAGGACGCAGATCCGCGCCAAATGGCTGCTGCGCGGGCTCTCCATCCTGCCCATCATCACGCCGCCCTTCGTCATCGGCCTGGCGCTCATCCTGCTCTTCGGCCGCGCCGGCATGGTGACCGAATTCCTGTCGCACCATTTCGGCATCCCGCGCAGCCGCTGGATCTACGGCGTCGCCGGCATAACGATGGCGCAGGTGCTCGCCTTCACGCCGATCGCCTTTCTCGTCCTGGTCGGCGTGCTGCAGGGCGTGAGCCCCAGCATGGAAGAGGCCTCGCAGACCCTGCGCGCCAGCCGCTGGCGCACCTTCCGCACCGTGACGTGGCCGCTGATCCGGCCGGGGCTCGCCAGCGCGTTCCTGATCTCCTTCATCGAGAGCATGGCGGATTTCGCCAACCCGCTGGTCATCGGCGGCAATTACAACGTGCTCTCGACCGACATCTTCTTCGCCGTAGTCGGCGCCGCGCACGACCAGGGCCGCGCGGCCGTGCTGGCGATCGTGCTGCTGGTCTTCACGCTCGCCGCCTTCCTCATCCAGCGGCAATGGATCGGCAAGCGGAGCTATGTCACCGTCGGCGGCAAGGGCGACGGGGGAACGCCGGCGCCGTTGCCGGGAGGCCTGAGGATCGGCGCCTACGGCATCGCCGTGCCCTGGCTGGTGCTGACCGTCGTGGTCTACGCCATCATCCTCATCGGCGGTTTCGTCAACCAGATCGGCCGCGACAACACGCCGACGCTCCAGTATTTCCTGACCGCTTTCTCGGTCGAGAAAGGCGTCGGCGGATGGTTCCTTTCCGGTTCGGCCTGGCCGTCGCTGACGATGACGATGACGCTGGCGCTGGTCTCGATGCCGTTTACGGCGGCGATCGGCCTCCTCACCGCCTATCTGCTCGACCGGCAGCGTTTCGCCGGGCGCGCGCTCTTCGAATTCCTGGCGATGATGAGCTTCGCCATTCCGGGCACCGTCGTCGGCATCAGCTATATCCTCGCCTTCAACGTGCCGCCGATCCAGATGACCGGCACGGGGCTGATCATCATCATCTCGTTCGTCTTCCGCAACATGCCTGTCGCGATCCGCGCGGGGCTCGCCAATCTGGGACAGATCGACAAGAGCCTCGACGAGGCTTCGCTGACGCTCGGCGCGCGCTCCTTCGCCACGCTGCGCCGGGTGATGCTGCCCCTGATGAAGCCTGCTATCGTGACCGCGATGATCTACAGTTTCGTGCGCGCGATGACGGCGGTGAGCGCGGTGATCTTCCTGGCCACCGGCCGCTTCAATCTGGCGACGGTCTATATCGTCGGGCGCGCGGATGTCGGCGAATACGGCATCGCCATCGTCTATGCGGCCGTCATGATCGTGCTGATGATGATCGTCCTGGTCGGCATCCAGTTCTTCGTCGGCGAACGCAGCCTCGGGCGGCGGCGCGAAGGCGTGGACGCGATGCCGATCGCGGCCTGAGCGGGAAAGGCAGAAGATGAACCACACCACCGGAGCGATGATCGGCGCCATCCCGGCCGTCCGGTTCGAGGCGGTCACCAAGCGCTACGGGCAAGTGGTCGCCGTCGACCATGTCGGCTTCGACATCGCGCCGGGCACGCTGGTGACGCTGCTCGGGCCTTCCGGCTGCGGCAAGACGACCACGCTTCGCCTGATCGCCGGGCTCGAACAGGCTTCCGACGGCCGCATCCTGATCGACGGAACGGACGTCACCGCGCTGTCGGCGGCGGAGCGCGACGTCTCCATGGTGTTCCAGTCCTACGCGCTCTTCCCGCACATGGACGTGATGGAGAACGTCTCCTACGGGCTGCGCGCTATGGGGTTGAAGAAGGCCGACGCCGCGGCGCGCGCAGCGGAAAAGCTGGCGCTGGTGGGCCTCTCCGGCTACGAGAAGCGCCAGCCGAGCGAGCTTTCCGGCGGCCAGCAGCAGCGCGTCGCTGTGGCGCGCGCCATCGTGCTCGAGCCGAAGGTGCTGCTCTTCGACGAGCCGCTTTCCAATCTCGACGCCAAGCTCAGGCGCCGCGTGCGCGACGAGATCCGCGGGTTGCAGCAGGATCTGTCGCTCACCGTCGTCTACGTCACGCACGACCAGGAGGAGGCGCTGGCGGTGTCGGACCGCATCATCGTCATGCGCTCGGCGCGGGTTGCCCAGGACGGCACGCCGCGCGAGCTCTATAACGCGCCGGCCAGCCGCTTCGTCGCCGATTTCATGGGCGACGCCAACCTGCTCGAGGCGACGGTGGGCGAGCATCACAGCGAGACGGCGAAGGTAAGCGTGGGACCGTTGTCCCTCGATCTCCCGCATCGCGGTATCGCGCCGGGACCGGCGGCGCTCGCCGTGCGCCCGCACTCGGTGCGGTTGACGGCCGGATCGGCCGGGAGGGGCGGAATCGAGGGGCAGGTGACCAAGGCCGCCTATCTCGGCGACCACATGGAATACATGGTGGCGACCGTTTCGCCCAAGACCGAGATTTTCGCCACCGCCGCCGACGTGAACAGGCCGCATGCCGTTGGCGCGGATGTCGCCGTTCATCTCGACCCGGAAAGCATCGTGCTGGTGGGGAATGATTGAGCACGATGGCGCTACCTAAGCGTGAGTCATTCCGGTTTGCGGCCGGAGCGTAGCGAACGGCCAAAAGACCGGAATCCATTCCGTTGTGACCAAGCCTCCGCAATGGCTACGGAATGGGTCCCGGTCTTCCAGCTATCGCTTCGCGCTATCTGGAAACCGGGATGACGGCGCGGTTGCCTTGAATGCCGTCTGCGTCCACGCCTTCGCTTGCGAAGCGCGGACGATTTGGCTATGGAACCGGCGAATTTCGCGCCTCGGCATCCCGGGGCGCCTTCCCTTGAAACTCCGGGACGGCCCCGGCGGGCTGTCGAAGCCTTTTCAGCTTGTAGAAAGCGTTCTTCCACCCATGGCGCGCATCGTGATGAAGTTCGGCGGAACGTCCGTCGCCGACCTCGACCGCATCCACAATGTGGCGCGGCACGTCAAACGCGAGGTCGACGCCGGCCATGAGGTGGCGGTCGTGGTCTCCGCCATGTCCGGCAAGACCAACGAGCTCGTCGGCTGGGTGCAGGGCATGCCCAAGGTCTCGGGCGCCAATTCGCCCTTCTTCGACGCGCGCGAATACGACGCGGTGGTGGCATCCGGCGAACAGGTCACGTCCGGCCTGCTTGCCATCGCGCTGCAATCGATGGGCATCCATGCGCGTTCCTGGCAGGGCTGGCAGATCCCGATCCGCACCGACAATGCGCACGGCGCCGCGCGCATCCAGGAGATCGACGGCTCGTTTCTTGTCAAGCGCTTCGGTGAGGGGCAGGTCGCGGTCATCGCCGGCTTCCAGGGGCTGGCGCCGGACAACCGTATCGCAACCCTCGGCCGTGGCGGCTCGGACACCAGCGCGGTCGCCATCGCGGCGGCCGTCAAGGCGGACCGCTGCGACATCTATACGGATGTGGACGGCGTCTATACGACCGATCCGCGCATCGAGCCGAAGGCGCGGCGGCTGGCAAAAGTGGCGTTCGAGGAGATGCTCGAAATGGCCTCGCTCGGCGCCAAGGTTCTGCAGGTGCGCTCGGTCGAGCTTGCCATGGTTCACAAGGTGCGTACCTTCGTGCGCTCGTCATTCGATGACCCGGACGCGCCCGGCATGGGCGATCCTGTCAACCCGCCCGGAACGCTCATTTGCGATGAGGATGAAATCGTGGAACAGCAGGTCGTCACCGGTATCGCCTACGCCAAGGACGAGGCGCAGATCTCGCTGAGGCGCGTCGCCGACCGGCCCGGTGTGGCGGCGGGCATCTTCGGGCCGCTGGCCGAGGCCGGCATCAATGTCGACATGATCGTGCAGAACATCTCGGAGGACGGCTCCCGCACGGACATGACCTTCACGGTGCCTTCCGCCGATGTCGACCGGGCGCTCGCCGTCCTGGAGAAGGTGCGCCAGACGGTCGGCTTCGACGCCATCCAGCATGATGACGGAATGTCCAAGGTTTCCGTCATCGGTATCGGCATGCGGAGCCATGCGGGCGTGGCGGCGACCGCCTTCAAGGCGCTCGCCGACAAGGCGATCAACATCCGCGCCATCACTACGTCGGAGATCAAGATATCGATCCTGATCGACGGACCCTATACGGAACTTGCGGTTCGCACTTTGCATTCCGTTTACGGTCTCGATAAGCATTAAATCATCGCCTAGAACAGGCGAACCGTTCGTTTCGATTCCGGCGGCGGGCGCGGCAGGCTGGCGCCGCGCCGGAATTGTTGGAGAAAGCGCATGATGCGAGACATTGGCGGCGGTCCGCGCGTGCTCTTGCGCCGCCTGCGCGAGTTGATGGCGGAGCCGCTGGAGCCGCAGGAGCGGCTCGACCGGATCGTGCGTGAGATCGCCTCCAACATGGTGGCCGAGGTCTGCTCGCTCTACGTGCTGAGGGCCGATTCCGTCCTTGAGCTCTACGCGACGGAAGGTCTGAACCCGAGCGCGGTGCACAGGGCCCAGCTACAGATCGGGCAAGGTCTCGTCGGCACCATCGCGGCGAGCGCGCGGGCGTTGAACCTCACCGACGCGCAGAAGCATCCGGCCTTCGCCTATCTGCCGGAGACGGGGGAGGAGATCTATAACTCCTTCCTCGGCGTGCCGGTGCTGCGCGCCGGCCGTACGCTCGGCGTATTGACCGTCCAGAACCGTACCAAGCGCAACTACCGCGAGGACGAGCTCGAAGCGCTCGAGACGACGGCCATGGTGATCGCCGAGATGATCGCCACGGGCGACCTTGCGCGACTGTCCAGACCCGGGCTCGACCTCGACCTCAGCCGGCCGATGAGCTTCACCGGGCTTGCCTTCAACGAGGGCATCGGGCTCGGGCATGTCGTGCTGCACGAGCCGCGCATCGTCGTCACCAACCTCTTCAATGAGGATAGCGAGGAGGAGGTGAGGCGGCTCGAAAGCGCGCTCGGTTCGCTCCGGCTCTCGATCGACGACATGCTGTCGCGTCGCGACGTGGCCTCGGAAGGCGAGCACCGCGCCGTGCTCGAAGCCTACCGCATGTTCGCACACGACCAGGGCTGGGTGCGGCGCATCGAGGAGGCGGTGAGGAACGGCCTGACCGCCGAAGCGGCGGTCGAGAAGGTGCAGTCGGACATGCGCGCGCGCATGATGCACATGACCGACCCCTACATGCGCGAGCGGATGAGCGATTTCGACGATCTCGCCAACCGCCTGCTTCGCCAGTTGATGGGACGCGGGCCGGAGGCGATCGCCGAATCGTTGCCGAAGGACGCCATCATCGTGGCGCGCTCCATGGGTGCGGCCGAGCTGCTCGACTATCCCCGCGAGAGGCTGCGCGGACTGGTGCTGGAGGACGGCGCCATCACCAGCCATATCGTCATCGTCGCCCGCGCCATGGCCATACCCGTCGCCGGGCAGGTGACCGGCGCCGTCTCGATGTCGGAAAACGGCGACGCCATCATCGTCGACGGCGATGCCGGCCGCGTGCATCTGAGGCCGCAGGCCGATGTAGAAGGCGCCTATGCCGAGAAGGTGCGCTTCCGCGCCAAGCGACAGGAACTCTATCGCGAGTTGCGTGGCCGTCCGTCCGTCACCAGGGACGGCGTGGCGGTCGATTTGATGATGAATGCCGGGCTTGCCGTCGACCTGCCGCAACTCGCCGAATCGGGTGCGGCCGGGATCGGGCTCTATCGCACCGAGCTGCAGTTCATGGTGGCGGCGACCTTTCCACGCGCCGAGCAGCAGGAGGAGCTCTACCGGCACGTACTCGATGTGGCGCGCGACAAGCCGGTGACCTTCCGCACGATCGATATCGGCGGCGACAAGGTGCTTCCCTATTTCAAGAGCGCCAAGCCGGAGGAGAACCCGGCGCTCGGCTGGCGCGCCATCCGGCTGACGCTGGACCGTCCGGCGCTGCTTCGCACACAGATCCGCGCGCTCCTGAAGGCAGCGGGCGGGCGCGAATTGCGCGTGATGTTCCCGATGGTGACCGAGATCGGCGAGATCCGCCAGGCACGCGAGCTGATCGACCGCGAGGTCCGGCATCTCTCGCGCTTCGCCCATCATCTGCCGACGAGCCTGAAGCTCGGGGCGATGCTGGAGGTGCCTTCCCTGATGTGGCAGCTCGACGAGCTGATGCAGGCGGTCGATTTCGTCTCCGTTGGTTCGAACGACCTCTTCCAGTTCGTCATGGCGGCCGATCGCGGCAACACGCTTCTTTCCGACCGCTTCGATCCGCTTTCCGTGCCGTTCCTCCGGGTGCTACGACAGATCGCCGACGCGGGGAAAAGGGCCGGGACGCCGGTGACGCTGTGCGGCGAGCTTGCCGGGCGCACGATCTCGGCCATGGCGCTGATCGGCCTCGGCTACCGCTCGATCTCGATGTCGCCTGCGGCGATCGGGCCGGTAAAGGCGATGCTTTGCGAGCTGCCGGCCGGCGAGCTCGCGGCGATGCTGGACGCGTTGCTCGGCAAGCCGGACGGCGGCACGGATATGCGCGGCCTGCTCGACGAATTCGCTCGCAAGCACGATATTCCGCTATGATCGACCTTCCCGCCGACCGCATGGACCAGGTGCTCAAGCGCTTCGACCTCGTAGAAGCGCGGATGTCGGCCGGCGCCGATCCGGAAACCTATGTCAAGCTCGCCTCCGAATATGCGGACCTGCAGGAACTGGCGACGAAGATCAGGGAATTGCGCGCTTCCGAGAAGGAATTGACCGATCTCGAAACCATGCGCGACGACAAGGGCTCCGACGTGGAGATGCGCGAGCTTGCGGCGGCCGAGATCGGCGGTGTGGAGGACAGGATCGAGCGGCTGAAAGGCGAAATCCGCATCCTGCTCCTGCCCAAGGACGCAGCCGACGACAAGAGCGCCATCCTCGAAATCCGCGCCGGTACGGGCGGCGACGAGGCGGCGCTCTTCGCCGGCGATCTCTTCCGCATGTACGAGCGCTACGCCGCCGATCATGGCTGGCGGATCGAAGTCGTCTCGGCGAGCGAGGGCGAGGTCGGCGGCTACAAGGAGATCATCGCCGCGGTTTCCGGGAAGGGCGTCTTCGCGCGGCTGAAATTCGAGTCGGGCGCGCACCGCGTGCAGCGCGTGCCGGAGACCGAGGCGGGCGGTCGCATCCACACTTCGGCCGCGACGGTGGCCGTCCTGCCGGAGGCCGAGGAAGTCGATGTCGAGATAAGGCCGGAGGACATACGCATCGACACGACGCGCGCCTCCAGCTCCGGCGGCCAGCATGCCAACACAACCGAGACCGCGGTGCGCATCCTGCACATCCCGACCGGCATCATGGTCGTGCAGGCGGAGAAGTCGCAGCACCAGAACCGGGCGCGGGCCATGCAGATCCTGCGCGCGCGCCTCTACGACATGGAACGCATGAAGGCGGAAGGCGAGCGCTCCGAGGCGCGCCGGCTGCAGGTCGGCTCCGGCGACCGGTCCGAACGCATCCGCACCTATAATTTCCCGCAGGGGCGGGTAACCGATCACCGTATCAACCTGACGCTTTACAAGCTCGACCGGGTGATGGAAGGCGATCTCGACGAGATCATCGACGCGCTTATCGCCGACCACCAGTCGAAGCTGATGGCTGAGGCATCGGCGGGGTGAGGGGACGCCAGCCCTTCCACAGGAGGAATAGCGGGGCGTTGTCATGACCAGCCTCGGCTTCCTTCATCGCGAAGCGCGCGCCGGGCTGGCGCAGGCCGGCATCGAGAATGCTGCGCTCGATGCGCGGCTGATCGTCGAGCACTTCACCAACACGACCCGGACCGACGCGATCGCCGATCCGTCCCGTAAAGTTGCCGCCGAGGACGCCATGGCGGTTCGGGACGCTCTTCGCCGCCGCATCGCGCATGAACCGGTGCACCGCATCCTCGGAAGGCGCGAATTCTACGGGCTCGACCTCCGGCTTTCGCCGGAAACGCTGGAGCCGCGCCCGGATACGGAAACGCTGGTCGATCTATGCCTGCCTTTTGTGAGGGAACGGGCAGCCGCGGGGCGGCGCTGCCGCATCCTCGATCTTGGCACCGGGACCGGGGCGATCGCGCTGGCGCTCCTTTCGCAGGTGCGGGAGGCGACGGCGCTTGGCACCGATATTTCGGCCGAAGCGCTTGAAACCGCCCTTGCCAATGCCGATATGAACGGAGTGAAGCACCGTTTCGACGTGATCGTGTCAAACTGGTTCGGGGCCGTGAGAGGCCGATTTTCGCTCATCGTATCGAATCCTCCCTATATCCCGAGCAGGGATATCGGAAAGTTGGCGCCGGAAGTCCGGAACCAGGATCCGCTGAAGGCGCTCGATGGCGGGATGGATGGGCTCGATGCCTATCGCAGCATCGCGATTGGGGCGAAGAAGCATCTGGACGAGGATGGCCGAGTCGCGGTCGAGATCGGTTTCGATCAGCGGCAGGACGTCGAGGATATCTTCGAGGCGGCCGGATACGCCCTTGAAGGAAGCGCGATGGACCTCGGCGGAAACGAGCGGGCGCTGATGTTCGAGGCGGTTTGACCGCTTTTCGCGCTCGCGAAAAAACGCTTGGCATTCATGGCGAATGCGGCTAGGTTCCGGCGGCCGGATGAGACGAAGCAGGCAGTGCCGTAGGCGATTCGGTTCCCGTTGAAACAAGCTGCCTTCTTGCGTGAAAGACGCCTTGTCGTCGTGCGGGGATTGTCCGGCAAAGTGACATGAAACGATCTTTGGATATGGCACGTGGCAGCTGCCTTGCGCGCAGTTGAAAGCCGACAACGCAACGCGATACGGACGGTAAGAGATCCGCGTTCTCCGATGCCCGAACACTTTTCAAAAAAGAGAATGGTATGAGGCCAGGACAGCAGAACAGGCGCATGCGTGGGCGCAACAACAACAACAATAATAATAACAACAATAATCGAAGGGGCCCCAATCCCCTGACGCGCAGCTACGAGAGCAACGGACCCGACGTCAAGATCCGCGGCTCCGCCCAGCAGATCGCCGAGAAATACACCGCGCTTGCCCGCGACGCGCAGAGCTCGGGCGACCGCGTCATGGCCGAGAACTATCTCCAGCACGCCGAACACTACAACCGCGTCATCGCTGCCGCGCAGGCGCAGATGGCTATCCAGCAGGTGCGCGACAATCGCGACGACCTGGATGAGGACGGCGACGAAGAGCGCGGCGAAGGCATTCCCGTGAATGGCGGCCCCGTGAATAGCGGCCGCGAGAATCGCCAGTCCTATGCCAATGACGGCAGCGGCCCGCAGCCGGTTATCGAAGGCACGCCGGCCGAGGTCGCGTACAAGCAGAACGGCGGCGGCGAGGGCGAGCAGCCGCGGCCTGTCGCCAATGGCGGCGATAGCGGACGCGGCGAGCGCGGCGCGAATGGCGGCCAGGCCGAGACTGCTTCGGACGAAGAGGGCGGGGCGCCACGGCGCGGTCGGCGCCCGCGCCGGAGACCCAATGGCCATGGTGAGGAAGAATCGCGAGCCGATGGCGCCCAGTCCTCGGAAGCCGCTTCCGGGGCGGAGCAGCCCTCCGGCGAGAGCGGTGGTGCGATGGAAAAGGCGGAGTAGGTTACTCCTCCGCCAGGGAATTGAGAGCGGCGGCCATTGGCCGCCGTTTTTGCATCCGGCGATGGCTGCGGGAGCGGCAGGCTCGGTTCGTCATCAAGGTTCGTGGCCGGAGCGTAGCGAACGGACGCGAGACCGGAATCCATCCGTGGCATTCGCGGCTGTTTCGACGAGTACGGAATGGGCCCCGGTCTTTCGGCCATCGCTGCGCCCTGCCCGAAAACCGGGATGATGCCCGGCTGATTCATCCCTCCGCGATTTCGTTCTCCCTCATCTTGAGGGCCGCACCCCATCTCCCCATATCTGCGCTATAGTGGACTTGCCTCGATCGGCGGTACGATACCGCCGATCCTTTGATTTCGATCATCGCACGGGGGAGTCCGTCATCTGAAACCGGTCGGTGCCGCAAAGCGGGCCGATTGGGGAATGGAGACAGGAATGAATATCGAGAAATATTCCGAGCGCGTCCGGGGGTTCATCCAGTCCGCGCAGCAATACGCACTCAACCGCGACCACCAGCAATTCACGCCCGAGCATGTGCTGAAGGCCCTGATCGATGACGATGAGGGACTTGCGGCCTCGCTGATCGAGCGCGCGGGCGGGCGGCCTCGCGATGTCGAGATGGGCGTCGACGCCGCGCTCAACGCGATGCCGAGGGTCGAGGGCGGCAACGGCCAGCTTTACATGGCCCAGCCGCTCGCCAAGGTCTTTTCCACCGCTGAGGAACTGGCCAAGAAGGCCGGCGACAGCTTCGTGACGGTCGAGCGGCTTCTGCAGGCGCTTGCCATGGAGAAGTCGGCGAAGACTTCGGAAATTCTAGCCAAGGCCGGCGTGACGCCGCAGGCGCTGAATGCCGCCATCAACGACATCCGCAAGGGCCGCACTGCCGATACGGCCTCCGCCGAGCAAGGCTACGACGCGCTGAAGAAATATGCGCGCGACCTGACGGCGGATGCACGCGCCGGCAAGCTCGATCCGGTCATCGGCCGCGATGACGAGATCCGCCGTACCATCCAGGTGCTGTCCAGGCGCACCAAGAACAATCCCGTGCTGATCGGAGAGCCCGGCGTCGGCAAGACCGCGATCGCAGAAGGGCTGGCGCTCAGGATCGTCAATGGCGACGTGCCCGAATCGCTCAAGGACAAGCGGCTGATGGCGCTCGACATGGGCGCGCTCATCGCGGGCGCTAAATATCGCGGCGAGTTCGAGGAGCGGCTGAAGGCAGTGCTCTCCGAGGTCACCTCCGCGAATGGCGAGATCATTCTCTTCATCGACGAGATGCACACGCTGGTCGGCGCCGGCAAGGCCGACGGGGCGATGGACGCCTCCAACCTGTTGAAGCCGGCGCTGGCGCGCGGCGAGCTTCACTGCGTCGGCGCGACCACGCTCGACGAATACCGCAAATATATCGAGAAGGACGCGGCGCTGGCGCGGCGTTTCCAGCCGGTCTTCGTCAACGAGCCGACTGTCGAGGATACGATCTCTATCCTGCGCGGGCTGAAGGAGAAGTACGAGCAGCACCATAAGGTGCGCATCTCCGATTCGGCGCTGGTATCGGCGGCGACGCTGTCGAACCGCTACATCACCGACCGCTTCCTGCCCGACAAGGCGATCGACCTCGTGGACGAGGCGGCTTCGCGTCTGAGGATGCAGGTCGATTCCAAGCCCGAGGCCCTGGACGAGATCGACCGCCGTATCATGCAGCTCAAGATCGAGCGCGAGGCGCTGAAGGTCGAGAAGGACGAGGCCTCTAAGGACCGGCTGGAACGGCTCGACAAGGAGCTTACGGGGCTGGAGGAAGAATCCAATGCGCTGACGGCCAAGTGGCAGGCCGAGAAGGCCAAGCTTGGCGAGGCGGCCGATCTCAAGAAGGATCTCGACGCCGCACGCAACGAACTCGCCATCGCGCAGCGCAAGGGCGAGTTCCAACGCGCCGGCGAACTTGCCTATGGCAGGATCCCCGAACTCGAGAAGAAGCTGAAAGAAGCCGAGGCACAGGACGGCAAGGTCTCGATGGTCGAGGAGACCGTGACGCCCGACCACGTCGCCCATGTCGTCTCGCGCTGGACCGGCATCCCCGTCGACAAGATGCTCGAAGGCGAGCGCGATAAGCTCTTGCGCATGGAGGACGAGATCGCCAAGCGGGTCGTCGGCCAGGGCGAGGCGGTGCAGGCTGTTTCCAAGGCCGTGCGGCGCGCCCGCGCCGGGCTTCAGGACCCGAACCGGCCGATCGGCTCGTTCATGTTCCTCGGCCCCACCGGGGTCGGCAAGACCGAGCTCACCAAGGCGCTGGCGGGCTTCCTGTTCGACGACGAGAGCGCCATGGTGCGCATCGACATGTCGGAGTTCATGGAGAAGCATTCGGTCGCGCGGCTGATCGGCGCGCCTCCCGGCTATGTCGGCTACGAGGAAGGCGGCGTGCTTACCGAAGCGGTGCGGCGGCGCCCCTACCAGGTCATCCTGTTCGACGAGATCGAGAAGGCGCATCCGGACGTGTTCAACGTGCTGCTGCAGGTGCTGGACGACGGCCGCCTGACCGACGGCCAGGGCCGCACGGTCGATTTCCGCAACACGCTGATCATCATGACGTCCAATCTCGGCGCCGAGTACCTCGTCAATCTCGGCGAGAACGAGGATGTCGACAAGGTGCGCGACGAGGTGATGGCGGTGGTGCGGGCGTCGTTCCGGCCGGAGTTCCTGAACCGCATCGACGAGGTGATCCTGTTCCACCGGCTGCGCCGGCAGGACATGGACAAGATCGTCGAAATCCAGCTCAAGCGGCTGGAGAAGTTGCTCGCCGACCGCAAGATCACGCTCGATCTCGACGAGACCGCCATCAACTGGCTGGCCGACAAGGGCTACGATCCGGCCTATGGCGCACGGCCGCTCAAGCGGGTGATGCAGAAGGAACTGCAGGACCCGCTCGCCGAGAAGATCCTGATGGGCGACATCAAGGACAACTCGACGGTCGTCGTCACCGCCGGCTCCGACCGGCTGAACTTCCGCTCGCGGGCCACGCCCGCCGGCAAGAAGGCCGAAGCGGTCGAGACGGAAGAGGCGGCGTAAGCCCCATTCCGCTGTCAACGGAAACGCCCCTCCGGCGACTGGCCGGAGGGACGTTTTTTATCGCTGCCTTGAGGTTCCCGTCTCCGTCGCGATACCTCGCCCCCATGGAGTGGGGGGAGAGGCGTCCGCGAAGCGGACGAAAAGGGGACCGCGCATCGCCTGGAGGCAGGTCTCGTGCCTCCAGGAAGATCGCCTTCCTGCGGTTGCGTTCACCCGTGCAGGTCGAAGCGGTCGGCGTTCATCACCTTGGTCCAGGCCGCCACGAAATCCCTGGCGAACTTTTCCTTCGAATCGGCGCAGCCATAGACCTCGGCGAATGCGCGGAGCTGCGAGTGCGAGCCGAAGATCAGGTCGACGCGGGTCGCCGTCCATCTCAGATCGCCCGTCTTGCGGTCGCGGCCTTCATAGACGCCGTCCCCCGCCGACACCCACTCGTTCGCCATGGTGAGCAGGTTGACGAAGAAGTCGTTCGTCAGCTTGCCCGGCTCCTTCGTGAAGACGCCGTGCTTCGATCCGCCGGCATTGGCGCCGAGCACGCGCAATCCTCCGATCAGCACCGTCATCTCCGGTCCGGTCAGCTTCAGGAGCTGCGCCTTGTCGACCATCGCCTCTTCGGGCGCCATGAACTGCTGCTTCGGGCCGATATAGTTGCGGAAGGCATCGGCGCGCGGCTCGATCGGCGCGAAGGATTCGACATCCGTCCCCTCCTGCGAGGCATCCATGCGGCCCGGCATGAAGGGCGCCTTGACCTCGACGCCAGCATCCTTCGCCGCTTTCTCGACCGCGGCCGTACCGCCGAGGACGATCAGGTCGGCAAGCGATATCTTCTTGCTGCCGCCGGCCGAAGCGTTGAACTGGTCGCGGATGGCCTCCAGCTTGGAGAGCACTTTCTGCAGTTGCGCGGGCTGGTTCACTTCCCAGTCCTTCTGCGGGGCAAGCCGGATGCGCGCGCCATTGGCGCCGCCGCGCTTGTCGGAGCCGCGGAAGGTCGAGGCCGACGCCCATGCCGTGGAGACCAGCTCGGGAACCGTAAGGCCCGACGCCAGGATCTTAGCCTTCAGATCGCCGATATCCCTGTCGTTGACCAGTTCATGGTCGACCGCCGGGATCGGGTCCTGCCAGATCAGCGTCTCCTTGGGCACGAGCGGCCCGCGATAGCGGACTTTCGGACCCATGTCGCGGTGGGTGAGCTTGAACCAGGCGCGGGCGAAGGCGTCGGCGAACTGGTCCGGGTGCTCGTAGTATCGCCGCGAGATCGGCCCGTAGATCGGATCGAAGCGAAGCGACAGGTCGGTCGTCAGCATGGTCGGCCGCTGCTTCCTCGATTTGTCGTGCGCAAGAGGCACGTTCTCGGGGGCGTCTTTCGCCACCCATTGCCACGCGCCCGCCGGGCTCTTCGTCAGTTCCCATTCGTAGCGGAACAGATTGTCGAAGAAATTATTGCTCCACTGCGTCGGCGTCTGCGACCAGGTCACTTCCAGGCCGCTGCCGATCGTGTCGCCGCCCATGCCGGTGCCGTGCTTGCTCTTCCAGCCCAGGCCCTGGTCCTCGATCGCGGCGCCTTCCGGTCCCGGACCGACGAAGGAGGGATCGCCCGCGCCGTGCGTCTTGCCGAAGGTGTGGCCGCCGGCGATCAGCGCCACGGTTTCCTCGTCGTTCATGGCCATGCGGAAGAAGGTCTCGCGGATGTCCTTGGCCGCGGCGGCGGGATCCGGCTTGCCGTTCGGGCCTTCCGGATTGACGTAGATGAGGCCCATCTGCACCGCGCCGAGCGGCTCGGCGAGCTGGCGTTCGCCGCTATAGCGCTCGTCGCCGAGCCAGGTGCCCTCGGGGCCCCAATAAAGCTCCTGCGGCTCCCACTCGTCGCGGCGGCCGCCGGCAAAGCCGAAGGTCTTGAAGCCCATCGATTCGAGCGCGACGTTGCCGACGAGAACGTAGAGATCGGCCCAGGAGATCTTGCGGCCGTATTTCTGCTTGATCGGCCAGAGCAGCCGGCGTGCCCTGTCGAGAAGGACGTTGTCCGGCCAGGAATTGAGCGGCGCGAAACGCTGCTGGCCGCCGCCCGCGCCGCCGCGGCCGTCGGTGATGCGATAGGTGCCGGCGCTGTGCCATGCCAGGCGGACGAAGAGACCGCCATAGTGGCCGAAATCCGCCGGCCACCAGTCCTGCGAATCCGTCATCAGCGCCTTCAGATCCCCGATGACGGCGTCGAGGTCGAGGTTCTCGAATTCCTTCACATAGTCGAAAGCCTCGCCCATCGGGTCCGACAATCTGGAATTGGCGTGGAGGACCTGGACATCCAGCGTCTCCGGCCACCAGTCGCGGTTCCTGTGCCCGTGGCTGGTGAATGGGCATTTGCCCTCTTTTTCGACCTTGGCGTCCATGGTTGTTTCCTTCCTGTCAGGTGGGTCGCCCAAACCAATAACAGGATCGCGTCATTATTTTGATTTGGAAGTTTTAATGACCGCGATAAGATCAACTTATGAAAAACGTGACCCTCAAGCAGCTTCGCTATTTCGAGGCGCTGGCGCAGCACAGGCATTTCGGCCGGGCGGCCGAAGCCTGCGCGATCTCGCAGCCGGCGATGTCGGTGCAGATCAGGGAACTGGAGGAATCCCTTGGCTCGGGCCTCTTCGAGCGCGGCGCGCGGCAGGTCGCGTTGACCGATCTCGGCCAGGAATTCGCGCTTCGCGTCCGCGATATCCTGCGCTCGGTCGACGAGCTCGCCGACCTCGCCCGCTCGTCCCAGGAGCGGCCGGTCGGGCGGCTCAGGATCGGCGTCATCCCGACCATCGGACCTTACCTCCTGCCGGCGATCGTCAGCGATCTCACGCGCCTCCACCCCGGCCTCGACATCCATGTGCGCGAGACGCTGACACAGAGGCTGATCCAGGAACTGTCGGAGGGCCGGCTCGATACGGCGGTCGTCGCGCTGCCGGTATCCGAACCGTCGCTGACGGAGGTGGCGCTGCTGGTGGAGGAGTTCGTGCTGGTGCGGCCGGGCGCCGACCGGGGCAAGCCCGTTCCGGGGCCGGAAGCGCTGCGCGAGATGAAGCTTCTGCTTCTGGAAGAAGGGCACTGTTTCCGCGAGCAGGCCTTGTCCTTCTGCAAGCTGCCGTCGGCGCGGCCGCGAGAGCTTCTCGACGGCAGTTCGCTGTCGACGCTGGTGCAGATGGTCGGCGCCGGCATCGGCGTGACGCTGATCCCGGAAATGGCGGTGCCGGTGGAGACGCGCTCGGCAGCGGTGTCGATCGCCCATTTCAGGAACGCCCCTCCGTCGCGGACGATCGGCATGATCTGGCGGAAGACCAGCCCGCTTGCGCGGCAGCTTCTGCAGATTTCGGAAATCGTTCGCCGATCCGCCGAGGCGGCACGCGCCAGCGCGGCGGCCCGCCAAAGGCATAAGGCAGGATGACGAGCTCATCATGCTTGCCTGACAGGCGTCCAGCCACGATATTGGGCGCGCACGCCACGTATTTTCCACAACCAAGGTCTGCCCGCGCCGATGCCTCATGAAACGCCGCTCATCGCGACCCTCGTTGCAGGTCTGGGGCTGGCGTTCGTCTTCGGGGCCATCGCGAACCGGTTCCGCATCCCGAGCCTGGTCGGCTACCTCGTTGCGGGCGTCCTAGTCGGCCCGCGCACGCCGGGCTTCGTCGCCGACCAGCATCTGGCGCTCGAACTCGCGGAACTGGGCGTCATCCTGCTCATGTTCGGCGTCGGGCTGCATTTCTCGCTCAAGGACCTGCTTTCCGTCCGCGCCATCGCCCTGCCCGGCGCGGTCGCGCAGATCATCGTGGCGACTGCGCTCGGGGCGGGCCTTGCCTGGATGCTGGGCTGGCCGCCCGGCGCCATGGTCGTATTCGGTCTGGCGCTTTCCTGCGCCAGCACCGTCGTGCTGCTGCGCGCCATGCAGGAACGGCGGCTGACCGAGACCGAACGCGGCCGGATCGCCGTCGGCTGGCTGATCGTCGAAGACATAGCGATGGTGCTGGCGCTGGTGCTCCTGCCGGCGCTCGCCGGCGTTCTCGGGGGGAATGGCGACGCCGCCGAAACAGCTGCCGCAAGCGGCCCGCTCGCCCTGCAATTCGACCTCGGCGTCTGGGGCGTGCTCGGCGTGACGTTGGCGAAGATCGCGGCCTTCGTCATCATCATGCTCGTGGTCGGCCGGCGGGTCATTCCATGGATATTGCACTATATCGCCCATACCGGCTCGCGCGAGCTTTTCCGCCTGGCGGTGCTCGCGCTGGCGCTTGGCGTAGCCTTCGGTGCGGCCCAGCTCTTCGGCGTGTCGCTGGCGCTCGGCGCCTTCTTCGCCGGCATGATCATGAGCGAATCCGAGCTCAGCCATCGCGCCGCCGAGGAAACGCTGCCGCTCCGCGACGCCTTCTCCGTGCTGTTCTTCGTTTCGGTGGGGATGCTGTTCAATCCGCTCAGCCTGTTCCACGATGGCTGGCCGATCCTGGGGACGCTCCTCATCATCATTTTCGGCAAGTCGATCGCCGCTTTTATCATCGTGCGCGCCTTCCGGCATCCTACCGGAACGGCGCTCGTCATCTCGGCGAGCCTAGCGCAGATCGGGGAGTTCTCCTTCATCCTCGCCGAACTCGGCGTCGGGCTGAAACTTCTTCCCGAACAGGGTCGCGATCTCATCCTAGCCGGTTCGATCCTCTCGATCGTCATCAATCCGCTGCTGTTCGCGGCGGTCGACCTTCTCCAGGCCCGCCTGGAGCGGCGTACGCACCGCGCCGACGGCGAGGCGCAGTTCCCGGGTTTGCAGGAGGAGGCCGAAATTTCCGGCGCCGGCGCGCAGGCGGACGACCAGCCGGGCAAGACGTCTCTTGTCGGCCACACCATCCTGGTCGGATACGGGCGGGTCGGCAGCCTGGTCGGACGGTCGCTTGCGGAGGCCGGAATTCCGTTTCTGGTGGTGGAGGACGGCGACAAGGTCCTGGAACGGCTGAATGCCGAAGGCATAGAGGCGATCGGCGGCAATGCGGCGCGGGCGGAGATATTC
Source organism: Rhizobiales bacterium 65-79 (assembly GCA_001896885.1). Taxonomy (GTDB): domain Bacteria; phylum Pseudomonadota; class Alphaproteobacteria; order Rhizobiales; family Rhizobiaceae; genus Mesorhizobium_L. The sequence continues at coordinate 4,631 of MKRJ01000046.1, read as the reverse complement.
GCGGCCGCCAGCCCGGAGACGGCCCGCCGGGTCATCCTTGCCATTCCCAACGCCTTCGAAGCCGGCCATGTCATCCTGCGGGCGCGCGCCGCCAACCCGACCATCAGCATCATCGCTCGCGCGCATTCGGATGCCGAGGTCGAGCATCTTAGCGGTCTTGGAGCGGCGGTCGTCATCATGGGCGAGCGCGAGATCGCGCGCGGCATCGTGGATGCCGTGCTGAAGGATCCGACCGCACCGCCGCCTGCCGCGGGGCCGGCGCCGGACGACGGGGGTGCGTATCCGTCGGCGGCCTGAGCCGCGACGGAGAGCCATTCGATGGCTTCCATGATGCCGGCTGTCGGAGAGAGCCGAATCGCCACATCGCTGTCATTTTCATGCCCGGTTCATCCTGCAGGTAATAGTAGTCGGCTCCGAGGCACGGCGAAGCGCCCATGCAACCGGATATCGGCTTGGGAGTTCTTAGCGGATGAACGTCAGGAAACCCGTTCTTGCACTCTGCCTTGTGGCGCTGACGGGCGCCGGCAGTCCGGCGCTGGCCTCGGCCGTGGCCGACGGCGCGATGAATGCCGGCGCCACGCCGTCAAAAAAGGGCGTGCAGTTGGCGCAGGCCCGTCAGGTGGAGGTCTACTACGACGATTTCGGGCGTCAGGTGATCGTCGACGCCTATACCGGACAGGTGATCGACGTGGTGCCGCCGCGCCATCGGCCGCGCGCGGGCTACGGCCGGGGTGTCGTCGAGGGCGACGTGCGCCGCTATGGCGACGATGGTTATCAGGCGCGGCCGGATGACGATGACGGCTATTACGACGATGAATATGGCGTCGTGCCCGATGATCGTTCCAGGCCACGCTATGACCGGCCGGTAACGCGGCGGCCGGCGCCGCCCGTCGAGGCGTCGCGCCCGGCGGAGCGTTTCCAGCAGACCGCGCCGGGTGTCTACGAGAAGGCTCCCGCCGCCCGCGCGGACGACCAGCGGAACGCGGAGCCCAAGGGCGAGTCGCGGATGGCCTCGCAGGAGCCCGAGCCGACCCGCCCGGACGCGGTCGCGCCTGGCCTGGAAGAGGCGCAGCCGCCGGTCCAGCATGATCCCTTCGTGCAATCCGCGCCGGCGCTCGGCCCGATCATCTCGACGGAAGCCGTCGCCCAGCTGCAGATCGCGCTCGACCGCGCCGGAGCCTCGCCCGGGGTCATCGACGGAAGGTTCGGCGGCAATGTGCGCAAGGCGCTAGACGCTTACAAGGAGATCACCGGGCACGAACTCGATACCGTCCATGCCCAGGCCATCAAGCAAGCGCTCGAATCGACGGGCGGACCGGCCTTCAAGAACTACACAATCACCAATGAGGACGCCGCCGGACCCTATATCGCCTCGGTCCCGTCCGACTACAGCGCCAAGGCGAAACTCGATCGCCTCGGCTACGCTTCTGTTGCGGAGATGCTCGCCGAGCGCTTCCACATGGACGAGGAGTACCTGAAGCGGCTCAACCCCGGCGCCAATTTCAACCGCGCCGGGACGGTGATCCGGGTGGCCAATGTCGGCGAGCCGGTGAAAGGCACCGTGGCCCGCATCGTCGCCAACAAGAAGCTCAGCGAAGTGTTCGCCTATGACGCCGACGGCAAGCTGATCGCCTCCTATCCCGCCACCATCGGCTCGACCGACACGCCTTCGCCCTCGGGAACGGTGAAGGTCGTGAGCGTGACGTTCGATCCGACCTACACCTACAACCCGAAGATCAATTTCAAGCAGGGCAAAAACGACAAGGTGCTCACCATTCCGCCCGGTCCGAACGGCCCCGTCGGCTCGGTGTGGATCGCGCTTTCCAAGCCGACCTACGGCATCCACGGCACACCCGACCCGGACCAGATCGGCAAGACCAGTTCGCATGGCTGCGTCAGGCTGACCAACTGGGACGCGCAGGAATTGGCCAAGATGGTCAGCCCCGGGGTCTGGGTGCAGTTCATCGATTGACAAGGCGGCCGCGGCGCGCAGCCGCAATGGCGGCTTGCCCTTATGACTGGCTGGCCACCTTCATCGAACCGTTGTTCTCTTCCTTCAGCAGCGCGTCGATGCGGTCGCGCTCCTTTTTGAAGGCGACGAGGTCCTTGTCCTTGAGCGTGTGGCCGACCGGCAGGCGGACGCGCAGCGGGTCGACCGGCCGACCATTGATCCTGATCTCGAAGTGGACGTGCGGCCCCGTCGACAAGCCGGTCGAGCCGACATAGCCGATCACCTGGCCCTGGCGGATATGGACGCCGGGCTCCATACCGGAGGCGAAGGCGCTCTGGTGCGCGTAGACGGTCTCGTAGCCGTTGGCATGACGGATCTCGGTCTCCTTGCCGTAGCCCGACGCCCAGCCCGATTTCTCGACGACGCCGTTGCCGGCGGCCAGGATCGGCGTGCCGCGCGGCGTCGCATAGTCGACGCCGGTGTGCATGCGCATGATGCCAAGGATCGGATGGCGCTCCATGCCGAAGCCGCGGCTGATGCGGGAAACGCCCGGAACGGGGTTACGGAACAGGAACTGCCGGGCGCTGCGGCCATCCTGGTCGAAATAGTCGATCGAGCCGTCCTTCATCTGGTAGCGATAGTAGGTGTGCGTGGCGCCGCCGAATGTCGCGCTGGCGTAGAGAAGTTCCGAATCGTCGGAGGCGTCGCCGTCCTCGTCCGGCTGCGAGAACAGCACCGTGATGCGGTCGGCGGGCGACAGGCGCGACTGGAAGTCGACATCGGACGCAAGAAGCTTGATGAGCTGTTTCGTCATCGTTCCGCTCATGCCGTAGGAGTAGGCGGTGCGGTAGATGCCGTCATAGATCGTCGGGAGATCGCCGCGCACGCTGACCGGCGGCGAATCGTCGAAAGCCGTGGCGATCTCGGGGTCCGGCGCGGGCTCGTCGGCGGGCACGTATTGCTGGTGGTCGTCGAGCGCGATCGTGAGGAGATGGCGCGTGTGGTCGTAAACGCTCGTCCGCACGATGCGGCTCTTGCCGTCATGCGTCTCGACGCCGACGCGCAATATGCTGCCCGCCTTCAGCGTCGGGGTGTCGAGCAGCTTGGCGATGGCGTCGGACATGCCCTTGGCGTCGTCCTCCGTATAGCCGGCATCGGCGAAGGCTTTGACGATGTCCTTGTCCTCGGTGAACGGAATGAGGTCCTCGGCGAAGCCCTCGGAGGAATCGGCGTCCGTGTCCTTCTGCGCGATCGAGACGTTTTCCTGGATGATATGGACGCCGAGCTGGGCGGCCAGCGGGCCGTTGGCGAGCGATTCGGAATCACCAAATCGCTGCGGGTCGACGTAATGGAGCGCTTCCACCCTGACGTCGCCGTCGGTCAGGCCGGCGCCCGCAGTGCGCGCGATCTTTTCCACCTCCTCGGCGCTCAACCCGCCCTTCTCGTCGAAATTGGCCGTATCGATCGGGAAGTCGATCGTCTTGAGGCTGACCTCGCTGTCCACCTTGGCGCCGTAGATCAGCCCCGTCGTCGCCGTCTGCGTGGCGCCGTCCTCGGCGAAGATATCGAGGGGGTTGAAGGGCGGGTAGGGCCGGCTGGTCGTGTGCCCGGCGGCGAGCGCCATCTTGATCTCGACGAATGGCACCATCCGAACGACGTCTCGGTCGCCGACCTTGGTGACCGTCGAGACCTCCATGCGACGCTTGTCGCGCGCCTTGGCGACGGCGCGAGGCGGGGAGAGCCGGTCGGTCTTGGCCTTCTCTCCGGAGCCGGCGTCATGGGCGACGGCGATCTGCCGGGCGATTTCCGGCGGAGTGGCGAGCTGTTCACGCCCGTCGAGGGCCGCGAACAGCGCAACGCCCATCAGAACGCTGGAGGTGAGGCCGGTCAGAAAGGTTCCGGAAAGCCAGCGAGCGGAAATCTCGCGCCTGTCCGGGGGGCCGGCGCGGCCATCGGCGATCAGCGGCGGTTCTTCGCCCATGCCCGCTATGGTCAGTTCGATGTCCTGCATTCCTCGGGTGGTGTCCCCCGGACGATGCCGGCTTATTATTTGTCGTTATGTCGGACGGTCGGCAGCGACCGATCGTGGATTTGTTGCATCGAAATTGCCTGCCGAACGTGTCGAAGTCAACGAATGCCGCCGGTTCGCGCACAACTCCTCGACGGCCCCCGGCATCCGTTTGGGAACGGGACAGACGATGCGATCGGGGATAGGCAGCGAATGGGGCCCGAATGTGGCTCGGCGTCGTCCTCGCCAGGCCGGCGCAGAGGGCCTGCCGCATGGTCAGCAGGGTTGTCGCAAATAATTCAAAAAAACTCGGAATCGCTGTTGACAGCCGGAAGGAGCCCCGACTATATACGCCACACAACGAGGGCGGCGCGCCGCTGGCGGTAAAATCGTTCGCTCTTGTTCAATCTCAAAGAGAGCCGCGTGAGCGACACTCTAAGGGGCCGGGAGCTAAAAGCAAACGAGCCCACGACAATGCGTTCGCACTGTCGGATCTTTGACAACTGAATATTGAAGAAAGAGAAACGTGGGCGGCAGAGGCTCGCGGAACCTCTCCCTCGCAAGAGGAAGGTTCCACAAGAGACTTTGGCGGTTCACGTTTCGAGAGAAGTTACACTTTGTGTGAAAACATAAAGGTGTGAATGTTCTCGTCGATTCAAGCGTGACCAAGTA
>MKRJ01000045.1 GCA_001896885.1 Rhizobiales bacterium 65-79 | reverse complement strand
TCAAGAAGACCGGCTCGAACGAGTTCACCGGCGAAATCGTCACCCTCAGCGTCCAGGCCAAGAACGTGCGCATCGCCCCCGACCAGCGCGCCACCGGCGAGAACGCCCCCAGCCACCGGGTTCTGGTCGGCCGGGCCGAGATCGGCGCCGCCTGGTCCAAGACCTCCAACGAGGGACGCAACTATCTGGGCCTCAAACTCGACGACCCGAGCTTCAACGCACCCATCTACGCCAACCTCTTCGATGACGAGGACGGCGAAGGCTTCAGCCTCATCTGGTCGCGCCCGAACGGTCGGCGAGGCGACTGAGTCTCAACCTAAAGCCCCGGCCGGACCGGCCGGGGCCTTAGCCGTGCTCGCAGGAAAGGCACGGTCGTTGAGCACGTCAACTCATTGAGACGCCTTCGGAAAATATTGCGTTTCGCAATATAATGTACATCTTTATTGACAAGATTGAATGGCTGTGATCTATGCGCTGACCGGCCTTCGACGTGTCAGAACGCGATGGCCCGATGCGCTGAAGGGAGGAGTGATATGGGCGGCTCGGCCGTGACAAGAATGGGGTTGCTCGGAATGGTAGCGGCCGTCTTGATGAGTTGGAGCGGTACCGGTGGCGCTCTTGCTGAGACGACTAAGGAACGTATCCTGCGGGAAGGTAAGATCGTCATCGGCATCCACAATCGTTCGCCCTGGGGTTTTCGCGACGAGAAGACCGGCGAGGCCACCGGATGGCATCCTGACATTCTCAGAGCCGCATTTGCCGATTTGGGCGTCAAGAACCTCGAATTTCAGGTGACGGAGTTTGGAGCCTTGATTCCCGGCCTGCTCGCCGGTCGCTTCGACGCTGTCGCATCCGGTCTCGCGATCACCCCTGCAAGGTGCAAGCAGGTCGCCTTCGGTGAGCCAGATCTGCAGGCTCCGGACGCGGCAATAGTCCTGGCCGGCAATCCGAAGAATATCCACGGCTACGCCGACATCGCTCGGGACGAAAACATCATCATGGGCGCCGGGCGCGGCAGTGTTGTCACCACGAACGCCAAGGCAGCCGGCGTGCCCGAGGCTCGCATGCTGCTGTTTCCGGATATCGAATCGAATCTGTCCGCCTTGCACGCTGGCCGCATAGACGCCGCGCTTATGGCGTCGCCAACTGTCATCGGGCTTCTGGCCGGTCAGGGCGCAAACGGCTTGGAGCGCGCCACGCCCTTCGACGTGGGCAAAGCGCACACCAATTTCGCGGCGATCGCGTTCCGAAAGGAGGACGTTGACCTGCGCGCCACCTACGACGAACAACTGGCAAAGCTGAAGAAGACCGACACATTTGCGGCCATCATGAAGAAATACGGCTTCGGCGCACCGGAAGCGGTGCCTTCAGGCATCACCGCCGCCGAGCTCTGTAACAGAGCGCCATAGGGTTGGAGATGAGCCTGTTCGACATTTGGCTGGGCATCCTGAAAGGAGTCGGGACAACGGCAGCGGTCACGGCTTACGGCCTTCTGTTTGCCGTTCCTTTTGCGCTTGGGTTCGGCGTCGCCCAATATCTCACCGTTGGTGTCGCCCGGCTCCTGGTCACCGCCGTTATCGAATTCTGGCGTAGTTCCGCCGTCATCATCCTGCTGTTCGTTTTTTATTATGCGCTGCCGGTCTTCGGCATCAGCTTATCGGCCTGGACCGTGAGCGCCATGGTTCTTGGTTTGAATGCCGGCGGCTACGCTAGCCAGGCGGTGCGCGCCGGCCTCCAGGCGCTGCCGTCGGGCCAGAAGGAGGCGGGCGCAGCCCTTGGCTTGTCGCGTCCGGCTATCCTCTTTCTGATCGAACTGCCCCAGGCGCTGGTCGCAATGAGCCCGACGTTCGTCAACACCGTGATCCAGTTGGTGAAAGCGACCGCACTGGTGTCGCTCGTCACGTTGAGCGACATGACCTTCCGCGCCAAGGAAATAGCGCAGGTCGAATACAATCCGGTCGCCATCTACACAGCGCTGCTTCTCGCCTTCTTTGTCGTTTGCTATCCGATTGCCCTTGCCGGGCGCTGGCTGGAAGCGCGTATCGCCGCACCAGGGAGCCGTGCCGGTGGGATTTGATCCGGCTTTTGCTCTGTCGTGCGTGCCGACGATCCTCAGCGCGATCGGCACGACCCTTCTCGTGGCGGCCGTCAGCTGCTTCGGCGCCGCGACAATCGGTTTTCTCTTCGAGATGGCGCGCCGTATTGGGGGGATCGCAGGCATGGCGAGTGGCTTTGCGATCGACTTCATCCGGTCGACGCCGGTGTTGATCTGGCTCTATTTTCTTTATTTCGTGCTGCCCTTTTACGGCATACGTCTCGGTTCGATGACCGTCGGGATCATGGGCCTCAGTCTCTATTACAGTGGCTATCTCGCCGAGGTCTTCAAGGCGGGGATCGACGCCATCCCGAAAGGCCAGCCCGAAGCAGCCCGAGCGTTGTCGCTCAGCCGGCGCGATACCGTTATCTATGTGATCGCACCGCAAATGATGCGCAACATCGCAGCCCCGCTCGGCAACTACTTCGTCTCGATTCTCAAGGCGACGCCGTATCTGGCGGTTCTGGCTGTTCCCGACATGCTGGGCCGCGCCTTCGATATCGCCTCCGAAACCTATCGATATGCAGAGCCGCTGGTTGTCGCCGGGCTTATCTTTTTGGCGCTGGCCTTGCTCATTTCCTACGGCGTCAAACGTCTGGAGCGGCGGCTGCTCGCAGGCGGCACCCGATAAATCACTGGAATTCAGGTCAAGACATGCTCGCACAATCGGACCCCATCGTCGGCATCCAGGGCCTCAACAAGTGGTTTGGCGCGCTTCACGTGCTGAACGACATTGACCTTACTGTTGCAAGCGGTGCGCGCGTCGTTGTGTGCGGACCGTCGGGCTCCGGCAAATCGACGCTGATCCGCTGTATCAATGGCTTGGAGAGCTATCAGGAAGGCGTGTTGCGGCTGGCGGGAACGACCCTTGGTCACAAGGCCAGGGAGACCGCCGCCGCATGCCGTCAGACCGGTATGGTGTTCCAGAGCTTCAACCTGTTTCCGCATCTGACCGTGCTGGGGAACTGCACGCTGGCGCTTCGCCGCGTCGCAGGCAAGACCCGCAGCGAGGCGGAGGACATTGCGATGGCGCATCTCGAGAAGGTCCGAATACCGGAAAAGGCCCGGTCCTATCCAGGACAGCTTTCAGGCGGGCAACAGCAGCGAGTGGCGATCGCCCGCGCTCTCTGCCTCAATCCCCGTATCATGCTCTTCGACGAACCGACGTCGGCACTAGATCCGGAAATGATCAAGGAGGTGCTCGACGTCATGGTCGCGCTGGCCCGCGACGGCATGACGATGGTCTGTGTCACTCATGAGATGGGCTTCGCCCGTGAGGTCGCAGATGAGGTCGTCTTCATGGATGGCGGCAGCATCCTCGATCGCGCACCAGCTCGCGATTTCTTCAGCGCGTCCGGGCATCCCCGCTCGCGGCTTTTTCTGGAAACGATCCTGAGGCACTGAGAGGATGGCATGGCAGGTTATACCCAGGTCTGGACGCCGCTCGATTTTGAGGCGAACGGCAAGCAATGCGATTGGCTGCGTGTGCCCCATTCGACAGACCTTTCGGGCTATGGCGTCATACCGACCCCGGTGATCTGCATCAAAAACGGCGCCGGTCCGACCGCTCTACTCATCGCCGGCAACCACGGCGATGAATATGAGGGGCAGGTCGCGCTTGCGCAGCTCGCGCGCCAGGTCGAAGCGGCGGATGTCCGTGGCAGGATCATCATACTGCTTTCGCTGAACGCGCCCGCCGTCGAGGCTGGCCGGCGTGTCTCGCCGCTGGACGATGGCAATCTCAACAGATCCTTTCCAGGCGATCCGATCGGTGGGCCGACGGCAATGATTGCGCACTACGTCCGTACGGTACTCCTTGCCATGGCCGACTTCGCCGTTGACCTCCATGCCGGTGGACGCTCATGCGACTACCTGCCATGCGCGTTGATCAGAAGCGGGGGGACCGCAGAAGAGCAAAGCGTGCTTGCCGACCTCGCGGCCGCGTTCGCCGCCCCGATAACGTCGATCAGCGACGGTTCCGGTGGAGGCGGCAAGACCACGTTTTCAGCGGTTGGTCAAAGTGCCGGCGTGCCTGTGCTTACGGCCGAACTCGGCGGTGGCGCCACTCTGTCAAGAGAAGGGCTTGCCGTTGCCGAACAGGGCCTGCGACGTATCCTTAAGCGTTGGGGTATATTGCCTGACATCGAGATTGATTCCGCTTCGCCGACCCGCTTCATGCGGGTCCGGGGCAGAGGGGCTTTTGTCTACACCATGCGAAAGGGCCTGTTCGAACCGGCGGTCGATTTGAGCACAGTCGTGCAAGCAGGCCAGCTTGCCGGTCTCATTCATGCTGTGGATCGACCATGGCAGGCGCCCGAACCGATCGCGTTCTCCGAAGACGGGATGGTTGTCTGCCGGCGCGCGCCTTTGCTCACTGTGCCGGGCGATTGCCTCTACAAGCTCCTCGTCGACGTCGACTGACCGCTGCAAAGACGCTCGATCGGAGCGCTCATGATCTTTTGGCTCCCAAGTCGTCCTTCAACGATCCTTCCAGTGGGGGCGAGGCCGCAGGCGACGTTCAAGTGGAATGCCGGCAGGTTGTCCACATTGACGCTCGACATGACATGTCTGACGGAGGGACGCGCTTGTGCGATCCATTGTGCGGCGAGTTGAATCGCGGCTTTGCCGTAGCCACGACGCTGGAAACGACTGTCAATGCGTAGATTGTTCAGGGTCATGCAGTCCCCTTCCGCCCAGACGGGCCGGGCCGGGCCCTCCCGCGCAACGATGAACCCCACGATTCTTTTGCCATCAATCAGCGCAAAGGGATGCTGACGAGGCGGTGAGAGACGCAACTGGTCAAAGATGTCATCGATATTTCCGCCCGAATAGGCTTCTTTCTCGGGGTCAACGACGACGCCCGCGACAATATCGCGATCATCAAACCCGATCCCATGTAACCAGACAGTCATTTGACGCGCTCCCGACAACGAGACGTTGGGAAGTCTCTCGCCGGTTCCGGCCGAAATAACTCACTGAATCCGGGGATGGACCTGCGGATCTACCAATCGGGTGCGAAGGCGTAGCCTGCCGAGCGGACAGTACGGATGACATCCTTGCCGATAACCGTTGCCAGCCGCTTCCTCAGCCTTGCGACATGCACATCGACGCCGCGGATGTCGGTCTCTCCCGCGCGGTCGGGCCAGGCGGCCTTAATCAGGCTTTCCCGGCTGAGCACGGTTCCCGGGTGCGCCATCAGGCTGCACAGCAGATTGAACTCAATCGGCGGCGCCGCGATCTGTTGCTCTTTGAAGAGAATTCGGTGGGAGCGCCGTTCTAGCACAAGGTCGCCATGCACAAGATCGCCAGCCTTGTTCTGGAAGGGAGTCTTGGCCGCAGCAATTCTGGCCTGCAACCAGTTGAGGAGTTGATCAGGGGGAAAGGGGCGCGAGAAGACCTCGTCTGCACCCGCCTTGACCAGGTCGAGATGCAGACCGCTGGCGCCTGGGGCGATAAGCCCGGCGACTGCGACCGCCCTGGTTTCCACATTGGCCTTCAAGGCCGCACAGAGCTTCGCGGCGCCCCGGTCTCTTGGCTGGCAATCCATGACCACGGCGAGCGGGGCAGCCTCGCCTTGCGGCAACGGCTTATCGGCTGCGAGCAACTGGCTCTCGAAACCGGCGACGCCGAGAATATGGCCGAACACCAGGAAGAAATCCGGATCCCGGGAGTAGATCAGGACACGTGGCCTCATGAATGGATCAACCTGCAGCGTTTCGTCTGCAACCTGACTACCGCGCAGACAGCCGCGGTGACAATATGGTCAGCCGCGATGCGTGGTCCCTAGCCGTCAGCTCGGGGCCGCAGTGTTGGCCAAAACCGGCTCTTGAATGCCATACGCAAGCCGCGTGCTCTCGATCGCTTCGGGCGTGACGTCGATCAACAGCGCGACGATGTCGCCGTCCTCATGGTGCAGAACGTCTCCGAGTTCGGCGATAGTCCAACCGAGGGCGCGCAGACGCTTTGGCCAGAACGACTCGCATACGACGCTGATTTGGCGAATGCCAAATTTCTGTGCAGCCTCAAGTACGCCGCACAACACGACACCTGCGACAGGAGACGATCGGCCGTGGCTGCGCAGTGCCGGACTGATGAAGAAACGCGTCCATTCGAAGATGTCGGCCGCCCGCGGCGGTCCGTCAGGCGCCAACCTTGGAAAGACATCGCTGAGCAGGTGGGGTTGCAGCGTCGGGACAAGGCGCGACCCGCCGACGATCTTGCCGAGGCTGTCCAGCGCCATCAAGTAAATTGCGTGTTCGGTGTCGAACGCATCCATCTCAATATTGATGGGTCGCGCCACGGCGCGCCATTGTCGCCGTTTCACGTAAATGTCGTAGCGAATGCGAAAATACCGCTCCAGAACGATCCTGTACTGTTTTCTATTGGCCCAAGTGACCACCTGTATTCGAACCATGACGCCTCCAGGCGCCGGGAGGTAGGTCAACGACCCTTGGACCCCTTATGCCGGGATTCCGGTATTGCTAAATTTGAATTTCGTGCCTCCGCAGCGCCTTTACGATCGCATGGGCGACATTGATGGCGTCGAGTTTGCTGCGAATATTGCGCTGGTGACTTTCGACGGTGTTCGCGGTCACCCCGAGGATGCAGGAAATATCGTCCGTCGATTTGCCTTGGGCGCTCCACTGCAAAAGTTCGCGCTCCCGAGGCGTCAGGGGCGCCGCGTCCTCGTTATCGCTTCTGGTTTCGAGACTGCTGAGTTTCCGAAATGTATGCACGCAGAGCGTCTCGATCAGCGGCAACGCGCCGGGTGGGATCTCGATGCGATCGCTTGCCGCCGTCACTACGGCCGGGCCGGCGAGCGGGATATGAATGGGGACGCAGAGCCCCTCTTTCAATCCGAATTCGGCTGCCTCGCCCATGACCAGCCGGCCGTGCGCCGTGAGGCCCTCGGCGGGAAGTTGATGCCAAAAAAAAGGCTCCGCCGCAACGCGGCTGCGCGCGGCGCACGGATCATGAAGGAAATGGCCCTCGGACTGGTAGCGCACAAACCATTCGTGCGGCCATCCATCGCACAGGATCGCGCGTTGCCATTCGCTGTCGTTTGGCACTGGTAATCCGGTAATGAGAAAATTCTGCAGGCCATATATTTCGAGAACAACGCGAAATGTCTCGATGACCCTTTCGGCCAAACTCGCTGCATCGAGCTCGGAAATAATCGCGAAAAGCTCAAGAATGGCAGCATTGTTCATCGCTGGACCTCAGGCGACCCTCCAACGTCAACTGCAACTTAAGAGCGTGGGGCCGTTAGCTTCAACGTCGAGGACGTGGAATGTCTAACGTAGGAGTCAAAGC
>MKRJ01000044.1 GCA_001896885.1 Rhizobiales bacterium 65-79 | reverse complement strand
GTCACCGGCGCGGCGTCGGGCTTCGGCGAGGGCATGGCGAAGCGCTTCGCCGAGGAAGGCGCGCAGGTTGTCGTGGCCGATCTGAACCATGCGGGCGCCGAGCGCGTCGCCGGCGAGATCGGCGCGGCCGCTGTCGCCTGCAAGGCGGATGTCTCGCAGCGTGCCGACGTCGACGCCATGGTCGGGCTGGCGACCGATCGCTTCGGCCGGCTCGATATCATGGTCAACAATGCCGGCTACACGCACCGCAACGGCGACATGCTGAAGGTCGACGAGAAAACCTTCGACACGATCGTGGCCGTCAATATGAAGGCGATCTACCTTGCCGCGCTGGCCGTCGTGCCGGTGATGGAGAGAGAGGGCGGCGGCTCCATCATCACCACCGCCTCGACGGCGGGTCTGCGGCCTCGGCCCGGGCTGACCTGGTACAACGCCTCCAAGGGCTGGGCGATCACCGCCACCAAGTCGATGGCGGTCGAACTCGCGCCGAAGAACATCCGCGTCAACTGCCTCTGCCCGGTGGCGGGCGAGACCGGCATGCTGGCGCAGTTCATGGGCGAGGATACGCCCGAGAAGCGCGCGCTCTTCCGCGCCTCGATCCCGCTCGGCCGGCTGTCGACGCCGCTCGACATCGCCAATGCCGCGCTATGGCTCGCCTCCGACGAGGCGGAGTTCATCACCGGCGTGGCGCTGGAGGTCGATGGGGGAAGGTGTATCTGAGACGAACGGGGCGGGGCCGTCGTCCCGCCCCTGGCGTCGCCGGGCGGGCGCGGATCGCGCTCTCTCCTGTGCGGAAGGATAAAGGATCGATTCAGCCTAGTCGCAACCTTTCGCTGAATTTCCGCGCTGAACCCGTTATAGGCGTGTCGGTCGATTGAGGGAGCGACAGATGCGCCGGACCGGAACTCTAGCGATCCTGGTCGCAGCCGTCCTCGTCGGCGGCGGCGCGCTAGCGGCGGACAACCGCCCGCGCGACGAGGTGGATCAGGACCTGATCTCTCGCATCGGCAATCGCCCGCTTGAAGCGTTCCTCACGGAAATCCTCGCGCCCATCCGCAATTCCGCTGACGGCAAGCGGCTTACGCGCCAGGAAGTCGAGGCCGGCAACCGCATCAGGGATGCCGGCCGGCGCGCGTCCGAAATCAACCGTTTCCTGCGCTACGATCTCGACGGCGATAGCAGCGTTACGGCAGAGGAAATAATCCAGGCCATCGCCGGCTCTCCGGCCGGCCTTCCACGGCCGCGCGACAATGATTTCAAGCGCGGCCAAGCGGAGCGGACGGTCCATGATCTCATGCGCGCCGACGACAACGGCGACGGCCGGGTCGATTTTGCGGAAATGACGACGCAGGCGCGTCTGGTCGCGGGCCGGCAGGGAGACGGCGCACGGACCCTCAACGAACTCATCCTCGATCTCGACGACAATGGCGACGGCGCCACGACGGTACAGGAAGCCGAGGACCGGGCGCGCAGGGTGTTCGGCCTCTACGATCGCGATGGGGACGGCGTCATCGACGACGACGCCAGATCCGAGATCGCCGCGATGACCCGCAAGGCGCAGGAGCGGCGGAGGATCGAGGCCGCCGCCGCAAGCTGCATCATGCCGCCGGCGCCTGCCGCCGACCGGATCGTCTATTTCGACGCCGGCAGGGCCCAGGCCGTGTCGAGCGTGGCTGTCGGGGGTACGAACGGGGTCACCCTGACGGCGCCTGTCACGATAGAGCGCGGAGACCAGCCGATCTATCTCGTGCTTTCCGCTCCCAACGATTTCCTGTGGCGCATCGAGGGGGCGGTCGAGCGGCTCGACCGCGTTGTTCTGATGCAGGGGCGCGGCGCGCTGGCTTGGAGCGCTGCCGCGGGCGTTACAGGTGTGGATGCGTCGATCGTCTCCTTCGCCGAGCGAAATGATTGCACCCGCATGGCAAACACCATGAATAACCTGAAAGGGGAGGGCAGCGCTGCAATCTTCCGACAGGTTCTCGGCAGGGCGTTCGACAATTATTCCTATGCCGAAAAGTTTTCGGCCGTATCCGTTCCGTCGCTCGCCGTTGAAAACGATCGCCTGCGGATCGACGAGAACGGGATGTCATGCATGCGTGCCCTCCGAGAGCAGGCACATCGCCAACCGCAGGGCTCGCCGCAAATTGAGCGCAACTGCTCGTGGATTGAAGCGGAGATGCGATTTACCTACCCCTCCGGCTTGATAAAGATCGACCCAGCCAAGGTCGTTGCCCGGCATGCTGAGGCGTATGATGTCCTTCCTTCGCCGTTCGGATATGAACAGGCTGTCAAGGACGGCACGCTGATTGATGTCTCCGAAGGGCGCCGGACCGGGTTTCGCATCGTGAAACCGTTGCCGCATTTCCCGGCCATGCAACTCGGAGCGCGGCGGCTTGATTTCGAGCTCGCGGAGGGTATCCAACCGCCAGCCGGTGATGCCCACAGCTATTGCATTCGCGACAGCAAGAGCGAATTGGTCTCGGGCCAGGCTCGCATCTGCACCCGCTAGCTCCGCGTCGCCTCTTCCTGCCTCAGCGAGGCGATGAAGCGCTTCGTGCGCTGGCGTTGCGGGTTGTCGAAGAGGTCGCGCGCCGGGCCGGTCTCGACCACCTCGCCCTGGTCGAGGAACACGACCTCGTCGGCGACGCTGGAGGCGAGCCTGAGGTCGTGCGTCGCCATCACCATGGTCGTGCCCTCGCGCGCGAGCTGGCCGAGCACCTCCACGACTTCCTCCGCGAGTTCCGGGTCGAGCGCCGAGGTCGGCTCGTCGCACAGGAGCACGCGCGGCGAGGGTGCCAGGGCGCGGGCGATCGCCACCCGCTGCTGCTGGCCGCCGGAAAGGTTGGCGGGCCATGCGTCAGCCTTCTCGCGCATGCCGACCTTGTCGAGAAGTTCGAGCGCCCGCTCGCGTGCCTTCTCCTTCGGCCAGCGCAGCACGACGATGAGGCCTTCCATGACGTTCTCGATCGCGCTGCGGTGCGGGAAGAGCTGGAAATTCTGGAAGATCATGCCGGTCTGGCGGCGCAGCTTCTGCACGGCCGCCGTCGAGACCTTGCCGCCCGGACGGAATTCGATCGCGTCCTCGCCGATGCGCACCGTGCCGGAGGTCGGGATCTCGAGCAGGTTGATGCAGCGGAGCAGCGTGCTTTTCCCGCCGCCGGACGGCCCGATCAGCGCCGTCACGCCGCCCTCGCGAAACTCCTGCGTAATGCCTTTCAGCACCAGCAGGTCGCCGAAGCGCTTCTCGATCTTGGTGAGGCCGATCATGAACGCGCCTCGAGGAAGCCGCCATAGCGGCCGAGCCGCGCTTCCAGCCTGGTCTGCAGCGATGAAAGCACCGAACTCATCACCAGATAGATGAGGGCCGCCTCAATATAGAGGATGAGCGGCTCGTAGGTGGTGGCGACGATGCGCTGCGCTGCCTGGAAGAGTTCCGGCACGGTGATCGCCGCGGCGAGCGAGGTATCCTTGACCAGCGAGATGAAGGAGTTGGAGAGCGGCGGAACCGCGACGCGCGCCGCCTGCGGCAGGATGGTGCGCTGCATCGCCTGCCGCCATGTCATGCCGATCGAATAGGCCGCTTCCCACTGGCCGCGCGGCACCGAGGCGATGACGGCGCGGATGATCTCCGACGTATAGGCGCCGATATTGAGCGTGAAGCCGATCAGCGCCGCCGGGAAGGCGTCGAGCACGATGCCGACCGACGGCAGGCCGTAGAAGATCAGGAAGAGCTGGACCAGCAGCGGCGTGCCGCGGATGATCCAGACATAGAAGCGCACGACCGGCACCAGCGGCTTCGGCCCGAAAAGCCGGATGAGCGCCACGACGAGCCCGAGCGCGAGGCCGAGGGCGAAGGAGAGCAACGTCAGCGGCGCCGTGAATTCAAGCGCGGCCCACAGAAGCGGGCCGAGCGATTCGATCATCAACTGCAGCCAGTCGGGCATGCTTGTTCCCAAAATCGACAGACGCGAATTGTCAGAGTCGGAACGGCCTCGTCAACAAGCCCCTCACCTGCGATTTCCAAGGCTCATACCAAGGCTCATACCAAGGCACTACAATTGACCGTCAGTGCCGCCCCTCATCTGCCTGCCGGCATCTTCTCCCCGTGAACGGGGAGAAGACCGATGGCCGCAACGACGGCGCTTGTCCCGGCAACCTTGCCGATTCGGCGAAGCAGCCGATGAAGGCGTCCCTTCTCCCCGCCTGCGGGGAGAAGATGCCGGTAGGCAGATGAGGGGCGGCGCTAAACGATCAAAGCTTGGAACGTTGGTATTGGCCGAGCGCGCCTTTCCGAGGGACGGGCCCGGCTATATCGGTTGGCACTGCCGTTGAAGCCAACGCTATAGCCGCTATCCTCGGGCTTGTCCCGAGGATCTGCAATCGGTGTCATGATAGTTGCGGTCCAAGCGGCGCAATGCACTGACCTACACAACAACCGGACCCTGCCGTAGATCCTCGAAACAAGCCCGAGGATCACGACTGGTACTCCCGCCGCCTACTTCGAAACGTCCTGCCCGAAATATTTGTCGGCGATCTTCTTGTAGGTGCCGTCGGCCTTGATGTCCGCCAGCGCCTTGTTGATCGCCGCCAGAAGCTCGGGCTCGCCCTTCGGGATGATGACGCCGGAATAGTCCGCGTTCTCTTCCTGCGCGGCGATCTTCACGTTCGCGTCGGGCTTGTGTTTCTTGAAGTCGAGGAAGGAGAGGCTGTCGTTGATGGTGGCGTCGGCGCGGCCGTTCAGCACCAGCTGGATCGATTGGTCGAAGCCGTCCGTGCCGACGAGCGTCGCGCCGCTCTTTTCAGCCAGCTTGCCGAAATTGGAGGTCAGCGTCTGCGCCGACTTCTTGCCCTTCAGGTCGGCGAAGCTCTTGATGTCCTTGTTGTCCCCGCGCACGATCAGCACCGCCTTCGAGGCGATATAGGGATCGGAGAAGTCGTATTTCTTCTTGCGCGCTTCCGTGATGCCAACCTCGTTGATGACGGCGTCGTAACGGTCGCCGTCGAGCCCGGCGATCAGCCCGTCCCACTTGCCTTCCAGGAATTCGGCCTTGACGCCGAGCTTCTCGGCGATCGCCCGGCCGATCTCGACGTCGAAGCCGACGAGCTGGTTAGAGGAATCATGATAGGTGAAGGGTGCGTAGGTGCCTTCGGTGCCGATCCGGAAGACGCCGGCTTGCTTGATCTTGGCGAGCGAGGCCGCCTGGACGGGCAGCGCCGCCAGAAGCCCGAGCGCACCGGCGGCGACGAGGGAGGTGAACCATTTCATGGCTGGATTCCTGAAAAGCTGGGTGGATAGGCCGCGGAACATGTCAGAAGAATAGGGCAAGCCGTAGCAAAATCATTTCCAAGAATCCGCCATCCGGGGAATTTGCTTGCGGTTCGGAAGCCCTTCTTGGACCTTTGTCGGCGAATTGACAGGCCGGATTCGACTCGCCACGCTTCCGATCGGCAATGGCTGAACTCCGGACAAGGGGACGCAAATGACGAGATCCGCCCGCCCTCTTTCCGTCTTCCGCGAATTCCTCGACAGCGAGGCGTCGGGCGGCATCGTTCTGATGGCCGCCGCGGCGGCGGCGCTCGTCGTCGCCAATTCGCCGTTGGCGTCCGCCTATTTCGGCACGCTTCACGCCTATCTCGGCCCGCTCTCGGTGTCGCACTGGATCAATGACGGGCTGATGGCCGTCTTCTTCCTGCTCGTCGGGCTGGAGATCAAGCGCGAGGCGCTCGACGGCCAGCTCTCCACCTGGCCGCGCCGCGTGCTGCCAGGCCTGGCCGCCGCCGGTGGCATGATCGTGCCGGCCCTCGTCTATCTCGCGCTCAATTCCGGTGACGCGGAGACCGTCCGCGGCTGGGCGATCCCGACCGCCACCGACATCGCTTTCGCGCTCGGCGTCCTGTCGCTGCTCGGCGAACGCGTCCCGGCCTCGCTCAAGGTGTTCCTGACCGCGCTCGCCATCATCGACGATCTCGGCGCGGTCATCATCATCGCGCTTTTCTATACGGGCGGGCTGTCGCTGCCGTGGCTCGGCGCCGCGGCGGTCGTGCTCGCCGCATTGGTCGCTCTGAACCGCATGGGCGTGCTGCGGCTGGCGCCTTATATCGTGCTCGGCGTCGTCCTGTGGGTCGTGGTGCTGAAATCGGGCATCCACGCCACGCTTGCCGGCGTCGCCCTGGCGCTGACGATTCCGCTCCGCCCCACGCCCGGCATCGAAAACGACTTCGCGGCCTCGCCCCTCCATCGCATGGAGCATGCGCTGCATGGCGTGGTGCCTTTCGTGATCGTGCCCCTCTTCGGATTCGCCAATGCCGGCGTCTCCTTTGCGGGCATGTCGCCGGCGACCTTGGCCGAGCCGCTCACGCTCGGCGTCGCGCTCGGGCTTCTCGCCGGCAAGCTGCTGGGCGTCTTCGGCACGGTATTCGTCGCCGTTCGGCTCGGCATCGCCGACATGCCCGCCAGCGCCGGCTGGCCGCATCTGCTCGGCGTGGCGCTTCTGTGCGGCATCGGCTTCACCATGAGCCTTTTCATCGGCCTGCTCGCCTTCGCCGACAACGAGGCGCTGCAGCAATCGGTCAAGGTCGGCATCCTCGCCGGCTCGCTCGCCGCGGCGGTTCTCGGCGCGCTGGTGCTGCGGCTTGCCCCGAAGCCGGCGAAGGATTTGGACGAAGACTGAGGGTGCTCAGATCCTGTCCCTCAGCGCATACCAGTTGAGCGCGAGGAAAAGGAGCGGCGCGCGCAGCGCCCGGCCGCCCGGGAAGGGCGGTATTTTCAGCTCTTCCAGCAGCCTCAGCCGGTCGCGGTTGCCGGCGATCGTTTCGGCGTAGAGCTTGCCGATGAAGTTCGACAGCATCACGCCGTGGCCGGAATAGCCGCCGGCCGAGAGGACGTTCGGCATGACCTCCCGCACGAAGGGCCTGCGCGGCAGGGTGATGCCGACATAGCCGCCCCAGGCATGCGTGATCTCGATATCCCTGAGGTCGGGATAGATTTCGGCGATCTGCCGCCGGATGGCGTCCTTGATGCCGGCGGGCTCTGTCGTCGAATAGATCTCCCGCCCGCCGAAAAGCAGCCTCCCGTCCTTCGCCCGGCGGAAATAGCGCACGACGAAACGTGAATCGTCGACCGATTCGAAGCCGGGCAGCACCGCACTATCCTTGCTGAGTGGCGCCGTGGCGCCGATGAAGGAACCGATCGGCATGACATGCGCGGCGGTGGCCGGCTCCAACTCGCCACCATAGGCGTTCACGGCGACCAGTCCCTTCTCGGCCGTGACCGTGCCCTTGTCCGTCGTGACGCGGACCTTGCCGCCGGACGATGAAATGCCGGTGGCGCGCGTGTTTTCGAAAAGATGCGCGCCGGCTTCCGCTGCGACCCGCGCCGTGCCGATCGTGAGCTTCATCGGATGGATATGGCCGGTTCCCGTGTCGCGCACGCCGCCGAAATATTTCGATGAGCCGAGCCGCTCCGTCGTTTCGCGCGCGTCCATGAAGCGGAGATGCGGGTAGCCAAAACGCTCCCGCATGATCGCCGCATGGGCCTCATAGTCCTTCACGTACCGCCTTTTGTGCGCCACCGACATCTGGCCGGGCTGGTAATCGATCTCGATCCGGTTGGCGGCGGCGAAATCGAGGAGATGAGCCTTGGCCTCCTCGGCGAGATCGAACAGCGCCCTGGCGCGGGTCAAGCCGAGCTCCGCTTCCAGTTCTTCCGCCCACGTCCGTTGCCCGGTGCCGAGCTGTCCGCCGTTCCGCCCCGACGCGCCGTCGCCGAAGCGATGCGCATCGACCAGCGTCACGTCGACCCCGGCCCTGGCCAGATGCGCCGCCGCCGAAAGCCCGGTATAGCCGCCGCCGACGATGACGACATCGGCGCGCCGGTCGCCGTCGAGCGCCGGATAGCGTGGGCGCTCGCCGGCCGTTTCCTCGTACCAGGAGATGCCGGGGGAGATCGGGGACTGATAGGCCATGTCGCGTGCCCTGCCTGCCCAATGGTCATAACCGTTTCCATGCCTGGCGAAAACCTCGCGGACCTGCCGTTCGACCGTCAGGCTGGGGCAAGCCCCTCGGCCTAGTTTCGCCGGCGAGAAGGAGAGGGCGCTTGCAGTCTTTTCGCCAGCCGCAACGAAAGTTCGTTCCAGCAAACCAGAGCTCCGCGCGCCAGCGCACCGCCGCGCCTTCTTCTGTCTTCGATCCGGCGCTGCGCTGCCTGGAGGCGGGAGATGTCGCGGGTGCGGTGAGCCGGCTGATCGCTTGCCGCCAGCATGTGCGGAAAAGCGAGATCGCCTCCAACCTGCTCGCCAATCTTCTCCTGCGCCTGTCGCGGCCGGGCGACGCGGTCGACTGGTTCGACGCGGCGCTGAAGCTGCGCCCCGGCTATCCCGAAGCGCTGGCGGCAAGGGGCCTTGCCCTGCAGGCGCTGGACCGGCATGGCGAGGCGGTATCCTCCTATGATCGGGCGCTGGCGTTGCGGCCCGACGATCCCGATACGCTCTATAACCGCGGCGTGGCGCTGGAGACGCTGGGCGACCCGGAGGCGGCGCTCGCCTCATACGAACAGGCGCTGGCTCGGCGCCCGGACTACGCGGCCGCGCTGTCGCGGCAGGGCGCCCTTCTCGAAAGGAACGGCCGGCTGAAGGAAGCCGACGCCGCGCTCGACCGGCTGCTTGCCGCCGCGCCCGCCGATCCCGACGCACTCTGCGCCAAGGGCAATCTCTTCCAGCGCATCGGTCGTTTTGGCGAAGCCATTGCGCTTTACGACAGGGTGCTTGCCGTGCGGCCGGATTTCTTCGCCGCCCATGCGAATCGCGCCACCGCCTTGAAGAAGGCGGCGCGCTGCGAGGAAGCGCTTGCCGCCGCCGGTACGGCGCTGGCGCTTGCGCCCGGAGATGCCGACATGCTGATCCTCAAGGGTAACGTGCTCGGCGACCTCGGCCGGCACGAGGAGGCCGACCGGGCCTATCGTGACGCCGCCGCCCTTCGTCCGGTGAAAATCTATCCGGCCGCGAAGCCCGCGCCGGATTTTCGCGCGCTGCTCCTCTTTTCGCCTTCCTGCTCGAACACGCCTTATGAGGACCTGATCGGCAATGCGCCTTTCGAGGCCGGCGTGCTTATGCTGCTGCCCGGCATGCAGTACGACATGGCCGCGCTCGAAAGCCGCGCCGACATCCTCATCAATCTCGTTTCGGATGCCGACCGGGGCGACGCCGTGCTGCGCGAGGCGGAGGAGTTCCTGTCGCGCTTCCGCCGACCGGTGGTGAACCCGCCGCAGCTCGTGCGTGGCACCGATCGTCTTTCGATCGCGCGCCGGCTGGCGGACGTTCCGCACGCCCTCGTTCCGCGAATGGCAAGATGCTCGGGCGGGGATGTCGGCAGCGCCGGCGCCGATCTGGGTTACTCGCTCGTTGCCCGAACCGTCGGCACGCATGGCGGCGACGCCATGGAACTATGCGACGGCTCCGATGCGCTGCGGGACTTCACCGCCCGGCATGAGGGCAGCGATTTCTATCTCTCGGAATTCGTCGACTACCGTTCCGCGGATGGCTTTTTTCGCAAATACCGCTTCATGTTCGTCGGCAGGGAGATCCTGCCCTATCATCTCGCCATCGGAGAAAGCTGGAAGGTGCATCACGCCACCACGGGCATGGCCGGATGCGCGTGGATGCAGGCGGAGGAGGAGGCTTTCCTGCGGGAGCCTCGCGCGGTCTTCGGCCCCGAGGCCTTCGAGGCGCTGGGGGCGATTTCGGAGCGGATAGGCCTCGACTATTTCGGCATCGACTGCGCGCTGGCGGTGGACGGCCGCGTCATCGTCTTCGAGACCAACCCGTCCATGCTGGTCCATCTGCACAATGCGGAATTCCCGTACAAGGATCCGTACGTGCTTCGGATCAAAGACGCCTTCGCGCGCATGCTGGCTGAAAAGGCGGGTATGGCGGCGTAGGTCCTGTGGAGATCGAAGCCGCTCTCGCGCAGGCCGTCATTCCGGGGCCGCGCAGCGGAACCCGGAATCCAGAGCGGTAACGCTGCCAATCTTGTCTACACGGGTAAGGCCGGCGCCCTGGATTCCGGGTTCCGCTGCGCGGCTCCGGAATGACGCAACTGAAGGCGCTTGCTCGGTGTCCTGCACTGCTGGGGGAACCTAACTCTCCACACAACCTAGGCCTACACGTTCAGCAACAGGAATTCGCGCTCCCACGGGCTTATGACCTCCATGAAGGTCTCGAATTCGGCCCGCTTGATCGCCGCATAGGTGGAAGTGAACGGTTTGCCGAGCAGTTCCACCAGCGCCTCGTCCTTCTCGAAGAGCTCCACCGCCTCGAGCAGTCCGCGCGGCAGTTCGATCTCGTCCTCGTTGGCCGCGATGCCGACCGGCTGGTCGGGCGCCTCCTTCTGTTGGATGCCGATCAGCCCGCAGGCGAGCGAGGCGGCGAGCGCCAGATAGGGATTGGCATCGGAGGAGGGGATGCGGTTCTCGACCCGCCGCCCGGCCGGATCCGAGCGCGGCACGCGAAACGCGGTCGTGCGGTTGTCGTATCCCCATTTGGTGTTGACCGGGGCCGAAGCCGCCTGCGTCAACCGCCGGTAGGAGTTGACATAGGGCGCGAACATGACGAGCGCGCTCGGCACGTGGTGCTGCATACCGCCGATGAAGTGGCGGAACGCGTCGGACTCGCTGCCGTCCTCGGCCGTGAAGATGTTGGCGCCGGTCCGGATGTCGACGACGGACTGGTGGATATGCATCGCCGAACCCGGCTCGCCCTGGATCGGCTTGGCCATGAAGGTGGCATAGGTGTCGTGCTTGAGCGCCGCCTCGCGGATGGTGCGCTTGAACATGAAGACCTGGTCGGCGAGCGCGACCGGGTCGCCGTGGCGAAGGTTGATCTCGAGCTGGCCGGCGCCCTCCTCGTGGATCAGCGTATCGATCTCCAGCCCCTGGCCTTCGCAGAAATGATAGATGTCGTCGATCAGCTCGTCGAATTCATTGACGCCGGCGATCGAATAGCCCTGGCCGCCGCCGATCGGCCGGCCGGAACGCCCGACCGGCGGAACCAGCGGATAGTCTGGGTCGGGGTTCTTGCGCACGAGATAGAATTCGATCTCGGGCGCGACGATAGGCCGGAAGCCGAGTTCGCCATAGGCGGCCAGGACCCGCTTCAGGACGTTGCGCGGTGCGAACTCCACGCTGCGTCCGTCCTGGTGCACGAGATCGCAGATCACCTGCGCGGTCGGGTCGTCCTCCCATGGCACGACCGAGAGCGTCGTCAGGTCCGGCACCAGCTTCAGGTCGCCGTCATCCTCAGGATAGGCGAATCCGTTGCCGTTCTCCGGATACCTGCCCGAGATGGTCGCCATGAAGACGGCCGAGGGCAGCGCCAGCGAGGTGTTGGAGGTGAACTTCTTGCTCGGCATCATCTTGCCGCGGGCGACGCCGGCCTGGTCGGGCGTGATGCACTCGATATCCTCGATGCCGCGCCATTCGAGCCAGCCGCGCGCCTCTTTCCAGTTGCGCACGCCGCGCTCGTTCTTGACGAAAGCCGGCCTGCGCACCCGCGTGCCGCGGCCGGCGGGCCGGACTCCCTTCCTTTCAGAAGCCATTGATCACCAATTGTTTTCGCTCCGCGAAGTATAGCGGGGGTGGATGCGCGAAGGGAAGGGCTTGGGGGCCGGCGCGCCTACCGACGGGCGTCTTCGACCAATTGCTCGATCTTCGGCTGCAGCGCGTCGGGCGTGATCGGCTTGGCCACGACGGCATCGGTGATGTTGGCGAAGGGCGAATCCGGGGACAGGTTCCTGGTCGAGAGAACGATCAGCAATGGCAGCGCGCTGCCCGAGGCCCGCCGATGGTCGACGATCGCCGGAGCCATCGCATGGTGTTCCTCATGGCTCGGCCCGCAATCGAGGATGACGAGTCCCGGCTGCTGCGAGAACAATGCGGCAACCGCGCGTTGCGGCGTCTCGCAGACCGGCTTCAGCCCGGCCTGTTCGACGATTCGCGAGACGACGATGCGGTTGATCGGCGAGGAGCAGACGATGAGGACGAGGGACAGATTCGCGGCCGCCTGGACGCCTGACTGATCGAGCAAGCCCGCGTTGCCTCCCAGTCCGCGACGCCTTTGGAAATCCATTGCCGGCATCGTGCCTCCGCCGCTCCTCGATTCAATGCATGGTTGAGGAAAGTAGAGGTGCACCGTTAAGATAGTCTTTATGGCAAAGTATGTACTTTAGAAATTATGGAGTCTTTCCACAGGAATTGTTTGCACAGCTTTGCAAATACCGTTCGGCGTCGCGCTTACCCGCCGCGGGTCCAGTCTTTCAGGCGACACCCTGAGTAACGACGACGGGAATGAGCAGGTCGCCCCAGTTGCCGTTGCCGCCATGATGGCGCGCCGAGCGGACGAGCTCCACCGAGACGCCGGCCTCGACGGCCTTCATCACCGACTGGTTGAGGCGGTGCAGGTCGTTGGCCATCATCCGGATGGCCGCCTGCTGGTCGGCGCTCATGGCGGATGACTGTTCTTCCGCGCGCTCCTTGACCCGTGCGATCGATGCCATGACGTTCTCCTTTTCCTTCGCCCTCTCGGCGTTTCCTGTGTCTGTGGGTGGCCCGGCCGGTTTCGGGACGGGCCCTCTGTTCCGCTATTCGGCGGCGGGCCTGAATTCCGCCTTTTCGCCCGGCCGGAACTGGTCGTGCTCGGTCGAGCCATGCATCGCCGTCGTCGACGATTTGCCGCCAGTGATCGCCATCGATACGGCGTCGAAATAGCCGGTCCCGACCTCGCGCTGGTGCTTGGTGGCGGTGTAGCCATGCGCTTCGGAGGCGAATTCGGCCTCCTGCAGTTCCGAATAGGCCGCCATCTGGCGCCCCTTGTAACCCCGCGCCAGTTCGAACATGCCGTGGTTGAGCTGGTGGAAGCCGGCCAGCGTGATGAACTGGAACTTGTAGCCCATGGCGCCGAGTTCGCG
This sequence comes from Rhizobiales bacterium 65-79, assembly GCA_001896885.1. Taxonomy (GTDB): domain Bacteria; phylum Pseudomonadota; class Alphaproteobacteria; order Rhizobiales; family Rhizobiaceae; genus Mesorhizobium_L. Next base: position 96,756 of record MKRJ01000044.1, on the reverse strand, counting down.
CTGGAATTTTGCGATCGTCGAATCGTCGAGGTTCTTCTTCCAGTTGAAGGAAGGAGAGCAATTGTAGGCGAGCAACTGCTCCGGATGGTGCCTGCGCACGCCCTCGGCGAACTTTTTCGCCTGCTCCAGGTCCGGCTTCGAGGTCTCGCACCAGATCAGGTCGGCATAGGGCGCATAGGCGACGGCGCGGGCAATGCAGGGCTCGATACCGTTGCGGATGTTGTAGAATCCTTCCGGCGTGCGGCCGGCATCGTAGTCGACGAAGGGCCGGTCGCGTTCGTCGATGTCGGAGGTGAGCAGCTTCGCCGCCTCCGCGTCGGTGCGTGCGACGACCAGCGTCGGCGTCCCCATCACGTCGGCCGCGAGCCTCGCGGCGGTGAGGTTGCGGATATGCGCGGCGGTCGGGATCAGAACCTTGCCGCCGAGGTGGCCGCACTTCTTTTCCGAGGCAAGCTGGTCCTCGTAGTGCACGCCTGCCGCCCCCGCTTCGATGAAGGCCTTCATGATCTCGAAGGCGTTGAGCGGGCCGCCGAAGCCGGCCTCGGCATCCGCCACGATCGGCGCGAACCAGGTCTCCACCGACAGGCCCTTGCCTTCCGAAATCTCTATCTGGTCGGCGCGCTGCAGGGTTCGGTTGATGCGCCGGACGAGTTCCGGCGCGGCGTTCGCCGGATAGAGCGACTGGTCCGGGTACATCGCCGATGCCGTGTTGGCGTCGGCGGCGACCTGCCAGCCCGACAGGTAGATCGCCTTCAGGCCCGCGCGGACCTGCTGCATGGCCTGGTTGCCGGTCACGGCGCCGAGCGCGTTGACGAAATCTTCCTCGTGGATGAGCTTCCAAAGCCGGTTGGCGCCCTCTTCGGCGAGCGTATGGCGGATGCGGACGGAGCCGCGCAGGCGCTCGACATCCGCCGGCGAATAGGGGCGTTCGACATGGTCGAAACGGCCTTCCGGCGCGGAGGGAACGAGGTTGTAAAAATCAGTCATGGTCTTTCCTGTCTGTTTGCTCGCCGGCATGGAAGGCGCTCTCCGGTGGAAAGCGCTGTGACTTCATTTACATTGCGCTGCAAAACAGGCGAGGAAAATGGCCTAAATACCGCAAAAATTCAGGAAATCCTGTATGGCCTTTTACCTGCACGGGTTGTAAGGTTGTAAATTGTGTAAATGACGGCGCACGCAAGCGCGGCGCGAATTTGTCACAAACAGGTCAAAGGTGAGGATGGCCGACCGGAAAATCTTCGCGGGCCCGCGCATCCGCCGCATCCGCAAGGCGCTCGGCCTGACGCAGACGGCGATGGCCGAAGGGCTCGGCATCTCGCCCTCTTACCTCAATTTGATCGAGCGTAGTCAGCGCCCGCTGACGGTGCAGATCATATTGAAGCTCGCTTCCGCCTATCACGTCGATCCGGAGGATTTGCAGGCCGAGGCGGGCGCGTCGATCGCTGCGCTGAAGGAGGTCTTCGCCGATCCGCTGCTGGCCGGTGAGCTTCCGGGCGACCAGGAGCTGGTCGAGATGGTCGAGACGGCTCCGAACGCGGCGGCCGCTATCGTCAAGCTCCACCGCGCCTATCGCGAGCAGGCGGCCCGCCTCTCCGACCTTTCCGCCCTCCTCGCGCGCGAAGGCAAGGCGACGGCGCTTTCGGTGGCTCGGCTGCCGATCGACGAAGTCCGCGGGCTGTTCGAGGGGCGGCCCAACCATTTTCCGGCGATCGAGGAAGAGGCGGAAGCGTTCACGTCGCTGCTCGAGCCGGCGGACGATCTGGCCGCCGCGCTGAAGGCATGGCTGAAGCGCGAGCACGGCATCGCGGTAAAGCTGCTCCCGGTCGCGACCATGCCGAACTGGCGCCGGCGTTATGACCGTCACACGCAGCGTCTTTTCATCTCCGAGCGGCTGTCCGGCTTCGACCAGTTGCGCGAGATCGCCATGGAGGCGTGCATGATCCGCATGAATGTCGCGATCGCGGCGGAGGTGCGGTCGCTGAAGCTTTCTTCGGACGAGGCGCGGCGGCTCGCCCGCTTCGAGCTTGCCCGCTACGCCGCGCACGCCCTGATGATGCCTTACCGGCCGTTTCTCGCCGCCGCCCAGCGCGCGCGCTACGATATCGACGTGCTGCGCTCTCGTTTCGGTGTCTCCTTCGAGCAGGCGGCGAACCGGCTGACCATGCTGAGGCGGCCGGGCACGGCGGGGATACCCTTCTTCATGCTGGAGATCGACCATGCCGGGAACCGCTTCCGGCGCGCGGGCGCGGACGGCTTTCCGCAGAGCCGGTTCGGCGGCGAATGCCCGAAACTGCCGGTCCATGCCGCCTTCGCGCAGCCGGCCCGGATCCTGGTGGAAGCCGTGGAGACGCCGGACGGGGCGGAGTTCCTCTGCATCGCCCGCACGCTGGAAGGGCCGCAGGGCTCGTTCGCCGAGCGGCCGCGCCGCACCGCGCTCCTGCTCGGCTGCGACATCGCCTTCCGCGAAGAGATCGTCTATGGCGCGGCGCTGCCGGGTGGCGGCGGGAAGGGGGCAGGCGACATCGTCGCGACGCCGGTCGGCCCGGCTTGCCGGCTCTGCGAACGTACCGGCTGCCTCGCCCGCGCCGAGCCGCCGGTCACGCGCCCGCTCGGCCTCGACGAGATGGTGACGGGGTTGAGCGCGTTCGATTTCCAGTGAGATCAGAGGCCCAGTTGGTTTATTCCCCCAGCCAAATCGCGCCTCCCATCCACTACGCGGACGACGGTGACGACTTTGCGTGCGGGATCATAGCGATGAAATACCAGATGGTTACGATAGATAATGACACGATATCTATCGTCGAAGGCCTTACCTGATAGAGGATAGTCAACCAGTCGCCTGCATGCATTCCGAAGCGCTTTGACGTAGCGCGTGGCAGCGGTCGGATTGTCTCTTGCGATATAGTCGTGAAGATTTTCGAGGTCGCGTTCCGCGCGGTCCAGCCAGACGACCTTACTGACCATGTCGCCGCAGAACTCGATCGAAGACCTCGTCCTGAGGGATTTCTCCGCCTTCGGCCTCCGCTTCGGCGAGCATGGCTTCAACCTTCTTGCGCAGCGCCATGCGCCGTAGCGCCTGCGCAAGTTCCTCCTGCTCGGCTTCCGGCAGCGCCTCTACGGCGCGGATGGCCTCTTTAAGCGTCTGGTTCATCAACATTCTCCACTCCGGAGGTAATATAGCATCTTTGGCCGATATGGCATCCACCGGATCCATGCCCTTGTTGCCTTTCCCGGCGCCCTTGGCCTAACTGCTGGCCCGCGTGCCGTCCTTCCCTGGAGCCTCCATGAGAATCTTCGCCTACAAGCCGGGCCATGACGGCCATGTCGCGCTGCTTGAGGATGGCGTGCTGGCCTGGTCGATCGAGGCGGAGAAGGATTCCGGGCCGCGCTATGCGCCGATCACGCCGGAACTGATGCTGCACGGCCTCTCGCTTTGCGGCGACGCGCCGGATGTCGTCGCCGTCTCCGGCTGGCTGAAATCCTTCCGGCCGATGGCGGATCCGATCGGCGCCGGTTATTTCGGCGTCGGGCCGGAGAGCGTCATCGAGCGGCCCTGGCGTTTCCAGGGCAGGGACGCGCGCTGGTTTTCGTCGACCCACGAGCGCTCCCACATCATTGGCAGCTATGCCATGTCGCCCTTTGCGCAAGGCGAGCCCTGCTATGCGCTGGTCTGGGAAGGCGTCATCGGCTCCTTCTATCGCATCGACGAAAAGCTCACCGTGACGAAGCTCGGCACGCCGATGAGCGGGCCTGGACATAAATATGGCTTTCTCTACGGTCTCGCCGACCCGGCCTGGTCGATCGACGCCAAAAAATCCAGGCGTGAGGACGCCGGCAAGCTCATGGCGCTTGCGGGCTTTGGCCATGAGAGCGCCGAAACGCCGTCGGAGCGCCGCCTGATCGAGCGCATCCTTGCGCATGACGCGGTTGCGGCGCCGCTGCGCAAGGCCGATTTCGCCGGCGATCCGTTCTTCGACAGAGGCCTGATGACACCGGAATTCCAGAACCTCGCGCGCCGCTTCCAGAACGAGGTCTTCGCCTGCTTCCACGATTTTGCGAAACGAGAGATGAGGGACGGCCTGCCGCTGCTGATTTCCGGCGGCTGCGGCCTCAACTGCGACTGGAACAGCCTTTGGCGCACTTCCGGCCTGTTCGCCGACACTTTCGTCCAGCCCTGCGCCAATGATTCCGGCTCGGCTATCGGCACCGCCGCCGACGCGCAGTTCCACCTGACCGGCAACGCCAAGATCGGATGGACGGTCTATGCCGGCGAGGATTTCGTCCACGACGGGGCCGATCTGTCCGGTTTCGAGGCGCGACCTTTCACCGATGCGGAGATCGCCGACCGTCTCGCCGCCGGCGCGATCCTCGCCTGGGTGCAGGGCCGCTACGAGATCGGCCCGCGCGCGCTCGGCAACCGATCGCTCATCGCCGCGCCCTTCACCGCCGAAACCCATGCCCGCCTGAACGCCATCAAGAAACGCGAGGGCTTCCGGCCGATCGCGCCGATCGTCATGGAGGAGGAGTTCGGCCGGCTCTTCGAGAACCACGGCCCGAGCCCGCATATGCTCTATTTCCAGCGGGTGCTGAGCGGCGAGTTGAAGGCCGTCACCCATGTCGACGGTTCTGCCCGCGCCCAAACCGTCTCGGCGACCGACAATCCGCGCATGCATAGGCTGCTGTCCGCTTTTCGCGACAGGACCGGATTCGGCGTGCTCTGCAACACGTCGCTCAATTTCAACGGCAAGGGCTTCATCAACCGGCTGTCGGACCTCGCCCGCTATGCGAGGGAAACGGGGCTGGACGGCTTTGTCGTCGGCGAGACGTTCTATCGAAGGACGCACCCGACCTGAGGAAATGGCATGATCCTCACCGCGCCAGGCGCAGGATCACATTCTCCACCGTGCCGGCCACGTGCTCATAGCCAAGCCTCGCCAGCTCGGCCAGGCAGTCCCGCTCCCAGCGATCCCGAAGCACCGTTTCGATCATGACGGTTCCGGGCCAACCTCCGCTGGCAGTCCCGTCGAAATAGGGGAGCAGGGCGCGGTCTTCGTAGCCTTCGACATCGACCTTGACCACATCGACGCGTCCGACCTCCTGTTCCGACAGGATGTCGGCGAGCGGGCGCACGGTCACCACCATATCGGCCCCGCCCTCCGCCGCTTCGCCACCCAGGAGCGATGCGCCGCCGACATTGCCGCCCCTGTCGAAGCGCAGCGTCGCCGAGCCGGCTTCCGGCCCGGCCGCCACGTTCAGGCAACGGACATTCTCCATCCTGTTCGCCGCTTGGTTGAATTTAAGCTTGGCGAAGGTTCTGGGATGCGGCTCCAGCGCAACGACGCGCCCCCCGGGTCCGACACGCCGCGCCGCCCACAGCGCATAGGTGCCGATATTGGCGCCGATGTCGACGAACACGCCGCCATCGGCGAGGTAGGGCGCAAGCAGTTCGTGTTCCTGCGGTTCCGGCAGCTTGCCGCGCCCGACGAGGATGCGGTCGCAGCGGTTTTCGGCCGGATATGCCCGGAAACGCAGCTCCTCCACGATCACGTCGAAGGGCCCGCGCATCTCCGTCGGGATGCGCCGGCGCCGGGCTTTGCGGAGTTCGGCCGATGCGCCGCCGTCGGTCGCCTGCCGCCACGCCTCGAGCGCGCCGGCGTCGGGAGCCAGCGCGCCGAAGACGCTCGCGTCGTCGAGCGCGGGCTGCATGGTTTCGGCCACGGCGGTCGGAGGGGTCAAAGCGCGCTTGCCGCGGCTTTGCTCGAATTCGGCAGCTTCTTGTGCTTCGCCTCCTCCTCGTCGATGACGGAGCGGACGGAACCGGCGACGGCTTCGCGCTCCTCCGGGGTGAGGTTCTCCGCGTGGACGCCGTCCGCTAGCCGGACCGTCACCTCGCGATGCGCGAAATGGATGCCTTCCCGCTGGAAGATCTCGCGGATCGCCGCATAGATCACCTTGCGCGTGACGAACTGGTCGCCCGGCCGCGTCATGTATTTGACGCGGATGATCATGGCCGAATCCTCCATGGCGTAGACGCCCTGCGACTTCAGCGGCTGCATGAAGAGCGGCCCGATCACCGGGTCCTCAAGCAATTGCTGGCCGAGCTTCTTGATGAGCTTGCGCACCTTCTCGACATCGGTGTCGTAGGTCAGCCTGAGCGGCAGCTTCATCATCACCCAGTCGCGCGAATAGTTGGTCAGCTGCTTGATTTCGCCGAACGGCACCGTGTGCAGCGCGCCCAGATGATGACGGAGCTGGAAGGAGCGCATGGAGATTTTCTCGACCACGCCCTTCACCTGGCCGATCTCGACATATTCGCCTTTGCGGAAGGCGTCGTCGATCAGGAAGAAGGCGCCGGAGAAGATGTCCCGGATCAGCGTCTGCGCGCCGAAGCCGATGGCGATGCCGACCAGCCCGGCGCCCGCGAAGAGCGGCCCGACATTCACGCCGAGATAGGAGAGCACGAAAATGAAGGCGAACAGCACGATCGCGCAGATGATGACGTTGCGGAACACCGGCAAAAGCGTCGCCAGCCGCGACTGGCCGCGACCCACCTCGCCTTCCCCTTCGCCGGGGTTGACGGGATGGTCGTCGAGGCTGCCGCCTTCCTCGATGATCTTGGTGTCGATGAAGTTGTTGATGGCGCGGTAGCTCGACGCCGCCAGGAACAGGATGAGCAGGATGTCGAGCGTGGAGTTCAGCATCTGGCCGAACTCGCTGTCCATGTTGACGCCCCACAGCCGCGCAAGCCCGCCCGCCGAAACGACCAGGATCACGGCCAGGATGGCGTTCTCGAAGAAATCCTTGAACGCGGGCGCGAATTCGCGCGGCCGGTCCTTCGGCCTTTCGACCGGCGTATGGACGCTCATCTCCTCGCCGTCCTCGAGGAGGTCCCGCTCGTCTTCGCTGCGGTTGGCGGCGATTTCCTTCGCCGCCTGCGCCCGCCGCCATGCGCGGTTCTCGGCCAGCGATTTCAGGATCTGCTCGCGCCGGAACGCGGTCGCGCGCGCCTCGTAGATAAGTTCTAGGATATAGATGGCGACGCCATAGGCGAGGATCGCGCCGATGAAGACGATGATCGGAGCGCCGACCAGGATATAGCCGCCCGGAAAGCCGAGCGACAGCCGCACCGAACTGACGAACCAGGCCGCGGCCAGATAGACGAGGATGAGCGGCAGCGCCGAAAGCGCCGCGACCCGCCGCCATGTCGGCGTGCGCCGGGCGCCGCCCGTGCCGAGCAATATGTCGTAGAGCTCGCCGCGATGCCGGATCGCCAGGGCGCCGAACATGATCGCGGAAATAAGCATGCCGACGATGAAGCCCAGCCTCTGCGCGTCGCCGTTCAGCTCCAGCTCCTGGATCCACCGGCAGACGCCGATGATGAAGGCCGAGACGCCGAGCACCACCGACCAGCCCCGGTAGAGCCTGTGCGCCGCTTCGTTCGAAAGATTGATGAGCCGGTGCGCGGGCACGTCCGGCGCCAGGAAATTGTAGAGGATCACGTGCCGCAATATCTTGTAGCCGGCATAGGTCGTGATGATCACGAAGATCGTCTTTCGCGATGCCTCCTCGCCGGTGTCGAAGATCAGCGCCACCAGGAATGCCGTGACGAGCATCATTGCCGTCGAGACCAGCATCCATCCGGCCCGGCCGAGCAAATATTGCAGCTTGCCGGAGCGCCGCATCTCGTTCGGATTGTAGACGTAGCGGAAATGGTCGCGCCCCCACCGGGCCGTCGCCCGGAAGAGCAGCGTGCCGAGCATCAGGCCGCCGATAGCCGTCACCAGCGCCTGCGCCACCCAGAAGAGCGATCCGTCCGCGCCTTCCGATTTCAGGATGGCGGGCAGGCCGGCTACGAACAGCTCGGTGTTGTGGAACATCTTGGAGACGTTCGAGCGCGCCTGCAGAAGCGTGGTGCTGGAAAGGGACATGCTCATCGTCTCGGGCCGTTCGGCCTTCTTCGGCTCGTCCGGCTTGACCACGATGACGGTCGAGCCGGCCTTGCGCGCTTCCTCGAGGAAGGAATCGAGCGATCCCGGCTGCGGCGTCTGCGCCGATTTCTCAACCTTGCTCAGAAGCGAGTTCGCGGCCAGCGCCGGCGTGCCTGCGCCGATCACGACCGCCGCGGCAACGAAAAGCGTCAGGCGCAGGAGGAATGTGCCGATCGCGATGGTCCTGAAATCCATGTTCTTTCCAATAGCACGATATGGCGTCGTCATTTATACGCCCGTAGCCGTTCCTGTCGCTCCGAATCGGGAAATATGGTCAAACACCTGCTCTTCGCAATGCGGCATGGCCAGACCCGCTGGAACGAAGAGGGTCGCTTCCAGGGTCGGAGCGACCATCCGCTGACGGCCGAGGGCCGGCGGCAGGCGGCGCGGAACGGCAGGAAGCTGAAGGCGCATCTGGAGCATCTCGGGCTGGAGCCGTCCGCGATCGCCGTCTATGCCTCGCCGCTCGGCCGTGCCCGCGAGACGATCGAAGCCGTGGTGGTGGAGATGGGCATTCCGGAAAGCCGGGTCAACGTCGATGTGCGTCTCGCCGAGGCTTCCTTCGGCCGCTGGGAAGGCATGACGACGCTGGAGGTGAAGGCGAGCTTTCCGGAGGAGCGGCGCCTGCGCAAGGCGGACCGCTGGAACTTCGATCGCCATGGCGGCGACAGCTACGCCGATCTGGCGCGCCGCATGGCGGGCTTCCTTTCCGATCTCGATCCGGGGCGGCCCGCGCTCCTCGTGTCGCATGCCGGCAACATCAAGGTGATGGCCGGGATGCTTGCGGGAATGACGCAGGACGCCGCGATGGCGTTCCCCGTTCCGCATGACGCGCTCTTTTGCTGGGACGGAAATGGCCTCTCATGCATCTGACCTTGCAAATGCATTTGCTCCGGAGCCGGCACGTCAATAACATCCGGGCGAAGATGACATGCATGCCGGCCTGGCCATTGCTGCCGCCGCTATGTGCCGTCGGAGGAGAGTGATGGTGGCGGGGCTGCCCGACCTCTTGAGGGTGGAGGACTTGCGCATCTCGATCGCCATCGAGCGTTCGGGGCTCGAGGTGGTGCGCGGCGTGAGCTTTCGCATACCCTCCGGCAGGACGGTGGCGCTGGTGGGCGAGTCCGGTTCCGGCAAATCGATCATTGCCCAGGCCATCCTCGGTATCCTGCCGCGCGTGGCGAAGGTCACCGGCGGCCATATCCTGTTCCGCGACGAGGCCTGTGGCGGGAATCCGATCGATATCGCGGCGCTCGACGTCAACGGACCGGAGATGCGGGCGCTCCGCGGCGGCCGCATCGCCATGATCTTCCAGGAGCCGATGACCTCGCTGTCGCCGCTGCACAGGATCGGCAACCAGGTCGAGGAGGCCCTGGTGCTCCACCGCGATCTGGATGGCCGCGAAGCCCGCACGATGACCGAGGACATGCTGCGGCTGGTCGGCTTCGCCGATCCGCACCGCGCCTACGACATGTATCCGATGGAGCTCTCGGGCGGCATGCGCCAGCGCGCCATGATCGCGATGGCGCTGATCTGCCATCCGGCGCTTCTGATCGCGGACGAGCCGACGACGGCGCTCGACGTCACGGTCCAGGCGCAGGTTCTGGGGCTGCTCAAGGATCTGCAGGAACGTCTCGGCATGTCGATGCTGCTCATCACCCACGATCTCGGCGTGGTGGCCAACATGGCCGAGGAGGTCGTCGTCATCTATCACGGCGAGATCGTCGAGGCCGGCTCGGTGGAGCACATCTTCCGGCATCCCGGCCATCCCTACACGAAGGCGCTGATGCGCGCCGTGCCCGAGATCGACGCCGGCAAGCCGAAGAAGCTGGTCAGCCTGCGCGAGATCGAGCACGTCATCCCGCAATCGATGCGGCGTGATCGAAGCGGCGCGGACGCCTCGGCGCCGCCGCTCATGAAAGTGCGCGGCCTGACAAAGAGCTTCACCATCCAGAAGGATAGCTGGCTGGTGGGCGACAAGAGGCGGGTCCTAGCCGTCAATGATGTCAGCTTCGATATCCGCCGGGGCGAATGCTTCGGCATCGTCGGCGAGAGCGGCAGCGGCAAATCCACCGTCAGCAAGCTGATGATGCGGGCGATGAGCGCCGATGCCGGCGAGATCCTCTTCGACAATGGCAGCCTGAGATGCGACGTGCGTGCGCTCGAAGGCAGGGACCTGAAGAAATTCCGCAAGCGCATGCAGATCGTCTTCCAGGACCCGTTCTCGTCGCTCAGCCCGCGTTCGACGGTCCTGAACATCCTGCGCGAGCCGCTGGAAATCCACGAGACGGGCACGGCCGAGCAGCGCACGCAGACCGCCAGGGAACTGATGGCGCTGGTCGGCCTGTCGCCGACCTTCCTCAACCGCTATCCGCACAGCTTCTCCGGCGGCCAGCGCCAGCGCATCGGCATTGCCCGCGCGCTCGCCCTCTCGCCGGACCTCCTGATCTGCGACGAGCCGGTCTCCGCGCTCGATGTCTCCGTGCAGGCGCAGATCCTCAATCTCCTGAAGAAGCTGCAGGCCGAACTCGGCCTGACCATGGTCTTCATCTCGCACAATCTGGCGGTGGTGAAATACGTCGCCGATCGCATCGCCGTCATGCGCAAGGGGCGCATCGTCGAGATCGCCCCGGGCGACACGCTGTTCGTGGATCCGGTTCACCCCTATACGCGCAAATTGCTGACGGCCATTCCCCATGCCGACCTCGACCACAGGCTCGAATTCCCGGACCGTGTCGACGAGATCGTCGATGAGGCCGAAAGCTGGGACCCGATGTTCCGGCCGGGCGGGGAGGGTGAACTGAGGCTGGTCCAGGTGAGCAAGGGCCACTACGTGCTTGCCCGTGAGGAATTCGCTGAAGACAGGGCCACGGCATGAGCGCGCGCCGCTGGTCCCGCCGGAGCTTTTCCAAACTCGTATTGTCCGCCGCGTCGCTTCCGTTGCTGTCCGGATCGGGCTTTGCCGCAGCCGGGGAACCGCCCGACCTCGCCGCCGGCGTGACGGCGGGCGACCTGCCGCCGCTGGCCTCGCGCCTGCCAGAGAAGCCCCGGGTGGTGGACATGGCGGCGCTGCGCAAGGCCGACGGGCGCTATGGCCGCGCGCTCCGGATGATCATGGCGGAGGACAAGGACATCCGCATGATGACCGTCTATTCCTACGCGCGGCTGGTCGTCTTCGATCCCGATCTCAACCTCGTGCCCGACATCCTCGAGAATTTCGAGGTCGAGGAAGGACGCATCTTCACGCTGCATCTGCGCAAGGGCCACAAATGGTCGGACGGCAAGCCCTTCACCTCCGAGGATTTCCGCTATTGCTGGGAGGACGTGTCGCTCAACAAGAAACTGTCGCGTGGCGGCCCCTCGCAGCAGATGCTGGTCGAAGGCAAGCCGCCGGTCTTCGAAGTGCTCGACGAGGTCACGGTCCGTTACAGTTGGGACAAGCCCAACCCGCTCTTCCTGCCTTCGCTCGCCGGCGGCAGCCCCAACTACATCTTCATGCCGGCGCACTACCTGAAGCAGTTCCACAAGAAATACGCCGATCCGCAAAAGCTTGCCGAACTGATAACCTCGCAACGGATGCGCGACTGGGTGGCCCTGCATACGGTCATGTCGCGGCAGTACCGGCCCGAGAACCCGGAACTCCCCACGCTTGAGCCGTGGATGAATACCACGCCGCCGCCCGCCGAACGCTTCGTCTTCCAGCGCAATCCGTATTTCCACCGTGTCGACGGAAACGGACGCCAGCTGCCCTATATCTCCACCGTCTATCTCTCCATCAGTTCCGCCGAGATCATCCCGGCCAAGACCGGCGCCGGCGAGAGCGACCTGCAGGCCCGCTACCTGCGCTTCGACAACTATACTTTCCTGAAGCAGGCCGAGAAGCAGCATCCCATCCATGTGGACCTCTGGCGCGACGGCACCGGTTCGGAGGTGGCCTTCCTGCCCAACCTAAACACCAACGACAAGGTCTGGCGCGGCGTCCTGCGCGACGTGCGCTTCCGCCGCGCGCTGTCGCTGGCGATAGATCGTCACGAGATCAACCAGCAATTCTATTTCGGCCTGGCGCGCGAGGCGTCGAACACGGTGCTGCCGGCCTCGCCGCTCTACAAGAAGAGCTATGACGAGGCCTGGGCAGCCTTCGATCCCGCCCAGGCGAACCGCCTCCTCGACGAGATGGGTCTGAAGCGCAACGACAACGGCACCCGGCTCCTGCCTGACGGCCGACGGGCGGAACTCGTCGTCGAACTGGCCGGCAGCGTCGAGCAGTCCGATGTCATGGAACTGGTGCGCGCCTATTGGGGCGACATCGGGCTCAAGGTGTACCAGCGTTCGCTCAACCTGGAAGTCATGCGCCGCCGCTTTCTCGCCGGCGATACGCTGATCTCGATGTGGAGCGGCCTGAGCATCGGGGTGGCCACGGCGGACCTCCCGCCGGAAGAACTGGCGCCCGTCTCCTCGGCGCAAGGCAACTGGCCGAAATGGGGCCAGTACACCGAGACCATGGGCAAGGCGGGCGAGCCGGTCGACCTGCCGGCGGCCAAGGAACTGCTCGACCTCTACCATGCCTGGCGGGTCACCTCGACGACCGCGGAGCGCCGCGCCATCTGGGAAAAGATGCTGTTCATCTTCACCGACCAGGTCTTCACCATCGGCACCGTGAACAGCGTCTATCAGCCGGTCGTGATCAACTCGCGCCTGCGCAACGTGCCGAAGGAGGGCGTCTATTCGTTTGCACCGGGCGCCTATTTCGGCATCTATATGCCGGATACCTTCTGGTACGACGAGGACGGCGCGCAGTGATCCGCTACATCATTTTCCGCGTGTTCGCCGCAATACCGACGCTGCTTCTCATCAGCCTGCTCATTTTCTTCATCATCCAGCTTCCGCCCGGCGATTATTTCGAGACCTACATCGCCGAGTTGCAGGCGCAGGGCGAGACCGTCGATCCCAACAAGATCGCCTTCCTCAAGCATGAATACGGTTTCGACAAGCCGATGATCGAGCAGTACGGCCTGTGGGTGCTCGGCATGATGCACGGCGATTTCGGCTATTCTTTCGAATACGAGATGCCGGTGACGCAGGTGATCGGCAGCCGGCTTTACCTGACCGTGCTGATCTCGGTGGTCACCATCATCTTCACCTGGCTCGTCGCTTTCCCGATAGGAATATACTCCGCGGTGCGGCAATATTCCTGGGGCGATTACGGCCTGACCTTCCTCGGTCTGCTCGGTCTCGCCACGCCGAATTTCCTGCTGGCGCTGATCCTAATGTATCTCGCCAATATCTGGTTCGGCGTCTCGATCGGGCACATGATGGACGCGAGATATCTGGGCCAGCCGATGAGCTGGGGCAAGTTCTGGTCGATCGCCGAGCACATGGTGATACCCGTCATCGTCATCGGCACGTCCGGCACGGCGGCCATGATCCGGCGGCTGCGCGCCAACCTCCTCGACGAACTGCAGAAGCAATACGTGGTTACCGCCCGCGCCAAGGGCGTGCCGCCCTTGCGGGCGCTGGTCAAATATCCGCTCCGCATGGCGCTCAACTTCTTCATCTCCGATATCGGCGGCATCCTGCCCTCGGTGATTTCCGGCGCCGTCGTGGTCTCGATCGTACTTTCGCTGGAAACGACCGGGCCGCTCCTGATCCGGGCGCTGCAGAGCCAGGACATGTATCTGGCCGGTTCGTTCCTGATGTTCCTCGCGGCGCTGACGGTGGCCGGCGTCCTCATCTCGGACATCGCGCTCGCGCTTCTCGATCCGCGCATCCGCCTGCAGGCGGGGAGGGACAAGTGAGTTCGCCGCTGCCGCCGGACGGCGCGCCGATCACGCATTTCGTCTCGGCCGAGCCTTTCGATCCGAAATCGATCGACAAGCTGTCGCCGATCCAGGAGCGTGTCTATCTCGCCTCGCAGTTCCGCCTCATGTGGTGGAAGTTCAAGCGTCACCGCGCGGCGCTGGTGTCCGGCATCTTCCTCGCCCTGATCTACGGCTCGATCCTGATCAGCGAGTTCCTGGCGCCCTATGCGCTGGGCGACCGGCACGCCGACAACATCTACATGCCCCCGCAGCAGGTGCATCTTTTCCATGACGGCAAGTTCGTGGGGCCTTTCGTCTACGGCACGACCTACCACCTCAACATGGACATCCTGAAACGCGAATATCCGATCGACCGGAACAGGATCGAGAAGCTGCGCTTCTTCTGCGAGGGCGACCGTTACCGCTTCTGGGGCCTGTTCGAGGCCCGGCTGCACCTCTTCTGCGCGGCGGAAGGCTCGCCCGGCGTGTTCCTGCTCGGCACCGACCGGCTCGGCCGCGATCTCCTGTCCCGCATCATCTACGGCACGCGCATCTCGCTGACGATCGGCCTCATCGGCATCACGATCTCCTTCGTGCTCGGCATTTCGATCGGGGGGCTCGCCGGCTATTACGGCGGCTGGGCGGATATCATCGTCCAGCGTATCATCGAAGTGCTGCAGAGCCTGCCCTCGATCCCGCTATGGCTGGCGCTGGCCGCCATCATGCCGGTCGACTGGAGCCCGGTGCTGGTCTATTTCGGAATCACCATCATCCTCGGCCTGATCGACTGGACGGCGCTGGCGCGCGCCGTCCGCTCGAAGCTCCTGTCGCTGAGGGAAGAGGATTACGTGCTGGCCGCCGAGCTGATGGGCGCAGGGCCGCGGCGCATCATCTTCCGCCATCTGATCCCCGGCTTCATGAGCCATCTGATCGCCTCGGCGACCATCACCATCCCGACCATGATCCTCGGCGAGACGGCGCTTTCCTTCCTTGGCCTCGGCCTGCGCCCGCCGGTGACGAGCTGGGGCGTGCTCCTGAACGAGGCGCAGAACATCAACGTCGTGGCGCTCTATCCCTGGCTGATCCTGCCGGTGGTTCCGGTGATCCTGGTCATCCTCGCCTTCAACTTCCTCGGCGACGGACTGCGCGACGCGGCCGACCCCTATCATACGGCGTGGTGAGCGGGCCTTCGCCGGCGGCCTTTGATCGCCGGTGGCATGGAGAGTTCTCGGGCATGGATCCCATGGTCTCCGCGACGGCCTTTCCGGCCTGCTCCGCCATTGGATGACGAAGTCATGGAGTTCTGGCCCAAATCGCGACTTCGGAGGCCCCGTTGCTTCGTCATTCTCGGGCAAGCCCGAGCGAAGCGAAGGGCGCGACCCGGGAATCCATGCCTGAGCATTTCCGCGTCGCCGGCGATTCCGGGATTTTAAATTAAAATCAACAGCTTCGCTCCATCGCCGGAATCAAACCGGCAGACGCTTCACCTGCCGCTTCAATGCTTCCTCGACCAGGGAATCGGCCCTCTCGAAGACGAAATCCCGCTCCTTGATGTAGCGATGGAGAGCTTCGAGCGTCGTCCATGCCCGCTCGTCATGGACAAGATGGTGGCTCAATATGCCGAGCGGCGCGCCGCCGCGCTCGCGGGCCTGTTCGAGCCGCCGGAGAAGCTCGCCCATCGCCCATTCGATCGTCTGGCCACGCCTTCCATTCGCCCAGTCGATGATGTCGATCTGCGTGTTGACCTGCGGCAGCGACGAGCCGTCCTCATGCCAGGAATTGGTGGAAAGCGCCGTGAAGCCGGCCTCGTGCAGGCGCGCCGCAACCTCTCGCGACAGCCGGTTCCACGGCGGCACGAGGATGCCCGAAAGGCGCTCGCCGAAGAGGTGCTGCAGCCGGGCGCGCCCCGCCCGGAGTTCGCCGAGAACGGCATCGACCGGCCGTTCGCCGCCAAGTTCCATCGCCGGCGCCTCGTCCGGCATATGCGAGCGGTGCGCATAGCCGTGGACGGCCGGCGTGACCAGCGGTTCATGCCGGGTGAGGTCCGCCAGCGCTTCGATTGCCTCCGCCGGGATCACGGCGAGCAGCAGCGGCGCCTCGTATCGGCGCACGAGGCCGAGCAGGCGGTCGAGCGCCGGCGTGGGCCGCGTCGCGTCGTCGTCGCGGAGCCAGAAGCGCGGCGTCAGCCCCAACTCGCGCCAGCGCGCCAATTCGAGCTCGAGGGCATGGGTTACGCTCATCGGGCAAGCGCCGCCGGCCGCATCGATCGCCGGAGCAGAGGCTCGATCGCCGTTTTCAGCGTTGCCGCCGCGCCGCCGATGCCGTGATCGCGGCCGGTCTTTTCGCTGCCGCCATCCCCGAGCCTCCGGCGCAGCGCTTCGTCCGACAGGAGCCGGCTCAGCACCTCGCGATAGGCGGCGGTCTCCGCTTGGCCCGCCAGCAGTCCCGTTTCGCCGTCGGAAACGACCGTTGCGACATTGGCCACGTCGCAGGCGGCGACCGGCAGGCGGCATGCGGCCGCTTCCAGATAGACCATGCCGATCGCCTCGCCGATGCCGGGCCAGGCCAGCAGGTCGGCAGCCCTCATCCAGCCGAGCACGTCGGCATGCGGCAGGGCGCCGGTGAAACGGATGCGGCCCTTGGCGGGCCACGGCGGGGTGCCGCCGGCGGCGCTGCGCGCGCCCCCCACGGGAACTTCCTTCGACGCGAAGCCGAACATCGCCTCGACATTTCCCCGCTCCGGTCCATCGCCGATCACGGCGAGGTTCCAGGGCCGATCGGCGAGGTCGGAAAGCGATTCCGCCAGAAGGCGATAGGACTGGGTCTTCGCGCCCGGCCGCATCATGCCGACGGCGACGATCAGGGGCGCCTGTCGCGCGAAAAACGGCGTAGGGTCGATGGAGGTCGCGTCCGCGCGGATGGCATCGGCGTCGAGGAACGGCATGAGCGCAACGGTGCTTTTCATATCCGGCAGGATCGAGCGCAGATAGGCCTCATCGGACGGTTTCAGGCAGAAATTGATGTCGGCCAGCCGGACCGCTTCCTGCACCGCCATCCGCCCACTTTCCCAGTCGGCGCCGCTGCCCTGTCGCGTCCGGCACGCCTCGGCCGTGACATAGGGGATGGAAAGCGCGCGCGCGACCTGCGGGCCGATCCGGTCCGGCGCCTTGCAGTAGGGGTGATAGGTGAACCAGAGGTCGGGCGCGGCGCGGCGTCCGGCGCGAACGTCTTCGATGATCCGCGCTGCTTCCGCTTCGCCCTCATCCTCGAGGGTCCGGAGACGCCCCGCGTCCGGGCGCTTCTGGTACGAGATGAAGCGCGACGCGATCTCCACCTCGAACCCGGCCGCTTCCAGCGCGCTCGCCATCAGCCGGGCGATCTCGCGGTCGCCTGAGGCGATCGCATGGTCGGGCGGCTTCATGGGGGCGTAGAAGGCGATCCTGGCTGCCATGGTCGTCTGATCGGCTGGGCTCCCGCAGCGATCTACGCCACCTGGGGCGCGCCGGCAATCCGGCCGTTCAGCGGAACCGGTCGACCGGCTCTCCGGCGACTAGCCTCTTCAGGATCAGCGCCGAATTGCGTGCGCCTTCGAGATCGAGCGCCGAGCGGTCGGGCGCCGGCCGGCCCATGGCGCGGTCGATCGCGGCGGCGACCGTCTCGGGCGTCTCCTCCTCGGGGCTGATCGTCTCGGCCAGTCCGCGCGCCGCGAGCAGTTTCGCCCGCGTGATCTGCTCGGTCTCGATGCCGTCCGAAAACGGCACGACGATCGCCCGGCATCCGGCGCGATAGATGTCGGCGACGGTATTGTAGCCCACTCGCGAGATGGAAACCTGCGCGCCGGCGAGAACCGCCTGCAGGTCGGGCAGGAACGCTTCCACGGTCACGTCGCCATCGACGAGGCTGTCGAGTTCGGCCTTGTGCTCGGGCGAGAACTTGAAGCCGGTCACGATCAGCCAGCTTTTGTCGCGCATCACCGACAGGGACTTCGCCCTGGCCGACGCCATCAGGAGCCGGTGCCCGAGCGCCCCGCCGCCGACCGAGACGACGACGTCGAATTTCCTCTGCGTTGCGGGAGAGGGCTCCGGCGCCACGATGCCGGTATAGAGCAACATGTCCGAAACCTCGCCTGTCAGCGGGAAGGTCTGTTCGAGCCTGACGAGCCTCGGGTCGCCATGCACCAGCACATGGTCGAAATGCGCCTTGAGGAGGTCGGCCGCCTCGCGGTCCTTGTAAGCCTTGGCGTTCTCCTGGAGGATGTCGCGCACGGAGCCGACGATGAGCGGCGGCTTGGCCCTTGCCTTGGCGCGCTCGATGAGCGGCAGCAGCTCGAAGCGCATCTGCCGCCGGCCGAAGGGGAAGGCCTCGGTGATGAGGATATCCGGCGCGGCTCGGTCGAACAGCGCCAGAAGCATGTCGCGCCGGCGATCCTTGTAGGCGTCGTCCACGGCGTTGCCTTGCGCGTCCTCCAGCCGGTTGAACACCTCGCCGCCGGCCCTGACCGGCGGCAGGTAGTGGATGCGCGCGCCGGGAATGTCGAACCCGTCGATCGGCTCGCCGCCATAGGCGACATCGACCCCGAAACCTTCCGCGACCAGCGCCCGGACGATCCGCGCGGCGCGGAAGACATGCCCGACACCTTGCAGGTGCTGGACGTAGAAGAGGATGTTCGTCACGCCGCGACCTTCTCGCCCTGGGTTCTCGCCGGGACGCCCATGCTTTCGAAGAGGGCGACGAGACGGCCGATGGTCGCCTGGTGGTCGAATTCCGAATGCACGCGCTCCGCGCCTGCGCTGCCCAACCTTTCGCGAAGGGCGGGATCGCGGATCGCCCGCGCCATCGCGGCGGCGAGCGCCTGTGCGTCGTCGGGCGGCACGAGCAGGCCGTTGACGCCGTCGGTCAGGAGTTCGGTGATCCCGGAGATCGGCGTCGAGATGCAGGCGAGCCCCTGGCTCTGCGCCTCGACCAGCACGTTCGGCAAGCCGTCGCGGTCGCCGTTCGGCGCGATCCGGCAGGGCAGCACGAAGAGGTCGGAGGCGCGATAGGCGGAAAGGATCTCCGTCTGCTCGCGGCTGCCGAGCATCGTCACGCGATTTTCGAGCCCGAGCCTCCTGACCTGCGCCTTCAGGCCTTCGTGCAGTTCGCCGCCGCCGATATGGGTCCAGTGCCAGGAAAGATCGCCGGGCAGGAGAGCCAGCGCCTCGACCAGCGTGTCGAGACCCTTCTTGGCCACCGCACGCCCGACGGTGAGGAGTTGCACCGGATCGGTGGTGTCGGAACCGTTGCGCGTCGAAACGCGGCCGGCGAAACGTGGAAACCGTGTCAAATCAAGCCCGTGATAGACGAGGTTGACCTTGTCAGGTCGACTTGCCAGGCCGCGCAGATGCGCCGCGCCGCCCGCCGTGCAGGTCACGGTCCACTCCGCCGCGCCGAGCTTCTCGGAAAGCTCCCAGTCCGGCGAGGTCCAGATGTCCTTGGCATGCGCCGAGGCGCACCAGCGAAGCCGGCGCATCGCCGCGGCGTAGCGCGCGACGGAGGAGGGCGTATGGATGAAATGGCTGTAGATCCAGCCCGCGCTTTCGGGAAACTCCGCCGCCAGCACGAGCGCCTGGCCGAAGCGGCGGCCGCGATTGGCGGTGAAATCCCGCCGGAAATCGGCGATCCACTGGTTGCGGGCTTGCCGGTAGCCGGGCAGGCGGCGCGCGTTGCGCCATGCGCGGAAGACGCGGAGCGGCTCCTGGTAGAGATATTCGGGCAGGTAGATCACCGGCGCCCCGATATCGTCATTGACCGGATGCGTCTTCCGGTCGGTCGGATGACGCAGCGAGATCAGCGTGAGGTCGAAGCCCGCTTGCTCCAGCGCGTGGATTTCCTGCGCGATGAAGGTCTCGGAAAGGCGCGGATAGCATTTCAGCACCACCGCGACGGAAGTTTTCATATCTGCGCGGCTTTGGGCAGTTGTCCGGCCGCTTCGGCCTCGAAGCGGTCGAACAGGATTTCGGTGAGCGCGCAGACGCGGCTGAGCCCTTCGAGGTCCGGCCGCGCGACCGCCTCGGAGGGAAGGGGGCTCAGCATGAGTTGGTTCATGGCAGCGCGGAAGGCGGAACCCCGCTTGGCGTCCTCGATGTCGAGAACGTTGACCCAGCCGAATTCCTCCGCCCGGTAGGCGCGGATGCTCTGCTCGCGCCGGGGCGCCGTGCGCGGCACGAACAGCGCGCGCTTGTCGAAGGACATGACCTCGCAGAAAGTGTTGTAGCCGCACATGCCGACGACGGCGCGGGCATTGGCCACCAGCGTCTCCAGATTGGCGAGGAAATCGACGATTTCGATGTTCGGCACGCTCGCCGCCCGCGCCATGATCTCGAATCGCTGCCGTTCCGTCATGAAAGGGCCGAGAACGAAGAGATAGCGCGTCTCCCGGTCCGGCCCGTGCTTGACGGCATTGAGCGCCGCCGCCATCAGGTCGTGCCCGTCGCCGCCGCCTCCGGCCGTCACCAGCACGAAATCCTTGCCGTAGCGGGCAGCCGTGCCATCATCGAGGTCCGGCAGCGAGCGGCGCAGGAAACCGGTATAGCGGGTGCGCGACAGCACCGGCTCGTTGAGCTCGATGCCGGCGAGCGGGTTATAGAAACTGCCCGGCCCGTAGACCCAGATCTCGTCGTAGAGCTCTTCGAGATAGTCGGTGATGTGCTTGCGCTCCCACTCCTCCTTGAGGAGTTCAGGCGCGTCCAGCACGTCGCGCAGGCCGAGCACGCAGATCGCGCCGCGCTCCTTCAGCATGCGCAGCGTCGGCAGCATCTCGCGCGCCAGGCCGAGCGGCTCCTTGTCGACGATCACCATGTCGGGGTTCAGCCGGTCGGCGGCTTCGCGGATGATCGCCTCCCGCGCCGCGATCGTCTGCTCGAACGATTTTGCGTCGTTGCCCGATGCGTAATTGCCGTCGGCGAGCTTCTTCGCGGCCGGCATCTGCACGTAGCTGACCCTGCGCTCGAAGGAAAAGGCGTCGACGACCGGCGAGCCGGAGATGATCGAGACCTCGAGATTCGGGAAATGCGCCACCAGCGCATGCGCGATCGTGCGGCTGCGGCGCAGGTGCCCCAGTCCGAACGTGTCATGGCTGTACATCAGGATTTTGAAGTTTGCGGTAGGGTCCATACGCGCTGACGTGACAGGAACACAAGCCCGGCTTGATAAGCGAAATCCGGCGGGAGCGCAACGAAGGGTCGCTCCGCGTGGCGCCAGCTCTTTGCGATACGTTTAACGCGACGCCGCGCGCAGGGGCCGCCTTCCGGCCAGATGCGTCCAGTTGCTGGGCCAGCGAAAAACGACGATTGTCCGTCGCTGGAGGCCTGTTATCCGGGCGGGAACGATCGCATGGTGCGCGCATGAACGAGCACGGACAGCCCTTGTCCACGGCCGTTTCGGCCGCCGACGCGCTTCCGGGCGCGCGGGAAGAGCGCCTTGGCGTCGTCCTCGTCTTCCTTTCAGCGCTGATGTGGAGCTTCGGCGGCACCATTGCGCGTTTCATCGAGACGCCGGATAGCTGGACGGTCGTCTTCTGGCGTTCGCTGTGGGCCGCGATCTTCCTGATCGCCTTCATGCTCTGGCGCGATGGACTGCGCCAGACGCTCCGGCTCATCGTCGGCATGGGCCTGCCGGGGATCGCGGTCGCGCTTTGCTTCGCCACCGCGTCGGTTGCCTTCATCGTCGCCCTTGCCCACACGACGGTCGCCAACATCCTGCTCATGCAGGCCGGAGCCCCGCTGATCGCGGCGCTGATCGGATGGCTGGTCTTCCGCGAGCCCGTCGGCTGGGCGACATGGGCGGCGATCGCCGCCGTCCTCCTCGGTATCACCGTGATGGTGTCGGATTCGCTCGACGGCCGCATCTCGCCGATCGGCGACGGGCTGGCACTGACCATCGCCGTGACGCTGGCCGTCGCGACGGTGCTGACGCGCCGCTTCGCCCATGTGCGCATGACGCCCGCCACCTGCCTCGGCACGATCATCGCCAGCATCGTCGCGGCGACCCAGGCGGGAAGCTTCGCGGTCGGCGCCGCCGACATGGGCTTCCTGTTCGCCTTCGGCGCCGTCAACCTCGGCCTCGGGCTCGCCCTTTTCGCCTCCGGCGCAAGGCTGATCCCGGCGGCACTCGCCGCATTGCTCGGCACGTTCGAGCCCATCCTCGGACCGATCTGGGTGTGGCTCGTCCATGGCGAGGAGCCGTCGGAGCGGACGCTTGTCGGCGGCGCCATCGTCTTCGCCGCCGTTCTCGTCCACATCGCGCTGGAATTCAGGCGCCGCGCCCGTCCGCGCCGGCCCGGCGTCGCCGGGCTTCCCAACCCTCATTGAGGGTGGGGCGGATTCGGTGCTTGTCGCTCCGGAAAAAGCCCAATAGGGTCGCAGCAAAACGGTCCGCCGTGCCTCGGACGGACCGATGGGGCGAGAAACTCCCGAGAGGGGTTTGAGAGAGGAGAATCCGATGATCCGCAAAGCATTGCTGGCCGCCGCCCTGGCGTCGGCAGCCGCCTGGACGGGCCCGGCCCATGCGGAGGACCGCGTCGTCAACGTCTATAACTGGTCCGACTATATCGACGCCTCGATCCTGAAGGATTTCACCAAGGAGACGGGAATCAAGGTCACCTACGACACCTTCGATTCCAACGAGATCCTGGAGACCAAGCTGCTCGCTGGCGGTAGCGGCTACGACGTCGTCGTCCCGACGGCGAACTTCCTCGCCCGCCAGATACAGGCCGGCGTGTTCCAGAAGCTCGACAAGTCGAAGCTGCCGAACCTGAAGAACATGTGGGATTTCATGTCGAAGCAGACCGCGCGCTACGATCCGGAAAACGCCTATTCGATCAACTACATGTGGGGAACCGTCGGCATCGGCTACAACAAGAAGATGGTGAAGGAGGCGCTCGGCACCGACACGATCGACAGCTGGAAGGTCGTCTTCGATCCCGAGACCATGGCCAAACTCAAGGGCTGCGGCGTTCATTTCCTCGATTCGCCGACCGACGTGGTGCCCGCCGCGCTGCAATATCTCGGCCTCGATCCCGACAGCCACAAGAAGGAGGATTTCGACAAGGCACAGGAACTCCTCCTGAAGGTCCGGCCCTATGTCCGCAAGTTCCACTCGTCGGAATACATCAACGCGCTGGCGAACGGCGACATCTGCGTGGCCATCGGCTATTCGGGCGACGTTCTGCAGGCGCGTGACCGGGCCGACGAGGCGAAGCAGGGCGTCGAGATCGGCTACTCCATCCCCAAGGAAGGCGCTCAGATGTGGTTCGACCAGATGGCGATTCCCGCCGACGCCCCGCATGTCGCTGAGGCGCATGAACTCCTGAATTATATGATGAAGCCCGAGGTGATCGCGAAGTCGACCAACTACGTCTATTACGCCAACGGCAACAAGGCCTCGCGGGAGTTCGTCAACAAGGACATCCTCGACGATCCGAACATCTACCCGACCAAGGAAACGGAGGAGAAGCTGTTCACGATCACGCCGCTCGATCCGAAGTCGCAGCGGCTGCTGACCCGTATGTGGACAAAGGTCGTCACCGGCCAGTAGCCGGTTGCGCGCCCGGCGCGTCATGCGACGGGCGCCGCGGCGGCGGCAAGGTGAACGGGCGCGGAGGGGCCATGCCATCCTTGGGAAGCATCCGCCGGAGCTTTGCTCCTTGGAACGACGCCGCCGCGAAGCCCTATATCGCCTTCGAGAACGTCACCAAGAAGTTCGGCGACTTCACCGCCGTCGACAAGCTCTCGCTCGCCATCTACGAGCGCGAGTTCTTCGCGCTTCTGGGCGCCTCCGGCTGCGGGAAATCGACGCTCCTGCGAATGCTCGCGGGCTTCGAGGAGCCGAGCGCCGGGCGCATCCTGCTCGACGGCCAGGACCTCGCCGGCATCCCGCCCTACCGCCGGCCGGTGAACATGATGTTCCAGTCCTATGCGCTCTTCCCGCATATGACGGTCGAGCAGAACATCGCCTTCGGGCTGAAGCAGGACCGCATGCCGAAGGCCGAGATCGCCGAGCGCGTCGCCTCCATGTTGAAACTCGTCAGGCTGGGCGAGTTCGCGCGCCGCAAGCCGCACCAGCTTTCCGGCGGCCAGCGGCAGCGCGTTGCGCTCGCCCGCTCGCTCGCCAAGCGGCCGAAGGTGCTGCTCCTCGACGAGCCGCTCGGCGCCCTCGACAAGAAGCTGCGCGAGGAGACGCAGTTCGAGCTGATGGACCTGCAGCACGAACTCGGCCTCACCTTCATCGTCGTCACCCACGACCAGGAGGAGGCCATGACCATGGCCGACCGCATCGCCATCATGGACAAGGGCGAGGTCATGCAGGTGGCGACGCCTGCCGACATCTATGAGGCGCCCGCCACCCGCTTCGTCGCCGATTTCGTCGGCACGGTGAACCTCTTCGAAGGCAAGGTGGCAGACATGTCGGGAGATGCCGGCCGCATCCTCGGAGCGGACGGCTTCGGCCTCCGCGTCGACAATCTCGCCGGCGCGAAGAACGGCGCCCGGGCCTGGTTCGCCGTCCGTCCGGAGAAGATCGCCATTTCCGCCGTGAAGCCGGCGGATGAGGGGCTGAACGCCATCGAGGGCGAGGTCTGGGACATCGCCTATCTCGGCGACATGACGATCTATCACGTCCGTCTCGAGGATGGCCGCATCGTGCGGACAAGTTCAGTCAACAGCCGCCGCGCTTCCGACGAGCAGCTCACCTGGCACGACCGCGCGTGGATTTCCTTCCGGCCCGATGCCGGCATCGTGCTGACGCGGTAGGGCGGGAGATCGGCTATGTTCCACGCCCCCTCTCCGTCTCGCCCTTCGACAAGCTCAGGGCTCGACACCTCTCCCTCTGAAGGGGGAGAGGAAAGACTGAGCGGTGAAGCTTGGCTCCCGTCCTCTCCCCCTTCAGAGGGAGAGGTGTCGCGCGAAGCGCGACGGAGAGGGGGGAGTTCTTTTAACCCGATACGCGGCGGCGAAGGGCAGCGATGACGCCCGCCTCCTCACCAACCTCCGAGAACCGCGCCCTTCGGCGCCTCTCTTCGCTTGTCGCCGGCAGGCTCGTCATCGCCATTCCCTATGCCTGGCTGCTGGTCCTTTTCCTTGTCCCCTTCTTCATCGTCTTCAAGATATCGCTGTCCGAGACGGCGATCGCCATGCCGCCCTACAGCCCGGCTTTCTCCTTTATCCACGGGATTGCCGGCCTGTGGGCTGAGGTGAAGAAGCTCGGCTTCGACAACTATGTCTGGCTGACCCAGGACAACCTCTACCTGTTCTCCTACCTGTCGAGCGTGAAGATCGCCGCGATCTCCACCTTGCTGACGCTCGTCTTCGGCTACCCGATCGCCTACGGCATCGCCCGCGCGCCCTCGACCTTACGCGCCACGCTCCTGATGATGGTGATCCTGCCTTTCTGGACGAGCTTTCTCATCCGCGTCTATGCCTGGATCGGCATCCTGAAGCCGGAGGGTCTGCTCAACCAGCTCCTGCTCTGGCTGCACGTCATCCACGAGCCGCTCATCATCCTCAACACCTCGAAGGCCGTCTATATCGGCATCGTCTATTCCTACCTGCCCTTCATGGTCCTGCCGCTCTATTCGACGCTGGAGAAGATGGACCATACGCTGATCGAGGCGGCGGAAGACCTCGGCTGCACGCCGGTCTCCGCTTTCTGGAAGATCACTTTCCGCCTGTCGCTCCCCGGCATCGTGGCCGGCTGCCTCCTCGTCTTCATCCCCGCGGTCGGCGAATTCGTCATCCCCGACCTTCTGGGCGGCTCGCACACGCTGATGATCGGCAAGACGCTGTGGAACGAGTTCTTCGAGAACCGCGACTGGCCGGTGGCGTCGGCCGTGGCGATCATCCTGCTTCTGATCCTGGTCGTCCCCATCGTCTATTTCCAGCAGGCGCAGGCGCGCGCCGAGGAGGCCGGCCGATGAACGGGCGGAAATGGAGCCGCTTCAATATCGTCTCCGTCACGCTCGGCTTCGCCTTTCTCTATCTGCCGATCGTCCTCCTGGTGATCTATTCCTTCAACGCCTCCAGGCTGGTGACGGTCTGGGCCGGCTTCTCGACCAAATGGTACGTCGCGCTCCTGACCGACACCGCCATGCAGAACGCCGCCTGGGTGACGCTCCGCGTGGCGCTGATCTCGGCGAGCGTGGCGACGGTGCTCGGCACGATGGCGGCCATCGCGCTCGTCCGCTACACGCGCTTTCGCGGGCGCCTACTGTTTTCCGCGATGATCTATGCGCCGCTGGTGATGCCGGATGTCATCATCGGCCTGTCGCTCCTGCTGCTTTTCGTCGCCGTCGGCCTCGACCGCGGCTTCTTCACCATCGTGCTCGCCCACATCACCTTTTCGATGTGCTTCGTCGCGGTGGTCGTCCAGTCGCGGCTGCTCACCTTCGACCGCTCGCTGGAGGAAGCGGCGATGGACCTCGGCGCGCCGCCCGTGAAGACCTTCTTCCTGATCACGCTGCCGATCATCATGCCGGCCGTGGTTTCCGGATGGATGCTCGCCTTCACGCTGTCGCTCGACGATCTCGTCGTGGCGAGCTTCGCCTCCGGGCCGGGCGCCACCACGCTGCCGATGAAGATCTACAGCCAGGTGCGCCTCGGCGTGACCCCGGAGATCAACGCGGTCTGCACCATCCTGATCGCAATCGTCACGACGGGGGTGGTGATCGCCTCGATCGTCAACAAGCGGCGCGAGGTAAGGCGCCTGCGCGACGAGCAGGCCGCGCGGCGGGGATAGCCGGATCGCAAGCCTTTCGTTGCATTTTTGGCACGCCGGAAAATTTGTCCCGCGGACGCCCTCGATTCCTCTTCCGCCGGGAACCGGCCCGCCTTATGTGGCGTTTCCGCAACGACCGCATCCCCGGAATCGAAAAAATCGGAATTGAGGCAACTTTGTCCTCTTTGCGGCGTTTGTTGGCAAGATTTTGGTAACTCTAGACATGCGAAGTGACAGGACGCCAACCGAGATGACCCCCATGAAAGCAGCTATCCTGTCCTTCGTAATGCTGTCTGGCATTCTGATATGGGGGGCCGGCATTTACAGCGCCGACGCGTCCACCAAGCATGCCGTCGTCGACGGCTACGGCGTGGGCGCCGCGATCCGCTAATAGCGGCTATCCGGCCTCCCGCGCACTTCCATCAGCATCTTTTCCGTTCCGTCGATGACGACGGCGGAAAGCCGTCCCGAGAAGAAGGCGCCGGTATCGACGTTGATCCGGTTCGGCATCAGTTCGGGTTCGGCGCAGGGCGTGTGTCCGTGCACCACCACCTTCTCGTGAAGGAGGGGATGGTCGAGGAATGCATCGCGGATCCAGATCAGGTCCTCCGGGTTCTGGCGGTCCAGAGGCACGCCCGGCCTCACGCCGGCATGGCAGAAGAAGAAGTCCCCGAAAGTGACCGAGCGCGGCAGCGCGCGGAGGAAAGCGACGTGTTCCGGCGGCATGGCGGAGCTGAATTCGGCATGTCCTTGCCTCAGCGCCGCGTCGGATGAAAAGCCGAGCTCGACCCCGTAGGAGCGCGCCGTCTCGGCGCCGCCATTGGTCGCGAAGAGGCCGTAGGGATTGGGATCGGCGAGGAAATCCAGCACGCCCCAATCATGGTTTCCCATCAGCGAGATGATCCTGCGGTCGAGCGCCTGCGCCGTGATCAGGAAGTCCAGGACGTCCTTCGAGGCCGGCCCGCGGTCGGTGTAGTCGCCGAGATGGAGGATGCGCCAGTCCGGCGGCGTCGCCGCCATGATATCCGCACGGATCTGCTCATGCATCGGTTCGAGCAGGTCGAGCCGCCCGTGCACGTCGCCGATGGCGTAGATCCGTATCCCTTCCGGGCCGCGCGCGTCGAGGAGGTGGACGCCGGCCACCCTCGATCCTAGCCGCCGACCAGGATGACGTGCAGCGCGCGCGGGCCGTGCGCGCCGAGAAGCAGTTTCTGCTCGATGTCGCCGGAGCGCGACGGGCCGGTGATGAAGTTCAGCGTGCGCGGCATCTCGCCCTTGCCGTACTTCCTGCGCAGCCTGGAAAGCACGCTCTCCATGTCGCCGGCGACATCCTTCGCGTCGACGACGACGATGTGGTGTTCCGGCAGGAAATTGATCGTCGTCGGGTTGTCGCCTCCCGAGGTCAGCACCAGCGTGCCGCTTTCCGCGATGGCGCCGAAGGCGTGGCTGACGCCGGCCTCGTCGTCCCCGTCCGACGGCCCGTGCTTGATTTCGAGCGCGCGCTGCGAGGTCCACGGCAGCTTCACCAGCCGCCTGTCGTTGCCGATCCGGATCGCCGCAGGCAGATTGCGCGAGCGCAGATATTCCGCCACCGCCTTCGGCACGTCGTCATAAGACTTGACCTGCTTTACGCTCGCCGAGACCTTCTCGGCCATGGCGATGAAGAGCCGCCGGCGCGCCTTGTCGTCGAGCTGGCCGCGCTCGGGGATGACGCCTTTCGGCGGTCTGGCGAGACGGGCTTCGATCGCCGCCAGGCGCGCCGCGTCGTTGTGGCCGCCGCCGAGCGATTTCCTGACCTTGCCGAGGATCACCTCGCGTCCGTTCATCGCGCGGCCCCCTGTTTCCCACCCGTTTCCTGTTTTGAGGTCTCGCGGCCATGCCATTGCTGCATGAAGGTGCGGCTTTCCGGCGCCGGCAGGTCGCGGTACTTCGTCCAGCCTCCGGCGAGCGGTAGCGAGCGGAAGCGGCCCTTCCGCCCGCCGAGGAGCGAAAGGACGGGAACGGCCATCGACGTGGCGAGCCGGTAGAGCCGCGGCCGTTTCGCGAAAAAGGCCCAGAATTTCAGCCCGCCGCGCGCCGTCGCCGGGTTCAGCCCGCGCTCGAACTCGCGCTCGCGCCAGTGCCGCATCATCTTCGGCAGCGGGATGCGCATCGGGCACACGCTCTCGCAGCGCCCGCAGAAGGTGGAGGCGTTCGGCAGGTGGCCGGCCTTGTCCACTCCGATCAGCGCCGGCGTCAGCACCGCGCCCATCGGCCCCGGATAGACCCAGCCATAGGCGTGGCCGCCGATCTCGTGATAGACGGGACAGTGGTTCATGCAGGCGCCGCAGCGTATGCAGCGCAGCATGTCCTGGAACTCCGTGCCGAGCATGGAGGAGCGGCCGTTGTCGAGGAGCACGACATGGTATTCCTCCGGCCCGTCCGGGTCGCCCGGCCGGCGCGGACCCGTCGAGACGGTCGTATAGACGCTCATGTCCTGCCCGGTCGCCGAACGCGCCAGCACGCGCAGGATCTGCGCCGCGTCCTCCAGCGTCGGCACGATCTTTTCCAGCGACGCCAGAACGATATGCACCTTCGGCAGGATCTGCGTCAGGTCGCCATTGCCCTCGTTGGTGACGATGATGGACGAGCCCGTCTCGGCGACCAGGAAATTGGCCCCGGTGATGCCGACATCGGCGTCGAAATATTTGGCGCGCAGCACGCGCCGCGCCTCGCCGAGCAGCGCTTCGGGTTCCGAGAGGTCGCGCGCCGCCGGCAGGTGGTCGTGCACGCGGCGGAAATCCTCCTCCACCTGCTCCTTGTTGAGGTGCACCGCCGGCGCGATGATGTGGCTCGGATGCTCGCCGCGAAGCTGGATGATGTATTCGCCTAGATCGGTCTCGACCGGGCTGACGCCGTTCTTCTCGAAGAATTCGTTCAGCCCGATCTCCTCCGTGATCATCGACTTGCCCTTGGTCACGGTGCGGGCTCCCGCCGCGCGGCAGATGTCGAGGATGACGTTGCGCGCGTCCTCCGCCGTCTCCGCCCAGTGGACGAAGCCGCCGGCGGCCCTGACCTTTGCCTCATAGGCTTCGAGATAGAGGTCCAAATTGGCGAGCGTATGGTCCTTGATGGCGCGGGCGTTGTCGCGCAGCGCGTCGAACTCGGGCAGGGCGTCGATCGCCGCCTGGCGCTTGTCGATGAAGCCGCCGCGCACGTTGCCCATCGCCTTCTGCAGTTGCGGGTCCGCCAGCGCTTCGCGCGCGTTCTGCTTGAAGCGGGGGGATGTTATCTGCATGGCATGGCCTCTGCTTGCGTGACCGCAGCGTCGCGAGCCGTGGACCATCTCCGGCGAATTCCGTCGCGTCCCCGGCAGGACAGAGGGGGGCGACGTAGGGCTGGAACCCGATCTCTGGTCATGCCCTCACCCCTTCCCGCCGATCGGCGGGCCGTCGGTCATGCCGGCGAGCACTTCCGCGACGTGCCGCGTCTCCACCTTCGATCCCTCGCGCTTCAGTTTGCCGGCCATGTTCATCAGGCAGCCGAGATCGCCGGCGAGCAGGGTGCCGGCGCCCGTCTCGTCGATCCGCTCCGTCTTCTTCTCGACGATGCCATTGGAGATGTCGGGATATTTGACGCAGAACGTTCCGCCGAAGCCGCAGCAGACGTCCGCTTCCTTCAGTTCCTTGAGCTTCAGCCCCTTGATCGTGCCGAGAAGGGCACGCGGCTGCGCCCGGATGCCGAGCTCGCGCAGGCCGGAGCAGGAATCGTGATAGGTCACCGACCCGCTGAAGCGCGCCGGTACCGACTGCACGCCGCGTATGTCGACGAGGAAGCTGACCAACTCGTGCACCTTGGCGGCGAAGTCGGCGGCGCGCGCCTCCCATTTCGCCTCGCCCTTGAAGAGCCCCGGATAGTGCTTCTTCAGCATGCCCGCGCAGGAGCCCGACGGCGCCACGACATAGTCGTATTCCTCGAAGGCCTCGATCGTGTTCTTCGCGATCGCTTTCGTGTCGGCACGGTCGCCGGAATTGTAGGCCGGCTGGCCGCAGCAGGTCTGCGCCGCCGGCACTTCGACGGTGCAGCCTGAATCCTCGATCAGCTTGACCGCGGCGAAGCCGATGGTCGGCCGGAAGAGGTCGACAAGGCAGGTGACGAACAGGCCGACGCGCGGCCGGAAGGGCGTCTGATCGTTCATCGAGCACGCTTTCTGGAAACCGGATTGTGCATGATTATGTGTGCTCTTGCTGCCATTCTGCCGCCCGGAAAATAGAAGCGCCGGCAAGAACCGGTCAAACGATTTGTCGTATATTTTCCGGGGCTGTTTGCCAGTCTAACAGAACGTGGCTAAACAGCCATGAGCTTAACAGGCGGGTAAAGGCTTGATGTCCGGTCTGACGATGCCCCCTTCGGACAAGGCGACGCTGGCGAGGCGCGCCGAGATCGTCGCCGACATGCGGCTGATCGTGCCGGGCGAGGGCGTGGTCGATGCGACGAGCGAGATGCGCGCCTTCGAGACGGACGGGCTGACCGCCTATCGCCAGCTTCCCATGGTCGTCGTGCTGCCCGAGACGACCCGGCAGGTCGCGCGCATCCTCAAATATTGCAACGAGCGGAACATAAAGGTGGTGCCGCGCGGCTCCGGCACCTCGCTCTCGGGCGGGGCGCTGCCGCTGGAGGACGCCGTCCTCCTGGTGATGAGCCGGTTCAACCGCATCCTCGACATCGACTACCCGAACCGGATCGTGGTGGCGCAGCCCGGCGTCACCAATCTCGGCATCTCGATCGCGGTCGAGCAGGACGGTTTCTATTACGCGCCCGATCCTTCCTCGCAGATCGCCTGCTCGATCGGCGGCAATGTGGCGGAGAACTCAGGCGGCGTGCACTGCCTGAAATACGGGCTGACCGCCAACAACGTGCTCGGCATCGAGATGGTGCTGATGAATGGCGAGATCGTACGCCTCGGCGGCCGGCACCTGGATGCGGAAGGCTACGATCTGCTCGGCATCATGACCGGCTCGGAAGGCCTGCTCGGTGTCGTCACCGAGGTCACCGTGCGCATCCTCAAGCGGCCCGACATGGCGCGCGCGCTTCTGGTCGGCTTTCCGTCGAGCGAGGAGGCGGGGCAGTGCGTGGCGGATATCATCGCCGCCGGGATCATTCCGGGCGGCATGGAGATGATGGACCGGCCGGCGATCCACGCCGCCGAGGCTTTCGTCCATGCCGGCTATCCGCTCGACGTCGAGGCGCTGCTGATCGTCGAGCTCGACGGTTGCGGGGCCGAACTCGACCATCTGATCGGTCGCGTCGAGGAAATCGCGCGGCAGAACGGGTCGGTCACCTGCCGTATCTCGCAATCGGAGGAGGAACGGCTGGTTTTCTGGCTCGGGCGCAAGGCTGCCTTCCCGGCGGTCGGCCGCATCTCGCCGGATTATTACTGCATGGACGGCACGATCCCGCGTAAGGAACTGCCGCGCGTGCTTCACGGCATGCGCGAATTGTCGGAGAAATACGGGCTGCGCGTCGCCAATGTCTTCCACGCCGGCGACGGCAATCTCCACCCGCTCATCCTCTACGACGCCAACATCCCCGGCGAACTCGACAAGGCCGAGGCCTTCGGCGCGGATATCCTGAAACTCTGCGTCAAGGTCGGGGGTGTCCTGACCGGCGAGCATGGAGTCGGCGTCGAGAAGCGCGACCTGATGGGCGAGATGTTCAACCAGACCGACCTCGACCAGCAGATGCGGGTCAAATGCGCCTTCGACCCCGGCCATCTCCTCAATCCTGGCAAGGTGTTCCCGCAATTGCGCCGCTGCGCGGAACTCGGACGCATGCATATCCACCGGGGACAGATGCCGTTCCCGGACATACCGAGGTTCTAATTTCCTCTCCCCCTTGGGGAGAGGTGCCGAGCATAGCGAGGCGGAGAGGGGTAGGTGGAATACAAGACCCGAAAGCGTGACAGCCAAACGAACGACCGAGCCCGGCAATTGCGCCACGGCGACAACATGGCCGAAGCCGTGCTTTGGAATGAACTGAAGGGATCCAGGCTTGGCGGTTTCAAGTTCGTTCGCCAGTTCCCGATTGGTCCCTACTATGCTGATTTCCTTTGCCGAAAGCAGCTTCTCGTTGTCGAGGTTGACGGCTCGCAGCACATTGGCAGTGCGCATGATGCAAATCGCGACAGGTACATGTCTGATCAAGGGTATTCGGTCGTTCGCTTTTGGAACGGCGATGTACTCAGGAGGCGAGAGGAGGTTTGTCGAACAATCCTTGCTGCTCTAGAAGGACAATTCCCCCAGAACCTAGCAGCCACTGAACTCCGATTTATGAGGCGGAGGGAACGACCATGACCCCTCTCCGCCTCGCTTCGCTCGGCACCTCCCCCCAAAGGGGTGAGGAAAGACGCCTGCGCCCATGACCACCTTCACCCCGTCCTCCTCCGAGGAGGTCCTCTCCGTCGTTCTGGGCGCCCTGTCGGAAGAAGCGCCGCTGGAAATCGTCGGCCATGGCTCGAAGCGCGGCATCGGCCGGCTGGTGCAGGCGGCGCACACGCTCGACCTGTCAGCCCTGTCCGGCGTCACGCTCTACGAGCCGGAAGAGTTGATCCTGTCGGCCAAGGCGGGAACGCCGCTTGCCGAGATCGGGAAACTGCTCGACGACAACCGCCAGCAGCTTGCCTTCGAGCCGATGGACTACGGTCCGCTCTTCGGCGATGGGCCGGGCAGGGGCACGATCGGGGGCGTGCTTGCTGCGAACATTTCCGGACCGCGCCGTATCAAGGCGGGCGCCGCGCGCGACCACATCCTCGGCATCCATGCCGTCTCCGGGCGCGGAGAGGCCTTCAAGTCGGGCGGCCGCGTCGTCAAGAACGTCACTGGCTACGATCTCTCCAAGGCCATGGCCGGCTCGTGGGGCACGCTCGCCGTCGTCACGGATTTGACGTTCAAGGTGCTGCCGGCTGCCGAGACCGAGACGACCCTCGCCGTGCGCGACCTCACCGACGATGTCGCGGCGAACGTCATGGCGCACGCGATGGGCTCCAGCGCCGAGGTGTCCGGAGCAGCGCACCTCCCGGTGCTGGTCTCGGGCAAGGTGGCCGGTGGCGCGCTGTCCGGCGCGGCCGCGACGCTGTTGCGCGTCGAAGGCGTGACGCCATCCGTCGCCTGGCGCATCGGCCATCTGAAGGATCTGCTGAAGGCCGCCGGCGAGATGCAGGAGATCGGCGCCGAGCAGTCGCGTGCGCTGTGGCGCGACATCCGCGACTGCGCGCCATTCGCCGGCGGGAAGAAGCCGGTCTGGCGCGTGTCGATGGCGCCGTCGGAAGCCCACCGCATGGTGGACGCGCTGCGCCGGCAGGCCGGCGCCAACGCCTTCTACGACTGGCAGGGTGGGCTGATCTGGCTCGAGATGGAGGCCGATCCGGAAGCCTCTGCATTGCGCGCCATGATCCGCCGCTTCGGCGGCGGCCACGCGACGCTCATCCGCGCCGCCGAACCCGAGCGCGCCGCTCTCGATGTGTTCGAGCCCCAGCCGCCGGCGCTCGCCGCCCTTTCCGCCCGCCTCAAGGCCGAGTTCGATCCGAAGGGGATACTCAACCCCGGGCGGATGTCGGGAACGGGCTGATTTGCTAGGATGAAATGTCGATGAACAGGGGGATACCGACATGAGCGATCAGAATACCACGCCCGCGCCGCGCCAGACCGACCGCTGGCTGGAACCCGGCCCGTCCAACATGATGGCCGTCTATATCCTTTATCTGGCCGGCTTCGTCATCGGTGTGACGCCGCTGATCGGCGTGGTCATGGCATATATCAACCGCGGCAAGTCGGAAGCCTGGGTCGAAACGCACTACACCTGGGCGATCCGCACCTTCTGGATCGGCCTGCTCTATTCCCTGATCGCCGTGGTGCTGACGATCCTCCTGATCGGTTTCATCCTTTTCATCGCGGTCGCGGTATGGTTCATCGTCCGCGTCGTCCTCGGCATGCAAGCGCTGAACCGCAACGAACCGATCCGCAAGCCGGAAAGCTGGATCATCTGAGAAGAGCCCGCCGTGCAGACCTCCTTCACGCTCGCCCAGCTCGCCGATCCGCATGTGGCGGAATCGGAGAAGATCCTGCGCGCATGCGTGCATTGCGGCTTCTGCACGGCGACCTGCCCGACCTATGTCACGCTCGGCAACGAACTCGACAGCCCGCGCGGCCGCATCTACCTGATCAAGGACATGCTGGAGGCCGGCCGCGACGCCGACGCCGAGACCGTCACGCATATCGACCGCTGCCTCTCCTGCCTCTCCTGCATGACGACCTGCCCGTCCGGCGTACACTACATGCATCTGGTCGACCATGCCCGCGCCCATATCGAAAAGACGTACCGCCGACCGCTGATGAATCGTGCCATCCGCGCCCTGCTGGCTAATGTGTTGCCCTACCCGGAACGCTTCCGCGCCGCGCTCGGCCTGGCCAGGTTCGGCCGCCCCCTTACGCCTGTACTGCAGCGCATCCCCGCGCTGAAACCGCTCGCCGCAATGCTGGCGCTGGCGCCGGCGCATCTGCCGGAAAAAAAGGCGCGGCCGGTCACCACGCCGAAGGTTGCGCCGCGCGGCCGGGTCGCCATTCTCGCCGGCTGCGCGCAATCCGTGCTCGATCCCGGCATCAACGAGGCGACGGCGAGGCTGCTTTCCCGCCTCGGCGTGGAGGTCGTCGCGGCGCCGGGGGAGGGATGCTGCGGCGCGCTCGTCCATCATATGGGCCGCGAGGAAGAGGCGCTCGGTTTCGCCCGGCGCAACATCGATGCGTGGACGCAGGCGATCGACAAGGGCGGGCTGGATGCGATCCTCATCACCGCCTCCGGCTGCGGCACCACGATCAAGGATTACGGCTTCATGCTGCGCCTCGATCCCGCCTATGCGGAAAAGGCCGCACGCGTATCGGCGCTGGCGAAAGATATCACCGAGTATCTGGCAACGCTCGACCTGCCCCCGCCAGCGACCGCGCCCGGCATCATGGTGGCCTACCATTCCGCCTGCTCGATGCAGCACGGCCAGAAGATCACGCGCCAGCCGAAGGAACTCCTGAGGAAGGCGGGCTTCGTGGTGAAGGAGCCGCGCGAGGGGCATATCTGCTGCGGCTCGGCCGGCACCTACAACGTCCTGCAGCCGGACATCGCGCGCCGCCTGCGCGACCGTAAGGTGAAGAACATCGAGGCGACGGAGGCGGCGCTCGTCGCCACCGGCAATATCGGCTGCATGACGCAGATCGGCTCCGGCACCGGACTGCCGGTCGTTCACACGGTCGAACTGCTCGACTGGGCCTGGGGCGGTCCGAAGCCGGCCGCGCTCGAGGATATCCGCCTTCCGGAGCCTGCCGCTCAGGAAGCCGGCCGCTCGGCCTCCGCGGTATTGTAGCAGCCCGCTCCGTTCGCCTAGGCAGCCATGTCGACCGACATTTCGGCCGTGATCCGTGACCACGGCACCATTACCTTCCCGTCATACCGCTTCTCGACCAGCCCGACGGCAAGCAACGCGGCCACATCGGAATGGACGCCACGATAGTCGCGGCCGAGCGAACCGGCCAGCGCCCGTACCGAAGAAGGACCTGTGGAGCGCAGACGGCGCAAGAGCGTCCAGCGGTTCGGGGTCAGCACCTTCAAAAGCGCTTCCATGCTTTCGAACGCCAACAGCGCCGGTTCGGCGTGACGGTCTCCGGCATCGATCCTGCGCGCCGCCTCTCTTGCCCCGGCGAAGAACCGGTCCATGTCCTCAACAACCAGCTTGATTTCATTCATTCTCGATCTCCCTGCGGACATCGGCCTCGAAATCGGCGATCAGTTTTTCCAGGCTGATGAATATGTAGGCTTCCTCGCGGTTGCGGTAATGCTTGTGGTCGCCTTTGCCCGCTTCGTTGTCGTAGCCGATGATCCGCTCGCCGGGGCGGCCGTAGAAAAGCGAATATTTAAGCCCGTGCGGCCTCTCATGCGTGGGGCGAGGCAGGCGCCAGACACGTATCTGGATGATCGTGCCCGATTCCAGCACCGACTTTCGATTTTCGACAAGCGATGCCTCGCCAATCATATGCTAAGAATAACATATGGTGAAAGGCGCATCAAGAAGGCGCCGGCCGCTCAGGAAGCTAGCCGCTCGGCCTCCGCGCCGGCGCCGTAATTCGCCTCGTAGAATTCGCGCTGGCGCCTCAGCGCCACCATCGTGTTGCGGAGCAGGATCGCCACGGTGACGGGCCCGACGCCGCCCGGCACCGGCGTGATCCACGACGCCACCTCGCGCACGTTCTCCGTATCAACGTCGCCGACGATGCGGCTCGATCCGTCCGGCGCCGTCTCGGCGTTGATGCCGATGTCGATCACCGCCGCGCCTGGCTTCACCATGTCGGACTTGATGAGGCGCGGCTTGCCGACCGCGACGAACAACGCGTCGGCGCGCCTGGCGTGCGCCGCGACCGATCGCGTCATGTGATGGCAGACCGTCACCGTCGCGCCTTCGCTCATCAGGAGGAAGGCGATCGGCTTGCCGACGATCTCCGAATGGCCCACCACCACGACCTCCAGCCCCTTGAGGTCGAGGCCGGTTTCCTTGAGCAGCGCCACCGAGGCCGCTGCCGTGCACGGCGCGAGGTCGAGCTGGTTGTAGACGATATTGCCGATCGAGGCCGGGTGCATGCCTTCTACATCCTTCAGCGGATGAACCGCGCCCTGGAGCATGCGGATCGGGATGTGGGCGGGCACCGGCCGCTGGATGATGATCCCGGTTATCCGTGGATCGACATTCATGCCGTGGATCGCGGCTTCGAGCTCGCCCACGGTCACGTTGTCCGGAAAGCGCCGTTCCTCGAATTCGATGCCGGCCTGCTCGGCCTTGCGCCGCTGGTTG
Organism: Rhizobiales bacterium 65-79; assembly: GCA_001896885.1. Lineage (GTDB taxonomy): Bacteria > Pseudomonadota > Alphaproteobacteria > Rhizobiales > Rhizobiaceae > Mesorhizobium_L. Next base: position 59,356 of record MKRJ01000044.1, on the reverse strand, counting down.
CGCACATAGACGTCCACGGCATCCGTGTCGCCGACGGTGATGGAGACCAGCTTCGGACGCCAGCCCTGCGCCGCGACGGCGTCCGCCTCCATCCGCACTTCCGCGATGATGCGCGCCGCGACCGGCCCGCCCTTGAGGTAGCGGTGGTCGCCTACCGGTTTGATCGTCAATCGTCTTCTCCTGGATTTGGCGCGGACCCTGAACCGTTCTTGCAGGAAAGGACAACAGGATTGCGAAGCCCGCTGCGCTCAACGCGACACCATGCCGCCCGTTTCGCCTGCATGGAACGAAGTCCGGGCCCAATCGCTTTTATTGCCCGACGGACCAGGAGATGACGATGAAGACGCTGTTCCTCGCCTTGCTTGCGTATACGGGTTATCGGCTCGCGGTCGGCATACGCCGGGAGAACGCCGCCGAGCCGCTTCTCTTGCGCGACCAGCGCCCCGGCCAGGGGCAGAGAAGCGGACGGACGGGGTCGCGCGCCCGCAACTGACCCGGCGTCCACCCAAGAACCTGGTAGGGCCTTCTTGCACGGTGGGCGGACTAGGCGCTGAGGCCTACATCACGACCACTTTTGTGCCGACCTTGATGCGTTCGTAGAGGTCGATCACGTCTTGGTTGCGCATGCGGATGCATCCGGACGAGACATTGTGGCCTATCGTCCACGGCGCATTGGTGCCGTGGATGCGGTAGAGCGTGTCGCCGAGATAGAGCGCGCGGGCGCCGAGCGGGTTGTCCGGTCCGCCTTCCATATGCGCCGGCAGGATGCGGCCCTTGTCTTTCTCGCGCTCGACCATCTCGGCCGGAGGCGTCCAGCCCGGCCACTCCGCCTTGCGCGTGATCGGATTCGTGCCGGTCCAGCCGAAACCTTCCTTGCCGACGCCGACGCCGTAGCGGCGCGCCTTGCCGTCTTCCTGGACGAGGAAGAGGAATTTCGTCCTGGTATCGATGACGATCGTGCCCGGCTTCTGCGGGCCGTCATAGCTGACCTCGCGCGGCAGGAACTTCGGATCGAAGGGCTGCTGCATCTCCCGCGGGGTGTACATCGGCACCACTTTCGGCGCACGGCCCGGCCCCTGCGGGACGACGTAGGAATTGCGCAGGTCCGGCGCCGGAATGCGCGCATAGGCGGCGCGCGACGGCAGCGGATCGCCCGGCTGGTAGCGCTGGACCGGCGCCGGCGCGACGGCAACGCCTTTCGGCGCGCGCCGAAGCTGCAGCACCCAGGGCGCCGACAGGTCGGGGCTGACGACCAGCGGCGGCGGTTCCGCGTAGCGCGGACCAGCTTGCGCGGCTGCGGAAAGGAGCGCGAGCGCGGCGGCCGCGCCGATTGCCGGAAAGACGATTTTCATGACGACACCATCCGAACGCATGGATCTCGAAACGGGTGCGAACGTGGCTCGATGCGTGGCCCGCCCCCGGGTTCACCGGGGAATGTGCCGTCCGCGTGCCGAGCAAAAGGTGAATCGAATTCGATAAAATACCGGATTGTCAGGAAAGCTTTCGCTGTGGTTACCGTCCGGTTCCCGAATCTGGTAAAGACGGAGTAAATGCGCCGGATCAATGCGTTAGATCACATTGGCTGAATCGCTTTGCGAGCGGGATGAGAAAATGGATGAAGCGGATGCGGGGCTGATCACCGGGGCCGACGGGCGTCGCCGCTGCTTCTGGCCGGGTGGCGACGAACTCTATCTCGCCTATCACGACCATGAATGGGGCAGGCCGGTCGACGACGACACGCGGCTCTTCGAGAAGATGTGCCTGGAGGGCTTCCAGTCCGGCCTCTCTTGGATCACCATCCTCAGGAAGCGCGAGAATTTCCGCCGCGCCTTTTCGGGCTTCGACATCGAAAAGGTGGCTTCTTTCGGCGAGGCCGATATCGAGCGCATGCTGGGCGATGCCGGCATCGTCCGCCATCGCGGCAAGATCGCGTCCGCCATCAACAACGCCCGCCGCGCCATCGACCTGATCGGGGAGAAGGGTTCGCTCGCCGCCTATTTCTGGAGTTTCGAGCCGGCGCCGCACCAGCGGCCGGATGTGGTCGATCTCGCCGGGCTGAAGGCCAACCCGACAACCGCCGCCTCGACCGCGCTGTCGAAGGATCTGCACAAGCGCGGCTTCACCTTCGTCGGCCCGACGACCATGTACGCCCACATGCAGGCCATGGGCATGGTCAACGACCATATCCATGGCTGCTTTTGCCGCGACGAGGTGGAGGCGGCGCGGCAGGCGTTCAAGAGGCCGGGCTGAAGAGGAGTGCTGTTCCTCGCCCCTTTGGGGAGAGGTGGTCGCGAAGCGACCGGAGAGGGGTTCGCGGGCACTGCTCGGGGTCTGGTCTCTCCAGGACGGCAAAATAGGTGCGGGAAATCTGTACTCCCCTCTCCGTCTCGGCTGCGCCTCGACACCTCTCCCCAAAGGGGCGAGGAAATCGGTGCCGCCTCCCCGCCCTTGCCGCTCGCCCTCGCTTCGGCTACCACGCGCTCACGAAAAATCCCGATCCGCCCGACAGAAGAACGACATGCCCGACAAGCAGGAAAAGATGAAGGCGCGGCTGCCGCGCGGCTTCGCCGACCGCGCTCCCGACGACATCCGCGCGGTGGACGAGATGGTGGCGAAGATCCGCGCCGTCTACGAGCTCTACGGCTTCGAGCCGGTGGAGACGCCGCTGGTCGAATATACCGACGCATTGGGAAAATTCCTGCCCGACCAGGACCGCCCGAACGAGGGCGTCTTTTCCTTTCAGGACGACGACGAGCAATGGCTGAGCCTGCGCTATGACCTGACGGCGCCGCTCGCCCGCTACGTCGCGGAGCACTACGAGCGGCTGCCGAAGCCCTATCGCAGCTACCGCGCCGGCTGGGTCTTCCGCAACGAGAAGCCGGGACCGGGCCGTTTCCGCCAGTTCATGCAGTTCGACGCCGATACGGTCGGCACGCCGGGCGTTGCCGCCGACGCCGAGATGGCGATGATGATGGCCGACGTGATGGAGGCGCTGGGAATTCCGCGCGGCGACTACGTTATCCGCGTCAACAACCGCAAGGTGCTCGACGGGGTGCTGGAGGCGATCGGCCTAGGCGGCGAGGAGAATGCCGGCCGCCGGCTGACCGTGCTGCGCGCCATCGACAAGCTGGACAAAGTCGGCGCAGATGGAGTTAGGCATCTACTCGGCAAGGGCAGATTAGATGAAAGTGGCGATTTCACAAAGGGAGCAGAGCTGGCCGAACAGGCAATAGACGACATCCTCCGCTACGTGCTGGCCGCTCCGGGCTTAGTAATGGGTACGGCAAGCAAGGGAACACCTGGTGAAGTTCAGGTAAATTGGAGGTTCCCGGACAAGGTTGAGCCTACGATCATGGGCAACGGGCTGACGATCGAAAAGCTATTTAAGCTCTTTCCCGGTAATGATCTTTATCAAAAAGGCTTGGGCGAACTTGCAGAAATAAATTCCTTAGCGGCAGCGTCGGGCTACATATTTGACCGCATTCGCATTGATCCCTCCGTCGTGCGTGGCCTCGAATACTACACCGGCCCGGTCTACGAGGCCGAGCTTCTGGCGGAAATCCCGAATGAGGACGGCGTCGTCGTGCGCTTCGGCTCGGTCGGCGGCGGCGGCCGCTATGACGGGCTGGTGTCGCGCTTCCGTGGCGAGCCGGTGCCGGCGACGGGCTTCTCCATCGGCGTCTCGCGCCTGATGACGGCGCTGAAGAACCTCGGCAAGCTTTCGAGCGCCAACGACACCGGCCCGGTCGTCGTGCTCGCCATGGATCGCGACACGGAAAGCCTCGGCCGCTACCAGAAGATGGTGGCGGAGCTTCGCGCCGCCGGCATCAGGGCTGAAATGTATCTCGGCGGCTCCGGCATGAAGGCGCAGATGAAATATGCCGACAGAAGGGGAGCGCCCTGCGTCGTCATCCAGGGCGGCGACGAGCGCGCCAGGGGCGAGGTGCAGATCAAGGACCTCGTCGAGGGCGCGCGCCAGGCTGCCGCCATCGCCGGCCACGCCGAGTACAAGGAAGCGCGGCCGGGCCAGGTCTCCGTGCCCGAAGCCGACCTCGTCGCCACCGTGCGCGGCATCATCGAGGCGCAGAAGGCGGAGCGTAAAGGCTGAATGCTGCTCGCCCTTGACCATGTGCAGATCGCTATGCCGGCGGGCCGTGAGGCTGCCGCCCGCGCCTTTTATGGCGATCTGCTGGGTCTCGCCGAGGTCGAGAAGCCGGCAAGCCTTGCCGGGCGCGGCGGCTGCTGGTTCGAAAACGGCAAGGTGAAAGTGCATCTCGGCGTCGATCCGGATTTCCATGCGGCCACCAAGGCGCATCCCGCCTTTCTGGTCGCCGATGTAGCCGATGTGGAGCGCAGGGTCCTTGCCGCCGGCGTGACGGTGAAGCGCGACGTGCCGCTTGAGGGCTACGATCGCATCCATGTGTTCGATCCTTTCGGCAATCGTATCGAACTGATGCAGAGGACCGCCTCGTGAGCGGCGCCCGCCCGCCCGCCATCGCCGCCGAGATCCTCTCGCTTTTCGCCGAGCGCGCGGCGGAGCCGGTGGATGTGGCGATCCTGCAGCCGGCCGATCCGTTCCTGGACATGGCGGGCGAGGATCTGCGCCGACGCATCTTCCTGACCGAAAGCGAGACGGGCAGGAGCCTCTGCCTGCGCCCCGAATTCACCATCCCCGTCTGCCTCGACCACATCGCCTCGCATGCCGGCACCCCGCGTCGCTACGCCTATCTCGGCGAGGTCTTCCGCCAGCGCCGCGACGGGCCGTCCGAGTTCTTCCAGACCGGCATAGAGGATCTGGGCGAGCGCGACGTGGCGGCCGCGGACGCGCGAGCGATCGCCGACGCGCATGCGCTGCTGGAAAGGCTTTTGGCCGGCCGCAGGCTGGCGATCACCCTCGGCGACCAGGGCGTGTTCGAGGCGGTGCTGGCCGCGCTCGGCCTGCCGCGCGGCTGGCGCATGCGGCTCGCCCGCGCCTTCGGCGCGCCGGATATCCTCGCCGCCGCGCTCGACCAGCTTGCCGCGCCGAAGGGCAACGCCATGATGGAGGAGCCGGTGGCCTCGCTGGTCGCCGCCGCCGATTTGCCAGGGCTTTCGCTCTTCATCGAGGACGAGATGCGCGAGGCCGGCCTGTCGCCCTCGGCCGGCCGCAAACCCGACGACATCGCGCGCCGGCTTCTAGAGAAATCCGAGCTCGCCAGCGTGCGGCTTTCCGAGACTGCGCTCGCCGCGCTGAAGACATTCCTCGCCATCGATGTACCCTTCGACCGCGCCGCCGAGACGCTGGCCGAATTCGCGCGCGGCGCGAAGCTCGCCATGGGACCGGCCTTGGCCCGCTTCGCCGAGCGCGCCGAGGCGCTCGCCACCCACGGCATGCGCGCGGCGGAAATCCGCTACGACGCCGCCTTCGGCCGACCGCTGGACTACTATACCGGCCTCGTCTTCGAGATCGCGGCGGAAGGCGGCGAGCGCCCGCTTGCCGGCGGCGGCCGCTACGACCGGCTGCTCACGCTTCTCGGCGCGCCGAAGCCCATCCCCGCCGTCGGTTTTTCCGTCTGGCTCGACCGTGTCGAGGAACTGCGGGGATCGGGGAAATGATGTTTTTTGGGAGGATGCCGAATCTAGCGCCGTCATCCTCGGGCTTGTCCCGAGGATCCGCCTGTGCCGGTGTCGTCAATGGGCATCCAGTGCAACGAACAGCCGATTTTCGCTGCGACGACCGGAGGCAGAGGCAGATCCTCGGGACAAGCCCGAGGATGACGTCGACGCAGTTTCACAGGCCCAGGGGTGAGCGGCTTCTCGATCGAGAGAGCCGCCCATGACCATCACGCTGGCGCTCCCCTCCAAGGGCAGGCTGAAGGACCAGGCGACGGAAGCATTGGCACGCGCCGGGCTCGTCGTCGAGGCGCCGTCGGATGCGCGGCAGTACAACGCCCGCATCAAGGATTTCGAGAAGGTCGAGATCGCCTATCTTTCGGCTTCCGAGATCGCGCGCGAGGTTGGCGAGGGCCATGTCGATCTGGGCGTCACCGGCGAGGACCTGCTCTGCGAGACCTTTGCCGACTGGTCTGAGCGCACGGAGATCGCGGCGCGCCTGGGTTTCGGCCGCGCCGACGTGGTGGTGGCGGTGCCGGAAGTCTGGCTCGACGTCGCCACCATGGCCGATCTGGACGACGTGGCGGCGGATTTCCGCCAGCGCCACGGACGGCGGCTCACCATCGCGACGAAATACTGGCGGCTGACCCAGCAGTTCTTTTCTCAGCTGCACGGCATCCAGGTCTATCGCATCGTCGAGAGCCTCGGCGCCACCGAGGGCGCGCCGGCGGCGGGCCTGGCGGATGTGATCGTCGACATCACCACGACCGGCTCGACGCTGAAGGCGAACCGGCTGAAGGTGCTGGAGGACGGCGTCATCCTGAGATCGGAGGCCTGTCTCGTCCGTTCGAAGAGACGAGGCGGCGACGCGGCAATCGTCGCGGACATTGCCGGTAGGCTTGCGGGCTTCCGCGTTTGAGAGCGTTCTGAAGCGGCGAACGTCCGGAGCCATGGCGGAACTGGATACCGAAGCGGCCGGCTCGGCCCCCTCATCCGGCCCTTCGGGCTACCTTCTCCCCGTCGGGGAGAAGAGGAAGAAACCGTGCGGCCGGCGCTCCTCTCCCCAACGGGGAGAGGGTGGTTCGCAGCGCGAACCGGGTGAGGGGGGTGGTTACATTTACCCCCGCCCTCAAGCTACCTCCGCCGTCCGTCGACCGATATCGATCCGGCGCCTTGGACCGCGAGCGCCAGGAAGCCGCCGGCCATTGCGAGGTTCTTGAGGAAATTGATCATCTGCATCTGGTCGGCGAAATCCGTATGCGCCACCAGCGCCGACGCCACCGCGAAGATCGCGAGCACCCAGGCTGCGATGCGCGTTTGGAAACCGACGAGCACGGCAAGCCCGCCGAGAAGCTCGATCAGGCCGACGATCACCGCGGTCGCGGTCGGCATCGGCAGGCCGTATCCGGTGAAGTAGGATGCCGTTCCGGCGATGTCCGTCAGCTTGCCGAAGCCGGACATGATGAAGATGATGGCGAGCAGGATGCGCGCGACGAGCAGGACGATGTTGGCGGGCATGACGGGTCTCCTTTGGTTGCCGCCCCTTACCCGAATTGGTCCATCTCCGCGACCGGCCGGCTCGTATACGGTGTGGGCCCGAATTGTGAACAACGAGAATATTGTCGTTCACAATCGCGGAGGCTCACTTCGGATGCGTCATGTCCGCCGGCTTGACGATACGGTCGTAATCCGCCTCCGAAACCAGTCCGCTCCGGATCGCTTCCTCGCGCAGGGTCGTGCCGTTCTTGTGCGCCGTCTTGGCGATCTTGGCCGCGTTGTCATAGCCGATCGTCGGCGCCAGCGCCGTCACCAGCATCAGCGAGCGGCCCATCAGATCGGCGATGCGCGTCTCGTCGGCCTCGATGCCGGCGACGCAATTGTCGGCGAAGGAGCGCATGGCGTCGGCAAGCAGCCGGATCGACTGCAGCACGTTGAGCGCGATCACCGGCTTGAACACGTTGAGCTCGAAATGGCCCTGGCTCGCCGCCATCAGCACGGCTGCGTTGTTGCCGATCACCTGCGTGGCGACCATGGTAAGCGCCTCGGCCTGGGTCGGGTTGACCTTGCCCGGCATGATCGATGAGCCCGGCTCGTTTTCCGGCAGGCGAAGCTCGCCTAGGCCGGAGCGCGGCCCGGAGCCGAGGAAGCGGATGTCGTTGCCGATCTTGAAGAGGTCGGCGGCGAGCGCGGCCAATGCCCCGTGGAAGTTCGCCAGCGCGCCGTGCGAGGCCAGCCCCTCGAACTTGTTTTCTGCCGTGCGGAAGGGCAGTCCGGTGATCTTCGCAAGCCGCGCGGCGATCGCGGTATCGAAACCTTTCGGCGCGTTGAGGCCGGTGCCGACGGCGGTTCCGCCCTGCGCCAGCGCATGGACGTCGCCCAGGGCCTGCTCGATGCGCTTCCTCCCGAGCTCCAGCGCCGCGACATAGCCCGAGAACTCCTGGCCGAGCGTGAGCGGCGTGGCGTCCTGCGTGTGGGTGCGGCCGATCTTGACGATGCCGGCGAAGGCCTCGGCCTTGGCGGCCAACTCGGAAGTCAGTTCCTTCAGCGCCGGCATCAGGTACATCGCCGCTTCCCGCGCCGCCGCGACATGCATGGCCGTCGGGAAAGTGTCGTTGGAGGATTGGCTCATATTGACGTGGTCGTTCGGATGCACCGGCTTCTTGGAGCCGAGCTGTCCGCCGAGCGTCTCGATCGCGCGGTTGGAGATCACCTCGTTGGCGTTCATGTTGGTCTGCGTGCCGGAGCCGGTCTGCCAGACGACGAGCGGGAAATGGTCGTCAAGCTTGCCGTTCGCGACCTCGTCGGCGGCCTCGGCGATCGCCTTGCCGAGGGCCGGGTCGAGCAGGCCGAGCTCCATGTTGGTCTCGGCGGCGGCACGCTTGACGAGGCCGAGCGCGTGGATGAGCGCCAGCGGCATCCGCTCGCCGCCGATCCTGAAATTCTGCCGGCTGCGTTCGGTCTGCGCGCCCCAATATTTGTCGCCCGGAACTTCGATAGGGCCGAACGTGTCGGTCTCGGTACGTGTCGTAGCCATCATCGCCTCATTGGAATCCGGCGGCACCATATGGACGGGCCAGCCGGCCGTCCAGATGGCAAATGCGGCTGCCTGCGATGCCCGGCCGCCCGTGATCCATATGGGTGTTGTCGTGCCCCGAGAAAACCGCGCTCTATCTCGCTTCCTTGCGCAGGCTGAGATAGGTCGGGTCGAAATCGGCGATCGCCTGCAGCCGGTCCCAGTCCTCGATCGTGACCTTCGGCCCGCGCCATCTGAGGATTTCCTTCTGCCGCAGGAACTGCAGCGCGCGGTTCACATGCACGGTCGACCGGCCGAGCATGTCGGCGACTTCGCCCTGGGTGACGCTGAAATCGAAGCTGTAGCCGTCGGTCAGCTCGACTGCCTCCAGCCGCAGGAAGACCTCGCACAGCAGGTGCGCCATCTGGCCAACGGCCGAGCGGCGGCCCATCGCCACGATCCAGGCGCGATGGATGGCCGCGTCGATTACGGTGCTCAGCCACAGAAGCCTTGTGAGGTGAGGCTGCTCCTCGGTGATCTTCCGCAGCCGGTCGTGCGGCACCCGCGCGATCTGGCAGTCCGTCAATGCCGTGACGCCATGATCCATGACCTTGAGGAGAAGGCTGTGCAGGTCGAGGAAGTCGCCGGTCAGGTGGAGCGCGGTCAATTGCCGCTTGCCGTCGTGGAGGATGTGGTAGCGCGCCGAAAATCCGGAAAGCATCAGGCAGCTTTCGCTCGGCCTCGAATCTTCCAGAACGATATCGTCGCCCGCCCGGAAACTATCGATCCGGTCCACGACGCCTTCGAGGATTCGCTCCTCCTCGGCCGACAGCGAATCGTGGCGAGAAAGGTTGAGAACCAACGGATTTTTGGTTTGAACCAGACCCGCCATGGTCAAAAAGGGGAGGGAGTGCCGGGGGCTTTGCTCATATGCGGACAACGGACGCGGTGCCGCTCGGGTTCCGAATTCGGCGACCCATCGTGGATCGCATGCGAAAGCGCGGCCACGACAGGCCGCGCTTTTCCTTGAATCCGACCTTGGCGCGAGCGCCCTACGCCCACTCGCCCTTGCGGAAGACCGGTATGCGCGAACCATCCCCGGCGATGCCGTCGATGTCGATCTTGTCGGAGCCGATCATCCAGTCGATATGGATCAGGCTCTTGTTGCCGCCCTGCGCGGCAATCTCGTCCGGCGTCAGGCTGGCGCCGCCGAGGAAGCATTTCGAATAGCACTGGCCGAGCGCGATGTGGCACGACGCGTTCTCGTCGAAGAGCGTGTTGAAGAAGAGGATGCCGCTCGCCGAGATCGGCGATGAATGCGGCACCAGCGCCACTTCGCCGAGCCGCCGCGCCCCTTCGTCGGTGTCCAGCACCTTGGCCAGAACGGCCTCGCCCCGTGCCGCCTTCGCCTCGACGATCCGGCCCTCCTCGAAGCGGACGGCGATCTTGTCGATCAGCGTGCCCTGATAGGAGAGCGGCTTGGTCGAGGCGACATGGCCCTCGACGCGCCGCGCATGCGGCGTGGTGAACACTTCCTCGGTCGGGATGTTCGGGTTGCAGGTGATGCCGTTCTTGGCGCTGGAAGCGCCGCCCTGCCATTCGTGCCCGTCGGCGAGCCCGATCGTCAGGTCGGTGCCCGGACCGGAATAGTGAAGCGCCTTGAAACGCTTGCCGTTCAGCCATTCCGTCCGCTTCTTCAGTGCCGCGTTGTGCGCCGCCCATGCACCGATGGGATCGTCGCCATCCACGCGCGAAGCCGCGAAAATCGCGTCGGCGAGTTTGGCCACCGCGACCTCCTCGGAATCGTCAGGAAACACCTGCCTCGCCCAGGACGCGCCGGGATAGGCGACGATGTTCCAGTTGATGTCGAAGCCCGCGATCTTCTCCAGCGCCGGCTGGTAGGCGACGGAGTTCGCCTTGTTGGCACGCGCTACCTTGCCGGCATCCTCGTTGGAGAGCAGCATCGGATTGTCGCCGACGATGGCGAGCCGCGCAGTGTTGGCCGAAAACGCCTTGGCGACGCCGTCATAGAGCCAGCCCGGCGCGCGATCGAAGCTCTCCTCCGGCGCGTTGCGGAAACGGGAAAGCGTGATCTCCTCGTCGGAGAAGATCGGCGTCACCAGTCCGGCGCCGGCGCGATAGGCGTGTTCGACGATGCGCCTGACCAGCGGCAGCGCCACGACCGGCGCGGTGAGGAAGAGATCCTGTCCGCGCTCCAGCCTGAGCCCGACCTTGACGGCGACTTCGGCCAGCCTGTCGAGCCTGACGGGATCGACGGAAGCCTGGATGTTTCGCTGGTGTGTGTTCATGCGGTTCATGCCTCAAGGGTTGTTCTGGAAAGTCCGGATGGTGCGGCTCTCACGCGCCACCGGCGCATTCGGCGCAGAGGCCGCGGATTTCGACGGTGGTCTTTTCCGCGCGGAAGCCCGATCGTGCGCCGATGCCTTCTACGAAGGCGCGGAAGTCGGCGTCGTGGATCTCCGAGACCGTGCCGCAGCGCTCGCAGATGGTGAAGCCGATCGGCTCACCGTGATGCGCGTGGTCCTCGGCGTGGGAGCAGGCGACGAAGGCGTTCATGCTTTCCAGCCGATGGACGACGCCGAGCCCGCGAAGCTGGTCGAGCGCGCGATAGACCTGCAGCGGCGCGCGAAAGCCGTCGTCGCGCAAGAGATCGAGGATCTGATAGGCGCTGAGCGGGGTGCCCGCGCGGGTCAGGGCCGCGAAGACGAGCCGTTGGTTTTTTGTCAGTTCCGTCGTCAAGCTTTGGGCCGCTTCATGGAATACTGGGCCTAACGTAATGGCCGATGGCGTGCGCGGCAACATGGCGGGATCAGGCCTTCCGCAATTTGTCGGCGACGGCGGCAGAGATATAGACGCCCGCGCCGAGCGCGGTGATGAAGAAACTGGTCGGCCAATCGGTGAGATAGGCGAGGACGAGGCCTCCCCAGGCGATCGCGACGCCGATGAGGATGGACACCAGGATCCCGGCGAGCACGCCCCGCGCCAGCAGATGCGACGCGGCCGCCGGAGCCACCATGAGCGCGAAGACCAGCAGCACGCCGACGATCTGCGTTGCCTCGGCCGTCGCGACGGCGACGATGATCATGAAGAGGGTCGAGACGAGATCGAGACCGACGCCCTTCGCCTCCGCGAGTTCGGGCTGCAGGCTGGCGAAGAGGAGGGGGCGGGCGATGAAGGTCAGTGCGGCGAGCGTGACCAGCGCCATCGCCGCCAGGACCGCCACGGTGTCGAGGCTGATGCCGAGCACGTTGCCGAAGAGCACGCTGGTCGCCTGAGTGGCGTTGGACGTATAGAAGTGCAGGAACAGCAGCCCGAGCCCGAGCGACAGCGTCAGCACGATGCCGATGGCGACGTCGCGGTGCGCCCGCTCGCCGAGGAGACCGATGCCTATGCCGGCGGCAAGCGTGAACGCCGTCAGCCCGAAAAACGGAGAAAGCCCGATCAGCCCCGCGCCGGTCGCGCCGGGGAAGCCGACATGGGCGAGCGCGTGCCCGGCGAAAGTCTGGCCGCGCAACACCAGGAAATAGCCGACCGCGCCTGCGACGATCCCAACGATGGCCGAGGCCGCGAACGCATTGCGCATGAAATCATATTCAAGCATCGTGAACATGCGCGTGACTTTCCAGTTCGATCCCGTCGGCCATCACGAAGATGCGGCCATTGACATGCGCGACGCTGATCGGCGTGCCGTAGAGGTCCGACAGCACCGGCCCGTTGATGACCTCGTCCACGCCTCCGATCGCCGCCTTGCCGTTGCCGACGTAGAGCACCTCGTCGGCCACCTTGATGAGCGGGTTGATGTCGTGCGAGCAGAAGATCACGGCGATGCCGCGCCTTTCGCCGAGTTCGTGCGCGAGCTCGATGATCGTGCGCTGATGCCCGGCGTCGAGGCTGATCAGCGGTTCGTCGAGAAGGAGCAGTTTCGGCTCGCCGATGAGCGCCTGGGCGATCAGGATGCGCTGACGCTCGCCGCCCGAAAGGCGGTCGAATGGCCGTTTTGCGATGTCGGTCGCCCCAACCTGCTCGAGGGCCTTCCAGGCGGCGACCTTCTCGGTTGCCGAAGCCACCGGCCAGCCCCAGCGGTGGCCGCCGGCCGCGCCGGCGACGAGGTCGAAGCCGCTGATCGAGGTCTGCGCCGCGCCGCGGCGGAGCTGCGGCACGTAGCCGATCGCGGGATTGCCGCGCCTCGGCGCTTCGCCCAGCACGGTGATCGTCCCGCCCTGCGGTCGAACGAGGCCGAGGATGGCGCGCAGGATAGTGGTCTTGCCGGCGCCGTTCGCGCCGAGCAGCGCCACGAACTCGCCTTGCGGAATGGCGAAGGAGACGCCGGAAAGTACCCGGCGCCCCCCATAGGCGAGCGTAACGTGATCGAAAGTCACTGCGTTCATTGGGTGCGCGCGGCGAGCGCCTTTTCGACGGCCTCGATCTGTCCGCCGAACCAGGTCTGGATCGTCTGGCCGGCCGGCATCGTCTCGGAGACGCCGATGACGGAAACCTTGTTGTCCTTGGCGATCCGGAGGAGGCGCTCGGTTGCCTGGTCCGTCACCTGCGAGTTGTAGAAGAGGACCTTCGCGGACCCGTCCTTCAGGCTCTTCTCGAAAGCGATGACCTGGCCTGGCGTCGGCTCGGCGTCGTTCATCACGGCCGTCTGGAATTCTTCGTTCAGCATCCTGAAACCGAGCGCCTTGGCCATATAGCCGAAGACCGGCTCGGTCGCCGTCACTTGCGTGCCGCCATAGGCCTTGCGGACCTCGGCGATGTCATTGCGGACCTTGGCCATCGAAGCGTTGAATTTTGCCAGGTTCGCCTTGTAGTCGGCGGCGTTCGACGGATCGCGCCTGGCAAGCTCGCCGGAAAGCGCCTTGGCGACCGCCGGCAGTGTCGCGGGGTCGTACCAGAGATGCGGGTTGTCGCCCTCCTTCCGGCCGGTGAGCGTGGCCGCGACGATCGCCGAGCGGCCCTGAGCGGGGGAAGCCGAAACCAGCTTCTCCATCCACGGATCGTAGCCGGCGCCGTTATAGATCAGGATCCTGGCGTCGGCGACCGAGCGCGCGGTGGAGGGACTGGTCTCGAACAGATGCGGGTCCTCGTCGGGATTGGACAAGATGCTGGTGACCGCGACATGGTCGCCGCCGATCTGCCGGGCAAGGTCGCCGTAGAAATTCTCGGCGGCGACGATATTCACCTTTTCGGCGGCAAGCGCGCCGCCGGAGGACAGGAAAGGGGCCGCCGCCAGCATGACGGCCGCGAGGAGAAGAGAGCGCATGGATGTTTCCTTCGGCAATGGATGATGGATGCCGGCCAGCTGTAAGCTCGTTACGTAACAATATAACATTTACCGACGAGCGTAGGCCCTGGCAAGAGGGGGCCGCGAAAAATCCTCCAGGGCAGGTGAGGGGCCGTTTCGGCGCGCGCCATTGACCTCGCCGCCGCTTGCCGCTACCGATCCGCCGCTGATGTTCGAGCTTGTCGTCGCCGCGGTCCTCATCCTTCTCAACGGTATCTTCGCCCTGTCGGAACTGGCGATCGTTTCGTCGCGCAAGGCCCGCATCGGCCCGATGGCGGAGCGCGGCGTGCGCGGGGCGGCCGCCGCCATCCGGCTGATCGACCATCCGGGCAGGTTCCTCTCGACGGTCCAGATCGGCATCACGCTGGTCGGCATCCTGGCCGGCGCCTTTTCCGGCGCGGCGCTGGGCGAGCGCCTGAGCCGCTTCCTGATCACAGAGGGGCTTTCGGAGAATGCCGCCGAGCTGACCGGCTATCTGATCGTCATCGGTCTCATCACCTTCCTGTCGGTCATCATCGGCGAGCTCGTGCCCAAGCACCTGGCGCTGAAGAACCCGGAACGGCTCGCCTGCATGATGGCGCCGACGATGCTGTTCCTGTCGCGCGCCGCAGCACCCCTGGTCTGGCTGCTGGACGTGTCGACGCGATTGCTGCTCACGCTGTTCGGCGTCTCGACCGAGCCGCAGAGCGCCGTCACGGAGGAGGAGATCAAGACGGTAGTGGCAGAGGCCGAGAGCGCCGGCGTCATCGAAAGCGCCGAGCAGTTCATGATCTCCGGCGTGATGCGGCTGTCGGACCGGACCGTGCGCGCGATCATGACGCCCCGCACCGATGTCGAACTGATCGATGTCACGCTGGGCGACGCCGAACTGCGCAAGGCGCTGCTCGATTCGCGGCACTCGCATCTGCCGGTCTACGACGGAACGCCCGACGACGTGATCGGCGTCGTTATCGTCCGCGACCTCATCAAGCCGCTCACCTTGAAGCGCAAATTCGACCTGAGGCGCCATGTGCGCCCGGCGCCGGTCGTTCCCGACACGCTGGAAGGGCTGGATGCGGTCCGCCTGCTGCGCGACGCCGAGGTCCCTGTCGCGCTGGTGCTCGACGAATACGGCCACTTCGAGGGTCTGCTGACGCCGGCCGACATCCTCGACGCGATCGCGGGCGCCTTCCGCTCCGACACCGAGAAGGACGAGCCGGAGGCTGTCCGGCGCGAGGACGGATCATGGCTGCTGGCCGGCTGGATGCCGGTCGACGAGATGGCGGAGCTTCTCTATCTGAGCCTGCCGGGCCGGCGCAGCTACGACACCGTGGCGGGCTTCCTGATCAACGAATTCCAGCGCATTCCCGACACGGGCGACCGCATCGATATCGGGGCGTGGCGGTTCGAGGTGGTCGATCTCGACGGCCGCCGCATCGACAAGGTCCTGGCAACGCGCCTGCCTTGATGGGCGAGCTTTCTCCATGGTTGACAATTGTTTGCCGGGGAAAACGGAATCTCCTGCGAAACTTTCGCCCGGGCGGGAGGGCGGGAATCAGGCTGACACGAAAAAGGCGGCCGGGTGGCCGCCTTTCTCTTGATGCCATGATGGCTCCGGGGTCAGCGCCGGGTCGCGTCCTTGACGTCTTCCTTGACGTCGCCATAGGCCTTCTGGACCTTGCCGGCTGCCTTTTCGATCTTGCCCTTGGCCTCGGTCTCTTTCGAGCCCGTGACCTTGCCGGCCGCTTCCTTTACCGAACCGGACACCTGCTTGGCGGCGCCTTTCATCTGATCCTTGTTCACCATCTGTGTGCTCCTCGGGTTGCTGGCGTTGAATTGCCTGTTGGGTCGTGTTGAGTAAAAACGCCCGGCGTCGGACGGGGTTCCGACCGCCGATGCGAATTGAGGATATTCCCGTGTGGAAGAACGTTACGGCACCGGGCCGCGATTCCGACGATCCCGCGATTGCCGATATCGCCGATGCTCCCGCCTTCATCGAGGCGCACATGTGCCTCCGGTCCGTGCCGTCCATTCCGGAAATCAGCCTCTATACCGCTCACCCCGGCAGCGGCCTTTGGCGGTTGACCGGAAGGAGCGGGGAGGGAACGCCGCCCTATTGGGCCTATGCCTGGGCGGGCGGCGCCGTTCTCGCCCGTCATTTTCTCGACCGGCCGGAAAATGTTCGCGGGCGCCGGGTGCTGGACCTCGGCGCCGGTTCCGGGCTCGTCGGCATCGCCGCCGCCAGGGCGGGAGCAGCCTCGGTTACGGCCGCCGAGATCGACCGCAACGGCATCGCCGCGATCCGCCTGAACGCGGCGGCGAACGGCGTCGCGCTCGAAATCCTGGACCGCGACCTGACGAGGGCCGAGCCGCCGCCCGGTCTCGATCTGGTCGCGGTAGGCGACCTGTTCTACTCGGCCGCCCTTGCGCGGCGCGTCACGCGCTTCCTCGACCGCTGCCTCACGGCGGGGGCGGAGGTGCTGGTCGGCGATCCGGGCAGGGCGTTCCTGCCGCATGCCCGGCTGCAGCCGGTCGCGGAATATGCCGTGCCGGATTTCGGCGATAGCGGCGCCGCATTGAAGCCGAGCACGGTCTTTGCCTATCGCTGATGAAAAAAGGGCGGCCTTTCGGCCGCCCTTCCGACAAATGCTGGAAGCGTGGGCTTAGAAGTCCATGCCGCCCATGCCGCCCATGCCGCCGCCGGGCATCGCCGGAGCCGGCGAGTCCTTCTTCGGCGCCTCGGCGACCATGGCCTCGGTGGTGACCAGCAGGCCGGCGACCGAAGCCGCGTCCTGCAGCGTGTGGCGCACGACCTTGACCGGATCGACGATGCCCATGGCGATCATGTCGCCATATTCGCCGGTCTGGGCGTTGTAGCCGTAGGTGGCCGACTTGTTCTCCAGGATCTTGCCGGCAACGATCGAGGCCTCGGCCCCGGCGTTGCTCGCGATCTGGCGAGCCGGCGCCTGCAGCGCCTTGCGGACGATATTGATGCCCGCCGCCTGGTCGGAATTCCCGCCGGTCGACTTGATCGCCTGGGTGGCGCGGAGGAGCGCGACGCCGCCGCCGGCGACGATGCCTTCCTCGACGGCCGCACGGGTCGCGTTGAGGGCGTCATCGACGCGGTCCTTCTTCTCCTTGACCTCGACCTCGGTCGCGCCGCCGACGCGGATCACCGCGACGCCGCCGGCGAGCTTGGCCAGCCGCTCCTGCAGCTTCTCGCGATCGTAGTCCGACGTGGTCTCCTCGATCTGCTGCTTGATCTGGGCGACGCGGCCCTGGATCTCTGCCTTCTTGCCGGCGCCGTCGACGATCGTGGTGTTCTCCTTCTCGATGCGCACCCGCTTGGCGCGGCCGAGCATGTTGAGGCCGACATTCTCGAGCTTGATGCCGAGGTCTTCGGAGATCACCTGGCCGCCGGTGAGGATGGCGATGTCCTCGAGCATGGCCTTGCGGCGGTCGCCGAAGCCCGGAGCCTTGACGGCTGCGACCTTGAGGCCGCCCCTGAGCTTGTTGACGACCAGCGTGGCGAGCGCCTCGCCCTCGACGTCCTCGGCGATGATGAGCAGCGGCTTGGACGACTGCACGACAGCCTCCAGCACCGGCAGCATGGCCTGCAGGTTGGAAAGCTTCTTCTCGTGGAGCAGGATGTAGGCATCCTCGAGTTCGGCAACCATCTTGTCGGGGTTGGTGATGAAGTAGGGCGAGAGATAGCCGCGGTCGAACTGCATGCCCTCGACGACCTCGAGTTCGGTGTCGGCGGTCTTGGCTTCCTCGACCGTGATGACGCCCTCATTGCCGACCTTCTGCATGGCCTCGGCGATCATCTTGCCGACCGACTCGTCGCCGTTCGCGGAGATGGTGCCGACCTGCGCGACTTCCTCGGAGGTCTTGATCTTCTTGGCACCCTTGACGAGGTTGGCCACCACGTCGGCGACGGCGAGATCGATGCCGCGCTTCAGGTCCATCGGGTTCATGCCGGCGGCAACCGCCTTGGCGCCTTCCTGGACGATCGCCTGGGCGAGAACGGTCGCGGTCGTGGTGCCGTCGCCGGCCATGTCGTTGGTCTTCGAGGCGACCTCGCGGACCATCTGCGCGCCCATGTTCTCGAACTTGTCTTCCAGTTCGATTTCCTTGGCGACGGTGACGCCGTCCTTGGTAATGCGCGGCGCGCCGAACGACTTGTCGAGGACGACGTTGCGGCCCTTCGGTCCGAGCGTGACCTTCACCGCGTCGGCGAGGATGTTGACGCCGCGCAGCATGCGTTCGCGCGCGTCACGGGAGAATTTTACTTCCTTGGCAGCCATTTTTCAGCTCCTGGGCCTCTGGCCCGAATTCAGGTTGAAGATGCGGATGGAGAGGCGTGTCTCAGCCGATGACGCCCATGATGTCGGATTCCTTCATGATCAGGAGATCCTCGCCATTGAGCTTGACTTCCGTGCCCGACCACTTGCCGAAGAGCACGCGGTCGCCCGCCTTCACGTCGAGCGGAACGAGCTTGCCGGCCTCGTCGCGGGCGCCCGAGCCGACGGCGATGATCTCGCCTTCCTGCGGCTTCTCCTTGGCGGTGTCCGGGATGATGATGCCGCCGGCCGACTTTTCCTCAGATTCGACCCGGCGTACGACCACGCGGTCATGAAGCGGGCGAAATTTCGTCTTTGCCATGTTCTTGAACCCTCGGATTGGGATGTTGCTGTCTCCTCCGTCCGGATGTCCGGATCGGCTGCTAGCACTCGCTGGGAGGGAGTGCTAACGTGGCGCTCAGATAGTTTCTGGCTTTTGCAGAGTCAAGACGCGCGGTTTCGGATTCGTCCGGCGCGGATCGCCCGCTTGGGAGAACTTATCCGACGATCCTGAGGTTCGACAATTCGTTGCCGATTTCCTTGAAGTCCTCGGAAAGCGTGGCGCCGGTGGCGTTCCAGAACAGCTTCGCCGGCTTGGTCGGGTCGCTCGGATCCATGCGGAAACGCGAATCCGACGAGCATGAGCGGAGCGCCGCGATCTGCGTCTGGT
This sequence comes from Rhizobiales bacterium 65-79, assembly GCA_001896885.1. GTDB lineage: Bacteria > Pseudomonadota > Alphaproteobacteria > Rhizobiales > Rhizobiaceae > Mesorhizobium_L. The sequence continues at coordinate 40,451 of MKRJ01000044.1, read as the reverse complement.
CGGCGGTCTTCGTCGCGTCGAGGTCGAGCGCCACTGTCATGACCATGACGCCGGCGGCCTTGGCGTTCGCGCAAAGCGTCGCCATGTGCTCGTTCATGGCGGCTGTGTAGTTGCTGTTGGAATAGTCGAACTGGCCGACATTGCTGTCGGTGCCGAGGAAGAGCCGCGGCGTCGACCCGCCATTGTAGCCCGGCAGGAGGTAGCCGAAATCGGCATAGATGGACTTGTTGCCGGCCGGGTCGCTGTAGCCGAGCGAGCCCGGCGTATAGTAGGTGTTGGCGCCGTCGGTCAGCACGATGACGACCTTGTCGTTGCCCTTCTGGCCGTCCGGCCGCCCCTCCGTGAAAGGCGGGCCGCTCGACACGGCGCGCCAGCCCCATGCGAGGCCGGAAGGCACGCTGGTGCCGCCGTCAGGCGCCATAGCGTCGATCGCATCCTTGATGGCCTGCAGCCCGTCGGGAACGGTCACGTCGGTGAGCGGGGTGATAGGATTGGTCGTGCAGGAATAGTTCGGGCCCGTTCCCTTGGACGAAGTCACGCCATAGGGCCGGACGACATAGTATTTCGCCATGTCCTGCTCGCGGTCGAGGCCGGTCGTGGCGCTTTCGTTGTCGTTCCAGTAGTTGTTCGCGGCGCCGTAATTGGACGGGTTGGGCTTGGTGGCGGTCGCCCATCGGTCGCCCGGCTCGTCCGGCGCGAACATCGGCACGAAAAGCGTCGCGGGGTTCGACGGATCGGGCGCCGCGTCGTTGTCGCCGTAGGGGTAGGGCCGTTCCTCGACGCAGCCTTGCCAGCTCGAATATTGCGAAATGGTGTTGTCGTAATAGCCGGTGTCCTGCCAGTGTCCTTGCGTGCAGGCCCCGGTATATTTGTTGGTCTTCGTGCAGACATATTCCTGGCCGGTGGAGACCCACTCGCGCGAGCTGACGTATTTCATGTCCTGGTAGAGCGAGAAACGGGTCAGGAGGTCTCCCTCCTCGTCGCCCCAGTCGGAGCCTGCCTTCACCCATTTGCCGTCGACCTTCTCGGCGCGCCGGTTCCCGGTCGACATGGAGGCCCAGTCGAAATTCTCGTGGTGGATGGGCGAAATGCCGTCCTGGTCCATCCAGGGCTGGTCGGCGTTCTGCGGGCCGACATTGACCGACGCCGCGAAAGGCACGACGGCGAATTGCACGGGCTTGTCCACCTGCTTGATGAGCACCGCCTGCGCCGCGAGCGTGTCGACGAGTTGCTTGGCCGCGTCCTTCAGGAGGTCGATGCGCTCCTCGCCCGAGCCGGTGCCCACGTCGCTCATCGAGCCTGAATTGTCGAGCACGAGCGCGACCTCGAGCGTGTCCTTCAGGCGGACCTCTGATTGGGCGGCCAGGTTGATGTTGCCGGCGGTTCCCCCGTTCAGCAGATCCTTGAATACGGGAAAGAAGTACGGCTTGTAGTTCAGCACGGCGCTGAGCTTGAGGGTGCCGCCGCCCGCCGCGTTCGAGGGCAGCGTCACGGTCAGCGTCGTATCGGCCGGGTTGATGCGGCCGAGATTGGCATGGAAGAAATTGGTCGCGTAGGCGATGAGTTCGGCGTCGGTGCCGCCCTGGACGATCTGCCGCCCGGTCGCCACGCTGGCCGCGTCGAGCGCGTTGGACACGATCTGCCGCTCGCGGTTCATCTCCCCATAGTCGACCGCGAGCGCCAGGCCGCCCATGATGGGCAGCATGGCGAAGGCCGCGATCATCCCGAAATTGCCGCGGATGTCCCCGCGGAACCGGCGGATCATGGAAGCTTGCCCCTCGCTCGGGCTACTGACTGAGCCCGTTTTCCTTTTCGCATGAATGCTCTAACCGGCCGTTTGCAAAAAAGCTCGAATGGGAATGCGCCGGTTCTGCTGCCGTTAACCACGCCGTGGATGTGCCTGGTAGGCGCCGAAAAAAGGAAAACGCCCGCGCGGGGCGGGCGTCTTCTTCCGGTCCGACCGGCCGTTCCGGTCGGCTGTGGTGCGTTCGCTCAGCCGACGATGCGCAGGTTGGACAATTCGTCGGCGATCGCCTTGAAGTCGTCCGACAGGCTGCCGCCGGTCGCGTTCCAGTAGAGCTTGGCGGGCTGCCCGGTGGTCGGGTCCGTCCGGAAGCGCGAGTTGGAAGCGCAGGTCTTGAGCGCGGCCATCTGTGCCGCCTCGGCGCTGTTGGTCGGGTCGAGGTCGAGCGAGACGGTCATCATGATCACGTTCGCGGCCTTGGCGTTCGTGCATAGCGTCGCCATCTGCTCGGCCATGGCCTTGGTGTAGTTGGTATTGGAAAAGTCCGTCTTCGACACGTCCGTGTTCATGAACAGGCGGGTCGTCGAGCCGCCATTGTAGTTCTTGCCCGTGTAGCCGTAGTCGGCATAGATCGACTTGTTGCCGGCAAGGTCGTTGTAGCCGAGCGATTGCGGCGTGTAGTAGGTATTGGCGCCGTCGGTCAGCACGATGACGACCTTGTCGTTGCCGCGCTGGGACTCAGGACGGCCCTCCGTGAAGGGCGACCCGCTCGAGACGACACGCCATCCCCAGGCCATGCCGGAGACAACGTTGGTGCCGCCGTCCGGCTGCATGGCGTCGATCGCTGCGGTGATCGTGTTCATGCCGGCTGTATTGGTGACGTCGGTCAGCGGCGTGATCGGCTGCGTGGTGCAGCTCGCGTTCGGACCGCCGTCGCCGGTCGCCGCGGCGGTGCCGTTCGGGGCAGGCGTATAATATTTCGGCATATAGGCCTGACGCTGCGCATCGGTTCCGGTCGTCGTCTTGTCGTTCCACCAATTGCCCATGGCGTAGCGTCGCGACGAATCCTTGTTGTCGGTTTCGTCGGGCGCGAACATCGGGACGAAGAGCGTTGCCGGATTGGAACTGTCCGGAGCCGCGTCAGTCACGTCATAGGGGCTCGGCCGCTGCTCGACGCAGCCCCCCCAGGAGGCGTAGCTCGTCGTGCCGTATACCGGCGTATTGGTGCAGCTCTTGTTTCTGCCGCTGCCCGTGCAGGTCTGGACGGTGCCCGTCTGGATGGTGCGCTGCAGGTCGTTGTAGAGCGTGAAGCGGGTGACCTTCTGGTTTTCCTGCGTACCCCAATCCGACCCCTTCTTGTAGTAGATGCCGCCGATCAGATCGACCCGCTTGTTGGCATCGGCCGCCTTCATCGTCGACCAGTCGAAATTCTCGTGGTGGATGGGCGAGATGCCGTCCGTGTCCATCCAGGTGGCAGTGGCGTTCTGCGGCCCCACATTCACCGAGGCGGCGAACGGAACGAGCCCGAACTGGACGGGCTTGTCCACCTGCTTCACCTGGGCGGCGCTGGTCACCAGCGTCTGGATGAGTTCCTTGGACGCCGACTTCAGGAGATCGATCTTCTCCTGGCCGGAACCTTTGCCGATGTCCGACATCGAACCGGAATTGTCGAGAACCAGCGCGACTTCCAGCGTGTCCTTCAGCCGCACGTCGGTCTGTGCGTTGAACTTGAAATCCGCGCTGAACGAGTTCGGATTCTGCCCGAGCAGCGCCAGGAAGGTCGGATAGAAATAGGGGTGGTAGGTGAGCTTCGCCGACATGGTGAGGGTGCCGCCGCCGCCCGCGCTCGGGTCGGGCAAGGTCACCGTCAGGACCGTGTCGTTCGGATTGACGGGCCCCAGGTTGGCGTCGAAGAAAGAATTGGCGTAGCTCATCAGGGTGGTTGTGTCCGCACCCTCCAGATAACGGTGGGCGGTGGCGATGCCCGCCGCGTCCAGCGCGTTCTGGGTGTATTGGTACTGCCGGTTCATCTCGGTGTAATCCACGCCCACGGCGATGGCGCCCATGAGCGGCGCCATCATCAGACCCGTGATCATCGCGTAGTTGCCGCGCCGGTCGGCGAGAAACTTGCGCAACATGCCCGTTCACCTCGTTGGATGGGGTATCGCGGGAGTAAAATGTCATAAATAGTATAATTTCCCGTATAAGGGGTGCGGACAAAAACTTAACGCCCGTTCACTGCCGGTTTACCAATTGAAGGAAGCGGCGGATCCCTTCCGCCAAGTTCTTTTCCGCTCAGCAGCGCTGCTCTTGTATGGTCGCAAAGCATTTCCGGCGGATTTGACGTTCGTTCATGTATTGTAACCGCTCTTGCTTGGGGATGGCGCCCACAGAGAAGGGCCCGGCCGGGGGAGGCCCGGCGCGCGCGGCGACCGCCGCCCTGGCGCCGCCGCGGGCGCTGCCCCTTCTCTTTCAAAGCAGGTGACATGGTGAACAGGTTCGGTTAATGCCGGTGCTCCCGAACCGCCCCTGCCATTCCGCCATGCCGATTGGAAACGTCTTGTCGAACCCGCTTGCCATGATCGAAACGCTGGATGCGCTGACCGGCGGATACGATGCGATCCTGAGCGACGTCTGGGGCGTCGTGCACAATGGCGTGCGCTCCTCGCCCGAGGCGTGCGCCGCGCTCGCCCGCGCCCGCTCGAAGGGTCTGGCGGTCGTGCTGATCACCAACGCGCCGCGTCCGCGCGACGACGTGGAGGCGCAACTGCGGTCGCTCGACGTCCCCCGCGACGCCTATGACGAGCTGATCACCTCGGGCGACGTGACCCGCGACCTGATCGCGGCGGGCCCGCGCCGCATCTTCCATGTGGGATCGGAGCGGGAATTGACCATCTACGAAGGGCTGGACGTGGAATTCTGCGACGAGTTCGAAGCCGACGCGGTCGTCTGCACGGGCCTCTTCGACGACCGGACCGAGACGCCGGAGGATTATTCGGAGATGCTGATGCGTTTCCGCTCGCGCGACCTGCCCTTCATCTGCGCCAATCCGGATATCGTCGTCGAACGCGGCGATACGCTCGTCTGGTGCGCCGGCGCGCTCGCCCGCGACTACGCCCTGCTCGGCGGCCGCACGCTGATCGCCGGCAAGCCGCACCGCCCGATCTACGACGCGGCGCTGAAGGCGGCCGGCCGCATCCTCGGACGCCCCCTCGACCGGTCCCGGGTCCTGGCGATCGGCGACGGGGTGATGACCGACGTGAAGGGCGCCGAGCAGGCCGGCATCGACGTGCTCTACGTCTCGGCGGGCATCCACGCGCGCGAATATGGCGAGGGCCACGAGCCGGATCTTGGCCGCCTTGCCGCCTTTCTGGGCAAGCACGGCCACCACCCCGTGGCCGTCATCCCGCGGCTTCGCTGAGCGACGGATGCCGGGCAGGGCACGCTGATGGGCAAGGCCGCCGAAATCCTCCGCGTCTCCGATCCGCAGAGCCTTCCGGGCGAACTGCGCGGCGGCGTGGCGGCGATCGGCAATTTCGACGGCGTGCACAGGGGGCATCAGGCCGTGCTCGAGCGCGCCATTGGCGAGGCCAGGGCGGCTGGCCGCTCCGCCATCGTCCTCACCTTCGAGCCGCATCCAAGGAGCGTCATCCGTCCGGACATCCCGCTTTTCCGGCTGACGCCGGCGCCGATGAAGGCGGCCATACTCGCCGCGCTCGGCTTCGACGCCGTCGTCGAGACCCCCTTCACCCGCGCCTTCGCCGCGCAATCGGCCGAGGAGTTCGTGACCCGCATACTGGACCGGGGGCTTGGCGTCAGCCATGTCGTGACCGGCGTCGATTTCCACTTCGGCAAGGACCGCCAGGGCGGCCCCGCCTATCTCATCGCCTCGGGCGAGCGGCACGGCTTCGGCGTTACGCTGGTCGATGCCTTCCGCGATGAAGGCGCCGAGATCGTGTCGTCGAGCCGCATACGGGAATTGCTGGCCGCCGGGGACGTCGCGCAGGCGGCCGGGCTCCTCGGCTACCGCTATACCGTCGAGGCGGAGGTCTCCGGCGGCAGGCAGCTTGGCCGCACGCTCGGCTATCCGACCGCCAACATGGCGCTTTCCGCCGACATGGGACTGGCGCACGGCATCTACGCGGTGAGATTCCGCCGCGCCGACGGCACGCTTCACGACGGTGTGGCGAGCTTCGGACGGCGGCCCACCGTCGAGGCCGACGGCGCCGCGCTGCTCGAGACCTACCTTTTCGATTTTGCCGGCGACCTCTACGGCGAGACCTGCCGCGTGAGCTTCTTTTCCCGGCTGCGCGGCGAGGAGAAATTCGACGGGCTCGATGCGCTGGTGGCGCAGATGCGCCGCGACGAGGAGGAGGCGAGGGCGGCGCTCGCCCGCGCCGCTCCGGTTTCCCCGCTCGACCGCGCGATCGCGTTTGCGGCCGGATGACGTTCAGAGGCGGGCCATCGCCTTAAATTATTGTTTACTTGCCGGGCGGAGAAGACTTTCCTATCCACGGTGGGATGCCGGCGGCCGAAGGGGAGCCGGAACGGAGAGGTGAGGATGAATACGGGACGACGAGCCCTGACCGCCGCCCTGCTGCTGTTCGGCGCCACCGCAAGCGCCCATGCCGCGGACACGGCCGACAATTCCCGCTTCGGCTGGTTCGACGGCGACTGGTCGCTGACCGTCGGCGTGTCGACCTATGCCGAGCCGGAATTCGAGGGCGCGTCGAGCTACCATTTCGGTGCGATGCCGCTGGTCTCCTTCGCCCGCCAGGGCACGGCGACGCGTTTCTCCTCGCGCAACGACAACATCTCGATCGGCTTCGTCGACACCGGCGATTTCCGCGCCGGCCTGACCGGCAAGCTCATCTTCCCGCGCGATTCGAGCGACTACCGCGCGCTGAGGGGACTGCACGATGTCGATTTCGGCGGCGAACTCGGCCTCTTCGCCGAATATTATCCGTTCGACTGGATGCGCGTCCGCGGCGAGGTGCGTAGGGGCATCGTCACCCATGACGCCATCGTCGGCGACCTCGCGGTCGACGCCTTCACCAACCTGACGCCGGCCCTGCAGCTGTCGGGCGGCCCGCGGCTTTCCGCCGCCACCGCCGATTATTTCCGGACCTATTACGGCGTCAGCCCGGCCGAATCGCTGGCCTCTGGCCTCAGCCCCTATTCGCCGGGCGGCGGGCTGAAATCGGTGGGCTTCGGCGGCGCGTTCACCTGGAAGACGACGGACAAAGTCACCACCAGCCTGTTCGGAGAATACCAGTACCTGCTCGGCCCGGCGGCCGATTCCAGCATCGTCGAGGAACGCGGCTCGCGCGACCAGTTCCTGATCGGCGTCTCGGCCACCTACCGCTTCGATTTTTCGCTGCACTGAACGCCTGACGCCCGTTCACCGCAAAAGGCGGCTGTCGAAGGGGTAGCGATAGGTGGCGAATATCTCCACGCGCTTCGAATCGGGATGCCGGGGTTGAGCAGATAGTTCGATGCCTTCGGCATGATGGCCGAAGGGACTTTCAGGAGCGCGTGGCGGCGCAAATGGCACAGCCGGCAAGCAAGCTTCAGGCTTTCCAATCGCCGCTCGGTCCTCTAAAAGCCGCCGCATGACACTAAATTCGCGCTTTGCAGCGATACGAATTACCGGCCCGGCCTTGCGGGCGGCCTGAGGCCGCCGGCGGGTCCGGGAGATTTTCGCTTTCCGCGCATATTCCGCTTCGAGATGATTTTGGGCGCGCGGCCTTTCGCCGTCCGCCGCATAATGGCCAGAACGATGAACGACACGTCCGAAAAGATCGACTATTCCAAGACGCTCTATCTGCCGAAGACCGACTTCCCCATGCGCGCCGGCCTTCCGGAGAAGGAGCCGCTTCTCGTCGAGCGCTGGGACAGGATGGGCCTCTACCGGCGACTGCGCGAGGATTCGGCCGGCCGCCCGAAATACGTGCTGCACGACGGCCCGCCCTACGCCAACGGCAACATCCATATCGGCCACGCGCTGAACAAGGTGCTGAAGGACGTCATCACCCGCTCCTTCCAGATGCGCGGCTACGATTCCAACTACGTGCCCGGCTGGGACTGCCACGGCCTGCCGATCGAATGGAAGATCGAGGAGCAGTACCGCGCCAAGGGCAAGGAGAAGCCGAACTTCGCCGACGGCGGGGAGATCAACGCCTTCCGCAAGGAGTGCCGCGAGTTCGCACAACACTGGATCGACGTGCAGGCGCAAGAGTTCCAGCGCCTCGGGGTGATCGGCGACTTCAAGGACCCCTATCTGACGATGAACTTCCACGCCGAGGCGCGCATCGCCGGCGAGCTGATGAAGTTCGCGATGTCGGGCCAGCTCTATCGCGGCTCCAAGCCGGTGATGTGGAGTGTGGTCGAGCGCACCGCGCTGGCCGAGGCCGAGATCGAGTACCACGACCACGAGAGCGACACGATCTGGGTGAAGTTCCCGGTGAACCATCTATGGGCGCCGGATTTCGTCAAGCGCGATCTAAAGACGGACGCCGAGATCGAAGCCGCTCAAGTCAAATGGCAGGAGAGTTTCGGCGATCTTCGGGATGCCTTCGTCGTTATCTGGACGACCACTCCTTGGACCATCCCCGGAAACCGCGCGGTCGCCTATTCGCCGCGTATCGAATACGGATTGTACGAAGTCACGGCCGCCGAGAACGATTTCGGTCCGCGTCCCGGCGAAAAGCTGATCTTTGCCGACAAGCTGGCAGAGGAATCATTCGCAAAGGCGAAGCTACAGTTCAGGCGCCTGCGCACCGTAACGGCCAAGGAGCTTGGCGCTCTGGTGCTTTGGCATCCATTGGCGGGCATAAGCGTGGATGGCGAGGCAAAACCGTTGGGCGGCGGCTATGGCTTCGCCGTGCCGATGCTTCCCGGCGACCATGTCACCGACGACGCCGGCACCGGCTTCGTGCACACCGCGCCCGGCCATGGCCGCGAGGACTTCGACGCCTGGATGGATGCGGCGAAGGACTTGCGCGAGCGTGGCATCGATCCGGCGATCCCCTTCACCGTGGACGACGCCGGCTTCTACACCAAGGACGCGCCGGGCTTCGGGCCGGACCGCGACGGCGGCCCGGCGCGCGTCATCGACGACAATGGCAAGAAGGGCGACGCCAACAAGGCGGTGATCGACGCGCTGATCGAGCGCAACGCGCTGTTCGCACGCGGCCGGCTCAAGCACCAGTATCCGCATTCGTGGCGCTCCAAGAAGCCCGTCATCTTCCGCAACACCCCGCAATGGTTCGTCCACATGGACAAGGAGTTGGACGGGTATGGGCTTTCCTCCCCCCGACGGGGGGAGGTGTCGCCGCAGGCGACGGAGGGGGGGCTGCAACGCACCCCACCCGGGCCTTCGGGCCACCCTCCCCTGGAAGGGGAGGGAAAAAGCGCCCTGCCAGACACCCTCCGTTACCGCGCGCTCGCCGCCATCGACGCCACCCGCTTCGTGCCCGCCGCCGGCCAGACGCGCCTGCGCGCGATGATCGAGGACCGGCCCGACTGGGTGCTGTCGCGCCAGCGCGCCTGGGGCGTGCCGATCGCCGTATTCGCGGACGCCGACGGAAACGTGCTCAAGGACGAGAAGGTCAACGCCCGCATCCTCGACGCCTTCGAGGCCGAGGGCGCCGACGCCTGGTTCGCCGACGGCGCCAAGGAGCGCTTCCTCGGCAACGACCACGACCATGCCAAGTGGAGCAAGGTGACCGACATCCTCGACGTGTGGTTCGATTCGGGCTCAACGCACGCCTTCACGCTGGAGGACCGGCCGGATCTGAAATGGCCGGCCGACGTCTATCTCGAAGGCTCCGACCAGCATCGCGGCTGGTTCCACTCCTCGCTGCTCGAAAGTTGCGGCACGCGCGGCCGTGCGCCCTACGACGCCGTCATCACCCATGGCTTCACCATGGACGAAAACGGCCGCAAGATGTCGAAATCGCTCGGCAATACGGTCGTGCCGCAGGACGTGATGAAGCAGTCCGGCGCCGACATTTTGCGCCTCTGGGTCATGACCACCGACTATTGGGAAGACCAGCGGCTCGGCAAGAACATCCTGCAGACCAACATCGACGCCTACCGCAAGCTCCGCAACACCATACGCTGGATGCTCGGCACGCTTGCCCATGACGAGGGCGAAGAGGTGCCGCCGGAAGAAATGCCGGAACTCGAGCGTCTGATGCTGCATCGTCTGGCCGAACTCGACCAGGTGGTGCGCAGGGGCTACGACGCCTTCGACTTCAAGCGCATCACGCGCGCGCTGCTCGATTTCATGGTGGTCGAGCTTTCCGCCTTCTATTTCGATATCCGCAAGGACGCGCTCTATTGCGACGCGCCGTCTAGCCTCCGCCGCAAGGCGTCGGTCGAGGTCGTCCGCCGTCTCTTCGACTGCCTGGTGAAGTGGCTGGCTCCCATGCTGCCCTTCACCATGGAGGAGGCGTGGCTCGACCGTCATCCCGACGCGGCCTCGGTCCATCTGGAACAGTTCCCGGAAATCCCGGCCGAGTGGAAGGACGACGCGCTCGCCGAAAAATGGGAAAGGATCCGCACGGTCCGTCGCGTCGTCACCGGCGCGCTGGAGATCGAGCGGGCGAAAAAGACGATCGGCTCGTCGCTGGAGGCGGCGCCCGTGCTGCATATCGCCGATGGTGGGCTGCGCGCGCTGGTCGAAAGCGTCGACATGGCGGAGATTTGCATCACCAGCGCCATCGAGGTGACCGGCAAGCCCGCGCCGGCGGGCGCCTTCGCGCTCGACGATGTCGCCGGCGTGGCGGTCGAGTTCCGCCATGCCGAGGCGCTCGGGCTGGTGAAATGCGCCCGCTCCTGGCGCTATACGGACGATGTCGGCTCCGACGGCGAATTTCCCGACGTTTCGGCGCGCGATGCGATGGCGCTGAGCGAACTGCAGGCGCTCGGCCGGCTGTGACGCCGAAGACCGCTCCGGCGGCGCTCCCCGGGCGCCGTCGATTTTGTGGGTGGGCGCGGCTTGCCGTTGCCCCTCTCGGCCTGTTGCGTTACAAGCCGACCCGGGAAGACGCCTCGCCAGGCGTCATGTTGTTGCCGGATTCGCCGGTCAAAGCGCGGGCGTCCCGGTATGAAAACCCGGCGACGGGTGAGAGGCTGAAGAGCTTGAAACATTTTGTCGGGTCTTGTGCGACCTTCTCGCGGCCGGCGCTTTCCGCCTCGCTGGGCATGGCGTGTCTGCTGCTTGCCGGGTGCACGGGGGCGCCGACCTACGGCACGGGAACGCCATCCGACAAGCAGTTGCTGGACGATATGACCGGCATGATCACGCTGGGCCCCAAGGAACCGAAGCACATCGACACCAGGCCCCGCCCCGACCTTGTGAGGCCGGCCAAGAGCGAGGTTGCCGTTCTGCCGCCGCCCCAGCAGGATGTGGCGACTTCTTCCAATCCGCAGTGGCCGGAATCTCCGGAAGCCAAGCGCCAGAGGTTGCGCGCGGAGGCGACCGCTGGCCAGGATGATCCGAACTTCAGTCCGCAGATCGCCGGCCCGACTTCTTCGCAGCCGAGCGCGCCGGTTCTTCGTACGAGGGGAACCGATGTTTCCCTCACCGGCGGTGGGCCGGATGCGAGCACGAACCAGAGCGACGAGTTCAAGCGCCGCATGGCGATCAACAAGCAGGGCAGCGCGACAGAGCGGCGCTATCTGAGCGAGCCGCCGCTGACCTACCGCCAGCCGGCCGCGACCGCTCCCGCCGACCAGCTCGGCGAGGACGAATGGCGCAAGGAAAAGGAACGCAAGAAAGCCGCCCTCGGCAAGAAGGACGGCTTCCAGTGGGGCGACCTCTGGCCTTTCCACTAGACGAGCCCGGAAATCAGCCGCGCCGGTCGCGGAAAAAGCCTTTCAGCAGTTCAGCCGATTCGCGCTCGCCGAAGCCGGAATAGATTTCCGGCGCGTGGTGGCATGTCGGCTGGCCGAAGAAGCGCGGCCCGTTGACGACCGCGCCGCCCTTGTCGTCCGCCGCGCCGAAATAGAGGCGTCGGATGCGCGCGAAGGAGATCGCGCCGGCGCACATGGCGCAGGGTTCGAGCGTGACGAAGAGGTCGGCCTCGGCGAGCCGTTCGGCCGCGAGCGCGGCGCAGGCGGCGCGGATCGCCAGCATCTCGGCATGCGCCGTGGGGTCGGCTAACTCCCTTGTCCGGTTGCCGGCGCGGGCGACGATCCCGCCGCCCTGCACCACGACGGCGCCGATGGGCACCTCGCCGCGCGCGGCGGCGGCGCGGGCCTCCTCCAGCGCAACTTCCATATAGCCCGTCTGCCGCACGTCGGTATCCGTTTCCTCTCGCCTGCCGGGAGTTGACCTGATAGTTACCCGCCCGGAAAGGCGATTGCCATATGGACGATAAAACGAAAAAAATGCGAGGCGACAAAAGGCGTCCAGCTTCTCCCTCGACGAGGAAAGGCGCGAAGCGCGGCGGAGGGCGCCCGATCTCCTCCTTTGCTGGGGAAATGCCGGCCCGAGGACGGGCTCCGGCGAGAGAGGGGGGCGCCGTCTCGGGGGAGGTCAGCCAGGCCTCCGAGCGCATCGCAAAGCGGCTCGCCCGCGCCGGCATCTCCTCGCGCCGCGAGGCCGAGGCGCTGATCGCCGCGGGCCGTGTGCGCGTCAACGGCGCCGTCCTCTCCTCGCCGGCCTTCAATGTCGGTCCTGGGGACAGGATCGAGGTCGACGGAACGCCGATCCCGGTGATCGAGCGCACGCGCCTCTTCCTCTTCCACAAGCCGGCGGGGGTGGTCACGACCAACCGCGATCCCGAAGGCCGCCGGACCGTCTTCGACTGCCTGCCCGAGGGCCTGCCGCGGCTGATGACGGTCGGCCGTCTAGACATCAATACCGAAGGGCTGCTCCTCCTCACCAATGATGGCGGGCTGGCGCGGGTGCTCGAACTGCCCTCGACCGGCTGGCTGCGGCGCTACCGCGCGCGTGTGCACGGCACGGTCGATGCCGAGGCGCTTGCCGGCCTCAGCCAGGGGATCGCGATCGACGGCGTCTTCTACGGCGCGGTCGAGGCTGCGCTCGACCGCGAGCAGGGCTCCAACGCCTGGCTGACGCTCGGCCTGCGCGAGGGAAAGAACCGCGAGGTGAAGAACATTCTCGGCGCGCTCGGCCTGGACGTCACGCGCCTCATCCGCATTTCCTACGGCCCTTTCCAGCTCGGCGAACTCGGCGAAGGGGAGGTGCTGGAATTGAAAGGCCGGCTGCTGCGCGACCAGTTGGGCGAACGGCTGATCGAGGAATCCGGCGCGAATTTCGAGGCGCCGGTGACGAAGCCTTTTCCCAACCGTCCGGTGCGCGCCGGCAACGAGCCGAAGGCGCCGGCGCCGAGAAGCGCCGCGCCGCGTGTCGAGGAGGGCGGCCTGGTCCGCAACCGCAAGCGGACGCGCGAGCGGCAGCGGGAGGAGGCGCTCGACCGCCTGCAGACCGCACGGCCGCCACGCTTCGGCGACAAGCGTGCCGAAAAGCGCCCCGACGACAAGAAAAAGGAAACGCCGGCCCGGCCTCGCTCGTCCAATGTCTGGATGGCGCCGGGGGCAAGGCCGGTCGGGAAGGGCGGGCTTTCCTCCCCCCGCCAGGGGGAGATGTCGCCCCCCGGGTCCGGCCCTTTGCCGGCCCGAAGGCAGGCTCCGGCGACGGCGGGGGCGGGTAAAGGCCGCGCGCCGGCTCGAAAAAAGGCCGGCAAGCCAGGCGGACCGACCCCGCCACCGGCCTCCGGCCGGACCCTTCCCCCAAGGGGGAGGGAAAAGCCGGCTCCCCGCAAGCCGAAGAAAGACTGATGCGCATCGTCGGCGGCGCGTTCCGTGGCCGTGCGCTCGCGACGCCCCGGTCGAACGCCATCCGGCCGACTACCGACCGTACGCGCGAGGCGGTCTTCAACGTGCTTGCCCATCGCTTCGGCGGCCGGCTGGAAGGCGCGCGCGTGCTCGATCTTTTCGCCGGCACCGGCGCGCTCGGGCTGGAAGCGCTCTCGCGCGGCGCTTCCTTCGTTCTCTTCGTGGAGGAATCGGCCGAGGGTCGCGGCCTGATCCGGGAGAATGTCGAGGCGTTCGGCCTGCAGGGCCGCACCAAGATATTCCGGCGCGATGCGACGCGGCTCGGGGAAGTCGGCACCATGCAGCCCTTCGACCTGTTTTTCGCCGATCCGCCCTACGGCAGGGACTTCGCCGGCCGGGCATTGCAATCCGCGCGTTCGGGCGGCTGGCTGCGGGAGGGCGCGCTCTGCGTCGTCGAGGAGGCCGCCGCCGCGCCCTTCGAGGCCGGAGCGGGCTTCGTTCTCCTCGACCGGCGCGAATATGGCGACACCGTCATTCGCTTTCTGGAGCTTGCCTGATTGGCGCCGTGATCCTTCTTATGACGGATAATTCACTTTCTATGCGCCATGCCCGCCGGTAGGTTGCCGGCGCGAAAATCGGAAAAGGCCTATGATGGACGAGATGGGAACTGGACGATGGCTGCGCTCGGCCGTCGTCTCCTTGGCTCTGGGCATCGCGCTTGCGGCGGGCCCCGCGCCGGCCGCGTTCGCGAAATCGCAGGAACAATCGGCCCGGATTTCGGATTTCAAGCTGGCGAACGGGCTGGAGGTGGTGGTCATCCCCGGTCATCGCGCGCCGGTCGTGACCCACATGATCTGGTACAAGGCGGGCAGCGCCGACGAGGCCGCCGGAAAATCCGGCATCGCCCATTTCTTCGAGCATCTGATGTTCAAGGGCACGAAGAACCATCCGCCTGGCGAGTTTTCGCAGAAGGTGGCGGAGATCGGCGGCCAGGAGAACGCCTTCACCTCCTACGACTACACCGCCTTCTACCAGCAGGTGGCTCCTTCGGCGCTGGAGACGATGATGAGCTACGAGGCCGACCGCATGCGCAACCTGACCTTGACGGACGCGGTCATCGGACCGGAGCGCGACGTCATCCTCGAGGAGCGCCGCATGCGCATCGACAACAATCCGGGCTCGGTGCTCGACGAGGAAGTCAACGCCACGCTCTACCAGAACAGCCCCTATCGCTATCCCGTGATAGGCTGGCGCCAGGAGATCGAGAAACTCAACCGCTCCGACGCCATCGCCTTCTACGACCATTTCTACGAGCCGAACAACGCGGTCGTCGTGGTCGCAGGCGATGTCGATGCAGCGACGGTAAAGAAATATGCCGAGGAGACCTATGGCAAGCTGCCGCGCGGCGCCGACCTGCCGCCGCGCAACCGGCCGCAGGAGCCGGCGCAGGCTACGCGCCGCACCGTCACCCTCAACGATCCGCGCGTCACCGTGCCGAGCTTCAGCAAGAAATGGGTGGTCCCCTCCTATGGGAGCGCCGCGCCCGGCGTCGCCGAATCGCTGGACCTTCTCGCCGAGATCCTTGGCGGCGGAGCGCGCAGCCGGCTCTATCAGGACCTGATCGTCGAAAAGGGCATCGCCGCTTCGGCCGGCGCCTACTACCAGGGCACCGCACTCGACCCCTCCAGCTTCGGCGTCTATGGCTCCCCGCTCGGCAAGGCCAGCCTGGCCGACGTCGAGAAGGCCGCCGGCGCCGAGATCGCGCGCATCGCCAGGGACGGAGTTTCGGCGGACGAGCTTGCCGCGGCGAAGAAGCGCTTCGTGCGCGGCATGGTCTTCGCCCGCGACAACCAGGCCGGCATGGCGAGGCTCTACGGCTCCACGCTGGCGACCGGCGGAACGGTCAAGGATGTCGAGGAATGGCCGGACCGCATCAACGCCGTCACCGCCGACCAGGTCAAGGAAGCGGCGGCGAAATATCTCGACCCGACGCGTTCGGTGACCGGGTACCTCCTGCCGCCCGACAAGAGCATGAACTGGCCCCCGGAAAAGGGAACGAACTGATGAGGACGAAGCCTTCCGGAATGAACCTGTCCTCCGGCGGAACCGCCGTGGCCCGCGTCCTTGCGGCTCTCGTCGTCCTTTGCTGGCTGCCGATGTTTGCCGGCCGGGCGGATGCCGCCGTCTCCATCCAGGATGTCGTCTCCCCGAAGGGCATCCATGCCTGGCTGGTCGAGGATTATTCCGTCCCGGTCGTCACCATTCGTTTCGCCTTCGGCGGCGGCACGACGCAGGACCCGGACGGCAAGGAGGGATTGGCCAGCCTGATGACCGGCCTCTTCGACGAAGGCGCCGGCGACCTTGACAGCGAAGCCTTCCAGGAGAAGCTCGACGACGCCGGGGCGGAGATGAGCTTCAATGCGGACCGCGACCGCATCTACGGCTCCATGCGCATGCTCGCCTCGGAGAAGGACGCCGCCTTCGGCCTCCTCGAACTGGCCGTGGAGAAGCCACGTTTCGACCAGAAGCCGATCGACCGCATCCGCGCCCAGCTCGTCTCCCGCATCCGCGCCTCGGAGAACGACCCGGACACGCAGGCCGCCATCGCCATGTCGAAGGCGCTCTACGGCGATCATCCCTATTCCAGGCGCACCGACGGCACGCCGGAAACGCTCGCCAAGATCACCTCCGACGACCTGACGGCGTTCCATCACCGCCTGTTCGCACGCGACGACCTGACCGTCGCGGTGGTCGGCGCCATCGACGCCGAGAGCCTGAAGAAGGTGCTCGACCAGGTCTTCGGCGATCTTCCGGAAAAGGCCGGACTGACGCCGGTGCCCGACGTCCAGCCGAAGCTCGACCAGCAAGTGCAGATAAATTACGACTTGCCGCAGACTTCGCTGCAGCTCCTCTATCCCGGCGTGAAACGCAATGCGCCGGATTTCTTCGCCGCCTATCTGATGAACCAGGTTCTCGGCGGCGGCACCTTTTCGTCCCGGCTTTTCGAGGAGGTGCGCGAGAAGCGCGGCCTTGCCTATGGCGCAACCTCGAACCTCATCGACAGGGAGCATGCGGACGGGCTCGTGATCCAGACCGCCACGCGCTCCGACAAGGCGTCCGAGACGCTGGGCATCGTGCGCGACGTGGTGAAGAAGATGGCCGCGGAGGGACCGAGCGCGAACGAACTGGCCGAAGCGAAGAAATACGTTATCGGCGCGTTCGCCATCAGCAATCTCGATTCCTCCACCGCGATCGCGCGCACGCTCGTCGATCTCCAGATCGACGATCTCGGCATCGACTACATCCAGACGCGCGAGGCGAAGATAAACGCCGTCACGCTCGACGAGGTGAAGGCGGAAGCGAAGAAGCTCCTCTCCGCCGAGCCGGCGATCCTGATCGTAGGACCGAAGCTCGAAGAGGCAGGCAAGAAATAGCGGCGGTTGCCGCAACGCTCAGCTCGCGTCCGCGGTCCTGTCTTCCTCGGCTTCGTCCTCGGTGGCGGGCTCGTTCTCGTTGGCGCTGTCGAGGCGCCGGGATTCGCGCGTCGGCTTGACCAGCGGCTCCGGCGTGACGGGCTTCAGCCGCATCTTCTCGATGCCCGCGGTGAGGCCTTCCACCGCCTGGATCGCCAGGCGCTCCTCGTCGCGCTTCCTGACATCCTGCGAGATCTGGTAGGCCTGATCCTCGTCGGTGCCGAGCGCCTCCAGCGTCCGGCGCCCGAACATCAGCGCCGATTCGAACGTCTCCCTGATCTCGTATTCCACACCCATCGCGCGCAGTTCCAGCGTGTGCGCGCGGTCGTAGGAGCGCACGAAGAGCCGCGTGTCGGGGAATTCGGCCTGGATCAGCTCGACGATCTTGTCGGTGGTCTCGCGATGGTTCGTGCACACCGCCACGATCTTCGCCCGCCTGATGCCGGCGGCCTCCAGCACGTCCTTGCGCTGGCCGTCGCCGAAATAGATGCGAAAGCCGAATTTCTGCACCGAGCGTACCCGGTTGGCCGAATGATCGATGATGGTGACGCCGGTTCCGCCGGAAAGCAGCATCTGCGAGGCGATCTGGCCGAAGCGCGAGAAGCCGATCATCAGCACGTCGGCTCCGCCGTCGAGGCCGGCGAAATCCTCGTCCATCTCCTCGCTGCGCTCGGGTCTCAGGAAACGCTTGCCGATCAGCACCGAGACCGGCGTCAGCGCCATCGACAGCGTCACGACGGCGACGAGAAGCGAGGCCGTCGCGTCCGGGAAGATCGAGGCCGACGCGGCCGCGGAAAAGAGCACGAAGCCGAACTCGCCCCCCTGCGGCAGCAGGAAGGCGGTGCGCACCGCGTTGTCGTGCTCCGAGCCGAAAAGGCGGGTCAGCGCGTAGATGAGGGCGGCCTTGGCGGCCATCAGGAGAGGAACCGCGACGACGATGACGATCCAGTTATCCAGGATGACCGAGAGGTTGAGCGACAACCCCACCGCCATGAAGAAGAGGCCGAGAAGGATGCCGCGGAATGGCTCGATGTCGGCTTCGAGTTCATGGCGATAGGAGGATTCCGCAAGCAGCACGCCCGCGATGAAGGCGCCCATCGCCATGGAGAGGCCGGCGAATTGCATGATCGTCGCCGATCCGAGCACCACCAGAAGCGCCGCCGCGATCATCGCCTCCTTGGCGCCCGTATTGGCGATGACGCGGAAGAGCGGGCTGAGCAGGTAGCGGCCGACGATCACCAGCGCGACGATCGCCCCGATCGACACGCCGAACTGCGGCAGCGTCATGCGGGCGGCATGGTCGCCGCCCGGCGCAAGCAGCGGGATCAGCGCCAGGAGCGGCACGATGGCGAGGTCCTGGAAGAGCAGCACCGCGAACGAGGTCTGGCCGTAGCGGCGGTTGGTCGCGCCTTCGTCTTCCAGTATCTGCAGCGCGAAAGCCGTCGACGACAGCGACAGGCCGTAGCCGGCGATGATTCCGGCCGGGACCGACAGCCCGGCGAAGGCGACGCCGAGGGCGGCCAGCACCGCGCCGGTCACCAGCACCTGTGCGAGACCGAGGCCGAATATGTCGCGGCGCAACGCCCACAGGCGCGTCGGCTTGAGTTCCAGCCCGATGATGAAAAGCAGGAAGACGACGCCGAGTTCGGCGACGCTCAGTATTTCCTCGCCGCCTGTGATGAAGCGCGCGATCGGCCCGATCACCACGCCGGCCGCGAGGTAGCCGAGCACGGTCCCTAGTCCGATGCGCTTGAACAGCGGCGCCGAGACGACGGCGCCGCCGAGCAGCAGCAGCGCTTCCGTATAGATGGGCGGATCTGCGGCAACCACGGCGCATTCCTCTTCGGCAGGTTGGAGCCGGACATGACTTGGGGCGAAACCGCGTGCCTACGCCCGCCCCATTGCACATGCAAGCCCGGGACAATAGATGGGGTGCAGGCGCTTGCGCTACCTCACCGGATTGCCGGTTCCTAATTCTCCGACAAGGGCGACGAAAGCATGACCGATTCCCCAGACGCCGCGAAGCTTGCCGATCAGGTGGCGGCGCTGGTCGAGGCCGCGAGGAAGGCCGGCGCCGACGCCGCCGACGCGGTCGCGGTGCGCGCGCGGGCGCGCGGCGTTTCGGTGCGCCTCGGCAAGGTCGAGGGCACCGAGGCGTCGGAAAGCGACGATGTATCGCTGCGCGTCTTCGTGGGAAAACGCGTCGCCAGCGTCTCGGCGACCGCCACCTCCGATCCCAAGATGCTGGCCGAGCGCGCCGTCGCGATGGCGAAGGTTTCGCCGGAAGACCCGTTCCAGGGTCTGGCCGACCCGACGCTGCTGGCGGCCGAGCCGTCGGACCTCGACCTCTTCGACGCCGCGGAAATACCGACCGACCGCCTGAAGGACGATGCGCTCGCCATGGAGGAGGCGGCGCTTGCCGTCAAGGGCGTCACCAATTCGGGCGGAGCCGGCACCAGCGCCGGGCTCGGCGGGTTGGTGCTCGCCACCTCCGCCGGTTTCCTCGGCCAGTATGCGGCGACGCGCTTTTCGCGCTCGGCGAGCGTCGTGGCGGGCGAGGGGACCGGCATGGAGCGTGACTATGATTTCTCCTCGTGTCTTCATTTCGCCGATCTCGACGAGCCGGCCGACATCGGCAGGCGCGCTGGCGAGCGCGCTGTCCGCCGCCTCGGCTCCCGCAAGGCCAAGACCGGCCCGGTGACCGTGATCTACGATCCGCGCGTCGCGCGCGGCATCGCGGGCCATCTCGCCGGCGCCATCAACGGCGCCTCCGTCGCCCGCAAGACCTCCTTCCTGAAGGACCGCATGGGCCAGCGGATTGCAGCCGCCGGCATCACCGCAACCGATCATCCATTGAAGCGGCGCGGGCCGGGCTCCCGTCCCTTCGACGGCGAAGGCGTCGCCGGCGAGGCGCTGACCATGGTCGCGGACGGCGTCCTCGGCCACTGGTTCCTGTCGACCTCCGCGGCACGCGAACTCGGCCTCGTCACCAACGGACGCGGCGCGCGCTCGGGTACGTCCGTCTCGCCTTCATCGACCAACTTCGCCATCGAGCCGGGCAGCCGCTCCCCCGAGGACCTGGTCGCCTCGCTGAAGAGCGGCTTCTACGTCACCGAAGTGTTCGGCCAGGGCGTGGATATGCTGACCGGCGAATACAGCCGCGGCGCGTCCGGCTTCTGGATCGAGAACGGGGAGCTTTCCTATCCGGTGTCGGAGGTGACGATCGCCTCGAACCTCAAGGAGATGTTCATGCGCATGGTCCCGGCGAGCGATATCGACCGCAATTTCGCCACCGCCGCGCCGACACTTCTCATCGAAGGCATGACCCTTGCAGGGAATTGATCTGATCGACGGAAAGCTCGACGCCGACCTCGAACTGGTGCGCACGGCCGCCCGCGAGGCGGGCGAGCTTGCCATGCGCTATTTCCGCGGCGACCCGCAGGTTTGGATGAAGGCCGGCAATTCGCCCGTGACCGAGGGCGATCTCGCGGTCGACCGCCTGCTGCGCGACCGGCTTTCGGCGGCGCGCCCGGACTATGGCTGGCTGTCGGAGGAGACCGCGGATTCGTCCGAGCGGCTTTCCGCCTTGCGCACCTTCGTCGTCGATCCGATCGACGGCACGCGCGGCTTCATCGCCGGCTCGGCCGAATGGTGCGTCAGCGTCGCGATCGTCGAGGACGGACGCCCCGTAGTCGGCGTGCTCGATTGCCCGGCGAAGAAGGAAATCTATGCGGCGCGTGCCGGGGGCGGCGCCGCCTTGAACGGCAAGGCCATCGCGGTCCGCGAGCCGGCCGGCGAAAGGCTGGTCGGCGGGCCGAAGGCGCTCATCCGGGCGATGCCGGAAGCGGCGCGGCGGCATTTCGCCGCCGTTCCCTACATCCCCTCCTTGGCCTACCGGCTGGCGATGGTGGCGCGGGGCGCGATCGACGCCACCTTCGTCAAGCCCAATTCGCACGACTGGGATCTGGCGGCGGCCGACCTCATCCTTGCCGAGGCTGGCGGCGCCGTTCTTGACCGGCACGGCGAAACTCTCTTCTATGCGCGGCGCGAGACGCGTCAAGGCACGCTCGTCGCCGGCAGCGGACCGCTTCTCGACGAGATGGCGAAGTCGATCCGCGGCGTGGAGAACTGACGGCGATGCGGATACCATCGCCGCGATTTTTCCGCTAAGCACCGATTCCCTCCAACGGCAACAAGAGCGGCGACAAGAATAGAGAATGACCGATCCGGCTGAAAAGAAACAGCTTCTCCATCTGGTTTTCGGCGGCGAACTGAAGTCGCTCGGCTCGATGGAGTTCCGCGACCTCGCCGCGCTCGACATCGTCGGCATCTATCCAGACTACGCCTCGGCGCTCGCGGCCTGGAGGGCGAAGGCCCAGTCGACGGTCGACAACGCCGAGATGCGCTATTTCATCGTCCATCTCCACCGGCTCCTCGACCCGGAATCGGCAATCCCGGGCAAGGGCTGAGCGATGCCGCAGGGAAACGCCACCGGCACGGCCGAGAGGCCGGCTCACAGGCGCAGCCGGAGAAGCGCGGTGCACCGGCTGTGGCGGCGCATCCGCAAGCCGCTCGCCGGATCGCGTTTCACCATGTCGTTCGTGGCGTGGTTCGTGGCGCGGGGCTTCCGTTTCGTCTACTGGACAAATCCGCTCGTCGAGGGCAGTGACGACACCGCCGAGAAGCTGACCAGATACATGCCGCCGATCGTCGCGCTGTGGCATGGCCAGCACATCCTGTCGGCATTCGACCGGCCGCGGCATATCTCGATCTCTGCCATGCTCTCGCGTAGCGCCGACGCCGAGCTGAACGCCCTGGTGCTGGAGCGCAACGGCTTCCGCACCATTCGCGGATCGGGCGGCCGCTCGGGCTCGAGATCGACCGCCAAGGGGGGCGCACGGGCGTTGATCGCCCTCAAAAAGACGCTCGACGCGGGCAATGCGGTAGCCATGATCGCCGATATCCCGCACGGCACCCCGCGCCAAGCCGGCATGGGCATCGTCACGCTCGCCCGCATTTCCGGTCGCCCGATCCTGCCCGTTGCCTACGCGACGAGCCGCCGCAAGGTGCTCGACAAGACCTGGGACAAGACCACCATCAACCTGCCCTTCGGCCGGCGCGCCGTCGTCTTCGGCGAGCCGGTCTATGTCGGGCGCGACGCCGGCGAGGAGGAAATGGAGGAGAGGCGGCGAGCCGTGACCGCCAGCCTCGATGCGGCGACCGCGAAGGCCTACGCCTTGGTCGACAGGCGCAAATGAGCGAGCGCTGGGCACGCGCCATGCTGACCGCCTATCGTTGGACGGGCGCGGCCGCCTATCCGCTGATCGGCGGCTATGTCGCGTGGCGCGCTTCGAAGGGCAAGGAAGAGCATGCCCGGCGCCGCGAGCGCTATGGTTTCGCGGGCTATCCGCGCCCGTCCGGTCCGCTGATATGGACCCACGCGGCGAGCGTCGGCGAGACCAACGCCGTCGTTCCGCTGATCGAGGAGATCCTGTCGCTCGACATCAATGTCGTGCTGACCACCGGCACGGTGACCTCCGCCAAGGTCGCCTCCGAGCGGCTCGGCGACCGCGTTCTGCACCAATACGTGCCGCTCGACCTCGGGCCGGCGATCAAGCGCTTCCTCGACCATTGGGCGCCGGACCTCGCCATCATCGCCGAATCCGAGATATGGCCGGTGACCATCCTGGAACTCGGCATGCGCCGCGTGCCGCAGGTGCTGGTCAACGGCCGCCTGTCCGACCGCTCCTTCCGCTCCTGGAAGAAGCGCGCCTATCTGGCCGAGGCGCTGTTCGAGAACCTTGCGCACGTCGTCGCCCAGTCCGACCTCGACGCCGAGCGCTTCCGCATGCTGGGCGCCCGGCCGGTCACGGTCTCCGGCAATCTGAAGGTGGATGCCGGCCCGCCCGCCGCCGACGAGGAGGCGCTTTCCGATTTCCGCGCCCGCCTGGGCAACCGGCAAGTCTGGGCCGCGATCTCGACCCATGAGGGGGAGGAGACGGTTGCCGCCGACGCGCACAAATTGCTTCGCTCGCGCCATCCCGACCTCCTGACCATCATCGTTCCGCGCCATCCGGAGCGCGCGCCGCTCCTGGCCGACCAGTTCGCCGGCGCCGGGCTGAAGGTGGTGCGGCGAAGCCTGGGCGCGCCGGTCGAGGCGGATACCGACATCCTCCTCGGCGATACGATCGGCGAGATGGGCCTCTATCTCAGGCTGACCGAGATTGCCTTCGTCGGCCGTTCGCTGATCGGCGAGGGCGGCCAGAACCCCCTGGAGCCGGCGATGCTCGAAACGGCGGTGCTTGCGGGGCGCAACGTGCAGAATTTCCGCGAGGCGTATCAGCGGCTGATCGATCGCGGCGGCGCCAGGCTCGTCCGCGACCGTGACATGCTCGCCGGCGCGGTCAATTTTCTCTTGAACAACGACCGTGCGCGCCACGACATGATGGCGGCCGGCCTTGCCGCGGTGGATGAGATGAGGGGAGCACTGACGCTGACGATGCGGGCGCTGGAGCCCTATATCCATCCGCTGGCGCTGAAGGCGCGGCTCGAAGGCGGCAGCGGCCGCGGGAGATAGCGGCCGGTGGTGAGCGAGGCGCCTCCGTTCTGGTGGAAGAAGGCGGACTGGCGCGCGGCCGTCCTGTCGCCGTTTTCCGCCGCCTATGCCGCGCTGGCGCGCCGCAATCTCCTCAACGCCACGCGCGAGAAAATCGCCGCTCCGGTGCTGTGCGTCGGCAATCTCACGGTCGGCGGCGCCGGCAAGACGCCGGTGGCGATCGCGCTTGCCGTGGAGGCGCGCGACATGGGGCTGAAGCCGGGTTTCCTGTCCAGGGGCCACGGCGGCAGCCATTCCTCCCCGCATCTGGTCGATCCGGCGCATGACCGCGCGAAGCATGTCGGCGACGAACCATTGCTCCTCGCTCGCCACGCGCCGGTCGTCGTGGCGCGCAACCGCGCCGCCGGCGCCCGCCTGCTCATGGAGAAGGGCTGCGACCTGCTGATCATGGACGACGGCTTCCAGAGCGCGCGCATCCATTTCGACTACGCGCTGATCGTCGTCGATGCCCGCCGCGGCGTCGGCAACGGCCACACCATGCCCGGCGGCCCGCTTCGCGCCCGGCTCGTCGACCAGATGCCCTACGCCGACGCGGTGCTCGCCGTCGGCGAGGGAAGCGGCGCCGACCATATCGTGCGCATGGCCGCGCGTGCCGGCAAACCGGTCTTCTCGGCGCGCCAGCGGCCGCTCGCCGGCTCGGGCATCGCCGGAAAGCGGGCGCTCGCCTTCGCCGGCATCGGCGATCCGGCCAAGTTCTTCGCCACGGTCGAGGAAGCCGGCGGCGAGATCGTCCTGAAACGCGCCTTCGCCGACCATCATTTCTACGCCGCCGACGAGCTTGCCGACCTTGCCGCGACGGCCAGACGGCGCGGCCTCGAACTCGCCACGACGGCGAAGGACGCCGTGCGCATCCTCGACGGATCCGCCGCGAACAAGGAATTCCTGGAGAACGTCCATGTGGTCGAGATCGACATGGCGTTCGACCCCGACACGGTCCCGCGCCAGATCATCGGCGATACGCTTCGGACGTGGCGGGAGCGGCGGCTGGGAGGCTGACGAAGCGCCGGCTCAGCGCGTCCGCAATTCCGGGTGTGCCTCGAGTTCCCGCTCGAGCGAGGCCGCGCAATTGAGATAGGCTTCCTGCCGGGCCACGCTCCAGTACTTCAACTCGTCGATCGGGATCGACTCGCCGGTCACCGCGCAGCGCACGAACGCACCGGGCGCGACGATCTGGAAATCGCCGTCGAGATAGCGGATGCGCGCCTCGCGCGCGCCGGGTCCTTCGAAACGGTTCATCATTCAGCCTCTGCCATGGTGTTTCCGCCACAAATCGCGGCGGAAATCAAGGCGGCGCGTTCCCGAACAGGGAGCTATCGCCGCCCGAACAGCCTCTCTATGTCGGCGAGCTTGAGCTCGATATAGGTCGGACGGCCGTGGTTGCAGGTGCCCGACCCCGGCGTCGCTTCCATTTGCCTCAGGAGCGCGTTCATCTCCTCGGGCTTCAGCCGCCGTCCCGAGCGCACCGAGCCGTGGCAGGCCATCGTCGCGGCGATCCGGTCGACGCGCGCCTTCAGCGTTTCGGCCGTGTCGCTCTCGGCGATCTCGTCGGCGATGTCGAGGAGGAGCCGCCGTGGATCCGTCTCGCCGAGCATCGCCGGCGTCTCGCGCACCGCGATCGCGCCGGGGCCGAAGCGCTCGATGCCCAGCCCGAAACGGGCAAGCGTCTCCGCGTGCGCCGCGAGCCGCTCCACCTCCTCTTCGGGCAGGTCGACGATCTCCGGGATCAGAAGCATCTGCGCCGTCATCGGCCGCGAATGCAGTGCCTCTTTCAGCGCCTCGTAGACGAGGCGCTCATGGGCGGCATGCTGGTCGACGATGACCAGCGAATCCTCGGTTTGCGCGATGATGTAGTTTTCGTGCACCTGCGCGCGCGCCGCGCCGAGCGGCGTGGCGAGCAGCTCCGGCGCGGGCTCGGCCGCGGAGGCGCGCGCGTCGGCGCTGGCGGGCGCATCGAGCACTGCCTGGTCCGCCTCGCCGAAGCCGGCCCCGCCAGGAGCGGAATCCAGCGGCCGCTGCGGCGAGTGCCGGAAATCGAAGCCGGAGGCGGGCATCGGCCGCCAGGCCTGATGGGTGCGATGGCCGACGGAATGCGCCGCATGGGCGAATGGCGCCACGCCCGGCCGGAAGGCGGCGCTCATGGCGGCCGCGCCGGTCGTGTTGGCGCGGATGCCGGCCTCCGCCATCGCCTGCCTGATCGCGCCGACGATCAGGCCGCGCACGAGGCCCGGATCGCGGAAGCGTACGTCGGCCTTAGCCGGGTGCACGTTGACATCGACCAGCGCCGGATCGAGCGTAAGGAACAGCACGGTGACGGCATGCCGGTCGCGCGGCAGCACGTCGGCGAAGGCGCCGCGGAGCGCGCCGGCGATCAGCTTGTCGCGTACCGGCCGTCCGTTCACATAGGCATATTGCGACAGGGCGTTGGCGCGGCTGAAGGAGGGGATGGAGATGCGGCCGGAAAGCCGCACCCCCTCGCGCTCGGCGTCGATCGGAAGGGAGTTTTCCGGAAAGTCCTTTCCGATCACCTGCGCGATGCGGCGGAGCAGCCCTTCCTCGCCCGCTTCGGAAGAGGGAAACTCGGTCGCTGTCCGGTCCGGCGAGGACCAGGTGAAACGGACGCCGGGGAAGGCGATGGCGATGCGCTTCACCACGTCGGCGATGGCGCTCGTCTCGGCGCGTTCGCCCTTCATGAATTTCAGCCTCGCCGGCGTGGCGAAGAAAAGGTCGCGCACTTCCACCATCGTGCCCTGGTTGGCCGGCGCCGGCCGCACGGCGGAGACGGCGCCGCCGCTGACATGGATCTCCGCGCCGGAACCCGCGTCCGCCGTGCGCGAGCGGATGGTGAGCTTGCCGACCGAGCCGATCGAGGGGAGCGCCTCGCCGCGGAAGCCGAGCGAGCGGATATCGTGGAGATCGCCGGAAAGCTTCGACGTGCAGTGCCGCGCCACGGCGAGCGGCAATTCCCCCTCCGGAATGCCGCCACCGTCGTCGGAAACGCGGATCAGGCCGAGCCCGCCGCCGGAAACGACGATTTCCACCCGGCCGGCGCCGGCGTCGAGCGCGTTCTCGACCAGTTCCTTGACGACGCTCGCCGGCCGCTCGATCACCTCGCCGGCGGCGATCTGGTTGATCATCGTGTCGGAAAGCTGTCGAATTGCCATGATGGAATTATAGAAGGATTCGGATAGGGTCGCGAGGGCGGGCTGTCCTCCTCTATCGAGCTATACGGGAAAGTGAATGAGATATCTGCCGGCCGCCGCAATCATGCTCGTCCTCTCCGGTCCCGCCTTCGCCGGGCCGCCCTCGGACGCCGTCCGCTATTTCTACCGCAACATCGGTTCGGAGACGGAGCCCGACAACCGCGACCGCTTCACCGGCCTTGCCCGCGCCGCGCTGGACGCCAATGAAAGGGTCGCCAATGGCGGCGGCGAGGCCTGCATCGATTTCATCCTGGCGCTCGACAGCCAGGACCTCGACCAGAACCAGATCGATTCCTCGCTTACGCTGAACGAGACCGTGAACGGCCCGACCGCCACCGTCATCGCCGACTTCACGCTCTTCCGCCAGCCGCACGAGGTGGAGTGGTCGCTGCAGCAGGTCGACGGCGTGTGGAAGGTGGCCGATATCGCCTCCCGCACGGGCAATTGGCGGCTGAGCGGGTTGAGGTGCGGGTAGACCTGGGACGGCCCTGGACAATCCGGTCAGGGTGCCAGTTCCGGCATGACCTCGCCGAGCAGCGCCATGGCACCCAGCCGGCCCAATTCGTCCGAACATTTCGCGCTCTTGCCGTAGCAGCCGAATGCAACGGCCAGGCGCTCCGAAAGCGGCCCGATGCAAGGCAGGCCCGTGTCGCCGAAGGTTGTCATGCAGGGCACGACGCGGCGTTCCTCGAAAGCGAGATCGCGGATTCGTTCGAGGATCTGCTCTTGAAGCCCGTCGGCGACGTCGATCGATCCGCCCGATCGGAACCAATCCTTGATATCCGCCTCGCTTTCGAGCGGAAGGTCGACCGGATCGCTGCCGAGTTTCAACCAGGTCTGGCCGTCCGGATAGGGAATCGGCGGCAGTATGTAGGGACTCTTGCCCTTGGGGCCGAAGCAGCGCATGGGCGGCATACCGGCCAGGCGTTGAACCTCCGCTGCACCGAGCCGGAACATCGCCACCGTGCGCCCGAAGACCGTAAAGCCCAAGGATCGACCGAGCAGCGATTGGGTATGGCCGCCTGCCGCGACGAGAACACGCTCGGCCTCGACGCTGCCCGATCTCGTCCGGATCGTCGCGCCTAAGCCGCTTTCGGAAATTCCCAGAGCAGGTTCGTCTATGATGCGAGCCCCGGCACGCTCCGCCGCGATCGTCTGCGCGCGAACCAGACGGCGCGGGCTGATATATCCGGCGTTCCTCGGCTCGAAATACCCCTGCATTCCCGTGGTCGAGCCCAGAAACGGAAATCGCTTCGCAAGCCCCGCATCGTCATATGCTTCACAGAAGATCCCTGCCTCGGCAGCAATCTTGCCGACCGAAGCGATGTTCGTGGTTTCGCCGGGGCCGAGGTGAAGCACGCCGACTTCCCGGTAGAACTCCACGCCGCTTGCCGCTGAAACCTCGCCGTAACGCGAGATCGAAGCGGCGTTCGCTTGCCTCCAGAACGGGTCTAAATCGAACGTTCGCGTGATACGGCCTTCATCGTAGTGACTTCCAAAAACGCCGCTATGCCTCGCATAATCGGTTGTTGGTTCGTCTGGGCCGATCAGCGCGACGTCATGGCCCATTTTGCTCAAATGCCGCGCGGCTGCCGACCCGATCAGACCACGCCCGACCACTGCGAGTTTCATTGCTTTGCTGAGGCTCACGATCAATCCCTGCGCTGGCATAGGCCACGAAGGCCCTATCCTCGTCCCCGATAGGGCGCGACGCCCGTCTCCGGCAGCCACGCCCCCTCCGGCGGTTGGCCGGTCTGCCAGAAGACGTCGATCGGTATGCCTCCGCGCGGAAACCAGTAGCCGGCGATGCGCAGCCAGAGCGGCTTCGCCGCCTCCGCCATCCGCCGCCCGATCATGACCGTGCATTCCTCGTGGAAGGCGCCGTGGTTGCGGAAGGAGGTGAGGAACAGCTTGAAGGATTTCGATTCGACCAGGAGGCCGTCCGGCGCGTAGTCGACGACGATATGGGCGAAATCCGGCTGGCCGGTCACCGGGCAGAGCGAGGTGAACTCCGGGCAGGTGAGGCGGACGATGGCCGGCGGTCCGTCCTTTCGTCCGAAGGGAACGGTCTCAAGAACCGCTTCGTCGGGCGAGGCGGGCTGAACGACTTTCGCGCCGAGCTGCGTCAGCGATTTGGTGTCGGTCATGCGGCCGGCTCCTTGGGCGGCGTCGACGCCGCAACCTTCGCCATAGGGCGGCGCGCCGGGCAGCGCAATTCGAAAGATCGGCTGTCCGGCCGCCGGCGTGGAGAAAAGCGCGGCTCGCGGCGACCGATGATCGCTGGAAAGGTGAGATGCGCGAAGGGCTTAACGCGACGGATCTACGTTTCGCGTCGTCACTTTGTCCACTATGCCCGCTTGCCCTCGTGGACCGTCAGAGCCGGCTTCCGGCGTGTACGCGCCTCCAGCCATTGCCCTGCCTGCGGCCCGGGCATGGGGAAGGCGATCGAATAACCCTGCACATGCTCGCAGCCGAGCGCCAGGAGCGAGTTCAGCTCCTCCTCGGTCTCCGCGCCCTCGGCGATGATGGAGATGCCGAGCCCGCGCGCCAGTTCGGTGATGGCGCGCACGATCTTGGTGTTGTCGTCGTTGCTGTCGATGTTCTGCACGAAGCGGCGGTCGATCTTCAGCCGGTCGATCTCGTTCGGATTGACATGGCTGAGCGAGGCGTAGCCGGTGCCGAAATCGTCGAGTTCCAGATGCACGCCCGCCTTGCGGATGGCGCGCAGCGCCGCGGCGATGCCGGTCTTCTCGTCGTCCAGGATGACGGATTCGACGATCTCGAGCGAAAGCCTCTTCGGCGGCAGGCCGTGGTTCTCGAGCGTGCGGAAAAGGAAGGTGGCGAAGTCGGGTTCGCGCAGTTCCGCGCCCGAGACATTGACGGCCAGCCGCCCGAATTCCGTTCCGGCGCGATACCACGCGGCGGCCTGGGCGATCGCCTTCTCGATAACGATGCGGCCGATATCGGCCATCAGCTTGGCCTTGTCGGCGACCGGGATGAACTCGGCAGGCGAAACCATGCCGCGCACGGGGTGCTCCCAGCGCGCCAGCGCCTCGACGCCGGCCACCGCCGAGCTTGCGAGCGACACCTGCGGTTGGAAGTGGACCGAGAACGCTTTCGTGGCGATGGCCTCCCTGAGGTCGTGTTCCAGTTGCTTCCGGTGATCAAGTTCCTTACGCAACTCGTCGGAAAAGAAGGAGAAATGGCCACCGCCGAGGCGCTTCGCCGAATAGAGCGCGAGGTCGGCATGGACGAGCAGGTCTTCCGCATTGTCGGCGTCGACCGGATAGACGGCGATGCCGCCGCTGGCGCCCGGATGGATGGTGGCGCCCCCGAAATCCATCGGCTCGTTGACCTTGTCGAGGATGCGCCGAGCCAGCGCGTTGATGTCCTCGGTGGTGCCGGCGGCGTTGAGGATCATGACGAATTCGTCGCCGCCCAGCCTGACGCACAGGTCGGATGCGCGGCAGGAGGCGCGCATCCGCTCGGCTGTCTTCACCAGCACGAAGTCCCCCGCGGCATGGCCGAGCGTGTCGTTGACCTGCTTGAAGCGGTCGAGGTCGAGCTGCAGCACGGCGAGCCGCTCGCGCCGCCGCGCGGCGACCTTCAGCAAATTGTCGAAATGGTCGATCAGGAAGGCGCGGTTGTAGAGGCCTGTCAGCCCGTCATGCACGGCGATGAACGCCATCGAATTGTGCGCATCGATGAGATCGGTGGTCATGCGGCGGATCATCTCGCTCATCGGGCGGAAGATGAGGAGCGCCACGAGGATGATGACGCCCATCGTGGCGTAGAAGAGGTAGAGGTGGAGCGAAAGCATCTCGTCCAGCCGGGTCCGGGTGATCCCGGCCATCTCCCCCTGGAGCGTGGAATGCATCATCCGCTGCAGCAGCACATAGGACGTCGCCGCCATCACCGCGATGATGGCGAGCGCGATCCAGTACGCGCTCTTGATGATCACGATCAGCTTGCCGGTCGCGCTTCCGGATTTCTGCTCGGCCATGTGCCCCTCGTCACGCCTTCGGCCGCAGATTGCGGGGGATTGGGTGAGAATTCGTTAATCCGGCTGCCGCAAGCACATAGCGGAGATCCGGTGCCAGCGGATTCGGAAAGGGTGGTTAGCGCATCCTTTCCGCATCGCCTTGAATTCTGCCGAACGGGCGGAAAAAGCCGTTGCCGGCCGCATATTTAGGCTTAGACTTGGACCGACACGAGATTTTCGACGGAAGCCCGATGAACATACAGCAAAAGCCCGCCCATTCCGCCGCTGCCTCCTTCAAATGGGAGGATCCGTTCCTCCTCGACGACCAGTTGACGGACGAGGAACGGATGATCCGCGACGCGGCGGCCTCGTTCGCCGCCGACAAGCTCGCTCCGCGCGTCGAGCAGGCCTATCTGGAGGAGAAGACCGACCCCTCGATCTTCGCCGAGATGGGCGCGGCCGGCCTGCTCGGCGTGACGATCCCCGAGGAATATGGCGGCATCGGCGCCGGCTATGTCTCCTATGGGCTCGTCGCGCGCGAGGTGGAGCGCATCGATTCGGGCTACCGCTCGATGATGAGCGTGCAGTCGTCGCTGGTCATGTATCCCATCCATGCCTACGGCTCGGAGGAACAAAGGAAAAAGTACCTGCCGAAGCTCGCTTCCGGCGAGTGGATCGGCTGCTTCGGACTGACCGAACCCGATGCCGGCTCCGATCCGGGCGGCATGAAGACCCGCGCCGAGAAGATCGATGGCGGCTACCGGCTCTCCGGCTCCAAGATGTGGATATCGAACGCGCCGATTGCCGATGTCTTCGTCGTCTGGGCAAAGCTGAAGGGCGCCGACGGCAAGGATGCCATCCGCGGCTTCGTGCTGGAGAAGGGCATGAAGGGCCTGTCGGCGCCGAAGATCGCAGGCAAGCTTTCCTTGCGCGCCTCCGTCACCGGCGAGGTGGTGCTGGAAGGGGTCAAAGTGGGGGAAGAGGCGCTTCTGCCCAACGTCTCCGGCCTCAAGGGCCCGTTCGGCTGCCTCAACCGCGCCCGCTACGGTATCGCCTGGGGCGCGATGGGCGCGGCGGAGGATTGCTGGTTCCGCGCCCGCCGGTACGGCCTCGACCGCAGGCAGTTCGGCAAGCCGCTTGCGGGCACGCAGCTTTTCCAGAAGAAGCTCGCCGACATGCAGACCGAGATCGCGCTAGGGCTTCAGGGCGCGCTTCGTGTCGGCCGCCTGTTCGACGAGGGGAAGATGGCGCCGGAGATGATCTCCATCGTCAAGCGCAACAATTGCGGCAAGGCGCTCGACATCGCGCGGCAGGCGCGCGACATGCATGGCGGCAACGGCATCCAGATCGGCTATCACGTCATGCGCCACGCGCAGAACCTCGAGACCGTCAACACCTATGAGGGCACGCACGACGTGCATGCGCTGATCCTCGGACGGGCGCAGACGGACCTGCAGGCGTTCTTTTAAAGGGTGTCTCTAGAAAAGCCTTTTCACCAGATGAACGCCGCCGCTGACTATGTCGCTACGGTCCGCAAATCGATCGTGGACACTGCACGGAAAATGTTGGGTGGCGAATGCTCATACATTGAGGGCAGCCGGGTCATCTGCGGCTTGCTCGATCAGGCGAGGCTCGACAGCTCCAAAGAACCATTTCTTAGTTTCGTCAGCATTGACAGCGAAACCGATGACGTCCCGCTGGGCCAAGTGCGGGAATGCTGGAGTGAAGAGGCGAGGGCGAAGTTCCTTTCCAAATGGGACGCAGCCGAGGATCAAGCCAGAAAATATGGTGAACCCGCTTGCCAGAAGACCATTATGCTTCTTTTAGGGAATGCTGAAACGTGACCTGACCGCAAAGGTCATCCGTATAGGAGGCGCCCCAGCCTCTCCTGCGATTTCCATATGCTAGTCGACAGCCAACAGAATCCTTTCCATTCCGGCGAAACTCGCTTTAGGATCGTCCAAGCCTTCGGGCCAACAACAAGAACAACGATTTTCAACATAGTGGGAGTAGGGATCATGAAATCTTTCGGCCTGTCGATTCTGGCCGCCTCGCTTGCCTTTGCGCTGGCGATGCCCGCGCATGCGGGCGAGACGCTGGACAGGATCATGAAGACCAAGACGCTGACCATGTCGTCGGACCCCGAATACCCGCCGCAATCCTTCCTGAACGACAAGAACGAGATGGACGGTTTCGACGTCGATGTCGGCAAGGAGATCGCCAAGCGCATGGGCGCGGAACTGAAGATCGTGACGCCCGCCTGGGAAGTCATCACCGCCGGCGGCTGGGCCGGCCGCTGGGACATGTCGGTCGGCTCGATGACGCCCACCAAGAAGCGCGCCGAAGTGCTCGATTTCCCGGCGATCTACTACTACACGCCGGCCTCCTTCGCCGTGCACAAGGATTCCAAGGTCACCAAGATCTCCGAGTTGAACGGCAAGATCATCGGCTCCTGCGGCGGCTGCACCTATGACGCCTATCTGAAGAAGGATCTCGTCATCGACGCGCAGGGCGTGCCGCCCTTCGAATATCAGGTGACGCCGAAGGAGATCAAACCCTACGACACCGATACCAATGCCTTCGACGATCTGAAGCTCGGCGACGGCGTCCGTCTCGACGCGGTGTTCTCGGCGCTGCCGACGATCAAGGCCGCGATCAAGAATGGCTACCCGATGCGGGTCGTCGGCGATCCGGCCTTCTACGAGCCGCTGGCGGTCGCGACCGACAAGGGCGACGCCGAATTCGACGCCAAGATCAAGGAGATCGTCGAGGCCATGCACAAGGACGGCACGCTGACCAAGCTGTCCATGAAGTGGTACGACACCGACCTTTCGACCCCGGCCAAATCGACCAACTGACGTGTCGGTCGCCGGCCGATCCATGGAGCCGGAGGCGGAGGCTCCGCGCGGCTCCTGGCTCCTCGACCTGAAGCCGACGCGGGCCGATCTCGTCCTCGTCTTCTGCCTCGCCGTCGTGCTGTCATGGATGGGGCTGGGCGGCACCCGTGTCGGCGGCCTGCTGGCACCGCTCCTCGGCGGCGCCACCGGCCCCGGCACGCAGCCCGGTCTGGCGCTCGACATCCTGACCGGCATCCTCATCGCCGTGGCGGTATGGGTGAACGTCGCGATCGTGCGGCTTCTGCCCTTCGGCATCCAGATCGTCATCGTCTGGATCGAGCTTCTGCTCCTCTTCATCGCTTTCGTCGGCAGCTTCAACCGCGACCTCGGCGTCTGGTTCGAGGAGAGCGAGACCGGGCAGACCAACATCGCCTTCCTGATCACGACGGGGGCGGTGACCACGCTCTACGTGTCGCTGATCTCCATCGCCATCGCCTGCTGCCTTGCGATGGCGGCGGCGCTGGCGCGCCTGTCGAAATCGGGCCCCGCCTACGCCGTCTCGACCTTCTACACGTCCTTTTTCCGCGGCACGCCGCTGCTCCTGCAGGTCTATCTGATCTATCTCGGCCTGCCGACGCTCGGCCGCCAGTTCGCGCTCGACGCCGTGCCTTCCGGCATCCTGGCGCTGTCGCTCTGCTACGGCGCCTACATGGCCGAGATCTTCCGCGCCGGCATTCTCGGCGTGCCGCACGGCCAGCGCGACGCGGCAATGGCGCTCGGCCTGCCGCCGGGGCTGACCTTCCGCAAGATCATCTTCCCGCAGGCGATGCGGCTGATCGTGCCGCCGACCGGGAACCAGTTCATCGCGATGCTGAAGGATTCCTCGCTGGTCTCAGTGATGGGCGTGTGGGAGCTGACCAAGACCGCGCAGATCATCGGCAAGCGGGATTTCCGCGTTTTCGAGATGCTGATCGCGGCGGCGATCATCTACTGGGCGATGTCGATCTGCTTCGAACTCGTCCAATCGCGTATCGAGCGCCATTACGGCAAGGGCTACGTGCGCTAGGCGAAGGCATCCACGTTTGTTGGCGGCTGTGCACTCCTTCAGGGTGTGGGAAACGTTCCGCGTGTAACACATATATGATAGTGTTAAATCCTATTATGCATGATTTGGGATGAGATACCCATGCGCAGCACCCAGCAATTCAGCGTCACCCTGCCGAACGAGATGGCGAAGATGGTCAGGACCAAGGTTTCGTCCGGCGAATACGCTAGCGAGAGCGAGGTCATCCGCGATGGTTTGCGGGCCTTGCAGGCGCGCGACAATGCTCTCGATCATTGGCTGCGCACGGAAGTCGCGGCTGCGTATGACGAGCTGAAGGCCGATCCGTCGAAGGGACGAAGCCCTGACGCGGTATTGGCTTCGTTGAAAGCCGAAGCGAGGCAGCAGGCGAAGAGCCGCTAAGCCGGATGGCTTATCGCGTCGTCTTTTCGCCCAAGGCGGAAGCCCAGCTTCTTGAATTATACCGTAACATCGCCGCAAGAGCCTCACCGGCAATCGCCGAGAGCTATGTGGCCGCCATTATTGAATATTGCCGTTCTCTCTCGATGTTCCCGGAGCGTGGCGTTCGCATGGACGACATACGGCCAAGCTTGCGGACGGTGGGGTATCGTCGTCGCGTAACGCTGGCCTTTGAGGTGACGAACGATTTGGTGAGCATCCTTGGTGTCTACTATGGCGGTCAGGATTTCGAGGCCGACCTTGAGAGCGATGACTGACAGCGACTGACCCACAACATCTGGAGCCGCCGCATTTCCGATGGACTCGGCTCTCCTTCCGCGCCACATTTCGCCCGCGACCGAGGAGACGCCATGACGCAGGCATTTCTTTCCCATATCGAATCCGAGCTCGCCGGCCTCAAGGAAGGGGGCCTCTACAAGAGCGAGCGGGTGATCACCTCGCCGCAACTGGCCCACATCCGCTCCGCCGGGCGCGACGTGATCAATTTCTGCGCCAACAACTATCTCGGCCTTGCCGACAGTTCCGCGATCGTCGAGGCGGCCAAGGAGGCGCTCGACCGTTATGGCTACGGCATGGCCTCGGTACGCTTCATCTGCGGCACGCAGGAAGGCCATAAGCTGCTCGAGCAGAAGATCTCGGCTTTCCTCGGCATGCAGGACACGATCCTCTATTCCTCCTGTTTCGACGCCAATGGCGGCCTGTTCGAGACGCTGCTTTCCGAAGAGGACGCTGTTATCTCCGACGCGCTCAATCACGCCTCGATCATCGATGGAGTGCGCCTGTCGAAGGCGAAGCGCTATCGCTACGCCAACAATGATATGGCCGATCTTGAGGCCAGGCTGAAGGAGGCCGCCGATTGCCGTTTCAGGCTGATCGCCACCGACGGCGTCTTCTCCATGGATGGCATCATCGCCAATCTGAAGGGCATCTGCGACCTTGCCGAAAAATACGACGCCATGGTGATGGTGGACGACAGCCATGCCGTCGGTTTCGTCGGAGCGCACGGTCGCGGCACGCCGGAGGCCTGCGGCGTGGAAGGCCGGGTCGATATCGTGACCGGCACGCTCGGCAAGGCGCTCGGCGGCGCGTCGGGCGGCTATACGTCGGGCAAGGCGGTGGTGATCGACTGGCTGCGCCAGCGTTCGAGGCCCTATCTCTTCTCCAACACGCTCGCGCCGGTCATCGCCGTAGCCTCTCTCAAGGTTCTCGACATGGTGGCTTCCGGGGACGATATGAGGAGAAGGCTCTATGCCAATGCCGAACGCTTCCGCGACGGCATGACGAAGCTCGGGTTCACGCTTGCGGGCGCCGATCATCCGATCATTCCGGTCATGCTCGGCGAGGCGAAACTGGCCCAGGAAATGGCCGCGCGGCTGCTCGATCACGGCATCTACGTCATCGGCTTTTCCTTCCCCGTGGTGCCGAAGGGACAGGCGCGCATCCGCACGCAGATGTCGGCCGGCCACGACAGTTCCGACATCGACCGGGCGATCGAGGCATTCGGAAAGGTGGGGCGCGAGATGGGGGTGATCGGGGCGGGGAGGTGACCGGACGAATATGGCGGGAAGGCCTCGCCACACCCTATATCTCCGCTGCAACGATTGATAGGAGCTGGGTATGCGCATCACCATCATCGGTGCCGGCAACGTCGGCACTGCGCTCGCCAGGGGCTGGAAAAAGGCCGGGCACGAACCGGGTTTCGCCCTGCGCGATCCAGAGAGCGATTCGGCGAGCAAGGCGAAGGCCGCCGGATTTTCCGTCGCCGGGCTGGCGGATGCGGGCAAGGGGGACGTGATCGTACTTGCCGTCCCGTGGCCGGCCGTCGAGGGCGCCTTGAAGGGCGCCGGCGCGCTTGCCGGCAAGATACTGGTAGACGCCACTAATCCGCTCGACGAGAATCTCGATCTCGCCTTCGGCTACGACGATTCTGCGGGCGAGGCCGTGGCCCGGCTTGCCCGCGGCGCGCGGGTCGTGAAGGCATTCAACACCACCGGAGCCGACAATATGGACAAGGCTTCAGCCTTTCCGGTGAAACCGATGATGCCGGTCGCCGGAGACGACGCGGAAGCGAAGGAGGTCGTCTCGCGCCTGGCCGATTCTCTGGGTTTCGAGGCGGTCGATGCGGGACCGCTTTCCGCCGCGCGGCTGCTGGAGCCGCTCGCGCTCTTCTGGATCAGGCAGGCCTTCGGCCCGCGCGGTGGTCCGGCCTTCGCCTATGCCTTCGTGACGCGTCCCTAGACCGGAAAGAACATCGCATGTCCAACATGATGAAGGCGCTGGTGAAGGCGAAGGCCGAGCCCGGCATCTGGATGGAACAGGTGCCGGTCCCCGACATCGGCCCGAACGACGTGCTGATCAAGGTGCGGAAGACGGCGATCTGCGGCACGGACGTACACATCTACAATTGGGACAAATGGGCGGCAAAGACCGTGCCGGTGCCGATGGTGACCGGCCACGAATTCGTCGGCGAGGTGGCCGATGTCGGCTCCGCCGTCATCGAATACAAACGTGGCCAGCGTGTCTCCGGCGAGGGACACATCGTCTGCGGCCATTGCCGCAACTGCCGGGCAGGCAGGGGGCATCTCTGCCGCAATACCGAGGGCGTGGGCGTCAATCGCCCCGGCGCCTTCGCCGAATATGTGGCGATCCCCCAGCACAATGTCGTGCCGATCCCGGACGATATTCCGGACGAGGTCGCCGCGATCTTCGATCCGCTCGGCAATGCGGTGCATACCGCGCTTTCCTTCGATCTCGTCGGCGAGGACGTGCTGGTCACCGGCGCCGGACCGATCGGCATCATGGGCGCGCTGGTGGCGCAGGCGGTCGGCGCCCGCAAGGTGGTCATCACCGATGTCAACCCGCATCGGCTGGAACTGGCGAGGAAGCTCGGCATCCATCACGTGGTCGACGCTTCGAAGGAAAATCTCCGCGAGGTGATGCGCCAGGAAGGCATGAAGGAAGGCTTCGATGTCGGGCTGGAGATGTCGGGCGCCGCGCCCGCTTTCCGCGACATGATCGATACCATGAACAATGGCGGCAGGATCGCCATCCTCGGCATTGCGCCGACCGGCTTCGAGATCGACTGGAACAAGGTCATCTTCAAGATGCTGACCCTGAAGGGCATCTACGGCCGCGAGATGTTCGAGACCTGGTACAAGATGATCGCCCTGGTGCAGGGTCCGCTCGACGTATCGGGCCTCATCACGCACCGTATCGGCATCGACGATTTCCAGGAGGGCTTCGACGCCATGCGGAGCGGAAACTCCGGCAAGGTGGTGATGGACTGGTGAGGTTGGTGCCGGTCAGGCTCTTCCTCGGCGCAATTCTCGACAAAAGTGCAGACCATCCAGCCAAAGAGCCGTCTCTCAGAGACTATCTTCTGTTGCTGGTTTTTGCCCGTCCCTTCGATTCATAATACGGTCGAAAGCCTCGAAGTCGGCTCGCTGCTTTCTTTCGGCGAAAATTTCCGCCGTTTTCAGCGCCGAAATCTTTTCGGCCAGTGCAGTAACGACGAACTGATTGACGCTGGTGCCATCTTCCTGGGCGATCTGCTCCACCGCACTCTTCAGTGATCGGGGCAGGCGAAGTGGGAACGTCGAAACTTTGTTGCTCATAAGATGATCCTGTCGATGACTTTTTTCGGCTGCAGGATCGATACACCGAATAATCCCGGTACCGGCCTGAAGTCCCTCTCGTTAAAGGTAACGATCGCGTCTGCCCTGCCGTTTATCGCCGTTTCCAGTACCATCTCGTCCGCCGCATCCCTTAATTGCGGCCGCCATAGGAATTTGATCTCGACTGGTTCTGAAATGGCCACGAGGACGTCCAGCACCTGATTGACTTCCTTTCCCGTCAATTCCGACGCTTCCAAATGCTCTGGCCGACAGCAAACTGCCTCATATTCCAGAAGCAGCGGAACACTTAACAGGAGTTGACCTTGACCGAACCTGAGGCGCCGTAAAAGCTCCGCCGATGCGCCGCCGGGACTCCTCAAGCCTGAAACTATGATGCTGGTGTCCAACACAAGGCGCACGCCTTAATATTGGTGACATCGTATATGATGTCAATTGCTCTGTGGCACTTTGATGAGAGTCCCTGCAGAGCCATGCAGGAATTCGTCCAGCCGTTTGAGGCCGTAGTCCAGTTCCGCGAAGCGGGCGGCGCCCATGGCCTTCGAAAGCCAGCGCTCGAATTCCCGCGCCACCGGCACCATGTCGCGATAGGCTGCTCGGCCGGGTTTCGTCAGCGTCAACCGATCGATCCGGCGGTCGGCAGGATCGGTTTCCCGCGCCAGCCATTTGCGCTTTTCCAGCGCCGCGACGGCCCGCGACACCTTGGTCTTGTGCATGGCCGAATGCGCGCCGATGGCGGTCGCCGTCATCGTGCCGTACTGGCCGAGCGTGGCGAAGACCCGCCATTCGGGCCGCGTCATTCCATATCGATCGTGGTATGCCTTGGCGAATTCGCGGCTGACGGCCTCGGAAAGCCGCATGAGCCGGTAGGGCAGGAAATTCTCCAGGACGAGGATGTCGTCGGACCTCTTACCCCCACGCGCGGCTTCGCCGCGACCTCCCTGTAAGGGCGCGGCAGGCGCACGATCTTCGTTCGCGCTCATCTGTGCCGTGTTAGAGGGCGGCGTTAAAGGCTCCGCGCCGGGGATGTCGGCATGCGATGTTCGACGCTTGTCTTCGGCCATGAATACCACCGCTTGATGGTTACATTCTCGATGGTTACAAATGCAACAAACCAGCCAATCGGTCAAATCAAGGGAGGCGATCATGACGCTTCGCTATATGCCGGGCTTCGGCAATGACTTCGAAACGGAAACGCTGAAGGGTTCGCTGCCGCAGGGCATGAACTCGCCGCAGCGCCCCGCCTACGGGCTCTATGCGGAGCAGCTTTCGGGTTCGCCCTTCACCGCGCCGCGCGGCACCAACGAGCGCTCCTGGCTCTACCGTATCCGCCCGAGCGTCAAGCACACCGGCCGCTTCAAGGCGGCTTCCTTCGAGAACTGGAAGACGGCGCCCAACCTCGGCGACCACGAACTCGCGCTCGGCCAACTCCGCTGGAACCCGACGCCGATGCCGAATGAGGAGACGGATTTCCTCTCCGGCATCCGCACCATGACGACCGCCGGCGACGCGCTCGGCCAGAGCGGCATGGCCGCCCATGTCTATGTCGCGAACGTCTCCATGGTGGACGATCATTTCTTCAACGCCGACGGCGAACTCCTGATCGTGCCGCAGGAAGGCGGCATCCGCGTCGT
>MKRJ01000043.1 GCA_001896885.1 Rhizobiales bacterium 65-79 | reverse complement strand
AGAAGCTCGCCATGCCGAGCGTCTTCGCGCCGACTTCGGAATTCCAGCAATAAAAGCCGCGGAAATAGAGGTCGGGCGAGCCATCAGGGAGCCGACCGGCCTCAATGGGGTTGAGATCGTCGACGAGGAAGAGGAACACATCGCGGTCGGACGCATAGAGCGTCGTCGTGTCCTTGGTGATGTCGACGCGGGGATTGTAGACGCCCGTCGACCAATCGAGTACGCCGGGCACCTTCCATCTCGTATCGCCCGTGCCGTTGCCGGCGATCCGCTGCACCGCCTCGACCAACTCATGGTCGTAGATCCGGCCATAGTCGGGGCCGGTCACGGCGCGCAGCTCGATGCGGCCGTTATCGGTTTCGAGCGCCTTGATCTGCTCGGCGACTTATCTGAACAGTCAAGCTGTCTCAGCGGACTTTCATCAGCCGAAACCAGCCGATCTGGCGGCGTTGCGCGGTTTTAGAACGGGTGAGACACTCGGGAGTATCTGGAGGGCTGCTCTTCGCATTGCGGTTCGTGGTTTTTACGACTGCTCAGCGAACCGAATGCGACTGGTGAAGGGATTTCTTTCGTGCAGACTGCTCCGCGGCCGTACCGGTCGACCACCTCACTTACGCTCAAAGCATCTCGCCGATATCTGACGCGCCGCTGGGATATGCGAACATGGTGGTCTTCAACTGCTCTGCCGTCAGCCCTTGCCTGATCGCCAGTGCAAAGATGTTGATCACTTCGTCAGCGTGCGGACCGACAAGATGGGCGCCGAGGATGCGGTCAGTGTCCGCGTCGACCAACGTTTTGAAGCCATACACCGTCTCGGCCTGCTGGCGTGCGGTGAACCAGCCGTCCACGCGCTCGGTCTTTACGCGAACGTTCAGGCCTTTCTCACGCGCCTTGGCTTCGCTCATGCCGACGGCCGCGATCGGCGGGATGGTGAAGGCGACACTCGGAACGCCTGTGTATTCAGGCCTGACCGTGTTGCCGTTGAGCAGGTTCGCCGAGACTACCTTCGCGTCATGGCTTGATACCGGAGTGAGCGGCGGTCCTAGGCCGGCGGCATCACCTGCTGCGTAGACCGCGGGGTTGGAGACGCTTTGCAAAAATCCGTTCAACGCCAGCCGCCCGTTATGGTGCTTTACGCTCCCGGCATCGAGATCGAGCGTCGCGAGCGCCGGCGCCCGACCCGCGGCATGGACGACCAGATCTGCGTCCATATCGAGTTCGCCGTCAGGACAGTCCGCCCGGACGCGATAGCCGTCTGATACCTTCTCAATGGCGGTCACCCCTGCCTGTGTGCGGACATTGATGCCGCGCTCGCTGAACTTGTCCATCAGCCAGCCGACGAGATCGGGGTCGAATTGCTTGAGCATTCGCTTCCCGTGCTGAAGAATTGTGACCTGTGCTCCGGCGCGCGCCGCGATGTGCGAAAACTCGGCCGCGATATAACCGCCGCCGACAAGGACGATGCGTTCAGGCAGGCTCTCCAGTTCCAGGAAGCCTTCATTGGTGATCAGGTGCTGCTCGCCCGGAATGCCGAGCGGCACGGCCTCGGCGCCGGCGGCGATCACGATACGGTCCGCCTCGATCCTCTCTCCTCCGAACTCGAGCGCATTCGGGCCGATAAAGCGAACGTGACCGTGGAAGGCGTGAATCCCTTTGTCGGCAAAGGCTTTCTCACGCTTCTGCGGTACCGGATCGGTGAAGCTGCGCTTGAAGGCCATCAGTCCCGTCCAATCGAGCGTCGCGTCCCCTTCGATTCCACGTCCGCTCATGCGCCAGGCGTGATCAGCCGCCTCGGCGCCGCCGACCATCATCTTCTTC
The DNA here is from genome assembly GCA_001896885.1 of Rhizobiales bacterium 65-79. Classification (GTDB taxonomy): domain Bacteria; phylum Pseudomonadota; class Alphaproteobacteria; order Rhizobiales; family Rhizobiaceae; genus Mesorhizobium_L. The sequence goes on along the minus strand of MKRJ01000043.1, from coordinate 58,375 downwards.
GGATCGCAACCGCGCAAGGCGCAGGTGCCCCCGAAGGGCCGGAAGTCCGCGACGGCGACGCTCCAGCCAGCCGCACGAACCCTGTGTGCTGTTACGATCGCAGCCGTTCCCGTGCCGATGATCGCAAGGTCATATCTCTTCGCCACTAGATCTCCTCCAACATTGTCACGTTCGACATCCGAGCCTTCACGGCTCAGCCGGCGCAGCATGAGAGCTTCGCCACGTCCTTGTCGAAGGCAAGAGCCGCGAGCTTCAGGCCCTCAACGGTGGTGAGATACGGAAAGAGCGTATCCGCGAGGTCGTCGACGGTGAGGCCGTGCCGGATTGCCAGGGCCGCCGTCTGGATGCTGTCGGCTCCCTCCGGTGCGAGGATATGCGCCCCGAGCAGCCGGCCGCTGCCAGCGTCGGCGACGAGCTTGATGAGCCCGCGTGTGTCTCGGGCGGCAATCGCGCGCGGCACCTGGTCGAGACCGATCGTGGAGACACGGACGGCGTGGCCGGCGGTCCGCGCAGCCGCCTCTGTCAGCCCGACGCTCGCCACCTGCGGATCGGTGAAGACGATGGCCGGCATGACACTGTTGTCGTAGCGCAGGCTGTCGCCGTTGAGGGCGTTCTTCGCCGCGAGCTTGGCACCGTAGGCGGCCATGTAGACGAACTGATCGTGACCGGTGACGTCGCCGGCAGCGTACACGCCCGATCTTGTCGTGCGCATGCGGTCATCGACGAAGATGCCGCCCTTCGGCGAGAGAGCGATCCCATGCTCGGCGAGCCCGAGACCTTCGATATTGGGCGCGCGGCCCGTCGCCACGAGCACCTGATCGGCGTCGATCGTGACGTCCTTGCCGTCGCGATGGACAGTGAGTGCAACACCGTCCGCGGTCTTGCGGATCGTCCGGTACGTGATGCCGGAAATCACCGCGATGCTCTCGTCCATGAAATACCCCGTCAGCGCCGTGCCGATCTCGGGTTCGGCCTCCGGAAGGAGACGCGAGCGGCACACCAGCGTCACCTCGACGCCGGCGCGGGCGAACATCTGGGCGAGTTCGGCCCCGATATAGCCGCCGCCGATCACGAGCAGAGATCGGGGCAGCGCCTCGAGATCAAGCGCCGTCGTGCTCGTCAGGTATGGCACGGTCTCGATGCCGGGGATGACAGGGACGGCCGGTCGCGCGCCGGTCGCGATGATGATCTTGCCGGCTGAGACAAACGTGCCGTCCACCTGGACGCCGCCGTCCACGATGCGCGCCGGCCCTTCGCGATAGGCGATGCCGTTGTAAGCCGGGAGCAGGTCGGCGTACTTGGCCTGACGTAGCTCCGAAACCAGCGCGTCCTTCTGACGGACGGTTCCGCCCCAGTCGGTCAGTTCGGCCTCGGCCGTGATGCCGGCGAAACGTGCCGCGGCTCGGGCATTGTGGAGCGTCTCGGCGGCGCGGATCAGCGTCTTCGACGGCACGCAACCGATATTGACGCAGGTGCCGCCGATGGTGCCGCTGCCGATGAGGGCCACCTGGGCGCCCTGATCGGCTGCCGTGATCGCGGCCGAGAAGCCGGCCGAGCCGGCGCCGATGATGGCAAGGTCGTAGGAACCATTGTTGCGGCCATTCGTGCCAAGGCGCCGATGCGTCACGGGCCTGTCCGGCGATGCCGTATCGCCCGACGATTGAGGCTCACCTTGTGTCTCGGCCGCGTTGTTGCCGTGGCCGGCGATTGTGCCGATTCCGGCAAGGCTGGGCCCGAAGATCGCCCGACCTGCTTCGAGAGCTTCCTCGATCGACAGCCGGAATCCCGGCTCGTCTGCAGGACGCTGCCGGCGCCACGCGGCGAGGTGATCGTCGGAACAGAAGAAGGATGTTGCAGTGCACAGCGAGTTCGCAGCGCATCCGCCTTCGTAATGGACGCTGAGCCATACGACGGCCGTCGTCGGCTCAACGTCGGCCAGAGCCCGGCCCCGTTCCTGCGTGGTGATCCGGACCGGCGCGCCGCAGTGGCGGCAGCGCGAGACGATCGAGATGTCTTGGTCGGTCATAGCGCCGATGCCGAGCGCGTCGACCGCGCACATCGCAGTAAGAGTGCGTCCGTCCAGTGTGACCCGGTGGCCGGTGTCGCGGTCGGTGAAGGGATACGCGCCGACAATCATGTCGCCATCGAGTACGACGAGGTCGCGACGGCGGAGCTCTTCGAGCAGCGCACGGACGGCTTCCTCGCTCAGCCCCGCACGCTTGGCAAGCGCGCTTGGGGTCGGGGCTCGCCCGTGTTCGGCGTAGAGCTGTAGCAACGCAACGCGCACGCGATCCGTGGCCGCCTCGTAGCCGCTCCAGCGGTTGAGCACATGGTCGGAGCCGACCATGGCCAGCAGGGCCTCCTTCACCACGGGTGACGAAACCACCGACCAGTCCGGAAACGTCACACCCGGCCGCACGGCCAAGCTCGGCACCGTTGCGGATGTAGAAACCGTCGCCTTGTCGCGGGACGCGGAGGATGTGCAGCAATCGTTCATGGCTTCAGGCCTTCATTCAGAATCTTCGTGTTGGAACAGACGACCTTTGCACGGCGATGATGGATGCCGCAGGCGACAAGCCCGAGGCCCGCGGCGATCAGGGAAAGCACGACCAGACCCGAACCCGTCAACCACGCGCCGAGGCCGGCCAGCGGCGGGGGCACGGCAAGGAGTGGCGCCGCGCAGCAGATCGCAACGACAATGGCGCCTGCGGCGCCGGTGCGGATCAGGGCGCGGTCATGCATGTCAACTGCCTTGCTCCTGCGTCGGGCGGGCCGGATAGCCGGCATTCATGCTGGCGGCCGCGATGGCATCCGGGGTCGTCTGCGCGTCGTCGAAGGTCACGGTCGCGGTCTTGGCTTCGAACGAGACGGCCACCGTCGAGACCCCGGGGACCGCCGCCATCGAGGTCTTCACGATGTAGGGGCAGGAGGCGCAGGTCATGTTGTCGATGGCGAAGGTGACTGTGCGTTCGGTAGCGAACACGGCAGGCGCGGTCATCACCGACATGATCAAAGCAAGAGCACTCAAACTCTTCTTCATGGGACGGGTCTCCTCTTGGTGTCAGGCGGAAAGCAGCAGCGGGGCGACGTAGTCGAATGCGAAGGCGGCCGCGACGAGCACCGTCGCAAACCAGAGCGCGATCTGGACAATGCGGCTGGGGATCGGGCGCGCGCAGGCAGCATCCTCGGCGCAGGCCCGCCTCGGCTTCCAGTAGACGAGATAGAAGCCGTAGCCGAGAACGCCCGTCGTCCCGGCGACGAAGAGCGGCTTGTAGGGCGCGAGCGCCGTCAGATTGCCGATCCAGGCGCCACCAATGCCTAGGCTAAACAGGATGAGCGGGACGATGCAGCACGAGGAGGCGGCAAGCGCGCCGAGAATGCCGCCGACGGCGACCAGGCGCTGCCGTCCGACTTCGGCTCGGTCCGACGCGAGCACGTCGGTCGTGGCGGACGTCATGCCCGCCGTGCTGGGTCGCGATATATCCATGTCCGATCTCGCTTTCCTTGCCGAAATCCTCATTGCGCAGTACCATGCGGTCTGTAGCAACTACAGGGTCAAGAGGGATTTTTGCGATGCGCGATCACGCTGGCGTGAAGGGCCTGCAGCGGGCTGAGCTCGCCCGGCGGACGGGCAGCAATCTGGAGACTGTGCGCTACTACGAGAAGGTCGGGCTCCTGCCCGAGCCACCGCGCACGGCGGCCGGCTACCGCAGCTACGACACGACGCACGAGCGGCGCCTTCGCTTTGTGCTGCGGGCACGCGAGCTCGGCTTCTCACTCGACGAAATCCGCGAGCTGTTGCGCCTGGTCGACGAACGCGACCAGCCCTGCGCCGAGGCAAGCGCGGTCGCCGCCGCGCATCTCGACGATGTGCGGGCGAAGATCGCTGACCTGAAGCGCATGGAGCGGGTGCTCAAGGACGTCGTCGCGCAATGCGCCGACGGCACGCGGCCGGAATGTCCGCTGATTGAGGCGCTGTTCCGGGAGCGAACTGTCAACTGATCGGGTCGAGGAGCGCCTATGCGGCGCCCCTGACGTCGTTCCGGCAAGCGTTGCCCTGCTGGGCGTGCAGCCAGTCGGCGATCTGCTGCGCCTTGGCTGCGGCGGTGAAGATCGCGCGCTTGTCGGAGCGAAGCACCTCGAGCCAGGAGGCGATATAGCTGGCGTGGTCGGGCCGCGGCTCGACGCTGAGATGGAGGTCGGCGCAGATCATGGCGCTCAGGAGCTCGACCGTGCATTCCTCCATAGCATAGGCGGCCGAGCCGAACCGTCCGGAGAGATCACGGTCGAGGCGATGCCTGGCGCCGGAGGCGTGCCCGCATTCGTGGAGCAGCACGGCGTAATAGGCTGCGGCATCGCGGAAGCAGGCGAAGTCGGGCATCTGCACGTGGTCGGTGGATGGGCGGTAACAGGCCTGCGATCCGCCGTGGCGGATGTCGATGCCGAGCGCTGCGCAGAACCGTTCGGCCCGCTCGATGCGCTCGGCCTCGGGTAGCACCGGTATCTCGGGCGGCGTGTAGCCGTCGACCTGCGCGCAGTTGAAGACCGTGTAGCCGCGGGCGAACATGCGCCGGGCGGGCTCGTCGCGATCCTCGTCGCCGTCCTGTACGTCTGCCTTGCCGTGGCGATCGACGGTCTTCCAGAACACGACGAGGTGCCCGCGCTCGCCCTTGCGGACCTGGGCGCCGAGCGCCTGCCACTGGCGATAGGTGCCCCAGATGCCGGCGGGAAAGCCGGCGGCGTGCGCGGCGGCCCAGAGTGCGATGACGTTGACGCCACGATAGGCCTTGCGCGAGGCGACGTTGACGGGCGTAGTGATGGCCGATCCGTCGTGGTGCCAGGGCATCCGGTACTGGTCGGCGCCGGCCTCGATGGCGGCGATGATCTGGCTGGTGACACGCTCGTAGATGTCGTTCCGGGGCTGGGGTGTGCGATCGGTGGTCATGGCTGCCTCCTGTGTTCGCCCTCTCCGTCGAGGGCGAGGCGGCAGGGGCAGACGCGGGAAGCCGGGCCGTCACACCCTGTTCTCGGTGCTGGTGCGGAACAGGGTTGATGGGCCGGCAGCGTCTGCCACAACCCGAGCCCTGCCTCGACGGGCGAGCACGGGAGGCAGCCATGACCGGCGAGCGGCGCCTGGACCGGTCAGGATGAAGCGCGGCTGTCAGCCGGTGCCGTCCAGAGGCGGACGCCGCAACGGGACGACCCTGGCGTCCACGGATCGAGACAGCTCCGCTCGCAGACCTTCGATGACGGCATCTCGCTCGGCGAGCTGCAACGTCAGCATCTGGATGTGCTGCGCGAGCGTCCGGGTGAGCGCCCGCAGCTCCGCCATCTCGGCACCACGCACGGCGCGTAGTTCCGCTTCCAGAGCATGGATGCGTTCCTTGAGGGCCCTGGGCGACGATCGCCGCAGGCGGGCTTCGGCCGCGCGGAGCTCGGCGAGAAGATCGCCGGCCCGGTTCGCCGTCGCTCGGCTGACGCCGGCCTCGCGCGCCAGGTTGGCGACGGTCAGCGCCCCGTCGGTGCGTTCAGGGCGGCCGTCGAGCAACCGCTTCATGGCAGCCCTTAGCGCCGCTTGGCTCTTCGGCCCGAGCGCGGTCATGCGTCACCGTCCATGAGAGGCGCGATCAGCCGGCACTTGCGCTCGTTGTCCCGCAGGATCGCCGTGCGCTGCAGCGGCGATAGACGCCGGTCGGCCAGAAGCGCTTCGCCCTCGACGATCGAGGCCTGCCACGGTTCGCGGTGCCGGGCGGTCAGGCAGGCGTTCGGGCACCGGTCGGGGCTGCAGCGCGATAGGGCCGGCGCCGTCCGCTCGGCATCTGGCGCGCCGGTGAGGCAGAGCGCGGTCGCTGCATCGAACAGGCAGTCGTTGAGGAAACCGACATGCAGGGTCCGCCCGAGATGGGCAACCATGGTGCGCAGCCGCTTGCGGTCCAAGATCCGGCCGGGAAGATCGCCAAGTTCCTCCTGCACGCGGCCGAACTCGCGTCGCAGTCGCGCAGCACCCGGTCCCGCCGGGCCTTCACGGCGAAGATAGGCCTCGTAATGGGCGACAATGTCGTCGAGCTGGCCGAGTGCACGTTCGCGCTCGATCGCCAAGCGGAAGTCGGCCTGCGCCGATCCGGCATAGCCTTCGAACATGGCGACCGAGGCGTGCTTGTACTGGATCTTGCCGGCGACCGTGCCGAACGGCCGGTTGGCGATGTACCAGGCGATCGTGCGTCGGAGCTGCCGGGTCGTAAACTTCCAAGGCTCGTCGCCGATGCGCGGAATCGCCGGCGCGGCCTCCGAGCGCGTGTCGAGGCCCTCGCGGAAAAGGTTGAGTGTCGGCGTTGCACCCATCCCGAGATGATCGTTGCTCCAGGGCCAGTCCTTCAGCGCCACCCACAAGGATGACAGTTCCTTCTCTCGGCGATTGCGTGCCGAGAGAACCTCCATCACCGCGACGGCGCGAGCGACGGGCTCGATCGTGATCCAGTCGGCCGTGACGCCGCGCGCGCCATGGCGCTTGTACACCGTGCTGCGCAGCCGGTACCGCTCGACCAGGCCGTCGGCGCTGCGCACCGGCGACACGCAACCCGGCTGCATCGCCTGCACCTCGCTGTCGCGCATGCCGGTGAGGTAGGCGCAGACGAGATAGCAGGCGCCCTGCAACATCCGTTCTTCGCGGGCGAGGCTGAGGCCGTCGAAGCGCTCGCGCCATGGCAGTCCGGTGTCCGGATCGATCGAGATCGGCGTATCGAGCCCGCCGATCTCGGTTCCGAGCTCGGCGGCTGCCTTCTCGATCAGTCGTGCAGTCGGCTCGGACTGGCTGATGCGGCCGCTCTGCGGAGCGCCGGCGTGAAGGCGCATCAGATGGAGATTGTAGGGCGGGGTCTCTTCGCCGGTGAGCGGGTCGATGCGGCGGGCCACATTGGGCGCGTGCTCCCAGATCGGCACGCCTCGGCCCATGGCCCGGCGCACGTCGAGCCACTTGGCCACGCGGGCGCGATAGTTCTTGGCCACGGCCCGTCCGGCCCGCGCGTCCCGCGCCATCAATCGGGCGCAGCGGGCTTCGAGAGCGTCAAGCTCGGCCCGCGCCGCGAGGATATCGGGCGCATAGACCTCGACATACTTGAGCGCCCAGCGCAGCATGGCGCCGATGACCGGCTCGGGAATGCGCGGCGTGGCGTTCTCGGCGGGCGCTGGCGGCCGGCCGGCAACGCGGTGCGCCGCACGTCCACGCCACGGCAGGAAACCGATGCCGCCGCCGGTTAGCCATGGCGCCAGGTGATGCAGGTCGATCGGCACCTCGACATACTTCACCGTCTCGTGAGGCGTTCGCCGTCCGCCGTCACGGGCATACGCCAGATAGGCGTCGAGCAGCGCCTGATCGATCCGGCTGAGATGGACGGCGCCAGTCCTTGCGCGGAGGAACGCGGCGAAATGCTGGATGTAGCGCAGCAGGCGGATCGCCGAGGTCGCGCCGCAGGGCGCCCGATATCCCGGCACATGGATGCGCAGGCGGGCGATCACGTACTCCTTCGCCAGCCGCCGCGTGACGGGATCGGCGATGCGGGCGAGGTTCAGCCGGTAATTGCTGTAGCGGGCGTTCACCCGGAAAATGGCGGCGCCCAGGTCCCAAAGATCGTCACCGAAGCGCGGAAGTCGCGTGCGGTCGGCATCGTCCCTGACCGCCACGCCGGCAAGCACGGGCTCGTCGTTGCCATAAATGGCCGAAGGCAGCGACGCGTGCTGCGGCAGCTTGATCGGTGCCGGCATCATGGCGCTCTCGCTTCGGGCGGCAGGTAGAGGAGCGCGGGGTCCGATGACCCAATCCGACGGGCTTCCTCGATCTCGGCGTCGGCGAACCGGGGCAGAATCTGTTCGGCGATGCGTCCGTGAACCCGGCCGAACTTGGCGATCCAGTCGGCTTCGCTCAGCACCTGCCGCTGCGCCCGGATGAAGTTGAGGAAGGCCAGGAGCGCGGGCACCTTGCGGGCGGTGACCACGGCATTGCTGCATTCGAGACACCCCCAGAAGGGGGACGGACAGGCCTCTCCCTCCGAGCCGAACGGGCTGTTGTAGAAGCCGCCGCAACTGGCGAGCCAGACGTCCTGCTCGCCGCCGAACAGCGCCTTGACCGCGGCGGCGCCGACAACGGGAAGGCCGGTCGCCTTGTCGGGATCGGTCTGGACGGCCGCTTCCTCCTCCGACGACAGGACACAGGGGGGGGAACGCGGCGTCGAGCGCATCGGTCATGGCGTCGGCAATTGTCGCCTCGTGCAGATGACGAAGCGCGGGAATGTCGGCGTAGTGGTCGGCCGCGACCGCGACAGTGTGGCCGACGGCGAAGCGGTCGAGCTGGCCGCCCGTGCGCCGGTACCATGCCGCCTTATGCGTCTTGCGCAGGCGCGTCAGATTGAGGCGAAGGCGTTGGCCCCGCTCATCAAGGATGCCGTGCCGGCGCGTCCATGAGGCCGCGAGCTCCTTCATGCTGAGCACCCGAGGGGTCAGGCGGCCCCAGGCACAGTGCGCCCAGAGCGTGTCGGCGCCGAGCCGGCTTCTCGCCGGACCGGTCCACTGCAGCGCCTTGCGGATCAAGCCGCCCGGCGTCGAGGAACCGCCGTCGCGCACACGCAGCCGCTTCCACTCGGCGCCGCGCGCCCGACGCTTGCAATACTCGATCTCGACATAGCCGCCCGCCGGGTTCTTCAGGCAGTCCGCTCGCAAGCCCTTGATCGCTTCGATCTCCATGCCGGTGTCGAGCGAGATAAGCACGATGAGCGGCACGAGATCGGCGGCGATGAGATGCCGGCGGCCATGCAGATCGTGGATCAGGCGATCGTTCGGCAGGCCACTCTCGCGGCGGAGCGTGTAGAGTCGCTTGAAGAGAGGGTGCCTGTGCCCGATGACGCCTTCCGCGTCGATCACTTCCATTACCTGTTTGTGGGTTGCTGCCAGCGCCTTGCTCCGATCGGAATCCTCGACCGCCGGAATACGATCGGCCTCGCCCAAGCGGCGGATGATGGCGGCGAGATCGGTGCGCGCCGCCTTCCGCAATGCCGCGGCGACATCATCGCCATAGGCATCGCGCGGCCTGGCGCGCACGCCGGGCCGATCGCTCGTGTACATCAGCCGGCGTGAGGCATCGGGCGGCAGGTGGCTGGGCTCCGCGGCCTCGGCAAGCCGCAGCAGGTTGAGCACCTTGCTCATGCGGTGCAGGCGGTGATTGGGATGCAGGCCGCTCCCCTCCATCCAGGAATCGAAGCCGTCGATGCAGACGGCACTGACGTCGGAGAGACGGGCGACGTGCGATCCGGCGGAATCGAGATAGCGCCAAAATGTCTTGAGCGCATTGGCATAGGCGTAGGCCGTCGAGATCGAGCCGGCCGGACCACCGACCTGGCAGGCGCGCCAGAGCGCGCCGGCAAAGGTCCGCGCCAATGCCTTGCGGCCGGCGAGCATCGTCAGGTCGATCGTCTTGCTGCGATCCGCCAGCGTGACGGTAAAGCGCAGCGATGCGATCGCAGCGGCGGCCTCGCCCTCGGGATCGGGCAGCGCCTCGGGAAAGAGGGCGCGGCGACCCGGCCGCCGCACCGATGGAGCCGCCGCGGCGGTCATGCCGCGCCGCCAGCCGTGTCTTCGGCCCAGCGATCCGCGGCGGCCTCGACCAGCTCCTGCGCCTCGGCGAGGCTGTCGAGATAGATGTAGGTGCTGGTGATACTCGCATGCCCCAGCAGGTGCTGGAGCTTCTGCAGAGGATCGCCGAGAATCCGCCGATAGGCTGCGCCGTGCTGGTCCTGCGGATCGAACACGGATCCGATCTGCTCGCGGATCAGCATGGAGAGCATGTTGACGGCGAAGGTGTGCCGCAGCGTGTGTGGCGTCACCTCGACCTCGATGCCGAAACGGCGGCAGCGGGTGCAGGCCCGCCGAAAGGCAGCTTCCCAAGTCGCCGAGGGCACGGGCTTGCCGCCTTCAGTCAGCCAGAGCAAGGCATGCTGCGCCTGGCCGGGCGTGCCGACCAGCACGCGGCGGCGTTCGCCCAGCGTCAGACGGTCGAGCCGGACACGCTTGCCCGCCGCGTCTGTTGCCTTCCCGTCCTCCAGCATCAGCCAGAGCGGATCGGACACCGAAGGCTCTGAGCGCGCGGCAGAGACCGTGCGCTCGAGATCGACATAGTCGCCGATCAATCTCAGTACCCGGCGGGGAACGCGGATGCGCCGTGGTCGTCCGCCCTTGGCGATCGGACCGGGGAGATCGAACGGCACCGAGCGCGATTCGGGATCGGTCAGGCGCGGCAGCTCACTCAGCAGCAGACTGCCGGCCTCTGTCAGCCGCAGGCCGGTCGTGACGAGAAGCTCGGCAAACAACGCATTGCGCTCGCCGTTGCGGCCGCGCCACGTCGCGTCCTCCGAGCCGTCGGGAAGCCGGCCGCGCAATCCCACCTCGCGGAACAGCAGGTAGCGGCCAAGATCGATGTAACGGGTATCGTGGCGCCGCGCGGCGCGCTCGCGGGCACGGTTCGTCGTCACAGCGAGCACTGCGCGGCTACCGCCGGCCCTGCGAAGGGTGGCGCCGTAGCTGAAGGGCGAGATCGCAATGATTCCTTCCTCGACAGCCCAGCGATAGAGCTTGTCGAGCGCGGCAACGCTCCGGTTCCAGCTCGCAGCCGAGATGCGGTAGGGAGCTGCCGACAGCCGACGCGCCCGGTGAAAGGCCAGGACATCGTCGCGGCCGGCCTGCCAGACCGTCTTGCCGCCGCGCCGTTCGACAAGAAAGCGCGCCCAGACGAGAATGTCGCGGGCGTAGGAGCGCCACGTGTTCGGCGATCGCGCTCCCATAGCAGGACAGGCACGAAAGAACCGGTTGAGAGCGAGATCGTAGCTGCCGTCATCCATCAGGATGAACGGCATGCCGTGAATCAGCCCGGTGCGCTCGACCGCGTCGAGCGCACCGGGCGCGAGGCTCACTGCAAGGTCATCAAGGAAAAGCGGACGCGAAATAGTGTCAAGATCGGTAAAATACAAATGCACGCACGATACCCAAGCGGAGCGCCTTCGGCGCAACTTCATTGTTTAGAATGCGAGGGGTTCCCCTCGCGCTCTCCCGCTCGCCGCGTGGCAGGGGTGCAGGACTTAGCCTGCACCCCATGAACAGCTTGTCGTGCCGCCGCCGCGTCAAGCGTTGTCCTCGCTACGCTGCGGGAACGCTTGACCCGGACGTCTGAAGAGCTTCACCGGAGCCGTGGTGAGGCGCCTCCAATGCATGATTCTGAGACAGGATCACAGAGTCAGGATAAGGCCCGATGCGAGGTCAGGCCGTACTGCAGATTGATGCCCGCCAGCGCGGCCGGGAGCTGGCGCAGATAAGCGGCGGGGGCTCCGACCTGGCTGGCGAGTTGACCGAAGCTCCAGTGCGTCGGCGCGACCGGCGTGTCCGAGCCAGGCAGGATGAGGGACAATCGCTCCGGATCAGACCGGCTCGCCTCGACATGGATGAGCGCGGTTTCCACCACGCGCGTCCGGCTGCGCTCCGACCGGCTCCGCACCGAATCCGCCAGCTCCGACAGGGAGAGATAGCGCTCGTCATCGGGACGCGAGAACCATTCAGACGACACGCGGCCGATCCGCTCGCCGCGGCTGACATCCACGTTGTATCCGCCGCGCATGTCGGGGCGGGCCTCAAGAACCTGCATGTTCATGGGATCAAACTCCATGACGGGCGCCGAGAGCCTCTCTCTCGACACTCAACCCGTCACGGACCTTTGATCCTCACTCTCACTCTCGGGCGGCGTTGCGGGGAACCCGCGGTCTTCGCACATGATCTGACCGCACAGGTCCTATTACGACGTGTGCAAGAATATCCTCATTTTCCCCCAGCATGCCAGATTGCGTCCGGCCGAGTTCCCCGACCGGGTCGATTATGCAAATCCGTTCGTCAATTTCGGACCTGTGATCCGCAGATAAGAGTGAATTGGCAAAGCCAGGCTTCATTCCCGGCCACGTCGCGCGTGCGCCATGCTGCGAGGCAGTCCGAGCGCATATCCGTTTATCCAAAACCGGCTTAAAAACCGGCTTAATTTCGAAAACTAAGCCGGCGCGGTAAGGCACGAAACGCCAGAAATGACAGCAATTTCAACTAGATATAATGGCGCGCCCGAAGAGATTCGAACTCCTGACCCCCAGATTCGTAGTCTGGTGCTCTATCCAGCTGAGCTACGGGCGCGCGACGGACCCTTGAATGGGCCGCACCGGACAGCAATTCAAGCGGCCCGGCAACCGTGCGCGGTTACCTAGCGATTGATGCGTCGAAAAGCAAGCCGATCGAAAGAAAACTTGCCGCCCGCTCCGCGCAGCGCGTCAACGCCCCGAACCTGCGCCTCTCCCGCCGCGCGGAACCCCTTCAGATGCGCGCCTTCGCGCGCCGTCCGCTTATGCAGGGCGCCTCAGCGCGCTGCGCGCCTCCTCCAGCCGCACCGGCTGGTCGGGGATGGTGAAGGCGAAGACCGTACGCCCGCCGACGCTCTCCACTAGTTCGATCGTGCCGCCATGCGCGCGCACCAGTTCCTGCGCGATGGCGAGGCCGAGCCCTGTCCCGCCACTCCGCGCCGAGCCGCGGAAAGCGGCGAACAGGTTCTCCCGCGCCTTTCCGGGCAGGCCCGGTCCGGTATCTGCCACGGTGACGCGGCTGACGCTGCCCGTCCGCACGGCGGAAACGGAAAGCCGTTTCACCACTTCCGCGGCGGAATCGCCCGCCATCGCCTGGATGGCGTTGCGACAGAGATTGGCGAGCACGCGGAAGAGCTGCTCGGGGTCGGCGTCGATCTCGAAGCCGGCATCGACGGCGTTTTCGAACTCGATGCCGCTTTCCGGCTCGACGCCGAGCATGTCGCGCACTTCCTCCACCAATTGCCATAGCCGCACGCGGCGGCGCGACGGCGGCGCCTCCTGCGTGCGGCCATAGGCGAGCACGCCCTCCGTATAGGCCACGGCCCTGTCGAGCGAGCGCACCAGCTTCGGCACGGACGCCTGCACCAGGGGATCGCGCACCTTCGCGAGCCTGTCGGAGATCAGCTGCGCGGAAGCCAGCACGTTGCGCATGTCGTGGTTGATCTTGGAGACGGCGAGGCCGAGATCGGCCAGATGCTTCTGGCCGGCCAGGGTCCTCTGCAGGTTCTCCTGCATGGAGGAGAGCTCGCGCTCGGCCACGCCGATCTCGTCGCCGCGCCGCTCGGGCCGGATGATACGGCCAGGGTCGTCGGGCGCGCGGGCGAAGTCGAGCATCGAGCGGGTCATCTCGCGGATCGGCCGGATCATGATGCGGTTGATCGCGTAGAAGACCAGGCTGGCGGTGATCAGGGAGATCAGCAGCGACAGGAACGCGATGTTGCGCGCGTAGACAATCATCGCGCGGCGCAGGCCCTCGTCCGGGATGATGACCTCGAAGCCCATCTCGCTCTTGCCGACCCTGCCATGGATCCTCAGCATCCGGTCGCCGCCGAAAAGCGCGGTGTCGACCGCGCCGGCGATCGCCTCCCGGGCGCCGACATGGTTGATGTCGATCTGCTCGTCGACATGCGGCGGCATGCTCGACACCACGAGGATGTGGGATTCGCCGGCATCGCGGACCGCGATCGCCCTGGCGCCGAGCGCCATCAGAAGCTCGTCCTGGGCGGAACGGCTCAGCATGTCTGGCTTGCCCTGCACCAGCGCGACGCCGACGGCCGCGGCCGTGCCGAGCTTCTGCTGCATCCAGCTCAGGCGGAAATTGGCGATCGACGGCAGGAAGATCAGCACTTCGGCAATGAGCACGAAGAGTATGGTCCAGAGCAGAAGCTTGGTCGAAAGGCCGCGCGTCAGCGGGACGCTGTCGGCGACGGCCGATCCGACCTCGTCCTTCCCCGCTTCTTCCGGCCTGTCCGTCATGTTCCTCCGCTCTTGCGGCGAGCCCGCGCCGTCAGCCGAACGTCTTGAGCAACCGGATGAGACGGCGCACCCATCCACTGCGGGTTGCATCGGCAAAATAGGCCAGAGCGGCGCGCTTGCCAATTTCTCCCATGGTCGGATAGGGCGCTACATGGCCGGCGATGTCGCGGACATTCATCCTCTTCGACAGCGCCAGCCCCCAGAAGCCGATCATCTCGCCCGCCGAGGCGCCAACGATCGAGACGCCAAGGATGCGGCCGCGCCGGCCGGCGATCAGCTTGATGAAGCCCTCGGCCTCCCGGTCGGTCCGCGCACGGTCGTTCTCGGCATAGGGCCATTTCACGACCCGGACGCTCCCGTATATCTTGCCCGCCTCCTCCTCGGTCAGCCCGACATGCGCCAGTTCCGGCTCCGTATAGGTGACGCGGGGAACAATCGGCCGGTTCTCGCGCGCCGGCAGGCGGAACAGCAGCGCCCGCAGCACCAGCCCGGCATGGTAGTTCGCGCGATGGGTGAATTGCGGCCCGCCGGCAACATCGCCGATCGCATAGACGCGCCGGTTCGTGGTCCGGAGCGTGCGGCTAACCTTTATCCCGTTGCGATCGAAGGCGATCCCGGCCTTCGCAAGGTCGAGGTCGTCGACATTGGGGCTTCGTCCGGCCGCGATCAGGAGATGCGTGCCCTCGATGGAAAGCGAACCGCGTTCCGTCTCCGCTCTCACCTGAAGACTGTTTTCTGCCTTCCGCTCCACGCCGACGACGCGCGCCTTTTCGTGAACGGTGACGCCCTCGCGCCGCAGCGCCCCCAGCACCACGGCCGCTAGCTCGGGATCTTCGCCCGCGAGCACGCTTGCCGCTTCCAGCACCGTGACCTCCGCCCCGAGCCGCCGATAGGCCTGCGCCAGTTCCATGCCGACCGGGCCGCCGCCGATGACGACCAGGCGGGGCGGCAGCACCGTCAGTTCGAAGATGGTCTCGTTCGTGAGGTACCCTGTCTCCTCAAGCCCCGCAATTTCAGGGATGAAGGGCGAGGAGCCGGTGGCCACGACGAAGCGCCGCGCGCGTATTTCATACATGCCCTCATGGGCATCCACGACGACCGCGCGCTCGTCCTTGAACCTTGCCTCGCCCTGAATGACCTGGACGCCGAGCCCCGTGAAGCGTTCCACGGAATCGTTCGGCGCGATAGCTTCGATCGTCTCGCGGACATGCCGGCTGACGCCGGCGAAGTCGATGTCGGGAACCACGTCTGCGATGCCGAAGGCCGAAGCATGGCGCTGGTGCTCGGCTGCCTTCGCCGCCGCGATCAGCGCCTTCGAGGGCACGCAGCCGAAATTCAGGCAATCGCCGCCCATCGGCCCCTTCTCGACCAGCACCACCGGCACGCCGAACCGCGCGGCGGCCGCGGCAACCGAAAGTCCGCCCGAGCCGGCGCCGATCACGCAGATATCCGGTGTGAGGATCTTTGCCACGACGCCCCGATCAGCGCCTTTCCAAGCGCTGGCGTCGGCGCCTCACCGCCCGCACCGCCACCGGCAGCACGGCGATCGCCGCCAGGATCAGAAAGGCGACGGTGATCTGCGGCGAAACGAAATCGATGAGCCCGACGGGCCGTCCGGCCTTGTGGGCCTCGGTCAGCACCGCATCGATGCTCCGTCCGAGATAGGCGTAGGCGAAGGTGCCCGGCAGGATGCCGAGAAAGGTCGCGGCGAGATAAGTGCGGAGCGGCACGTGGAAGAAGGCGGGCGCGATATTGACGACGAAGAAGGGGAAGACGGGCGCCAGCCTGAGGGCAAGCAAGTAGCCGAAGGCGTCCCTCTCGAAGCCTTCCGCCAGACGGAGCGCGCGTCCGCCGACCCGGTTGCGGAGGAAATCGCCGACGGCCGTACGCGCCGCCAGGAAGAGGACGGTCGCCCCGGCGGTCGCGGCGACCGCGACCAGGATGCCGCCCGCCAGCCAGCCGAAGAGGAAACCGGCGAAGATGGTCAGGATCGACGCTGCCGGGACGGAAAGCGCGACCAGGAGTGTGTAGATGCCCATGAAGACGATCGGCGCCAGCACGGGGTTCGCCGCAACCAGCCCCTTCAGCGCCAGACGGCTGGCCGCGAGATAGTCGAAGCTCAGGTAGCGCTGCCAGCCGAACGCATAGCCCAGCGCCAGGCAGGCGAGGATGACGGCGAGCGGTACGAACCGGGTCCAGTTCCACTGGGCGCGACGGCCGCCGGGGCGCAGACGCTGATCGGCATCGCCCGATGCCTCATCCTGCCGCTTCGTCTTGGGATTGGTCTCCAGCACGGCCTGCGCCACTCTCCATCTGCTCCCGCGGTGGCATCTCCCGAATTGCCGCCTACCAGATGAAGGATCGGCGCCTGACCGGCAAGCGGTTTGCATGGTGTCTCACCCGCATTTGAGGGCCGTCCCGCTCTCCCTCACCGCTTCGTGACGCCTGTCGCCCATTTTCGGCCAAGAGGTTTTCGTCCCTTTACCCCCGTCCGGCCGGACAGAGGGGATGCGGCGCCACGAGTCTTTCCGCTTTTGCCATTGCGCGCGCTTCATCCTCTCCCAGCCTCCCGCCGCAGTTGACTTCCGCAACCCACGTTTCTATAAGCCGCCGCACGTTCGGACCGTCCGCCCGGCGCTTTTGCCGTTGCGCGGAAGCGGACGTTCAGCTCCTGTTCCCTGAACAGAACCAAGAAGGGCCGCACGCCGCGGTAGTCAAATAAATGAAGCGCACCTATCAACCATCCAAGCTCGTCCGCAAGCGGCGCCACGGTTTCCGCGCCCGCATGGCCACCAAGGGCGGCCGCGGCGTCGTCGCCGCGCGCCGTGCGCGCGGCCGCAAGCGCCTGTCGGCCTGAGGCATGGTTCCCGGCCGGGGATCGGCGCGATATCCGTTGCCGGTCTTTCTGGCATGAACCGGCCGGGCGAATGCCTGTCGAACCGCACACCGCCGGCGAGAAGAGCGAAACCTCCGCGGTGGGCATACGGCCCTATGGCCGGCTCACGAAACGCGCGGAATTCCTGGCCGTGCGCCAGGGCGAGAAACGGCGGGGACGGCTTTTTCTCCTCGAGGTGCTCGATCGTGGCGACGCCGGAGAACCGAGGGTCGGCTTCACGGTCACGAAGAAAGTCGGCAACGCGGTGACAAGAAACCGCATCCGCCGCCGGCTGAAAGAGGCGGTAAGGACCCATGCCGCCGATGACATGGCGGACGGCAACGACTATGTCATCGTCGGCAGGCGGGACATACTGAACGTCCCATTCGGCGAACTCAAGGCTGAGCTTTCGCGGCGCATAAGCAGGAAATCCCGGGCGTAGAACCTCTTATGGACAATCAACGCAACTTCTTCATCACGATCGCCCTTTCGGTGCTGATCCTGACGCTGTGGCAGGTGTTCTACATGAACCCGCGCATCGAGCGGCAGCACGAGGCGCAGAAGATCGAGCAGCAGCGCCAGGAACAGACGAAAAAGCAGGCCACGGCATCGGGCGGCCAGCACGGGACGGCCGAGAAGAACACGAGCGGCCAGACGACGACGCCGGCGCCCAATGCCGACGTGCCGGGCCAGTCCGCGCCGGAAACCGCGGCTTCCAACCGCGCCGAGAGCATCGCGGCCTCGAAACGCGTCAGGATCGACACGCCTAGCCTTTCGGGTTCGATCAACCTGACCGGCGCGCGCATCGACGATCTGGTGCTCAAGCATTACCGCGAGACGGTCGAGAAGGGTTCGCCGAACATCGATCTGCTCAATCCCGCCGGCCTGCCCGACGGCTACTATGCGGAGATCGGCTTCGTCGGCAACGACAAGACGGGCCAGGTGCCCGGTCCGACGACGGTGTGGACCGTCGACGGCAACCCGACGCTGACGCCCTCGACGCCGGTGACGCTGACCTACACGAACGACAAGGGCCTGACCTTCAAGCGGACGATCTCGGTCGACGACCAGTACATGTTCACGGTCGACGACAGCGTCACCAATTCTGGCAGCGCGCCGATATCGCTGTCGAATTACGGCCGCGTCACGCGCTTCAACAAGCCGGAGGACCGCAGTTCCTTCTACATCCATGAAGGCATGGTCGGCGTGACGGGCAAGGAAGGCCTCGAGCAGATCAAATATTCCAAGATGGAGGAGGAGAAGCAGGTCACGCCCGGCAAGTCGACCGATGGCTGGCTCGGCATCACCGACAAATACTGGGCCGTCGCGCTGGTTCCGTCCGATAAGCAGCCGTTCCAGCCGCATTTCAACTATTTCGGCGACGGAAGGCCGCGCTACCAGTCCGACTATCTGACGGACCCGTTCTCGGTCGCCCCCGGCCAGACGGCGAACCTTGAATCGCTCCTCTTCGCCGGCGCCAAGCAGGTGGGAACGATCAACGCCTACGAGAACGAGCATCATATAAGGCAGTTCGACCTGCTCATCGACTGGGGATGGTTCTACTTCATAACCAAGCCGATGTTCTGGCTGATCGACACGCTCTACAAGTTCTTCGGCAATTTCGGCCTGGCCATCCTCGCCACCACGGTCATCCTGAAGCTCGTCTTCTTCCCGCTCGCCAACCAGTCCTACGCCTCGATGGCGAAGATGAAGAAGGTGCAGCCGGCGATGGCGGAACTCCGCGAGAAATATGCAGACGATAAGATGAAGCAGCAGCAAGCGCTGATGGAGCTCTACAAGAAGGAGAAGATCAACCCGATCGCCGGCTGCTGGCCGATGCTGCTGCAGGTCCCGGTCTTCTTTGCGCTCTACAAGGTGCTCTACATCACCATCGAGATGCGGCACGCGCCCTTCTACGGCTGGATCCACGACCTCGCGGCGCCCGATCCGACCTCCGTCTTCAATCTGTTCGGGCTGCTGCCCTTCGCGCCGCCGGCCTTCCTCCCGCATCTCGGCGTCTGGGCACTCGTGCTGGGCGTCACCATGTTCCTGCAGATGCGCATGAACCCGACGCCGCCGGACCCGACCCAGGCGATGATCTTCAACTGGATGCCGCTCGTCTTCACCTTCATGATGGCGAACTTCCCGGCAGGCCTGGTCATCTACTACGCCTGGAACAACTCGCTTTCGATCCTGCAGCAGGGCGTCATCATGAAGAGGCAGGGCGTTCCGATCGAACTCGGCAACAACCTGAAATCGCTCTTATCGTTCAGGAAGAAACCCAAGCCGGCGGAATAGGCCGGCGTCTTCCGTGCGTGATACGAGGCTCGCTTCAGTCGCACTTCACCGTGAGGTAAGCTGGCGCGGGCGATCCTCATCCTGAGGCGCGGAGCGAAGCGGAGCCTCGAAGGACGCACCCCTAACAACCGCCAACAGGTGTCCCCCATGCCGCTTCCCGACCCGAACATCGTCCACCCGATGCCGGACCAGAAGCGCTGCGGCTATCTGAAGGCGCTGGTGACGCGGCCGACCATCGAAATCGGCGACTTCACCTATTACGACGACCCGCTCGGGCCGGAACGCTTCGAGGAACAGTGCGTCCTCTATCATTTCGACTTCGTCGGCGACCGGCTGGTCATCGGCAAGTTCTGCGCCATCGCCGCCGACACGTGCTTCATCATGAACGGCGCCAATCACGACATGCGCGGCTTCTCGACCTATCCCTTCGGCATTCTCGGCGAGGACTGGCGCGCCGCCTGGGACGACGGCTCGGTCGAGGCCGGCTTCCGCGGCGACACGATCGTCGGCAACGACGTCTGGTTTGGCACGGAGGCCATGGTGATGCCGGGCGTCACCATCGGCGATGGCGCTATCGTCGCCGCGCGCGCGGTCGTCTCCCGCGACGTGCCACCCTATGCGATCGTCGCCGGCAATCCCGCGCGGGTGGTCAGGGCGCGCTTCGACGAGGAGACGGTGTCGCGCCTGCTCGCAGTCGCGTGGTGGCACTGGCCGATTGACAAGATCATGCGCAATGTCGATGCCATTTCCGGAGCGGACATCGAGAGGCTGGAAGGCGCCAGGTGAAAAGCACGGAATCGCAAACGGAGAGCGCGGCGACAGCGCCGTTCGGACGCCCCTTCGTATTCATCCGAGGCGTTCCGGCGATGAGGTTCCTGCCGCCGGAAGGCCCTCCCGAGATCGCCTTTGCCGGGCGCTCGAACGTGGGAAAATCCTCGCTCATCAACGCGCTGGTCGGCATGAAGGGGCTGGCGCGGACCTCGAACACGCCGGGCCGCACGCAGGAGCTCAACTATTTCGTCCCGGACGGTTATTCGGGCGCGGCGAATGACCTGCCGCCGCTCGCCCTTGTCGATATGCCGGGATACGGCTTCGCCAAGGCGCCGAAGGACGAAGTCGACCGCTGGACGAGGCTCGTCTTCGACTATCTGCGCGGCCGCGTGACGCTGAAGCGTGTCTATCTCCTGATCGACGCCCGCCACGGCGTGAAGACGATCGACGGCGAGGTGATGGACCTGCTCGACAAGGCGGCGGTGTCCTACCAGCTCGTGCTGACCAAGACCGACAAGATCAAGCCGCCGGCGGTCGACCGTCTGGTGGCGGAAACGCTGGAGAAGATCAGGAAGCGCCCGGCCGCCTATCCGGAGGTGATCGCCACCTCGGCCGAAAAGGGCCTGGGCATCGACGAACTGCGCATGGCGATCCTGAGGGCGACTGCCTGATCAATCACTCTCCGCTCCCATCAGCCGGCGCAGTTTCTCCGTTCCATAGGCCTTGAGGAAGAGGTCGACGCCCGCCGATACCACGTAGCGGATTTCTTCCTCGCTCGGCGGCTCGCTACGATAGGCGAAGATGCATTGCCGGAACAGCCCGGCCATGCAGAGATCGGTGAACTGGAAGGCCGCCAGGGATATGTCCTTCATCTCGAGCAGGCCTTTCTTCGCGACCGCCTCCAGGAAATCCACGAATATCTTGTGGCCGTGCATCGGCCCGCGCTCGTAGAAGCGCTTGCCGAGATCGGGCATCCGCTCCGATACGCCGATGACCGTCCTCTGCGCGCTGATGACCTTGTCGCAGGTGATCTTGAACGACAGCGCCATGCCGAAATTGATCAGCGTCTCGCGCAGGCCGTCGCCGCTTTGCAATGCGCCGTAGAGATTGTTGAAGATGGAGCCGCGCTCCTCCTCGACGATCGCCTCGAAGAGCTCTTCCTTGTTGGCGAAATAGACGTAGATCGTGCCCTTCGAGACCCCCGCCTCGCGCGTGATGTCGTTCATCGAGGCAGCATCGAAGCCCATGTCAATGAAGACGCGCCGCGCGCCGTCGAGGATCTGCTTCCGCTTGACCGGATCCTGGCCGGCGGCCGGGCGGCCCCGCCGCACGCCGTCCGGCGCCATCGGACAGCCTTCCATTTCGGCTGGCGGTTTCTCTTCCCTGAGCTTGAATTCACTCTCCATTTTATGCCCCGTTTCCAGCCCTTTAATTTTTTTTTCGAACCAATCGGTTCGATCCCTCTTGATATGGGCTTTCTTTTGAACTAAGTCAAGTTCGAACCGAACGGTTCAGTTCATCCCTACGAAGGCTTTTCCATGTCAAGCTCCGCCAGTTCAACGGTTGCCGAACTTCGTCCGTTCCCGGGCGCGAAGACCGCGCCAGAGATCGAAAAGCCGATCGAAAGGCCGCGCGAGGATGCCGCACCGGCCGCCGAAACGCAAAAGAAGAAGCGTTCCGCGCGCTCGATCGTCCTGCCGGTCATCGGTCTCGCCCTTCTCGCCGGCGCCGCCTGGTACGGTTACGACTACTGGACCGTCGGCCGCTTCATGATCTCGACGGACGACGCCTATGTCCAGGTGGACATGGCCTCCGTCGCCCCGAAGATCACCGGCTATGTCGAGCACGTCGCCGCCACCGAGAACGAGCATGTGAAGGCGGGCGACCCGCTGGTCACGATCGATGCCGGCGATTACCGCATCGCCCTCGACCAGGCGAAGGCGCAGATCGCCACCGAGGACAAGACGCTCCTGCGCATCGATGCCCAGATCGAAGCCGCGAGGGCCTCGCTCAAGCAGGCCGAGGCGCAGAAGGCCGCCGCGCAGGCCGCCGCGGACAATGCGGTCCGCACGCGCGACCGCGCCCGCAAGCTCGTCGAAACGAAGGTCGGTACGCAGGCGCAGCTCGACGACGCCGAGACGGCCGTCGAGCAGGCAAACGCCAATCTTTCCGGCGCCGACGCGCAGATCGCCGCGGCCAACGCCAATATCGGTGTGCTGCAGGCGCAGTACGAGGAGGCGAAGAGTTCCATCCGCTCGCTCGAACTGGCGCGCGACAAGGCCGCGCGCGACCTCTCCTTCACCGTGCTCCGCGCCCCCTATGACGGAGTCGTCGGCAACCTCTCGGTCAAGGAAGGCGACCTCGTCAGCCCGGGCCAGAAGCTCGGCGTCGTGGTGCCGCTCAACAAGCTCTACATCACCGCCAACTTCAAGGAGACGCAGCTCGCGAAAATGGAGCCCGGCGAGAAGGTGCATGTTTCGGTCGACGCCATGGATGGCGGCGGCTTCGAGGGCACGCTTGCCTCGCTCGCACCCGCTTCCGGCGCGCTCTTCTCGCTGCTTCCGCCGGAGAATGCGACCGGCAACTTCACCAAGGTTGTGCAGCGGATACCGGTCCGCATCGATATCCCGGCCGACGTGCTCGCCAAGGGCAAGCTCCGGGCCGGCCTGAGCGTCGTGGTCGATGTGGATAGCCGCACCGCGCCGGGCGCGAGCACCGTCCGGTAAGCGTCCTAAGCGTCCTCGGAACGCCAGGAGCCAACAATCATGGCATCGGCAACCACCACGATGAACCTGGCCGCCGCGGCTCCGGCCGAGCCGGCGATGGACAGGCGCCGCGTCTTCGCCTTCCTGGCGATGGTCTTCGGCATGTTCATGGCGATCCTCGACATCCAGGTCGTCTCCGCCTCGCTCGGCGAGATCCAGGCCGGCCTCGCGGCGGGGCCCGACGAGATCGCCTGGGTGCAGACGTCCTACCTCGTCGCCGAAGTCATCATGATCCCGCTTTCCGGCTTCCTCGGAAGGCTGTTGTCGACGCGCGTGCTCTTCACCGTGGCGGCGGCGGGATTCACGGCTGCCAGCGCGCTCTGCGCGACGGCGACCAACATGGATCAGATGATCGTCTACCGCGCCATCCAGGGCTTCATCGGCGGCGGCATGATCCCGAGCGTCTTCGCCGCCGCCTATACCA
The DNA here is from genome assembly GCA_001896885.1 of Rhizobiales bacterium 65-79. GTDB lineage: Bacteria > Pseudomonadota > Alphaproteobacteria > Rhizobiales > Rhizobiaceae > Mesorhizobium_L. Next base: position 35,332 of record MKRJ01000043.1, on the reverse strand, counting down.
TCTTTCCGCCCTCGAAGCGTTCGGTGGTGACGCCGATGATCGGCCTCGTCGCGACGCTGGCGCCGACCGTCGGCCCCACCATCGGCGGCTATCTCAGCCACGCCTTTTCCTGGCACGCACTGTTTCTGGTCAACATCGTCCCCGGCATCATGGTGACGGTGGCGGCGTGGACTCTGATCGATTTCGACAAGGGCGATTCCTCGCTCTTCAAGCGCTTCGACTGGGTGGGGCTTGCCGGAATGGCGGCTTTCCTCGGCTCGCTCGAATATGTGCTCGAGGAAGGTCCGCAATATGACTGGCTGCAGGACGACACGGTCTTCACCTTTGCCGTCATCATGGCGATCGGAGGCGTCGTCTTCTTCTGGCGCTCGTTCCGGGCGGCGGTTCCGGTGGTCGATTTCAGCGCTTTCAGGGACATCAACTTCACCTTCGGCTCGATCTTCTCCTTCGTCATGGGCATCGGCCTTTACGGCCTGACCTACCTGTACCCGCTCTATCTCGGCCGTGTGCGCGGCTACGACTCGCTGATGATCGGTGAAGCCGTGTTCATCAGCGGAGCGGCGATGTTCGTCACGGCGCCGATCTCGGGCATGCTGTCGCGCCGCGTCGACCCGAGGCTCATGTTGCTCGTCGGCTTTCTCGGCTTCGCCGCCGGCACCTGGATAACGACCGGCATCACGCCCGATTGGGACTATAACGAGCTGGTGATACCGCAGCTCTTCCGTGGCGTCTCCCTGATGCTGTGCATGGTGACGATCAGCAACCTGGCGCTCGGCACGCTGCCGCCGGACAAGATCAAGAACGCCTCGGGGCTCTTCAACCTGACCCGCAATCTCGGCGGCGCCGTCGGCCTGGCGCTGATCAACACGGTGCTCATCCATCGTACCGACATGCACTACGAAAGGCTGTCGGAGAGCGTGAGCTGGAGCAATCCGGAAGCGCTGAGGCAGCTCGGCCAGATGGCGGCCAACCTGAAGGCGCATGGCATCGACGGCGCGACCGGCGCCATCGCGCAGATGGCCGGCCGGGTGCATGTGCAGGCGATGGTGCTGTCGTTCCTCGACGTCTTCTACCTGCTCACGGTGCTGTTCGCTCTGCTCGCCGTCTTCGCCGTGATGATGCGCAGACCTCCGGCATCCGCCGGCGGAGGCGGCGGGCATTGAGAGCCCGTCCCGGCTTCGTCATTCCAGGGCGGAGCGGCCGCGCAAGCGGCGTGGTGGAGACCTTCTCAACCTTCGTCATCCTCGGCCAAGCCCGAGGATGACGACAGGAGGGGCCTCGCCTCAGCTCGCCTTGGGATTATCCGCCTTGAAATTCAGCGCCAGGCCGTCGATGCAGTGGCGCATGCCGGTCGGCGGCGGGCCGTCGTCGAAGACATGGCCGAGATGGCCACCGCAGCGCCGGCAATGGACCTCCGTGCGCTCCATCAGGAGCGCATAGTCGGACTTGGTGCCGACGGCGTTCGGCAGCGCCTCCCAGAAGCTCGGCCAGCCCGTGCCGGAATCGAACTTGGTCTTCGACGAATAGAGGGCTAGGTCGCAGCCGGCGCAATGGAAGGTGCCGGCGCGATGCTCGTTGAGGAGCGGGCTCGAGAAGGGCGGCTCGGTCCCCTCCTCCCTCAGGATATTGTACTGGTCGGGCGTCAGCATCTTGCGCCATTCCGCGTCGGTCTTGGTCACCTCGAACGTCTCGGCCTTCGCGGGTTCGACGGACAGGAGGCGCAGAAGCGCCGATCCTCCGGCCGCGACCGCCAGCATCCCCGTCGAAGCGTAGAGAAGATTGCGCCGGTTCATGCCTGGTTTCTCCTTCGAGCCAATTCCGCCCGACCCTGTTGGCGGACGGTTGCGTGCATATTGGGACATGAAGCGGATTTTTCGGCATCATTTCTGCCGGTTTGCCCTTCACATCTTCGGGAACGGAGCAACCGGCAAAACGGCGCCCCGCCGCTGTTCCCTTGCCACGAGACGTTGCCCGAACGGTTCGGACGGGAACAACGAACGGAACGGAGGCTGGCCTGCTCCGGGTGCAGCGCGACCGGCCTTCTCCGGTCGGGACCGGCCGCCAATGGCGAGCCGGTCTGGACGCGTCACGATTTCGGCAGGAGCACCTTGTCGATGACGTGGATGACGCCATTCGACTGCTTGACGTCGGCGATGGTGACATGCGCCGTATCGCCATTTTCATCCGTGACGGTGATGTGGCCGTTCTTGTCGCGCAGCGTCAGCATGCAGCCGCCGACGGTCTTCACCTTGTGGGCGCCACCATCCTCCTTGACCATCTTCTTGACCACCGAAGAGGTCGCGTCGGCGGCTACGACATGGCAGGTCAGTATCTTGACGAGCTTGTCCTTGTTCTCTGGCTTGAGCAGAGTATCGACCGTGCCCTTGGGCAGCTTGGCGAACGCCTCGTTGGTCGGCGCGAAGACGGTGAAAGGTCCCTTCCCTTCAAGAGTCTTCACGAGACCGGCCGCCTTGACCGCCGCGACAAGCGTCGTGTGATCCTTGGAATTGACGGCGTTCTCGATGATGTTCTTGCTGGCGTACATGGGCGCGCCGCCGACCATCGGGTCCTTGGCGTGGGCGACGGCGCCGAAAGCGGCAAAGGCAACGGAGCCGGCAAAGGCGGCGGCGAGGATATTGCGAGCATACATGGAACTCTCCCTGGTTGATCCCTTGATGGGCATTGGGAGACACGGATCGGCCGTCGGAAAGTTTCAGGCCGCTGGAAATTCATGCTTTCGTGATCGGGACGTGATGGGCCTCAAATCCGGTTGAGGCCGCCTAGTGCAACGACCGGACCCGCCGGCTGTCCGGTCGGCGAGCCGCCGGGCGCTTCGAGGCTGATCGCGAGCATGCCGCCATTGGCCAGAAGCTTCCCAATCGCGGGGCTGATCCTGACGCGGATGATCGTACCGGCCGGAATGACGCCGAGCGAAACAGGCTTTGCCTGTCCCTCTATCGCCCAGAGCTCGAAATCATGGTCGCTGCCGCGGTCCCCGGAGACGTGCGACAGCGCGAGATCGCGCGTAACCGGATCGTAATAGGCCAGATAGCTGACGGCACTATCCTTGGGCGCGATCGAGGCGACGAATTGCGTTCCGCCCTGCTGCGTCCGCGGTGCCATGAAAAGCGGCACGGCTATGGCGACGACAAGAAGAGCCAGCGCAATGGTGGAAAGACCACGCCAGAAGACCAGGCTCTGCCAGATGCCACCGGAGGCGACCGAACGCTTCGCCGTTCCGGCGCCGCCCATGGCGAACAGGGCGCGGTCGATCGCCTGCTTGGCGGCGGCCGGCGGCTCAACCTCGGGATAACCGGCGGAAAGCGGTGACAGCCGCGACTCCCACGCCTCGACGAGACGGGCGAACGAGGGATCGCGCTCGATGCGGAGGGTCGCCTGCCGGCGCTCTTCGGCCGACAGCGCGCCGACGACGTATTCGGCGGCGAGCATGTCGTCGCTTTCGTCCATCGGCCCGTGATCGTCCTCGAAAATCATCTTTCGAGACATTCCCTCAGTTTCATCAGGCTGCGCCTGAGCCAGGTGCGCATCGTGTTGAGCGGCACCTTATGACGGGCGGCGAGCTCGGCGTAGCTCTCCCCTTTCAGATAGGCGCCGCGCACCGCGTCCGCCTTCACCTGGTCGAGTTCTTCGAGGCAGCCATGGATCCTGTCCCGCTCGCCGGCTGCCACCGCGGCCGCCTCCGGCCCCGCCGCCGGATCGGCGATGTCGAGCGCGTCGTCGATATCAGATGCCGGCCGGCGCCGCGCCCTGATGCGATCGATCGCATGGTTGCGCGCGACCGCCACCAACCAGGAAATCGGGCTGAGATCCGACACGGCGAAGCGGTCGGCCTTCGTCCATATCTTGACGAACACCTCCTGCAACGCCTCCTCGGCCTCCGCGCGATCGTTCAATACACGCAGGCAAACCCCGAAAAGTTTCGCGCTTGTCGCCCGGTAGAGACTGTCGAACGCCGCTCTGTCCTTCATCGAGATGCGGACAATCAGCTTGGTGATGTCTTGCGGCGCCATCAAGCGGATTTATACCGCGAAGCGGAACGCCCGCAATGCAAGCCGCCGGTCACCCTCCCGCGTGACGAGGCGGCCGGCCTATTCGACATCGGCCTGCGGACGATCGTCGCCGCGTGCGACCTCCTCGTGCCATTTGCCGGCGCCGTCCTCATAGACGATGCCCGAAGTCTGGCCGGGCAGTTCCTGCTCCGTAGCCGCTCGCTTGGCCGCTTCCATCGCGGCCTCCCGCGTCCGAAACGTCTCCGAGAAGACGTCGCCGAGCTTGTATGCCCACCCGCCGTCATGCTCCACGATATGATAGGTCACATGCACCATCTTCATTCTCCTTCAGGTCGGGCCAAACGCGCAGCCGCTGCGCCGGTTCCGCCGCTCCAGGCGTGGATGATCGCGGCAAGACCATCGAGGCCGTCGGTGAGCGCGGCCGGGCCGGGCTGCAGGATAACAGTCGATTTGATTTCATGGATACAGCGATCGCGGACGGCCGGTATTTCCGACCAGCCCTCACGCGCCGCGACCTTCTCGGGGCGGAATTTCTTGCCGCACCACGAGCCGATGATGATGTCGGGCGCCGCCGCGATCACGTCCTGCGGCTGGAGGATGCGCTCGCGGGCGGAAGGGCGGCCGGCAAGCTCCGGGAAACAGTCCTCGCCGCCGGCGATTTCGACCAGTTCCGACACCCAGCCGATGCCGGAGATCATCGGCTCGCCCCATTCCTCGAAATAGACGCGCGGGCGGCGGGGCGGCGCAGCCGCCCTGAGCGCGGCGATCCTTTCCCGATAGCCGGCGACGAGCCCACTGGCGGCCTCGGCGGCCCCGACCAGTGCGCCGAGCGTTTCGATCATGGCGAAGATGCCCTCGACCGAACGCTGGTTGAAAGCGTGAACCGCGACGCCTTCGCGGATAAGGCTGGCGACGATGTCGGCCTGCAGATCGGAGAAGGTGAGCACAAGGTCGGGCTCGAGCGCCAGTATCTTCGGGATGTCGGCGGAGATGAAGGCGCTGACGCGCGGTTTTTCCCTGCGAACCTGGGGCGGGCGCACGGCGTAGCCGGAAACGCCGGCGATACGGTGCTGCTGCCCGATGAGATAGAGCGTCTCGACCGTCTCCTCGGTCAGGCAGACGATGCGCTCGGGCGGAAACGCCATGCCCGTGTCAGCCTTCCGGCTGCCAGAGGAACTCGACGCGGTGGCGGGAGTCCGCCCCCGGCGCCAGGAAGCGCATGGACGGCTTCTCCATGATATCGCCGGTGAACCCGTCGGGGTCGCCATGACCGGTCCAGGCCTCGATGCAGACGAAAGGCGCGCCCGCGCGGCCCCAGAGTGCCCAGTGGGAAAAATTCTCGGCGCTCATGCGGATCGCACCTTCGCCGGGGCTGACCAGCCGGACGTGCTTGCTCCGCGCGCCAAGGAAGCAGAGTGCTTCCCTCGCCAGCACCGTCTCGTCGAGCGGCAATTTCCGCCCCTGCAGCGGCACCTGCCGCCGCTCACTGGAAAAGAGCCCGTCCTTGGTGATGACGGGCACAGCCGCATCCTCCGCCTGCTCAAACTCGATCACGTAGCCCGCGCGGCCGCTTCCGCCGAACGGCCAGCGGAAGCCGGGGTGGAAGCCGAGCGCGAAAGGCAGCGGCCTCTCGCCCGGATTGACGACGCGGAACTCCGTCACCAGCACGCGTTCCCTCAGCCGGTACGCCACTTCCAGCCGGAAGGCGAAGGGATAGCGCCGGCGCGTCTCCTGATTGTCTTCGAGCACGAACCGGACCGCCTCGGCGGAGCGTTCCGCCACGGAAAATTCGCTCGCCGGCGCAAAACCGTGGATCTCCATCGGATAGGTCCTGCCTTCGACGCGGAGTTCGCCGCCGCGCACGCGCCCGACGGTCGGGAAAAGCACTGGGCTGACGCGCGCCCAGTAGGCCGGGTCGCCGGTCCAGAGGAGATCGCGCCCCGCGACAGACCACGCCACCGGCTCGGCCCCCAGCGTCGAGAGCGTGGCGACAGCATTGCCGTATGTGAGTCCAACGGTTTGTGGCATCTGTTCCTCTGCGTTCGCCCTGCTTAAAGTCTCAATACCTTCTATCGGCAGGCTGGCCCCGGTGGCAAAGAAGGATTGCCGTCATCCCGTTCAGCATTCTACAACCAGTAATCGGGACCATCTGATCATGCACGTGTTCTATACGGCCCCGCTGATCGCTTACGGTCTCGGCTTTGTATGCCTCGCATTCCTTCCGCGCTGGCGCTGGCTTGCGTTCGGCACCCTCGCGGCGTTCCCTTTTTGCCTGTGGCTGTTCCGGGATTTGTCACAGGCCGACGGGCCGAGCGCCGCGATCGCGGTCTTCATTGCGGCCGCCCTGGCTCTCGGCTTCGCTTCCGGCTTCATAGCACGAACCATCATTATTGGCGCGAGATGGTCCGGAAGGATTGTTCCCCGGACGGTGACGCTTCTCGCAACCTTGATACTCGTTCCCACCTTGCTTACGGCCTCTCGTTGTGGCGCACTTCCGTTCAGAAGGCCCGCTGGGAGCCGCCAAGCTCCGAATGCACCTCATCTTTGCATGCCGCTACGCTTGGCACGATGCGTCTTGCCTTGCCATTGGCGCCTGTCATCGCGATAGGTCAAGGAGAGGAATACGCACCGACCTACCGGTTCGATATCAATGAGCAGGCACGACAATTCTGCCGCAGTCGGCCTCCCCGCCGTCTGCGCTGACGAATCTAAAGCTACGCATGGAGCCTGATCCTTCGCGCATCCTGCACCTGCGGTCGTCGTGGTTTTGCGCTGAACGGCAGAACTATAACTGGTGGTCGGAGGTCTGCCCGCGGGAAGGCGAAGCGCCGCCATCGGGGCATCTCGTGCAAATGACGCTCTACTGGATCGGCCACTACAACGCGTCTCGAATGCAAGGCTTCTCCGCCGATCAACTGGCGAAACTGCCCGGGAGGGATCAAAGTTTCGTCGCCGTCGGCGACGGCATCAGCCGATTCAACGACGAGCACTATTCCTATTTTACGCGCGCGGACCTGCCTGGCTACCTGGCGCGCTGCTATCGCACGGGGGCAAAGTCGCGACCCGAGCTGTATTGCAGCGCCGGCTACCGCCTCACGCCGGAAATCGGCCTCATCTACGATTTCCGCGCCGATGCCGACGATTTCGCCGAGCGCTCGCGCGCAGCGGATGCCAGGGCAAGGAAAGTTGTCGAAAGGCTGCAAGCGCACTGATCCGGCGTTCGGGACATAGCGGGCTCCGCCACTGTCCTTCCGTTCGCGCGGACGATAGATTGTCGTGGTTTCCCATCGACAGGAGAATTCCGCGCTTGAGCGTTCATGATCATCTCGGACTTGCCCTCTCCGGCGCTTCGGCCTACAGCCTGCCCGCCTATGAGCAGGCGATGGCCGAGTTGCAGGCCTTCGTCGGCGACCCGGTCGGCTCGGCGGATCGGGCGATCGCAGTCGCGCCGGATTTCGTCATGGCGCATGTCTTCAAGGGCTATCTCTACGCGCTGAGCACCGAGCCCAAGGCTACGAAGATTGCCGCTGAGTGCCAGCTTCAGGCTGCACGCCTGTCGGCCGACGGCCGCGAACGCCGCCACGTCGAGGCGCTTGGCTTGCTGGCGAGCGGTAACTGGCACGCCGCCGGCCGGCTGCTCGGCGAGATCTCGGCCGAACATCCCCGCGATATACTGGCGCTGCAGGCCGGCCATCAGATCGACTATTTCACCGGCAACGCCGCTTCGCTCCGCGGCCGCATCGCAACCGCCCTGCCCGCCTGGGACGCCGCCATGCCCGGCTACCATTCGATGCTCGGCATGCTCGGCTTCGGGCTCGAGGAGAATGCCGAATATGCCGAGGCAGAGGCCGCCGGCCGGCGCGCCGTGGAACTGGAGCCGCGCAACGGCTGGGCGCAGCACGCCGTCGCCCATGTCATGGAGATGCAGTGCCGCCAGCGCGAGGGCATCGGCTGGATGCGCGCCAATCCGGACGCCTGGTCGACCGGCAGCTTCCTGCAGGTCCACAATTGGTGGCACCTGGCGCTGTTCCACTACGATCTCGGCGAATTGGACGAGATCCTCGCACTTTATGACGGCCCGATCTACGGCAAGGCCTCGACGCTGGCGCTCAACATGGTCGATGCCTCCTCGCTGCTCTGGCGCCTTCATCTCGGCGGCTTCGATGTCGGCGACCGCTGGCAGAAGCTCGCCGATAACTGGCTGCCGCTGGCGGCGGCCGGCAACTATGCCTTCAACGATGCGCACGCCATGATGGCCTTCGTCGGCGCCGGCCGTGAGGAAGCCGCGCGGACGCTCCTTGCCGCGCAGGAAGAGGCGGCAAGACGCGACGATGACAATGCGGTCTTCACCCGCGATGTCGGCTATCCTCTGGCGAAAGCCATCCACGCCTTCGGTCGCGGCGACTATGCGGAAGCCGCGGAGCTGATCCTGCCGATCCGCTCGATCGCCTCACGTTTCGGCGGCAGCCATGCGCAGCGCGACGTGATCGACTTGACGCTGATCGAGGCGGCGATCCGCGCCGGCGACCATGGTCTCGCGCTGCGCCTGACCCGGGAACGCGAGCGGACGCGCCACGACAGCCCGCTTTCAGGCGCGCTCCGCCGCCGCGCCGAGGCGCTGGGGTGAAGTTTCATCCGCTATAATGCGACGCTCTTTGTCGTCATAGGAAGGAAGCAGCGACCTTTGACGCCCGTCCCGCGTCGCTGTCGAGGCATGGATTCCCGACACTTTCCGCTCCCTACGGTCGCTCACAAGGTCGGGAATGACGCCTATCGATTGACGCATTTGCAAATCGCCAGCGACGGAGGTGGACAAAAGGCGACGCGCTACCCCGTCATTCCCGACCTCGCGAGCAAGCGGAGCGAAGCGGAGAGTGTCGGGAATCCATGCCTCGACGGTACTCGTTCCGGATTTTCCCAGACGATCGTCGCAATCATCTCTGATCGCCGCTGAACCCCATTTGCAGGCCGCCCTCGTCGATTTTGTGTCAGGCGTACAGGATGGCCGCGATCGCCACATAGGTCAGCTGATGCAGGAACTGGTCGAGGCCGATCATGCGCCAGAAGAAGGCATTCTGTCCGGTGCCGTAGCGGCGGGTGATCTGCTCCTTGCACCAGTCGATATGATAATGCACCAGGAATTCGCCGGCCACTATGGCGAGGAGCATCCCGACGGGCACCGCCAGGACGAGGAGGACAACCGCCGTTCCGAAGGCATGCAGGCCGGAATGTAGGATGCCGCCCGGATGCCCGTAGGTCCCCTTGTTCTTCAACTGGTAGGGACCCTGCAGGACGAAATCGAAAACAAAGTGCTTCACCTGCAGCAGGAGCAGCAGAAGCACAACGGAATCGCTCACGGGCGCCCCCTTTGGTCCTGCTTTACGATAGTCGGCGCCCGGCGCTCCCGCAATGCGTGACCTTCACTTCCGCTCCGCGACGAATACGCCGTCCCATCCCGGATCCGGCGGCGCCTTGGCGAGCACCGCAAGGCGGTCGCCATAGACCCGGTAAAGGCCGCCCAAGGCCTCGGGCGCCTTTGCCGAAACCGCTTCCAGCCCGGAAAGAGCGCTTTCGAAATCGCCGCGCCGGTAAGCGCCGATGAACCGCTCATGCGCCTGCCGGAAGGTGCCAAATGCCTCGCTTTGGGCATGGCCGGCGTCGCCGACGAGCGCGAAAATCCGGATCGGATGCTCGCGCCCGACCACCCTCACCAGATCGGCCTCGATGAAGGCGAGGTCGGCGGCGCCTTCGACCGTGTCCTCCGTCACGAGTATATCGACGCCGTACTGCTTGGTCAGGCCCTCGATACGCGACGCCAGGTTGACGCTGTCGCCGATGGCGGAATAGCTGAAGCGCTGCGCCGAGCCGAGATTGCCGACGCAGCAATCGCCCGAATGCAGCCCGATGCCGATCCTGAGGTCCATCCCGCGCGCGCGGTTGAGTTCGCCGAGCGCGCCGCGCATGGCCAGCGCGGCGAGGCAGGCCTTGCGGCGATGGTCCGGGATGTCGAGCGGCGCGTTCCAGAACGCCATGATCGCATCCCCGATATATTTGTCGATCGTGGCGTCGGCCCTGAGCAGCACGTCGGTGGCCGGTGTCAGGAAAGCGTTGAGCAGGCTGGTCAGTTCGGACGGGTCGAGCTTCTCCGAAAGCGTCGTGAAGCCGCGGATGTCGGAGAAAAGAACGGTGAGGTCCCGCACCTCGCCGCCGAGTTTCAACTCGGCCGGATTGTCCGCAAGGCGGCCGACCAGCGTCGGCGACAGATAGCGGCCGAAAGCGGACTGGATAAAGCGTCTCTCGCGGTTGGCCAGGAGCAGCAGGGCCGGCGTCGTCACCGCGAAGACGAGCGCCAGCGCCACGGAGGGGAGGATCGGGTCGAGCAGCAGGTGCAGGCGGTCGAAGGCGGCCCACGACAAGCCGATGACGATGGCGATGCCAGCGATGGCGGCGATGCTGTTGACGGCGGCGCCGAAGCGCCATTCCAGCAGGAGAAGCAGCAGTCCCAGGCACACCGCCAGCGAGATCTCCGCGCCGCGCGCCCAGTCCGGACGCGTCAGGAAGCTTTGCCCGAGGATCTGGTCGATGATCTCCGCATGCACCCTCACGCCCGGCATCGCCTCGCGGAACGGCGTGGCGACAAGGTCGCGCAGGCCGACGGCGCTGGTACCGACGAGCACGATGTGGCCGGCAATCTGTTCCTGGATGCCCTTCTCCCTGGCCGGATCGAGGATATCGGCGGCCGGCACGGTCCTCATCGCCGGCATGCCCGAATAGTAGATGCGGAACGAGCCGTCCGGCCCGGTCGGCATCGCGAAGTCGCCGTCCTTGAGAGCCGTCATGGCCGGACGCCCGGTATTGGCTTCGCCGCTCGCGCCCGTGCTGCGGATGATGAAGCCCGTGGCGCCCTGCGCAACCCTCAGTGCCTCGATTGCGAGCGCCGGATAGATATTGTCGCCCGCCCTCGCCAGAAGCGGCAGCGATCGCACCACGCCGTCGCCGCTCAGTGGAAACGAGAAGAAGCCGATCCCCGTCGCTGCCTGCGACAGTTCGGGAAGGTTGGCGACGCCGCCGGAGAAGGCGGGCAGATAATCCTTCGGGCTTTCGCCGCCGAAGGCGAAGCCCGCCTTGGGCGCCGGGAGGGCATTGCTGTTCTCGTTGCTGATGGCGATGCCGGCGACCACGCGGTTGCGGGCGAAGGCGGCGGCCAGCGCCGCGTCGTTGTCCAGTTCCTCCTCGCCGGCCGGCAGATCGATCCGCGCCCCCTCCTTGCGCAGCGACGCGATAACGCGCGAAGGCGAGGTCCGGTCCGGCTCGGGAAAGACCATGTCGAAGGCGATCGCCCCCGCTCCCATCTGGCCGAGGCGATCGACAAGCGTCGCGATGGTCGTGCGCGGCCAGGGCCATTGCCCGATCTTCGCAAGCGAGGCCTCGTCGATGTCGGCGACGACGATCGGCGCCCCGGCCTCCTGGCGCGGCTTCAGGCGCTGATAGCTGTCGAACACCAGATTGCTCAGATGGGCGAAGACGGCCGGGCGCGAGAGCATCGCGCCGATCGCCAGGACCAGCACCGCAAGGCCGACGCCCCAGACGATGATGCCCTTGTGGCGCTCGCCGGCGGCCGGTTGTCTCGTCGGCGGCTTCAACGCCCGTCGTCCTGCCGGCCGGCGACTTGCAGAATCCATCGTCCGGCACGGACGGCGTTGGAATTAGCGAAGAGGATCAACCGCAGGGGCCGTCACAGCAATAATAGCAGGGCTCGCCGATCGAGTTCCGATTGTGGTCCTGCCCCCCCTGCTGCAGGATGGTCGTGTCCGGCGACGGGAAAGGCGTCGGGAAACTGCCGAAGGACGGCGTCTGGCCGGAATTCGACTGTGGCAGCGTGCTCTGCTCGACGAGCGAGTTGGTGGGCAAATGGGTGGCGCCGCCATGCTGCCCGCTCCTGCCGCCGAGCAGCCCCTGCAGGATCGTCAGCCATTCCTTCGGCGTGCGCCGCACATGCGGCTCGCCGTCGGGCCCGAACCAGATCGAGTAGCCGTTGGCGTAGAGCCGCGCCAGCCTTTGCTGATCGCGCCAGAGCTGGATCGAATTGCCATAGACGAGGTCGATATGCGGCGGAATCCCGGTCTGCTGCGGATCGAAAACCAGATTGGCGATGCCGCCGCGTATGCCCACGGTTCCGACCGGCGTATTGAGTTGCACCCCGTCCGGCGTCTTCGAGGTCTTGCCGCCGATGAAGCGGAAGACGCCCTTGCTGAGCGAGGCGGTGATCTTTGCCGTTCCCTTGTTCGGATCGTAGACGAAGGAATCGATCGTCAGGCCGGAATTCGGACCGACGGTGAAGGTGGTGCCGTCGGCGAGCAGCACCTGCAGCAGCCCGCGCGCATCGGTGTCGATGTGCTCGTTATGGATCACGCTTTGCCCGATGGTGAGCGTTCGCGCCTGCCCGCCGGGCGGCGTGCCCCTTGCGGCCGGATTGACGGCGGCCGTAACGCCGACCTGCTGGGCCACGGCCGACCCGGCAACGATCGACAGGGCGGCGAGGCAGGCGGCACGGAGGATCGGAAGGACGGGGCGCATGGCCTAGAACCTCTTGGCAACGGCGAACGACACTCCGACGCTGTCGAAGGAATAGATGTCGTAGTTCGAATCGACGTTGCGATAGCTTACCCCCGTCTGCAACGCCCATTTGTTGGCGAGCGGCACCGTCAGGCCGCCATAAACGAACGCCTCCGTATCCCGTTCCTTCCTGCCTGAACTGACGACGAAGTCGGGATCGGGCTCGTCGAAATCACGGCGAAGCACACCGCCCGAAATCGTCGCCGTCCAGCGTCCCGGCAGGCCCGCGATCGGCGAATCGAAAGCATAGTTGAGGCCGATCGAGCCGCTCACCTCCCAGAAGGTCTGGAAATCGACCACCGCCACATGACGCGCGGCATCGACGAAGCCGAAGACCGAGAACCGATCGTTGAACGCGTGCTGAAAATAGCCGGAGACGTCGTACCGGTTGCCCGTGCGGTCGGACGCCGTCGGCCTGAAGTCGGTATCCTCGTAGTCGAGATACCGGTATTCGAACCGGAGTTCTCCGCGGTTCATGGCGTCGAATATCTTGCCGAGCTTGGCGCCGGCGCCGATCGAGCTCTGGTAGGTGTCGCCATCGAGCGCCACGCCGCCCAATATGCCGTAGATCGACAGGTCGGAATTGTACATGCCGAACCGGCCGAGATTGAAATCCGGCCCGAAGGTAAGCTCACCGAGCAGCGTGTTGTTCTGGTGCAGGTCGGAATAGAGCGAACCGTAGGTCAACAGGTTGACATCGAACGCGTCGCCCTGGCTCGGCAGGATATAGCGGTAGTGGAACTGCCCGGCGACAAAACCGTTCGTGTCGGCCTTGGCGAAGGCCGACTGATCAAGCTCGAGAAAAGGATCCGGGAGGACGAAATCGCCGCGCACGCCGTCATTGGCGTTCGTCTGGTAGCGCACCCCGAGGGCCACGCTGCCGTGCAGGCTGCTCGTCTCGGTCTTCTCGTTGATTATACCGAGATAAAGGTTCGCCTGGCTTTTCATGTCCGGCGGTATGTTGGGCAGTTGCAGCACGCCGTCAAAATAGCCGCGCGCTGTTTCGTAGGAGCCCAGCCGGAAGTAGAGCGCGCCGAGTTCCAGCTTCAGCCGCGCCAGGTCCGGCGCAAAGATGAGCATCCGCTCCAGCGTCGAGATCGCCCCTTCCAGGTCGCCGACCTGGGACGACAGCGCCGCGTATTCGAACGCCAGTTCCAGATTGTCCGGCTGCGACCGCATCTGTGTCAGAAGGGCGCCGCGCCGCGCGTTGATATCCGAGACACTGCCATGGCCCGCCTGCGGCGGAACGTTCAGATTGGCGGTCGCCGATTGCGCCGAGGCGACGCCCGGCGCCAGCACGAGGGCGGCAGCGGCAAGCCCCATGGCGAGAAACGCGCGCTGGGTGACGCCCTGTCGCGCGGATCGGCGGACGCTGGGCCGGCAAAGAGCCATCATCGGCCACGGCAACGTTGGAAAAGGGGCATCGCCCATGCAGCGAAGCGGGATGGTTCATGGATCAAAGGACTAGCCCCCCGTAATCCTCTCGAGCTTCCGCCCTCCGCGGAAGCCTTCCCTGTCCGATGCACGTTCAGAATGATTGCGGCGCGCTGATTCTATGAGGAACGACGCCAAAGCGCAAATGTGTTTTAGAGGAAACGCATGGAATTCGGCGTCGTAACGCCCGATTTCACGGTCCGGGCAATCAGCCCGCCAGCGCCGCGTCGACGCTCGGATAGACCGGAAACAACCGCAGGAAGCCGCTCATCTCGAAGGCCAGCCTTATCCGGCTGTTCAGCCCCGTCAGAGCCATGCGGCCGTCATTGCGCCGGATCTTCTTCGCCGAAGACAGGAATACGGAAAGTCCGGTGCTGCTGATATATTCGAGCCCCGCCATGTCCACGACGATGTTGGTGTCGCCCCGGTCGATCACGGCGCTCATATGTCTGTCGAATTGCGAGGAGGTGGCGCTGTCGATCCGGCCGATCGGCGAGACGATCAGAAAGCTTCCGCGGCGGCTCTCGGTGATCTCCATGCGAATTCGACCTCGCTGCTGTCTCGCGCTATGGTGTCGGATACGGGTTGACGCGCAAACCGCAGTAAGTGGTAATTGGCACAAAAGCCTGCCCCGAGGCAATTGCCGCCTCGGCTTAACCATGGCCTGCCGGGGAAACTTATGTCTGACGCGCCGACGGAGGATGCGCTCGCCCGCTCGATAAATGCGGAGCTTCTGCCGCAGGCCTTTCCGTTCCGGCGCGAGGTCGAGTTCGCCGGCGCGCGGAACCTCTCGATCAAGCGGATATCCTTCTACGATGATTGGTGGCCGGACGACGGCACCGTTTGTTTCGTCGCCGTGAGCCTGTCCTCCGGGGGCCTCGCGGGCGCGATGGCAGCGGCATCGCTCAGGTACCTGCTGCGCGCGGCGATCGGCGAATGCGCCGACCCCGGAACGGCCCTGGCCTCCTGCCGGCACCTGGTCGGTCCGGAGACGGGAGCGGCGATCCTCGCGCTCGACCTGCGCTCCGGCGTGGCCCGCACGGCGTCGCTGGGCAGCGGCGCGTTCGCCGGTGACGCGGTTCGGGACGCCGACGGGCGCATTGTCCTTTCCGACGGCGCGGATTTGTGGATCGGCGCCGGACCTCATGCGGCGGACCGGATGGCCGGGTCGAGCGTCGATCTGTCGGCGGCGGAGATCGTCGAGGCGGCCGGCGCCGGCCTGCCGCCCGGCGCGGTACTGGGACTGATTCGCTTCAAGGGGAAGGTCCGGAAGACCGCCGGGTCCGCGTCGGAGACGATCTCCCTCACCAATGAGAACGGCCGGGTCGCCGAGGCGATCGCACGCATGGAGAAATTCCGTGAGGCAAACGGCATCGACGAGCACGTTTTCGCCGGCATCGACCTCGCGGTGGACGAGATCCTCACAAACGTCATCAGCTACGCCTTCCGCGACGGCGCCCGCCACCGGATCGACATCGAACTCGATTTTTCCGGCGGCAGGCTCAGCGTCGAGGTCCGCGACGACGGCATCCCCTTCAATCCGCTCGACATCCCGCCCGCGAAGCTGGACGGCGAGGTCGGCGAACGCGAGGTCGGCGGCCTCGGAATGCATTTCGTGCGCAACATTGCCGACGAGATCACCTACCGCCGGGAGGCGAACTGGAATATACTGGGCCTGTCAAAGAACATGGGCGGTCCGTGAGGAACGGGGAGGCGGCGCATGAACGCAGCACGCTTGGGCGATAGCATTCTTCAGGACGCGCCGCATTGCCATGCGCCGATCCACCCGGCGGCGCCCTCGCCGACCCCCGCGCCGCACCCGGCCATGCCATTGACGATCATCAAGGGCGAGCCGACGGTGATGATCGGCAACATGCCGGCCGCGCGCGTCATGGACATGTCGCAACCCTGCATGCTGGCGAGTTGCGTGCCCGGCGGGCCCGGCAACATCGCCAAGGGTTCGGCGACCGTGATGATCGGCAAGATGCCGGCCGCGCGCGTCGGCGACCTGACCATGCATCCAAGCTGCGTGGCGCCCATTCCGAGCCCTACGGGCAAGATCCTGCCGCCGGGATGCCCGACGGTGATGATCGGCGGATAGGAGGTTTTCCGCCCGCGGGCGAGGACGAGGCATGTTTATATCGCATTTCAATTCGCTTCGGCCGGTCTGCCCGAATTGCCGCACGCGCAACGAAACCGCCGAATTGGGACTGGCGCTCGTCGAGGAACAGGACGGCGATGATGTCGTCTCCGGCATCGTCGGCTGCGGCGCCTGCGGCGCCGAATACCCGGTCATCGACGGCTTGCCGATCCTCGTCCCCGACGTCCGCCGCTACATCCAGGACAACCTCTTCTATCTTATCGCGCGGACCGACCTGACGCCGGCGGTGGAGAGCCTGGTCGGCGACGCCAGCGGCCCGGGCAGCATGTTCGAATCGGCGCGCCAGCATTTGTCGTCCTATGTCTGGGACCATTGGGGGGAGTTCGATCCCGAAGAGCAGTTGCACGCCAATGGCGGCGCGCGGCCGGGCGCCGTCGCGCGCGCCCTCGATGCCGCGCTGGCCATGGCCGGCAGCGACCTGCCGGAAGGTCCGGTCCTCGACATCGGCTGCGGCGCCGGGCGCTCGGTCCGCGAGGTCGCGACGCGGCACGACCGGACCGTGCTCGGCATCGACCTCGGCGCTTCGCTCGCGCGCACCGCGCGCCGTGCCGTGGTCGGCGGCGAGGTCGATTACGGCCGCCGGCGGATCGGCCTGACCTACGACCGGCGCCGATTCGATGTACCGACGGCGCCGGAAGGCCGGGCCGATATCTGGATCTGCGATGTTCTGGCCCTGCCCTTCGCGGACGAGAGTTTCGCGCTTGTGGTCGGCATGAACGTACTCGATTGCCTGGGGAATCCCCGCGACGGCCTGATGGAAATGGATCGCGTGCTTGCCCGCGACGGCGAACTCGTGCTGACCGTGCCGTTTGACTGGAGCGCCGCTGTCACGCCGGTCGAGAGCTGGATCGGCGGCCACTCGCAGCGCGGGCCCCATGGCGGCTCCGGCGAGACGATCCTCGATCATCTTTTGACGGACGGGCCGCTCGCCGCGGGCTCGTTGCGTCGGAAGCCGTGCACAGTCGAGATTCCATGGCACGTTCGGCTTCACGAACGGTCCTGCATGCACTATCAAACTTACGGGATCGCCGCGCGGCGCGGCTGATCCATAAATCCGTGGCGGACGGACATATGCTCAGGGTGGAATGGGGCTCCCGGTGAAATTGACGCTTTCCTTGCGGACGTCGCCGCCTCCCGATGGCGTGGAGGCGGAGCGCGTCCTGGAGGAAGGCTCGATGACCATCGGCCGTGGCTCCGATGCCTCCTGGACGATCCCCGATCCAGCGCGGGTCATCTCCAAACGGCATTGCCGGATCGACGCGGCGCCCGAGGGCTTCAGCATCACCGACATCTCGACCAACGGCGCCTTTCTCAACGAGCAGCCGATCGGCAACCAGGTCACCCGCCGGCTCGCCGACGGCGATCTCGTCCGGATGGGCGACATCGTCATCGCCGCCCATATCGAGGATGTGGACAAGGTGGCGGCGGACAGTGTCCTCCCGGCGGACGGGCCTTTCGGCGACAACGAGAATTTTCCGCAACCCGGAGCAGCGGCAGCGCCGTCGCCGATGGGCGCCGGGCCGATCGCCGAGGACTGGTGGAAGGAAGCGCCCCCCGCTGCCGCCGGGGGCACGGCTCGCCTCGACAGGGGATCGTCCGCGGCCCTCGGTGACGCTATCGTCGTCAGCCTGGTCGAATCGTTTCCGGGCCTCGATATCGCCACGCTCGCCCAGGGGGTCGACAGGGCGGGCGCCGTCATCGGCGACCGGGAATGGCGGGCCTTCTACGACCGGCTGCAGGCATTTTTGCGAGAGTCATATCCGGAGAACGCGTAGGCCGCACATGGGCGGCGACGGTATGGGTAGGTGTTGGTATGGTGCGCTTTCTCCGGCTGTTCGTGATCGTCTTCCTGGCGTTCGCCCTCGCCTCGTGCGGCATCTTCGGCAAGAAGAAGCCGCCGGCGAAGGAAATCGAGATCAAGCCGGCGCCGCAGAATGCCGGCCTCGACCTGCTGGCCGTTGCCTCGCCGCTGGTCAATCCGCAGCCCGACGGGCAGCCCTCGCCAACGGTCGTGCGGGTGTATCTCCTGTCGGGCGACACCGCTTTCGCGAACGCGAGCTTCCGCCAGCTTTGGGAGAACGATGCGAAGACGCTGGGACCGACCATGCTTGGCAAGGCGGAACTCATCGTCCAGCCGGGCAGCGTCGCCCATGTCAAGGCGCCCATGGCGGAAGGCACGGTGCTGGTCGCGGTGGTCGTCGGGTTCCGCGACTTTCAAGACGCCAAGTGGCGTGCGATGGTGCCCTTGCAGGGCGAAAAGACGTTGAAATTGAAGGCGGACCTGAATTCGCTTTCAGTCAACCTCGGCCCGCAGGATTAGCCGGCGGCCGGGGCGAAGAAGAAACGGGGAAAGAGGCGCTTATGCCTGTCGACAGCAAGGTGATCTGGTCCGAGGGAATGTTCATCCGGGCCCAGCACTTCCAGCAGGAAGCGCGCTATGTCGAGGGGGTCTCGCGCCATCTCTTCCGAGGCCTGCGCGGCTATGGCTGGGGTCTGTCGGAGCTGAAACTCAACCGCGATCTTCTGTCGATCGGCAAGTTCGCGGTCGAGCGCGCTTCCGGCATCTTCCCGGACGGCACGCCCTTCGACTGGCCGGACGATGTCGACGAGGAGGCCATGCGGCCGCTCGAACTCGACGAGGGCGCGCGCAACCAGATCGTCTATCTGACCCTGCCGGCGCGCCGGCCCGGCGGCATGGAAGTGGCGAACGGCGCCGCCGACGCCATCACGCGCTATGTCGCGCACGATCTGACCGTCGCCGATTCCGCCGCGTCCGAAGAAACCTCCTCGACGATCACGATCGGCAAGCTGCGCATCCGCTGCGCCCCGCAGGGCGCCGAGCGCGGCGGTCTGCTCGGCCTCGGCGTCGCCCGCATCGGCGAGGTCCGCTCGGACAACACCGTCATCCTCGACGAGACCTTCATCCCGCCCCTGCTTGATATCCGCGTGTCGCAGGTGGTGAGCGGCTACGTCACCGAGATCGTCGGACTGCTCAATCACCGCGGTCAGGCCATCGCGTCGCGGCTGGCCGCCGGCAGCGAAGGCACCTCCGGCGAATTGTCGGACACGCTGATGCTTCAGGGCGTCAACCGCTGGCAGCCCATCTTCACCCATTTGTCGACGGCCTCGATGGTCCATCCCGAGACCGCTTACGTCAACATGGTCTCGCTCGCGGGCGAGCTTGCGACCTTTGCCCGCGCAGACCACCGGCCGCCGATGTTCCCCGCCTATGACCATGACGACCTGCAGGCGACCTTCGCGCCCGTCATGACCTCGCTGAGGCAGGCGCTGAGCGCCGTGCTCGAGCGCGGTGCGCTGACGATCCCGCTCGTCCAGCACCGCTACGGCATTCGCGTCGCGGAAGTGCCCGATCGCTCGATCTATTCGAAATACACGCTCATCCTGGTCGCCCGCGCCGACATGCCGGCCGAGACGCTGGCGAAGCGGCTCGTCGGGCAGGCGAAGGTCGGGCCGGTGGAGCAGATCCGTGAGCTCGTAAACGCCGCCCTGCCCGGCATCAGGCTGCGCGGCCTGACCGCCGCGCCGCGGCAGATCCCGTACCATACAGGCAAGGCCTATTTCGAGTTGGACAGGACGAGCCCCGTCTGGAAGCAGATCGCATCCTCCAGCGCGCTGGCGATCCATGTCGCCGGGGATTTCCCCGGCATCGAACTTGAATTGTGGGCCGTCAAGGATTGATGGGAGGAACCCCATGGCCGATCCGTTCTTCGATCCCCCCGACGCCGACGATACCATCCGTCGGCCCTTGCCCCAGCCAAGGCAGGCTTCCCGGCCCGGCGCCGCGAACCTGTTCCTCGACGACGGCTTCGATGACCAGATCGACGACGCGTTCGGTTCCGCCCTCGCCGCGCCGCGCGGACGCCGCTCCGAGGGTTTTGACGACCTCCTCGGCGACGACAGGCTCGCGGACGGCTTCGGCGCCGATACCTATCTGAAATCCGGCAAGGAGGCGGCGATCGAGAAGGCGTTCGATCTCGCCTCGGTCAATCCGCTCGTCAGCGCCGCGGCGCCGCTCCTCTGGTTGGCGGGACGGCTGAACGAGAGCGCTCCGCCTGAGGACGTGGAGCGCTTCCGCCAGCGCATCCTCGCCGAGATCAAGCAATTCGAGACGGCGGCAATGGCGCGCGACGTCCCGCCCCGGCTCGTGCGCATGACGCGCTATGCCATCGCGGCGACGCTCGACGACATCATCCTCAACACGGAATGGGGCGGCCAGGCGGTGTGGGCCGGCCGCAGCCTCGTCAGCTCGCTCTACAACGAGACCTGGGGCGGCGAACGCTTCTACGAATTGCTCAACCAGATGCGCAGGGCTCCAGACGAGAATATCGACGGCCTGGAGTTCATGGCGATCTGCCTGGCGGTCGGGTTCTCCGGCAAGTATCGCGTCATGGAGGGCGGCCAGGGACGCCTCAGCCGGCTGCGCCACGAGCTTTACCGCATTATCCGCCGCGTCCGCGGCCCCTACGACCGCGAGCTGTCGCCGCCATGGGAGCCGGTCGCCGCACCGCATGTGGCCCCGAAATCGGCCCGCGCCGCCTGGATCATCGGCATCGTGGCGCTGCTTCTCGCCGCCATCCTCTGGGCGCTGTCGAGCTTCGATTTGCGCCAGCGCGTGGACACCGCGGTACAGCAGATCGATGCGCTCGCGCCGGCGGTTCCCGTCGTCGTGACGGCGCCGGCGATCCCCAACATCCCGGAGCCGGTGAAGCCCAAGGTGAAGACGCAGATGGAGCGCCTGCAGGGCTTCCTCGCCGACGACATCGCCGCCCGGCGCGTCGAGCTGGCCAGGGTGAACGACAAGATCGCCATCCGCATGCTGAACGCCTCCTTTCCGTCGGGTGGCGTCGACCTCGCCGCGTCGAGCGATCCGCTCGTCGGCCGCATCGCCGCCGCGATCAATCACGAGAAGGGGCCGATCGTCGTCGTGGGCAACACCGACGACGTGCCCGTGCCTTACGGCAGCAAGCTCGGCGACAACATGGCCATCTCCAAGGCACGCGCCGATTCAGCCGCGGAGGTGCTGAAGAAGGGGCTTGACGATCCCTCGCGCGTCACCACCGTGGGCCGCGGATCGAACGATCCGATCGCCTCCAACTCGACCGCCGAGGGCCGCGAGAAGAACCGGCGCGTCGAGTTCCAGATCGACGCGGAGGCGGCAAGCTGAGATGTCGGCGCGGGGGAATATCGTGACCGTGCTCGCATTGCTGGTGGCGCTCGCCGCCAGCTGGCTGATCTGGCGCGACGCGAAGCTGACCCCGCCGGACCTCCATTTCGCCGCCGGCCTCGTCCCCCTGGTCATCTGGGGCTTCCTGCCGGTTTTCCTCGCCTGGCGCGCCCGGCGGCGGGAGACGCGCGGGGAAACCGGCCGCGCGATGGCCGTGCGCGCGCAGAAGCGCGCCGTCCTCGCGCTCCTGAAGAGCCGCGGGCTTACCGGTTTCCGCGGCCGCTACCGCGTGCCCTTTTTCCTCGTGCTCGGGCCAGGTGGCTCCGGCAAGTCGAGTATCCTCAAGCAATCCGGCTTCGAGCTCGGCAACGGCGTCCGCATCGGCGACACGGTCTGGTGGGTCGGCGACAAGGCTGTCTTCGTCGAAGCGCCGCTCGGCGCCGGGCATGAGACGATCCTGCAACTCGCCGCGCTCCTCTCGAGGGTGCGTCCGGACCTGCCGCTGAACGGCATCCTCCTGGTCCTATCTCCCGCCGACCTCGCGCTGACCGACAGCATAGAATACGAATCGCTGACCCAGGCGACGACGGAATCGATCCGCGAGATCGAGAAGCGGACGCGGCGCCGCTACCCTGTCTATCTGATGCTGTCGAAGATCGACCTCGTCCCGGGTTTCCGCGAGTTCTTCGACCGTCAGGAGCCGCAGGAGCGGCAGCAGGCATGGGGTTTCGGACTGCCCTCCCAGGGCCTGGCGCATCCGTTGGGTGGCGAGGCCGGCGCCAAGGCGCTGACCGACGGCTTCCGCGGCATCCTCGCAGCGCTCAGGCTGCGCCTGATCGAATGGCTGTCACGCGAAGGCGACCCTATCCGCTGCGGCCGCATCCAGAGCTTCGGGGCGCAGATCGCGACCCTTCCCGACACGATCCGGCCGATGCTCGACGCTCTCCTGCCCGAAGGCCGGACCGACTGGACGGGCGCGGCGCTGCGTGGTGTCTTCCTCACCAGCGCGCGGCAGGAGGCTCTCGCCATCGATCCGCTCCTGCCGGAGATGTCGCTGCGTTTCGCCATGCCGCGCTCCGGCACGGTGCCGCCCGACCTCGGGCTGGACGAGGAAGAACACGGCTTCTTCGTCGCGGGAGCGTTGCGCAAGGGGCCCCTCCACGAAGCCGGGCTGGCTCTCAAGGAATCGCCCTATCGCCTGCGCCTCGCGCTGCAATGGCTCGTGGCCGCCTTGGTCGTCGCCGCATCGGTCGCCTTCGTGGTCGTGATGAGCGGTGTCCATGACCGTGAAATCGACTGGCCGAGACAGGCTTCGGCCGCCGCGGCCACCTTCGCGCCGGTCGCAAGCCCTTCCGAAGTCGGCAAGATGCCGGCCGTGCTCGACGATCTGAAGAAGCTGGCCGACCTTGAACAGCGGATCGAGGCGGCGCCGAACGACCGGTTCGTGGTGCCCGGATTTTCCGCCCGGCCACGCCTCGACGACGCGCTTGCCCGCGCGCGGCAGGCGCTTCTTCGCAACGCGCTTGCGCCGCATCTCTCCGCCCTTCTGGAAAGCCAGCTCGTCGACATGGATACGGACCCGGCGACCCTCAACGCCCTGATCCATCTCGCCGGCGGCCCCACGTCGGCCAATTCGGCCGAACTGCGCGGCTGGCTGGAAAATTCCGCCCGGGCCGTGCCCCAGGAACTGCGCGCACGCTTCGTCGAGGACGGCCTCGCGGCCATCAAGGCAGCCGGCGGGATGACGGCCGGCGCGCCTTACATCGACGCAGCGCGCCGCATCGTCGCCTACAAGGAAAGCCTGTCGTGAAGCTCGGGGGCATGATCGGCGCCGCGCTCGAGCGTGCCTTTCGGCCCTTCGGCATCGTCACGATCGTGGCGTCGCTGCTGGCGCTCTTCTTCTTCTTTGTCGGCCCGCTGCTCGCTGTGGGCGAGATGCGGCCGCTGGCGCCCGCAGCGGTGCGGCTCGCGATCCTGCTGGTGCTCGCGATGGTCTGGGGCGTCGCCGGGCTCCTTATGCGGGGCCGGGAAAACCCGGAAGGAAACGCGGAGGATGCCGAACGGCGCACGCGCGACGAAAGGAAGGCCACGTCCCGGCGCGACCAGGCGGCGGCCAACGGCCAGTTCGCGCTCTTCGCCGAAAACGCCCGCCGCGCCAGGCGTGCGCTGGGCGAGCAGCGGTGGCTGGGTCCGCTCACCCGGCAGCGCCGTTCGCTGCCGCGTTATCTGGTGATCGGCGCCAAGGAAAGCGGCAAGACGACGCTGCTCAGGAATGCCGGCCTGTCGATCGCCGACGAGGGCGCCCGGCCGGCCGAAGGCCCGCCCGCCGATCTCATGCTTTCCGAGCACGGCGTCTTCATCGAGCTTGCCAGCCCTTATCTGCAGCAGTCGGAGGAAGCGCAGAAAGCGGTGTGGCGGCGGATGCTTTCCTATATCCGCCGCTGGCGTCCGACCCAGCCGCTGTCCGGCATCCTGCTGACGCTCGACGCCGGCGCTCTGGCGGGAGCCCTGCCGGACAAGGCCGAGGCGCTTGGCACGCTTCTGCGCAAGCGCCTAGACGAGATCGCCGAGCGGCTGAGGGCGCGGCCGCCGGTCTATCTCGTCCTCACCAAGCTCGATCTCCTCGTCGGCTTCGAGGAATTCTTCGATTCGCTCAACATGGACGAGCGCGACGCGCGGCTCGGCTTCCAGATATGGTCGCCGAACCAGGAGGCCGGCGCGGGCACACCCGCCGAACGATTCTCCGCCGGCTTCGACGACATGCTCGACCGGCTCGCCGGCCAGCAGCTTCGCCGGCTGCAGGAGGAGACGGACGACAGGCTCCGCCTCAGGGTGTTCGAATTCCCGACGCAGCTTGCGCTGCTGAAGTCGCGGCTGACGCCGCTGGTCGAGCAGATCGCCGCTCCGAGCCGGTTCGGCGCCGCCCCGCTGCTGCGAGGCGTCTTCTTCGCGAGCGCGCTGCAGACCGGCCTGTCGCGAGACGCGCTGCAGGGCGCCATGGCCCCCCTCTTCGCCTTCAAGCCGGATGCCGTCGCGTTCAACGACCGGCGTGCGGCATTGCACTCCCGCCCGTTTTTCCTGCGTGGCCTGCAGCAGACGGTTCTCGCCGAAGCGGCCATGGCCGGATATTCCCGCAGCGCCGCTGCGACGCGGCGGCTGCAGGCGATCTCGCTCAACCTTCTCCTGGCGGTGGCGATCGTCGGCTGCGCGGTGCTGTGGTGGCTGAGCTTCAGCGACGGTCGGGCCTATACGGCGCGTCTTTCCGACGACATCGGGACGGCGCGCGCCGCCCTTGTTGGGATCGCCGATGCCAAGGCCGGCGACGCGCCCGACTTCCGGAAGGCGGCGACGGCGCTCGACAGCCTGGCCGCGCTCGAGAAGGAAAAGCCCGGCTGGGTGACGCTCGGCCTCTATTCGAGCGCGCCACCGACGGCATCGGCCCGAAAGATCTATGATCTCGGCCTGCGCAACCTGCTCCTGCCCTACGTCCTCGCCTATGCCCGCTCCGCTCTCGACGCGCCGGCGCTCGATGTCGCGAGCCGCTTCCGGCTGCTGAAATACTACCTCATGCTCGGTGGCGTCCGACCGCTCGATCCCGCCGTCGCCGCCGGCGTCGGCCCCGGCTTTGCCGAGGCCATGGCGCCGGACGACAGCGACGAGGACATGCGCCTGCGCGCCCATCTCGTCGCACTTTCGTCGGTCGACCTGAGCAAGCAGCCGATCGACAGGACGCTGGTCGATCGCGCCAGGGGCCGGATCGGCGAAGCCGGCCTGGCGCAGCTTGGCTACGATATGCTCCGAAATCGGCCGGACGTGCAGTCCCTGCCGCCATGGCGGCCTGTCGATCACATGGGAACCGAGGGGCCACAGGCGCTCGCCCGCGTCAGCGGCGCCAGCCTGTGGAACGGAATACCCGGCCTCTATACGCTTGACGGCTACCGGTCGTGGATGATGCCGCATTCGCAGGACGTCTCGACACGGATCGCGGACGATCTGTGGGTTATGGGCGAAGAGGGCTCGAATCTCGACATCAGGCAGCAGGCGGGACGCATCCGCGAGGGCATGCTCGAACTCTATGCCGTCGGATACAACCGCGAATGGGACGGCCTGCTCGCCGATCTGACCATTGCGCCGACCGCGGACGCCGACCAGGCCGCCAAGCTGGTTTCGATCCTGACCGGCATCCCCTCGCCGGTCGACGAATTGCTGAAGGCCGTGGCCGAACAGACCAACCTCGCGGGCGGCCCGCTCGGCGCCGCCCGCGCCATGGCCGCAAGCGAACTGGCGAGCCGGGTGCCGCTCTATCCGGCCGTGCCGCGCAAGGTGGCGAATGTCGAAAGCCGCGTGACGGAACATTTCGCCCAGTTGGCCCTAGCAGTCGGCGCCGGCAGCAAGCCGGCGGGCAAGGACACGCCGGTCGCCCCCGCCCAGGTCGATGTCGTACTGGACGCGTTGAAGCCGCTCTATAACGACCTCAACCTGGTGGCTACCGGCGGCGACATACTGAAACTCGGCAGCAAGCCGCAGGATACGCTCGACAAGGTGGACGATATGGCGAGGAAGCTGCCGGACCAGCTTCGGCCTCTGTTCCAGCGCATCGTCTTCCGCATGGCCGCGGTGACCGGCGCGGGCGCGCGGGCGCGGCTGACCGACATCTGGAGCTCGACGGTGCTGCCGGCCTGCCGCGCCGTCGTCTCCGGCCATTACCCGTTCGACCCTCACAGCCAACTCGACGCCGCACCCACGGATTTCGCCGCCGTCTTCGGCCCGAAGGGCGCGATCGCCGCCTTCCGCGAAGGCTACCTGAAATCCTTCATCGACACCTCGGCGAGTCCCTGGAAATGGCAGGGCGGCGGCACGATCGGGCTCGGCCTCGATGATTCGCTGCTTGCGTCGTTCGAACGCGCCGCCGCCATCTCGACCACCTATTTCGACGCCGGCGGCAATGCCGGCGTCACTTTCACCGTGACGCCGATGGGTCTCGACGGCGCGGCCAACGCCGCGCAGTTCGAGCATGACGGCCAGACCGACGCCTACGACCACGGTCCCGCGACGCCGTCGTCGGTGACATGGCCGGCACCGCCGAAGGACAGCGAAGTCGCCCTGTCAGTCACGCCGGAGATCGCCGGCCAGAAGAACATCGTCCTCTGGCAGGGACCGTGGGCTCTCTTCCATCTGCTCGATGCCGGGCGCGACGCGGATTCCGGCAAGAAGGAGCCCGGCGAGGCCACCCTTCGTTTCGCCATCGGCAGCCGGTGGGTGAAGCTGAAATTCGCCGCCCCGTCGACCCGGACGATCATCAAGGGCGACCTCCTGCGTGGCTTCCAATGTCCGCAGCTGATCGAGGAAAAGGTCGGAGCGGTGAAATAATGACGGACGACATCCTCGCCCACTACAACCGCGAACTCCTGAACATACGCCGCGCCGCGGCGCAGTTCGCCGCCGAGAACCCCCGCATCGCCAGCCGCCTCAGGCTCTCCGAGGATGCGATCGAGGATCCGCATGTCGGCCGGCTGATCGAGTCCTTCGCCTTCCTGACGGCGCGCATCCGCCAGCGCCTCGACGACGACTTCACCGAACTCGCCAACGCGATGCTCGCGGTCCTCTATCCGCACTATGCAAGGCCGTTTCCATCGATGGCGATCCTGCAGATGGAGCCCGGCGCCGATGTCGCCGAGGCGGCGACCGCCAAACGCGGCACGCTGGTCGACAGCGAGCCGGTCGGCGGCGAAAGCTGTCGCTTCTCCACCGCTTTCGACGTGACCATGCATCCTGTCCGCGTCGCCGGCGCTACGCTCGCTGGCCGGCCCCTCCGCGCGCCCGAATTCGAGACGGCGGCGGATGCCGCGGCCTGCCTCCGGCTGACGCTCGAGACCACGCTTGCCGACGGCTTCTTCTCCGATATTTCCCCCGCTTCGCTGCGCTTCTTCCTGCGCGGGCAGCCGCAGCTCGTCTATCCGCTCTATGAGATGCTCTTGAACGACGTCGTGGCGGTCGCCTTCGCCGCTGGCGCGAACGATCCCGAGCCTGTCATCGTCGAGGGCACGGCCTTTGCGCCGGCCGGCTTCGAAAGCGATGAAGGCGTCCTGCCCTGTCCCGACACCTCGCATGCCGGCTATCGCCTGCTGACGGAATATTTCGCCTTTCCGGAGAAATTCCTGTTCGTCGACCTCGCCTTCCCGGATCGCGGACGGCTTCTGGGCAAGGGCCGCACACTCGACATCTTCGTCTATCTGAGGCGCTCGCGCGCCAACATCGAACGGGCCGTCACCGCGTCGGCCTTCGCGCTCAACTGCACGCCCGTCGTGAACCTCTTCCCGCAGGCGGCCGAGCCGATCTCGCTCGACCATGCCGCAACGGAATATCTGGTCGAGCCCGACAGCCGCCGCTCGGGCGCGCTCGAAATCTATTCCGTGGAGAAGGTCGTCGCCTCCGACGGCGACGGCAACGCCCGCGAACTCCTGCCCGTCTATGGAACCACTCATGCGCGGCGCAGCGACGACGGGCGCGGCGCACGATCCGCCTGGTGGATGGCCAACCGCCGGACCGGAACCGACGAGGCCGGGAGGGAACGCATAGCGCTCTCCATCTTCGATTCGGCGTTCACCCCCTCGGCGCCGGCCGACACGGTCCTTTCCGTCGATACGCTGTGCTTCAACGGGAACCTTCCCGAGCGGCTGCCCTTCGGCGGCGGACGCCCGGAGCTGCAATTGGCCGAGCCGGTGGCCGGCATCGAAGCCATGCGGCTGATAACGGCGCCGACGCCGGTGGCCCGGCCCCGCTACGGCGAAGGCGCGCGATGGCGCCTCATCTCGCATCTTTCCCTCAATCACCTGTCGATCGTCAGCGACGGCGGGCTCGATGTGCTCAAGGAGATGCTGCTTCTCTACGACATCCGCGATTCGGACGAGACGCGTTCTCTCATCGACGGGATCGTCGGCCTGTCCTCGCGGCCCGGAACCGCGCGGTTGCGCGTGAAGGGCAACACCGCCTTCTGCCGGGGCATCGACGTGACTGTGACTTTCGACGAGGCCTATTTCTCAGGTAACGGCATCTATCTGGCCGCAAGCGTCCTTGAGCGGTTTTTCGGCATATACGCCAGCGTCAATTCCTTCGCCCGGCTGACCGCCAGGATCAAAGGGCAAACCGGAGTTCTGAAAACATGGCCCGCGCGCGGCGGCGACCGCATACTTCTCTGAAGTCGGACGTATTCGACCGACCGCAGGCCTACGAACTCTTCCAGGCCATGCGGATCGTCGAACTGATCGCGGCCGAGGAGAACACGGCATCCGACCTGCCCGTTCCGGAGACGGCCGGGCGCGGCGTCGACTGGAGCCGGGCGACGATGCGGGTACGCGCCGGCGTGCCGCTCGGCTTTGCCGCGACCGAGGTGGTCTCGGTGCGGCGGCCGAAGGGCGCGAGCCCGATCGAGCTGACCCAGACGGTCTTCGGACTGACCGGGCCGTCCGGCGCGCTGCCCCATGCCTTCAGCGAACTCGTCCATCTGAGCGTCCGCGAGCGCAATCCGGGCCTTCGCGACTTCCTCGACATCTTCAACAACCGCCTGGGCGGGCTGCATTTCGAGGCCTGGGCGAAACACCGCCTGATGGTCGAACTGGAACGCAGCGCCCGGCTGGAGTTGCCGCATCCGATCGATGCCGCGCTCCGGGCCGTGATCGGTTTCGGCCTGCCGTCGATGCTGCTGCGCACGGCCAGCGATGACGACACGCTCGTGCATTATGGCGGGCTGCTTTCCCGCGGCGCCCGCTCCGCGCAGGCGGTCGAGCAATTGCTGCGCGGCGCCACGGGTCTTCCGATCCGGGTCGAGCAGTTTCACGGCCGCTGGCTTCCGATTGCCGAGAGCGACCGTTCCCGGCTGCCGGCCGCGGAGCGGCCGAGCGGCGCCTTCTGCAGGCTGGGCGAAGATATGGTGATCGGCGAACGCATCCACGACGTCCAGTCCACCGTCCGCCTCGTCGTCGGGCCTGTCGGCTACGCAGATTTCAGGGCGCTCTTGCCGGATGGCCTCGGCGCCCGCGGCTTCGGCGATCTCGCCGCCGTCGCGCTGGGGCCGGAGATGTCGTTTCGGCTGTCGATCGAACTTTTGCCGGACGAGCTTCCTCCGCTGCGGCTCGAACGCGACGACCACCCCGAAACGGGCAGCCGACTCGGATGGAACACCTGGCTTCACGCGGACCGGCCGCGCCGTGAGGCGGCAAGCGTCGACATAGAGCCGCCGGCGCATCTGCGTTAGAGCAAGAATAGGGCGCCGCAGGGGAGGAACCGATGGACAACTGGACGGGCGGATATGTCTCGGACATCGAATATCTGGACGGATGGTATCCCGAGCAGATGCCGCCGCATCTGGATATTGCCTGCCTGCTGCGCGCAACCGAACCGCCGGTCGCCGCGGGCGAGCCGTTCCGCTATTGCGAACTCGGCTGCGGGACGGCCAGGTCGGCGGCAACGGTGGCGGCCACCCGCGCCGACGCGGAGGTCTGGGGCATAGACTTTAACCCGGCCCATATCGCGCGCGCTCGCCGGTTGGCCGAAAAGGCCGGCCTCGACAATCTCCGCCTGGAGGACTGGACGTTCGCCAGCCTGACCGGCGCGCATGAATCGGCGTTGCCGCGTTTTCACTACATCGTCATGCATGGCGTCTGGTCCTGGATCAGCCAGGAGAACCAGCGCCATATCGTCGATTTCATCGACCGGCATCTCGAGCCGGGCGGCCTCGTCTATGTCACCTATAATGCCCTCCCCGGCTGGAATGGCGTCGCGCCGCTGCAAAGGATGATCCGCACCCTCGCGCAACTGCAGGACGGACGCAGCGACGACCGCGCGGCGGCAGCACTGCAGCTGATCAAGCGGATGGCGGGCGCCGGTGCGGGCGTATTGCTGACGGAACAGATCACGCGGCTGGAGGAGATGTGCCGGAAGGACGAAATCGCCTATGTCGCGCACGAATATCTGAACGAGCATTGGCAGCCCTGCTACCAGATGGACGTGGCGAAGGCGCTTGCGCCCGCCCGGCTGACCTTCGCCGCCTCCGCCAATATCTTCGATAATTATCCCGACATCTGCATGACGGCGGAGCAGCGCGAACTCGTCGACAATTCGCCCGTCGGCCTGCAGGAGACCATGCGCGACTTCTTCATGGAGCGGACGTTCCGGCGCGACATCTTCATTCGCGGTGCCCGCGGCATTCCCGCGCGCCGCGTGGAAAGACGGCTGCGCGAAATTCGGCTGACCGCGCTGGCTTTCAAAACCGCCTTGAGCCGCGACATCAAGGTGCCGATCGGAAACGCCACACTCGGCGAGCCGTTCTACGAGCCGGCGCTGAAACTGATCGCCGATGGCACGCCTACGCTCGACGAGATCTTCTCTCAT
Organism: Rhizobiales bacterium 65-79; assembly: GCA_001896885.1. GTDB lineage: Bacteria > Pseudomonadota > Alphaproteobacteria > Rhizobiales > Rhizobiaceae > Mesorhizobium_L. Next base: position 4,515 of record MKRJ01000043.1, on the reverse strand, counting down.
GTCGATTCCGCGAAGTCGACGGCGACGGGGCGCGAGGCGATCGGCATGCTTGTCGGCTCGAAACAGGCCATGACGGTCACGGCGAAGACCCCCTCTATCCAGGCGCTCGAGCGCGTACGGCGCTACAACAGCGCGCAAATCCGTCTCGCATCGGACCAAGGCAAGGCACATACTTCGCTTGCGGGCGCGTCGGTCGGTTCGGCGGTCACGATCCGGCTGATCGAGATGCTGGTCTATGCAGCCCTGACGGAAGGGATAGCGGCCGAAACGCAGCCTCTGGTCGAGGATTGCTGGAACCGGCTGCGAAGGAACGGCGACCACCTTGCCAAGGATGGCCGCACCATCGAGGACCGGGCAGAGACCGTCGCCGTGCTGGAAGAGAACGTGCCGGAGATCCTGTCGATCTCGCTCCCCCTGTGGCGGCGCATCGGCGCCATCTGACCGTGCCGGGCGGACGCTTCACTGGCGAGGTATTGCTGCGGAGCAGCCGCTCTTTCGACATCTGCGCGGCGGTCGACGACGCCGGCCGCAGTGTAGTCGTCAAGCGCGCCCGTCATCTTGCCGGGCTGGACGGGAAGCGCTTCCGGCGCGAGGCGAGGCTTGGCCGCTCGCTCAGGCATGAGGGACTGGCTTCGGTGCTCGGCGATGCGCCGGACTGGATCGCCTTCGACCGGCTGGAAGGATCGCTTCTCGACCGGCCCGAGGGGGTCCCGGGACTTGCCGCCCTCACGGAGGTGGCGGAAACGCTGGCGCATCTTCATGCGCTGGGCGTCGTCCACCGCGACCTGAAGCCGGCGCACATCATGTTTCGCGGCGGCCGGGCAGTGCTGATCGATCTCGGCGTCGCCGGCCTGGTCGGCAGCGAGGATCCGCTCGACGCGGGGGAGATAGTGGGATCACCCGCCTGGATGGCGCCCGAGCAGATGCTCGGCGCCGCGCCGGCGCCGAGCGCCGACATTTGGTCGTTCTCGGCCCTCGCGCACCGTCTGCTCGCCGGCAGGCCTCTCCATGCGGGAACGGCAGACGCGGTGCTCGAGGCAAGGCGCACCGGCGCCGAACCGAAGCCTGATTTTTCCTCTCTTGCCGATCGCCGACTGGCGGATGCGCTCCATGCCGGCTTTGCCGCGCCGGAGGACAGGCCATCCGCCCGCGAGCTTGCCGAAGCCCTGTCGGAAGCCGGGCTCCGGCATGCGGGTCGCGCTACGACACGACGCGCCGGCAGATAGCGCCTTATGATATTTTGGGTGAGTTTCCGGAGAACATGATGCTGCCCGAGACCGGATCGATGAACGTGTCATAGACCACTGTCTCCGCCGTTTCTGCGACATCCATGACGGCGTCGATCCTGAAGCGCAAGGTGCGCTCGCGCGCCTCCGCATCCCCTTCCAGTATCTCGACCGAGACGTCCCGCAGACGCGGCTCGAAGCGGCGGATCGCTTCCTCGATGCGCCCGCGGCATTCCTCCTGCTGGGAGGCAGCGCCGAGCTTCTGGACCTGGAGGTCGGGCAGGCCGAAAGCGATGAGCGACGATTTCAGTTCCCCCAGTTCATCCGACATCGTGCGATAGTAGGGCCGCGTATTGAAAAGGATCTCGAGGTCGCGGCGGATCGACTCGCGCAGGACCTGGATGGCGCGGTCGAAATTGCCGTCGATCTCGATATTGTCTCCCTGCAGGAGCCTGTCGAGGATCGGCAGGATGACCGGTCGTTTCGCGGGCTTTCTGTCCACCATATCAGATGTTCCGCGGCGGCTGTATCTCGGTCCTGAGCTGGATGCCGGTCACGATCCGGTCGAACTGGAAATGCGGCTGGATGTGCATGACGCAGGACATGGAGCCGGGCTTGCCCGGCAGTTCGGTGACCTCCACGCTGCCGCCGCTCAGCGGATAGCGCACCTTGAGTTCGTCGCTGGCGTCCGGATTGCCGATCATGTAGCCGCGCAGCCAGTCGCCCAGCAGCCTTTCGAGCTGGGCGACTGTCGTGAACGCACCGATGCGATCGCGCGCTATGACCTTCACATAATGCGAGAAGCGGCTGACGCAGAGCACATATTGAAGCATCGAGGAAAGTCTTGCGTTCCGGCTTTCCGCCGTGTCGGCGACCGGCGGCACGTTCAGCGACTGCGCGCCGAGGAACGCGACGGACTTCGTATAGCCGCACGGACAGAGCGCGATGAAGCCGAGTTCCTCCAACACCCTCTGCTTGCGGTCGGTCAGTTCGACTTCGAGCGGCCGGCGATAGGCGACCGGCTCGCCGGTCGAAAACAGCGGCGCCGGCAGTCCGTCGACCCGCCCGGCCCCGAACACGCCCTCTCGGGCCCCGCGTATGTCGGCGAACCAGCCTGATTCGCGAAAGGCCCGGATGACGACGGCGCCGAAGCCATAGACCGCATTGCCCCAGAGCCAGTCCTCTATGCCGAGCGCCTGCTCGCTGTAGACGAAACCCTCCCGTTGCTCCCGCGCCCCATCGTGGAGCCCGCGCAACAGGATCCGGGGCAGCCCGACGCCGAGAAACCGGCTCTCCTCCTTCTCCTGCAGCCGCCGCCAGCGCTGATACTCCGCCAGGCGGAAGCCGGCGTCGATATGCTGGACGTGCGACAGTTCGGCGAACGTCGAAACCCCGAACAACTCGGGCGCGGCGCCGACCACGCACGGCGCGAAGGAAGCGGCCGCGACCTCTCCCAGTCGCGACAAGGTCCCGATGTCGTCGCTCGAATCGGCGCCCCCATGCCGGTGGCGGACGGAATGGTCGCAGAGAAGCAAGCCGTAGGGCAGGCCGCCCGGCGTCCCGAATTCCTCGCTGTAGACCTTGGCGAAAAGTGCGCTCTGGTCGAATTCGGCGGAGCGGTCGAAGTCGCGGCCAAGCTCCTTCCAGGTCGTGCTTAGCAGCCTGATGACGACCTTGTCGTCCCCTTCGGCCTGGTCGAGGAGGAAGGAGACGCCCCGCCAGGTCGCTTCGAGCTGCTTGAACTTCCGATGGTGCAGTATCGCGTCGAGCTGCTCCGAAATCAATGTGTCGAGGGCAGCGATGTCGCGGTCGATGCGCAGCCTGAGCGACCGCGCGTCGCGCAACGGCATGCCTCGGAGCGGCTCGGCGCCAAACCAGCTGCACAGAAGACCGGCCGTGTCCTCTTCCTCGAGGAACGCCTCCAGATCAATGCCGTCGGCGCCGAGATCATCGTCGGAGACGGCGGAAACGACGCGCTCGCGCAGGCGTCCCCTTGGAACCGCCGTCGCGAAGACGCTGGCGGACGCCCTGTCGGCGTCCGCCTCGAGCAATGCTATTGCGCTCTCCCCATCCATCAGGCCCCTACGTCACCCCATCTGCGGGATGCGCGCCACCAGCCGCATGGAGGCGGTCAGTTCCTCCATCTGCAGCCACGGCCTGAGATAGGCGACCGCGTTGTAGGACCCCGGAGCGCCGGGCACCTCGGCGACCGTCACCTTGGCCTCGGCGAGCGGGTACTGCGCCTTCATCTCGGCGCTGGCGTCCGGATTGCCGTTGACGTAGTTGCGGATCCAGTTGTTCAGCCACTTCTCACAGTTCGAGGCCTCCATGAAGGAGCCGATCTTGTCGCGGCCCATGACCTTCAGATAGTGGGCAAACCGGGCCGTCGCCAGGATGTAAGGCAGCCGGGCCGAGATCGCGGCGTTGGCGGTCGCGTCGGGGCTGTCGTATTTCTTCGGCTTCTGCGTCGTCTGCGAGCCGAAGAACACGGCGTAGTCCGACCCCTTGTAGTGGCAGAGCGGCAGGAAGCCGAGCTTCGACAGTTCCGCCTCGCGGCGGTCGGTGATGCCGATCTCCGTCGGGCACTGCTGGTCGATGTCGCCGTCGTCGCTGGTGAAGGTGAAGCTCGGCAGGTTCTCCACCTTGCCGCCGCCTTCGGCGCCGCGGACCGCGACGCACCAGCCATATTTCGAGAACGCCGAGGTAAGTTTTTCGCCGAGCGCATAGGACGCGTTCATCCAGGTGAACTTGTCCGACGTCATGGCGCTCACGGCACCCTTGGCGTCGATCGGCGCCTCCTCGAACTTGAACTCCTCGATCGACCGGCCAGCCGAACCGTACGGCACGCGCGCCAGCACTCTCGGCATGGTGAGCGTGACGAAGCGGCTGTCCTCGCTGTCGCGGAAGCTCCGCCACTTGATGTATTCGGAGCTCTCGAAGATCTTCTCGAGGTCGCGTGGCTTGGAGAGTTCCGTGAAGCTCTCCAGTCCGAACATGTCCGGGCTCGACGCCGCGATGAACGGCGCGAAAGAGGCCGCGGCGACATTCGACATGCCCTGCAGCACCTCCAGATCTTCCGTGCCGCTGCCGAACTCGTAATCGCCGATGAGAGCGCCGTAAGGCTCGCCGCCGGGCGTTCCGAACTCCGTCTCGTAGATCTTCTTGAAGATCTGGCTCTGGTCGAACTCGACAGCCTTCGTCAGATCCTTGTGAAGATCCTTCTTGCTGAGGTTCATCATGCGGATCTTGAGCGTCGCCCCGGTCTCGGAATTCTTGACGAGATGGTTGA
>MKRJ01000042.1 GCA_001896885.1 Rhizobiales bacterium 65-79 | reverse complement strand
TTCCCGACCGTGCGAATGAACATGCCGCATCCCCCGATCGAATGTCGCCTGCCGTCTAGCACAGGCCATTCCGACTCGCAACACCGTGCGATCCCGCAGTTTGGTAAGGATTGTCGCAGTGCCGGGCCGCTGTCGCCCGGAGGGACCTACGACACCAGTCCGAAGGCGAAAAGAAGCGGCAGCGCCGCCAGCACGGCCTCCACGACGAAGAGTGCGAGGTTGTAGAGCCGCCCGCCGCCGTCTGACAGCATGGAGACCAGGCGGCCGAAGGCAGTGAAGGCCCAGCAGAAACCGAGCGCCATGTAGACGAGCGGCTGCGCCAGCAGGATCGCGCTGAGCCCGAGGCCGAGATAGAAGCCCGCCATCCGGCCGCGCACCTCGGCAAGTGCCTGTGGACGGTCGGGAGCGGCTTGCAGGCGCAAGGCGCGCAGCGTCGTGCCCGGTGCGAAAAGGAAAACCAGTCCGGCGAGAACCGTAACGGCGGCCGATATCCAAGCCTGCCATTCACCCTGGCTCATCGGCCAAGGAAAGGAAAGATCCATTGAAGCCGCACCCCGATCGAATCTTCCGCCGACTTGACGATTGCGCACCGGCGAAGTCAAGACGCCGCGGCAGCGGCCGTACCGGCATTCACATTTCACTTGCACCTTCGCGAAGACGGGCGGAAAACTCGCGCGCTGCAGCCGGGCGCGTGAACGAATGTTCCCAGCGAAGGATCAGGGCAGGAGCGGCGGGCCGTCTTGGCCGCCGTCGATCGTCAATCTGGACCGCAGTCCCGAGAGATGGCGGCATGCCGAATCGGCTTACGCGCGGAGCGGCTTCAGGGTCGAGCGCCTGGCGGCGATCGATGGCGATGCGCTCGACGAAGGCCGGATCGCCGCGGCCGTGGATCCCGATCGCAATCGATGCCTGTACAATCGCCCGCTGACGCGCGCGGAGGTCGGCTGCTATCCCGGCCATCGCCTGGCGCGCTTTCGCCTGGCGCTCCATCTTCATCTTCGGCAGTTCCGCCTCCGCCTGATCGATGCGGCGCCAGACGACGGGAGCCTCGATCCGTGAAGAAAGTCTTCTTCGTTTCGCGCCTTTTCCCATTTCATCTCGTCATCTATCCGGGTTCCGGCCCGGGCTTCGGCCGCGCCTATGGCTGGGCGGTGGAGGCGATCGACGACATCGGCACGGTAGATTTCGACATTGCGATCATCGAGAACCGGCTGACGGAAGCGGACATTGCCGTGCTCGATCGGTATCTGGCGAATCCGCGAGGGCGCGGCGCCGTGCTCTTCAAGATGAGTGATCCCGAGATGCCCCAGTCGCGCAATGCCGGCGTGCGCTTTATCCTCGGCAAGGCCGATGCGCCGGGGGTGCACTACCTCTCGGTGTATGAGCCCGCCGGGCCGCTTGCCGAATTCTTTGCTGGGTTACGCCGGTCCCGCGTCGTCACCGCGCCTTTTCCGTACGAGCCGCAGCGTGAGATCAACACCCCGATAGGGGATCGGGCACGCCGCGTGTTCCTCTCCGGCGCACGGAACCGGCGCATCTATCCGTTTCGCGAAAGCCTATACCGCCGTACCGGCTGGAATCCGCTCGCCCGCCGCTTTGTCGATCGCCTCGGCCATCCGGGATATCCCGACACAGGCCGGCCGGCGCGCCACGACATCGTCGGCGAACGCTATGTGGAGCGCGCCGCCGGATCGACGCATTTCTTCCTCGATCCGTCGCGATACCGTGTGGAACTCATGAAATATCTCGAATGCGCCTATGCCGGCTCGGTCCCGATCGGCGCCTTGGCGTCGACGCTGCCGAGGGCCGCGGCCGAGAATTTCGTGATCTCCGAGTGCCGGGCCGCCGACCTGCGGCGCGCCGTCACGATGCCGCTGGACGAGCTGGAGGCGCTTGCCGGCCGCTACCGGAACGCCATGCGTGGAGCACGCGACCCAAAGACGCTGGACGCCATGCTCGACGGACAGATCGATGCCGCGCTCTGACGCCGCGCCGATGAAGCCGTCCGGGGGGCGGGAACTCCCTGTCTGCAATGCGCTTTGGGTGGGGCCGGCTCTGGGCCCGATCGAGGCCGCCTGCCTCCGTTCCTTTGTCGAAGCCGGCCACAGGGTCGATCTCCATGTCTTCGACGAACCCACCGGCGTGCCCTCATGCATCCGGCTGGTTGACGCGGCCGAGACCGTGTCGCGCGCGCACCTGATCCGGCACCGGCGCACCGGCAGCTTCTCGCTCTTCTCGAACCGCTTCCGCTACGAACTCATGCGTGCGGGGAGAGGACTCTGGATCGATTGCGACCTTCTTTGCCTGAAGCCGATCGTCGACGCTCCCTATATTTTCGGCATTGAGGACACGCGCCTCATAAACGGCGCCGTGCTGAAGCTGCCGAGCGACGACCCGGTGCTCGATGATTTGCTGGCGCCGTTCACCGAGCCGCGCTGGGTACCGCCTTGGGCGAGCCTGCGGCGCCGGCTGCGTTACCGTCTTCGTTATCGGATACGACCTGGTTTCGGTCTGGCCGACATGTCCTGGGGGACGGCCGGCCCGAGGGCGCTGACCTATTATTTGGGCCGGCGTGGTCTCGACCGTTTCGCGCTGCCGCGGGCGGTCTTTTATCCGGTCGGTCCGGACGAAACCCATTTGCTCGTCGGCGTGGCTGCCGAGGCGGTCCGCGCCCGCATCCGCCCGGAGACGCTTTGCATCCATCTCTGGAACCAACAGCTTGCCAGCGCCGATCCGGCCGTCCCCGGCTCGCTCGTGGCGCGCATCGTTGACGGAAGCTGGCGGGAAGCGCTCGACATTGCAGGACCGGAGATCGACCGCGCCAACCTTGGCGCGCTGAATCCGCGTTGACCGGACTACAGGAAGCTCTGCGGGTCTATATCGACCTGCACGCGCACGGAGCCGCGCGGCTTCGGGCCGGCGGCGAGCATCGCGCGGACAAAGCCCTGCACGTCGGTGCTCCGTTCGCCATGGAGGAGCAGGCGAAAACGGTGGCGTCCCGCAAGCAAGGCCAGCGGCGCCTCGGCCGGTCCGAGTACCTCGATGCCCGCGGCGGCGGGCGCGGCTCGGCGCAGGGCGCGGGCGTGGCTTTCCGCCTCCGCGCGCGTGGCCGCGCTGACGATCACTCCGGCGAGACGGCCGAAAGGAGGCAGGCCGGCCGCGCGGCGCTCGGCGATCTCGCGGCTGTAGAAGGCTTCGGCGTCGCCCGAGACGATCGCCTGCATCACCGGATGGTCGGGCTGGTAGGTCTGCAGCAGGCCGAGACTCTTGCGACCAGTCCGGCCGGCGCGGCCGGTGACCTGGCTCAGAAGCTGGAAGGTACGTTCTGCCGCGCGGGGATCGCCGTTCGCAAGACCGAGATCGGCATCCACCACGCCAACCAGCGTCATGTCCGGAAAATTATGGCCCTTGGCGACCAACTGCGTGCCGATGACAATGTCGACCTCGCCCCTGGCTATCGCCTCCAGCTCCAGCCTGAGCCGCTTCACGCCGCCCATCAGGTCGGAAGAGAGCACGATGGTGCGTGCCTCGGGGAAGTGGGCGTCGACTTCCTCCGCGATGCGCTCGATGCCGGGGCCGCAGGCAACGAGGTGATCGAGCGTGCCGCATTCCGGGCAGGCTTCGGGGCGTGGCTCGACGTGGCCGCAATGATGGCAGACAAGCTGGCCGCGGAAACGGTGCTCGACCAGCCAGCTCGAGCAGTCCGGACACTGGAAGCGGTGTCCGCATACCCGGCAGAGCGTCAGCGGCGCATAGCCACGCCGGTTGAGGAACAGGAGCGACTGCTCGCGGCGTCCAAGAGTCTTTTGCATTTCCTCCAGCAGCACGGGCGAAAGAAACCCGCCGCGCGCCGGCGGCGAGCGGCGCATGTCGACCGCACGAATATCCGGCAGGGGTGCCTCGCCGAAGCGCGCCGGCAGGACGAGACGTTCGTAGCGGCCCATCCCGGCGTTGACGCGGCTCTCGATCGAGGGCGTCGCCGAGGCGAGCACCACGGGAAAGTTGCCGATGTGGCCGCGCACGACCGCCATGTCGCGTGCGCTGTAGAACACCCGGTCCTCCTGCTTGTAGGCAGGGTCGTGCTCCTCGTCGACGACGATCAGGCCGAGTTCCCGAAACGGCAGGAAGAGCGCGGAACGCGCTCCGGCGACGACCCTGACCGCGCCTTCGGCCACCTGGCGCCAGACGCGCTCGCGGCTGCGCGGCGCGAGATCGGAATGCCACTCGGCCGGCTTGGCGCCGAAGCGGTCCTGGAAGCGTTCGAGGAATTGCTGGGTAAGCGCGATTTCCGGCACGAGCACCAGAACCTGCCGGCCTTTTTCCAGCGCCGCGGCGATGGCCTCGAAATAGACTTCCGTCTTGCCGGAGCCGGTCACGCCGTCGAGGAGCGTCACAGAAAAGCCCTGACCGGCCTTCGCCCGCAGGCGGATCGCCGCCTCTTCCTGCACGGGTGTCAGCGCGGGGGCGGAATAGCCTGGATCCGGCGCCGCCACGATCGGCCGTGGCGGCAGCAGGACCGACTCGAACACGCCCTGCTCGCGCAGCCCGTCGATGACGGTGGAGGAGACGCCCGCCGCATGCGCGAGGCCGGAGCGCGTCCAGGCGAAGCCGTCGGCGGCGTGTTCGAGCACGCGCCGCCGTGCGTCCGTCATGCGCTCCGGCTGCGCGCTGGTGAGGCGGAGCCCTTCCACCGGTGGCTCGGGATCGAAGGCGGCCGGCACGCGCAGCACCATGCGCGCCACCATTCCCGGAGCGGAAAGCGTATAGGATGCGATCCACTCGACGAAGCGCCGCATGTCGGCGCCGATGGGCGGACAGTCGAACACCTCCTCGATGCCGCGCAGCCGCTTCGGCTCGATGTCGCCGCATTGACCGTCCCAGACGATGCCGGCGACCTGGCGCGGCCCGAGCGGCACGCGCACGATCGAACCCGGTCCGACGCTCATGCCCTCCGGCACGGCGTAGGAATAGGGTTCGCCCGTCGGCACCGGGACGAGCACCGGCGCTACGCGCCTGGCTAGCGAATCTTCCTTCATGGCGCGTGACCTTGCCCGGACTTTGCACTAAATCAAAGCCAACGATGCGGCGGACGCCCGTCGCCCCACATTCATGAAGGAGACGACCATGAAATTCTTCGTCGATACCGCCGACGTGAGCGAAATCAGGGAGCTGAACGACCTCGGGCTCCTCGACGGCGTGACCACCAATCCGTCGCTCATCATGAAATCGGGCGGCAAGATACTGGAGGTCACGAAGCAGATCTGCGACATCGTCAAGGGGCCGGTTTCAGCGGAGGTCACCGCGACCGACTACGAGGGCATGATGAAGCAGGCGAAGGTGCTCGCCGGCATCGCCGACAACATCGCCATCAAGGTGCCGTTGACGATCGACGGGCTGAGGGCCTGCAAGGCGTTGCGGGAACAGGGGCAGATGGTCAACGTCACGCTCTGCTTCTCCGCGACGCAGGCGCTGCTGGCGGCCAAGGCCGGGGCCAGCTTCATTTCGCCCTTCATCGGCCGTATCGACGACATGGCCGCGGACGGCATGGAGGTCATCTCCGAGATCCGCACGATCTACGACAATTACGGCTTCAAGACGGAGATCCTCGCCGCCTCGATCCGCACGGTGAACCACGTCAAGCAGGCGGCGCTCATCGGCGCCGACATCGCGACGGTACCGGCGAAGATCATCAAGGCGCTCTACAACCATCCGCTGACCGACAAGGGCCTTGAAGCCTTCCTCGCCGACTGGAAGAAGACCGGCCAGAGCATCGGCTGACCTCCGGTGCGGCAGGAAGAAGCCGAAGGCATCGCCCGCGAAATCCTCTCCGCGCTGGAATCGGGACGCCAGATCGAGCCTTTTTCGCTCCGGCGTCCATCCTTTTCGACGCGTGACGCCTATGCGGTGACCGCGATCTTGCGCAGGCTGCGCGAGGAGGAGGGCGCGGCGCAGATAGGACGCAAGATCGGGTTCACCAATCGCGGCATTTGGGCGGAATACGGCGTCTATGAGCCGATCTGGGGCGATGTCTACGACACGACCGCCAGCGAGGTTCCGGCCGACGGCGTGATCCGCGTCCTGCACCTGCCGGAGCCGAGGATCGAGCCGGAGATCGTGCTCGGCCTTGCCGACGATTTGCACCCGGGCATGGACGAAAGGGACATCCTCGGCGCCCTTGCCTGGGTGGCGCACGGCTTCGAGATCGTGCAGTCGGTCTTTCCCGGCTGGCGCTTCGCCGCGGCGGATTGCATCGCCAATGGCGGCCTGCATGGCGCGCTGTTCGTCGGCCCGCGGCTGGCGATCCACGGGCGCGACCGCGACGGCCTCTTCAAGGCGCTGCCTTCCTTCTCCATCACGCTCCACGGCGATGGCGAGAAGGTGGATGCCGGCAAGGGCGCGAACGTCCTCGACGGGCCGCTGAGCGCGCTCAAGCATCTGGCCGAGGTGCTGGCGAGAGACGATCTCAACCCGCCGCTCCGGGCCGGCGAACTGGTGACCACTGGCACGCTGACCCGCGCCTTTCCGGTGGCGGCGGGGGAAAAATGGTCGACGACATTGTCGGGCATCGACCTTCCGGGACTGGCGGTTACGATAGGCTGAGCGCGGAAGCTTCCTTCCGTCGCTCGAACACGGCTTCCGGATCGGCGGCGAGGCCGAAGACCGTGTGCTCCTGCAGGCGCGCGATCACTTGGCGCGACTCGCCTTCCAGATCGGCGGGCGGGATAGGCCGACCGATCACGACCGAATAGGAGCCGCCCTTCTTGTTGAGCAGTTCGCGGAAGATCGTCATGTCGCGCAGTTCCGTCGAATATCTCGACAGAAGATAGAACAGGCCGGAATTGCGCGCGGTCATGCGCATCGGAACGATCGGGAAGCCGTAACGCCTGGCAAGCGAAATCACGGAAGTCTGCCAGGGCCGTTCCGTCAGCCTTCCCTCGTGCCAATAAGCGATGCGGCCCGAGGGGAACAGCACGACGGCGCGTTTCTGCATGAAGGCGCGGGCCGTCATCTCGAGCGTGTCGCGGCTCTTGGCATGGGTCTTCTCGTCCTGCCGCCATTCGACCGGGATAATGAGGTCGCGGAAGCCCGGAGCGACGCGTTCGGCGTCCCGGTTGGCGAAGATGGCCATGTCGGGCCGGACGTTCTTCAGAACGTCGAAGGCCGCGATCCCGTCGGCGATGCCGGTCGGGTGACTCGGCGCGAGGATGAAGCCCCCGCTCGACGGGATATTCGAAAGGCCGGTGATGTCTATGTCGAGGTATAAAAGCGCGCTCAGATGCGCCATCGCGTCGTAGCCCGACAGGGGAGCGATCTCGTCGGCCAGGAAGACCGCCCGCCTGTACTCGAAGGCGCGATAGAGGAGCGGGCGGAGAAGCGGCCACAGCATCGTTTTCGACATGCGGGTCGCGCGTTCTTCGATAAGCTGATCGATGATGTGCGGTTCGGGGCGCGCGGAGCCGGACAATCCTCCCGCGAAGGCCTCGGCGAAGGAAGACTGCGTCGTACGGAAATCCATTGGCAACCCGCCCGGTTCAGGGTTGTCTGGCCGAATTCTACGACGGCACAATGACAGCCAGCCTATAAACCTCGCAGCGAGGCGAAGGTTCCCGCTGGCGGCGGGCCTATTTCTTCTCCTTGCGGATGAGGTCCTGCGCGATGGCCAGCCGCAGGAGTTGCGCCAGTTCGCGCGCTGCGCGCTGCTGCGCGTCGCTTTCGGCCCGCATCGCGGCGTATTCCTGCCGGGGAACGTCGATGGAGGAGGTGATGTTGCGGCTGCCGCTGGCGACGACCTTGTCGGATGTCAGTTCGGTGAGCTTGTAGCGCGCCGTCAGCGTGACCGTGGCGGCGGTCGGCACGTTGACCTCGTCGCTCGTGGAGGCGGGGGCAACTGCGGTCGACATCTGCTGGCTGGAGACGTTGAGGTCCAGCGTATAGCGGGGGTTCACGGCTTCCCCGGCCCCGCCGCCGAGAAGGAAGATCAACTCGTTGCGGACGAGCTGGGCGTAGCGGGTGGTGACCGGCTTTATCGCGATCGACTGAAGCTCCGCCGCGGTCCCGGCCGACGCGCCCGCCGCCGCCGGCGACTCCTTCATATAAAGCGGCCGCACCGTGCAGGCGGAGGCCGCGATCGCCAGCCCGACGACAAGAGCGATCGCCGGGATCGGGCGTTTCGGTTCACGCGACGACATTGACGATCCTTTGTGGAACCACGATCACCTTGCGCGGCGGCCTGCCCTCGAGCGCCTTCTGCACGAAGTCGAGGTCGAGCGCCGCCCGCTCGACCGAACCTTGATCCGCGTCGCGTGCAATTGTCAAATCGCCCCGCTTCTTGCCGTTGATCTGCACCGGCAGCGTGATCTCGTCGTCGACGACGAGCGCCGGATCGAAAGCGGGCCAAGCCTGTTCGGCGACCATTTTCCCGCCGCCCAGCGCCGCCCAGCATTCCTCCGCCAGATGCGGCATCATGGGAGCGATGACGATGGCCAGCGTTTCGAGCGCCTCGCGCAGCGCGCCGCGCGTGGCCTCGTCCTTCCCACCGGCGGCGAGTTCGCCGATCGCCGGCTGGAGTACGTTGGCGAGTTTGTAGATGGCCGCGACGCCGGTGTTGAAGGCCAGGCGCTCGATCGATTCGCCGACTGCCTTCAGCGTGCGGTGCGTCGCTTTGGAGATCTCGGCCGCCGGCCCGTCATGGGCGGGCTTCGGCTTGACGCCCTTGAGGAACGGCGCGGCTTCCGACACCATGCGCCAGACGCGCTGGACGAAACGGTGCGCGCCCTCTACGCCGGCCTCGGTCCAGATGACGTCGCGGTCCGGCGGCGAATCGGAAAGCATGAACCAGCGCGCCGTATCGGCGCCGTAGCCCGAAATGATATCGTCGGGGTCGACCACGTTCTTCTTCGACTTGGACATCTTCTCGATGGCGCCGATGGTCAGCTTCTCGCCGGTCGAGACGAGGGTGGCGTTGCGCTTGCCGTCGACCTCCTCGATCCTGACCTTGGCCGGCTCGATCCATTGCGCGCTCGCGCCGCTGCCGAGCCGGTAGGTTTCGTGCACCACCATGCCTTGCGTGAACAGGCCCTCGAAAGGCTCTTCGACCGTATTGACGTGGCCGGTCGCCTTCATGGCGCGCACGAAGAAGCGCGAATAGAGGAGGTGCAGGATCGCGTGCTCGATGCCGCCGATATACTGGTTGACCGGCAGCCAGCCATTCGGCCCGTCGACATAGGCAAGCGTGGTGGGGGCCTTCTCGTTCCAGGGGTCGGTGAAGCGCGCGAAATACCAGGACGAATCCACGAACGTGTCCATCGTGTCGGTGTCGCGCGTCGCCGGCTTGCCGCATTTCGGGCAGTTCACGTGCTTCCAGGTCGGATGATGGTCGAGCGGATTGCCCGGCCGGTCGAAAGTGACGTCGGTCGGCAGCCGGACCGGCAGTTCGGCATCGGGTACCGGCACCGCGCCGCAATCCTCGCAATGGATCACGGGGATCGGGCAGCCCCAGTAGCGCTGGCGCGAGATCAGCCAGTCGCGCAGGCGGTACTGGACCTTGCGCTCGGCGACGGGCCGGTTGCCGCGCGTCTCCGCCGTCAAGCGATCGGCGACGGCCTCCCAGGCCTCGTCGCTGGTCATGCCGTCGAGGAAGCGCGAATTGATCATGCGTCCGTCGCCGAGATAGGCCTGCTCGGTGACGCGGAAGGTCGCCGGGTCGGCGCCATCCGGCATCACCACGGGGATGACGGGCAGGCCATATTTGTTGGCGAAGTCGAGGTCGCGCTGGTCATGCGCCGGGCAGCCGAACAGCGCTCCGGTACCATAATCCATGAGCACGAAATTCGCGACGTAGACCGGCAGCAGGCGCGACGGGTCGAGCACGTGCCTGACGTTGACGCCGGTATCGAAGCCTTTCTTCTCGGCCTGTTCCAGGACCGCGAGGGACGTGCCTGTGTGGCGGCACTCCTCCGAGAAGGCGGCGAGTTCCTTGTTTTGCGTGGCGAGCAGGAGCGCCAGCGGATGATCCGGACTGACGGCCATGAAGGAAGCGCCGAAGAGCGTGTCGATGCGCGTCGAAAAGCAAAGCAGGTCCGGATCGGCGCCCGGCGGCGGATTGTCGATCGCGAAGCGGACCAACGCCCCCTCCGAGCGGCCTATCCAGTTGCGCTGCATCAGGCGCACCTTCTCCGGCCAGCGGTCGAGCGTGTCGAGACCGTCGAGCAGTTCCTGCGCCATCGAGGTGATCTTGAAGAACCATTGCGTCAGGTCGCGCTGTTCGACTTCCGCGCCGGAGCGCCAGCCGCGGCCGTCGATCACCTGCTCGTTGGCGAGCACGGTCATGTCGACCGGATCCCAGTTGACCTTGGCCGACTTGCGCTCGACCAGCCCGGCGCGCCAGAAATCGAGGAACATCTTCTGCTGGTGCTTGTAGTAGCTCGGATCGCAGGTCGCGATCTCGCGCGCCCAGTCCAGCGAAAGCCCCATCGTCTTCAACTGCGCCTTCATCGCCGCGATGTTGGCGTAGGTCCATTCGCGGGGATTGATCCTGTTGTCGCGCGCGGCGTTTTCCGCCGGCAGGCCGAAGGCGTCCCAGCCCATCGGGTGCAGCACGTTCGAGCCCATGGCGCGCCGGTAGCGCGCCACCACGTCGCCCATGGCGTAGTTGCGCACATGGCCCATATGGATGCGGCCCGACGGGTAGGGGAACATCTCCAAAACGTAGTGCTTCGGCCGAGGGTCGTCGTTCCTGGTCTCGAACAGCCGGGCCTCGTCCCAGGCCTTCTGCCATTTGGGTTCGGAAGCGCGCGGATTGTATCGTTCGGTTGCCATGGCACGGTTTTCGCTTAAAAGGCGGGGCTGCGGGAGCCAGCCGGAATCTGGAAACGCGGTGGCGACCTTCACCACGCTTTGCGCGAAGCGTCAACTGCGCGCTGGCGCGCTATCGGAATGGCGGAACGGATGAACGATACGGTGACCCGGCTGACAGCCGTGAAGGAGAAGATTGCGAGGGCCGAGATCGAAGCCGGCCGGCCGGCCGGGTCGGTCACGCTCGTCGCGGTTTCCAAGACCTTTGACGCCGGCGCGATCCGTCCCGTCATCGAAGCCGGCCAGCGCGTCTTCGGGGAGAACCGCGTGCAGGAGGCGCAGGCGAAATGGCCGACGTTGAAGGCGGACTTTCCGGAGGTCCAACTCCACCTGATCGGCCCGCTGCAGTCGAACAAGGCGAAGGAGGCGGTGGCGCTGTTCGACGTGATCGAAACCATCGACCGCGACAAGATCGCGGCCGCGCTCGCGGGCGAGATGGAGAAGCAGGGCCGCTCGCCGGAGCTCTATGTGCAGGTCAATACCGGCTCGGAACCGCAGAAGGCCGGCATCGATCCGCGCGAAGCGGTCTCATTCGTCGGGCGCTGCCGTGAGACGCACGGACTGGCGGTCGCGGGCCTGATGTGCATCCCGCCCGTCGACGAAAATCCCGGCCCGCATTTCGCCCTGCTCGAAAAGCTCGCGCGGCAAGCCGGCGTTGCGAAACTTTCCATGGGCATGTCCGCCGACTACGAGACCGCGATCGCTTTCGGAGCCACGAGCGTGCGCGTCGGGTCGGCCATTTTCGGAGTGCGCTAGCAGCCGTAATCCGGCGGTACATTGCGCCGTCGCATCATGCGCCTATCTGTGCATTGCACTACGCAAGGGACGTTCCGATGAAATATAACCAGTTCGGCCGCACTGGCCTTTTCGTTTCCGAAATCTGCCTCGGCGCCATGACCTTCGGCGAGGCGAACAAGAACGGCAATTGGGGATCGATCGCCAGCCTCGATCAGGGCGGCGCCGATGCTATCGTCAGGCGGGCGCTCGACGCCGGCGTCAATTTCTTCGACACCGCCAATGTCTATTCGTTCGGGCAATCCGAGACGATCCTCGGGCAGTCGTTCAAGAACCTCGGCGTGAAGCGCAAGGATGTCATCGTCGCCACGAAATTCCATGGCCAGATGGGCTCCGGCCCGAACGATCGCGGCGGCTCGCGCGGCCACATCATGGACCAGGTGGAGGGGAGCCTCGAACGGCTCCAGACCGATCATATCGACCTTTACCAGATTCACGGCACCGATCCGCTCACCCCGATCGAGGAGACGCTGAGGGCACTCGACGACCTCGTCGCGCGCGGCATGGTCCGCTATATCGGCGTCTCCAACTGGGCAGCCTGGCGTATCGCCAAGGCGCTCGGTATCTCCGAGCGGCGCGGCTTCGCCCGTTTCGAGACCCTGCAGGCCTATTACTCGATCGCTGGCCGCGATCTGGAACGCGAGATCGTACCCTTGCTCGAAGAGGAGAAACTCGGCTTGATGGTGTGGTCGCCGCTGGCCGGCGGGCTGCTCTCGGGCAAATACGGACCCGGCGCGCCCGGCAATGGCGAGGGACGCCGCGCCAATTTCGATTTCCCGCCCGTGGACAAGGACCGCGCCTGGGCTTGCGTCGCGGTGATGCGCGAGGTGGCGGCGAAGCACGATGCGAGCGTCGCCACGGTGGCGCTCGCTTATGTGCTCGCCAAGCCGTTCGTCATGAGCGTGCTGGTCGGCGCCACGCGCATGGATCAGCTCGACCAGAATCTCGCTGCCGTCGGGCTCGAGCTCGACGAAGAGGATATGAGGAAGCTGGACGAGGTGAGCGCGCTTGCGCCCGAATATCCGCGCTGGATGATCGACCGGCAGGCTGCAGGGCGGCGCCCGGCGCCCTTCGAGCCAAAGAACTGATCGTTGGACGCGTCCTGCCTGCCGGCGGGAGGCCATCCGTTCAGTGCAGAACCAGCTCGCCCTTCACGTTGCGCCATTCGTTCGGTGCGATCAGCCGGCGATGCGTGTAGGCGACGGAGTGGAGCGGCCCGTCGAGCTTCGTCCTCCAGAATTCAAGGAATTTCAGGAGAACCGGGAATTTCGGGGCCAGGTCGTATTCCTGCCAGATATAGGTCTGCAGGAAATGCGGATGGTCGGGCATGTGATAGAGGATCTCGGCGGTCGTCAGGCCGTATCCCTTGAGCATCAGCTCCATCTCGGGCGTGGCGTGCATGTCGGTCGTTCCCCGCGTCATGGCCTCCTCCACGACTGGAATTGTGCCGGCGGGATGGTTAACGAATTCTTAGGCCGGAGCGTTGCACCGACGGCCTTTCATAAAAATAAATCAGGCATTTGGCAGCGGCATGCCGGGGTGTCGGCGGTGCCCGCCGCGACGGTCGGGGGCGCGACATGTTGGACACGGCGCTCAAACCCAATGTCTAATGTTGTGGCCTGGGGCGGAATGTTAATAATGTCGCGAACGGCAGCCGGCCGCCCGACGATGGCCGGCAGGCAACTGGAGGAAACAAATGTCCGATGTCCATGTCCACAAGGTCCAACCCGCGTGGAAGAAGCGCGCCCTGATCGACAACGCAACCTACCTGAAATGGTACGCGGACAGCGTGAAGAACCCGGACCGCTTCTGGGGCAAGCATGGCAAGCGCATCGACTGGTTCAAGCCCTACACCAAGGTGAAGAACGCTTCGTTCAAGGGCAAGGTCTCGATCAAATGGTTCGAGGACGGACTGACCAACGTTTCCTACAACTGCATCGACCGGCATCTGAAGAAGCGCGGCAACCAGGTCGCCATCCTCTGGGAAGGCGACAATCCCTATGACGACAAGAAGGTCACCTACAACGAACTGCACGAGCATGTCTGCCGCTACGCCAACGTGCTGAAGAAGCACGGCGTCAAGAAGGGCGACCGCGTCACCATCTACATGCCGATGATCCTCGAGGCGGCCTATGCGATGTTCGCCTGCACGCGCATCGGCGCCATCCATTCGGTGGTGTTCGGCGGCTTCTCGCCGGATTCGCTCGCTGGCCGCATCGTCGACTGCAAGTCGGATGTCCTCATCACCGCCGACGAGGGAGTGCGCGGCGGTCGTCCCATTCCGCTCAAGGAGAACGCCGACAGGGCGATCGAGATCGCGGCGAAGGCGGGCATCGAGGTGCGCAAGGTTCTGGTCGTGCGCCGCACCGGCGGCAAGATCGGCTGGGCGGAGGGCCGCGACTTCTGGCTGCATCAGGAGGCGGCTTCGGTCAAACCCGACTGCAAGCCGGAAAGGATGAAGGCGGAGGACCCCCTGTTCATCCTCTACACATCAGGTTCGACCGGCAAGCCGAAGGGCGTCCTGCACACCACCGGCGGCTATCTGGTCCACGTCTCGATGACGCATCAGTACGTGTTCGACTACCATGACGGGGACATCTACTGGTGCACGGCCGATGTCGGCTGGGTGACCGGCCACAGCTATATCCTCTACGGGCCGCTCGCCAACGGCGCCACGACGCTGATGTTCGAGGGAGTGCCGAACTATCCGAACCCGTCACGCTTCTGGGACGTGGTGGACAAATACAAGGTCAACATATTCTACACCGCCCCTACAGCCATCCGCGCCCTGATGGGCGCCGGCGACGACTGGGTGAAGAAGTCGTCGCGCAAGTCGCTGCGGGTGCTGGGTTCCGTCGGCGAACCGATCAATCCGGAAGCCTGGGAATGGTATTTCAACGTCGTCGGCGAGAAGAGATGCCCGGTGGTCGACACCTGGTGGCAGACAGAAAACGGCGGCATCCTGATCGCTCCCCTTCCCGGAGCCACCGATCTCAAGGCGGGTTCCGCAACCCGGCCCTTCTTCGGCGTGCAGCCGGAGATCGTCGACGGGGAGGGCCATCCGATCGAGGGCGCCGGCAGCGGCAATCTGTGCATAAAGGAGCCTTGGCCGGGCATGATGCGCACCGTCTATGGCGACCACGACCGCTTCGTGCAGACCTATTTCTCCACCTACAAGGGCAGGTATTTCACCGGGGACGGCTGCCGCCGCGACGAGGACGGCTATTACTGGATCACGGGCCGCGTAGACGACGTCATCAACGTGTCCGGGCACCGGATGGGCACGGCGGAAGTGGAATCGGCGCTGGTATCCCACGACAAGGTGTCCGAGGCCGCCGTCGTCGGCTATCCGCACGATATCAAAGGGCAGGGCATCTATTGCTACGTGACGCTGAACGCCGGCGAGGCGGGTTCCGACGAATTGCGCAAGGAACTGATCCAGCACGTGCGCAAGGAGATCGGCGCGATCGCGACGCCGGACAAGATCCAGTTCGCGCCGGCGCTGCCGAAGACCCGCTCGGCCAAGATCATGCGCCGCATCCTGCGCAAGATCGCGGAGGACGATTTCGGCTCGCTCGGCGACACCTCGACGCTCGCCGATCCGAGCGTGGTCGACGACCTCATCGCCAACCGGCAGAACAAGCGGGCGTGATGCAGGTCGGCCAGTGTCGATGACCGATCCCGGGCGGGTGGCCGCGCTGTGGCGCTATCCGGTGAGTTCGCTCGGCGGACAATCGATGCGCGAGCTTTCGTTCGGATCCGGTGGGGCGGAAGGCGATCGTAGCTACGGGCTTTTCGACGTGGAGAGCGGCATCGTCGCCGCTCCCGACAGGAATCCGGCGAAATGGGACCAGGCTCCGCGCGTCCGCACGCGGCTGTCGGAGGAGGGCACGCTGGAGGTGGAAACGCCGGGTGGCGGGTGGCTTGCCGCGCCGGCCGCCCAAAGCGACAGGGCGATCAGCGACTATCTCGGCTTCGACGTTTCCGTCCGGCCCTATCTCGACGAAGGGCCGCAGCCGGCCGACGGTTCCACCACCGCTCCGCGCTACCGCAAGGCGCCCGTGCATCTGCTCACCACCGCCTCGCTGGCGCGGCTCAAGGCGCTGCATCCGGCCGGCGATCCCGATCCCCGCCGCTTCCGGCCGAGCATCGTGGTCGATATGCCGGAAGTCGAAGGGTCGTTTCCCGAATCGGACTGGCTCGGTCGCCGTATTGCCATCGGCGAGGTGGAACTGACGGTTTCGGACCCGTGCCGCCGCTGTGGCTTCACCGTGATCGCCCAGGATCGTTTCGATCGCGACCCGGATATCCTGCGCAACATCGTCCGCCATAACGCGCATAATTTCGGCGTGTACTGCACGGTCGACCGGCCGGGCCGCATCGGCCTTGGAGAGCCGATGCGATTTCTCTAGCTTGGCCAGCCCTTGCCAAGGCGGCCGGGAGACCCCATCCTTAGGCCCGTGTCCAACCAATCGAAAGGAGGTGATCCGATGTCGAGTGATTCCTGCATGAGCGTGGTCCCGGCGGATCGCCTTTTCGGGGAGCAGACTTCCCGTTAGGCGCGATGCGCGGCCGGTGATCGATCGGCCACAGGAGGGGCCGCGCCACGCACGAAAACACGGAAGGGCCGTCCTCTATGGGGCGGCCCTTTTGCATGGCCTGCCGCAGCGGGAAACCGAAAAATCCGCGGAGCTTCAGCTCGCCGTCTTCGGCGCCGAGATATCCGGAGCGACGGAGGTGCCGGGAGCATCATCGAAGAGAAACCGGGGCAGGTCCGTATGCTTCATGGCATTCTCGAAAGCGAAGTCGGCGAGGCTCGATATCGTCCGGGTGCCCGCCTCGCTGGCGCTGTCGAAGCCGAGGTCGAGTTCGTGGCCGGGAGCGCGGATACTGTCCAGCCTGAGATAGGCCGAACCCAGGTGATGTGTCAGGAAGGCCCGCGTCAACTGCTGCTGGGCGGCAAGGATGGTCGAGAACAGCCTTGAACGCCTGAGCCAGCGCATGACACCGTAGTTGCGGCCGAGCCGTTGCGGCACGGAGAAGTTCGACGTGGTCGTGCCGATCGACAGCATGCGGATGCGATCCTTCGGCAGACCTAGATAGTATTCCGCCTCATGCAGCCCGACGAGGTCGGGCGCGTTGGCGAACAGCGCGCCGTCGACATAGAGGCTGCCGCCGAGCGTCGCCATCGGGAAGAAGGTCGGCGCCGCCGTCACCGCAAGCCCGATGTCCGCCATGCGCAGGCTGGCGTGATGCGACCAATCCTTGTTGTGCGGCGTCTTGAAGATATCGATCTGGCCGGTGGTCATATTGACGGCGGGAATGGCGAGCCGGCATTTCGCCTGGCCGAGCGTCGTATCGGCGCCCAGCAGGCCGGCGAAGGATTCCCTGAGCGGCTCATCGGAATAGCGCGGCCGCATGAGATCATGGACGAAGGAAGAGATCAGGCCGACGCCCCAGACGGTCGAGCGGCTCCGGAAGATCGCGGGACCGTCGCGGACGATGGCTGCCTCGATCTCGGCCGCGGGGATCTCCAGCGACAGCGCCATGGCGGTGATGGCGCCGACCGACGTCCCGCAGATGAGGTCGAAATGGCGCGCGATCGGCCCTCCGGCCGCCTCCTCCATTCGGGTCAGCATATGCGCCGAATAGAGGCCGAGATAGCCGCCGCCGCTCAGGCTCAATATGCGGAATGTGCCGTCGGGAGACGGACTTCTCCAGGGCGCAGCCCGTCCGTCCGGTTCTCCGCTGGTTTCCGCCGTCCGCGTTTCCTGCATTGTGCCGCCCATCGCCCGTCCCGACGCATCGTTCGATCGGTCCCCGTTGCCAAAGGTCCCCCGGCGCGGGGAAAGGAACGGGCACTATAGTCCCCCCGGTGCCGGAAAACGCAATCCCGAAGGACCTCCTTCGGACCTTTACGCCCGTTTCCTATCGCGACGCCTTCGCGCATAGTAGGAGCAGGAACCGGCGGAGGATTGATCGTACGGCGATGCGGCTCCTGCTCGTGGAGGACAATCTTGAACTCGCGGACTGGCTGGCGCGGACGCTTCGCCAGGCGCAGTACGCGGTCGATGTCGTCCATGACGGCGAGGATGCCGAGCATGCGCTGGCCTTCGGCGAGCACGCGCTGGTCATCCTCGATCTTTCCCTTCCCAGGCGCGGCGGCCTCGACGTGCTGAAGAGCCTGCGCGCGCGCGGCAATACGGTGCCTGTGATCGTGCTCACCGCCAATGCAAGCCTCGACGGGCGCGTGCGAGGCCTCGATGCAGGCGCCGACGACTATCTCGCGAAGCCCTTCGAGATCGAGGAACTGGAGGCGCGCATCCGCGCCCAACTCCGCCGCGCCAGCAACCGTGCGGAGCCGGTCGTTGCCTGCGGCGACCTTGTCTTCGACACCAATACGCGGCTGTTCGGCCTTGCCGGCGAGACGCTCGCGCTGACGCCGCGCGAGCACGCGGTGCTCGAACAGCTCGTGCTCAAGGCCGGGCAGACGGTCAGCAAGGCGATGCTCTCCGCCGCGATCTACGATTTCGAGGCGGATGCCGACCCGAGCGCCATCGAGATCTATGTCCATCGCCTCAGGAAGAAGCTGGAGGGTGGCAGCGTCCGTATCGTCACGCTGCGCGGCCTGGGTTATCTCCTGAAGGCGGAGGAATAGGGCCGTGCCGGAGGGAGCGCAGCCGGCGCGGAGGCCGGAGGGCCGGAACCGGCTCCTCCCGCGCGCCTCGCGGAGCCTGCGCCTGCAACTGCTCGCCTGGGTCGTGCTGCCGCTCGCCGGCTTGGCGGCCGTCAACCTGTGGACCAGCCGCAACGGCGCGTTCGCCACCGCCGACCTGGTCACCGACCGTATGCTGATCGGTTCGGCCCGCGCCATCGCCGAGCAGGTGTCGATGATCGACGGCGTGCTCGATGCGACGGTGCCGCCGGCGGCGATCGAGATGTTCGACACGGGCGACCGCGACAGCGTCTATTACCGTGTCGAGACTGCCGACGGCAGGCTTCTAACCGGCTATCCGGACCTGCCGGCCGCGAAGGGCCGTGCGGGTTCCGATACCACCTATCGCGGCCAGGCCCTGCGGCTCAGGAGCTATTCGCATCCGATCTTCGGCGCGGGGACGGCCTCTCCTATCGTGGTGACGGTCGGGGTCACGCTGTCGGGGCACGACGCGATGGCGCGGCAACTCTGGTTCCGCGCCTTCGCCCAGCAATTGGCGCTGGTTCTGATCGCCGGCCTGTTCGTGCTGGTCGGGCTCAGGCGCGGACTGGCGCCGCTGCTCAAGCTTCGTGACGCGGTGCGCTCGCGCGGCAGGACGGAGCTGGCGCCGTTTTCCGTGCCCGAGGCGCAGAGCGAGATCCGGCCGCTGATCGATGCGCTCAACGTCTATATGGAGCGGGTGCGGGCGCAGATGGCGGCGCAGCGTCGTTTCGTGGCGAATGCGGCGCACCAACTCCGTACGCCCTTGGCCCTCCTCTCGACGCAGGCGGCCTATGCCCGCCGCGAGGCCGGCGCGGATGCGCGGGACGAGGCACTCGCGGCGCTGCAGAAAAGCAGCGGCCGGCTGGCACGGCTTGCCGAGCAATTGCTTACCCTGTCGCGCGCCGAACCGGGCAGCCGGCGACCGCGCGAAGACCGGATCGATCTCACCGAAGCGGCCCGCGGCGTGCTGGAAAGTCTTGCGCCCGTGGCGGTAAGCCGCCGCACCGATCTCGGGCTGGAAGCGGATGGCCCGGCCATGGTGACCGGCGACGGCACGATGCTGCGCGAGATGATCGTGAACCTGGTGGACAACGCGCTCCGCTACGGCCGGGCGGGCGGGAAGGTCACCGTTGCCGTCTCCGCGATAGGGAATGAAGCGGTGCTCACCGTCGCCGATGACGGGCCGGGCATTCCGCCGGAAGAGCGCGCCCGCGTCTTCGAGCGCTTCTACCGCGTGGCCGGAGCCGTCGAGGAAGGGAGCGGCCTCGGGCTGGCGATCGTCCGCGAGGTGGCCGACAATGCCGGCGGGTCCGTCAGGCTCTCCGACGGACCGGCTGGCGGACTGACAGTCGAAGTCAGGCTGCCGATCGCGCGCGGCTGACCGCCGATGCGCTCACCTTTCCTGGCCGCTGAACGGCGCCGGCCTCCATTTCAACACCCTGTTCTCGATCTGGGTGATGATGAATTCGATGAAGAGCGCCATCACTGCCAGGATGATCATGGCGGAGAACACGCCGTTGGCGTTGAAGGCGCCCTGCGCGGTCGAGATCAAGAGGCCCATGCCCTGCTTGGCACCGAGGAATTCGCCGACCACCGCGCCGACCAGCGCGAAGCCGAAGGAGACGTGCAGGCTCGCCAGGATCCAGCTCATCGCCGAAGGGATGATGACGGTGCGCGTGATCTGCATCGGCGAGGCGCCGAGGATCTGGGCGTTGGCGATCATGGCGCGGTCGGCCTCGCGCACGCCCTGGAAGGCGTTGGCGAAGACGACGAAGAAGACCATGACCACCGCCAGCGCCACCTTCGAGGCCATGCCGAGACCGAGCGCGATGATGAAGACGGAGCCGAGGACGACGCGCGGCACCGAATTGGCGACCTTGATATAGATCGAGAAGACGTCTGCGAGCAGCCGGTTGCGCCCCAGGATGATGCCGGCGATAACGCCGCCGACCGCGCCGATCAGGAAGCCGATGAAGGTCTCTTCCAGCGTCACGTAGATCTGCTGCCAGAGCGGACCCTGCGACGTTCCCTCAGTGATCCAGGACCAGGTCTGCACCGCGATGCCCGACGGGCTGGAGAAGAAGAACGGATCGATGATTCCGGTGTCGGCGCCAAGTTCCCAGAGACCCAGAAACACGACCAGGATCGCCAGCCTCAGCGTGATGACCAGCGCGTAGCGCCGGCGGGCGCGCGCCTTGGCGCTGAGCTCGGCCGAGACGATCGCCGCCTGGCGGGACGAGGGCGTGGAATCGGAAGGAGAAACGGCAGCCATCACATGCCTCCTCAATGACCCGTCGCAAGCGTCCGGCTCTGGCCGATCTGCACTTCCTCGCGCAGGTCGTTCCAGATGATGCGGGCGATTTCGACGAACTTCGCATCGTAGCGGATATCGGCCATGACGCGCGGGCGCGGCAGGTCGATCTGGTAGACGCTCTTGACCGTGCCGGGGCCGGCGGTCAGCACATAGACCTTGTCGGCAAGCGCGATCGCCTCCTCGAGGTCGTGGGTCACGAAGACGACCGATGATTTGAGTTCCGTCCAGAGGTTCAGCAGTTCGTCCTGCATCAGCGTGCGCGTCTGGATGTCGAGCGCGCTGAAGGGCTCGTCCATCAGCAGGATCTTGGGCTGGTTGATGAAGGTCTGCGCCAGTGCCACGCGCTTCCTCATGCCGCCCGAAAGCTGGTGCGGGTAATGCTTCTCGAAACGCGCGAGGCCGACCCGGGCGATCCAGTCGCGCGCGCGCTCATAGGCCTCGCCCTTCGATACGCCGCGATAAAGCGGGCCGGCGGCGACGTTGTCGATAACGCTGCGCCAGGGAAAGAGCGCGTCGGCCTGGAAAACGAAGCCGATATCGCGGCTGATGCTCTCCACGGGCCGGCCCATGACGCGGACCGTGCCGGTGGTGGGCCTGAGAAGGCTGGTCACAAGGTTGAGCGTCGTCGACTTGCCGCAGCCCGTCGGTCCCACCACGCAGGCGAATTCGCCGCGGGCCACCGTCATGGTGAAGTCCCGGAGCGCCGTCATCATGTGGCCGTCCGGAGTGGTGAACCGCAAGGTCACGTCGTCGATCGCGATCGCCGCGTCCTTGGCCGAGGCATCGGGCGCCACTTTCCGCGTCGCTGCGGTCTGTACGTTCATGTCTCTCTCCCATGGCCTGTGCGGAAACCGGCGGCGATTGCGTGGACGGGGCGCCCGCCGGTTCCCGTCCGGCAGCCGCTCATGCCCTTGCATTCCGTCCGCCCGGGAGACGTCGGCGTTCGCGCCGGCGTCCCGAGTGGTCTCGTCAGTTGGATTTCAACGCCTTGTTGGCGGCGTCCACGAAGGCCGTCGTATAGGTCTTGGACAGGTCGATCTGCTTGCCCTTGACGGTCTTGGAGAAGGTCGCCTGCACCTTCAGCACGGTCGCCGGCCCGTCGGCGGGCATGCGGCCGTCCGGCGTGAACATCGCCTTGCCGCCGGCGAGCCCCTTGACGTAGAGCGCCTTGTCGCCGGCGTAATAGTCCTTCGGCATCTTGTCGGCGATTTCCTCGGCGGAATGGGTGGCGATGTAGTGCATCGTCTTGACGAAGGCATTGGCGAGCTTCTGGACCTCGTCCTTGTGACCATCCACCCAGCTCGACTGGACGTAGAAGGATGCCGCCGGATAGAGCCCGCCGAGAGCGGCTTCGGTCGTCTCCGGCGTGCGCATGTCGACCAGCACCTTGGCTTCGCCCGTCTTCAGCATGCGGGCGATCGTCGGCTCCGTGGTCATGCCGGCCTGGATCTGGTCCTGCTTGATGGCCGCAATGAAGGTATTGCCGGCGCCGACCGGCAGAAGCGAATAGTCGCCGGGCTTGAGGCCGGCGCGCACCGCCAGATACTGCGTCAGGAAGTCGGTCGACGAGCCGAGGCCGGTGACGCCGAGCGTCTTGCCCTTGAAATCGGCCGGCGACTTGATCTCCGGATGTTTGGTGGAGACGAGTTCGACCTCGCCGGGGGCCTGGCTGAACTGGACGATCGATTCGATGTACTTGCCCTTCGACTGCAGGTCGATCGTGTGATCGTAGAAGCCGACCACGCCCTGCACGGCGCCGGCGAGAAGCTCGTTCTCCGCCTCGACGCCGGCACGGGTGTTGAGAAGCTCGACGTCCAGCCCCTCATCCTTGAAATAGCCGAGCTGCTGGGTCAGCACGGCCGGCAGGTAGATCTGCTTCTCCATGCCGCCGATGATGATGGTGATCTTGTCCGCCGCATGGGCGGCAGGCGCGCCGAGCGAAAGCGCAAGGGCAAATGCGGGCAGCAGGGACCGCGTGATCAAACCTTTCACGAGAATTTCCTCCAATTGGTGCGGCGCGCGTTGCCTGAAGGGCCGGCACGCCGCGTTTCCTCCTGCCGGACGAGTAAATCCCGCCGGCGCACGGCCATTGGCCGTTGCGGTAAGAATAGAACAGACAAGCTTTCGGTTGGCTTTCAGAGGCGTTCGAGAAATCCGCCAGGTCGGGCTGCGACCGGCGCCCCTCTGTGCTCCGGTGCTCACCTACTTGAAGTACGCTCCGCTCAGGTGCTCGTCGACCGCCCTTTTCGCTCCGGCCTGACGGTTTCCCGGCCGGTCTCTTGTGGTCCACGGCGACAAACGTGCCTGGACAAGATGAATCGCGGGATGACGTTTCCAGCATCCGCGCCGGCATGCTAAGGCGGTCCGCCGACACGGCGCCGGGAGCCTTCCATTCCATGCCAGACACGATCCTGACCATCAATGCCGGCTCTTCGAGCATCAAGTTCGCCCTGTTCGCCATAGGCGCATCCGGCGTGCTCGAGCGCAGCGCGCGCGGCGAGGTCGAGCGGCTGACGACGGAGCCGTCGCTCGTCATCAGCGGCCGCGATGGCAAGGTAGTCGAGAAGAAGGAATGGGGCAGGGAGTCGCCTGGCTTCGAGCCGATCCTCAGGACGGTGATCGAGCGGATCGAGGCACATCAGGGCGGCGACAACCTGATCGCGGTCGGCCACCGCATCGTGCATGGCGGCTCGACCCATGTGCGGCCGGAGCGGATCACGCCGGACGTTCTTGCCGACCTCGATCGCCTCGTGCCGCTGGCGCCGCTGCACCAGAAGTACAATCTGGATCCCGTCCGCGTGCTGGTGTCGCTCAGGCCGGGGCTGCCGCAGATCGCCTGTTTCGACACGGCCTTCCATGCGACCATGGCGCCGGTGGCCTATCGCTATGCGCTGCCGCCGGAATTCGAAGCGGAAGGCATCCGCAAATACGGCTTCCACGGGCTCTCCTACGAATATGTCGCGGAGCGTTTGCGGGAAATCGCGCCCTCGCTCGCCGAGGGCCGCGTGATCGTCGCCCATCTCGGCAACGGCGCCAGCCTCGCGGCCATCCATGGCGGGCGCGGCGTCGATACGACGATGGGTTTCACCGCGCTCGACGGGCTCGTGATGGGCACCCGTTGCGGCTCCATCGATCCGGGCGTGCTGCTCTATCTCGAGCAGCAGCGCGGCATGTCGGCCGCAGACGTCTACGACCTGCTCTACCGCCGCTCGGGCCTGCTCGGCATGTCCGGCGTCGCCAGTGACATGCGCACACTGCTTGCGAGCGAGGAGCCGCGCGCCCGGGAAGCGGTCGAACTCTTCGTCCACCGGATCGCGGGCAAGATCGGCGAGATGGCGGCTTCGCTCGGCGGTCTCGACGGCCTCGTCTTCACGGCGGGCATAGGCGAGCGCTCCGCTGACATCCGCGAGATGGTGTGCGCAAAGCTAGGCTGGCTCGGCGCGGAGATCGACCCGGTCGCCAACGAACGGCATGCGCCGGTAATCGCCAGGCCGGGAAGCCGGATCGATATCCGCGTCGTACCCACCGACGAGGAACTGATGATCGCACGCCACACGCTGAAGCTCGCCTGAACGGGACATCATGAACATCCTCTATATCGACATAGACAGCCTGCGCCGCGACCATCTCGGCTGCTACGGTTATCACCGCAATACATCGCCGACGATCGACAGCATCGCGGCGCAAGGCATGCGTTTCGAGAACGTCTACGTCTCGGACGTGCCCTGCCATCCCTCGCGCACGGCGCTGTGGAGCGGGCGGCACGGGCTGGTCACCGGCGTGGTCGGCCATGGCGGGACCGCCTGCGAGCCCTTCCGCGAAGGCGCCGAACGCGCCTGGGCTGGCACCTTCTACGAGGACGGCTGGATGAAGTGCCTGCGGGATCTCGGCTATCATACGGCGACGTTCAGCAGCTTCGGAGAGCGCCACGGCTGCTGGCATTGGTATGCCGGCTTCAACGAGGTCTTCAATTGCGGCAAGCGCGGCATGGAGACCGCCGACGAGGTGGTGCCGCAGGCGACGGACTGGCTGGAGCGGAGCGGCAAGGGCGGCAAGTGGTTCCTGCACGTGAACCTCTGGGACCCGCACACGCCCTACCGCACGCCGCGTTCCTATGGTGATCCTTTCGCGAAGGAGCCGCTGCCGGCCTGGCTGACTGCGGAGGTGGTGGAGCGCGCCAAGCGCGGCTACGGCCCGCACAGCGCGCTGGAGCCGAACGGCTACGGCCGCGAGAGCATGCAGCACTGGTGGCGCGCGCCCGACCCGATCGACGGCCTGGACAAGGCCGCCGCGTGGATCAACGGCTATGATGCCGGCATCCGCTATGCCGACGACCATATCGCGCGCCTTCTCGAAACGCTGGAGAGGCTCGGGCTGACCGACGAGACGATCATCATGATCTCCGCCGACCATGGCGAGAATCTCGGCGAACTCAACATCTGGGCGGACCACCAGACGGCCGATCAGTTCACCTGCAACATCCCGCTGATCGTGCGCTGGCCGGGCATGTTCCGCGCTGGATCGGTCGATCGCGGCCTGCATTATCATTTCGACTGGGCGGCGACGCTGGTCGACCTGCTTGGCGGCAAGGTGCCGGCGAAGTGGAACGGCCGCTCCTTCGCGCCGGCGCTGGCCGCCGGCGAAGAGGGCGGGCGCGACTTTCTCGTCACCAGCCAGGGCGCGTGGGCAGCGCAGCGCGGGGTGCGCTTCCGCCATGCCGGCAAGGACTGGCTGATGATGCGCACCTACCATGATGGCTACAAGGACATCGGCCCCTTCAGCCTGTTCGACCTCACATCCGATCCGCATGAAGAACATGACATTGCCGCCCGCGAACCCGCGGTCGTCGATCACGCCATGCGGCTGCTCGACCAATGGCGTGGGAAGGTCATGGCCGAGAACGGCCAGACGGTCGATCCTTTGATGACCGTCATCGCCGAGGGCGGACCGTTCCACTGCCGGGGCGAACTCAAGGCCTATCTGGAGCGGCTGCGGGCGACCGGGCGCGGCGATCATGCCGACGCGCTCGCCGCCCGCCATCCGCGCGAGGTCGATATCCAGGCTGCGGGCGACATCGCCATCGTGTGAGGAAGGGCGGATCGTCGGTCGACATCATCACCACTGGTTCCGACCGAGGGCAAATCTATTTTGTCCGCAATCATTGCGGCTCAGGCCGTCGTGTCGAGGGGAGAAGTTCGATGACGATGCCGCTTCATCCGACGTGGCAGGATATCGCGATCCGTCTGGCATTGACGATGATCGCCGGCGCCCTGGTCGGACTCAACCGGGAATCGCGCGGGCACGCCGCCGGCTTCCGTACCACGATCCTCGTGTCGCTCGCCGCCTGCGTCGCCATGATCCAGGCGAACATCCTGCTTTCCGTCGGCGGCAAGGCCGCGGATTCCTTCAGCGTGATGGACGTGCTGCGGTTTCCGCTCGGCGTCCTGACCGGCGTCGGCTTCATCGGCGGCGGGGCTATACTTAGGCGAGGCGATCTCGTCACCGGCGTGACGACTGCCGCCACGCTATGGGCGATGACGGCGATCGGCCTCTGCTTCGGCGGCGGCCAACTCGGCGTCGGCGGCGCGGCCACGGTCCTGGCGCTTTTCACCCTATGGGCGCTCAAATATCTCGACATGCGTGTCCCGCGCGGGCAGCGCGCGGTGGCGGTGGTCGAGAATGTGGGCGGCGGGCTCGGGCTCACCGAACTCGACGCCTTGATAAAAGCCCGCGGCTACAAGGCCGTCTTTCTGGGGAAGCGCAGGGAGCCGCAGAACGATCGCCCGACGCTTTCCTACGAGATACGCTGGACGCGGGCGGAAGTGGCCGGTCCTCCCGCCGACCTCATCGAAATGCTGGAAGACAGATGTTCGCTCATCTCGTTCGAAATGACATCGGGCGCGGATCGCTAGGCGAAATCCGGCGGCTTTCGCCCAAGTGTCGCGGGGCACTCTCGCGCAGGAACGTGCCGAGCGCCGTGCCGGTCAGGAGCAGGCAGAAGCCGAGCGACAGCGGAGAGTAGAAGGCCTCCTCCTGCAGCACGGCGTTGGCGAAGACGGTGGTGACGGTAATGTAGGCGAACCAGAAATCGGAGCGGCCGGTGACGAGGATGAGGCGCCGGGCGCCAACGATCAGCATGGTGAGGAAGCCGAAGAAGGCGAAGCTGCCGACGCCCATCTGGTAGAGCATGACGCCGACGGCGCTTTCGACCGGGACGGTCGTGGCGCCGGTCGCCTGGGCGTGCTCCCAATTGACATGCAGGCTCGTGCTCGAAAGGTTGCCGCCGATGCCAAGCCCCTGTCCAAGTGGATTGCGCAGGAATTCGTGCAGTCCGGCAAGGAAGCCGAGCACGTGGTAGTCGCCATGGGTCGCGCCGTAGGCGATGGCCGCGCCGACCCAGAGGATCGCCGCCGCCGGCACGCTCAGAAGCGTCAGCCGCGTTCCGAGGAAGCCCTGCGCGACGCGCGCCCACAGCGCAACGATCAGCATGAACATCGCGCCTTTCGAGCCGATCACGACGATCAGCGGCAGGGCGGCGAGCGGCAGCAGCCAGCGCCCGCGGAAAAGCAGCCAGATCGAGATGACGCTGAGCGCATAGGCGTAGCTGATCGGATGGAAGTTGGGCCCGCCGATGCGGAAAACGTTGGGAAAGATGCCGGCGGTGAGCGGCGTGTTGAAGAAGGTGGTCGTCATGATGTCCTGCAGCCCGCGCAGGACGAAGCCGGTCTCGCGCAGCGTCTGCTCCCAGGCGCCGGTCTCGATCTGGCGGTGGATATCGCGCTCGATGTAGAGGTCGCCGTTGAAGAGGCCGAGGAAATCGAGCGTGAAGATCAGCTCGCAATAGCCGTAGACGATGATCGCCGCGCCGAGCCAGAGCAGGCTTTTCCTGAGATCGATCCGGTAGAGGCTCGCCGCCACCAGCGCGATGTGGAAACAGGCGAGCGGCGAGATCGTGTTGCGGAAATAGACGATGGCGTCCTTCACATTGCCGCGCGCCGCGCCGAGCAGGAGGTAGAAGCCGATGATGGCGGCAAGGCCGATGCCGATCAACAGCCAGGGTCTGAGCCGCGGGATGGCGCGCAGCCTCACCTGCAGCGAGGCGGCCAGGAAGGCGCAATAGGCCGTCATCAGGATGACGAAATTGGCCCCGCGCAACGCGTCGAAAGTGTTGTTGTCGGGAACGTAGGGCGTGAACCACGCCACCACCATGTTCTGGTAGAGGAAGGAGGAGACGATCACGACCGGCACGCTTGCCGGTAGAACGGTGGCGACGGCAAGCGTCAGCAGGAAGGTGACGGCGACGCCGAAGACGGTGCTTACGGCGAAGCTCGACACGGAGAGCACGACCAGGAGGAAGCCGACGAGCAGGTGGAATACCGCCTCGGCGCCCGATTGCGGCAATCGGCCGGCGGTGGGGCTGGCGTCGGAGCGCGGGGTGAAGGTGACGGCCATCGATCTCTCCTCAGCCGAGGAGCGCTTCGATCACCGGACGATCGAAGCCTTCCGTGCTCTGCCGGTTGCGGATGAAGCCGAAGCCGTAGTCGAGTTCCCAATACGCCCAGCCGATGCCGTCGGCCTCGGCGGCCTGACGCACGGCGCGGATCCAGCCGGCGCGGCTCGCGGCATCCGAGCAGAAGCCGAGCGCGCCGAACTCGTCGAGGACCACCGGGCAATCGTTCTTGCGCGACCATTCGGCCACTCCGGCGAAATCGGAGGCGATTTGCGCCGTCGTCCACGGATGTTCGAAAGCATCCTCCAGCGCGGCAAGCGCCCGCTCGTCGCCGGCATCCTTCAGCTCCGAGAAAAGCCTGGTCACGGCGGGCGTGTCGCGCGTCGCCGGAAAGGGGAGGTTCTTCAGCCGCCCGACCGGCGAGCTGTCCCAATTCTCGCATTGATGGGTGAAGGCCATGGGCGCGTAATAGTGAACGGCCGCGATCGAGTTCCGGTCCGTGAGCGGCGGAGTTTCGGCCAATTCCCAAATGCCCTGGTAGCGCGCCGGCCCCCATACGATCGTGTGCGCGCATCTGGAGCGCACGATTTGCGCCAGCCGCTCGCGCAGATCGAGCCATACGGCCTGCTCGAGCGGCGGCTCGTTCAGAAGCTCGGCATAGGCGGAGCCGACGGGAAGATCGGCGATCGTTTCGCCGAGGTAGGTCCATGCCTCTGCCGCGCGGTCGCCGGCGGCAGCGGGATCGAGGTGCAGGAGCCGCGCGAACGCGCCATCCGGGTGGAGATCGACGATGACCGAATAGCCGCTCTCGACGAGCTCCCCCGCGGCCGCGCTTATGCGGGCGAGCATCGCGGTGCGCTCGCCGGCGTCGACGCCGGCGATCGTGTCCGCCGAAACGGGAAGCCGCACGGAGCGGAAGCCGAGGCCGTGAAGCTTTTCGAGGACGGCGCGCGCCGGCGGAGAACCGGGGTTGCGGTCGACCCAGCCGGGCAGGTTGAAGCCCTTCGACGGCACTTGCGGCCGGGGGTCAGCCGGCGCGGCCTTGGCGGCCGGGATCGTCCGTGGGCCGAAGAGCAGCGCCGAGGCGATCAGCGCCGTCGCCTCGCGCCGCGTGGGGCGTGGCGGGTTCCCGGCCTGCGATGCGATGGACATCCCTATCCGTGGGCCGGAGCGGGGGCGCGCCGGTTCTTCCGCGCGGCGAGGGTCGGCGAATCCTGGAATTCGGCCGGGTCGTTGGGATCGCGCTCGATGACGATGGTGGCGCTGCGCTTCAACACCGCGGGCGACAGCCTGCCGCCCAGCCAGGCTGCGGCCCCGGACATCCAGTCGGCCGAGCTCAGCGCGAAGATGACAAGGTCGCTGCCGTCGATCGGCTCCGGGCTGAAGGCCGGATGGCTGAGCGGATGACCGACGACCAGGACGAAATCGAACTCCTGCGCCGGCCCGGCGAGGATCGGCGCCAATGCTCCCGCCTCACCGCCGGCATCGGCCGGGTCGATGCTGACCACGATCGTCTGCAGGCCGCTCGCGGGATCGGTGAAGGGTCCCGTGGCGCGCTGCTTCGCCTTGCCGGCGCTTTGCCCGGTCCCGGCCGGCCGGTCGGCGATCTCCACGACCAGCACCTTCTGCTTGACGTGCTGCAGGCCGATGCCGATCAGCGTCGCCGTCGCGCCGCTTTCGAAACCCTCGTGGATGGAGGTGAGCAGGATGACGAAGGGCCTGCCGCCTTCGTCCAGCCTGTCGGTGATGCGCACCAGGAGTTCCTGGACGGAAAGCAGGAAAGCGGTGTTCTCGAGCCGCGACATTTCCTGGCGGATCGCGCGGACGCTGTTGCGCAGCGAGCCGTTGCCGGCGGGCGGCAGATTATAGGTGCCGAGATTGACGAGCGCCGGGGCGACCGGTTCGCCGTCCTCCGCCGCGTCGGCCGCTTCCCCATCGGGCGACGGCGTGTAGGCCAGCGCCTCGACCCGCCGCTCGCGCGGGCCGATCGCCGGCCGGGCCGGCAGGCCGCGGACGGGCAGCCTGCGCTCGCCGAGCGTGAGCGCCAGCGCGCAGCCGAGGACGAAGCCCAGGACGAGACTGGTCGGCAGCAGCAGGAGCGGCTTCGGCCAGCTCGGCTGCGAAGGCGGGATGGCGTCCGAGATCACGCGCACCTGGGATATCTGCATGCCCTGCAGGTGCTCCGTCTCCTGCGAGCGTTTGAGGAAGTCGTCGAGCACGGCACGCGCCGCGTCGGCCTTGCGCTGGAGTTGACGAAGCTGCACCTCGGCGAGATCGGACTGGTTCGACCGCTGCCGCATCTCGGCCAGCTTGGCCTGGATCTTCTTCACGTTCTCGACGGCGATGTCGCGGCTCGCCTTGAGCTCGCGCGTGATCCGCTGCGCCTCCAGCGCCATCAGGCCGCGAATGCGGCCGAGTTCCGCCTGCATGCGCACGATCGTCGGATGCCGGGGGCCGTAGGTGCTCTGGGCATTGGCGAGCGCGGCCGCCCGCTGATTATAGTCCTGCCGCAGCTTGTCGGTGGTATTGGAATTGACGATCTCCGCGAGCTTGTTCAGCCCGTCCGGCCCCGTACCGGCCGCCACCGCCTGGTCGTACTTGCTCTCGGCCTGGTCGGCCTGGTCCTGGGTGGTGACGAGTTGGGTCGTCAACTGGTCGATCTGCGACTGCAGCGTGCCACCGGAACTCGCATCGAAGATGTTGTGCTCGTACTTGAAATCCTGGACAGCGCGCTCGGCATCGCCGACCGCCGCCTGGAGACCGCTGATCCTGGCGGTCAGGAGATCGTTCACCTTGCTGTTGGCGGCATCGGTCTGCCCTTCGAGGCTGGCGCGGTAGCGGGCTACGATGTCCTGGGCGATGCGCGCCGCCTTCTCAGCATCGTGCGACTGGACGCTGACGTCGATGACATAGGTCAGGCCCTCGCGCTCGACCGATACATGCTTGCGGAAGCGCTCGAAAACGGCATCGTCGGTGGGGCCGGATCCAGGGTGCAGGACGGAAAGGATCGAGGAGAGGAGGCCGCGGCCGGCGAATTCGGGGTCGTTCCGCAGCTTCTCCTCGTCGAAAACCTTGCGCAGGAGATCCGTGGAATCGATGACCGATACCTGACTGGCGATCGCGGCGCTGTCTGCACCGATGCCGGGAAGCACGCTGTTCAGATTGGTGGCGCGGGAATCGCGCGGGTCGACCAGGAGGGACGAGGTCGCCGTATAGGTCGGCTTCGTCACCGATATGTAGAGCAGCGCCAGGAGCAGGGCGGCGCCGGCAGCGCCGAGGACCAGCACACGTCGATCCCAGAGCGTCCTGAG
Source organism: Rhizobiales bacterium 65-79 (assembly GCA_001896885.1). GTDB lineage: Bacteria > Pseudomonadota > Alphaproteobacteria > Rhizobiales > Rhizobiaceae > Mesorhizobium_L. Next base: position 57,611 of record MKRJ01000042.1, on the reverse strand, counting down.
GACGGCCCCTATGTCGAACAGGGGCGGAAGCCCCCGGTCCTCCGTAAAGACCTCGCTCATCGAACGTTCCTACTCAACACACGCGTACGCATTACTGTACCTGCCAAGCATCGCCGATCAACGTTAGCCGTCCGTTAAGGTTACCGCCGGTGCTCACCCGAGCGGCCGGTAACCATGGCCAGCGTTCCTTGTGGTCGCTCGCTTCGGTTTGGACTATCTGTTTGCCGCACTCCCGCGCGGACGGGCCGGAGTGCACGATTGCCATGCGGCCCTGGCCCGACCTTTTGGCTCACTGAGAATGGACGACCACGAAAATCGCGTTCGGCAGAGGCGTGGACCCGAAACGGTCGTGCGCATGTCGATTGCCGGCCTGGCGCGGAGCGGGGCGGTCGCGGGAGCCATCAAGCTCGCGAGCGCCGGCCTCTCCTTCCTCATGTTCGTAGTCGTCGCGATGGTCACGGACGAGCGGCAGTTCGGCCTCTACAGCGCCACCTATGCCGGCGCCAGCCTGGTGTCCTTCTTCGCCAGCATCGGCCAGCAGAGCACGGTGCTGCGCTTCTGGCCGCAATACGCGGAAGGGAACGATCTGCGCTCGGCGCACGGACTGATGGGCTATGCCATCGCCGTCGCCTTCGCCGGCGTCGCCGTGACCAGCCTTCTGGTCATCGCGCTCGGTTTTGCGCCTTATGTCGGGGAGCGGACGCCGGAATGGACGCCGCTCTGCCTGTCGGCGGCGGTTCTTTCCTTTGCGCTCGGCTGGTCGGAATTCGCTTCGGGCGCCTTCCGCGCCAAGGGTGCGCTGGTCTCCGGCCTTCTGCCGCGTGACGTCATCTGGCGGGCCGGGGTCATCGCCCTCGTGCTGGCGATGCATTTCTTCGGCACCAAGGTCGGCGCCGTCGCGGCGACGCTGATCACGGCCGGCGTACTTCTCGCGGCGGTGCTGCCGCAGACGATCATCCTGCTCGCCGATACGCTGCGGGCAGACCGCGGTCCCCTGTCGAGGGAGCAGCAGGACGAATTCCGGACGGTCACGCTCGGGCTATGGGGCGCGACGTCGCTGCCGCCGGCGCTCAGCCAGGTGAGCACGCTGCTCGTCGCCGCCATCCTCGGACCGGAGATCGCCGGCGGCGTCTTCGTCGCCGACCGCACGACACGGCTGGTCGTGCTGGCGCTGACCGGCATCAACCAGGCGCTGGCGCCGGAGATATCGGGCGCCTTCTATTCCGGCGACAAACAGCACGTGCAGCGCACCACCAGTTTCACGGCGCTCGGCGCCCTGGTCGTGGCGCTGACGATCCTCGCCATCTTCTGGATCTTCGGGATATTCATCCTGCGCATCTTCGAGCCCGCCTATGCGACGCCGACCATGCATGCCGTGCTCATGATCTTCGGCGTCGGGGCGACGGTGGCCGCCGCCTGCGGGCCGATGGAGCTGCTTCTCCAACTCACCGGGCTGCAGCATTCGCTGCTCAAGCTGCTCGTCGTGGTCAACGTCTTCGGTCTTGCCTTGAACGCACTCGTCACCTGGCTGTTCGGCCCGATTGGCGCGGCGCTCGGGACGGCGGCGACGGTCGTCACCTGGAACATCATGGGCGTGATCATCGCCACCCGTTCGATCGGCATCAATCCCTCGGTGCTCGGCCTCTTCGCCGGCCGGGAAGGGCGGCCGGTCAATTTCGTCCCGCGCGGCGCGCCATGAAGATCGTCCAGGTCCAGACTCAGGCGGAAGCGGCCGGCGCCCAGCGCGTCTCGGACATGGTCGGCGCCGGCCTCCGGGATCGCGGGCACGAGGTGCGCACCGTCTTCATGTACCGCAAGACGGCGGCCTATGACGACGACCCGTTCGCCGATTTCGTGCTCAGGGACCGGCCGGGCGGCATCGCCGGGCAGATGCGCGCCGCCGCTGGGCTGATCGCCTATCTGCGCCGGGCGCGTCCGGACGCGGTGATCTCCTATCAGCACTACGGCAACATCTTCGGCACGATCGGCGGCAGGCTTGCCGGCGCGCGCCACATCATCGCCAACCAGAGCGGTGCCCCGCAGAAAAGCGGCATCATGGGGCTGGTGACCCGCGTCGACAAGCTGATGGGGGTGCTCGGCCTCTACCAGGCGAGCGTCGTCAACTCGGCCTGGACGGAGGCGCAATTCGCCGATTATCCTGCGATCTACAGGCGGCGTATCCGGCGGATCGACCATGGCGTCGCCTCGCCTGCCCGGCGCTACGACAAGAAGGCCGCGCGGGCAGCCTTCGACCTGCCGCCCGATGCGTGGCTGGCGCTCTCCTCCGGAAGGCTGTCGCGGGACAAGAACCATGCCGCGTTGATCGGCGCGCTTACGAACCTGCCGGACCTGCATGTCGCGCTCGCCGGCGTCGGGCCCGAGCAGGAAGCGCTCACCACCCTGGCCGAGCAGCGCGGCGTCGCCGGCAGGCTGCATTTCGTCGGCGAGGTGGCGCCTTCGCGCATCTTCGAATTCCTCGCTGCCGGCGACGCCTATGTCTTCCCGTCCATCAACGAGACTTTCGGGCTCGCCGTCGCGGAAGCCGCGATCGCCGGGCTTCCCGTCGTCGCCAACGGACTGCCGGTGTTGCGCGAGGTGCTCTCCACCGAGAACGGCGAACCCGCCGCTCTCTTCGCCGATGATGCAAATGCGGCGGAGATCGCGCTGGCGCTCGGCGATCTGATGCGGAAGCCGGACCTGGCGCGCCGGCTCGCCGAGCTCGGACGCGGGCTGGCGGGGCGCTATTCGCCCGCGACGATGTGCGGCGGCTACGCGCGGCTGCTCGAGCCTTTCTGAGCCGGGCCCATCCTCATCCCTTACGGATGGCGGCGATGCCGTCGATGACTTCCAGGCGTCCGGCGCGGTTCAGCGTATGGATTTGCGGAAAGGGCCAGTCGCCCTTCGGATCGACCGAGACCGGATCGGACAGAAGGACATCGCCTTCATCCAGCCGGAGCAGTTCGGAAAGGCCGAGCCCACCGCCATAGCCGTTCGTCCCATCCTGGACGGGCAGGATTATGCGGCTGCCGCCGTGGATGAAGGCCCCGCCGGGGCGCGCCCTGCGCCGGTCGATCAGAATGGGATTCATCCGGTGCGGCTTCCATATCCCCTTCAGCGACGGCGCATGGAAGACGACCAGCGTGTCGGACGTGCTGCCATGGCCGTCGCGATCGGTCGCGAAGAGCCATAGCCGGCCGCCATGTTCGAGCAGCGTGGCGTCGGAGATGGCCATGCCGTCGACGAGCATGGCCTCGGGCGTCCAGCGGTCGGGAAAGCGTTCCGCCCGGTAAAGCGTGAGCCGGCCGCTGGAGCTCGCCTCGGGCAGCATCCAGATGTCGCCGTCGCGCGCGAAGACCTGCGGATAGGAGAGATGGAAGGGCTCTTCGAGGACCGGCTTCGGCGTCGATGGCGCGCCGGCCTGCTGCACCTCCACGACCGAGATCAGCGCCTTGCCGGTCGCGTGGGGATAGTCCTCGATGAAGATGAAGTGCCGGCCCTGCCATTCGAAGGGGAAGGGGTCGGCGTAGAAATGGCTGCCGTCGTCCGGCACCTGCCGCCAGCCGTCGCCCAATTCGCCCGTTTCAGCGACGCCGGCGCCATCGACGAAGCGGTAGCCGACGCGCCAATGGGCCTGACGGTAGCGAAGACGCCGCAGTGCCTCGCGTCCGAGCCTCGGCAGGGCGGAAAAGGCATAGGAACGGAGGAAGTCGGGCGTGCGCTTCTTCTTACCCCCGCCTGTATTACTGGGCGCTCTTTCATGGGCTCCGTTGACGATCCGGCCGGCGGTGGAGACCGCGAGCGTGATCGCGCGGGCCAGCACATCGTCGGCGCCGAGGACTGCCGACTCGCGCTTGTCGATCATCGGCGCGGCGCGGGCGACGATCTTGCCGTCGAGGACGGCCTCGATGTCGGGGAGGCGTCCGGCCGCCGTTGCCGCCAGGGCGGCGGTATCGGAGAGGGAGCCGTCGAATGCGAGGCGCAGCGTCGGCGCCGCGCCATCGCGGGCAACGCCGGTGAGATCGAGGCTGAGTTCCACAGGACCCGTCGCCGGCGCTGCCGCGATCCCGGCCAGGCTCATGAGCCCCGGCTCTTCCCGGCGAAACAGCCGCCTCTCCAGTTTCGCCGCCATTCGCATCGCAACCGGCAACGGCAGGCCCGGTCCGTGCACGACGGCGATCTCATGGCCGCCGGTACGCAATCTCTCGACCACGATCTTCTGCCAGAGCCTGGCTCCGGTCTTCGGAACGACGATCTCGATTGCTGGCAAAGGCCTATCCCGGAGGCGCGGTTTCGAATTGTGCGAGCGCCTTCATGGCCCTTAGGGGGCCTCGGCGCGGCGCATGGCGTTTCGCGACGTTACCCCAGACCTGTAAACCAATTTGCCAACATTAATTTGACTCCGCCCGACCCTTGTCGGAGACCATGAGCGTAAAGCATCCTTCCCCGAACAGGGTTTCGTCGCTTCATGTTTGAAGTTTCGATCGAGAATTCCTTCGACTTCCGCTCTGCGGAATATGTCGAGCTTTTCGAGAAGTCGGCGGCGACCCCGTTCCAGGGCCCGGTCTGGCTTGAGGGTCTCTATGCGAGGCTCCTGCCGCACAATGCCGCCCGGCCGCTGATCCTCGTCGTCCGCCGTGCGGCCGACAAAAGCCTCGCCATGGTGCTGCCGCTGGTGCGGCGCCGGTACTCGGGGCTGAGGGTGGTCGCGTTCGCCGATTTCCGCGTTTCCGACTACGTCTCGCCGGTGACGGACGCGGAGACTTTCGCCACTATCCTGGCGGATGGCGGATGCGTCGCGCGCATCCGTTCGCTCATCCATCCCTACGACCTGCTGCGTATCGGCAAGCTTGCCGACGACGCGCTCGGGATCGAGCAGCTCTTCGGCATCCGTCGCCGCGAGGCGATGGGCATGAGCGCCTACAAGGCGACGCTTGCCGAGAACTACGAGGCGTGGCGCGATAGCCACTTGCCGCGGTCCTACCGCAAGGAACTCGACAAGAAGTCGCGGCAGCTCCATCGGCGCGGGACCGTGCATTTCGGATGCTCTACGGACGAGGAGCAGATAGTGCGGACGTTCGAGGCGCTCAGGACCTATCGCGGCCAGCGTTTCGGCAATCGCGAGGACGGGACCGGCGATCTTCTGCAGGTGCCGGCCTACTACGATTTCTACCTGGGCGTGGCGACCGAAGGCGTTGTCGGATATGCGCGCACCTATTCGATCACGGTGGACGATCGGCCGGTTGCCGGCGCGCTGGGGCTCGCCAGCCGGAACGGCTCCCTCATGGTCATCTTGAGCGGCTTCGACCATGATGGCTTCAAGAACCAGTCGCTCGGCAGCCTTCTGTTCGAGCAGATCGCGCGCGACTGCATCGAGCGCGGTGAGCGCTTCCTCGATTTCACGATCGGCGACGAGCCATACAAGATGACATTCGGCGCGACGCCCTCGCCGATGTGGCAGATTTCGCGCGCCGGCAGCCCGCTCGGCTATGCCGCGCGCCTCGTGGTCGACCGGATGCCGGCCGCCAGGTCGCTGGCGCGGCGGCTTTTCCATGGTTCGCGCGACGTGCGGACGCTTCCGGCTTCGCACCCGGTTCCAGCGGCGGCATCCGCCTCCGAAGAGCCGGCCACCTCCTGAGCGAGGCGCGGCGGCGCGGAAGCGTCGTCGCGGATTCCAGCTGAACTCGTGTTTAGGCGGCGCGGCTGCGCAGCAGGCGCAGCGTCGCTCCGAGCGCCGGGGCGTTACGGTCGATGCTGTCGACCAGGCGCCGGCGCGACAGGAGCATGAGCCTGTGGGCGCGCCAGCGCAAATCCGTGGCGACGGTCAGGCTGCGGCGGTATTCGGCAAGTTGCAGCGCCCGCCGGTCGACCGCCTGCTTGTTCGCATCGTCGTAGAAGGCGGCGATCTTGGCGGCCGGCATGCCCGATGTCTTCATCCATCGCGGGATGTGGACCGTGCAGAGCCTCTCCACATCGGTGAGAAGCCGGCTGACGCCGGTGCCGGCGGCCGGGCAGGAGGTCTGGTAGGCGTCGCCGATCACCACCACGCCGGCCTGCCGGCAATTCTCGGAGACGGCGATATCCATCAGCCAGTTCTGCACCCGGTCGACGATCTCGAACTCGCCGAGCACCTTCGACAGGCCGGGCAGCGTCGCCGCCAGGACCTCTTTCGGACTGTCACGGAATTCCTTTACCCAAGGGTCGCGATGGTCGCGGAAGGTGAAGAGGTTCGCGCGCATTCCGGCGGCCGTCGGGAACAGACTGAGATAGTCGATGCCGTCGGAGACCTTTTCGCCGTAATAGGTGAGCGCCGGATAGCGGAAGGCGGCATCGCCGGCGGGTTTGATGTTGAAGCCGAAGGTCAGCGATTGCCGCTGATGGATGAAGCGCCGTTCGATGCCGAGCGAGCGCCGTAAAACGTCGCCCATCCCGGTGGCGAGAATGACAAGCCGCGCGCTCACCGTGCCCTGGTCGAGGATCGAGACCGTCTGGCGGTCGACGCCCGTCCGCAGGTCCTCGACCCGACCGACGACGAAGCGCACCGTACCGGGAAGCTGCGCCCGCATGGTCGCGACGAGATCCTGATAGAGGAAACCGTAGTGCCGGCTGCGGGTGCGATCGAGGATACGGCCGCGACGGGCGTTGACGATCTCGTCGAAGGGGGTCGCGCCTGCCTTCAATGCGTCGAGCAGACCAAGTCTGCGCAGGATGTCGACCTGCTCGCCGCCGATCTTCTCCACCCGGAAATCTGGCGGATAGACGGCGTGGCGGTCGATCAGAGTGACGTCATGGCCGGCGCGCGCCAGCGTCACGGCGGCCAGCGTGCCGGACAGCCCGCCGCCTATGATGGCGATCTCCGTTTCGATCACGAGGGCCGGGGCGCCGGTGTCGTTTCCGCGAGGGTCGGTCATTCAGAATACCTCAGCATCGCATAGATCGCGAGGGGATTGGTCGTCAGATAGCGCCAGAAGAGCCGGCGCGGCTCCATCAGCACCCGCCACAGCCATTCGAAGCCGATCCGCTGCATCCAGAGCGGGGCGCGCCGGTTCTTGCCGGAGATGTGGTTGAAGAGGCCGCCCGAGGTCTTGATGACGCCGACATTGGGCAGCAGGTGCGAATAGTCGAGCACGAATTGCTGCTCGATCGGCACGCCAAGTCCGAGCCAAAGGATGTCCGGCGCAAGCGCGTTGATCTCGCTCAGCTTGGCGAGCAGCGCCTCGCCCTCCAGGAAGCCATGGCAACGGCCGACGATCCTGAGCTTCGGATAGGCCCTCCTCAGCGCCGCGACGGCGCGCTCGTTCTCCTCCTCCTCGGAGCCGAGCAGGTAGAAGCTCGCCCCGGTCTTCTCGGCGAGACGGGCGACGTCATGGACGAGATCGGTCGTGGCGACACGTTCGGGCAGCGGCATGCGGCAGAGAAGGCGCGACGCGATCACCAGAGGCTGGCCGTCGGCAAGGATCTGGTCGGCGGCAAGGAAGACGGCGGCCAGGTCGGGATCGCGGCTGGCGCGCGCGATCGCCTCGCCGTTGACGGAGGTGAAGTAGAGCGGGCGGCCGCGACGCTCGCGCGATTGCGCGACCCGGATCATGAGTTCGGCGGCACCGCGGCGGTCGAGAACGCTGATCGGCATGCCGCCGACGCGGACGGTCGGCACCTCGTTCAAAAGATTCCCGAATGAGCGGTCCATCAGCATCTGGCGCAACAAACCTCATCGCCGCTGTGACCTGTGGTGCGCGGCGAAAAACGATCCTGTAAGGCGCCGGAAAGGCGCGATGCGGCGCAGGAAGGGACCGGACGTTCGCCGACGCCAAAAATCGCGCCGGCCGGCGATAAGGACTACCGCCGGGATCGGTTCCGGTGTGTTCCACCCCGCATCATGAAGCTATATCTAGCGGGTTTGTTGCGCCGCGGCATGGATATTCTTAAACGTTAGTTAATTGGTAAATATTTATTCAATTTCGACGGAGTAATCTCGATCGATAGGCAAAAACCGGAGTTTCCTCGACGGCGAAGGTCAGGATGCATCGCCGCGCGCGAAGAAGGGAGGTGGTGGCGACCGCTACCGGCCGGCGTCGGTCAAGAGCTTCTCGTCACCGTCCGACAGCGTCAGCCTTGCGCCGCGTACCAGGCTCTGCAACTGCCCGACCGAAGTGGCGGACGCGATCGGCGCGGCGATGCCGGGCTGCGCATTGATCCAGGCAAGCGCGATCTCGGCATGGGCCGCGCCGGTCCTTTCGGCGACCTTGTCCATGGCGGCCAGGATGCGCTTGCCCTTGTCGTCGAGATATTTCGCGGTGCCCTTGCCGCGCGGACTCTTGCCGAGATCCTTCTCGGACCGGTACTTGCCAGTGAGAAAGCCGGCGGCGAGCGAATAATACGGAATGCAGCTCAGCCCTTCCTTCACCACCAGATCCTGCACCGCGCCCTCATACTTGTCGCGTGTATAGAGATTGAACTCGTTCTGCAGCGTCTGGTAGCGCGGCAGGCCCTTTTCCTCGGAGACTTCCAGCGCGTCGGCGAGCAGCTTCGCATCGTAGTTCGAGGCGCCGACATAGCGGACCTTCCCGGCCTTGATCAGCTTGTCATAGGCGGACAGTGTCTCCTCGTGCTGCACGGTCGGATCGGGCCAATGGCTCTGGTAGAGATCGATATAGTCGGTCTGCAGGCGCTTCAGCGAGTTCTCGACCTCCTCCAGGATCCATTTCGCCGAAAGATCCTTCCTGCCCTGGCCCATGTCGGAGCCGACCTTGGTAAAAATGTGTACCCGCGAGCGGTTGCCGCGCGCTTTCATCCAGCGTCCAATGATCTTCTCACTGTCGCTGTCGTTGCCCGGCACCCAGCGCGAATAGGCATCGGCCGTGTCGATGGCGGTGAAGCCTTCCGACACGAACGCGTCCAGCACCTCGAAGGAGGTCTTTTCGTCGGCGGTCCAGCCGACGACATTCGTCCCGAGAACGAGCGGCGCGATCTCGATATCGGTGCGGCCGAGGCGGCGGTTGGCCATGATTTTCTCCACGGTTCCGAAGGTCACGGACAAAGCTAGGGGAGGAGCGGCAATGCATAAACCGCCCTCTTCGAAAAAAGATTGGGCCAGACCGGCGCAGGCGGTCGAGCGGCGGCGGCCATCGAGGATCTCCGCCTTTACGGGCGTACGTATTTGTTCGGCAGCAAGCTCGATACAGGCACGGCCGCCGCACCGGCGCCGTTCGGCACGATGACGCGGGCGCCGGGCGCGTAGTCGCTGATCATCTCCCGGCACATGCCGCAGGGCGAGACCACCCGCGCCTTCGGATCGTCGGCGGAGGCCTGGCGCACGGCGACGACGGTCTCGATCTCCTCGCCTTCGCCCTCTACCGACGCCCGACCGATGGCGACCGCCTCGGCGCAGACGGAGATGCGGGTGACGTAGCACTCGACGTTCAGGCCGACATGGATGCGGCCGGAGCGCGTGCGAACGGCGCTGCCGACCGCATGGCGGCCCGTCTTGAAGCGCGCCTTCAGCACGGCGCGGGCGGCTTCGATCAGTTCTTCGTCGGAATCGCTCAGCATGGCGCGGCACTATGCGTCGACAAGGCCGGACAGGAAAAGGGGGTGCGGAGCGCGATCCGCAGATTTTGCCGGGCTGTTCCCATTTCCGTCCGCTCTCATCCTGTGGGCGTCACGGCGCTCCGAAGCTTCCGCGCCCCATCCATCTTTTTGCATTGCAGGCTTGCCATGGCGGGCGTGGTCGGCGATGGAAGGGCGCCACGCGTGAACCTATCTGAAGGGAGCCGGCTTCCTGGCCGGCGGAGTTGCCTCACATGAGCTATGACGTCGTCATCATCGGAACCGGTCCGGCGGGTTATGTGTGCGCGATAAAATGCGCGCAACTCGGGCTGAAGACGGCGGTGGTCGAGAAGGAAAAGACCTTCGGCGGCACCTGTCTCAACATTGGCTGCATCCCTTCCAAGGCGTTGCTCTATGCTTCCGAGATGTTCGCCGAGGCGGAGCACGCGCTGCCGACGCTCGGCGTCGCTGTCGGCAAGCCGAAGCTCGATTTGAAGGCGATGATGGCACACAAGGACGCGACCGTGGACGCCAACGTCAAGGGCGTCGAATTCCTCTTCAAGAAGAACAAGATCGATGCGTTCCGAGGTACCGGCCGCGTCGTCTCCGCCGGCAAGGTCACCGTCACCGGCGAGGACGGCAAGGAGACGGAAGTCGAGGCGAAATCGATCGTCATCGCCACCGGCTCGGACGTCGCCGGCATTCCCGGCGTCGAGGTCAATTTCGACGAGAAGGTGATCGTGTCTTCCACCGGCGCGCTCAGCCTCGCCAAGGTGCCCGCGACGATGGTCGTGGTCGGCGGCGGCGTCATCGGGCTCGAACTGGGCTCGGTCTGGGCGCGGCTCGGCGCCAAGGTCACCGTGGTCGAGTTCCTCGACACGATCCTCGGCGGCATGGACGGCGAGGTGGCGCGGCAGTTCCAGCGCATGCTCGCCAAGCAGGGGCTGGAGTTCAGGCTCGGCGCCAAGGTCACCGGCGTCGAAAAGACGAAGAAGGGCGCGAGCGTCACCTTCGAGCCGGTCAAGGGCGGCAACGCGGAAACGATCGAGGCCGATGTCGTGCTGGTGGCGACGGGAAGGCGCGCCTATTCCGGCAAGCTCGGGCTGAAGGAGGCCGGCGTGGCGCTAGACGAGCGCGGGCGGGTCGCCGTCGACAAGCATTACCAGACGAACGTGCCGGGCATCTACGCCATCGGCGACGTGATCGCCGGGCCGATGCTGGCGCACAAGGGCGAGGACGAGGGCGTTGCGCTCGCCGAGATGCTGGCCGGGCAGGCCGGCCACGTGAATTACGACGTGATCCCGAGCGTCGTCTATACGAGCCCCGAGGTCGCCTCGGTCGGCAAGACCGAGGAGGAGTTGAAGAAGGCCGGCATAGACTACAAGGTCGGCAAGTTCCCCTTCACCGCCAACGGACGTGCACGCGCCATGCTGCACACGGACGGCTTCGTGAAGATCCTCGCCGACAAGGCGACCGACCGCATGCTCGGCGTCCATATCGTAGGCTTCGGGGCCGGCGAGATGATCCACGAGGCGGCGGTGCTGATGGAATTCGGCGGATCGTCGGAAGATCTGGCGCGCACCTGCCACGCGCATCCGACCATGTCGGAGGCGGTGAAGGAAGCCGCGCTCGCCACCTTCTCCAAGCCGATCCACATCTGACGGAAATACATCCCAAAGAAGATCGGGGCCGCGCCGAGCCGACCCCGATCCTGTCATTTTAGCCGGACATCACATCATTTTGGCTTCGTTGCGCCGCCTGTCGTTGCACCGCCGGTGGCCGATCCGCCGGTGGCCGAACCGCCAGGCGCGGGCTGGGTGGTGGTCCCGGACGAGCCGGAGGACGGCGCGGGCGCGGTACTGTTGGCGGCAGGCGCGCCGTTACTGCCGCCCGTGGTGGCAGGAGCCGAGGTCGATGTGCCGGAGGTCGGTCCCGGCCCCGTGAAATGGCCGCCCGTATAGAAGAAATAGGCCACGATCAGAATAATCACGATGATCGCGATGACGATCCATCCGCCGCCTCCGCGAGGGTTGTTCACAGTGACGCGCTGCACCGGTGGCTCGCGCTCGGGCGGTGGGTTCTGCGGGGGATCCTGATTGACCATGGCGAGATCTTTCTGTTGAACCTCGCCAAAACGCTGCATTCAATAGATTTGTTCCGGTGTAATTCCTCACGGGGCGGCCGAAACCCGCCTGCATGGGTCTCGCCTGGATTTCGGATAGACAAGTAAAAGGCCCGGAATTTCTTCCCCCATGGGGTTCGAAACCGGGCCTTTTCCTCTGGAGCAAACAGGATTATTCGGTCGCTTCGCCGGGCTTTGTCGCGGGCGCCTTGACGTCCTGGCCGGCAAGCTTCCTCGCGGCTTCGCCCGTCGCCTTCGACATCGGGGCCGTGGAGCTGATGCTGGCGACCGTCATCGGGTCGGGCGTATCGGCTTTCGCCGAGACGGAGCTGTTGTGGAAATCGCAGGCGCTGGCCGCGACGATCGAGAAACCAAGGCTTGCGGCGACGACAAGAAGAGTTCTCATGCGCTTCGTCCTTCGTTCTTGCGGGGATTGAAGGATAGCAGAGCCGCAGGTTGGGGCCAAATCACGCTTTTCGTGAAAAAGCCCGGCCGGATGCCCAAGGCTCCGGCGATCGGCCCTTCCGTTTCCCTTCCTCAGCCGAAAAAGGCGACGGCGAGAAAGGAGAGCAGGAACAGCGCGTTGGCAACGAGCATCGCGTGAAGGGCGATTTCGCTCGTGCGGTCGGCGATGGCGACGGCTTTTTCCATATGGCGGAGGCTAGGACGAAATCACAGCCAAACCGTTAATGAAGCGGCGAAGATTTGCCTTACCGCGGTCCTCAGGCGCGGGGATGCGCGGCTTCGTAGACTTCCAGCAGCCGGGCCGTGTCGACGCCGGTGTAGATTTGCGTCGTCGACAGGCTGGCGTGGCCCAGCAGTTCCTGGATGGTGCGGAGATCGCCGCCGCGCCCGAGGAGATGCGTGGCGAAGGAGTGGCGGAGCGCGTGCGGCGTCGCCGTCTCGGGAAGGTTCAGCGCCGAGCGCAGCCTGCGCATTTCCCGCTGGACGATCGCCGGGTTGAGCGGGCCGCCCCTGGCGCCACGAAAGAGCGGCCCTTCGGTGTCGAGATGATAGGGGCAGAGGCGCCTGTATTCGGCGATGGCCTCGATGAGCACCGGCAGCACGGGCACCAGCCGCGTCTTGCCGCCCTTGCCGGTGACACGGAGCGCCGCGTTCGTGGCCTGGGCAATGTCGGCGCCGGTCAGCCCTAGCGCCTCGGAAATGCGCAGGCCGGATCCATAGAGGAGCGCAAGAACGGCCGCATTGCGCGCGGCGATCCAGGGTTGCTCGGCAAGCTGCTCGCCGGCATCGACCACGCGTCTCGCGTCCGCGGCGGTGAGCGGCTTCGGCAGCGATTTCGGCTGTTTCGGTGCGCGGAGCGCGGTGGCGCCGGCGGCACTCGCCAGACCGTTCTTCTCCAGATGGCGCAGCAAGGAACGGACGCCGGCGAGCCCGCGCCCGAGCGTGCGCGCGCCCACGCCGCCGGTGCGGCGGTAGGCGAGGAACGCGCGCAGATCGGCGGGCCTCAGCGCCCTTATGTCGGCCAGTCCCGGCGCGTCGCCGACATGGCCGGTCAGGAACTGCAAAAACTGCCGCGTGTCGCGCTCATAGGCCTCGACGGTGAGCGCGGAGAGGCGGCGCTCGCGGGCGAGCGTTTTCAGCCAGACCTCGCGCGCCGCCTGCAGATCGGGCCGGGCGGCAATGAGGAATTCTTGCATTCCGTCACGCAATCCTTTTCTAGATCAGGCGAGAATGCGCCCAGCCGGTTAGCGGCGGGTGAATGACCGCAACTCCGGCGAGGAAGCGTGACGAAACTCGAAAACCCCATCCGGATGGCTGTTATCGGCGCCGCCCACGGCATCAGGGGCGAGGTGCGCGTCCGGACCTTCACCGGCGATCCGGCGGCGCTTGGGCGTTACGGGCCGCTCCATGACGAGGCCGGCCGCGCCTTCGAGGTGGTTTCCCTGCGCCCGGCGAAGGAGGTCTCGATCGTCCGCTTCAAGGACATTGCGACGCGCGAGGCGGCGGAGGCGCTGAACGGGATAGCGCTCTTCGTCGACCGCTCCGCGCTGCCGGCCGATCTCGAGGAGGAAGAATTCTACCATGCCGACCTGATCGGCCTCGCCGTCCGCGACGAGACCGGCGCCGAGATCGGCACAGTTTCGGCCGTCCACGATTTCGGCGCCGGCGACATTCTCGAAGTGAAGCGCGAGGGCGGGCCGTCGGTGATGATCCCCTTCACCCGCGCCGCCGTGCCGGAGGTCGCGCCGTCGAAAGGCTTCGTTCGGGTGGATTCCGTCGCTGCGGGACTGACGGGGGACGAAGACGCCGGTCAGCAGGCAGAAGGTGGAAAGGAGTGGCGATGAACTTCCGGGCCACTGTCCTCACCCTCTACCCGGAAATGTTTCCCGGGCCACTGGGCGTCTCCCTTGCCGGCCGGGCGCTGAGCGAAGGAAAATGGTCGCTGGAAACGGTCCAGATCCGCGATTTTGCCACCGACCGCCACCGCACGGTGGACGATACGCCGGCCGGCGGCGGGGCCGGCATGGTGATGCGGGCCGACGTGCTGGCGCGGGCGATCGATCACGCCTCGCCGGCGGACGACGTGAGGCCGCGCCTGCTGATGAGTCCGCGCGGTTTGCCGCTCACCCAGCGGCGCGTCCGCCAGCTTGCCGGAGGGCAGGGTGTGATCATCGTGTGCGGTCGCTTCGAGGGTGTCGACCAGCGCGTGATCGAGGCGCGCGGTCTCGAGGAGGTGTCGGTCGGGGATTACATCCTCTCCGGCGGCGAGCCCGCCGCGCTGGTTCTGCTCGACGCGGTCGTGAGGCTGCTCCCCGGGGTGATGGGCAACGAAATGTCGGGCGAGGAGGAAAGCTTCGAGAAGGGGCTGCTCGAACATCCGCACTATACGCGGCCGCCCGAATGGGAGGGCAGGCCGATCCCCGAGGTCCTGCTTTCCGGCAATCACGCGAAGATCGCGGCATGGCGGCGGGGAGAGGCGGAGAGGCTGACTGCCGCGCGGCGGCCGGACCTGCTGGAGGACCGGGATCAGCCCTTCGAGAAATAATATCCCGCCAGGAACAGGCCGATCGCGATGACGAAGACGCGCACGGCGAGCTGCGGCACGCGCCTGGCGCTCCACACGCCGAAATAGCCGCCGAGGGCCACGGCCGGTACCATGATCACCGCCGCCAGCCAAGTGACCACCCCGCCGGAGGCGAAGACGATGATCGCCACCGCGGCGATGACGATCGAGAGCATGTTCTTCAGCGCGTTCAGGCGGTGATAGCCGCCGGTCTCCGTGAGACCGAGCGTCGCCAGCATCATGATGCCCATGCCGGCGCCGAAAAAGCCGCCATAGACGGACGTGACGCCCTGGATTATGGCGCCAGCGAGCGGGCGCTCCCGGTGCGCTTCCTCCTTCGGCTTCAGCCATGGACCGGCGGCGAAGAGGGCCGTCGCGGCGAGCAGCAGCCAGGGCACGATGGCGCGGAAGGAGGGATTGTCGAGGGCAAGCAGGATCAGCGCGCCGGCGAGCGAGCCGACCACGGAAACGGCCGCGAGGAGGAGCGCCCCGCGCCACATGCGCTTGATGTCGGCCCAATAGGCGAGCGTCGAGGTGATATAGCCCGGGAACTGGGCGATCGAGGAGGTGGCGTTGGCCGAGATCGGCGGGATGCCGATCAGCGTCATCGCGCCGAAGGTGATGAAGGTGCCACCCCCGGCAACCGCATTGATGGCGCCGGCGACGAAACCGGCGACGAAGAGCATGAGAGCTGAAAGAGGCGTCATTTTTTGGCAGGAGGGCTATGGCGGGCGTTGCCCCATCCGTGTAGCGCACCCCGGTGCGGAGAGGAAAGCCCTTTCCGGCTTGCGGGAACGGCTTCCACCCGCGCCTTCGAGGAAAAACTTGCCGGGAATGCCTCGACAGCACCGTGGTTTTTGTGTATGTCGCCCGCGATTTCCTCAGAATAACCTGACCGTCTAGGCGGCCATGACCGGCGTGTCCGGCATGAAACGAATTGAGGCTGTGACATGGATATCATTCGTCAGCTCGAGTCCGAGCAGGCACAGAAGATCGCGGAGAAGCGCACGCTTCCCGAATTCCAGGCGGGCGACACCGTCCGCGTCCAGGTGCGCGTGACCGAAGGTACGCGCACCCGCGTGCAGGCCTATGAAGGCGTCTGCATCGCCCGCTCCGGTTCGGGCTTCCAGGAGAATTTCACCGTCCGCAAGATTTCCTATGGCGAGGGCGTGGAGCGCGTGTTCCCGGTCTATTCGCCGCTGGTCGAGGCGGTCGAGATCGTTCGTCGCGGCAAGGTGCGCCGTGCCAAGCTCTATTATCTGCGCGACCGCCGCGGCAAGTCGGCGCGTATCTCCGAGAATACGGGCGTTCGCGCCCGCAAGCTGAACGATGCCGAGCGCGACGCCATGAACGCCGAGCGCGACCGGATCGAGGCCGAGAAGGTCGCCGCCGCGGAAGCGCTCGCCGCCGAGAAGGCGGCCGAGGAAGCGAAGGAAAAGGCGGCGCGGGCCGAGAATGCGCCGGCAGAGAACGCCGCGGCGGAATAGGATTCCAGCGGCCAATCGTCGAACGAGGAGGCGCGGGTTTCCCGCGCCTTTTTTGTGTCTGAACTTCCGTTAGCCATGATTTTCCACGATGGTTTAAGGCTTTCGTGATATTGAGCGACCGTCAACGAAGGCAGATGGGACATGCCTGCAATGATGCGAATGACGACCGAGAAGCGACGGGCGCTCGATCTCGTCTATTCCGCGCAGACGCCGACGGAGCTGCACGACGCTTATTCGGCCTGGGCGAACGAATATGATCGCGAGACGGCCGAACTCGGCTACGGGCTGCCTTTCCTGATCGGCGCCTGGGTGGCACGCTACGTGCCGCGCGGCAACGGCCCGATCCTCGATGCCGGCTGCGGCACCGGGCTTTCCGGCCCCTATCTCAAGGCGCTCGGCTACGACCACATCGAAGGGCTCGACATCTCGGCCGAGATGCTTAGGCTCGCGCGAGCCCGCAATGTCTATCATACGCTGAAGCAGGGAGACCTTTCGGGGCAGCTTGCCTGGGCGGACGGATATTTCTCCGCCTTCCTGTCGACCGGCGTGTTCACGGAAGGCCATGCGCCGGCGTCGAGCCTGGAAGAGCTCGTCCGCATCACGCAAAAGGGCGGCCATGCCATCTTCACCGTGCGCGACACCGTGCTGGAGACGGGCGGGTTCCGCGATATCTTCGCGAAGATGGAAGCCGCGCGGCACTGGCGGCCGATCGAGGAGAGCCCGCCGTTCCGCGCCTTCGCCGTCGGTGAGCCGGAAGTCCAGGTGCAGGCCTTCGTTTTCGAGGTTTTGTAGGCGTCGTCTGTCCTCCAGGCCTACGGTCGGATCGGGACCGGAGGGGCTTCTTCCGTCGCGTTCGGGCGCTCGTCCCGCATCGGACAGGTGCGGTCCGTTGCGGATTCAGTTATAAGTTTTACCGCGATGTCCGAGTCGCGCCCGGCCGGCTGGCTAAGCGGTGTTCTGGAGAGGTTTCAGCATGACGATTACATCCTGGGTTCGTTCGACCGCGGTTGCCGCCATGGCGACGGCGGCACTCAGCATTTCGACCGCCGCGCATGCGGATAGCGGCACCATCCGCTTCGCGGTCTATAAGGCCGGCTTCTTCATCGGTGGCGCCGGCGGCGAAGGGACACTCACCTTCCATGGCCGCCGCTACCGTATATCGGTCGGCGGCATTTCCGCCGGGCTCGTCTTCGGCGCCTCCAAGACCTATTTCCATGGCACGGTGCGGCATATCAGGCGGGCAAGCGACGTCACCGGCGTCTATGGCGCCGCGGGCGGCGGCGGGGCGATCGGCAAGGGCGCGCAGGTGATCGTCATGACCAACGACAAGGGCGCCACGCTTGAACTTTCGGGCGAACAGGTGGGGCTGCAGATCAATGCCGATCTGAGCGGCATGAGCATCACGGTGAAGTAGGCCTTACAGGGTCGCAGAGCGGATTCCGGGCGGATGCGGCCGCCCGGGCACGATCCTATTCGGGTATCGTCGAGGGATAGATCGGGGAGATGTAGGGCGCGCTCCACGAGCCGCCGACGAAGAAGGCGGCGGTCGGGTGCGTATCCGTGGCTGGCGCGGGCTGGGTCGTGTCGCCGGCCGCCTTGGGAGCGTCCTTGCTGGCCGATGCCGGTTTCGGCGCCGGATAGATCGTTCCCGAGAGCGCCAGCCCGCGATCGACGAAGGGCACGAGCCCGGTGAAGGTGATGATCTGGCCGCTGCTCTTCACTTCCGCCTTGTCGAGCGCGGCCACCCCGTCCGACATGGTCGCTTTCAGGTCCAGGCTGTCGATCGCCAGCGTGCCTTTCGATACCGCGCTCAGCGGAAAGAAACCGGCGCCCTTGGCTCTCTTGAGGAAGCCTGCGAAGTCGATGCCGGGAACCTTTCCGGCGCCGAAAGTCGCCGAAATCTGTCCCTCGCCGGTATCCATCACGGTCTCCCAGTCGCGGCCTATGCCCTTCAGCATCAGCGAAGCCGATCCGGTCGCCTGGGGGAAGAGCGCGGTCAGGCCGAATGCCTTGGCGATCTGCGCGCCGTCGACATCGGTCGCATGGAAGCGCAGTTCGACGTGATTGCCCTCCGGCTTGTGGTCGATGCGGACGCCAGCCTGCAGGCCGCCGCCGAAAGCCGACGCGTCGGACACGTCGAACACGGCCAGCCCCGGCTTCACCTGCGCCGTCGCCGCGACATTGGCGAGAGCTACGGAGCCGGCGGTCGCCTTCACCGCCGACAACCTCAGATCGACATTGGTATGGCGGATGAAGCCGCTTTGCGAAGCGGCTTTCGCACCGACGTTCTCGAGCGAGGCAAAGGGAGTGAAAGCGGCGAGGAAGGACCGCAGGTCGATGCTGTCGAAGGCAAGCGTGCCGGAAATGCCTGGAATGCCGTCATCGATCGAAACGTCTAGCGCGCCTATGCCGGGATTGCCGTCTAGCGTGATTTCGGCGTGATCGAACTTCAGCCGCCGCGCGTTGCCGCTCACCTTGCTGCTGACCGCGATCGAACCGATCGACGCCTTGGCGGCGACATCGGCTTGAGACCATTCCAGCATGCGCCGGAGCGAGGGCGAGGAGAACTTGACATTGCCGTCGACGAAGGCCCCTTCGGATACGTTCGCCGTGCCGGTGAAGGAAATCGTCAGCGGGGCCGATTTCATGCCGAGACTGACCGGCACATTGCCGCCGGCGAAAAGCACAAGCGGCTGATCGGAGGCGAGGTTGAGCGCCACGTTCTCGCCGCGCCAGATGCCCGTCGCGCTGAGCGAGGCGGCGCGGTTCAGCGCCGGCCAGCTTACGCTTCCCGCGATGCCGGTGATCAGCTCCAGTTCCTTACCGTCGACCGAAGTGACGATGCGGCCGTCGCTGAACTCGATGGTGCCGAAAGGGTCGGATGCGATGGCGGCGGGATCCGGGCTCGCCGGGTTCTTCTTGACGGCGGCGCGGGCAAGCTGGACCGAGCGTGCGATGCGCCCGCCGCTGGGCGCCGGCGGCAGGTAGAGATCGGCGGTGCGGCGCTGGACGTAAAGCGTGGGACGGAAAAGCCGCACGCGCGAGAAGGCCACCTCGCCGCGCAGCGCCTCTATGGCGGAAAGGTCGATCTCGACCCGCTCCGCGCGGACCACCGGCGAGCGGCCGTCCGTTCCCCATTCGGCGAGCGTCACGTCGTTCAGCGTGGCGTGAAAATTCGGCCAGACACGGATCTCCGGCGCCTGGCCGAGAATGACGCGGTAGCCGCTCCAGGCCCCCATTTCCTGGGTGATCCTGTTGCGGACGATCTGTGTGGAGGCGATCAGCGGCAGGGCCGCCGCAAGCAGCACGGCGGCGAACACCGCCGCAGCCGCGGCCCAGATCGTTCTCCTGACCGTAATAAACGGCATGCGGCTCCTGGCCCTTTCAGATATCAGCGCTAAAGGGGCGGCCATGGCATTTCAAGTCATTGTGGCCCAGCGATGACGATTGCGAACAGGATGTAACAAGCCCAACAGGCTGCCGCACCGCGCTTCACATATTGCCCTCGGCACCTGCGCTATGCATAACCGGCGCATCGTTTCCCCGGAGGTCCTGATGTCCGAAGCCCCGCTCTGGTCTCCTTCGCCCGCCGCCATCGCGGCGTCGCCCATGACGGCGTTCATGGAGGCCGCCTCACGCGCGAGCGGCAGCGACTTGCGCGACTACGACCAGCTGCACGAATGGTCCGTCGGGAAGCGCGAGGCTTTCTGGAGCCTGGTGTGGGACCATTGCGGGGTGATCGGCGAGAAGGGCGGCCGGATCATGGTCGACGGCGACAGGATGCCGGGCGCGGCCTTCTTTCCGGATGCTCGGCTGAACTTCGCCGAGAACCTGCTCCGCAGGAAAGGTCCGACCGACGCGATCGTCTTTCGCGGCGAGGACAAGGTCTCTCGGCGGCTCTCCTGGGACGATCTCCATGCGCTGGTTTCGCGGATGCAGCAACTCTTCCGGCGGGAGGGAGTGAGCCCCGGCGACCGCATCGCCGCCATGATGCCGAATATGCCCGAAGCCGTGGCGGGGATGCTCGCCGCCGCCTCGCTCGGCGCCATCTGGTCGTCCTGCTCGCCCGATTTCGGGGTGCAGGGCGTGCTCGACCGCTTCGGCCAGATCGAGCCGGTGCTGTTCATCGCGCCGGACGGCTACTGGTATGCCGGCAAGCGCATCGAGATCGGCGAGAAGGTCGCCGCGGCGATGGCCCGGATGCCGAGCGTGCGCAAGGCTCTGATCGTCGACTATCTCGGCGCCGCCGACGAGGTGGCGAAGGCCGTTCCGCGCGGAGAGGGGCTGGCGGCCGCGCTTTCGCCCTTCGAGCCCGCCGAGGTCACCTTCGAGCGGTTGCCTTTTTCCCATCCGCTCTACATCCTCTATTCGTCCGGTACGACGGGCATCCCGAAATGCATCGTGCATTCGGCCGGCGGCACGCTGATCCAGCACCTGAAGGAGCAGCGGTTGCATTGCGGGATCGTCGAGGGCGACCGCTTCTTCTATTTCACCACCTGCGGTTGGATGATGTGGAACTGGCTGGTCTCCGGCCTCGCCTCGGGCGCGACGCTGCTCCTTTACGACGGCTCTCCGTTCCATCCCGACGGACGCGTGCTTTTCGATTTCGCCGAGGCCGAGAAGATGACCTATTTCGGCACCTCGGCGAAATTCATCGACGCGGTGCATAAATCGGGGCTGAGGCCGATCGACACGCACGACCTTTCCACCGTCCGGGTCATCTCCTCGACCGGTTCGCCATTGTCGCCGGACAGTTTCGTGTTCGTCTATGAGGGCATCAAGAAGGACGTGCACCTCGCCTCGATCTCGGGCGGCACGGACATCGTCTCCTGCTTCGTGCTCGGCATCCCGACCAAGCCCGTCTGGATCGGCGAGATCCAGGGGCCGGGGCTCGGCATGGCGGTCGACGTATGGGACGACGAGGGCCGTCATATCGCCGGCGGGAAGGGCGAACTCGTCTGCACGCGCGGCTTCCCGTCGATGCCCATCAGGTTCTGGAACGATCCCGACGGCGCGAAATACCACGGCGCCTATTTCGAGCGCTTCGACAATGTCTGGTGCCATGGCGATTTCGCCGAATGGACGAAACATGGCGGCATCATCATCCACGGCCGTTCCGACGCGACCCTCAATCCCGGCGGCGTACGCATCGGCACGGCGGAAATCTACAACCAGGTCGAGCAGATGCCGGAGATCGCCGAGGCGATCTGCATCGGCCAGGACTGGGAAGGCGACGTGCGGGTGGTGCTGTTCGTGCGGCCGGCCGGGGGCGTGACGCTCGACAAGGAACTGGAGCAGCGCATCCGCGCCAAGATACGTTCGGGCGCAAGCCCGCGCCACGTGCCGGCGAAGATCGTCGCCGTCCGCGACATCCCGCGCACCAAGTCCGGCAAGATCACGGAGCTTGCCGTGCGCGACGTGGTGCATGGACGCACGGTCAAGAACAAGGAGGCGCTCGCCAACCCGGAAGCGCTGGAATTCTATAAGAACATTCCGGAATTGCAGGTGTGAAGGCCGGAATTATCGTTAACGAATCCCTGCGGGATTATTTACCTCGATTTCAGGGATGAAACAGTTTGGTAAGATTTCCGTCGGCCAGGTAAGTTCCTGTTAACAATTGACGCCGATAGTCACGCCTGACTTGGGGATAAGTCCGGACTGGGACGAGCCCCGAGACCGAATTCGCCCCATACCCCATTGTGACAGCATTTCATTCAGGCGCCTCCGAAGGCGCCTTTTTCTTATTTCGCGGATAGGAACGCTCGTTGCCGAAAAAGCGACGCCGTCAATCCGCCAGGACGCGGGTGGACGGGAAGGTGACCTCCACCAGCGTTCCTTCGCCCGGCGTCGAGGAAATCGCGAAGCGGGCGCGGTTCGCCTCGACCATGGCCTTGGTCAAGGGCAGGCCGAGCCCTGTGCCGTCGCCGCGCGGCCGCTTCAGCGTATTGACCTGTTTGAACGGCTTCATGGCCTGCTCGATCTCGGCCTGGCTCATGCCGACGCCGGTGTCGCGCACGCGCATAACGATGTCGCCACTCGCCTCATAGGCGGTCGAGACGATCACCTGCCCGCCCGCCTGCGTATAGCGGACGGCATTGGAGAGCAGGTTGAGCGCGATCTGGCGCACGCTGCGCAAATCCGCCACCACTTCGGGCAGGCTGGAGGGGAAGCTCGAGCGGATGATGACGCGCTCGCGGTTGGCCTGCGGCTGCATCAGGGCGACGGTCTCGGCAAGCGTGTCGTTGAGCGACACCGCCTCGTAGTTCATCTCCTGCTCGCCCGCCTCGATCTTGGAGATGTCGAGCAGGTCGTTGACGAGGTCGAGGACGTGGTTGCCCGAACGGTTGATGTCGCGCAGATAGTCGCGGTAGCGGTCGTTGCCGACCGGCCCGAACTTCTCGTCGATCATCAGTTCGGAGAAGCCGATGATGGCGTTGAGGGGCGTGCGGATCTCATGGCTGACCCGCGCCAGGAATTCGGTCTTCTGCGAGGAGGCGAGTTCGGCCTGCGAGCGCGCCTGCGTCAGCTCTTCCTCGGCGCGCTTCCATTGCGTCACGTCGCGCAGCACTGCGCAGAAGCCGCTGTCGCCCGGCAGACGACCGATGGTCATGAAGAGAGGGATGAAACGGCCCTGCGCCTCGCGTCCGATGACCTCGCGGCCGTCGTTCAGCACGCTGGCGACGCCGTGGTTCGAAAGCCCTTGCAGATAGTCCTGCGCAGCGCGCTGGCTTTCGATGGCGAAGAGCGCGGCGAAAGGCTTGCCGGCCACTTCCTTGCTATCGAAGCCGAAAAGCGCCTCGGCCGGCCGGCTGATCGAGCGGATCGTGCCCCCCGGCGAGATGAGGACGACGCCGTCGGTGGCGGTGTCGATGATGGCGCGAAGTTCCTCGAGCCGCGCATCGAAATCGGTTTCCGTCTCGGCTCCGGCTTGCGGCAGGGGAAGCTGACGGATTTCCGCCTCGTCTTCCTTTTCGGGAGGCAGCGGAGCGGCCTGCAGCGCCAGCATCAGCGCCTTGCCGTCCTTCCACGGCACCGATTGCAGAAAAGCCTCGACCGGCACGGTTCCGCCGGAAGCGGTGCGCAGGCAGAGCTTGCGGCCTCCGCTCTCGTCCGCGGCGTCGTAAGGATCGGTAAAGAGCTCGCCAAGCCCGCCCGCGGCGCGGATCGCGTCCAGCGAGGCATAGCCGGTCAACTGCAGGAACTCGTCATTGGCGTAGTGCAGAGCGTCGCCGGAATGGATGAGGACCGGTGTCGGGAGCCTGGACAGGATCGTCTGATAGAGGTCCGGCTGCGCCGCCGGCTTTTCGTCCGTGGCGAGGGGAGCGGCGACGTCCGCTGAAACATCCGGCGCGCCTTCGGCGGCCGGTTCATCTTCCGGCGAGGGCTGTGCGCCATCGCCGTCGGCGTGCTTGTTCGCTTCCGCGTCCGGGACTGAAATGGCCGGTTCTTCGCCGGCACCCGTCGCCGCAATGGCGTCCGGTCGAGCGGTCTCCATCTCCCCGACATTCTCCGCGCGGAGATCCGCCGCCTCGGACATAGGTTCGGCAGCCGCCGGCGTTTCCGCCGAGGAGCCGGCGCTCCCTTGCGCCGGAGCGGTGGGATTTTCGGCGTCGGCCAGCGCTTCTCGCGTCGCCGAGAGTTTCAGCCAATCGCGCTTGCCGAACGTTTCGCGCGCGATGGGGAGCACCTTGTCGGCGTCGGTATCCTTCGCGGAGGATTCGGCATCCTCCTGCGGCCGCTGCGGCTCGGCGCGCTTCTCGCTGTCCTTCCTGAGGCGGGCGCCGATCTCGCGGAATGCGTTGCGCTCGGTCTGCGAGAGACCTTCTTCCGAGGGTGAAGCCGGCCGGTGCTCGGCCAGCCGGATGATCTTGTCGCTGTAGCGCCGTTCGGGCTGGGGCACGATCGCGAGGGCCGGCACCTCGCCCTGAAAGGGATCGTGCTTTTCCGGCGTGTCCGTGCCCGGCCCTTCCACCGCCGGTTCCGCCTCGCCCCGATCCACGATTTCGGAGGAGGATTGCGGCTCGCTTTCGGCGACGGGTTCCCCGACCGGCGGGGCTGTCGGTCCGGCCTCCGGCGCGGCCACCGCGTCGCCCATGCGGGCCACGCCGAAGCCGCGGAAACCCTGGAAGCCGCGATCACGCCCATAGACCGGCAGCGCGGCAAGATCGACCGGAACGCGCATGGCCGTGCCGGCGACCGGCCAGAGCACCGAGCGGCCCGACCAGGTATCGCGCCGTTCGAGCAGGCCGGCGATCTCCCCGTCCGCATCGAAGCCGAACGCTTCGGCGATTTCCCGGAACGGGCGGCCGACGACATCCGCCGAGGCGTCGCCGAGCGCCGCCGCGAACTCTTCCGAGATCGAGGTGAAGCGGCCGTCGGCGCCCGTTCGCCAGACGAATTTAACGGGCGCCGTGCCAAGCTCCGCTTTGCGGGCGGGAGCCGGCCCGGCGGGATTCGCCGTCGGCTCGTTGTCCTGTTCCGCGACGGAGGCGGCATCCGGCGCAGCCCGCTTTTCATCGTCATGGAGGAAATACCAGCGGTCGACCGGGCCATGGGGCGTCCTGTCGCCGGCTGGCTCTCCGTCGGGCCGGGCCGGTTTTTCAGTGACGCTGTCAGTCGGCGCACCGGCGGCTTCCGGCGCGGCAGGCGCCGAGACCGCGGCTGGTTCGGCAGCCTCTTCGGCCGGCGGCTCGACCTCTTCCTCTCCGTCATCGACGACGACAAGGAGATGCATTGCCTGTTCGTCGGTCAGCCGCGCCAGGCCGGCAGGCATCCGACGCGCGCCGACGGGTATGCGCTTCTTCACCAGGCGTTCGTGACCTTGCGCCTCCCTGACGAGGCCGAGCAGTGTCTCCTCGCCGATCGCCAGCGCGGCGAAATCGGGGGAGGCGGCGATTATCCCGCCCTCGCCGTCCACCAGTGCGGCGAACTGGCCGTTGTCGCCAAAACCCTGGATCGCGCGCTCCGCCTTCCGGCCGGCATCTTCTGAAGCGGCATGCTCGGCAGGCGCGGCGAGAAGGATCGCCGTCTCGCCGCTGGGCATGGTGATGGCGGAGGCGAGCAGGTTGACGACACGGCTGCTGAAGCCGTTGGTGATGCGGACCGCGATTGCCCGGTCCCGGCCGATCTCCGGATAACCCGACGTGGACAATATCTGCCGCTCGGCAGGCAGGCCCATCCCTGGGGCCGATCCGATGATCCCGCCGATCTCTTCGTGGCCGAAGAGCCGTGCGCCGGATCCGTTCGCCCACAATACTTCATGGAGATCCGCGGACAGGATGACGAGCGCATCGCCGTCGGCAAAGCGGCTCCGGACCTGGTCCAGGACCACGATGTCCATAAAGGAATACTGGCTCGACCCCATACGCTAAGCTCAGTTGAGGGCGCCCTGGTGGGCGGCGCCGTTTGGCTAACATTCCGTTAATAAGTGGAATGCGCAATCCCGTCCACAAAGGGGCAAAGCCATCAAAATCGTTTTTCCGCCGCGTGGTTAACGGTCGCACGATGCTGCAATGCAAAAAAATGTTGCAATGCACAAAAATCTTCCCTATATGCCTGACCGGAGCAAGCGCCGGCCCCTCATGCCGCATCGATGGCGCGTTCAGCAAGAACCCGAAAGGACCAGCCCCATGGCCAAGACCGAGAAAGTGAGTGAGACGATCGAATTCCCCAGCTTCGACGCGAACAAGGCAAGCGACCAGTTCCGCGCCTTCACCGAGAAGGGCGTCGAGCAGTCGAAGGAAGCCTACGCCAAGCTGAAGGCTGGCGCCGAGACCGCCCAGAAGGCGCTCGAGTCGAGCTTCGAGACCGCCAAGGCGGCGGGCAGCGACCTGTCGCTCAAGACCATTTCCGCGCTGCGCGCCAATGCCGAGACCGATTTCGCCCATCTGGAGGCACTGGTCGGCGTCACCTCCGTTTCGGAGCTTTTCGAGCTTCAGACCTCGTACCTCCGCAAGCGCGTCGAGCTGGCGGTGAACCAGGCGAAGGACCTGCAGTCGGCGTCGGCCAAGGCCGCCGAAGAGGTCGTGAAGCCGGTAAAGGACGTTTTCGAGAGGTCCTTCAAGGAACTGAAGGTCGCGTAAGGCGTTTTCAAGCGTCCCTCCGTCACGGTACCTCCCGCCGCACGGAGCGGGCGGCTTCCCCCAAAGCCGCAGTTTAAGGCCGGTCCTCCCCCGGCCTTTTTCTTTTGTCTTCGGCAGGGAGCCGGCCAGCCGATTGGTCTTGAAAAAGCTCGGCTTTGCTCTTATTGACGCGGGCATTGGTTTCGTGCCGCAAGCGGAACACTCCGTGGCCGGATATGCGGTTGTAGCTCAGCTGGTTAGAGCGCCGGATTGTGGATCCGGAGGTCGCTGGTTCGATCCCAGCCAACCGTACCATCCGTTCAGCATTCGATCCTTCCACCTTTACCCGACCTGAAGGCCTGGCACGGCGTCGAACTCGTGGTCGTGGCATCGACGGCGCGGATCGGCCGGTCAACGTGCCGCACAAGCAGGAACATGACCGCCAGGCCGAAGACGAGCGGCAGGAAAAGAGCCGCCACGCTTGCCTGCAGGATGAGAGCGTTCCGCCACTGGCGCGCTTTGCGAGGGTCTTTCATAGCACACTCACGACGCCCGCCGCCTGTCCGAAAGCATGGAGGAAATGCGTTAAGCGTTCACTGCGTTTGCCGTTAACGCGATTAATGTCCTCCCTCGACGGGAAAACATCCTTCTTTTCGGAACTGGCGCGGACGGCCGTGTCGGTGGGATATGGGCCGCAGGCCGACAGCCGATCACGATCGGTTCCGCGGGCAACAATCTTTGAAAGCCTGTTCGGGAACGCGTTCCAAGGGGATTTCATTCGGCTCTCGAAGGGAAGAGAAGGAGAGATCCGATGCTTCGAAATCATGCTTTGGCGACTATCGTCGCTGTCGGTGCGTTTGGTGCGGGATTTGCCGTGCCGGCGCCGGCCAACGCCATGCCGATGGTTACCGTCCATTCGGACGGCGTGCCGGTAATCAAGGTTCGTAACGGCTGCGGCCGCGGGTGGCACCTGTCGCCATGGGGGCGATGCGTACCCAATCGCCGCTATCATCCCTATGGGTACTATGGCTGGTATCAACCCCATTACTACTACGGATGGCGGCCGCACTACCGGTATTGGCACCACCGGCATCACCATTGGCGCCATCACCCCTGGCGGCATCACTACTACCGTCATCACATGGGGCGGTAAGGCTGGCGGCAGGCCGGAACCTTCGGCGCATTCAGCCGTTGAGAGCCGCTGCTGACAAAGCGGCGTCTCAGGTATTGCCCCGTCGCCCGAGCCTTTCGAGGTTCAGGCGGCGGGGTTTTGCTGCCGGCTTCAGCGCGCCGGCGCCAGCGCGGTCGAGCCGTCCGAGCGGAAGGACAGGGCGAAGATCTGCCCAGCCATTCCCTTGGCGATGTCCGGGGAGAATCCGAGCGGCGTGCAATCCGTCACCGCTTTCACCGCGGCATCGACATAGGCCTTGCGGGCCTTGTCGTCGCCTTTGACCTGAACGGAGGAAGCTCGCGGCGGCCCGAGCAGCGATCCGTCGCGTTTGAAGCCCAGGCGCAGCGTCACCGTCGAATTCTTACCGCCCGCCGGCGGGTGCCAGCAGGCGTCGATGGCCTTGCCGATATCCTGCACGGATTTCACCTCGGCCGAAAATCCGCAGCTTGTCGTCCCGACCAGCGCCGCACAGGCGGCAAGGGAAACTGCAATCGACTGTTTCATGACCGAACCCTTCGATGTCGAACAGGGCGAACATCAATATAGCGCGATTTCGCCGCGAGGGTTGGGGCAAAAAAGGATTTTGTTTGGTCGCCCGCCGCCGACCCGGAACCTCCCATAGGCTCTAGAAAAGGGACCCCTGGCCGCTTCCGGGTTTCGGCCGTGGCGTTCGGGGCTTCGCGGGCGCGCCGCCGGCCACGGCCGCGATCTTCCCGTCGGCGAATTCGATGTCGAGCACGTCGCCCGGGGAAACCGCGGCCGCCTGACGCACGATCCGGTTCTCCGCGTCCTTCACGACGGCGAAGCCGCGCGCCAGCACCGAATGGTAGGAAAGCGTGTCGGCCAGCCGCCAGGCCTGCGTCAGACGCGAGCGGCGGCGTTCCAGCGCAAGCTCCGCCGCCTGATCGGCGCGGCGGCCGAGCGCCGACACGGACTCGGCCAGCATCCGGCTGCGTCTGCGGATCGTATCGGGCCTGATGCGGCCCGCATCGCGGTCGAAGCGCGTCCGCCGCATCGCCACGAGGGCGAGGAAGACGTTCGGCAGTCTTGCGCCTGCCCGGTTCGACCGTTGCCTCGCATCGGCCGCGCGTCTAGTCAGCAGGGTGGGCGAGAGCCGCAGGCCGCGATAGCGCGCCCGCTTTCTTTCCGTGTTCACGGTCAACGCGCGGCCCAGCCGGCTCGCCGCCTCGTCGAAGCGGCGGCGCGGCAGCGCCATAAGCTGGTCGGCTGACGGCAGCGCACGCGAGACGGCCCGTAGCGCGTGCCGCTTGCGGTCCGAGGAGCGCACGATCGCGCCCTGAAGCCTGGCCGAGAAATTGGCGATGCGCGCCTCGAGCTCGGCCTTGACCGGGACCGCAAGTTCGGCCGCTCCCGTCGGCGTCGGGGCGCGGACATCGGCGACGAAATCGATCAGCGTCCAGTCGGTCTCGTGGCCGACCGCCGATATGAGCGGAATGGCGGATGCCGCCGCGGCGCGCGCCACCGCCTCGTCGTTGAACCCCCACAGATCCTCCAGGCTGCCGCCGCCGCGCGCCACGATCAGCACGTCCGGGCGCGGGGTCGGCCCGTCCGGAGGGAGCCGGTTGAAGCCGGCGATGGCGGCCGAGACCTCCGCTCCGGTCGTCTCGCCCTGCACGCGCACCGGCCAGACGAGAACATGCAGCGGGAAACGATCGTCGATGCGGTGGATGATGTCGCGTATGACCGCGCCGGTCGGAGAGGTCACCACGCCGATGACGCGCGGCATGAAGGGCAGGGGACGCTTGCGCGAGGCCTCGAACAGGCCCTCGGCGGCGAGCCGCCGCTTACGCTCCTCCAGAAGCGCCATCAGCGCGCCGGCGCCGGCCGGTTCTATGCTGTCGATGACGATCTGGTATTTCGAGGAGCCGGGATAGGTCGTCAGCCTGCCGGTGGCGATGACCTCCATGCCTTCCTCGGGCCTGATCTTCAGGCGCGCGAAGGTGCCCTTCCAGATGCAGGCTTCGATCCGCGCACGATCGTCCTTCAGCGCGAAATAAGCGTGGCCCGAGGAATGCGGGCCGCGATAGCCGGAGATCTCACCGCGCACGCGCACATAGCCGAAAGCATCCTCGACCGTGCGCTTCAACGCCTGCGAAATCTCGCTGACGGTGAATTCCGCCGCATTGCTTCGAGAATCATTATCCATGAGATCGGGCATGCGGCGATTTGAGGGTCCGATCGTCCCGTTGGTCAAGTGGGCCGTGGGCCTGCCGTGGCTGTCGGGTCGGCGGCCCCGCCGTCGGCACGGTTCTTCAAAGCGGCGATTGCCTTCTCCAGGACCTCCCGCGCCCGCTCCGCCGATTTCCCGTCGAGCTTGGTCGTGTCCAGGAAAAGCGTCAGGCCGCCGTCGACCTCATTGATGGTGGTCGGGCTTTCAAAGGAATCATAGATCCCCTCCACCTGATAGGGGACGACATCCCGCGCGATCCCCTTCAGCGTGATCGGCGGAAGCGGCCGGGCCTTCACGCTGTCCTCGACGAGGGCATAGGTCTCGTGGCTCAGGACGATCCCGCCCGGCTCGGCGATCGACTGGAGACGCGCGGCGAGGTTCGCCTCGGCGCCGACGATGGTGTAGTCCATCCGGTCGAGGCTGCCGAAATTGCCGACATTGCAATAGCCGGTATTGATGCCCATCCGCACCTCGAACGGCCTTTGTATGCCGCGCCGGCGCCATTCGGCCTTGAGCGTGACGAGGCGGCGCTGCATGGCGATCGCCATGTTGAGGCAGGTTCGCGCATCCTCGCGCGCGCCCTTGGTCTCGGGGTCGCCGAAGAAGGCGAGGATCGCGTCGCCGATGAACTTGTCGACAGTGGCGCCATAGGTCTGGGCGATGGCGGACATCTCCGTAAAATACTCGTTCAGAAGGCTGGTCAGTTCCTCCGGCTGAAGCCGTTCCGACATCTCGGTGAAATCCTTGATATCGGAAAAGAAGATCGTCAGCTTCTTGCGTTCCGTCGAGATGATGACGTCCTTCTCGCCGCTAAAGATGCTCTTGTAGATCTGCGGCGACAAATATTTGGAGATCTTCATCGAGATGGAGGCCAGGAATCCGTTCGCTTCCTCGAGCTCGCGGTTCATCCTGCGGAAATCGTTCGCCTGACGCCACTGCAGGGCGGAAAAGCCGATCGCGAAGGCGCCGCCCGCGGCGAAATACATGAACAGGTACTTGAAGGAGTATAGGTTCTTGGCGATCGGCTGATGGACCGTGATCTCCTGTATGCCGCGCACGTCGCCGACCTTCCAGTCACGCTTAGGGCTGTCGGCGCGCGCGTTGTGACATGCGACGCAGGCGGCGCCCATGACCACGGGGACCGCCATGCGTATCTGGCGCTCGAAGAGGGATCCCGAGATCGAGGTCGCGATCATGTCGGGATCGCGTTTCGCGCGGAAGTCCGCCAGCGATTTCTTCTCGAAGGCGTCGAGCTTGTGGGGCGCGCGCTCGGCGAAACTGTAGTCGGAGGTGAAGCGATAGCCGATGTTCTCGCCGTGCTTGCCGATGATCGTACCCAGTTCGAGCGAGAGGGTGGCGGGTATGGGGATGGCGCCTGGAATATCCGTGTAATTGTGCACGACGACGCTCTTGCCGTCGAAATTCTGGACCCTGGCGACGATGTTGTTGGCGTAGTAGCCGCGAATCTCGTTGAAGACGCCGTTCAGGGTGCGCGCTTCGGTCGTCAGGCCCGCGTCGGAAAGGTTCCTCAGGTCGAGCCAGACGGCGACCGGCAGCAGGCCGAGGGCCAGACCCATGACCACCGCAAGCCATAGCGGCCTGTCGATCACCAGACGCAAAAACGATTTCATCGCACCCCCTTCCGCCCTGAATCCGGGCACCGCGACCGGGTGGATTTCGGACGGAGACTACCCCACAGGCCAAATCCGGGCGAGCGAAATAACCCCTGCGGCTCGCGCGCCCGGCGGATATTCTAACCGGCGATCGTCTATCGTTCGCTAATGCGGCTCACCATCCCGGCAGGACGTGGCTCGGCCTCAGGCGCCTGCCGCGCGCCGCGGTGAAGGCGGCGAAATCGAAGCTGCCGGCATCGTCCGGCGTCGGCACGGAAATGTTGTCGAGGCTTTCGGCGATATGGCGGGCGAGCGCCTCGACGATGGCGGTATGGCCGGTATGCCCGCGCATGATGCCGATCTGGCAGTCCGGCAGGCGCCCGAACCCGTCCGCCTCGCCGAGCACCCGCATTCCGGGCCTCAGCGCGCATTCGGGCAGGATCGAGAGGGCCAGCCCCGACAGGACGGCCGCGGCGACGACGGTCGCGGACCAGCTCGTGAACAGGATGCGGTAGTCCCGGCCCATGCGGTCGAGCACGTCGCAGGCGGCCTGCCGCCAGATGCAGCCGGGCCGGCCGAACGCCATCGGCAGCACCTCGGCCTCGTGCGTCGAATGGTTGGCCGAGGAAACCCAGAGCAGCGGCTCGCGCCGGACCACTTCCGAATGCCGTACCTCGTCATTCTGCGTGACCAGCGCGATGTCGAGCGCGCCGCGCCGAATGAGCGCGTCGAGGTTCGGGCTCGGTTCGCACACCACGGAGAGTTCGACCAGCGGATTGGAACGGCCAAAGCGCGCCATGATCTCGGGCAGGAAGCGGTCGGCATAGTCGTCCGGCGTGCCGATGCGGACATGGCCTTCGAGCTGGGCGTCGTCGAAGGCCGCGAGGGTCTCGCGGTTGAGCTGGATAAGCCGGCGGGCATAGACGAGGAGCCGCTCGCCATCGTCGGTCAGCCGGTTGGTGCGGCCCTCCTTCTCGAACAAAATCTTGCCGACGCGCTCTTCGAGCCGCCGCATCTGCATGGAAACGGCGGATTGCGTGCGGTGCACGTCGTCTGCCGCCTTGGTGAAGCTGCCGGTATCGGCGATGGCGATGAAGGTCTGGAGTTGATCGAGATCGAGCGGCGCGGCCATGGCTTCTCTCATCAGAATAGTTGATGCGAAAGATTAAAAACATTCGTTCGACTAATCAATAGGCCGGTGGCATAGTCCGATGGTCCACCGAAAGGCGCGAACGATCGCAGACCGACGCATCCTCCCGGCGTCCGTCCGCGGCCTCGGCGCGCCGCGCGAATGAAGGAGAGATGAAATGACGACGCTCGAACACGCCCTCCGGCCCGCTATGAAGGCCCAGCGCCCGGCGATGGTCGCGCGCGTGTTCCAATCCGTGGCGAACTTCACCCGCGCGTTGAAAAACCGCCGCGAAATCTATCGCCTCGGTTCCATGACGGACATCGAACTCGCCGATATCGGACTGACGCGCACCGACCTCCACGTCGCGCTGCGCTCGCCGCTCGGCATCGATCCGACGGTCCGCCTCGGTTCGCTCGCGTCCATTCGCGAGGATACCGCGCGCCAGGTCTGCTGAAACTCCGGCGGGCCCGCCGGCGAATACGGATCGCAGGCACTCTCACTCCCCTACCGGCTCCCACCGGTTGCCTGCTCCCTGCCCGGCCCTTCGAGGGCCGGGCTTTTTTGTCGGGGTTTTGCCCGTTAACCACGATTTCCACAGGCCCGCGGCGATTGGTTTCGGCGTCGTCCGGGACTAACCTCCAATCATCTCAGGAACCCGATGGATGGTTCGTTTGGTCGGCGGATCGAACCTCGGGAAATACGGAGACCCGTCCCGGAAGGG
This sequence comes from Rhizobiales bacterium 65-79, assembly GCA_001896885.1. Taxonomy (GTDB): domain Bacteria; phylum Pseudomonadota; class Alphaproteobacteria; order Rhizobiales; family Rhizobiaceae; genus Mesorhizobium_L. The sequence goes on along the minus strand of MKRJ01000042.1, from coordinate 24,542 downwards.
CATCCGATGGTACGCCAGACGATGCAGATCCGGAGACCAGCGGGAGCCGGCATTGGCGGTTGCAACCGCCGAGGTTGGACCGATGCTGCCATGAAGGGCCGGAAGTCCTTCGATGGTGCGCCCTGCGAGGCCTTCGGGCGGCGCGGGAGCGGTTCCGGAAGACGATGCGTTTGCAAAAGCGCATGATCTTTCGGACCGTCAACATCAGGATCGCCCCTGGTGGTTCTGAATTGACAGGGAGGCGCTGGGAGCAATCCCGGCGCTTTCTGTCTTTTGGGCGGCAGTTTTGATCTTTGCCCGCACTGGGTGCGTCCTTCGAGGCTCGCCTTGCCGGCTCGCACCTCAGGATAAGGACCGCTGGCGCCAGCCTCCATGTGAGGTGTGAACGAGGCGAGCCTCGAACCACGCACCGTAAACGACAATGAGAGCCTGAATACGAGCCATGCTCACGCTCGTCGGTCCATGCCCTTCATGAACTGGTCAAAGATCGAGCCTATCGCCTTCTCATGCTCGTCGCGGACCTGGCTGCCCGCCTCGAACATCCTGCCGAAGAGATCGTCATAGGGCGTGCGCGCCCGGCCGCTCGGATTGACCTGGGGCTCGGGCGAAGGCTGCGGCGCGGGGCGAGCCGCCTGTCCGCCGCCCAGCATGTCTTCCATCATCTTGCCCCACGGATTGTTCGCCATGCCGCCGAGGCCGCCCGAACCGGCTTGCTCGGCGGCTCCGCCGAACATGCCTTCCAGCATTTTTCCGAAGGGATTTTCCGCGGCCGTGGCGCCGGGTGCCGACGATTGCGCATTCGGCATGCCGCCCCCGCGCATCATCTGTTCCATGACCTGCCCGAGGAGTCCGCCCCCGCCCAAACCGGCGCCCGCGCCGGGCATCTGGCCGGTCGATTGCTTGAAGAGACCGCCCATCACCATGGAGGCGATGACGGGAAGCATCTGGTTCAGGATGTTCTGGCCGATGCCGCTCATCTGCGCGGCCTGTCCGGTTACCGCGCGGCTCAGTTCTTTCGAACCGAAGAGATGGCCGAGGATGCCGTTGCCCTCGGCGACGCCTTCCGGCGAGTTGGCGCGCGCCGCATCCTCGAAATATTTGGCGTGCTGGCCGCTCGCCATGGCCTGCATGAAAGACGCCATGCCGTAGGGGTCGGAAGCATTGCGTTTCAGCCCCTGGCTGAAGGCCGGCATCAGCGCCTGGAGCGCCGCCTGCGTCTGCTGTTGGGACAGCCCGAACTGGCGCGACAGCGCCTCGATGCCGTTGCCGTTTTCGGCGTTGGCGATCATGTCGAAAAGGGGAAGCATCGCTCGGTTCCTCCGGTCATCCAGCCCATCCCCTGGAAGGGTAGTCCAATTCCGCCCGCCCGCCTACCGTTCGCCCTCTCAGACCTTCGCCCTAAGTGAAAAAGGCAGGCACCCGCGAGGAGGAAACCGGCGGAGAGGACAGGTGGACATCAGCAGATCTTTGTCGGCGCTTCTCCTGGCCGCGATAGCGCTTTTGACGCCGGCGGGGGCGGCGGAGCTTTCGATCGTGACCGGCTCGGTGGGCAACGATCTGAAGGACACGAGGGCTCTGCTCGCCGAATTCCAGCAGAAGACCGGCAATACGGTCGACATCGTCACCATGCCGTCTTCGTCGTCGGACCAGTTCGCGCAATTCCGGCTGCGGCTGGCCGCCCGCGATGCCGATATCGACGTCTACCAGACCGACATCATCTGGGCGCCGCAGCTCGCCACCCATTTCGTCGATCTCAGCCCTTACGTGAAGGACATGGCATCAGACGAATTCAAGGCGATCCTCGCCTCGCAGACGGTCGACGGGCGGCTGGCGGCCCTGCCAATGTTCGCCGACGCGCCGGCGCTCTATTACCGAAAGGACCTTCTCGACAAATACGGGAAGGATGTCCCGAAGACCTGGGCCGGCATGGCCACGACCGCCAAGGCGATCATGGACGGTGAGCGCAAGGCCGGCAATTCGAAGATATGGGGCTTCGTCTTCCAGGGTGCGTCCTATGAGGGACTGACCTGCAACGCGCTCGAATGGATCGCCTCGCAAGGCGGTGGGCACATCGTCGAGCCGGACGGCACCGTGTCGGTCGATAATCCGAAGGCCGAAAAGGCGATCGAGCGGGCGAAATCCTGGATCGGCACGATCGCTCCGCCGGGCGTGCTCGCCTATCAGGAGGAGGAATCGCGCGGCGTATGGCAGAGCGGCAATGCGGTCTTCATGCGCAACTGGCCTTATGCCTACGCACTCGGAAACGGCGAGGATTCCCCGATCAAGGGCAAGTTCGACGCTACTCCACTGCCGGCCGGCGAGGGTGAACAGCCGGCGGGGGCGCTCGGCGGCTGGGCGCTCGCCGTCTCGAAATATTCAAGGCACCCCAAGGAAGCGATCGAGCTTGCCGTCTTCCTGACCTCGGCGTATGCGCAGAAATACCGCGCGCTGAAAAGCTCGCGCCTGCCGACGCTCCGCTCGCTCTACGACGACAGGGAGATCGCCGAGAGGCAGCCGATCATCCCGCGCTGGAAGAAGGTGCTGGAAAACGCGGTGGCACGGCCGACCGCGGCGACGGGAGCGAAATACAACGAAGTCTCTTCGGATTTCTGGACGGCCGTCCACAACACGCTTTCCGGCGAGGGCAGCGCCGACGCCAATCTGGAACTCCTGAAGGCGCAACTCCTCGATCTCAGGGGAGGCGGGTGGTAGATGGCGGACGCAATTGCCGAACGCTCCGCCCTTGCCCGCTTCGTCCGCCGCCGCGGCGCGGCCGCCATCCTGTTCCTGGCGCCGATGGTGATCGTGCTCGCCGCCGTCGCCGCCTGGCCTCTCGCCCGTACGATCTGGTTCGGCTTCACCGACGCCTCGCTCGACAATCTGCCGGCGGCGAAATTCGTCGGCCTGCGCAACTATTTCCATGTGCTGACGCTGGAAAGCGGCCGCCACTATTTTTCCGGCCTGCTGGTCGATCCGGTCTGGTGGTGTTCTGTCTGGAACACGGTGAAGTTCGCCGCCATATCGGTCTTCTTCGAGACGGTCTTCGGCACGATCGTAGCGCTGGTTCTGAATGCCGAATTTCCGGGCAGGGGCATCGTCCGCGCTGCCGTGCTGGTGCCATGGGCGGTGCCGACGATCGTCTCCGCCAAGATGTGGGCGTGGATGCTGAACGACCAGTTCGGCATCCTGAACGACCTCCTGATGCGGCTCGGCGCGCTTTCCCATCCCGTCGCCTGGGCGGCATCCCCCGATACGGCGCTCGCCGCCGTGCTGATCGTCGATATCTGGAAATCGACGCCCTTCATGGCGCTCCTCATCCTCGCGGGACTGCAGATGCTGCCCGCCGACATCTACGAGGCCGCGCGGGTGGACGGGGTTCACTCGGTCAAGGTCTTCTGGAAGATCACCCTGCCGCTCATCCGGCCCGCCATGCTGGTCGCGGTGATCTTCCGTACCCTCGACGCGCTGCGCGTCTTCGACCTCATCTATGTCCTGACGCCGGACAACGCACAGACGCAGAGCATGTCCGTTTTCGCGCGCCAGAACCTCTTCTATTTCGACAAATTCGCCTACGGTTCGGCGGCCTCCACGCTGCTTTTCCTGGTCATCGCGCTGGTGACGATCGGCTTCATCCGGCTCGGCCACCTGAACGCGGAGAGCGAGCGATGAGCGTGCCGCGTCCGATCCGGACGGCCGCCTTCTACCTGCTCGTGGCGGGCATCGTCGTCGAGTCGGTATTTCCTTTCTATTACGCCGTCACCACCTCGTTCAAATCCGGGCAGGCGATCTTTCGTGTCGACTACTGGCCGTCATCGTTCTCGCTCGACAACTACGCCGCGGTGCTCGGCGCCGGCCATTTCGCACGCAACATCCTCAATTCGCTGATCGTGGCGGTCGCCACGGTGGCGCTGTCGCTGGCGCTCGGCGTCACCGCCTCCTTCGCGCTGGCGCGCATCCGTTTCCGCGGGCGGCGGATGCTTCTCTTCACCATCCTGTCGGTCTCGATGTTCCCGCAGATTGCCGTGCTCGCCGGGCTGTTCGAGATGGTGAGCGCGTTCCGGCTCTATAATTCGCTTCTGTCGCTGGTCCTCTCCTACCTGATCTTCACGCTGCCCTTCACCGTCTGGGTGCTGACCGCCTTCATGCGCGACCTGCCGAGGGGCATCGAGGAAGCGGCGATCATGGACGGCGCCTCGCCGTTTGTCATCGTCACCCGCATCTTCATGCCGATGCTGTGGCCTGCGATGGTCACGACCGGCCTGCTCGCCTTCATCGCGGCGTGGAACGAGTTCCTGTTCGCGCTGACCTTCATCTCGACGGATGCTCGGCGCACGGTGCCCGTTGCGATCGCGCTGCTCTCCGGCGCGTCGTCCTTCGAGGTGCCATGGGGCCGCATCATGGCGGCCTCGGTCATCGTCACCGTGCCGCTGATCGCGCTGGTGCTGGTCTTCCAGCGCCGCATTGTCACCGGGCTGACGGCCGGCGGGGTGAAGGGTTAGCTCCTCGCCCCCACGAATGTGGGGGAGAGGTGTCGAGCATCAGCCGCCTTCTTGCGGCTGATGCTCGACGGAGAGGGGACACTGTGCGCTTCGAAGACGGGCCGAATGCATTAGTCCTAGAATTATCTCACATATCTGTGTCGATTTTGACCTGTACCGTTCGTCCTGAGGTCAGGTTCAACGCAAATTGGAGACCGCTATGCTCGACAATCTCGTTTCCGCCGAAGAACTCGCCCGCAGCGGGCCCGTCCGTTTCCCCAACGAAAGCGCCGAATACCGTACCGCCCGCACGGCGCTCCTCGCCGAGGAGATCGAGCTCAGGCGCCATCTGGAGCGCATCGCGGCGCAGCGCCGCGCGCTACCGCCGGGCGGGGAGGTGATCGGCGATTACCGCTTTGAAGGCGAGAAGGGAAAGTCCGACTTCGCCGGCCTCTTCGGCGCCAAGGACACGCTCGTCGTCTACAGCTTCATGTTCGGTGCCAAGCGCGAGCGGCCGTGCCCGATGTGCACCAATCTTTTGAACACGATGGAAGGCAACGCCGCCGACATCATGCAGAAGGTCGCGCTTGCCGTTGTTGCCGGTTCGCCGATCGAGCGGCTGAAGGCGTGGAAGCAGGAGCGCGGCTGGCAGGACCTGCCGCTCTACACCGACCTCAACGGTAATTATTCGCGCGACTATTTCGGCGTTCTGCCCGATGGCTCGGAGATTCCGAGCTACAACGTCTTCACGCGCCGCGACGGCACGACCCGCCATTTCTGGGGCGGCGAGATGACCGGCGAGATGGCCGATCCTGGCCAGGATCCGCGCGGCGCGCCGGACTTCGCCATCCTGTGGAACGTTCTCGACACGACGCCCGAGGGCCGCGGCACCGACTGGTATCCGAAGCTGGAATATTGAAGGCGAACGGCCTCAATACGCCTGTTCCATGAAGACCGGCTCGATGGAGCCGCCCCAGCGCGTATGATAGGCGCGGACCATGTCCTCGGCGCTGGTCGTCCCGCGCGCCACGACTTCCTCCAGCGGCGCGAGATAATGCGTCTCGTCGAAGCCGTCGCTGTTCAGCCGGCGGCGGTTCAAGAGGCCGAGCCGCGAGATGCCGAGCACCTCGCGGGCGATCTCGCGCAGGGAGGAATTGCGCATCGTCACGTTGAGGCCGTCCTTTGGCACGGCGTCGCGCATGGCGCGGGTTTCCCCGTAGGTCCAGTTCGCCGTCAGCGCGTCCGCCTGGTCTAGCGCCTCCTCATCGTATAGCAGACCGACCCAGAAGGCCGGCAGCGCGCAGATGCGCCGCCAAGGCCCGCCGTCCGCCCCGCGCATCTCCAGGAAGCGCTTCAGCCGCACATCCGGGAAGAGCGTGGAGATGTGGTTCGTCCAGTCGCCCATCGTCGCCTCGCCGTCGGGCACTTCTTTCACCGCCGCGCCTTCCATAAACTGGCGGAAGGTCATGTGGGTCATGTCGTAGTAGCGGCCGTCCCGGATGACGAAATACATCGGGATGTCGAGCGCCCATTTGACATAGTCGGCGAAGCCGAAATCCGGCGAGAAGCAGAATTCGTGCAGGCCCGAGCGCTGGTTGTCGACATCGCGCCAGATGTCGCCGCGCCAGGATTGCAGCCCGTTCGGCCTGCCCTCGGTGAAGGGCGAGTTGGCGAAGAGCGCGGTGGCGAGCGGCTGCAGTTTCAGTCCGACCTGCATCTTGCGGCGCATGTCCGTCTCGCTCTCGAAGTCGAGATTCACCTGGATCGTGCAGGTGCGGTACATCATGTCGAGGCCTTTCGTGCCGACCTTCGGCATGTAGGCCGTCATGATCTCGTAGCGGGATTTCGGCATGCGCGGGGTCTCGGCGAGCGTCCATTTGGGGCTGCCGCCGAGGCCGAGGAAGCGGATGCCGAGCGGCTCGGCGATCTCCCGCAATTGCGCCAGATGGGCGTTGCCCTCGCGGCAGGTCTGGTGGATCGTCTCCAGCGGCGCGCCGGAAAGCTCGAACTGGCCGCCGGGCTCGAGGCTGATCGCGCCCTGGCCCGTTGGCCCGCCGAGCCCGATCAAATTGCCGGCGTCGATGATCGGCTCCCAGCCGAGCTTCTCGCGCATGCCTTCAAGCAGCGCCTGGATGCCGCGGCCGCCTGCATAGGGCACCGGCGAATTGCCGTCGACATAGAAGGGGAATTTCTCGTGCTCGGTGCCGATCCGCCATTTGTCGCGCGGCTTGCAGCCCCTGGCGAGATTGGCGACGAGATCGTCGATACGCTCGATCGGCCGGGAATCGGTGGTGTCGCGCGCCATGGTTTCGCCTCCTGCGGCCCGGCCGCAATGATGGAAGCGCTTGATGGACAAGCGCAACGCTTTGATCAAGCGAAAAATCTTGGCCCAAGCCTCAAGAAGATTTGACCGGTCAAGCCGGTATCGGGCGCCTGCTCACCAGTCGCCGACCGTCGCCTGCAGCACGGCGAGCGCCGCCACCGCCGCCGTGTCGGCGCGCAGGATGCGGGGCCCAAGCGGGATCGCAGTGACGAAGGGGAGGGCGCGCAGTTGCCGGCGCTCGGCGTCGGAGAACCCGCCTTCCGGCCCGACCAGGAGTGCGAGGCTGCGCTCCTCGACCGCCTGAAGCGCCGGCAGCGGATTGTTCGTGCCGACGTCTTCGTCGCAGAAGATCAGGCGCCGTCCCGGCTCCCACTCGGCCAGCAGCCGCTCGAGTTTCATCGGCTCGCGTACAGGCGGGATGGCGAGGATGCCGCACTGCTCCGCTGCTTCGGTCGCATTGGCCTGCAGACGGTCCGTGCCGAGCTTCGTCACCTGTGTGTGCTGCGTGACGACCGGCTGCAGCACGCCGGCGCCCATCTCGACCGCCTTCTGGACGAGATAGTCGAGGCGGCCCTGCTTCAGCGGGGCGAAGCAGTAGAGAAGGTCCGGCAGGGGAGGCTGCGTGCGGGTCTGTTCCACCGGGATCAATACCGCCTTCTTCCTGCCGCTCGGCGCTAGTGCCGCCCGCCACTCGCCGTCGCGGCCGTTGAAGAGCAGGATCTCCGCGCCGTCGCCGAGCCTCAGCACGTTGAGGAGGTAGTGCGCTTGCGGCGCGCTCGGCTCGACTGGAGATCCTTCGGCGAGATCGTCCGGCACGTAGAGCCGCTGCATCCTGTAATTGGCGCGCATGGCTCCTGATGCGGCAGGCGGAGTGGGCCGTCAAGCATAGCTCCCTTCCTTGCTCCCACGAATGTGGGGAGAGGTGCCAAGGCGAAGCCGAGACGGAGAGGGGACTCCAAACTGGATTCACGGCGTCAGGAAGCACCTTTGCGCCCGGGCTCTTGAAATTGATTTAGCATTAAACCATATAATTTAGCATTAAACTATTTGAGGAAAACCGATGACCCTTTCCAGACGGAAGTTCATCCGCGTCCTCGGGGGCGGTGCGATATTCGCCGTCGGAGCCGGCGGCGCATGGGCGGCGAGCCGCGCTCCGACCTCCGCGCGGGCGCCATGGCGTTCGGCCGGCTTGGAGGGCACCGACATCCGCCGCGTCGCGCTTTCCTATGCGGTGCTGGCGCCCAATCCGCACAATCGGCAGCCATGGCTGGTCGACTTCGACGAACCGGAAAGCCTGACACTTTATTGCGAACTCGACCGTCGCCTGCCCCAAACCGATCCTTTCGACCGGCAGATCACGATCGGGCTCGGCGCCTTCCTCGAATTGTTGTCGATGGCGGCGGCGGAGGGCGGCTGGGGAACCGGCATTACCACCTTTCCCGAAGGCGAGCCGCAGCCGAGGCTGGATGGGCGGCCGGTAGCGCATGTCCGCTTCACCAGAGGGACTGGCACCGGAAAGGACCCACTTTTTGCCTCGGCGCGCCTGCGGCGGACCAATCGCAATGCCTATGACGACCGGGCGGTGAAGAGTGAGACGCTCGAAAGGATCGCCGGCTTCGCTCGTCAGACGTGCATGGCTTGGACGAACGACAAGGACCGGCGCAAGGCGCTGTCCACGCTCGCTATCGACGCCCTTGGCGTCGAAATGGGGCTTCGCCGAACCGCGAAGGAGACGGTGGACGCGCTCCGCGTGGGCAAGGCCGAAATCAACCGCCGTCCGGATGGCATTGCCCTCGCCGGTCTGGTCATGGAAGGCGCCTATGATCTCGGCCTTTTCGATCCGGTTGACCTTCTCGATCCGTACTCCACCGTTTCGAAGCGCGAGCGGGCGGACGAGCGCGAACAGATCGAAAGTTCCGCCGCCTTCGCCTGGCTCGTCACCGGGGGCAACAGCCGCGCCGACCAGATCGCCGCCGGCCGCGACTACCTCCGCTTCTGCCTGGCGGCCACTGCGGCCGGCCTTTCCATGCAGCCGCTCAGCCAGGCGCTGCAGGAATATCCCGAGATGGCCGGACACTTCCGCGACATCCGCCGCGAACTCTCGATCGGCGGGGACGAGACGCTGCAAATGTTCGTGCGGCTGGGCTATGGTCCGGCGGTCGAGCCGGCGCCGCGCTGGCCCTATCAAAGCCGGATACGCGCATGACGACGGACGAGGCGGTGATCGGAAAGCTTTTCGATTTCTTCACGGAAATCGGCATCATCGCCCAGTTGAACGAGGCCGCCATCCAGAAGCAGCTTCCCGAAGGCATGAGCCACGCACAGTTCGTGCTTCTGCACCATCTCTGCCGGTTGGGCGGCGAATGGACGCCCGCCCGGCTGGCGGATGCCTTGCAGGTGACGCGCGGCGCCATCACCAACACGGTGAAGCGGCTCGAAGGCAAGCTCTTTGTTTCGGTACGCGCGGCCGGCGACGACGGCCGCTCAAAGCTCGTCTCGCTGACGGAGGCGGGGCTTGCGGCGCGGAACGCGGCGCTCGCCCGGCTCGTGCCGGAAGTATCGGAACTTGCCGGTGAACTGCCGCTTGCAGAGATTTCTGCAATGCTTCCGGCGCTGAAGGCCGTGCGCAAGGTGCTCGACGAGCACCGCTAGGCAACCCTCAACCGGCGGGTAGGCTGCGCGCTCGCGGCAGCGTCCCTATTGTCGGATGCCAGACGGGCTCGTAGCCGCGGCGCAGGATCTCGACCGTGGTCGGCGGGGTAAGCAACCGGACGGCGTACAAAGCGAGATCACGGTAGTCCCATTCGTCGGTCCAGCCGCGGAAGGTCCAGGCCCTGAGGTTGCGGCCATGTTTGGCGAAGGTCCGGTCGCCCCGACAGAGCATGGCACAATCGGGAAGCGCGTCGATCGCCTCTCGATCGACTTCGACCGGCCTCGGACGGTCGGCCACAGCGAGTGCCGACGCCCGGCGCTCCCGGTGCAGCCTTTCGTCGATTTCGCCGGCTTTCGGGCCGGCGATGCCGAACGCTTCGCCGAAATAACCGGCGAATTCCTTTGCGCGCTCGCGCCGGCAATGGAAGCAGGGCCGGTGGCCGGCAGCCAGCGCCGTGACCTCGTCGAGGAAGAAGAGCTCGGTCCAGCCGGCATTGCCCGAGCGCGCATTGCGGCCCATCACTTCGCGCCGGCGGCCGAGGAATTCGCACTCGCAGATGAGCCACGCCTTCGTCGCCCAGCGGCGCGGCAGCAACGTCTTCGTGGCCGGATCGTGGATGACGCCGCGGTTTCCCGTGAACAGGCCGCGCGCGTCGACCGCGTGGATGTCGCCGAAAGGATCTACCCGGTTCTGTAGCGGCATGGCCTTCCGGTGTGCTGGTTTCACCCGGTGCATCCAGCGGCTCCATGCCTGTCCTGTCAATCCGGTTCACCCCGGGCATGGCCCACGGACGAGCCTCTACTGCCACATGGCGCCTCGTATAGAAGGAAGTTATGCACCGGTCGGGAACGACAGGAGGAGCCATGTCCGCCATCACCATCCGCCCGCTGGAACAGGCCGACCATGCCGAATGGCGTCGTCTGTGGACGGCCTATCTCGTCTTCTACAAGACAAGCGCTCCGGAAGAGGTCTATGCGACGACCTGGAAACGGCTCTTCACGCAGGGCGAGTTCGAGCCCAAGGGCTTCATTGCCCTGATCTACAGCAGGCCGGTGGGTCTGGTCCACTATCTCTATCATCGCACCTGCTGGTCGCAGGCGAACAATTGCTACCTGCAGGATTTGTTCGCCGATCCCGAGGTGCGGGGCAGGGGCGTCGGCGCCGCTCTCATCGAGGCGGTCCGGCAGGAGGCCGCAAAGGCCGGGACCACCAATGTCTATTGGATGACGCACGAGACCAACAGCACCGCCCGCAGGCTCTATGACCGCGTGGCCCGCCAGACGGGTTTCATCAAATACAGTCTGCAATAGCAGGCGGCGCGCCGGTTACATCGACGAGGTCTTCAGGAGCCGGGCCAGTTCGCCGACGATGCCGCGCCGGAAGGCCAGCACGCAGACGATGAAGATCAGGCCGATCACCACGTTGACCCAGGAGCCGAGCGAACTCAGTTCGTGTTGCAGCGAAACGATCGTTATCGCGCCGACGACTGGCCCGAAGATCGTGCCCAGCCCGCCGAGCAATGTCATCAGGATGACCTCGCCGGACGTCTGCCAGTGCAGGTCGGTCAAGGAGGCGAACTGGAAGACGACCGATTTGGTGGCGCCGGCAAGCCCGGAAAGCGCTGCGGAGATGATGAAGGCGATCAGCTTGAAGCGAGTGACGTTGTAGCCGAGCGAAAGCGCCCGCGCCTCGTTCTCGCGGATCGATTTCAGCACCTGCCCGAACGGCGAATGGATCGTGCGGTAAATGATCAGGAAGCCGATCATGAAGATCGCGGCGACGAAATAATACATCACCAGCGGCCGATCGAGATCGAAGATCCCGAAGAGGTGGCCGCGCGGAATGCCTTGCAGCCCGTTCTCGCCGCCGGTGAAGGGAAGCTGCAGGCCGAGGAAATAGATGATCTGCGCCAAGGCCAGCGTGATCATGGCGAAATAGATGCCCTGGCGGCGGATCGCCAGCGAGCCGATCACATAGCCGAGGGCAGCCGCCACCGCGGTGCCGACGAAGATGCCGGCCACGGGCGGCAGGCCCCATATCTTTATGACGTGGCCGGTGACATAGGCGGCCGCTCCGAAGAAGGCCGCGTGGCCGAAGGAAAGCAGGCCGGTGAAGCCGAGCAGCAGGTTGAAGGCGCAAGCAAAGAGCGCGAAGCACAGGAGCTGCATTGCGAAGACGGGATAGATGTAGGCTGGCGCCGTCAGCACGAACAGGATCAGGATCGCCCACAGGACGAGATTGACGCCGCTTCGGTGGGCACGTGATTCGCCGACGATCCGCTCGCTTGCCGCCATCAGCTTTGCCGCCCGAAAAGACCAGCCGGCCGCACCAGGAGCACGATCACCATCAGGAAGAAGATGACCGTGTTGGCCGCCGGCGCATAGAAGACCTTGGTTATTCCTTCGATCAGGCCGAGGGCGAGGCCCGCCGTGATGGCGCCGAGGATGGAGCCCATGCCGCCGATCACCACCACCGCGAAGACGATGATGATGATGTCGGCGCCCATCAGCGGACTGACCGAATAGATCGGCGCGGCGAGCACGCCGGCAAGCCCGGCAAGCCCGGTGCCGAAGCCGAAGGTCAGCGTCACCATGCGCGGCACGTTGATGCCGAAGGCCTGCACGAGTTCGGGGTTCTCGACGCCGGCGCGCAGGCGCGCGCCCAGGCTCGTTCGCTCGATGACGTACCAGGTGAGGAAGCAGACCGCGATGGAGAACAGGATCGTGAAAAGCCGGTACTTCGGAAACACCATGAAGCCGAGATGGACGACGCCGCGCAGCGAAGCCGGCTGCGCCGGATAGGGCGTACCGGCGCTGTTGAAATAGTTGGAGAACAGGCCCTGAAGCACGAGCGCGATGCCGAAGGTGAGAAGCAGCCCGTAGATGGGATCGAACTTGTAGAGCCAGCGCAGCATCGTGCGCTCGATCAGCATGCCGAAGCACCCAACGACGATCGGCGTGATGACCAGCGCCGGCCAGAAGCCGATATGCAATGCGTCGAGCCCGATCCACTGCCCGAGATAGGAAGAGAGGATCAATGCCACGAAAGCGCCCAGCATGTAGAGCGCGCCATGGGCGAAATTGACGATGTTGAGCATGCCGAAGATGACGGCGAGCCCGAGGCTGAGCATGGCGTAGAAGACGCCATTGTTGAGGCCGAGCATGCCCTGGGCGAGGATCAGCCTCATCATGACATCCATGGGAACGCCCTCCCGGCTTTAGCCGTCCTTTGCCTGCTGCTCATTCCTGCCCGTCCCTCACAGCCCGCTTCCTCATACGCTGAGATAGCGGTTCAGCCGCTCCATGTTCTTTTCGAGATCGGCGCCGTCTATGCGGTCGATGACCTTGCCATGCTCGATGATGTAGTGCCGGTCGGCAAGCCGCGAGGCGAAACGGAAATTCTGCTCGACGAGGATGATGGTGAAGCCGCGCTGCTTGAGATCGCCGATCATCCTGCCGAGCGTCTTGACGATAACCGGCGCCAGCCCCTCGGTGATCTCGTCGAGAAGAAGCAACCGCGCGCCCGTCCGCAGGATGCGGGCGATCGCCAGCATCTGCTGCTCGCCGCCGGAAATGCGCATGCCGGTGCGGCGGCGAACTTCCAGCAGGTTGGGGAACATGCGGTAGATCTCGTCGACGCTCATGCCGCCCTCGCCAAGCTTCGGCGGCAGCATCAGATTCTCCTCGACGCTCAGGCTGGCGAAGATGCCGCGCTCCTCCGGGCAGTAGCCGAGCAGCCCGAGATGCGCGATGCGGTGGGTCGGCATCGCGATGATCTCGCGGCCGTTTACCTTTACCGAGCCCCGGCGCCTATCGACCAGGCCGAGCATGGCGCGCAGCGTGGTCGTTCGCCCGGCGCCGTTGCGGCCGAGCAGCGTCACCACCTCGCCTTCCTCGAGGTCCAGATCGATGCCATGCAGCACGTGCGACTCGCCGTAGAAGGCATTGAGCTCGCGCACCCTCAGAAGCGACTCAGCCATCGGCATCCTCCGCGCTGGTCCCCATATAGGCTTCCATCACCTCCGGATTGCGCGACACCGCCTCGTAGGGTCCTTCCGCAAGGACCCGGCCGCGGTTCAGGACCGTGATAGCGTCCGCCAGGCGCGAAACCACGCCGAGATTGTGCTCCACCATCAGGATCGTGCGGCCGGCTGAGACCTCCTTGATTAGGTCTGTCACGCGTCCGACGTCCTCCGCGCCCATGCCCTGCGTCGGCTCGTCGAGCAGCATGAGCGTCGGATCGAGCGCCAGCGTCGTCGCGATCTCGAGCGCCCGCTTGCGGCCGTAGGAGAGAAGCACGGCCGGGGAATCGGCGAAATTTGCCAGTCCGACCGAGGCCAGCTTTTCCATCGCTTCCCCGTGCAGGCCCTCCAGGACACGTGGCGAACGCCAGAAATGGTAGGAAATCCCGAGCTTGCGCTGCAGCGCGACGCGGACGTTTTCCAGCGCGGTCAAATGCGGGAACACCGCGGAGATCTGAAAGGAGCGGATAATGCCCAGATTGGCGACATCGGCGGGCTTCAGGCTGGTGATGTCGCGTCCCTCGAAGACGATCGATCCCCGCGTCGGCGACAGGAATTTGGTGAGCAGGTTGAATACGGTGGTCTTGCCGGCGCCGTTCGGCCCGATCAGCGCATGGATCGAGCCACGTCGGATCGCCAGATCGACGTCGCGCACGGCCGCGAAGCCGCCGAACTCCTTGCTCAGACTGCGTGCTTCAAGGATGAAGTCGCCCATTTCAAACATTCGCCCGCACGAGACGCCGATAACCTGAGGGGGCCGGCCTTGCAGCCGGCCCCCTCAGGCGAAATGCTCTCACGCCTGACGGCGCAATGTCACTGCGCGTCAAGCGGGCAACCCGAATCAGCCTCGGCGACATAGGCGTCCTTGCCCGGGATCGTCGCGGTGACGTTGGCCACGTCCCACTTGCTCGAGCCGCCCTGTTTGACGGTCAAGAGGTACATGTCGTGGATCAGCAATCCGTCCTTGCGGATATGGCCGCCCTTGGCGAAGAAATCGTCGATCTTCATCTTGCCGAGCTGTTCGCGCACCGCGTCGGCATTGTCCGTGCCGGCCGCCTTGATGGCGTTCAGATAGGCGATGGTCAGCGAATAGTCCGCCGCACGAACGAAGGTCGGGGCGGCATTGTCGGACACTTCCGCGTAGCGCTTCGCCCATTCCTTCGACTTGTCGTCGGTGTTCCAGTACCAGCCGCTGGTGAAGCTCAAACCCTTGGCGACGTCGGTGCCGATGCTTTGGACGTCGGAGATCGTCACCAGCAGGCCGGCAAGTTGCTGGCCGCCGTCGGTGATGCCGAACTCATGCGCCTGCTTGATCGAGTTCACCGTATCGCCGCCGGCATTGGCGAGGCCGATGACCTTGGCGCCGGAATTCTGCGCCTGCAGCAGATAGGAGGAGAAATCCGCCGTCGCGGTCGGCGCCATGGAGTTGCCGAGCACCTTGCCGCCCAATTTCTTGACGACGTCGGAAGTATCCTTCAGGAGCGCATGGCCGAACGCGTAGTCGGCGGTGATGAAATACCAGCTGGTGCCGCCGGCCTTTACGACCGCGGTGCCGGTGCCCACGGCCAGCGCATGGGTGTCGTAGCCGTAATGGATGCCATATTTCGTGCAGGCCGGGCCGGTGAGGTCGGAACTGCCCGGGCCGGTCGCCATGGTGATGATGTGCTTGTCGGCGGCGACCTTCTGCACCGCCAGAGCCACCGCCGAGTTGGTCAGGTCGGTGATCATGTCGACCTTCTGCTCGTCGATCCACTGGCGCGCCGTCGCCGAGGCGATGTCGGCCTTGTTCTGGTGGTCGGCGGAGATCACTTCGATCGGCTTGCCGAGAACGGTCCCGCCGAAATCCTTGACCGCCATCTTGACGGCGGCGATGGCGCCGTCGCCGCTGAAGCTCGACTTGTAGACGCCGGACATGTCGCCCAGTACGCCGATCTTCACCACGCCGTCCGAGATGCCGTCGGCCGAGGCCGCGCCCGCGCCGAGCAGGATTGCGGCCGCGCAGGCGCCGGCCAGATAAATGCCTTTCATTTCGTAGTCTCCCATGAGGTCGTTTTCTATTGTGACGGCCGGCTCGACCAGGCCGGTTAAACCGAATGGCCGGCAATGTACCATGGGTTCTCCTTCCGGCAAGCGGCCTCCCGGCGTTTCCGGAACGGCATACGACCAATTGTCTAGATAGCTGACAGGACCGTGCTCGACAGGCCGGGCCTCTTGAAACCCCCCGGCATCAAGTCCACAAGGACGCCATGTTCGTCCCGTTCTTCCTCGAGCTGAAAGCTGCCGGCGTGCCGGTCTCGCTGCGCGAATATCTCGGCCTGCTGGAAGGCATGGACGCGCATCTCGCCGACTACGACGTCGAGGCCTTCTATTATCTCGCCCGCTCCGCTCTGGTGAAGGACGAGCGCTTCATCGACCGTTTCGACCAGGTCTTCGGCCATGTCTTCAAGGGGCTGGAGGCGCTGTCGGGAGCGGACGGCGTCGAAGTCGCGAACCTGCCTGAGGAATGGCTGCGGCGGCTCGCCGAAAAGCACCTGACGGAAGAGGAGAAGAAGCTCGTCGAGGCGCTCGGCGGCTTCGACAAGCTGATGGAGACGCTGAAGAAGCGTCTGGAGGAGCAGAAGGGCCGGCACCAGGGCGGCTCGAAATGGATCGGCACCGCCGGCACCTCGCCCTTCGGCGCCTATGGCTACAATCCGGAAGGCATCCGGATCGGCCAGCACGAGAGCCGGCACCGCCGTGCCGTCAAGGTGTGGGACAAGCGCGAGTTCCGGAATTTCGACGACGGCGTCGAACTCGGCACGCGCAACATCAAGATCGCGCTGAAGCGCCTGCGCCGCTGGGTGCGCGAAGGCGCCGCCGAGGAACTCGACCTGCCCGGCACCATCCATGCGACGGCGGAGCACGGCTATCTCGACGTGCGGGTGCGCCCCGAGCGGCGCAACGCGGTCAAGCTCCTGATGTTCTTCGATGTCGGCGGCTCGATGGACGACCATATCCGCGCTGTCGAGGAACTGTTCTCGGCGGCGCGCGCCGAGTTCCGCCAGCTCGAATTCTTCTATTTCCACAACTGCCTCTACGAGGGCGTCTGGAAGGACAACCGCCGCCGCCACGCGGAGGTGATGCCGACGTGGGACGTGCTCAACAAATACGGTCACGATTACAAGGTGGTGTTCGTCGGCGACGCGGCCATGAGCCCCTACGAGATCGCCCATCCCGGCGGTTCGGTCGAGCACTGGAACGAGGAGGCGGGCATCGTCTGGCTGAAGCGCGTGCTCGATCAGTGGCCGAACGCCATATGGATCAACCCGATCAAACAGAAGCACTGGGGCTACACGCATTCGATCGGAATGATCCGCGATATCTTCTCCGAACGCATGTACCCGCTGACGCTCGCCGGACTGGAAGCCGCGACGCGCGAGCTTTCACGCCGGCATTGATCGTGTCGTTTCGCGGCGGCGGCGGACGCTCTTTTCCCGAAGGGAGCGTCATGGTCTAAGGGTTTTCCGAAAAGGGCGGGACAATTGAATTTCGTGGACGTCCCCTCACCCGGCTTGCTGCGCAAGCCACCCTCTCCCCGTCGGGGAGAGGAGCGCCGGCCGCGACGCTCGGTCCTATTCTCCTTGGCGAGGAGAAGGTGGCCGCCCCGGGTCCGGCGTCTGGCCGGCCCGAGGACAGGCTACGCGGCCGGATGAGGGGCCTGAGAGGATCGTCTGCCGCAACAGGGGACATCGGATGCGGTTTTTACGACTGGGCACGGCCGCAGGAAACACTGCGCTCGTCTTCCTTTGTTTGTCGGCCTCGCCAGCCCTTGCCGCTGATGCCACCGGGGCCGGCGGCCTGCCGGGCGAAAGCATGTCGCTCTGGTGGGCGCTGCCCTTCGCCGGCTTGCTTCTCTCCATCGCGACGGGCCCGGTGCTCTATCCGCATCTCTGGGAACAGAACTACGGGAAGTTCTCTGCCTTCTGGGGTCTGCTTGCGCTGGTTCCGCTTGCCTTCTGGGCCGGGCCCTCGCTGGCCACGACGGCCGCGCTTCACACGCTCCTGCTGGAATACCTGCCTTTCATCATCCTGATCTTCGCGCTGTTCACCATCGCCGGCGGCATGCTGGTGGCGGGCAACATCCACGGCACGCCGCTGATGAATGCCGGGCTGCTTCTGATCGGCGCGGTCCTCGCCTCCTTCGTCGGAACCACGGGCGCTTCGATGATCATGATCCGGCCGCTGATCCGCGCCAACGACAACCGGCCCTTCAACGCCCATGTCGTCATCTTCTTCATCTTCCTCGTCTCCAACATAGGCGGCTCGCTGACGCCGCTCGGCGATCCGCCGCTCTTCGTCGGCTTCCTGCGCGGCGTCGATTTCTTCTGGACGACGGAGCATCTGCTGGAAGAGACGGCGACGGTGATGGCCATCGTGCTCGCGGTCTTCCTCGCCATCGACTGGTATTTCCACGCCCGCGAACAGGGCATGCCGAAGATCAAGGACCCCACGCCGGACAAGAAGGTCCGCCTGCGCGGCCTCGTCAACGTCCCCCTGCTCGCCGGCGTCATCGGCGCCATCCTGCTCTCGGCGTGGTGGCGTCCCGGCGTATCGTTCTCGTTTCACGGCGTGGAACTCGAGCTTCAGGATCTGGCACGCAACTTCATCGTGCTGGCGATGGCGCTCCTGTCGCTGGCGCTCAGCCGGGAAGAATACCGCCGCGCCAACCGGTTCGAATGGGGGCCGATCCTCGAAGTGGCGAAGCTGTTCGCCGCGATCTTCGTCTGCCTCATCCCGGTGACGGCCATGCTGCATGCCGGCTCGAACGGCGCGCTCGCGCCGCTGGTCGCGCTGGTGACGCGCGCTGACGGCTCGGCCAACCCGCTCGCCTATTTCTGGCTGACCGGCGGGCTTTCCTCGTTCCTCGACAACGCGCCGACCTATCTCGTCTTCTTCGATCTTGCCGGTGGTGATCCGCATCGCCTGATGACGGAGGGCGCGGCCGTGCTCGCGGCGATCTCGTCGGGCGCGGTCTTCATGGGCGCCAATTCCTATATCGGCAACGCGCCCAACTTCATGGTCTATGCCATCGCCCGCCGCCATGACGTACGCATGCCGCATTTCTTCGGCTATATGGCCTGGTCCGTCCTGATCCTTGTCCCGACCTTCCTCTTTGCCGGCTGGCTGTTCTTCACATGACGCAGATGTGACCATCGGGCGCGACGCCGAGCCTTGGCGCGGTCTTCCGTGCGTTGGACCTAGGACATACATTGGGAGCAGTTCCGCCGATCACCGAATGGAAGGAGCGAAAATGGACCAGCAGAGCTTCCCCTTCACCCTCACCGATGCCGAATGGCGCGCCCGGCTGACGCCGGAGCAGTACCACATCATGCGCGAGCACGGCACCGAACGCGCCGGCTCATGCGCGCTACTGCACGAGAAGCGCGCGGGCGCGTTCACCTGCGCCGCCTGCGGCCAGAAGCTGTTTGAATCCAAGCTGAAGTTCGAGAGCGGCACCGGCTGGCCGAGCTTCAACGATCCGGTGCCCGGTTCGGTGGAGACGACCTCCGACCGGAGCTGGGGCATGGTCCGCACCGAGGTGCATTGCGCCAATTGCGGCAGCCATCTCGGCCATGTCTTCGAGGATGGCCCGCCGCCGACCGGCCTGCGCTACTGCATCAACGGCGTGGCGCTGAACTTCGAGGCCACCTGATAAGGTAAGCTCAGCCCAGCAAATCGCGCGCGGTTCGCATGAATATCCGCGCGCCGATGGTTATGAGGTCGTCTGGAAAGTCGTAGTCCGGATTGTGTAGTGCCGGGTGATCCTTGCCCGAGCCGAGGAAGAACATCGCCGATTTCGCCGTGTCGCCGAAGCGGCCGAAATCCTCCGATGGCCGCATCGGCAGGCCGTCGCCGTCATAGGTCACCTTTTCCGCCTCCATGGCCGCGGCCAGGTGCGCGACAGCTTCCGGATCGTTCTCACAATGGCGGAAGACGTCGTGATAGGAGATGTCGAAGGAAAGACGCGCCTGTTCCGCTTCCTGGCGGACCAGCGCTTCCGCCGCCTCGCAAAGCGCCGCCATGCGCGCATCGACCTGAGTTCTCAGCGTCACCCAAATCTCGGCTCCGCCCGGCGCGACCCCGAAGGCCGGCGCACCCATGGCGGCGTGGGTGACGGTTACCAGGGCAAAGTCGGGCGAGGCGATGTCGCCCCGGCCGAGTGCCGTCAGCGCCGGCATCAATTTCGACACGGCGATCATCGGGGAAATTCCGCTCTCCGGCATGGAGGCGTGAGCCGTCTTGCCGTCGAGCGCGATCTTCATGCCGCGCGAGGCGCAGTTCACCGGCCCCGCCGCGACCGCCACATGGCCGAGCGGAATGCCCGGCCAGTTGTGCAACGAGAAGGCATAGTCCGGAGCGATCTCTTCGGCATAACGCGGATCGGCGATAACGGCGGCCGCGCCGGCCCCGGTTTCCTCGGCCGGCTGGAACATCAAGACGACACGGCCGCGTGCGGGTCGCTTCCGGCCGAAGCCCCGGCCGAGAGCGGCAAGCGTCGCGGTATGGCCGTCATGGCCGCACAGATGCGCCTTGCCCGGTGTCCGGGAGATGTAGGGGACATCGCCGCGCTCCTCTATCGGCAGCGCGTCGAGTTCGGCGCGGAAGAGAACGGTGGGCCCGGGCTCGGTGCCTTCGTAGATCAGCGCAAGGCCGGTTCCGCCGAGACCGGCGAACACACGGTCGGGACCGGTCGAGGAGAGAAAGGTTTCGACTTCCTTCGCCGTCTCGCGCTCTTCGCCCGAGAGTTCGGGATGCTGGTGCAGCCTGCGGCGCCAGGCGACAAGATCGGCCACGTCCTGATTGCTGAGAAACACCGGCTCCTCCACTCCCTGCGCCCTAGGCAGCCGGTTGCCGTGCATCCGCGAGGATCATCTCCGACGCCTTCTCCGCGATCATGATGACGGGGGAATTGGTGTTGCCGGAGGTGATGGTGGGCATGATCGAGGCGTCGACCACGCGCAAGCCGCCGATGCCGTGGACGCGAAGACGCGCATCGACCACCGCCTGCGGATCGCTGCCCATCCGGCAGGTGCCGACGGGATGGAAGATGGTCGTGCCGATATCGCCCGCCTTTTTGGTGAGATCCTCGTCGCTCTGGAATTCCTCGCCGGGCAGCATCTCGCTCGGCTCGAAGGGCGCGATCGCCTTCGTCTTCATCAACTGGCGCGTCAGCCTGAGCGAACGCACGGCGACCGCGCGGTCGTTAGGGGTCGACAGATAGTTCGGCCTGATGAGCGGATGGACGTCGGCCCTGGCCTCGGCCATGTGCACGCTGCCGCGGCTTTCGGGCCTGAGATTGCAGACCGACGCGGTCACCGCGGGGAAGGGGTGCAGCGGGTCGCCGAGCTTGTCGGTCGAGAGGGGCTGGACATGGTATTCCAGGTCGGGCGTCTCGAGACGCGGGTCGCTCCTGGTGAA
Organism: Rhizobiales bacterium 65-79; assembly: GCA_001896885.1. GTDB lineage: Bacteria > Pseudomonadota > Alphaproteobacteria > Rhizobiales > Rhizobiaceae > Mesorhizobium_L. Next base: position 3,609 of record MKRJ01000042.1, on the reverse strand, counting down.
GATGCCGAGCTGGCTCGGCGCCATCGACAGCGGCCCGGATCGGAAGAGGGCGTATTCGAGGCCGAGCGCCGCCTTGCCGAACAGGCTGTTGACGCGCTGGTTGAGGGTGCGGCCCTTGCCGAGCCGGTAGATCGTGCGCAGCTGCAGATGGTCCTGCAGGTTCTCGCCGACGCCGGGCATCTCCCTGACCGGTTTCACGCCGATCGCCTGGAGGATCTCGCCCCTGCCGATGCCGGAGAGTTCCATCAGTTTCGGCGTGTTGATGGCGCCGGCGGCGAGGATGACTTCACCCTTCGCCTTGGCGACGGCGGCATGGCCGCCATGGGTGAATTCGACGCCGACCGCGCGTCCGCCCTTCATGACGATGCGCTCCGTCAGAGCGCCGGTGACGAGCCTGAGGTTCGGCCGCGAAAGGGCGGGACGCAGGAACGCCTTGGCGGTGCTCCAGCGGATGCCGCGCTTCTGGTTGACCTCGAAATAGCCGGAGCCTTCGTTGGTGCCCTTGTTGAAGTCGTCGGTCTCGGGGATGCCGAGTTCCTTCGCCGCCTCGCGGAAACTGTCGAGGATCGGCCATGAGAGACGCTGTTTCTCGACCCGCCATTCGCCACCGGCGCCGTGCAACGCGCCTGCGCTGCGCCAATTGCCCTCCGATTTCCTGAAATAGGGCAGCACGTCGTCCCATCCCCAGCCGACATTGCCCTTCTGGCGCCAGCCATCATAGTCGTTGGCCTGGCCGCGCATGTAGATCATGCCGTTGATGGAGGAGCAGCCGCCCAGCACCTTGCCGCGCGGATAGGCGAGCGAGCGCCCGTTCAGGCCTTCGTCGGGCTCGATGCGCATCATCCAGTCGGTGCGCGGATTGCCCATGCAGTAGAGATAGCCGATCGGGATGTGGATCCAGTGCCAGCTGTCCTTGCCGCCGGCCTCGAGCAGCAGCACCCTGTTCTTGGGATCGGCGGAAAGACGGTTGGCGAGCACGCAGCCGGCCGAGCCGGCGCCGACGACGATGTAATCGTATTCGCCTTCGTGCTGGCGGGCCTGTTCGTTGCTCATGACGCACGCCTCCCGGCCGCAGGCACGTTCAACGCGCGTTCCGGCTTGCCGGCGAGCCAGGCCGCGATGTCGGCGGCGGCGTCGCCGAAAAAGATGCGGTAGGTCTCCTCGGTCACGTAGCCGATATGCGGCGTCGCCACCACGTTGGGCAGGGTCCGGAACGGATGGTCGGAGGGCAGCGGCTCCCGGTCGAAGACATCGAGCGCGGCGCCGGCGAGCCTGCCGGCCTGCAGCGCCTCGACAAGCGCCGCCTCGTCGACCAGCGGGCCGCGCGCGGTATTGACCAGGATCGCGCCGGGCCGCATCAGGCCGATCTCGCGGCGGCCGATAATGCCGCGCGTTTCCTTCGTCAGGGTCAGTTGCAGGCTGACGACATCGGAGCGCCGCAGGAGATCGTCGAGGCTTGGCGCATAGCCGATGCCGATCTCCCGGCTCTTCTCCTCCGTCAGGCTCCGCGACCAGCCGATCACCTCCATGCCGAAGGCCTTGCCGTAGCCGCAGACAAGCCGGCCGAGCTTGCCGACGCCGGCGACGCCGAGCGTCTTGCCTTGCAGGCCCGTGCCGACGGAGATCTGCCAGGATTCGCCGCCGGCGCGCAGATTGGCCGCCTCGCCGGGGATTTTGCGCGTCAGCGAAAGCAGCAGGCCCCATGCGAGTTCGGCGGCGGGGCCGACCACGCCGCGCGTGCCGCAAACGAGGATGCCGAGCCTCTCCGCCGCCTTCATGTCGATGGAGGCGTTGTTCATGCCGGTGGTGACGAGCAGTTTCAGTTTCGGCAGACGCGACAGGAGTTCGGCGCCGAAGACCGTCCGCTCGCGCATGGCGACAACGATGTCGAAACCGGCGAGCCTTTCAGCGAGATCCTGCGGCTCGATGTGCTCGGCGAAGACTTCCAGCCTCGCCCGGCCGGCAAGCGCGCTCCAGTCGGCCATGCCGAGCGCGACGTTCTGGTAATCGTCGAGTATCGCGCAGCGCAGTTCCATGTCACATGCTCCGAAATCGCATCAGCGGTTCCGGAATAATCGGCTTTTAGCCTTTCGACAAATGCCGCGCCGATTTCTTTAGTCTAGCATGCCCGGCTGGAGCGCCTTTCCGCCGAGGCGCCTGTCAGGCCATGCCGAGCGCGGCCTTGTAGAGGTCGAGGATCGCTTCCTCTTCCTGCCGCTCGGCCTGGTCCTTCTTGCGCAGGCGCACGATGGTGCGAACGGCCTTGGTGTCGAAGCCTTTTCGCCCCCACACGAATCTGTCGTCTAGGCATCGCACCGCCACTGCTGGGTGTGAAGCTGTCGGGGGCGGCGCGCCCTCAACAGCGCTGTAGCCGTCCCCGACAGCGACTAGGTGGCAGGACGCTGATTGGGTAGCGGATATCGTTTATGCAAAGCGCCCGGATCCTGGCCGCAGGCCAGGCATTGAGAGCGGGCTTTCGGGGGCAGCTTTTCCACAGGCACCTCCGCCGTCCATTTTAGCCGGTGACGCCAAGGTCATTGCCGGCTAGGGATGCTGGCCGGCAGCGGCACAGGGTCGTTGTTTCCAGACGAGATAACAATGACCACGAGTGCCAGGCGGGCATCGTTTCCCCGCATGATCGATCAGTTTCTCCGTCAGCGGGTCGCCGAGACGCTCCCCCCGCGGGAACTCGAACGGCTTCGGGTATATCTCCATTCGCTGATCGCTGACCGCCAGTCACCTCCGAAGTGCGGTAGTCGGCCAGACTGGTCGGAAATCGGACAGGAATGCGGCATTCCCATTGAGACCCTGGAACGTGTGAATGGCGTTCTTGCACCAGCCATCGATGCAATAACCCGCTTCGTTGGACCTCAGACCGCGAAACGCAAGCAAAGCCGCTGGCGGGGTAAGGAGCGTAACGATAAGACGAGACTGAACGTACGACGGCATCGTTCAATATCTGGCAAATCAAGGTTGTCAGCGGCCCCTGAGATTCATTCAGCGCACGCGGTCAAGCCGAAGGTTTCTGCTTCCGAACCTGCGAACGCTGTGTCGCGCCGCAAGCGGGGCATGAAACCGAAACCAATCATCGAATTTCCGGAACCGCTCTGGACCATATGGGAAGAGCCGGAAAGCATCACGGATGCGCTGAAGCTCCATATGGAGCGTCATGGGGATACATGCTGGCATCTGTATCGAGCGGTTTCTCAGGCTAACGAGAACTTCGACCGTAGGACTTTGCTCACCTGGCTCCAAGGGACGAAAGCCCCTCGCTCCGTTTCCAGTTTCGAGATTCTTGGCCGCATAGAGAGAAGGTACCGCCTGCCGGAAGGCTACTTCAAGGCGAAGCTGGCTCACCCTGCACGGGCTACCACCGGACATCGACCGATTGACATAACGCCTTCGCAGCGCCGCCGCTTCGCCTGGCATCTGCCCGACGACTTCGACCGCCGCCCTCCCAAGGAACGTGAAGAAATCCTGGAATGGGTCCAGCGTATTATTATATCCGGCGGGACGGATTACCGCCGTTTCCAAGTGTTGATTTCCGCCGAGAACTGACCCGGGATTGGGCGGTTTTTCCATTGAGAAGTGACCCATGTTTGAACCCAC
>MKRJ01000041.1 GCA_001896885.1 Rhizobiales bacterium 65-79 | reverse complement strand
TGTTCTCGATGGCGATGTGGATGGCGACCATCGTCGCGCCGATCCAGATCCTCGCCGGCGACCAGCACGGGCTGAACACGCTCGAGCACCAGCCCGCCAAGGTGATGGCCATGGAAGGCCATTTCCAGAGCCATCCGGACGGGGCGCCGCTTCTGCTCTTCGGCCTGCCCGACCAGAAGGACGCGACGGTGAAATACGCGGTCGAGATACCGAAGCTCTCCTCGCTCATCCTGAAACATTCGCTCGACGCGCCGCTCGCCGGCCTCGACACGGTGAAGCGGGCCGACTGGCCGAACGTGGGGATCGTGTTCTGGTCCTTCCGCATCATGGTCGGCCTCGGCTTCCTGATGGCGCTGCTCGGCCTCACCAGCCTTTTCCTGCGCTGGCGTGGCCGGCTCTACGAGGCGAGCTGGTTCCACTCCTATGCGCTTCTCATGGGCCCGGCGGGCTTCGTCGCCGTGATCGCCGGCTGGGTGACGACGGAGGTCGGCCGCCAGCCCTATACGGTCTACGGCTTGCTGCGCACGGCCAATTCGGCCTCGCCGCTCGCCGCGCCGGCGGTCGGATCGGCGCTCGTCGCCTTCGTCATCGTCTATTTCATCGTCTTCGCCGCAGGCGCCTTCTATATCCTGCGGCTGATGAACCGACCGCCGCATCCGGGCGAGGAAGGCCCGCGCGAGGGCGAGCCTGTACGCGCCGCCGGCGTGACACCGGCGACCGCCATGTATCCGGACCGCACGCTGGCGGGGGAGGGCTGAGGCACCGTGGACGGATTGGAGACGGATTTCGCCATGAGGATTGTCGACCAAGGTCAAGCAAAGATGGGCGACGCGATGTCTATCCATCACGAGCAAGGCTTTGCGCCCGATTTGATCGACAAGGCCATGGCCCTTCAGGTGGCGGCGGGAGCCGTCGACCTGGCACGGAAAGCCCCTTGCCCGTATTCCCGATACGCACCGTGGGGCTTTCCGCGCCATCTCTCGGCTCGCGCCAGCCACGAAATCCATCTCCAATCCGTCCGCGGGGTCTAGCATGGCGATCGATCTCACTACGCTCTGGGCCTTCATCATCGCCTTTGCCGTCTTCGCCTATGTCGTCCTCGACGGCTTCGATCTCGGCGTAGCGCTGCTCTTCCCGCTCTTCAGGAAGCGCCATGACCGCGATGTCATGATGAATTCGGTCGCGCCCGTATGGGACGGCAACGAGACCTGGCTGGTGCTGGGCGGCGGCGGCCTCTTCGCCGCCTTCCCGCTCGCCTATTCGATCCTGATCCCGGCGATCTTCACGCCGGTTATCGCCATGCTGCTCGGCCTCGTCTTCCGCGGCGTCGCCTTCGAGTTCCGCTGGCATACCGAGCGCGGCAAGTTCCTCTGGGACATCGCGTTCTTCGGCGGCTCGCTGGTCGCCGCGCTCAGCCAGGGAATCGCGCTCGGCGCCATCCTACAGGGTGTCAAGGTGACCGGCCGCGCCTATGGCGGCGGCTGGTGGGACTGGCTCACGCCCTTCACGATCCTGACCGGGGTCGCCGTCGTCGTCGGCTATTCGCTTCTCGGCGCCTGCTGGCTGGTGATGAAGACGGATGGCGATCTGCGCAATCGCGCCTACCGGCTGGCCCGCGCCGCCGCGATCGCGACGCTTCTCTTCATCGTCGCGGTCAGCCTGGCGACACCCTTCCTCACGGGGGCCTACTGGCAGCGCTGGTTCGCCTGGCCGGGCATCCTGATCACCGCGCCGGTGCCGGTCGCGGTCGCCATCGTCGCCTTTTTCCTGTTCCGTTCGATCGACCTGCAGAAGGACTATCAGCCCTTTTTCCTGGCGCTCGTCCTGTTCCTGCTCTGCTTTGTCGGGCTGGGCGTCAGCATGTGGCCGCACATCGTTCCGGGCGCTGTCACCATCTGGCAGGCGGCAGCACCCGCATCGAGCCAGAAATTCATGCTGTTCGGCGTGGCGATCCTGGTCCCGATGGTCCTCGCCTATACGGGCTATGCGTACTGGGTCTTCCGCGGCAAGGTCGACCCGGAGGTGGGCTATCATTGATGCTGGACCAGGAGCGCGGATCGCTGGCGAAAAGGCTCGCCTGGTTCGTCGGCCTGTGGGCGGCGAGCGTGCTGGCCGTGGCGGCCCTCGCCTATGGATTGCGGCTGTGGATCGGGTGAGAGGAGGACGCCAACTCCTCAAGCTTGGCCACTTTGGCCGGCCTGAGGTCAGGCTCTGTGGCCGGATGAGGAGTCCGGTCCTTTTCCCGCCTCCAAGAGGTGGATTCGCCGGCTAATAAATATCCGGCTCCGGCGTCGCCTTTCCGGTTGGGCGCAGTACGTCGAAATCGCAGCCCTGATGCGCCTGCTGGATGTGGCTCTGGAAGATGGCGCCGTAGCCGCGGGTGTAATGCGGTTCTGGCGGCTTCCATTCGGCGCGGCGGCGGGCAAGCTCCTCTTCGCCGACCAGAAGATCGAGCCGGCGCCCGTCGAGGTCGAGCACGATCTCGTCGCCGTCCCGGACCAGCGCCAGCGGGCCGCCGACAGCGGCTTCCGGCGAGATGTGCAGCACACAGGTGCCGAAATGCGTGCCGCTCATGCGCGCGTCCGACAGCCGCACCATGTCGCGGACGCCGCGTTCGAGCAGCCGTTTCGGGATCGGCAAATTGCCCCATTCCGGCATGCCCGGCCCGCCGATCGGACCGGCATTGCGCAGCACCAGAACGCTCGTCTCGTCGATCGGCAGCGCTGGATCCTCGATCCTTTTGTAGAGATCGCCTGCATGGTCGAAGACGACCGCCCTGCCGCGGTGCTTGAGCAGCTTCGGGCTCGCCGCCGAGGGTTTTATCACCGCGCCCTCCGGCGCGAGGTTGCCGCGCAGGATCGCGAGCGGCGGCTTTCCGGAGACCGGCCGGTCGAGCGGGCGGATGACGTCGTCGTCGAAGACGCGCGCACCTTCCAGCGTCTCGCCGAGCCGTTTGCCCGACACCGTCATGCAGTCGAGGTCGAGCTTTTCCCTGACCCGCGAGAGAACCGCCGGCACGCCGCCGGCGAAGAAAAGATCCTCCATCAGATGGTTGCCGGCCGGCATCAGATTTGCCAGCACCGGCACCTCGCGCGCCGTACGGTCGAAAGCGTCGAGATCGAGCGAAAGCCCGGCGCGCTGCGCGATCGCCACCAGATGGATGACGGCGTTGGTCGAGCCGCCGAGCGCACACAAGGCGACGATGGCGTTCTGGACCGATTGCGGCGTGACGATCGCGGTCGGCTTCAGGTCCTCCCAGACCATCTCGACGATGCGCTCGCCGCACATGGAGGCCATGCGCTTGTGCGCGGCGTCCATGGCGGGGATGGCCGCCGCCCCCGGCAGGGTCAGGCCGAGCGCCTCGACGATCGAGGTCATGGTCGAAGCGGTCCCCATCGTGTTGCACGTGCCGGGCGAGCGCGTCGAGACGCTCTCGATCTCCGACCAATCGGCCTGCGTGATGCCGCCCGACTGCAACTCGTCCCAGAAGCGGCGCGTATGCGTCCCGGCGCCCACCTTCTCGCCGCGCCAGTAGCCGTTGAGCATCGGGCCGGCCGGCATGAAAAGCACGGGGATGTCCATCGACAGCGCGCCCATGACGAGGCCGGGCGTGGTCTTGTCGCAGCCGCCCATCAGGATCGCGCCGTCGAGCGGGTGCGAGCGCAGAAGCTCCTCCGCCTCCATGGCGAGCATGTTGCGGTAGAGCATCGTCGTCGGCTTGACGATCACCTCGCCGAGCGACAGCGCCGGCAGTTCGACCGCCGCGCCGCCGGCCCGCCAGATCCCGCGCTTCACCTGTTCGGCACGCTCGCGCAGATGCGCGTGGCACGGGCTGAGATCACTCCATGTGTTGAGGATGCCGATCACCGGCCGGCCGACCAGCTCGTCGCGGCGGAAACCCATCTGCTGCATGCGCTGACGGTGCGAGAAGGCGCGCATGCCTTCCGCAGCGAACCAGCGCTGGCTGCGCAGCCTCGACGGATCGCGATCCTGCGCCATCGGCGTTTCTCCTTCCATGGTCGGTTATCTCGTCGCGGGGTGGCGGCAGGTCTCTCAATAGACCCCCGCCGGCGGTGCTGTCAGCCCCGCTTCGGCGCCGGGCCGGTCGAGCCGCGCCGGATCAGCCGCACCTCGACCTCGGTGGCATGCGGCATCGCCTTGCCGGCTAGGGTCTCCAGAAGGTAGCGGGCCGCGAGCAGGCCGACCTTGGGGGCGGGCAGCGCGATGGTGGTCAGCCCCGGCGGCAATTGCGAGGCCCAGTCGAGATCGTCGAAACCCGCGATCGAGACGTCGCCGGGGACGTCGTAGCCGAGCGCCTGCGCCTCGAGGATGGCGCCGAAGGCCAGCACGTCGTTGCCGCAGATCACGGCGGTCGGAGGCGAGGGCAGCTCCATCAGCGTCTTCAGCCCGAGCCGGCCCTCCGCCACCCGGTAGGGCCGTTCGACGACGCGCTCCGCCGGCAGCGGCAGGCCCTTCTTCGCCAGCGCCCGGTGCACGCCTTCGACGCGCTCGCGCGCGCGGTCGTTGCTGCCGCGCGGCCCGGAGATCACGCCGAATTCGGTATGGCCGAGATCGAGCAGATGCTCCGCCAGCCTGCGCGCCATGCCGCGATTGTCGAAGCCGATATTCGGATAGGGCGAGGCAGGATCATAGACGATGGTGTTGACGAAGACGATGTTGCGGCTTTCCAGAAGCTCGTAAAGCTCCGGATGATGCAAGCCGCCCTCCAGCATCAGCCCGTCGGCGCCCGCCTCGACCAGGTTCCGGCATTGCTGTAGCTCGAGATCCAGATCGTATTCGGAGAGCGCCAGCAGGACGTTGTAGCCGTTTTCGCGGCAATGTTTCTGCAGCGCGGCGACCTTGCTCGCGCGGGTGGGATTATCCACCGTCGGGATGATGGCGCCGATCGCGTGCGAGCGCCGCATGGAGAGCGCCCGCGCCGCGCCGTGTCGGATGTAGCCGAGCGCGCGTACCGCGTCCTCAACCCGCGCGCGCATATCGGGGCTGAGCGTTTCCGGATCGTTTATGAAACGCGAGACGGTGGCGATCGACACGCCGGCGCGGCTCGCCACATCGCGCATGCCGACCTGCCGGCCTACCCCCGGCGGTCCATCCCGCATCGATGGCGGCAGGGGCCGTTCGATCTCCGTCAATGCCTCGACTACCCCCCGGAATGCTGGTAATTTGTAAACGGTTACATTTACAATGCCGCAACTTTGGTGCTTTGTGAAGCCTGACCGACAACGGGGAGGAGAGGTTGGCCGAAGTCAGTTTGCGTGGGGTGGTCAAGCGGTTCGGCGAGGTCGAGGTGGTCCACGGCCTCGACCTCGATATCGGCGACAAGGAATTCGTCGTCCTGGTCGGACCTTCCGGCTGCGGAAAGAGCACGCTTCTTCGCATGATCGCCGGGCTGGAGGACATTTCCGACGGGGAGATCGCCATCGACGGCCGCGTCGTCAACGAGCTGGCGCCGAAGGACCGCGACATCGCCATGGTCTTCCAGGACTACGCGCTCTATCCGCATCTCGACGTCTATCGCAACATGTCCTTCGCGCTGGAGGTGCGGCGGTTTCCGAAGGACGAGATCCGGCCGCGCGTCGAGCGCGCCGCCAAGATCCTCGACATCGGGCACCTTCTCGACCGGCGGCCGGCGCAGCTTTCCGGCGGCCAGCGCCAGCGCGTGGCGATGGGCCGCGCGATCGTCCGCGACCCGGAAGTCTTCCTCTTCGACGAGCCGCTTTCCAACCTCGACGCCAAGCTGCGCGCCGACATGCGCACCGAGATCAAGAAGCTGCACCAGGCGGTGCGGACGACCGTCATCTACGTCACCCACGATCAGGTGGAGGCGATGACGCTCGCCGAGCGCATCGTCGTCATGCGCGGCGGCTATATCGAGCAGATCGGCACGCCCGACGAGGTCTACAACCATCCGGCCTCGCTCTTCGTCGCCGGCTTCATCGGCGCGCCGCGCATGAACCAGATCCCCTGCCGGCTTTCCGGCGGCGGCGACAAGGTCGAAATCAACGGCGGGCCGGCCCTGCCGATCGAAAAAGGCCGCATGAACGGCGATGCACCGAAGGAGCTCGTGCTCGGCCTCAGGCCCGAAGCCTTCGCGCTGACGGACGGCACGGCATCGCCGAGTGCCTTCACCGTCGACGTCCATTTTGTCGAGCCGCTCGGCTCGGACACGCTGACCTTCTTCACGCTCGGCGAGAGCGAGGTGATCGCCAGGTTGCCGCCGCTGCCGTTGATCAAGGCCGGCGCGAAGGTCGGGCTCTCGGTCGACCCGCAGAAGATGCATCTCTTCGACGCCGCCACCGAGAAGCTGATCGAGCCAGCCCGATGAACATCGATCCGGGGAAAATGTCCGCCTGCCTGCGCATCGGCAAGGAGGCGCTCGGCAAGGGCTCGCCCATCGGCTTCGAGATCGTGGCGGACAACGACACCCTGATCTCGCATTTCGCCGACGACCTCATGCGGGAATTCCGCGCCGCGAAGGAGGCCGGACGCGACAAGGTGGTCTTCATCGTCCCGGTCGGCCCGGTCGGCCAGTTCGATCTCTGGGCCGAACGCTGCAATCGCGAGGGGGTCAGCCTGCGCGATCTCGTCGTCGTCAACATGGACGAGTATCTCACGCCGGACGGTCGCGATTTCATTCCGATTGCCGATGCGCTGAGCTTCCGGCGCCATATGGACGAGCATTTCTACAAGCTGCTCGATCCGGCGCTGGCGCCGCCGCAGGGGCAACGCATCTTTCCGCATCCGCTCCGGCCCGAGGCGACGGGGGAGTCCATCGACCGCTTCGGCGGGGTCGACGTGTGCTTCGGCGGCGTCGGCATCACCGGGCATCTGGCGTTCAACGATCCGCCGGAGCCCGGGGAGAAACTGGATGCGGCGGAATTCGGGGGGCGGCCGACGCGCGTGGTGCGGCTATCGCGCGAGACGCGGCTCATCAATTCCGTCACGGCGGCGCGCGGCAACATCGACCGCATCCCGGAGCTCGCCGTCACCGTCGGCATGAAGGAGATCCTCGATAGCCGCAAGGTGCGGATCTACATGAACCGGCCCTGGCAGTCGGCGATGGTCCGCAAGCTGCTGCACGGACCGGTCACGGCTTCCGTACCAGCTTCGCTTCTCCAGCAGCACGCCGACGCGCGGGTGCTGGCGACGGAAATGGTGACGGAACTGCCCGAGCCTGAACTGCGATAGGACGTCCGTTTATTGTTTTTGGTGCGTCCTTCGAGGCTCGCCTTTCAGGCTCGCACCTCAGGATGAGGACCGCTGGCGCTATCCGCTGGAGATACCGGCCCCAACCTCATCCTGAGGTGCGAGCGAAGCGAGCCTCGAAGGACGCACGAAAAATATCGAGGGGCACTCGATGCTACGCCGCCGCGAGCGCCTTGCGGTAGGCATCGAGGAGCGGGCGCATGCCGATCGTCCGCACGTCCGCGGCCTCGAGCCAGCCGGCCATCTTTCCGCTGCCGAAAATCCTGTATTCGTCGGTGCGGAAATGGGCGCGCGGCGGGATGATCGTCTCGATGTCGTCGGGCGCGTTCGGGTGCACCGCGACGAAGGTCATGCCCTCCGGAAGCGTTTCAGCCAGCGCCTTGTAGGCGGCATCGCTCTCTTCGGTCGGCACGCCGGGCGTCATGCGGAAATCGTCGACCAGCGGCATGCCTTCCGCGTCGAGCCGCGCGGCGGCTTCCCGCCAGAGCGCGGCGGCGGACGCATCGGCCTTGAGCACCCGCGCGTAATAGTCGCCGCGCCGAGGCAGCAGAACAGGCAGCCGGTAGTCCGCCCCCACCCGGCAATAGGCTTCCACCAGGGCGGGGCAGAGCGCGCCGCCCATATGCGTGTCGATATGCGTCGGCTCCATGCCGAAGGCGAGCGAGCGGTCGATCTGCGCCCGCATCTCCGCTTCCGCCGCTTCCGCGTTCACATTTGCCGCAAGCTCGGCCACGGTGCGCGGGAAATAGCCTTCGCCGTCGATCAGGCCGGACGCTTTGCCGGCGCGGGTCAGCGGGGCCCAGCGGTAACCGGCCCATTCGCTGGTCAGCGTCAGGTGCACGCCGAGGTCGAGCGAATCGTCCTCCGCAGCGATGCGGGCAATCTCGGGGAACCATGGACACGGCACCATGACCGATCCGCAGGTCAGCGCGCCCTTGCGGAAGAGGTCGAGGAAGGCGACGTTGGCGCCATGGCACATGCCGACATCGTCGGCATGCAGGATGACGACGCGACGCGACGGGTCGAGCCCGAGGCGCTGGTATGGAGAGTTCGTCACAGTTCCTCTCTCGAATAGGAACGCCCGGGCGGCGAGCGCATGCGGCCGACGGTCTCGCGGCGGGCGGCCTGCAGGCGCACCGGTGGTAGGCCCGCCAGGATGAGCAGCGCGTCGTCGACAACCATTTCGCCGATGGCGCGGAAGACCTCTTTCATGCCGCCCGCCCGATGCGCGGAGAGAAGCAGGCCGGGATTCTTCCGCACCGGATCGTCGTCGGCGACCGGCTCGGCGGGGAATACGTCGGTCGCGGCGCGGATGCGGCCGCTCGCGGCGGCCTCCGTGAAGGCCTGCCAATCCACGACCCCGGCGCGCGACATCAGAAGCAGCGACGCGCCTTCCGGCATCAGCGCGAATTCGCGCGCTCCGAGCATCGCCTGGTTTTCGTTCGTCACGCCGGCGAGCACGAAGACGGTCTTCGATTGCGAAAGGACTTCGCCGAGCGACGCCGGCTCGAGGCCGAATTCGCGCAGATAGCCTTCCGGCAGCCATGGATCGAAGACGCGCAGCCTTGGCCGGAACGGCATCAGCAACGGCAGAAGCGCCCGCCCGAGATTGCCGAAGCCGATGAGGCCGATCGCGGAATTGGTCAGCAGATAGGAATCACGGTTGCCGAGCAGGCCGTAGGCTTCGCGCCCCTCGCGAAAGGCGCGGTCCGCCGGCGTGATGCCGCGCGCCAGGTCGAGCGCCAGCCCGACCGCCATCTCCGCGACCGGCAGGGCGAAGGCCGGCGCGATCGACAGGAGCTGTATGCCGCGCGCGAAGCAGGCGGCATAGTCGACGTTCGGCAAGAAATTGCCCTCGACATTGATGACGGCCCTCAGCCGCTTCGCCTTCTCCAGCCTTTCGGCCGGAAGGTCGGTCTGGCCGATGACGAGCTCGGCCTCGGCAATATGCTTGTCGACGAGCGAGTCGGCCATCTTGCCGTTTTCGGCAGCGATGATTTCGGCGGCCGACGCCAGCCGGTCCCACATGGCGTCGGAAAAGAGCATCGCCCGGCTGCGCGGTTCGGGATCGAACAGGATGAGCGGCCGGTCACCCGCCGACATCAGGATGCGCCCGGCGCGGAAAGTTGCAGCGGCTTGCCGAGGACGAGGTTCTCGCCGTTGAAATAGAGCCGGTACTCGCGCGGGCCGTAGCGGCCGACGCCGTCCTTGTCCGCTTCGAGGTAGAGCCGGTGCATCCTGTGCCCCTTGAACTCGAAACGCCCGTCGGCGTCGGTCGTCGTCTGGCCCCTCGTCTGCGAGACGAGCAGGGTCTTTTCCGAAAGGCGCACAGTGGCGCCGGAAACCGCCGCGCCGTCCGGGCCGACGACCTGTCCGGCGATGATGCCGTCATCGTGATAGGCGATATAGACGTTCCAGACCGCAGTAAGCAGAGCCGCACCCCCGAAGGTGACGACGAAGCGGTTCCTCAGCCAGCGCCAGCGCACGGTTTGTCTCCTAGCCCTTCGTCGCGCCGGAGGTCAGGCCGGTGATGAATTCCTTCTGCGCCAGAAGGAAGATCACCAGACCTGGCACCAGCACCATCACACAGAAGGCGTAGAGCGCGCCGGTCGTGTCCTCCACCACCGAGAGGAAACGCGAGAGCCCGAGCGGCAGCGTCTGCATGTCGACGTCGCGCACGACGACCAGCGGCCACAGGAAGCTGTTCCACGACCAGATGAAGGCGAGGATGATGTTGGTGGCGATGGCCGGTTTGGTGAGCGGCATGATGATGCGGAAGACGATCATCCAGTCGGGCACGCCGTCGATGCGCGCCGCCTCGACCAGCGATTTCGGAATGGCCTCGAAAGCCGCCTTGAAGACGAATATGCAGACGATGGTCGACATCAACGGCAGCGCCATGCCGAAATAGGAATTGAGCAAGCCGAGCTTGGCGGTGATCAGGTAGGCCGGGATGATGGTCACCTGGAAGGGGATCATCATGCAGGAAAGGAACAGCATGATGGTCGCGGCCTTGCCGGGAAAATCGCGGGTAAGCGCATAGCCGGCCATCGCGTTGAAGAAGACGTTGGCGACGACCACGATCACCGACACGATCACGCTGTTGATCAGGTAGCGCAGGAACGGGATCGCGTACCAGACATCGACGAAATAGAACGGGTTCGGGTCCTGCGGTAGGATCGCCGGCGGGTAGACGAAGATGTTCTCGCCGGTGAGGCTCGTCTTCAGCACCCAGTAGAAAGGGACCAGCATCAGAGCCGAGATGATGCCGAGCGCGAGATGGATGGGCCAGTGCTGGCGCTTCACCATGGCTAGGCCCCCCGCTTGATGGCGCCGGCCTCGCCGCCGGCGAGCCGGTTGGCGACAAAGGCAAGGCCGAGGAAGAGCAGGAAATTCGCCACCGTCATGGCCGCGGCATAGTCGAATTTCGACAGCTTGAAGGCCGAGGAATAGATGTAGGTGACGAGCAGGTCCGTGGCGTGGCCGGGGCCGCCGCCGGTCATCACGAAGATCAGGTCGAAGGCGGTGAAGGAATTGATGATGCCGACCACGAAGCAGAGAAAGAGCGACGGCCGGATCAGCGGCAGGGTGATGCGCCAGAAGCTCTGCGCCGCGCTCGCCCCGTCGATCGACGCCGCCTCGTAGAGGTTGGGCGGGATGCTCTGCAGGCCGGTCAGGAGGATGATCATGTAGAAGCCGATGACCTGCCAGATCGAGGCGAGAATGACGGCCGGCAGCGCCAGGTCGAAATCCTGCAGGAAAGGGATGCCCCTGTTGATCACCCCGAGCGAGATCAGGGCATAGTTTATCAGCCCGACCTTCTCGTTATAGAGCCATTGCCAGATGATGCCGACGGCGACCGTCATCACCGGATAGGACATGAAGACGATCGTGCGGTAGACACCGCGGCCCGGCACGCGCGTGTTGACGAGCAGCGCCACTCCGAGCGCCAGCGCGATGCCCACCGGGGCCGAAGCCATGAAGATGATGGTGTTCCAGAAGACCTTCCAGAAGGCGTCGTCGTAGAACAGCATCTCCTGGTAGTGATAGAGGCCGGCGAAGCGCGCCGGTTTGTAGGGCGACCAGAACTCCAGCGAGAGCAGGACGTTCCAGCCGAGCGGAATGATGCGGTAGAGCGCGAAGATCACCAGCGACGGCAGCAGGAACAGCCAGATCAGCGTCAGGTCGCGGGTGCGCCGCCGCGCGAAGAACGGCGTCTTCGCGGGTGGACGCCGGCGCTGATCGAGCGCCGGCGCGGATGCTGTCCCAGCCGCCATTCTTTTCCTTTACTGTGACTGGAGGATGCGGTTGACCTTCTGCTCGGCGGCGTTGAGCGCGTCCTCGGCGCTCTTCTGGCCGAGCAGGGCGGCCTGCAGTTCCGGATAGAAGGCGTCCTTGATCTCCGCGTCCTTGGCGAACGGCCAGTTGCCGGTGAGCTTGTCGAAATGTTCGAGCTGGGTCTTCAGCGCCGGAACGACGGCGGGAATGTTCTTCTCGAAATATTTCATCAGCTCCTGGTCGGCTATCTTGTCGCCCATGAGGTTGTTGGTCTGCTCGCCGAAGGTGACGGCGCCGTCGCCGCTGGTGGCGATCTTCATGAAGTCCCAGGCCTCCTCCGGATGCTTGGAGCCGGCCGACATGACGAAGGCGTGCGAATTCGGCGTCGACCAGTCGCCGGGCAGGTTGATCGCGCCCACCGTGTCGGAATTGACCCAGTCGGCCTTGCTCTTGAACCACAGATAGGCCGGCGCGTGGGCGTGCAGCATGCCGACCGTGCCGGCGGCGAACGCGCCGTTCGGCTCGACCCAGCGGCCGGTCCAGCTGATCTTGTCGATGACGCCCTTCTTGGTGAGGTCGGCGAGCCGCTTCACGAGAGCCACCGTCTTCGGCGTGTTGAAGGCCGCCTTCTTCAGGTCCGGCGTGACGAAGTCGATGCCGTTCATCTTGAAGAGCGGCCAGTATAGCCAGTCGAAATTGAGCGTCATGAAGCCGGACTTGCCGGGGCCGGTCATTTTCTCGGCATCGGCCATCATCTCGTCGAAGGAGGTCGGATCCTTCTCGATGCCGGCTTCCTTCATCATCTTGCGGTTGAGGAATAGCAACGTCTTCGAGATGTACATCGGCGCGCCGTAGTTCTTGCCCTCGTACACCCAGTTGTTGAGCACCTCGGGATAGATCCGGTCGGTGTATTCCTTGTCCCGCTTGAGATAGGGGGTGAGGTCGGTCAGGCCGCCCTGCGAGGCGTATTCGAGCCAGATGCCGCCCTGGAGGTCCAGAATGTCGGGCGGCGTGCCGGCGACCACCTGCGTCTGGTACCAGGCCGGCAGTTCCGTGCCCTTCATGTCGATGCGTTCGACATCGAAATCAGGATGGATCTTCTTGAAGGCGTCGACCCATTTCTGGAATCCGTCCTTGTAGTAGGGGATGTTCCAGGTCACCACCGTGATCTTCTTGTCGGCGGCATTGGCGCCGCCGGTCATGAACCCGGCCGTGAGCGCCATGGCGCCGGCGGCCAGAAGCATTGCAAATTTCTTCACGTTTCTTCCTCCCTTGTCGCGGCGGGCGGTCCCGCCTTCGTTCATGCCTTGAGCTTTCGCGGTTCCACGCCCCGCGAAAAGTCGAGCCGCATTTCCCTGCCTTCCGCCAGCGCCCGCTCGGCCGCGAGGCAGACAAGGATGCGCTTGCGCGCCTCCTCGCCCGACACCATCGGCCGGCCCTTGCGAAAGGCGTCGACCACGAGAGAAAGCTCGCGGTCGAGTTCGAACAGTTCGCCGGAAGCCGGAACCTTCAAGGTCTCCGCCTTCGCCGCGCCGGCACGCTGGACCTTGATCTCGAACGAGGGCTCGCGCGTGCGGTCCTCGGCGCCCGACCACCAGGTGCGGATCGACCCTTCCGAGCCGACGATCTCCATGACGTGGTGGTGCTCGAAGCCGGCGAGACTCTGCGTGATGACGGCATAGGCGCCGCCCGGCCAGTGCATGACGGTCGAGAAATTGTGCGCCATGGCGGCTTCGTTGCCCTGCCTGCCCTGCACCGGACGACCGTTGCCGAAGGCGACGATCCGGTCGGGATCGCCGAGTTCGTCAAAATACCACATGACGGAATCGAAGAAATGCACCGGCTCTTCAAGGATCCACGAGCCGACCTTGCCGCGATCGTAGCGCCAGCCGCCGGAACCCTGCCGGTAGGGGAAGCGGAAGAGACTCACATTGGCGTAGAGCGGCTTGCCGATCGCGCCTTCCGCAACCAGTTCCTTCAGCTTTCCCCATTGCGTGGAGAGGCGGAACTCGTGGCCGATGGTGAGGACCTTGCCCGACGCCTCGGCGGCTTCGAGCAGCCGATCGCATGCCTCGACGCTGACGCCCATCGGCTTTTCGAGGAGCACGTTCTTGCCGGCTTTCAGCGCGGCGACGCCGACCTCCTCGTGCATATGGTTGGGAACGACGATGTCGATCGCCTCGATCGAGGAATCGGCGAGGAGCGCGCCATAACCGACATGCACCGGAATATCCGGAAAACGCCGGCGCGCAGCGGCTGCCGTCGCCTCGCTGTAGCAGGCGATAGCGGCCAGTTCCGCCCCCGGCGCCTTGGCGATCGCCTCGGCGTGATGCTTTCCCCAGAGGCCGTAGCCGATCAGCCCGAACCGCAATCGATCCTCCCGCGGAAAGCCTGTCCCATACCCCGGAAACTCCGCCAGCCACGGGCGTTGTAACCGTTTACATGATTAGACGATAGGAAGGCTGAACTGTCAATGCGCTTTCATTTCGGGGAAGCATCTCACGCCGAGTTCGACTATTGGGAAGCGCACCAGCGTTCCGCGATGCGAACCGACCGACGGATGTTGCCATGGCCCTTTTCGAATGGACGCTCCTGCTCCTGCTCGGATCCGTCCTCCTCGCCGGACTGGCGCGGCGGCTGGAGATCCCGTACCCGGCGCTGCTGGCGGTCGCCGGCGCGATCCTGGCGTTCCTGCCTTTCGCGCCGCCGATCGGCATCGAGCCCGACCTTGCGCTGGCGCTTTTCGTGGCCCCGGTGCTTCTCGACGCCGCCTTCGACACATCGCCACGCGACCTGCGCCGCCACGCCGTGCCGATCGCGTCGCTGGCGCTCGTCGCGGTCCTCCTGACCACGGCCGCGGTCGCCATCGTCGGGCGGCAGGTGGCCGGCCTGCCGATCGCCGCGGCAATCGCGCTCGGCGCGGTCGTCGCGCCGCCCGACGCGGCCGCAGCCGCCGCCGTGCTCGGCCAGTTCAGGCCCCCACGGCGCATCCTCGCGATACTGCAGGGGGAAAGCCTGCTCAACGACGCGACCGCGCTCTTGATCTATCGGATGGCCGTCGTAGCCGCCGCCGGTCCCCTGCTCCTCCGGGATGCGGCGCCGATGGTGGGGCTGTCGCTGGTCGGCAGCCTGGTGGCTGGCCTGGTGCTGGCCCGCCTGGTGTTCTTCGTCATGAGGCGGGTGGAGGACGCGGCGAGCGCCGCGATCCTTCAGTTCGTCAGCACGTTCGGCGTCTGGATCTTCGCCGAGCGGATCGGCCTCTCGGCAATCGTCACCATGGTCGTCTATGCGATTGCGATCGCACGGCTGGCGCCCCCGATCATGCCGCCGCGACTGCGCGTCAGTTCCTATTCGGTCTGGGAAACGGCCGTCTTCGTGCTCAACGTGCTGGCCTTCGTCCTCATGGGCCTGCAGGCGCGGCCGATCCTGCTCAGGCTGTCGGGGCAGGATCTCGATCATGCGCTTGTCCTGGCCGCGGCGGTGCTGGCCACGGTCATCCTGGTCAGGCTCGCCTTCGCGCTTCTTTGCGGAGCGGCGGGCAGGATCGTCGCTCCCCGCGGAGGAAGCCTGCGCGACGACATCCTGATCGGCTGGTGCGGCATGCGCGGCCTCGTCACGCTTGCCGCCGCCTTCGCCCTGCCCAACGATTTTCCCGGCCGCGACGAGATCGTGCTGGCGGCGTTCTGCGTGGTCTTCGGGACGCTCGTCCTGCAGGGCGTCACGCTGGGGCCGCTGCTACGGCTGCTCAGGTTCGAGACCGACAGCTCCGTCGAGGAGGAGGTCTCGCACGCCCGCGCCGCGGTCATGCGCGCGGCGCTCGCCAGCCTCGACGGCGACGGATCGGGCGTGGCCTTTGCGGTGCGCGGCGAATATGAAGCGGCACTGGCCGTCGCGGGAAACCGCGACGCGCCTCAGGCCGCCACGGACCATGACCGGCTGCGGCTGCAAGCGGTGCATCATCAGCGGCGGGTGCTCGAGGAATTGCGCATCCGCGGCGAGATCGGCGACGAGGCCTACCACCGGCTGGAGGAAGAGATCGACTGGGCCGAGCTTGACGCAGCGCCGGCCGGAAGCTTCCAGCCGCTGACCACGTAAGCCGGACGGGCCTATTTCCGCGGCTTCGGCCGATGCAATGCGATGATCCGCTCGGCCGCGTCGAGGCCGGTCAGATAGGCGCCGTGCGCGGTGGAGAAGTCGTTCCTCGAACAGGCCTCGCCAGCGAAGAAGAGACGGTCGTCGACGGGCTCGGCAAGCTTCGCGCGGCAATCCGCCCTGCCCGGCAGGGCGTAGGAATAGGAGCCCCGCGCATACGGATCCGCTTTCCAGGGATGCATGCCGATCGGGCCGATCCGACTGGCGAAATCCTTGCCGAAGGTCTCGGCCAGTTCCCCGGCCGCGAAATCGAAGAAGGCGGCTTCCCCGCCCTTTTCGAGTTCAGCGGCGAGATCGCCGCCGAAATAGGCCTCGATCTGCGGCCTTCCGAACGGCCGGATGTGATAGGCTCCGGTATCGACCCGATCCATCCGGCCCCACAGGCGGCTGTCTGCCTCGAACGCCTCGCCGCCGGCAAGCGAGAGGAAAAGCTTGTCGGCAAGGCCGAGCGGCAGGCCGGCGGCGGCTTCCACCTTCTCCGGCAGGGCCGGATTGAAGCGGATCGCCTCCCGCGCGATGAGATCGCTCGGCACCGTGACGATCGCCCGCTCGGCCCGGATCGTTCCCTCATCCGTCTGGAGTTCGACGCGCTGGCCGGCATGGTCGATCGCCCGCACGGCGCAGCCGAGTCTCGCCGGCACGCCGGCGGCATGCGCCGCGACCACCGTCCCGTAACCTTCCACGACCCGCCAGTTCACGCCCGTGTCGCCGTAGCGCATGAGGTCGCGGATCGAGATGCGGTCGAGCTCCGCTCCGCTGTAGTAGGTGCTGACGGCATCGAGCAGGCGGTTCCAGCGGGCGCCGGGTTCCAGCAATGAGGACGCGGCGCGGTCGGGGCCGTCCTGCGGGAACGCGGCGACCTGCTCGCGGAAGTCCAGGATCGCCTCGTGGAAGCTCGCCTGGTCCGGCGAGGGCGACCCGGTCGGCGTCGTCGCCCGCGCCCAGGGCGGCGGCGTGCGGTCGATGGTGCGGCCCTGCGCCTTGGCGATTTCGCTCCACGGATTGCGGTCGGCCGAATGCAGCCAGCCGCAGCCGAGATCGATCGGCATGCCGGAGCCGCCGTCGACCGTGAAGGCCCGTCCGCCGAGCCGCGGGCGCGCCTCGATGAGAAGGACGGAAATGCCGGCGTCCCGCAAGCGACGCGCGGCGCCGATGCCGGCAGCGCCGGCGCCCACGATTGCCACTTCGATCTCGTTGTCAGCCATCGGGGTCCGCCGCCAGCCTGTTCATCGCCCGGTAGCGCATATCCCTTTTCCGGAAGGGCGGGCAAGGCAACCGTGAGACGATTTACGGCCGGCCAGGAGGAATTCCCCGATCGTTGCGGCGGCGCCGGCAAGCGAGGTGACATGGTCCAGGCCGTTGATCCCTCGGACTTTATTTTTCTTTTGTGCCGTTGCGGCCTCAATCCGGCCCATTCCGTGACACAAGGTGTTTTCCGCATGCAGGGCGGAGCGCATGGAAATGACGGGAGCTGTTCCACGCGTGACGGGGGAAGACGACAGGAGGCGGGAGCACCGCCCGCGCGTGCTCAAGGGCGCGACCATCATCGGCGGCGGGCGCGCATCGGGCGTTGCCTGCACGATCCGCAACATGCATTCGAACGGGGCGGAGCTCCGTGTCGACGCTTCGTCCCCGGTGCCCGCCCTTTTCCTTCTCTACGTGCCGGTGGATGGCGCGGCCTACCGTTGCGAGCTCAGGTGGCGTCAGGGCGACCGCTGCGGGGTGCTGATCACCGGCAAGGAAGGCAAGCCGACCGGGCAATACTAGGAACCCGCCTGCGCCCGGCCCTCACGATCTTGGCGGATCGGGCAGTTCGACCGCCTCGGCCGGCCGGTCCCCGCGCAGCAGCGCGCGCAACCGTCTCGCCAGATCCTTCTCGACCAGTTCGTAGAGCAGAAGACCGATAAGCAGCCCCGCGCACACGGATAAGACGAGCGTGAGCGCGGCCGGGAAATGGAGGAACCCCGCGGCCTTGGCGACCACCGATATGGCGAAGGTGTGCCAGAGATAGATCGAATAGGAGCCATCGCCGATATAGCTGAGCAGCCTCGACCGGACGACCCTGTCCGCGTCTTCGAGCGCCAGTGTTCCAACGACAAGCAGGCCGGCGAGAGGACCGAGGAAGAACGGGCTGAAGCCCTTCAGCGTGACGCCGACGAAAGCGAACCCGCAAAGGGAGAAGACGACCAGCGCCGCGCCCGTCTTCGCCGAGGGCATTCTTCCCGCGAGCCAGAGCCGGCCGATCAGCGCCCCGAGCAGGAATTCAAGGATCAAGGGATTGGTGTAGGTCGCGAGCAGCGGATTGCGCGAGTCGAGCAGCCAGCCGCCTCCGGCAAGCAGGAGAAAGATCACGGCCAGGGCGGCGAGACGCCGGCCTGACGGCAGGAAGAGCACGCAAGCGAAGACGGCATAGAAGAACATCTCGTAGTTCAGGGTCCAGCCCTGCACCAGCACCGGCCAGATATGGCCTCCGTTCGGCGAGCGGTGCGGGATGAAGAGGAAAGAATCCACCACGTGCGCCACGGTCAGCGTCAGGTTGGGGAAAATGCCGGCCAGCGCCCCGATGCACATCGCGGCCGTCGCCATCCAGTAGATCGGCACGATGCGCTTCAGGCGGTCGCCGAAGAAACCCAGCGGCGTCATCTCTCGCTTTTGCGAGATCACCCACATGATGAAGCCACTGATGACGAAGAATACGTCGACGCCGGCGGCGCCGATGACGAAATGCGAGCCGCTGCGCTCGGCCGCGTGGAAGACCACCACGCCGAGCGCCGCGGCGGCCCGAAGATACTGGATTCCGTAGAGCTTCTTCATCCGGCGCCGCCCGCCTGCAGTCGCGGTGTCTTCGATCGCCTGCCGGCGACGACGGAGCGCGGTGCGCTCAGGGACGCGGCCGAGTAATAAAGCAGGAACGACCCGACCGCGTAGGGATTGATGACGTCCACTTCGACGAAGGACCGCATCAGGAGCACCGCCATGAGGCCGAGCATGATCCTCGCGGCGACGTCGTCCCGGTTGTCGAGAAACCGGACGAGGTGGCCGGCGGTAGTGCGGATCAGGATCAGGGCCAGGAGAACGACGCCGACGATGCCGAGTTCGACCAGCACCTCCACATAGGTGTTGTGGAAATGGAAGCCGCTGCGGGAATCGATGTAGAATTCGGCCCAGAGCCGCTCGGCGTCGGAGAAGCCCTGGACCCAGTAGGCCTGATAGCCGACGCCTAGAAGCGGCGTCTGCGCCGCGGCCGCCAGCCCCTGCGACCACAGATAGGTGCGCCCGGTCAGCGTCGCGTTCTTGCCGAACATGGCGAGCAGCATGTCGAACCCGCCGAAGGCGAGCCCGGCGACGGCCGCGGCGAGGCCGAGCAGGACCCCGATGATCGCCAGCATCTTGCGCGTCGGCGGCGCGAAAGGAACGACGCCGCCAAGCGCGATCAACACGAACAGCGCCGCGACCGTCGTGATGAGCGCGGTCGCCGAATGCGAAACGATCAGCGCAAAGCCAGCGAGGCCGGCGCACAGAAGGGCGACGCCGCGCCACAGCCATCCCTCGCGCAGCACGAAAAGGCATGCAAAGGCGAAATAGACGCCGATGGAACAGAAGAAGCCGAGCAAATTCTTCGAATCGAAGGCGCCCGCGAAACTGTAGTCGCCGTCGAACGGGTCGTACTGGTATTCCCCGAAAGCCAGCGAATAGAGGACGACGAGGATGATGCCGCAAAGCGTGCCGAGCGTCAGCGTCCGGGCGCTGATCGTCCGCGCCGCGATGAAAACGCAGATAATATGCGTGATATATTGCGTGGCGGCGCGCGCGCTCACCCCCGGCGCCTGCGACCAGAAGACCGATAGGCAGGCGAGAACGGCGAAGGGCAGGATCCAGTAGTAGCGGAGATAGTTTCCGAGAACGCGCCGATAATCGACCAGCACGAGCGGCAGCCAGACCGCGTAGTAGAGCAATATCGGCGCCTTGCCGAACAGGGTCGAATAGGCGAAGACGAACATGGAAATCGCGATCGCCACGATGCCATAGCCGGTGTTCCGGTCAGGGTCGATCAGGATGGCTTTGGCGATCTTCATTCTTTTCAGCGCCGGATCTTTTCGGGCGCCCGACAGGGCGGCCGGATATGTGGCCTCCCGACGGGTGCCCCGACGGAGCCTAGTTCGATTTCACGGTCGGGAGCGTGATGTCCACCTTGACCACGTCTCCGGGAAGGACCGTCGTGTCTTCGGCGGCCGGCACCTCCTGCGTCTTGCCGTCGGTCTCGCGCACGATCGAGTAGCTGACGGCCGGCGCGGCGGAGGCGGTCGTCCCGGCGCCCGCGATCTCGGGGTCGTTCCGCGCCGCCTCAGACATCAGGTCATGGTACATCTGCATCTTCAGGTTCAGCGCCTGGAGGTCGGATTCGGTCTGCTGCCGCGTCTGGGCGATTTCCGCCGCGTGGTCGTTGCGGAGGTTCGCCGAATCCTGGTCAGCCTTGCTGATGTCCTGCTTGGCCTGCAGTATCGCCGTCTCGAGGTCCAGCATCTTTCCTTCCAGGTCGGCCGTCTTCTCCTCCAGCGTCAGCACCCGCTGGTTCACCGCGAGGCCGCGCTCGGCGAGGGTGCCGACGCTCGCCAGATCCTTCTTCGACAAGTCGATCTGCCGCTGTTGCGTGTCCTTCTTCTGCGACAGCGAGACCACCTCGTTCTGGAGCAGCGCCTTGAGAGCCGCGAGAGCGTCCAGCTGGTTGCTCAGCCTCTTGTCCCGGGTCGCCTTGAAGGCGGTTTCGTCGGCCATCAGCTTCCGGCCCTGATCGCTGTCCTGGAGTTCCTTGGGAAAATCGATCTTGTCCTGTCCAGCCGCTTCGGCGATCAGCCGGGCGCGCGCCGCCAGCAGGCCCAGTCGCTGCGAGGCGAGCACGTCATAATTGCCGCGGGCGTCGATGAAATCCCGCTCGAAACGCTGTCCGGTCTCGTCCGAACGGCGGAGGCCGCCGGCCAGGCTGACGGCCTTGAGCACGGTCAGCCCCGGCAGATAGGGGTATCGTCCCGGCGTCTGGATATCGCCGGAAACGAAAAACGGCCTGTACTCTGCCACCTCGACGGAGGCGTCCGGTCGGTCGGGAAGGCCGAATTTCTGCTGCAGCGCCTTGCCGATCCCGTCCGCGATGCTTGCCGTCGTGCGGCCTTTCACCAGCACCTCGCCGACGAACGGAAGCGATATGGTGCCGGCAGGTCCGACGGTGTAGTCGCCGTTGATGGAAGCCCAGTCGCGCACCGCCGCCTGCGCGGTCTGCCATTCGGCGACGCGGATCTGCAGCTTGTCCATCACGCCGAGCTTGTATTCGTCCGCGCCGGCGCCCGCGGCCTGCACCATCAGGAAGGCCGTCGGCAGGATCGCCATCAACAGCCGGACGAGCAGCCTCCGCGGGCTGCCATTCTTGTCGGACCTGTGCATCGAGGCATTTTTCCCGTGTTGTTCGCCGCGACGGCCTGCCGCCACGCGGCGTTCCTTCAATAGCTGCCGCGCGACGACAGCACCGCGGGGAACGTCTTCACGATGATGACGAGGTCGAAGACGAACGACCAGTTCTCGACATAGTGCTGGTCGAAAGCGACCCGCGCGCTGTAGGAAACGTCGTTGCGGCCGCTGATTTGCCACAGACCGGTGAGCCCCGGACGCGATTTCAGGTAGCATTCCACCGCAGGGCCATAGAGTTCGAGTTCGTCCTCGACCACGGGCCGCGGGCCGACGAAGCTCATTTCCCCGCGCAGGATGTTGATCAGCTGCGGCAATTCATCGAGGCTGAGCTTGCGCAGGACGGATCCGACAGGCGTGATCCGAGGATCGTCCTGCAGCTTGCGGGTTGCCAGCCATTCCTCCCTGCAATGCGGATTGCGCGCGAAATGCGCGGCGAGGACCTCCTCACCGTTCTCGGCCATCGTCCGGAACTTGAGGCAGAGGAAGTCTTCTCCGTTGCGGCCGACCCGGCGATGCCCGAAGAGCACTCTGCCGCCGTCGGATAACTTCACCAGCGCGGCGAGCATCAGCAGAAGCGGGCTGAGCAGAGCGAGCGCGAGCGCAGCGCCGACCATATCGAATCCGCGTTTGCAGGAGCCTCCGATGGGACGGTCCACGTCCCGGAACCGGAAAAGCAGATTAACAGGTCTGGCAACGGGCCGCATTTGCATCTCCGATATGGAAGGTTTGTTGATGCTGCACTGCAATGTCGCAAATGCAGCGTCACATCTGCCGCCCGCTGGCTGTGAAGTGAGGACCAAAAGCCCGAAAAGTAGGGCGGGCTGGATCATATTTTGTAACCAGCTGTCATGAAGAAATATCGGATTCGGATGCTGCTTGGTCGCGACGAATCTATCTTTCCGATCGTCCCCTCAATTCCTGGTAGAGACCGGAAAAGAAAAAATCTTCGATTTGAAAAATTCCATGACTATTGTGACTGCCAAAATATTATACTTTGACAGTTCTTTTCGGCTATCCGAAAGCCGCCATATCGTGGCGAAGTGTGTTGCCGGCGCAATATCGGAAGCCAAACCAAAACGGGTGCCTTTGCCACCGGGCCAGAATTGGCAACCTTTGTTGCGCGGCCTTCTACTGTCGAATATAGTGACGCGCAAGGAATGCGCTGTCGCAAAGCCGTGCAAGGCGGGTTCGGGCAAGAATTGCAAGCCTCGCCGCGGAACGGCAATACGTGTTTGCGCATGCGGGTGGGAGGCAGTTTTACGTGAGTTCCGACGTTAGGCCGTCAGTGGACAGGGCAGGGCCGTAGCCGTGTCCTTCCTGCTCTTTTTTCGAGGGCTGATCGGCGTCCTCGTCGTGTTTGCGATCGTTACCTACCTGATGACGCATTCCCTCTGGACGACCATCGTCCAGACCGTCATCTGCGGCATCCTGATCCAGATCGGCTATTTTGCCGCGGTTCTCTTCCTCGTATGGCGATCCAAGCCGAAGCCGGAGGCCTGGGGCGATGGCGATGAGGACCGCACTTCTCCGAAGGCCCCGCTGAAGGCCGGCGAGGTGCCGGTCGGCCGCCGTGCCGGCGTGCCCAACGTCCCCCGTTCCAGACATCCCTGAGCCTTCCCGCCACCGGCCATCAAATCGCCTTCGGCAGCGGCTTAGTTCCAACCCTCGACATGCCGGCCTGGGTGCGCCGCCCCCGGCATAACCGTTCGAGGGCCCATGCCATCCGCAACAGAGATCTGCGTCATCATCGCCGCCCGGGACGCCGCCGCGACCATAGGGAGCGCCATCCGCTCGGCGCTCTCCGAGCCGGAAGTCGCCGAAATCGTCGTGGTCGACGACGGCTCGCGCGACGGTACGGCGGAATCGGCGCTTGCAGCGGATGACGGGACCGGGCGCGTCGCCGTCCTGCGGCTCACGCGCAACAGGGGGCCTGCCTTCGCCCGCAACCATGCCATCGCCCATTCGACCGCCCCTCTCCTCGCCATTCTCGACGCCGACGATTTCTTCCTGCCCGGCCGCTTTGCCCGGCTTCTGGCACAGCCCGACTGGGACCTGATCGCGGACAACATCGTCTTTCTGGATGCGGCGCTGGCGCAGAACGTGCCGGAAACCGCCGAATTCGCCGCCGCTCCCCGCCTTCTGGAACTCGCGGAATTCATCGAAGGCAATGTCGCGCGGCGCGGCGTTCGGCGCGGCGAACTGGGCTTCCTGAAGCCGGTGATCCGCCGCGCCTTCCTCGAACGGGAGGAGCTCCGCTATGACGAGGAGCTAAGGCTCGGCGAAGACTACGAACTTTATGTGCGCGCTCTGGCGCGCGGCGGCCGCTACAAGATCGTCCACAGCTGCGGATATGCCGCGGTGGTGCGGCCCGATTCCCTGAGCGGTCGGCATCGCACGGAGGATCTGGGGCGCCTGCGCGACGCCGATCTGTCGATCCTCGAATCGGAGGACCTGGACGGGGCGGCGAGGGCGGCGCTCGTCCGGCACGCGCGCCATGTCGGCGGGCGCCACGCCCTGCGCCGGTTCCTCGACATCAGGTCGGCGTCTGGACTGGCGGCCGCGGGAATCCACGCGCTCGCCGATCCCCTGGCGTTGCCGGCGATCGTCGGCGGCGTCCTCCGCGACAAGATCGATGCGCGCGGCGGCGCCCTCGCCCCCTCGCATCCCAACTCCGGCGCGCCGCGCTATCTCCTGGTCGCGGACGCTGCTCCCGGCGTCCGTCCGAAGGCGGGCTGACGCCGCTTTCGTTATCCGCCTCGTTCCCTCCCCCTCGATATTGCTCCCGGAAAATCAGCCGGATCGGCCGGCAGGCGTGCCGACCAGCGCGGCTGCGTCTAACAGATCACCACAAAAAGTTACCGCGGGCTGCGGGTGAAATGGGCAGCCCGTCACATTCTCGCGACGTTCCGGACCGAATGACACGGGCCACTTGCCGGTTGCCGGCGTCGGTTCGGACAGCGCTTCGGCGCGGTGCGCGATCGAAGGCTTCGGAGACGCAACGCTGGACATCAATCGGCATCGTCCTAGATCGAACGAGCGGCGTGGGAGGCGCGGCCTGAACAAGGGAACCGCCTCATGACGGCAAACCTCATCCAACGGGCGCTGATCAATCTCGGGATATCGGGAGCGGCCATCGCGGCAGGCGCGGCGCTCCTGCCGGCTGCGACCCCGCCCGCCCTTGCCCAATCGCAAGGCAAGGCGACGGACGCCAGGACGGCCAAAGGCGCCACCGGAAAATCCTTCGTCGACAATTTCGACACGCTGGACAAGCGGCGCTGGTTCATTTCGGACGGCTGGAACAACGGCAAGCACCAGAACTGCACCTGGTCCAGCAAGCAGGTGACGCAGGCCGACGGCAAGCTGACGCTGGAATTCGCGAAACGCAGATTCAAGGATCGCGACCATGTCTGCGCGGAGATCCAGACGAAGAAACGCTTCGGATACGGGACATACGAAATCCGCATGAAGGCGGCCGCCGGCTCCGGCCTGAACACCGGCTTCTTCACCTATATCGGCGCAACCGACAAGCAGCCGCATGACGAGATCGACTTCGAGGTCCTCGGCAAGAATCCCTCGAAAGTCCAGCTCAACCAGTTCGTCGACGGCAAGAATGTCGGCGCGCAGAAGCTGGTCGACGTTGCCGGCGGCGCCGACAAGGATTTCCACGACTATGCCTTCGTCTGGGAGAAGGACCGCATCCGCTGGTACGTCGACGGAAAGCTGATGGGCGAGGCCACCGATCCGGCCAAGATCCCCACGCACCCATCGAAGATCTTCGCCAGCATCTGGGGCAGCGACACGCTGACCTCATGGATGGGACCGTTCTCCGATGCGGGCGGGCCGGCGAAGGCAGAAATCGACCGCATCGCCTTCACCGCGCTCGGCGACAAGTGCCAGTTCCCGCAATCCGTGGCCTGCACACTGCACTGAACCCTGGAGAGCCCAATGCCGCGCGTGCTCTACCTAGTGCATGATCTTTGCGACCCCGCGGTCCGCCGCCGCGTGGCGATGCTCGAGGCCGGCGGCGCCGCCGTAACGCTCGCGGGCTTCCGCCGCGCTCTGGATATTCCCCCTGAACTGGAGCGACTTTCCCCGGTCGATCTCGGCCGCACGCGTGACGGAAGGTTCGCGCAGCGCCTGGCGGCGGTGGCGGCGGCCGCGCTGTCGCTCGGCTCCAGGCTGAAGGGCGTAATGCGGCCGGACGTCATCATCGGCCGCAACCTCGAAATGCTGGTGCTGGCGGCGCGGGCAAGGGCGCGGTCCTGGCCCAGCGTACCCGTCGTCTATGAATGCCTCGACATCCACCGCCTGCTGCTCGGCCAAACTCCGGCATCACGGACGATGCGTGCGGCAGAGCGACGGCTTTGCCGCGAGGCTTCATTGATCCTGACCAGCTCACCGGCCTTCATCCGCGACTATTTCCGGCCGATCGCCCGTATCGACACGCCGGCCGTCCTGCTTTCCAACAAGGTCCTGGAACTCAGCGGAAAACCCCAATCTCTGGACGAGAAACGGCCGCTCCCGACTGCGGGGCGTCCCTGGATCATCGGCTGGTTCGGCGCCCTGCGCTGCAGGAAGTCGCTCGACCTGCTCGCCGCCTTCACGCGCGCCATGGAAGGCCGCTTCGAAGTCGTCCTGCGCGGGCGCCCCGCCCGTTCGGAACTGCCGGATTTCGAGCGCTTCGTCGCCGCCGAGCCGTTCATGCGCTTCGAAGGACCGTACCGCAACCCGGAGGACCTCGCCCGCATCTACGGCGCCGTCCATTTCTCCTGGGCGATCGATTTCTTCGAGGAAGGACTGAATTCCGACTGGCTGCTGCCGAACAGGCTCTATGAAGGCTGCCGCTACGGAGCCGTTCCGATCGCGATGCGGCGTACGGAGACCGGGCGCTTCCTCGCCGGGCGGGATATGGGCCTGCTTCTCGACGAAGCCCGGCCGCCGGCGCTTGCCCGTGTTCTCGGCCCGCTCGGCGAGGCGGAGTACATGCGGCTCCGCGAAAAAATCCTGGCGGAGGATCGCGCCACCTGGGTCTCAGACCTTTCCGATTGCCGCGCGCTGGTCGAGCGCCTGGCGAATTTGCCGACGGGCATCGGGGCCAACCTCCAATTGCAGGCCGCGTGACCATGACGAAGACGCTCACGATAGAGGGTCCGTCGCGGCCCCGCTCCGCGCGGCCCGTCATGGCCGTCATCCCCTGTCTCGACGAGGCCGACCATATCGAGACGGTCATCGGCCGGCTTGCCCCCGCCGCCGAGCGGCTGGACATGCGGATACTGGTCATCGACGGCGGCAGCCGCGACGGCACACAGGCGATCGTCGGGAAGATCGCGGCCGGCAATCGCCGGCTTCTCCTCCTGCACAACGAGAAGAAGATCCAGAGCGCCGCCGTCAACCTCGCCGTCGAGCGGTTCGGCGACGGTTTCGGGAGCTTCATCCGCATCGACGCCCATGGCGACTATCCCGACACCTATTGCGACCGGCTGGTGGAGGAGGCCGACGCGACGGGCGCCGACGCCGTCGTCGTCTCCATGCTGACGCGCGGCGTCGGCGCCTTCCAGAAGGCCACGGCGGCCGCGCAGAACTCCAGGCTCGGCAACGGCGCGTCCGCCCACCGTGTCGGTGCAGCGGGAAGCTGGACCGATCATGGCCATCACGCGCTCATCCGGGTGGAACCCTTTCGGGCTGTCGGAGGTTACGACGAGAGCTTCAGCCACAACGAGGATGCCGAACTGGACTACCGGCTCGGAGCGGCGGGCTACCGGATCTGGCTGACGGAGAAGACCTATATGGTCTACTATCCGCGCGCTTCGGTGGCGTCCCTCTTCCGGCAGTATCTCGGCTATGGCAGGGGCCGCGCGAGAAACATACTGAAGCACCGGGCGGTGCCGAAGGTCCGGCAGATGCTGCCCCTGATGGTGGCGCCGGTCGTCGCCGGCACGTCTCTTGCCCTGCTCAACTGGGCGGCCTTGCTGCCGGCGGGCCTATGGGCCGGAACATGCATCGGCTACGGCGCCTGGATGGCGATCCGCCGGCGCGACCCTTACGGACCGCTCGCCGGCCTTTCTGCGATGGTCATGCACCTCGCCTGGTCGGCTGGCTTCTGGCTCCAGCTATTCGATTTCCGCAGACGCGAGACGCGCCCATGACCGACGAAACAAGACCGGAGCAGGAGAGCAAGGTGCGGGTCGATATCTGCGTCTGCACCTATCGGCGGCCGGCACTGGAGGACGCCCTTCTCTCCATAGCCGCGATGCGGGCCCCCGAAAGGGCGAGGATCCGGATCGTCGTCGCGGACAATGACGACGTTCCGAGCGCCAGGGACCGAACCTACAGGCTCGCCTCGAACCTGCCCTTCGAGGTTTCCTACGTCCATTGCCCGGCGTCGAACATCTCCATCGCTCGCAATGCCTGCCTCGACCTGGCGACCGGCGATTTTCTCGCTTTCGTCGACGACGACGAGACCGTCTCTCCCGATTGGCTGGCTGAACTCCTGCGATGCGCCGCCGATACCGGCGCGGAGGCCGTGCTCGGCCCCGTTCGTGCCGTCTACGGGGAGGATGCGCCGTCCTGGATGAGGAGGGGCGACTTCCATTCGACAAGGCCGGTCTGGGTCGATGGCGAGATACACACCGGCTACACCTGCAACCTGCTGCTCAACCGGTCCTCGCCACGCCTTGCGGGGCGCCGCTTCAATCTCGCCCTCGGCCGCACAGGCGGCGAGGACACCGAATATCTCGGCCGCCTCCATCAGGCCGGCGGCAGGATCGCGTACGCGCCGGACGCGGTCGTCTTCGAACCGGTGCCGGCGGAGCGAGCGGGTTTCGCATGGCTCGCCAAGCGAAGGTTCCGCATGGGCCAGACGCATGGGCGCATCCTGTCGGAAAAGGCCGGAGGCATGACGCGGGCGCGGCACATGGGTCTCGTCGGCGCGAAACTGGGCTACTGCGCGGCCGTCGCGGCGCTCTTCCTCTTCAATGCGGAAAGGCGAAACCGCTCGATCCTGCGCGGCATCCTGCATGCCGGGGTCATGGGCGGGCTCTTCGGCATAAGCGAAATCGTACAGTACGGCGACCAGCCGGCAGGAGCGCATGGCCATGCCGATTGACGTGACCTTCATCATCGCCGCCTTCAATGCCGAGGACACGGTCCGTCACGCCGTCGAGAGCGCGCTGGCGCAGGAAGGCGTGACGGTGGAGGTGGTCGTCGTCGACGACTGCTCAAGCGACGCGACGGCGGAGGCCGCGCTCGGCCTTGCCTCCGACAGGGTCCGCGTCGTGCGGCTCGACCGGAACCGCGGTCCGGGCGGGGCACGCAATGTCGGCCTGGAGGCTGCGCATGGACGCTGGATCGCCATGCTCGACGCCGACGACACCGTCTATCCGGACCGCATGTCGCGCCTCCTTCGGCGAATGCGGGAAAGCGACGCCGAGATCGCCGTCGACAACCTCGACGTGATGGACGACGCGGTCGCTTCGACCCGGCCGATGTTCGAGCCCGCCGGCCTTGCCGCCATGCCGGAGATGACGCTGGACAAGTTCATCGAAGGCAATCTCCTTTTCGCCGCGCCCTTCTCCCTCGGCTACATGAAGCCGGTCATCGAGCGGCGGTTCGTCGAGCGGCATGGGCTACGCTATGTCGAGACGCTGCGCATCGGCGAGGACTACGTGTTCCTGGCCTCGGCGCTCGCCGAAGGCGACCGTTGCTCCGTGGAGCCGCGGCCGGGCTACGCCTACCACATCCGAAGCGGCTCGATCTCGCGCGTTCTCGAACGCCGTCACGTCGCAGCCATGATCGAGGCGGACGCCGCCTTCCTCCGCGGTCGTGAACTGGACGCGGCGGCGCGTGCCGCACAGGCGAAGCGCAGCCGCAGCCTCGGCCGGGCCGCTTCCTATCTGGCGCTCGTGGAGCATCTGAAGAACCGCGCACCGATCCGGGCGGCGGCGACGGCGATCGGCAATCCGGCGGCGGTCGGCCTCCTGAGGATGCCGATATCGGTCCGGCTGCAGCGTTTCGCCCGGTCGTTCCGCGCTCCGGAAGGACAGGCTTTCGAATGAGCATCGATCGTATCATGCATCAGAAGACCTATCCGCTCAGTGGAACCCTTCCGTCCGACCGGGGGGAGTCCGACCAGTTCATCGACCTGGAGCGCCTTTTCACCATCGGCGCGCGGCGCGCCAGGGTGATCGCCCTTTGCGCGATCCTGGGGCTGGTCCTGGGTGTCCTCTATCTCATCTTCACGCCGCCCGAATACACGGCCGTCACCGATGTGCTGATCGACGACAGCCTGGCGAAATACGCCCAGGACACCGACAACCCGGCGCCGCTTCCCTCGCAGGTGGACGCGCTCGTGCTGAGCGAAGTGGAGATCATGAAATCCGAGAGGCTGGCGCGCACCGTCGCGGCCGCCGAGAAGCTCGACCGAAACGACGCCTTCCTCAATCCTCCGCAATCCCCCGTCGACTGGGCCAAGGAGACGGTCAAGAGCGCCATCCGCATGGTCCTGCCCAAGACCCCCGGGGAGGAAGAATCCGTGCAGGAGAGGAAGATGCGCAGGGCGGTGGAGATCCTGCAATCCGATCTCGACGTCAACCGGGTCGGGCGCAGCTATGTCATCGAATTGTCCTATCTCGCGAACGACCCTGCAATGGCCGGCGAAATAGCCAGGGCCTACGCCAAGGCCTATCTGTCGGACCAGCTCGACGCCAATTTCGATGCCACGGAACGCGCCTCCATATGGCTGCAGGGCCGGATCGCCGATCTGCGCTCGCGTTCGCAGGCCGCTGCACTGGAAGTCGAGCGATACCGCGCGACGCACGGCCTCACCGCCGCCAGCGGTGAACTTATCTCGGACCAGCAGCTTTCGGATCTCAACAAGCAGCTGGTGCTGGCGCAGGCCGACACCGCCAACGCGCTCGCCCGCTACAACCAGTTCAAGGCGATCGTCGACAGCGGGCCGGAAAACGCGGTGAAGAACGCGACCGTGCCCTCCGAAAAGAACATCAGCAACACCAACAACGCCATCATCAACGAGCTCAAGGCGCGCTATCTCGACATCACCAAGCGCGAGCAGCAGGTCGCGGCGCAGTTCGGGGAGGATCATCCGCAGGCTGTCGCGCTACGGGAGCAGCAGGCGGCCCTGGCGAAGCAGATCTATCAGGAACTGCAGCAACTCACCGAAAGCTACCACAACGAATACGAGGTGGCGAAGGCGCGCGAGGATTCGCTGCGCAGCGGCGTCGGCCGGATGGCCAACCGCAGCACCGAGGACGACCAGTCGATGGTCCATTTGCGCGAGCTCGAGCAGAAGTCGGATGCGCTGTCCGCGCTCTACAAGGATTTCCTGTCGCGCCATGAACAGGCCCTGCAGCAAGGTTCCTTCCCGATCGCCAAGGCCCGTGTGATCTCGCAGGCCTTGGACCCCATTTCTCCCTCCAGTCCGCGTAAGGTGCTCGTGCTCGGGCTTTCCCTCGTGCTCGGACTGTTCGCCGGCGCCGGGATCGGCGGGCTCCAGGAATTCCGCGAGCGCTTCTTCCGCACCGGCGAGGATGTCCGCGAGGCGCTCGACCTCGACTTCTTCGGCTATCTGCCGGCGATGAAGACGGCCCGCCATGCCCGCGCGGCCGCGGTGCCGGACGGCGGCGACCTCGATCTGCCGCCGATCCTGCAGGTGGCGACGGAAGCGCCGGCCTCCTCCTTCGCGGAGACGCTGCGCAGCGCCAAGCTCGGCATCGACATCGTCCTGCAAGGCAAAAGCTGCAAGGTGATCAGCTTTCTTTCCGTGCTGCCGCGCGAGGGGAAGACGACGGTGGCGGCGAATTTCGCCGAATTGTGCGCGGCGAGCGGCGCCAGGACGCTGCTCATCGACGGCGATCTGCGCAACCCCGGGCTGACCCGCAGCCTGCCGATCGAGCCGGAAGCGGGACTGGTCGAGGCGATCATCGGCGAAGAGCGCTGGCAGAACGTCGTCAAGGTCAGCCGCAGGACACGGCTCTCCGTCCTGCCGACCGTCCTGCGCGGCCGCCTCTCGCACACCAGCGAACTGCTTTCCGGCGCGGGCATGCAGAACATCCTCAATGCGGCCCGCAACGCGTACAACTACATCATCGTCGATCTTCCGCCCTTCGGACCCGTGGTCGATGTCAAGGCGTTCGAACCCTCCATCGACGCTTTCGTGCTGGTGACGGAGTGGGGAGCGACGCCGCGCCGGCTGGTGCGGTCCGCGCTCGTGTCGGAGCCGCGCATCGCGGCCAAGGTTCTTGGCGTCGTCCTCAACAAGACCGAGACGAAAAAGCTCGGGCGCTATGGCGGCTACGGCAGTTCGGAACGTTATCTCGACCGCTATTCGCCCTATTACGTCGAGCCGGGCGAGGCCGCATGATCCCGCAAACCTCCGCAGCACGCTCAGGTCGTCAGATAGCGGCCCCTTCCGCGCCAGACGCGCAGCGCCGTCAATCGGCCGCTATAGTAGGCGCCGGTGTCGATGTTGATGCGCGCTCCGTAGCGTGTCGCGCGCGTCACCGGCGTGTGGCCGTGGACGACGTAGTTTCCGAGCAGGTGGCCGCGTCTGTAGAAATCGTCGCGGATGGAAACGAGATCGGCATCCGACTGCCGGTCGAGATCGAGTTCGGGCCGGATCCCGGCATGGACGAAGACAAAGCGCGACAGCGTCACCATGACCGGCAGCGACCGCAGGAGCGCGACGTGCCCGGCCGGTATGGTGTTGCGGATCGTCCGGTCGGCGCCAATGCCCGTTCCATGGATCGCGCGCAGTCTTTCGTGATCGATGCCGTAGGAGATCAGCGTCGGCGCGGCGCCCATGCGCAGCCAGTCCGAAAGGCCGATGCGGCCTTCGAGATAGTCGAGCATGGCGAGTTCGTGGTTCCCGGCAAGGCAGATCCGTTCGAAGCCTTCTGGCGGCGGCGCCAGCAGATGTTCCAGCACCTGCGAGGAGGACGGGCCCCGGTCGACGTAGTCGCCGAGCATCACGATCAGCTTCGGGGAAGGCAGGGCGGCGCCGTCGGCGGCGATCATCTCCTCCAGGCGGAGCAATTCGTCAAGGCAGCCATGCACGTCGCCGACGGCATAGACGGCGGTGTCGGCCAGTTCCATCGCGATGCGCTCGCGGCTTTGCCGCTTTCTCTTGCGCGACGGGAGCAGTTGGGCAAGTCCGTGCATGGGCTCCGGTCCGTGGCGCGCTCGCTGTCCGGCAGCATCCTCCGCCGGGAAGCGCCGCCCGCCGAGCTAAATAGACGGCGGCCGTCCCGATTCCATACCCCGCCGAAAACAGCGCCGCGACAAGCCGGCGGCGCGTTCGGCCAATTCGTCATGACGCCGCCATATTGTGCGACGCAAAAAGACCTCGAACGCCGAGCCGCGAACGCGGCGCGGGACGGTTTCGGGTGCTATCCGTCCAACCCCTGGGCAGGGGGCGAAGAGCGAGAAGCGGCACGATGAATGTCATGTTTGCGGGCGGCAGCGCCTACTATCCTGAAATCCACGGCGGACTGCAGTCCAGTACGCATCATCTGGCGGAGCAGCTCCTTGCGGCGGGGCATCAGCCCTCGATCCTGGCCTCGCTTTACGGCGACGGCGTTTTCGGTCTGGTCGCGCGCGTCAAGCTGAAGATGCTCCGGCAGGGCGCCGTCATGGATCATTTCCAGGGATATCCGGCGGTGAGAGCCTGGTTCCCGTGGGAGGCGGTGCCGTACGCGGTCTCCCGGCTGAAGCCCGACGTGGCGGTCGTCCAGTGCCATCACTCGGTGGCAATCGGCAAGGCGCTCGAAGCTCTTGGCGTTCCCGTCGTCGTCTATTTCAGGAATGTGGAGTTCGACGAACTGGACGGCGATCCGTCGGAGTTGAAATCCGCGCTCTACATCGCGAATTCGCGTTTTACCGCGGCCGCCTACGAGAAGCGTTTCGGCGTGAAGTCGGTCATCATACCGCCGACGATCGATCCGGAGCGCTACAGGACGCCGACCTCGAGGCAGTTCGTGACGTTCGTCAATCCACATGTGGAAAAAGGCTTCGAGCGCGCCGTCGAAATCGCGGAGCGCTGCCCCGAGATTCCGTTCCTGTTCGTCGAAAGCTGGAAGCTGGATGCCGAGAACCGCGCCCGGGTCGAGCAGGCGATCGCGCATCTGAAGAACGTGACGCTGGAAGGCCGCACCAACGACATGAAGACCGTTTACGGGCGCACCAGGATCCTTCTGGCGCCGTCGAAATGGGAGGAGGCCTGGGGTCGGGTCGCTTCCGAGGCCCATTGCAGCGGCATCCCGGTCCTCGGCTCCCGCCGCGGCGGCCTGCCCGAGGCGATCGGAAAGGGCGGCATCGTGCTCGACTATGACGCTCCCCTCGAGGAATGGACCTCGACGCTCAGACGCCTGTGGTCCGACGAAGGCCATTACCAGGAGATGTCGGCCGCGGCTCTGCGATATTCGAAGCGCCGCGAGATGAGTCCGGCCCACCAGTTTTCGACCTTCTTCGGCGTGCTGGAGCGCGCCGCCTTCCGGATGGCAGCCGCCGCGTAGCAGTCGCCGCACGAATGGCTGCACCACGGAAACTGAAAGGCCGTGCATGAAGCGACCGAGAATATGCGTCGTGGTGGGCGAATTCCCCCACCTTTCGGAGACTTTCGTCATCAGCCAGATCGAGGGCCTGATGCGGCGCGGCTGCGGCGTCTCCGTCGTCTGCGACAGGGTCGGGAGCGATGCGCGGATCGACGCCGGCCAGGAGCCGATGCGCACCATGCTCGCGAACACGCATCGCTGGTGGGCGGTCTCGCCGGGGCTCGGACGCGCCGTCCGCCGCCTTCCGTCGAAGCTGCAGGACAAGGTGTCGACGGCATCGGACATGCTGTGGAACCGCGAACTCAATCACGCAGACCTGGTGCTCGCCCATTTCGGCGGCAACGGGTTGCGGCTGGCGCGGATGAAGCGGCGCGGCCGGCTTGCCCCGCCCCTCATGACCATCTTCCATGGCAACGACGTCGGCGTTCCCGCGCATGAGGGCGCGCTTGGCAGGTATCAGCCATTGTTCGACTACGGCGCCTCACTCCTGACGGTGAACGGGATGTTCCGGCGGATGCTGATCGAGGAGGGCGCGCCGGAGGAGCGTACCGCGGTTCACCGCATGGGCATAAATTGCGACGAAATCGCCTATCGGCCGCGTGTGATGGTGGACGGGCCGCTGGAACTGATCTCCGTCTGCCGTCTCGTCGAGAAGAAGGGCATCGCCGTCGCGCTTCGCGCCCTGGCCGCCGTCGCGACGGCGCGGCCGGCGGTAAAATGGCGTTATTCCATCATCGGCGACGGGCCACTTCTGCCTGCGCTGAAGGCGCTTGCCGGCGAACTCGGTCTCGGCGATAGGGTCCGCTTCCATGGCGCGCTCCCGCACGGCTCGGTGCGAGACCGGCTCGCCCGGGCGCATATCTTCCTGCTGCCGAGCGTCACCGCGGCGGATGGCGACGTCGAGGGCATTCCGGTGGCGCTCATGGAGGCGATGGCCGCCGGACTGATCGTCGTCAGCAGCTTTCACTCGGGCATCCCTGAACTCGTCGAGAACGGCCGGTCCGGCTTCCTCGCGCCGGAAGGCGACGCGGCGGCCCTGGCGGCGCATCTGCGGTGCATCGCGGACACTCCCGACGCCTGGGCGTGGATCTCGCTGGCGGCGAGGAAGCGTGTCGAGAGCGAATTCAACAACGAGATCCTGAACGACAGCCTTTTCGACAGGATCGGGAGCCTTCTTGCGAAGGACCGCGCCGCATGAACCAGGAACCGCTGCATTTCGGCAGGGTGGCGCTGCGCGGCAGCCTGATGACCGGCGTATCGCAGGCGGTGCGGATCGGCGTGCAGTTTGTCTCCGTCGCGGTGCTCGCCCGCCTGCTCGCGCCGCAGGATTTCGGCCTCGTGGCCGCCGTCGGCCCCGTCGTCGCCTTTGTCGGCCTGTTTCAGAATCTCGGCCTGCAGCAAGCCGTCGTCCAGCGCAGCGGCATAGATAAGGATCAGCTCAACCGGATGTTCTGGGTCATGACCGCCGTCGGTCTCTCCTGCACGGTCGTGGTTCTGCTCATCAGTCCCGCCATCGCATGGTTCTACGGCGATCCCAGGATGCGGAACATCGCGATCCTCGCCGGCCTGCCGCTCCTGATCGGCAGCATGGCCGGACTGCCGCTCAGCCTGCTCAACCGGCGGCTCCGATTCGGCCAGCTCGCGATGCTCGACGCGGCAAGCGCGGTCCTCGGCTTCCTGTTGGCGGCGGCGGCGGCATGGCGTGGCCTCGGATACTGGTCGCTGCTCATCGGCTCGGCGGCATCGGCCGCCATCACGCTTGCCGGCGCCTGGCGGTGCAGCCGCTGGACGCCGGGCCCGCCGGATTTCCGCATCGACCGTGACATCCTGTCGTTCGGCGCCAACCTTACCGGCTTCAACCTGGTGAACTTCTTCGCCCGCAACCTCGACAATATCCTGATCGGCAAATATTCGGGCACGGTGGAACTCGGCTATTACGACCGGGCCTACAAGCTCCTCCTGTTCCCGATCCAGAACATCGTCACACCGCTTTCGCGGGTGATGATCCCGCTGCTCAGCAGGGTGCAGCATGACAAGCAGCGCTTCCGGGAGATCTATCTTCGCACGACGTGGATGCTCGCTTTCGTCACCGCGCCGGGCATCGCGGCGCTGGTCCTGACCTCCGACCAGGTCGTCGATCTGCTGTTCGGTCCGAAATGGCAAGCGGTGTCGCCGATCTTCGCCTGGCTCGGCATCGCCGGCCTCGTCCAGTCGGCAAACAACACCACGGGATGGATCTTCATCTGCCAGGGCAAGACCGGGACCATGTTCCGCTGGGGCATATACAGTTCCGTGACCACCATTGCGGCCTTCCTCGTGGGACTGCCCTGGGGCGCCGCCGGCGTCGCCGCCGCCTATGCCATCAGCGGCTATCTCCTGCGGACGCCCGTGCTGGCGGTGGCGGTGCATCGCGTCGGCCCGGTGTCGGGATACGATTTCGCGCTGGTCCAGTTCTTCTATGTAGGATCCTCGATCGCCGCCTGGCTGCTGCTGCACTTCTTCCCGGGCATCTTCCTGCGCTCGAGCGACTTCGCCGACATCGTCGTCGCCGCCCTGCTCTGTTATGGGCTGGCCGTGCTGTTCACGCTGGCGGTGCCGGGCCCGAGGCGCATGGCCTTGCGGATATGGGGTTCCATAGCCGGTATGCGCCGGCCGGATGCGACGGTCTCGATCTGATCCCGATCAATTCCCGCCGGCGGGACCGCGGAACGTATCGGCGAACCGCTCCCTGAGCGCCTGCTTCTGCACCTTGCCCATCGCGTTGCGTGGCAATTCGTCGATCGAGAAGATGCGCTTCGGCTGCTTGAAGCGCGCGATCTTGTCGTGGATGACGGAAAGTAGCTTCTCTTCCTCGACGACACTCCCGTTCTTCGGCACGACGACG
This sequence comes from Rhizobiales bacterium 65-79, assembly GCA_001896885.1. Lineage (GTDB taxonomy): Bacteria > Pseudomonadota > Alphaproteobacteria > Rhizobiales > Rhizobiaceae > Mesorhizobium_L. The sequence goes on along the minus strand of MKRJ01000041.1, from coordinate 6,336 downwards.
CCGACGACGCTCTCGCCGAAATCGGGATGCGGCACGCCGATCACCGCCGATTCGAGCACGCCTTCCTGCTCGTCGAGCAGAAGCTCGACCTCCTTCGGATAGATGTTGAAGCCGCCGGAGATGATCAGGTCCTTGGCGCGGCCGACGATCTGGACGTAGCCGTCCTTGTCGATCGTCACCACGTCGCCGGTGATGAAGAAGCCGTCCTCCCGGAACTCCTCCTTCGTCTTCTCCGGCATGCGCCAATAGCCCTTGAAGACGTTCGGCCCGCGCACTTCGAGAACACCGATCTCGCCTTGCGGCAGCACCTTCTTCGTTTCGGGATCGACCACGCGGATCTCCACGTCCGGCAGCGGGAAGCCGACCGTGCCGGCCCGCCGCTCGCCCTCATATGGGTTCGACGTGGTCATGTTGGTCTCGGTCATGCCGTAGCGCTCGAGGATGCGGTGGCCGGTGCGTTGCTCGAAGGCGATATGCGTCTCGGCGAGAAGCGGCGCGCTGCCGGAGGTGAAGAGCCGCATATGCGAGGCAAGTTCCTTCGTGAAGCGCGGGTCGTCAAGCAGGCGGGTGTAGAAGGTCGGCACGCCCATCATGGAGGTCGCCTTCGGCAGCCAGCCGATTACCTCGTCGGTCTTGAACGCGGGCAGGAAGATCATCGAGCCGCCGGCGAGCAGGATGACGTTGCCTGCGACGAAGAGGCCATGCGTGTGGAAGATCGGCAGCGCGTGCAGGAGCACGTCGCCTTTCGTGAAGCGCCAGGCCTCGACCAGCGATTTCGCATTGGAGAGCAGATTGTCCTGGGTCAGCATGGCGCCCTTGGAGCGCCCGGTGGTGCCCGACGTATAGAGGAAGGCGGCAAGGTCGTCGCCCCTGCACGGTACGGTATCGAAGCGTTCCGGCTTCCGGGCGGCCTCGTCCGTTAGCGTTCCGCCGCCGTCGCCGTTCAGCGTCAGGAGGCGGGCGCCGGCCTTTTCGGCGATCGGGGCCAGCGCGGCGCGCGAAGCGCCGTCGCAGACGACGAGGCGCGGCTCGGCGTTGTCGATGAAATACTCGACCTCGTTCGGCGTATAGGCGGTGTTGAGCGGCAGGAAAATGGCGCCGGCCTGGATGCAGGCGGCATAGAGCGCCAGCGCCTCCGGGCTCTTCTTCGCCTGCACGGCGACGCGGTCGCCGGGAGCGACGCGCTGGTCCCGGAGAACATGGGCGATCCTCGCCGCAAGCTTCAGGAAAGCGCCGTAGGAGAGAACCGACCCGTCCTCCAGATGGAGGAATGGCCTTTCACTGCCCTGATGGGGCGCGAAGAGCGCGTCGTAGAGCAGATTGGCCATTCAGGTTCTCCATATGTCGATCGGCGACAATTGGCCTTCCTGCCACGGGACCGCAACCCCTTTCGACGACAGCGGAGACAGGATCGTCCGACGGCGCCGCAGGCGACATACTACTCGGTATTTTCTCGGTTGACCCGGCGACGCCGCGATGTTTCTATCCATCGCGACGGAGGATGGCCGTAACAACGAGCAAAGAGCGGATGCCGAGAGGCAAGCTGCAGACCATCCCGTTGGTGGGAGGAGAACGCTTGCCGCAGCAGGAATCTGCCTCGTTGCCGCTTCTCACGATCCGCGACGTCTCCGTGGCCTTCGGCGGTATCAGGGCGCTGGACGGGATAAGCTTCGATCTCCATCGCGGTCAGGTCCTGGGTCTCATCGGGCCGAACGGCGCCGGCAAGACGACCCTCTTCAATTGCCTCAGCCGGCTTTATACGCCGACCTCCGGCGACATCCTTTTCGAGGGGAAAAGCATCCTCGGAAGGGCCGCCAGCCGCATGGCCGAAATCGGCATCGGCCGCACCTTCCAGAACCTCGCTTCCTTCTCGCGGCTTTCGGTGCGCGACAATATCCGCGTCGGCGCGCATTGCCGGTCACGAACGGACATGCTGAGCGACGGGTTGCGGCTGCCCTGGATGCGCCGCGCCGAGCGCCGGATCGACGGAATCGTCGACGAGCTCATCGCCTATCTGGAGCTGCGCTCCGTCGCCGACCTGCCGATGGCCGGCCTGCCCTTCGGCACGCTGAAGCGGGCGGAGATGGCGCGCGCGCTCGCCATCCATCCGAAGCTGCTCCTGCTGGACGAGCCGGCCGGGGGGCTCAACCATGACGAGATCGGCGAACTCGGCCGGCTGATCCGCCGCATACGCGACGAGCGCGCCGTGACGGTGCTCCTGGTGGAGCACCACATGAATCTGGTGATGAGCGTCTCCGACAGGGTCGTCGTGCTCAATTTCGGACGCAAGATCAGCGAAGGAGACCCGGCCGGCGTGCAGGCCAACCCGGAGGTCATCCGCGCCTATCTCGGGAGCGGGCGGGCATGAAGCCGCTTCTTTCCGTGCGCGGTCTCGAGGCCTCCTACGGCGACCTGAAAGTCCTGCGCGGGCTGGATTTCTCGATCGCCGAGGGCAGCGTCACCGCGCTTCTCGGCGCCAACGGTGCCGGCAAGACGACGACGCTGAGGGCGCTTTGCGGCATGATCGCCCGCTCCGGCGAGATCGAGTTCGACGGACGGTCGATCGGGCGCGCCAGGACGGAAGATATCGTTCGCCTCGGCATCGCGCACGTGCCCGAGGGACGCGGCACCTTCTTCAACCTGACGGTGGAGGAGAACCTCGAACTCGGCGCCATGTCCCGTCCAGCCGGTCGGGAACTCACCACCGACATCCAGCGCATCTACGGCTATTTCCCGCGGCTGGAGGAGCGCCGGCGGCAGCAGGCCGGCACGCTGTCCGGCGGCGAGCAGCAGATGCTGGCGATCGGCAGGGCGCTGATGCTCAAGCCCCGCCTGATGTTGCTCGACGAGCCTTCCTTCGGCCTGGCGCCGCTGATCGTGGAGGAGGTCTTCCGCATCCTCGCGCATGTCCGGGAGACGATGAAGGTGAGCATGCTGCTCGTCGAGCAGAACGCCAATTTCGCGCTGGCGCTGGCAGACCACGCCTATCTGCTCGAGACCGGCGAGATCGCCATCGCCGGCCCGGCGGAAGAGATCAGGAACAACGAGTCGATCCGCAACGCCTATCTGGGGTACTGACGGAAATGGAGATATTCATCCAGCAGATCGTATCGGGCATCGCGACCGGCGCGATCTACGCCTGCATGGCGCTGGCGATCGTCATGATCTACCAGGCGATACACAATCTGAATTTCGCCCAGGGCGAGATGGCGATGTTCTCCACCTTCATCGCCTGGCAGCTGATCGCCTGGGGAACGCCCTACTGGATCGCCTTCGCGCTGACGCTGGCCATCTCCTTCATCGGCGGGGTCGTGATCGAAAGGCTGGTCTTCAAGCCGATCGAGAATGCGCCGATACTGAGTTATGTCGTCGTGTTCATCGCGCTGTTCGCCATCTTCAACAGCCTCGCCGGCTTCATCTGGAATTTCGAGATCAAGCCGTTTCCGACCCCGTTCGGCTCCGGCGCGCTGTTCGGCGGCCTCATGAGCCCGCATCAGGCGGGGATGATCGTCGTTACCGTCGTGGTGCTGGCGCTGCTCTACTTCTTCTTCCGCTTCACCCGGATAGGGCTCGCCATGCGCGCCGCCGCCGTCAATCCGGAATCGGCGCGCCTCGTCGGCATCCGCGTGAGCTGGATGACGGCGCTCGGCTGGGGCATGGCTTCGGCGATCGGCGCCGTCGCCGGCATGATGATCGCCCCGGTCGTCTTTCTCGAGCCGAACATGATGGTGAGCATATTGCTTTACGGCTTCGCCGGGGCGGTGCTCGGCGGCCTGACCAGCCCCGTCGGAGCGGTGGTCGGCGGGCTTGCCGTCGGCGTCATCGAGAACCTTGCGGGCACCTATATCCCGGTCGTCGGGCCGGAACTGAAGCTGCCGATCGCGCTCCTCGTCATCGTCGCCGTCCTTGTCGTGCGGCCATCCGGCCTTATGGGCCGCAAGATCGTTCAGAGGGTCTGAGATGGACGCGCGCGACGAAAATCCCGCCATATCGGAACCGCCGGCCGATCGGGCAGGCATCCGCTTCGGCGCGCTTGGCTGGACGGGGCTCGCCGTCGTGGTCGTGCTCGCGGCATTGCCGCTTTTCCTGGCGAACTTCACCATCTTCCAGCTCACCATGATGCTGATCTACGCGATCGCCATCCTGGGCCTGAACCTGCTCACCGGCATCAACGGCCAGTTCTCGCTGGGTCACGGCGCCTTCTATGCGATCGGCGCATACACGGCCGCGATCCTGATGGAGAATTTCGGCCTGGCCTATGGCTGGACGCTGCCGGCGGCGGGCCTCATCTGCTTCGTATCCGGCTTCCTGTTCGGTCTGCCGGCGCTCAGGCTCGAAGGAATCTATCTGGCGCTCGCCACTTTCGGGCTGGCGGTCGCCATGCCGCAATTCCTCAAGCTTTCGGTGCTCGAGCCGTGGACCGGCGGCGTGCAGGGCATCGTCATCACCAAGCCGGATGCACCCTTCGGCCTGCCGCTCAGTCAGGACCAATGGCTCTATTATTTCACGCTCGTCGTGGCGCTCCTTCTCTACTGGTTCGCGGCCAATCTCGTCGCCAGCCGCTCCGGACGCGCCCTGATGGCCATCCGCGACAACCCGCTCGCGGCGCGCGCCATGGGCGTCAACAACGCGCTCTACAAATCGCTCGCCTTCGGCATCAGCGCAGCCTTCACCGGCATCGCCGGCGCGCTCGGCGCCATCGTGGTGCAGTTCGTGGCGCCCGACAGCTTCACCTTCGCACTGTCGGTCGCACTCTTCGTCGGCCTCGTCGTCGGCGGCGTCGGCTGGCTGCCGGGCGCGCTGGTCGGCGGCGCCTTCATCGTCTTCATCCCGAATGTCGCGGAACTCTTCAACAAGGCGCTCGCCGGAGCGGTCTACGGGGTGATCCTCATTCTGCTCATCTACCTGATGCCGACAGGCGCGGGTGGTCTCGTCCGCAAGGTCGCGGACTTCGTCGGACGAAGGATGAAACCGCGTCCGGATCGCTGAAAGGGAGGTTACGGCAATGAAAAGACGGTTCAATTCCAGGCTGGTCGTCTGGGGCGCGCTCATGGCCGCCACGGCGCTCGCGGCCACCGCGGCGTCGGCCGACGAAACCACGGGCATCACCGACAAGACCATCAAGATCGGCAACATCATGCCCTATAGCGGACCGGCTTCCGCCTATTCGCAGATCGGCAAGACCGACGCCGCCTATATGAAGATGGTGAACGACAATGGCGGCGTGTGTGGCCGGCAGATCGACTTCATCAGCTATGACGACGGCTACAGCCCGCCGAAGGCGGTCGAGCAGGCGCGCAAGCTGGTGGAGAGCGACCAGGTGGCGCTGATCTTCAACAGTCTCGGCACGCCGTCCAATTCGGCCATCCAGAAATACATGAACGCCAAGAAGACGCCGCAGCTCTTCGTCGCCACCGGCGCCTCGAAATTCGGCGACCCGAAGCACTTTCCATGGACCATGGGCTGGCAGCCCGACTACGTGTCGGAGGGCAAGATCTATGCGCGCTACCTCCTGAAGAACATACCGGAAGCCAAGATCGGCGTGCTCTACCAGAACGACGACTACGGCAAGGACTATCTGAACGGCCTCAAGGCCGGGCTGGGCGACAAGGCGTCGTCGATGATCGTCGCCGAGCAGCCCTACGAGACGTCCGATCCGACGGTCGATTCGCAGATGGTGAACCTCAAGGGCTCCGGCGCGACCGTCTTCTTCAACGTGGCGACCCCGAAATTCGCCGCGCAGGCGATCAAGAAGGCGGCCGAACTCGGCTGGAAGCCGACGCAATTGCTGAACAGCGTCTCCAATTCGGTCGGCGCGGTGCTGAAGCCCGCCGGCCTCGACGCATCGAAAGGCGTGGTCAGCGCGCTCTACCTGAAGGATTCGCAGGACCCGCAATGGAAAGACGATGAAGGCATGAAGAAGTGGAATGCCTTCATGGACAAATACTATCCGGACGGCGACAAGAATTCGAGCTTCACCATCTATGGCTATGCCGTCAGCCAGACGCTGGAGAAGGTGCTGAAGGCGAGCTGCGGCGACTTCACCCATTCGGGCATCATGAAGTCCGCCGCCAGCATGAAGGATGTCGAACTCGACCTGACGCCTCCCGGCATCCGCGTCAACACCAGCGCCACGGACTTCTATCCGTTGCAGGACATGCAGCTGATCAAGTTCGACGGCAAGCGATGGGAAGCGTTCGGTGACGTCGTGTCGGGCGCCGACACGCAGTAAGCCTGCCAGCAGAGCCTTTCATGATTAGATGGAAGCGTTCTGCCGGAGGGAATTCGGTCCAAGGTCGAGGCCTTCGGCGCGGACGTACCGGTGGTACGGCCAAG
>MKRJ01000040.1 GCA_001896885.1 Rhizobiales bacterium 65-79 | reverse complement strand
AACCCAAACCATACATGAAGGCGGGTCACTTCCCGGCGAAAATCCCGGGTCAGCTCTCACCGGAAATCAACAGGCTGGGATATTGGAAAATATCTGGTCCACCTTGGCTGAGGATGCGATGAATAAAATCCTTATCCTAAGGGAAAGAGGCCTAACCGGCGGCACGGAATAGTCGAACATCCTTTCCGGAGCAGCCGGCCAGCCGTCGGCCGCTGACGATTGCCGAAATCTCGATAATATTCCTGCCGCAACATTCGAGCATCTCGACGCTGCAATCCTCGTCCGTACCGTCCTCGGTTGCCGGCTCGCGCCTCAATGGTCGCGATTGAAGACCGAGGCATCGACTTATCCCAGGGCGGCTGGCTCGCGTGTTCGGCGCTGCCGCCGCGACGAGCGTCGCCTTACCCTCTGCGAACGTGGGTTCATCGCTGCCATTGCCTCGTCATCGGGATGCGACTTTGTCGATAAAATAACCGCAACAAAGAAAGCAAACGGGATGGCAAGCCCCAAGGTGCGTAAAGGGTAGTCGACCAAGCTGTGCAGCATCAAGGCAATGATGGCAATGAAGGCGGCCTCCGCCAATCCGGATCGCGAAAAATGCAGGAGAGCCAGCCCCGCAAAAACTCCTATAAGAAGGATGCCGATGATCCCGGTCTCCAACCATAATTCGAGATATTCATTATGGGCGTGATTGGCGAAAACCGATACGATCTGGCTCGCGCGCTCCACGCCGGGATAGACGAGAGTAAAGGTGCCGAGACCGGTGCCGGTCAACCAATGTTCTTCGATCGCCCGCCAGGTCGTTTGATAGAAGACGGCACGCAGATCGTTCTCGATCGCCGAATCGAAGCCGAAACGCCAGGCGATCAGGACGATCGTCGCCACGCCTACGCCCAGCACGCATAGTTTGCGTGCTCTGGATTGCTCCTCCGGATAAAACCAAAGCGCCGAGACCAGCGCAAGCGTCGTCGCGATTGCCATGCCCGCGCGGGAACCCGCCGCAAACAAAACCAGCAGCATCACGGCCAGGACCCCTATAAACGTGCCCACCTGCCGTCGCCTTTTTAGCGTAAGATACGCCAGCAAAGGAATCATGACATAGACCAAGCTGGAAAAGTGATTCTCGTTGGTAAACAGCCCCGCCTGGAAAGGATAGGGAAAGACCTCGCCGCCATTGCTGCTCGTTCCATAAGAAAATTCGATTGTGGCGGCGACCAGATTGACGAACAGGCCAATCAGGAGAAAAGCCGTGAGCCGCTCTTGATCTGCATCAGAAAACCGCGACAGAAAAAGAAAAAAACCAAGCACGCTTAAGGCAAAAAGAGAGGATTCGAGGCTCTTTTGCGGAGCGAGCGAATAAAAGGCGAAATAGGTTCCACCGGTGCCGGGCAAGGCGGGCAGGGTACGCAGCACCGGCACGAATTGTAGCAGCACCAGGCAGAGGATCACGATCGCAAGCAGCCGCGCTGCCATCGGCAGCCGGGTATCGGCGATGCGCGCGAGACCCAGAAACAAGGCTGGCAGCAGAACAATCTCCACCACATGGTCTGTCCAGAGCCCCTGTTCTGTCCCGCCGCCCAGCACAAGCGCCAGAAGGACGACGATGCCAGCGTAGTAAAAATGGAACGAAGCCCGGATCCTGTCCATGCTTAGCCGTCCTGCCGCCGAACCCGGACATAATCGATGAAAAGCGTGCCCTCGTAGCGGTAACGCCAGCTCAAGGGTAGGCGCGCGCTATAGGTCTCGATGCGCTGCAGCTCGCAGCCTTCCGCGGGAACAGAAAACTGAAACGAGGCACTGCGCTCGTCGACCGCCGTTCCGGGCGCGAAATCGAGATGCCCCAGCTCGCCTTGACCGTCTTGGCAGGAGAGGCCAAGCTTCAAAGGCTCCGGGGTGTCCAAATCGAGAGAGGAATATCCTGCCTGGAGCTCATAGGATCCGGGAGTTAGCCTTGTCAGCTGCGAAATATTGCTGAAATTGAGTGGGCCACCTAGAAATCGGACGGCTATGGCTTTGTCGTCCTGCGTGGCTTCCCCCGCAGCCGCTCCCTCTGTTTTGGAAGATCGTCGCTGGCTGACCAAGCTGATATCAGCCCCCGCCTGCGGACGTATCTGCCAGTCGAACGGACTTCCCGAAAGAGGTTTGCTAAATGACCCATTATAGACAAAACCCGTAATCGGATTCGTCGACGCTCGAGTCAGAACGAAAAGGCTATAGGCGTCGGAAAAGCGCCTGGCCCGCAAAAGCGCGTTGGTAACCGAGTTGATGGACCACGCCAAGTCCGTGATCCCTGCCTCATGCCATGCAAGAACCATGCGATAGGCTGGCGTCAAAAGTACATCGTTCCGGGTCATGCTGGCTATGAGCCGCCGGCGTATCAACGGGTCGGGACCAAAACGATCGCTAATCGTCTGAAAAGCCTCCGGATTGTCCAACAGGGTTGGAAGCGCCGCTTCTACCTTGGGCCAATATTCTGGCCAGCGGCGCGCGATGATCTCCATGTTGCGGGACGCTGTTACGAGATCGCCTGCGCGCACTGAAGCGTCCATCATATGCGCCAACGCTTGTATCTCGGTGGGCAGAAGCGCCAGCGCATAATGGAACAATTCCTTTGCTGCGTCGCGGTCGCCTTGCTGTTCCTCAAGAATGCCAAGCAGGGAATAAAAACGCGCATCGATCGGGCTCAATCGGATGCCCGTCTGCACCTGCCCAATGACGTCCTCTCCCGTGTCTTGGTCAGCCTGCTGCAGAGCGCTGAGGATGACGTCGATACGAATATCCGACGCCAAAGGATCAAGCATCAAGGCCGATTCCGGATCGGCCTTGCCGAGCAGTAAGGCGCTCGTGTCAAGCAGCGCGGCGCATGAGACGATCAAGCAGATCGGAAGCAAGGCGAGCCAGCTTGCCGTGGAGAGGAGGCTGGGCTTGCTCCGGTACAGTCTGATCTTCGATCTCTGCTGTGTCATAATTATAATAATTATAGTTCATATACCGGTAGGCGTAATTGTAATCGAGCCGGTCCACGCTGAATTTCGTAAGCGCTGCACCGACGACGTTGCCGCCTGCCGCTTTCAGCCGCCCAAGAGCGGATTTCACGGATTTGCGGGTTGCCTGTTTGGCCGCGACGACAAGAAGTGTGGCGTCGGTCTGCCGGGCCAGAATAGGGGCATCGGAGAGACCCATCACCGGTGGCCCGTCGATGATCGTCAGATCGAAATTCTTGGAGCAATATTGCAAAATAAGCGCCATACGCTGGGAGGTCAGCAGATCCACCGGATTGGGAGGTATGGTTCCGGCCGGGAGAAGCATAAGGGGTATCTCGCCAAATTGATGAAAGAAGGAGCTCACCTCTCGCCGCTCGGCCACGCTTGAGAGCAAATTGCTCAGCCCAAGCGTGTTACTTACCTTAAAAAAGCGGTGCAATTGCGGCTTGCGCATATCCGCATCGATAATGATGACCTGCCGGCCCAGAGCGCAAAAGTCTTGCGCAAGCTTATAGGCGGTGGTGGATTTGCCCTCCGAAGGCTCCGCGGATGTAACGAAGAGCGACCGAATGGAATGCTCCGTACCGGTAAATTGTAACGAGGTGCGCAACGATCGATAAGCTTCGGAAAGGCCGGACTTGGGATCGTCAAACTCCTCCAGCGGCTGCGCCGCCTTGGCCATGGGAATGATCCCAAGCACCGGCAGCTTCAGTTCCTTTTCGACCTGATCGGGTACCGAGAACGTGTTGTTCAACAGCTCGATGATATAGATGAGGCCCGCTGCAAGAGCGCCGAAAAGGGCGATAGCCAGGGCAAGATCTTTTTTTAAGCTAGGGGAGGAGCGCACAGTCGGCGGCAAAGCGCTTTCGACTATCGAGGCATTTGCGGTCCTAAGCTCCGCGCCAACTCCGGCTTCGTTGAGCTTGGTTACCAGATTGTCATACTGCGCACGATCGGAATCGACCTCACGCTTCAAGATCGAATATTGAATGCTCTTATCCTGAAAATCCGATTGCTGCTTGGAGAGATCGTCAAGTTCGGTCTGCAGAGCTGCAACCTTCTGCTGCGCCTGCTGATAGCGGATCTCGACCGATTTGGCGATGGCCCCCACCTCCTGATCGATAGCATCCTCAAGCTGATTGATCTGGGCCTTTAGGCCGAGCATTTCAGGAAAATCGGGCTTCAACGTTCCGCGCTTTTGCTGATAGGTGGCCTTCAACTCCGCAATCTTCTGCTTTGCGTTCTGAATCGAGTCGCTGGCAAAAACCTCCGGCAGGGTAGAAGCGTTGCCTTCCTTGACCTGATCGTAAAAGCGCTTGGCAGCGACGCGTGCCTCAATTGCATCCGCCAAAGCCTTGTTTAGCTCGGTAATGTTGGCGGAGATGAGCGAGTCGCTGCTATCGCCTATGATCGCGATGCCGGCCTGTTTGGCATAGGCAACCAGCCGCGATTCCGCGTCCTGAAGCTTATTCTTGGCCTCGATTACCTGCTGTTGGATAAATTGACGCGCCAGATCGGAAGTTTCGCTGCGTCGGTCCACATTCTGGTCGATAAAGGAATGAGCAACCTGATTGGCGACCTCTGCCGCATATTTGGGGTCGGCATGCGTATAATTGATGGAGAGGATTGAGGTATCCCGGATAAGATCCACGTCGAGATTATCCATGATCTTTTTGATCGCGGACCGTTGCCGATCCTCCGCCGAGAGCCCTTCCAGGTCCGCTGTTCGGGGGGTGCCCAAAGCGCGGTGCACGAGGTTCATCAACGAGAAGGTCGGAGTAGGCGCCAGGAACTTGTCGTCATTGGCCAGATCAAGCTTGAAGACGACGCGCTTGGCTACGTCTCGACTTAGCATCTCCTCCCGCGCGGTTTGAAACGCACGCAGATCGCTTGATAGCGACGTAACCGACAGATCCTGGATGACCTTGTTTCCGGACGTATCGATCTCGATCTTGTTGACGGCGCTGTAGAGCGGTGTCTGCAGCAGCGTCACAAGGACGCCAACCACAATCCCGGCAAGAAGGAAGGCTGCGATCAACCACCGATAATGGATGACGTACCAGATGAGCTTGAGCGGATCGAAGCGCTCCTCTTCCTCGAAGCCGCCCGGCCCGTAGCCGGCGCCATCCATCGGGTGATAATAGACCAACCCACCTGGCTGGCCCGCCGGAACCGGCGCTATCGGTCGTCCTTGAGGTTCGAATTTGTTCACAGCTCACATGCTCTCAGCTGGTGCGCTCTTTCTATCCGGACCGGTTTTTTAGCTGGCATTCCTTTAGAGCCCCGACATGACGCCGATATACGCGCCTCTCCCGAGAATCCCTAGAACATCGCCAAGGTTCTGCATCGCAACCTTAGAGCCGGACTTGAAGGAAACGACAATGTCCCCGCCGTAGATACGCGGATCGGGACGATGTCCTTGACGGATCTCCTTGACGTCATAATTCGCCACCAGCTTGCGAGCACCGACCTGCCGGAAAACATAGATCTTCGATTCGTCCGCCATTTTATCGAGGCCACCAGCTTCGGCGATCACCTGCAGCAGCGTGGAATTGCCTGCAATAGGATATATTCCCGGCTTTGTCACCGACCCATCGACCGTCACCTGCTGCCCCGCCGATTGCTTCATCAAAACCGAAACTTGCGGGTTTTGCAGGTATTTCGCGCCATAGCGCTGGGTGATTTCGTTTTGAAGGGCCAGGACCGTTTTTCCGGCCGCCTTCACCTCACCGACCAATGGAAGAGAGATGCTTCCATTGTTATCAACCTGAACCGTACGATTGAGATCAGGGACCTGAAATACATCGATTTCAAGCTGGTCGTTGGGCGCGATCGGAACGTCCTGGCCGTTGTTTGTATCCACAGGGGGAGGAAGATTGGGGACGAGTTGGAGACCTTTTGTCTGACTGCCACCTGACGCCGACGCAAGTTGGAGATCGGGAGGGCTCTGCGAGGTGCTCGTGCACGCCGCGAGAAAAAGGGCTAGACCAGAAATCGTCAACAAATTCGCGATTGAGGCGATAATCCGCATCCTACTCCAACTCAGTTCCGACGGTTGATCTTGGGGCTCGGTCTTGCCGACAAGACCTTCGTTACGGACCGAACAACCGGAGCGCCAGATTGATTCGAAACTATATGCTGCGACACCAAGGGGCAAGCAAAACCCGCTCAGCTCTCGGATTCCCTGGTCGCGGTCCGACGCTTCTCCCTTAGCCGCTCTGCGACCGGTCGAGCCGGTGTTTATTTGGGGACCAAACAATATAGATCCCACCAAGCTTTATCACGGGAACTTTTTTATCCCGTTCGATCGACCGAAGATATCGGTAAGTTTTGACCTTGATCTTACCTCCAGGAAGGCGGATGCGTACCGGGAACATGACCTGAAAACTCCAAACGGAAATTAAAGAATGTATACAAAACGAAAGTTAATATCAACGGTATCGCAATTCTATGAAAAGGCGAGCCAGGTCAAAATGCTACTGCGGCACGGCGAGATGAGGATCAAGATTCACGAAGGCCATATCGCGACCAGCACTAGGGCCGGCATCCTGTCCATGACGGGGAGCAATGCTTTGGGAAGATAAGGTTTCGACAAATTCTACATGGACCGAACAAAGTCACCGGCACGCTTAAAGCGCGTACGCTCATATCTGAGACGATCGTTGCCGAAGCAAGGGGAGTGGCCGGTTATCCATTCCAGGAACGGACCCGATCCAGCGCCCGGGCTACCAGCGACTGAGCCTCTGCCGGCGTTGAAGCTTCGGCATAGCAGCGCAGTTCCGGAGCGTTGCCGGAAGGCCGCAAATGTACGATCTCTCCAGAGGATAGCGTTACACGCAGGCCGTCGGTTCGATCCAGCGTGACGACCTCGCCCAGCGGAGAAAGAAAATCACGAAGCGCTGTGTTTCCGCTTGATAGATGCTCCATCAGCGCTTGCGACTGCTCTGCAGGGAAGTGTTCCAGCCTATCACTGGCGCATACTGGCAGTGGCCAACTCTTCGCCAGGACCGATAACGCTACGCCGGACTGGCGTGCCGATTGTAGCACCGCGAGGATGGGAAGAATGGCGTCGCGCGTTGGCAGGGCCGAACCACCGGTGCCGTTCCGCTGAAAGGATGAGCCGAGCATGAAGCCGCCATTCGCCTCGAAGCCGACGACCTTCCTGCCGTCCATCGCGGTCTCCCGCATGGCGCTAATCACAAAGGGCGAACCGACGCGAGTTCGCACCACTTCAAATCCTAGGCCAGAATGGATGCCCGAATTGGAGGTAATCGGTGTGACAACTATGTCCGCACCCACCCACCACGCCGTCACGAGGCCAATGATGTCTCCCCGTAATTGAACTCCATTTTCATCAGCGATGAGCGGTCGGTCAGCATCGCCGTCGGCCGAGACGATGGCGTCCAGTCCGTATTCACCGGCCCATGACGAAAACATCTCGATCGTTTCGGCCGGGATCGCCTCCGTATCGACGGCAATGAAATAGGGCGTCCTGGCAAGGGGCATGACGCTTGCGCCGAGGGACTCCAGAAGCTCGACCAGGAAGTCGCGCGCGACCGAACTGTGCTGGTAAACACCTATTTTAACGCCAGAAAGCGCATTCTTGGTGGCCAAACCCCTGCTACGGTCGAGGTACCATCTATGCGCCTTCGCTTCCTCATGAGCGATAAAGCCATAGTTCCGGGTCGGCAATTCATCCGTAACTCGGGGGGCTTCGACCATTGCCGTGATAGCCGCCTCGTCGGATTTGCCGATTTCAGCGTCGGGAAGGAAGAACTTAATACCATTGCGTTCAGCCGGAATATGAGAACCAGTCACCATCAGAGCAGCAGCCCCATGGGACCAAGCGTAGCCTGCCAGCGCGGGGGTCGGCAGCGCGCCACAATCAACGACGTTTAGCCCCATCCCGGAAAGGACATTTGCGCTTAGAGCCGAAATGGCCGGGCTGCTTGCGCGAAGATCTCGGCCGATGAAAATGCGTCCACCCGGGCGCAATGCACCAATTTCAAGCAGATATCGGGCGAAAGCTTTCGTATATGCTGCCGTCTGCGGACTTAGAAGATCCGTAGCAAGTCCGCGCAGACCGCTCGTGCCAAATTTCATTCCTGATCCTTGATCATCGATGACGGCAGGATAGCAAATTTTTGCTGCCTTGCGTATCGGAGAGGAATGTCAAAACTGTAGCTTTTTGGACCATCCAGCTACAGGGCATCACCCAATCATCGCATAGCCCTATCGGCGTTGCCCGAAATCCATTTAAAGATTCGGCGAATCAGGTCGCGTTTCGCCGGGAAAGCGCGTCCTCCCAGCGCAATGCATCGCTGACGATCAGATCGAGATCGTTGCGGGCGGGAGCCCAGCCGAGCTCGCGCTGCGCCAGTTCCGAATTGGCGACGATCGAAGGAGGATCGCCCGGGCGTCGTCCCGCCATTTCCACGTTCAACTCTCCTCCGTGTACCCGGCGCACGCTGTCGACGACCTCCAGCACCGAATAGCCGTGTCCGTAGCCGCAATTCGCGATCAGGCTGCGGCCGCCGCCGCGCAGCCGCTCGAGCGCCAGGCGATGCGCCGCCGCGAGATCGCTGACGTGGATATAGTCGCGTACACAGGTGCCGTCAGGCGTCGGATAGTCGGTGCCGAAGACCTGCAGCCTGTCCCGCTTGCCGAGCGCGGCCTCGCAGGCGACCTTGATGAGATGCGTCGCCCCTTTCGTCGACTGGCCGGTGCGCCCCTTGGGATCGGCGCCGGCAACGTTGAAGTAGCGCAACGCCGTGTAGCGGAAATCGGGGAAGGCCGCGGCCGCGTCGCCGAGCATCCATTCGGTCATCAGCTTCGACCGGCCGTAGGGTGATTCCGGCGACAGGCCGGCATCCTCGCGCACCGGCTTCAGCCCGGCCGTCCCATAGACGGCGGCGGTCGAGGAAAAAATGAAGCGTCGGACGCCGAGACGGATGGCCGTCTCGATGAGAGTCCGACTCTTGCAGGTGTTGTTCTCGTAATAGCCGAGCGGGTCGGCGACGGATTCCGGCACCACGATCGATCCGGCGAAATGGATGACGGAATCGACGCTATGCTCGCGGATGACCTGTTCGAGCAGCGCGGGGTCGCCGATATCGCCGACGACGAGCTTTGCCTCTGGCGCCACCGCCCAGTCGAAACCGGTCGAGAGCCGGTCGACGACCACGACCTCTTCGCCGGCGTCACACAGTTCCCATACCATATGGCTGCCGATATATCCGGCACCGCCCGTCACGAGCACACTCATGGCCGATCCCTCCAGCACTCCCCAGCGCTATCTTCTCGCTATTTGATTGTGATTCGGTTGCAAAACAAGGCGGCGCGGCCTCCGGTGGATTACGTGGCATCCGGGCTGCCCGCTTTCGGCGGCCGGCCTGCGCGTCGTCGGGCCGTCGCGCTGCGTCCTTCAATCATTTGCACTGGAGGGGACTCAAGGCTAATCATTGCCTGGCGGCAACGGGCGGCTCCGATATCCGGGCGGCCGTCCGGCTCTGCCCGGGTTTTCAACACGTGCGCGGCGGGTCGTCAGCCTTGGCCGCAGCCGTAAAGAGGCAACGATCATGAAGAATGGAAAAGCGCGGCGGCGGTTGCGCTCGCAGGAATGGTTCGACAACCCCGACGATCCTGGCATGACCGCGCTCTATGTCGAGCGCTACCTGAACTACGGCCTCACCCGCGAGGAGCTCCAGTCCGGCAAGCCGATCATCGGCATCGCGCAGACGGGCTCGGACCTTTCGCCGTGCAACCGGCATCATCTTGAACTCGCCAAGCGCGTTCGCGAGGGCATCGCGGCGGCCGGCGGCATCACATTCGAGTTTCCCTGTCATCCGATCCAGGAAACGGGCAAGCGGCCGACCGCCGCGCTCGACCGCAACCTGGCCTACCTGTCGCTGGTGGAGGTGCTCTACGGCTATCCGCTCGACGGCGTGGTCCTCATGATCGGATGCGACAAGACCACGCCGGCCCTGCTGATGGCCGCCGCAACGGTGAACATACCGGCGATCGCGCTCTCTGTCGGGCCGATGCTGAACGGGTGGCACAGGGGCGAGCGCACCGGTTCGGGAACCGTCGTCTGGAAATCGCGCGAGCGGCTCGCCGCCGGCGAGATCGACTATGACGAGTTCATGGACGCCGTCGCCTCGTCAGCGCCTTCGACCGGCTATTGCAACACGATGGGGACGGCCACGACCATGAATTCGCTGGCGGAGGCGCTCGGCATGCAATTGCCGGGCTCCGCGGCGATCCCCGCGCCCTACCGGGAGCGCGGCCAGATGGCCTATGCCACCGGCAGGCGCATCGTGGCCATGGTGGAAGAGGATCTGAAACCTTCCGAGATCATGACGCGCGAGGCCTTCGAAAACGCCATCGTCGTCAATTCCGCCATCGGCGGCTCGACCAACGCGCCGATCCATCTGAACGCCATCGCGCGCCATCTCGGCGTGCCGCTCGACAATGACGACTGGCAGGCGATCGGCAATAAGATTCCGTTGCTGGTCAATCTCCAGCCCGCAGGTGAATATCTCGGCGAGGACTATTGCCACGCTGGCGGTGTCCCCGCGGTCGTCATGGAACTGATGAAAGCCGGGCTCCTGCCGCACCCGGAGGCCATGACCGTGAACGGCAAGGCCATCGGCGACAATTGCGCGAACGCGGAGAACCTCGACCCTAAGGTCATCCGGACCGTGGCCGATCCGCTCAAGCAGAATGCCGGCTTCATCAATCTCAAGGGTAACCTTTTTGACAGCGCTATCATGAAGACCAGCGTGATCTCCGAGGAGTTCCGCAATCGCTATCTCTCCAACCCGGACGATCCCGAGGCGTTCGAGGGAAAGGCCGTCGTCTTCGAAGGCCCGGAGGACTACCACAAGCGCATCGAGGATCCGGGGCTCGGCATCGACGAGCATACGATCCTCTTCATGCGCGGCACCGGCCCCGTCGGCTATCCCGGCGGCGCCGAAGTCGTGAACATGCAGCCGCCCGCCAGCCTCATAAAGAAGGGCGTCCACGCTCTTCCCTGCATCGGCGACGGGCGGCAGTCCGGCACGTCGGGTTCGCCCTCGATCCTGAACGCTTCGCCCGAGGCCGCGACGGGAGGCGGGCTGGCGCTCCTGAAGAACGGCGACCGCGTCCGCATCGATCTGAACAAGGGAACCGCCAACATTCTGATCGACGATGCTGAGCTTGCGCGACGGCGGGAGGAATTGCGGAAAGCAGGAGGGTATCATTACCCCGCCCACCAGACGCCCTGGCAGGAGATCCAGCGGGGCATGGTGGACGAGCTTGCCGCCGGCATGATCCTCAAGCCCGCGACCAAGTACCAGCACATCGCTCAGGGTAAGGGCATCCCGCGAAACAATCACTGAGATAGTCGTGTCGGGCCGCGGCGGCGGATCGACACTGTCGGGATGGGCTCACGACGGTGTCCCGTCCCGCGATCCTTATGATCGCATCCGATGCATCATGTTCGCGCGCCGCGCGAATCCCGATTCGCCCAGCATCCGCACCACGGTTGCGCCGACGAGCCCTCCGGCCCCGGTGACTGCGACTACGGCGTGATTTCCGTCAGCCATGTCTGTCGGCCGGGCCGCCAAGCTGCCAGGCGGCGGAGATTGAAATGCGATCCATATCGGTCCGTGTCGTTGCCGCTTATCGTGATTTTATTTGGGCCGCGCATTCCATGTCGACCGGCGGGGGGCCAAATCTTGTGAACGCCTCGCTGCCTTCGTGAGGGGAAAGGGATTGCGCGAGCCGCCGGATTAAAGCAAAACCCCTTTCGTTGCGGGCGTTTTGATCGCGTTACTCTCCTTTGACCGTCGGGATCGGAAAATGAGAGGTTGCGCCCCAATCCGGATCAGTTCGCCTGACCAAGCTGGAACGCCGAATGCCGCAAAATCTTGCCCGCCGGGTCCCGCTGACCCATCTGGACCGCCTCGAGGCGGAATCCATTCACATCTTCCGCGAGGTTGCGGCGAATTTTTCCAGGCCGGTGATGCTCTATTCCATCGGCAAGGACTCTTCGGTCCTGCTGCACCTTGCCATGAAGGCCTTCTACCCGGCGAAGCCGCCTTTTCCGCTGCTCCATGTCGACACCACATGGAAGTTCCGCGAGATGATCGCCTTCCGCGATCGCATCGCGGAGGAGTTCGGCCTCAACCTCATCGTCCATGTCAACGAGGAGGGCGTGCGCGATCGCGTCAACCCGTTCGATCACGGCTCGAATTTCCACACCTATGTCATGAAGACCGTGGCGCTCCGTCAGGCGCTCGACAAATACCGCTTCGACGCGGCCTTCGGGGGCGCCCGCCGCGACGAGGAGAAATCCCGCGCCAAGGAGCGGATTTTTTCCTTCCGTAACGCCGCCCACGCTTGGGACCCCAAGAACCAGCGGCCGGAGATGTGGCGCATCTACAATACGCGGATTTCCGCCGGCGAATCGATCCGGGTGTTCCCGCTGTCGAACTGGACCGAGCTCGATATCTGGCAATACGTCCTGCGCGAGGACATCCCGATCGTTCCGCTTTACTTCGCGAAGAGAAGGCCGGTTGTCGAGCGCGACGGCATGCTCATCATGGTCGACGACGACCGCATGAAGCTGCGCGACGGCGAGAAGGTCGAGGAGCGCATGGTCCGGTTCCGCACCCTCGGCTGCTATCCGCTGACCGGGGCGATCGAATCCGACGCCGACAGCCTGGAGGCGATCGTCGGCGAGATGCTGACGGCCCGCACCTCGGAGCGGCAGGGGCGGCTCATCGACAAGGACGAATCCGGCTCGATGGAGAAGAAGAAGCGGGAAGGGTATTTCTGACCGTGCAGCAGCATCTGAAGATCGAGAAGGATGACGAAGCGGCCGACGTGCGCGACTATCTGGCGCTCCAGGAACAGAAAACGCTGCTCCGTTTCCTGACCTGCGGCTCGGTGGACGACGGAAAGTCGACGCTGATCGGCCGGCTGCTCTACGACACCAGGCTCATCTTCGAGGACCAGCTTTCGGCGCTCGAACGCGATTCGCGCCGGCACGGCACGACGGGCGACGATATCGACTTTGCGCTCCTCGTGGACGGGCTCGAGGCGGAGCGCGAGCAGGGCATCACCATCGACGTGGCCTACCGGTTCTTCGCCACGCCGAAGCGCAAATTCGTCGTCGCCGACACGCCCGGCCACGAACAATATACGCGCAACATGGCGACCGGCGCCTCGACGGCGGACGCGGCTGTCGTGCTGGTCGATGCGCGGCAGGGCGTACTGCGCCAGACGCGCCGCCATACGATCATCGTCTCGCTGCTCGGCATCCGCCACGTCGTGCTGGCGGTCAACAAGATCGACCTCGTCGAGTTCGACCGCGCGACTTTCGAGAGGATCGCCGCCGAGTACCGGGCGTTCGCGGAGGGCCTGGGGTTCCGCACCATCATGCCGATCCCGCTTTCCGCCCGCTATGGCGACAACGTCACCCAGCCGTCGGAAAGGATGGACTGGTACGAGGGTCCCGCGCTTCTCGGCTATCTGGAAAGTCTCCCTCTCGACGACGAGGCGAAGGAGCGGCCGTTCCGCTTCCCGATTCAGTATGTGAACCGGCCGGACCTCGACTTCCGCGGCTTCGCCGGCACCGTCGCCTCCGGAAGCGTGTCGAGGGGAGACCCGGTGGTCATCGCAAAATCCGGCAAGGCCTCGCGCGTCAGCCGCATCGTCGCCTATGGCGGGGACCTCGAGAGAGCCACCGAAGGGCAGGCTGTCACCCTTCTTCTGGAGGACGACATCGAAGCCTCGCGCGGCAACATGCTCGTCGCGCCGGATGCGCGCCCGCAGGTCGCCGACCAGTTCACCGCCGATATCGTCTGGTTCGACGAGCATGCGCTGCTGCCCGGCCGCTCCTATCTGCTGCGCACCGAGACCGACCAGGCGAACGCCACGGTCACCGAACTCAAATACCGAATCGAGATCAACAGCTTGGCCCATGAAGCCGCGAAATCGCTGGAGATGAACGAGGTCGGCGTCTGCAACCTCTCGCTGCAGGCGCCGATCGCTTTCGACGCCTTCGCCGAGAACCGCGCCACCGGTTCCTTCGTGCTGATCGATCGCCGCACCAACGCCACGGTCGGAGCCGGCATGATCCTGCATGGGTTGCGCAGGGCCGAGAACATCCACTGGCAGGCGCTCGATGTCGACCGCGCCGCGCGCGCCGCGCTGAAGCTGCAGCGGCCGGCCGTGCTCTGGTTCACGGGCCTGTCCGGTTCCGGCAAGTCGACCATCGCCAACCTGCTCGAGAAGAAGCTGCACGCCGCCGGCCGCCATACCTACATCCTCGACGGCGACAATGTCCGCCATGGGCTGAACCGCGATCTCGGCTTCACCGAGGAGGATCGAGTCGAGAACATCCGCCGCGTCGCCGAAGTCGCGCGGCTGATGGCCGATGCGGGGCTGATCGTACTGGTCTCGTTCATCTCGCCCTTCCGCGCCGAGCGGCAGATGGCGCGCGAATTGATGAAGGAGGGCGAATTCGTCGAGATCTTTGTCGATACGCCCTTCGAGGAATGCGCCCGCCGCGATCCGAAGGGCCTCTACAAGCGTGCGCTCGGCGGCGAGATCAAGAATTTCACCGGCGTAGATTCGCCCTATGAGGCGCCTGAAGGCGCCGAAATCCACCTCAGGACCGAAGGCCGCGCGCCCGAAGAGATGGTGGAAGCCGTCGAGGAATGGCTCTCCGGACATGGGCTCGATGACGGCCGCTGAGATGCCGGCGTCCGAGGCGGACGACGCGGCGGCGCTGGCTGTCCTGGAGGAACTGGCCCTGGCTGCCGGCCGCCGGATCATGGAGATCCATGAGGCTGGCTTCACGGCCGAGCGCAAGCCGGATTCCTCGCCGGTGACCGAGGCCGACCGCGCCGCCGAGAAGATCATCCTCGAAGGGCTGCGCGCCGCGTTTCCGGGCATTCCATGCGTGGCCGAGGAGGAATGCGCGGAAGGCCGCTCGCCCGGCGATCTCGGCGATGCCTTCTTCCTCGTCGATCCGCTCGACGGCACCAAGGAATTCGTCAAGCGGCGGGCCGACTTCACCGTCAATATCGCGCTGATCCGCGGCGGCGCGCCAGAGCTTGGGGTCGTCGTCGCGCCGGCCTCGGGAAAGATGTTCAGCGGTCGGCCGGGCAGGGCGGAGGAGGCGGAGTTCGGCTCCGACTTCGGGCTGCTCTCGCGCCGTCCCATTGCCGTCCGCCGGGAGGACCGGCCGCGACTGATCGTGGCCAGCCGTTCGCATCGCACGGCCGAGACAGACGCGTATATTTCGCGCTTCGAGGGCGCCGAGATCATCTCGGTCGGCTCGTCGCTCAAATTCTGCCTGCTGGCGGACGGCCAGGCGGATCTCTATCCACGCTTCGGCCGGACGATGGAGTGGGATACGGCGGCGGGCGACGCGGTGCTCCGGGCGGCCGGCGGCATGACATTCACCCTTGACGGCGAGCCCCTTCTCTATGGCAAGAGAAACCAGGCCGAAGACGTCGATTTCGCAAACCCGTGGTTCATTGCCGGCTGCGGCAATTCCATGCGACCGCCCGCCATGCGACGCAATGTCTTCACGAATTGAAACACTTGCTGGATTAGATTGATCGTCGTCATCAAGACTTGAATCGGCCGGCACGCTATCAGCCGAAAAGTCCTTTCCTGACGATCCGTCCCGCCTTCCGGAGTTCCCATGCAATTCATCGATCTCGGCGCGCAGCGCGAAAGGCTGAAGGATCGCCTGCAATCCGCGATCGACGAGGTCGTGAAGGGCGGCAAATACATCCTCGGACCCCAGGTCGCCGAATTCGAGAAGAAGATGACCGCCTATATCGGGGTCGAGCATTGCGTCGCCTGCGCCAACGGCACCGACGCGCTTCTGATGCCGCTGATGGCGTTCGGCGTCGGGCCGGGCGACGCGGTGTTCGTGCCGAGCTTCACCTTCGCGGCGACGGCGGAGGTCGTGGCGCTCGCCGGCGCAGAACCGGTCTTCATCGATGTCGATCCGGACAGCTACAACATCGACGCGGCGCAGCTCGAAGCCGCCATCGGCGAAATCCGCAAGGAAGGTCGGCTCAAGCCGAAAGCGATCATCCCGGTCGACCTCTTCGGCTTGTCGGCCGACTATTCGGCCATCGCTTCGATCGCCGACAGGGAAGGGCTGCTGGTCGTCGAGGACGCGGCGCAGGCGATCGGCGGCGAGCGCGAGAACGTCCGCTGCGGCGCCTTCGGCGACGTCGCGGCCACGAGCTTCTATCCGGCCAAGCCGCTGGGCTGCTACGGTGACGGCGGGGCCATGTTCACCAACGACGCTGCGCTTGCCGAGAAGCTGCGTTCGATCGCCTTCCACGGCAAGGGCGAGAGCCAGTACGACAATGTCCGCGTCGGGCTGAATTCGCGCCTCGACACGATCCAGGCGGCGATCCTGATCGAGAAGCTCGGTATCCTCGCCGAGGAGATGGAGGAGCGCCAGAACGTCGCGCGCCGCTACGCCGAGGGCCTGGGCGACGTGGTCAAGGTGCCGGCGATCCCGCGCGGCTACCGTTCGGCCTGGGCGCAATATGCCATCGAGACCGAGCATCGCGACGCCGTGCGGGCCGCGCTGAAGGATGCCGGCATCCCGTCCGTCGTCTATTACGAGAAATCCCTGCACCTGCAGAAGGCCTACGAGCATTACCCCCGCGCCTCGGCGGGCCTGCCGGTGTCGGAAACCCTGCCGAAGCGCATCCTCTGCCTGCCCATGCACCCCTATCTGCGCGAAGCGGATCAGGACAGGATCGTGGGGGTCATTCGGAAGGCGGTAAGGGCCAGCGTATAAAACTCGATTCGCCGCCGGGGCTATCTCAGACCGTTGTCCAAGTTCGGCTCACACCCCGTAATACCCCCGGTACCATTCCACGAACCTGCCGATTCCCTCCTCGATCGGCGTGGATGGCGAAAAACCGACCGCTTCGCGTAACGCCTCGATGTCGGCATACGTCGCCTCGACATCGCCCTTCTGCAACGGCAGCATGTTCATCTTCGCCTTTTTCCCGAGCGCCTTCTCGATGGCGGCGATGAAGTCGAGCAGCCGCACCGGCCGGTTGTTGCCGATATTGTAGAGCCTGTAGGGCGCGGACGAGATCGCCGGATCGGGCGCCTTCGGGTCCCAGCGATCGGACGGTGTCGCGATGCGGTCGGCCACCCGCACCACGCCCTCGGCGATATCGTCGATATAGGTAAAGTCGCGCATGTGCCGGCCATGGTTGAAGACATCGATCGGCTCGCCGGCGAGGATGCTGCGCACGAACTGGAACAGCGCCATGTCCGGCCGTCCCCATGGCCCATAGACGGTGAAGAAGCGCAGTCCCGTCACCGGCAGGCGATAGAGATGCGCGTAGGAATGCGCCATCAGCTCGTTCGCCTTCTTGGTCGCGGCATAGAAGCTGACGGGATGGTCGACATTGTCGGAGACGGAGAAGGGCAGCTTCTCGTTTGCGCCGTAGACGGAACTCGACGAGGCGAAGACCAGGTGCTTCACGCCCGAATGCCGGCAGCCCTCGATGATGTTGGTGAAGCCGACGAGGTTCGACTGCGCATAGGCGCCGGGGTTTTCGATCGAGTGCCGGACGCCGGCCTGGGCGGCGAGGTGGATGACGGTATCGAACCGATTCTCGGCGAAGAGTTTTTTCATTTCGTCGCCGGCAGCGATGTCCTGCCGGAGGAAGCGGAAGCCGTTCCGCGCCTCCAGGCGCGCGAGGCGGGCGAGCTTCAGCTTCGGGTCGTAATAGTCGCTGATATTGTCGAGCCCGACGACTTCGTCGCCACGATCGAGCAGCCGATGCGCGACGAAGGAGCCGATGAAGCCCGCGGCGCCGGTGACGAGTACGGTCATTTCCGCCCTTCCGTATGCATCCTCGCCGGCCGTCCGGGACGCCAACGAATCCGAGCAGGATCAAGGGCATCATAGCCGATGCTGAATCGATCCGTCAGGCCGGCCTAAAGCCGCAGGTCGCTGGCCTCGGCCGGAAAAACGCTCTTCACGTCGAAGAACACGCCGTCCGGCGCGAGATGCCGGCGCAGCATCTCCGCCCCCAACGCCCGGAAGCGCTGGTGCGCGACCGCGAGGATCAGCCCCTGATAGGCTTCCTCCGCCGGCTTCTCGACGAGCCTCAGTCCGTACTCCCGTTCCGCCTCGCCGGCGTCGGCCCAGGGGTCGTGCACGTCCACCGCGATCCCATACGCGGCCAGTTGCCGGACCACGTCGATGACGCGCGTATTGCGGATATCCGGGCAGTCCTCCTTGAAGGCGAAGCCCATGACCAGCACCCGCGCGCCGGTGCGGTTCATGCCGCGCGCGGCGAGCATGCGCAGGAAGCGGGAGGCGACAACCTCGCCCATGGCGTCGTTGATGCGGCGGCCGGCCAGGATGATCTCGGGATGATGGCCGACCGCCTGTGCCTTGTGCGTCAGATAATAGGGATCGACGCCGATGCAGTGCCCGCCGACCAGTCCCGGCCGGAACGGCAGGAAATTCCATTTAGTGCCGGCGGCGTCGAGCACGCTCGCCGTATCGATGCCGAGCTTGTCGAACAGCGTCGAGAATTCGTTGACCAGCGCGATGTTCACGTCGCGCTGCGTGTTCTCGATGACCTTGGCGGCCTCGGCGACCCGGATCGACGGCGCCTTGTAGGTGCCGGCCGTCACCACCGCGCCATAGACCGCCTCGATGGTGTCGAGCGCCTCGGGCGAGGAGCCTGAGACGACCTTCACGATCCTGTCGATCGTGTGCTGGCGGTCGCCGGGATTGACCCGCTCCGGGCTGTAGCCGGCGAAGAAATCCTCGTTGAAGCGCAGTCCGGACACGCGTTCGATGACCGGCACGCAGTCTTCCTCGGTCGCGCCGGGATAGACGGTCGATTCGAACACGACGATGCCGCCCTTGCCGATCGACCTGCCGACCGTTTCGCAGGCGGCGGTGAGCAGCCGTATGTCCGGCTGCTTGGCCGCGTCGATCGGCGTCGGCACGGTGACGACGTAGAAATTGCAGCCCGCGAGATCCTTCGCCGAGGCGGTGAACCGCGCGCGCGTTTCGGCAAGCGCCTCGGGCTCGATTTCCAGCGTCCGGTCGACGCCCTTGGCAAGTTCGGCGATCCGGGCGGGATTGTGGTCGAACCCGACGACCGGAAAGCGTTTCGCGAACAGGACCGCCAGCGGCAGCCCGACATAGCCGAGCCCGATGATGCCGATGCGGATGTCGTCGAGTTTGGTCACGTCCGGCCGGATTTCCGTTTCCCCGGCTGCTCATAGGCGATCTTTGGCAATGAATTCAAACGGATTCGGCGGCCGCCGCCCCGCCCAGCTCATGCCGCCACGGCGGATTGGCGCCCGCGCGCGAGACCGTCACGGCGGCGACCCGGGTGGCGAACTCGAGCGCCCGCCGGATCGCCTCCTCGCTGAGGCTGGCGATCGCTTCTTTCGACAACAGCCCGCTTTCGTGGAGAAAAGCGAGCATGCCGGCGTTGAACGTGTCGCCGGCGCCGACCGTATCGACGATTTCCACCTTGCGTGCCGGCACGCTGATCCTGCCGTGCTGGGAATAGGCATTGGCGCCCTGCGCCCCATGCGTCACCACGATCAGCTTCGGCCCTTCTTTCAGCCAGCCGGCGGCGGCTTCGTCCTGCGATCCGCTCTCGCCGAACCAGTCGAGGTCCTCGTCGGAGAGCTTGACGATGTCGGCCATGGCGATCATGCGGCGCATGCGGGCCAGATGCGCGGCCTTGTCGGGAACGAAGTCGCGGCGGATGTTCGGGTCCAGCATCATGACGCGGTTTTTGTGCTCGCGCCGCATCAGGGCTTCGTAGGTCGAGCCGCAGGGCTCGGCGATGAGGGTCATGCAGCCGAAGAGCATGGCCTCGACGCTCCCGTCGAGCTCCGGGAGGTCGCTTTCGTGGAGCATCCGGCCGGCGCTGTTCTCGTCGAAGAAGGTATAGCTTGCGTGCCCGTCCACCAGCCGCACGAAGGCAAGGGTCGTGTGATGGTCCGAGATGTGGGAGTAGCCTGTCTCGACGCGGCTTTCCGCGAGTGCGGCGGCGAGCATACTTCCGAAGAAATCGCTCGAAAGACCGGTCAGCAGGCCCGCCGGCGCGCCGATCCGCCCGAGCGCGATGGCGCTGTTGAAGAGCGCGCCGCCGACATAGGGCGCGAAGGCCGGTTCGCCGGACGCGGAAAGGCGCGGCAGCATGTCGATCAGCGTGTCACCGCAGCACAGGATCATGGAGGCCCGCCCTTCGAGGATGCAAAACGATCATGTTGCAGATCATGGGAAATTTGCACCGCTTCTTGTCCCCATATGCGATCGCCAGGGCGAGCCGGGTGGGGGACTTCAGCAATCATGCCCGGCAGCTCGCATTTCGGCCGGACTATTTCATGATCACGCAGCATTCGACAACGAGCCCGCGCCGATCAGGAACCGCTCCGACAGCGGCAGGCTGGCGCCGCCCAGCGCGCGGGCGTGATGCCCGACCGTGCCTTCGCGGATTTCGGGGATGCGCAAACCTTCCGCGTCGAGCTTCCCGATCTTCTCGCCGATCGACTTCACCAGTCGCGCACGGACGTCGAGCGGCATCCATCCGTCCACGACCGCCGCTTCGAAATCGATGACCGACGAGGCGGCGAGCGTGGCGTAGGCGAGCGCGCCGGCCGCCGCCGCGATCCACTTGTCCAACGGCTCGCCGAGATCGCCCCAGTCCTCGGGCGACGTCCACAGATGCGCGGCGTCGCGGCCATTTGCATTCAGCGCACGCTCAAGCACGGCGATCGAGGCGATATCGATCAGCTGCACCGGCTTGCCCGCCGGTCCCGGCACCGGCATGGAGCCGAGCGCGCCGGCATTGCCGGTCTGGCCGGAGAAGACTGCGCGATTGATGGCTACGCCGCCGCCGGCGAAGGCGCCGATATAGTAGTAGATGAAATCGCTGATGTTGCCGGTCCTGCCGAAGACGAGTTCCGCGTTGCAGGCGGCGGTGGCGTCGTTCTGCAGATAGACGGGGAAGGGAACTTCCGCCGCGAGTTCGGCGCGGATGTCGGTCTTGCGCCAGGCGTCCATCACGTCGCGCGGCGCGCCGGCGGCGTCCGCCCAGTTCCACAATTCGAAGGGGATGGCGATACCGAGACCGCCGATGCGCCGCTCCTGCTCGGCGCTCAGCCTCGACCGCATCTCGCCGATCCCCTTGCGCACGAATCCGATCGTCTCGTCGGGGCGCGGATAGGGGTAGGGATGGTGCAGCATCGATCGGGGCCGGCCGAGGAAATCGATGAGCACGAGGTCGGCGCTGCGCCGTCCGAGCTTCAGGCCGAGGAAATAGGCGCCGTCCGGATTGAGCGACATCGGGATGGAGGGTTGCCCGACCTTGCCGCGCACCGGCTCGCCGCGCACCAGCAGCCCGTCTTCCTCCAGCCCCCGCATGATGACCGAGATCGTCTGGGCGGAAAGGCCGGTGACGCGCGCGATCTCCGTCTTGGCGAGGCTGCCGTGCTGGCGCACCAGCGAGAGCACCAGCCGCTCGTTGTAGTCGCGCATGCCGCTCTGGTTGGTGCCGCGCTGGAAGCGGCCGGACGGCCTTGCGTCCTGTAAGGCGGTTTCGCTCCCCACGCGATCTCCCTGGCGGTGTTCTCGTCGGATAGTGTTCCTGGCCGCGTTCGGCAAGCATCGCTTTCAAACCTTCCGCTGTCAATAATAATTCATTTTGATTTATATATTGACACGGGCGAAGGGCTGGTATTTGCTTTTCGATACCATCCGGTGCCGCTCGCCGTTCGGGCGGCGATCTCCGGATGCGGGTTGTTGCGCCTGCGGGCGGACTTCCGCTCATGTCCACTGGGAGGATCAAGATGAGTAGGTTCACGTTCACGAAACTCGCCTTCGCCGGCGCGATGGCTTTCGGCGTCCTGGCCGCCAGCCCGGCATGGTCGGCCGATATCGTCGGTTTGATCACCAAGACCGAAGGCAATCCCTTCTTCGTCAAGATGCGCGAGGGCGCCCAGGCGAAGGCCAAGGAACTCGGCCTCGATCTCAGGACTTTCGCCGGCAAGTATGACGGCGACAACGACAGCCAGGTGGCCGCGATCGAGAACCTGATCGCTGCCGGCGCCAAGGGCTTCGCGATCGTCCCGTCGGATTCGACCGCGATCGTGCCGACGATCAAAAAGGCGAGGGATGCCGGCCTTCTCGTCATCGACCTCGACACGCCGACCGACCCGATCGACGCCGTCGACGCCACTTTCGCGACCGACAATTTCAAGGCCGGCAACCTGATCGGCGAATGGGCGAAGGGCACGCTCGGCGACAAGGCGAAGGACGCCAAGATCGCCTTCCTCGACCTCGCCACCAACCAGCCGACCGTCGACTATCTGCGCGACCAGGGCTTCATGAAGGGGTTCGGCATCGACATCAAGGATCCCAAGCATTACGGGGACGAGACCGATCCGCGCATCTGCGGCCATCAGATGACCGGCGGCGCCGAGGACGGCGGCCGCACCGCCATGGAGACGCTGCTGCAGAAATGCCCGGACGTGAACGTCATGTACACGATCAACGAGCCGGCGGCGGCCGGCGGCTACCAGGCGCTGAAGGCGGCGGGCAAGGACGACGGTTCCGTGCTCGTGGTCTCCATCGACGGCGGCTGCCCGGGCGTCAAGAACGTCAAGGCCGGCATCATCGGCGCCACCTCGCAGCAATATCCGCTGAAGATGGCGGCCATGGCCATGGAGGCGATCGAGAAGTTCGCCAAGACGGGCGAGAAGCCGAAGCCCACTCCCGGCCAGCAATTCTACGACACCGGCGCGCAGCTCGTCACCGACAAGCCGGTGAAGGGCGTGCCGTCCATCAGCACCGACGAGGGCCTGAAGCTCTGCTGGGGGTGAGAAGCCGGTCCGCCTTTGGCGGATCGAAAGGTCCAGTGGACCTTTCGAAGGCTTCGAACGCCCGGGAGCTGCCGGAGGCAGCGGGACCCGGGCCGGAAAGCCGGTCCGCCCCGCTGGACGCTTCGAACGTCTTGACCTTCCCGGTTCGGCTCTGTCCGGCTAGACTGAAAGAAAATCGGAGAGCCGGCCGCGCCGACTCTCCGGCAATCCCGGCATAAGGGAGGAACGGGGAATGGATGACGACGCACGCGGCTCGATGACTGCGGAACAGGGCCTGGCAGGCGCCGATCAATCCGTAGCGAGCTTCGAGGAGGAGACCGCGACGCTGGTCAGGCGGCTCCAGCACTTTCTCCACGAATTCCCCACCGCCGTTCCCTTCATCGTCCTGATCATCGGCATCCTGATCTTTTCCTTCACTGCCGGCGGCAGGTTCTTTGCACCGTTCAATCTTTCGCTGGTCCTCCAGCAGGTGACGATCATCGGCATATTGGGCATCGCCCAGACGCTGGTGATCCTGACCGCCGGCATCGACCTTTCCGTCGGCGTCATCATGGTCCTTTCCTCGATCGTGATGGGGCGGCTCGCCGTCGTCTGGGGATGGCCGCCCGACATCGCCTTCGCGCTCGGCTTCGTCACCGGCATCGTCTGCGGTCTCATCAACGGCGTGCTGGTGGCCATCATCAAGCTGCCGCCCTTCATCGTGACGCTCGGCACGTGGAGCATTTTCGGGTCGATGATCATCTACGTCTCCCATTCCGAGACCATTCGCGACCAGGACATCACCCAGAAGGCGCCGATCCTGCACTGGACCGCCCATCGCATCATTTTTGGCCACGGCGCGCTCATCACCTACGGTTCGATCCTGATGATCCTGATCGCCGTCGCCGTCTGGTACATCCTGAACCGGACGGCGTTCGGCCGGCACGTCTATGCCACCGGCGACGATCCCGAGGCGGCGCGCCTGACCGGCATCAACACCGCCGCCACACTGGTCGGCGTCTATACGCTGGCCGGCTTCATCTGCGCCATCGCCGCCTGGGTGCTCATCGGCCGCATCGGCGCGGCGAGCCCGCTCGGCAACCAGACCGCCAACCTCGACGCCATCACCGCCGTGGTCATCGGCGGCACGTCGCTCTTCGGCGGCCGCGGTTCGCTCGTGGGCACGCTTTTCGGCGCGCTTATCGTCGGCGTCTTCCGCAATGGGCTGGCGCTTTCCGGCGTCGACGTGCTCTGGCAGGAATTCACCGTCGGCATCCTGATCATCCTTGCCGTCACCATCGACCAGTGGATCAGGAGGATTTCGGCATGAACGCGACGACGCCCGTGCTGGCCGCCAGGGGCCTCACCAAGCGCTACGGCCGCGTCGTCGCGCTCGACAATGCCGATTTCGACCTCCTGCCCGGCGAGATCCTGGCGGTCATCGGCGACAACGGCGCCGGCAAGTCGACGCTCATCAAGGCGCTCTGCGGCGCCGTCATTCCCGACAGCGGCACGATCGAATTGAACGGCAAGCCGGTCAATTTCCGCTCGCCGATCGAGGCGCGGCATGCCGGCATCGAAACCGTCTATCAGAACCTCGCGCTTTCCCCGGCGCTTTCGATCGCCGACAACATGTTCCTCGGCCGCGAGGTCCGGCAGAAGGGCTTCATGGGAAAATTCCTGAGAAGGCTCGACCGTTCCGCCATGCAGAAGGTCGCCCGCGCCAAGCTTTCCGAACTCGGCCTGATGACCATCCAGAACATCAACCAGTCGGTCGAGACGCTTTCGGGCGGCCAGCGGCAGGGCGTCGCGGTGGCGCGCGCCGCCGCCTTCGGCTCGAAGGTGGTGATCATGGACGAGCCGACGGCCGCCCTCGGCGTCAAGGAATCGCGCCGCGTCCTGGAACTCATCCTCGACGTCAAGAAGCGCGGCCTGCCGATCGTGCTCATCTCGCACAATATGCCGCATGTGTTCGAGGTGGCCGACAGGGTCCACATCCACCGGCTCGGCAAGCGGCTCTGCGTCATCAATCCGAAGGAACATACGATGTCCGACGCCGTTGCCTTCATGACCGGCGCCAAGGTGCCGCCGGAAGCGGCGCTGGCGGCATAATAAAGTTTAGGTTCCGATTTCCGCGGCCGACGCGCATGCGCTATGAGTGGGGAGGGAAGAGCGGAACGCGGCTGACGGGCGGCTGTATCGCGACAGAAGGACACGTATGACCATCGCTATCCAGCCGACTCTCTCCCATGCCGTGCCAGACGCCAACAAGCTGGCCGCCGAGATCCTCTCCTGCCTGACCTACCGCATCGGCAAGGAGCCGACGGTCGCGACCCAGTACGACTGGCTTTCCGCCACCATCATGGTGGTGCGCGACCGGCTGATCGAGAAATGGATCGCCTCGACCAAGGAGGCCTATGAGCGGCAGTCGAAGCGCGTCTATTACCTGTCGCTCGAATTCCTGATCGGCCGGCTGATGCGCGACGCGATCTCCAACCTGCGCCTGATGGACGAGGTAAGGAACGCGCTCTCCTCGCTCGGCGTCGATTTCGATATCGTCGCCGCGCTCGAGCCGGATGCTGCGCTCGGCAATGGCGGCCTCGGACGGCTCGCCGCCTGCTTCATGGAATCGATGGCCACCGTCAATATCCCCGCGCACGGCTACGGCATCCGCTATGCCAATGGCATGTTCCGGCAGGAAATCTCCGAGGGCTGGCAGGTGGAACTGCCGGAGACCTGGCTCGATCACGGCAATCCTTGGGAGTTCGAACGGCGCGAGCGTTCGATCGACATCGGCTTCGGCGGCATGGTGGAAGCGGTGCCGGGGACGGACGGAAGACGCATGATCTGGAAGCCGCAGGAGCGGGTCCTGGCCCTGGCCTACGACACGCCGGTCGCCGGCTGGCGGGCGAAGCGGGTGAACACGCTGCGGCTCTGGTCGGCGATGCCGGTCGATCCGATCCTGCTCGACAGGTTCAATGCCGGCGACCATCTCGGGGCGCTGCGCGAAAGCACGCAGGCCGAGACGCTGACCCGCGTGCTCTATCCGGCGGATGCGACGCCGGCCGGCCAGGAACTGAGGTTCCGGCAGGAATATTTCTTCTCCGCCGCCTCCCTGCGCGACATCATCGACCGCCACCTGCACCAGTATCCGGACCTGCTGTCGCTTCCCGACAAGGCGGCGATCCAGTTGAACGACACCCATCCCGCCGTGGCCGTCCTGGAACTGATGCGGCTTCTGATCGACGTCCACGATATCGAGTTCGACGCCGCCTGGGACATCGTCCGCCGCACTTTCTCCTACACCAACCACACGCTGCTGCCGGAAGCACTGGAGAGCTGGCCGGTGCCGCTGTTCGAGCGGCTGCTGCCCCGGCACATGCAGCTTGTCTATGCCATCAACGCCAAGCTGCTCCTCGAGGCCCGGCGCGAGCATGGCTTCGATGACGGACAGATCAGCGCCATCTCCCTGATCGACGAGAACGGCGAGAGGCGCGTGCGCATGGGCAATCTCGCCTTCATCGGCTCGCATTCGGTGAACGGCGTCTCGGCGCTCCACACCGAACTGATGAAGAAGACCGTCTTCGCCGACCTGCACCGCCTCTATCCCCGCAGGATCAACAACAAGACGAACGGCATCACGCCCCGCCGCTGGCTGCAGCAATGCGATCCCGGCCTCTTCTCGCTGGTGCGCCATACGGTCGGCGACGGCGTGCTGGACGACATCGACGCCCTTTCGGACCTGAACGCCCATGCCGACGACAAGGCGTTCCAGGAGGCGTTCGCCGAGGTGAAGACCGCCAACAAGGATCGTCTGGCCAAGCTCGTGCGCGAACGCATGGGGATCGGCCTCGACCCGTCGGCGCTGTTCGACATCCAGGTGAAGCGCATCCACGAATACAAGCGCCAGCTTCTCAACATCATCGAGACCGTGGCGCTCTACGACCAGATGCGCTCGCATCCCGAGAAGGATTGGGTTCCGCGCGTGAAGCTCTTCGCCGGCAAGGCGGCGCCGACCTATCACAACGCCAAGCTGATCATAAAGCTCGCCAACGACGTCGCGCGTACCGTCAACAACGACCCGTCCGTGCGCGGGCTCCTCAAGGTCGTCTTCGTCCCGAACTACAATGTCAGCCTGGCGGAGATCCTGGTGCCGGCGGCCGATCTCTCCGAGCAGATCTCGACCGCGGGAATGGAGGCGTCCGGCACCGGCAACATGAAGTTCGCGCTGAACGGCGCGCTTACCATCGGCACGCTCGACGGCGCCAATATCGAGATCCGCGAGCATGTCGGCGCCGACAATATCATCATCTTCGGCCTGACCGCCGAAGAGGTCGCGGAGCGCCGCCGCAACGGCTACCGCCCGCGCGAGGTGATCGAGCGCTCGCCCGAACTGTCGCAGGCGCTGGCGGCGATCGCGTCGGGCGTCTTCTCGCCGGACGATCGCGACCGCTATGCCGGCCTGATCGGCGGCCTCTACGACCATGACTGGTTCATGGTCGCGGCCGATTTCGACAGCTACGCCGCCGCCCAGCGCGGCATCGACGATCTCTGGCGCGATCCCGGCGCATGGTACGCCAAGGCCATCCGCAACACGGCGAACATGGGTTGGTTCTCCTCCGACCGGACGATCCGGCAATATGCATCGGAAATCTGGAAAGTGCCCTATAGTTGAATCCAGGGAAGCTGGTTGTGAGGTCAGGCTCCACGTTCGGACTGGCGAGGCGGCGAGGGGTTGCCCTCGACCCGTCGATCCGGACAAAACCCTGGTTGGAAAGGTGCCGCCGATAGATGCCGGGTGTTCGTAAGAAGGCCGACAAGCCGCTGACCGGCGCGGCGGACATCCGGGCGATTGTCGCCGGCGAGCATCGCGATCCTTTTTCCATTCTGGGGGTGCAGGAGGCGGGAGGCGGATATGTCGCGCGCTGCTTTATTCCCCATGCCGAACACGTCATGGCCTTCACGCTCGACGGCAAGCCGGCCGGGGAGCTTGTCCGCCGCGACGATGCCGGCTTCTTCGACGGGGTGCTCGACATCGGCAACCGTCAGCCGATCCGCTATCACGCGCGAAACCGGGGCGGCGACTGGTGGATCACCGATCCCTATTCCTTCGGGCCGGTGCTCGGGCCCATGGACGACTACTATATCGCCGAAGGCTCGCATCTCAGGCTCTTCGACAAGCTCGGCGCGCATCTGATCGAGCACGAGGGGGCGAACGGTGTGCATTTCGCCGTCTGGGCGCCCAATGCTCGGCGTGTCTCCGTGGTCGGGCAGTTCAACGACTGGGACGGCCGACGCCACGTGATGCGCAAGCGCATCGATACCGGCATCTGGGAGATATTCCTGCCCGACATCAGCGCCGGCCAGCCCTATAAATACGAGATCATCGGGCCGAAAGGCCAGAAGCTCCCGCTCAAGGCGGACCCCTTCGCCTTCCGCTCCGAGCTTCGGCCCGCCACCGCGTCGGTCACCGATTTTCCGCTGCGCCATCAATGGGGAGACGAGGGGCATCGCGACTTCTGGCGAAGCGCCGATGCGCGCCGCCAGCCCATCTCCATCTACGAGGTCCATGCCGGCTCATGGCAGCGGCGCGACGACGGCTCGTTCCTTTCCTGGGACGAACTGGCCGAGCGGCTCATCCCCTATGTCGTCGACATGGGCTTCACCCATATCGAGTTCCTGCCGATCACCGAGCACCCATACGACCCGTCATGGGGCTACCAGACGACCGGCCTCTACTGCCCGACGGCGCGCTTCGGCGAGCCCGAAGGCTTTGCCCGCTTCGTCGACGGCGCGCACCGTGCCGGCATAGGGGTCATCCTCGACTGGGTGCCGGCGCACTTTCCGACCGACGAGCACGGGCTGGCGCGTTTCGACGGCACCGCGCTCTACGAACACGCCGATCCGCGCAAGGGTTTCCATCCCGACTGGAACACGGCGATCTACAATTTCGGCCGGCGCGAGGTGCTGGCCTACCTGGTCAACAATGCGCTCTTCTGGCCGGAGAAATATCACCTCGACGGGCTCAGGGTCGATGCCGTCGCTTCCATGCTCTATCTCGACTATTCGAGGAAGGCGGGCGAGTGGATCCCGAACGAAAAGGGTGGGCGCGAGAATCTGGAGGCCGTCCGCTTCCTGCAGCAGATGAACCGCACGGTCTATGGCGCCCATCCCGGCGTCATGACGATCGCCGAGGAATCGACCTCGTGGCCGAAGGTCTCCCAGCCGGTGCATGAGGGCGGGCTGGGCTTCGGCTTCAAATGGAACATGGGCTTCATGCACGACACGCTGGCCTATATGTCGAAGGAGCCCGTTCATCGGAAGTACCATCACGACCAGATCACCTTCGGCCTCGTCTATGCCTTCAGCGAGAATTTCGTGCTCGCCCTCAGCCATGACGAGGTGGTGCACGGCAAGGGTTCGCTGCTGACGAAGATGTCGGGCGACGACTGGCAGAAATTCGCCAATCTGCGCGCCTACTACGCCTTCATGTGGGGCTATCCGGGCAAGAAGCTGCTCTTCATGGGGCAGGAATTCGCTCAAGCGTCCGAGTGGAACGATGCGAAGGCCCTCGACTGGTACCTGCTCGACTATGGCTCGCACGAGGGCGTGCGCCGTCTCGTGCGCGACCTGAACCGCCTCTACCGGACGAAGCCGGCGCTCCACGCCCGGGATTGCGAGCCGGAAGGCTTCGGCTGGCTGATCGTCGACGATCACGCGAATTCGGTTTTCGCATGGGTGCGCGGCGCGCCGGGGGCCCGGCCGGTCGCCATCATCTCGAATTTCACGCCGGTGCCGCGCGGCGGCTATTCGGTGCCGCTGCCGCATGCGGGCCGCTGGCGCGAAATCGTCAATA
The DNA here is from genome assembly GCA_001896885.1 of Rhizobiales bacterium 65-79. Classification (GTDB taxonomy): domain Bacteria; phylum Pseudomonadota; class Alphaproteobacteria; order Rhizobiales; family Rhizobiaceae; genus Mesorhizobium_L. The sequence goes on along the minus strand of MKRJ01000040.1, from coordinate 61,619 downwards.
CCGATGCCCGCGACTATGGCGGTAGCGGAATGGGGAACAACGGCATGGTCTCGGCGATTGCCGGAAAGAAGGGCGCGTCGGCGCTGATGACTTTGCCGCCGCTCTCGACCATCATGATCGAATACGATCCAGAGTAGAGAATTGTGTTGCCAGAGTAGAGAATTGTGTTGGATGGGAGGGTGCGTATGGCGGATGTGAAACGGAGCCAGCCTCTGTCGCGCGACGCGATGGCCTATGTCCTTGCCGGCGGACGGGGCAGCCGGCTGAAGGAACTGACCGACCGGCGCGCCAAGCCAGCCGTCTATTTCGGCGGCAAGACCCGCATCATCGATTTCGCCCTTTCCAACGCGCTGAATTCCGGCATCCGCCGCATCGGCGTCGCCACCCAATACAAGGCGCATTCCCTCATCCGCCACCTGCAGCGCGGCTGGAACTTCTTCCGGCCCGAGCGCAACGAGAGCTTCGACATATTGCCCGCGAGCCAGCGCGTCTCGGAGACGCAATGGTATGAAGGCACCGCCGACGCGGTCTATCAGAACATCGACATCATCCAGGACTACGGCGTGGAATACATGGTCATCCTTGCCGGCGACCATGTATTCAAGATGGACCTGGAGATCATGCTGCGCCAGCACGTCGACACCGGCGCCGACGTGACCGTCGGCTGCCTGGAGGTGCCGCGCATGGAGGCGACCGGCTTCGGCGTCATGCATGTCGACGAAAAGGACAGGATCGTCGCCTTCGTCGAGAAGCCGGCCGATCCGCCCGGCATTCCCGGCAATCCCGATTACGCGCTGGCGTCGATGGGTATCTACGTCTTCCGGACCAGATTCCTGATGGACCAGCTTCGCCGCGACGCCGCGGCGAAGGAAACCAGCCACGATTTCGGCAAGGACATCATTCCCCACATCGTCGAGAACGGGAAGGCCTGCGCCCACCGCTTCACGGCTTCCTGCGTCCGGTCCAGCTTCGAGCGCGAGGCCTACTGGCGCGACGTCGGCACGATCGACGCCTACTGGGAGGCGAATATCGACCTGACCGACATCACGCCGGAACTCGACATCTACGACCGCGACTGGCCGATCTGGACCTATGCCGAGATCAAGCCGCCCGCCAAGTTCGTCCATGACGAGGAGGGAAGGCGCGGCTCGGCCGTGTCGTCGCTGGTCGCCGGCGACTGCATCATCTCGGGCGCGGCGCTGAGGCGCAGCCTGATCTTCACCGGCGCGCGCATCAATTCCTTTTCCTCGGTGGAGGAATGCGTCGTCCTGCCGGATTGTTTCATCGGCCGCAACGCCAGCCTGAGCCGCGTCGTCATCGATCGCGGCGTTCGCATTCCCGAGCGGCTGGTGGTCGGCGAGGATCCGATCCTCGACGCCAAGCGCTTCCGCCGCACGGAGAAGGGCATCTGCCTGATCACTCAGGAGATGATCGACAGGCTTTGAAACGCAAATGAATTCGGCGAATCCAGTGTCCCTTCGCACCCCCCTCTGTCCTGCCGGACATCTCCCCCTCAAGGGGGGAGATCGGCTGTCGTCATCCTCTTCGCCAATCTCGAAAGTCGCAGAAAAGAAGAATGGACGGCGCGGCCGGCTGATCTCCCCCCTTGAGGGGGAGATGTCCGGCAGGACAGAGGGGGGTGCGAAGGAATACGATCGGCCGAATGGAAGCGTCGCTTGATGAAAATCCTCTCCGTCGCCTCCGAGGTCTTTCCGCTGGTCAAGACCGGCGGGCTGGCGGATGTCGTCGGCGCGCTGCCGCCCGCGCTGGCCGTGCACGGCGTGCACGCGACCACTTTCGTGCCCGGTTATCCGGGGCTCGCGGCGCAGTTGAAGAAAAGGAAGGAGGTCCATGCCTATCCTGACCTTTTCGGCGCCAGGGCCTCGATCCTGCACGGCGAGGCGGCCGGTCTCGAACTCCTTGTCCTGAACGCGCCGAAGCTGTTCGACCGCAAGGGCGGACCCTATGGCGATCCGGCCGGCGCGGATTACGCCGACAACTGGCGGCGCTTCGCGGCGTTTTCCCGCGCCGCAGCCGACATCGCGGGTGGCGCGCTCAAAGGCTATGCGCCCGATATCGTGCATGCGCATGACTGGCAGGCGGCGATGACGCTCGCCTACCTGCGCTATGACGGCGCCGCCATCCCGTCCGTCATGACGGTGCACAATCTTGCCTTCCAGGGGCAGTTTCCTGTTTCGATCTTCCCGCAGCTCGGTCTCCCGGCATCGGCGCTCGCGCTCGACGGCGTCGAATATTACGGTGGCGTCGGCTACCTGAAGGCGGGGCTGCAGGCGGCGAGCGTCATAACCACGGTCAGCCCCACCTACGCCCAGGAAATCCGCACGCCGGAATTCGGCATGGGGCTCGACGGCATGATGAACGCGCGAGCCGGTGACCTCCAGGGCATCGTCAACGGCATCGACACCGACATATGGAATCCCGAGACCGATCCGCATCTCGCGCGAAAATATTCGGCGCGCAGCCTCAAGGCGCGCAGGGCGAACAAGGCGGCGCTGGAGGAGCGCTTCGGCCTCGATCGCGGGGAGGGACCGCTCTTCTGCGTGATCAGCCGCCTGACCTGGCAGAAGGGCATGGACATCCTCGTCGACACGGTCGACGGGCTGGTCGCGGCCGGCGGACGCCTTGCCGTCCTCGGCTCGGGCGATGCCGCGCTCGAAGGCGCGCTGCTTGCCGCGGCTTCGAGGCACAGGGGCAGGGTCGGCTTCGTCGTCGGCTACAACGAGCCCCTGTCGCATCTGCTTCAGGGCGGCGCCGACGCGATCCTCATCCCCTCGCGCTTCGAGCCATGCGGCCTGACCCAGCTTTACGGGCTGCGCTATGGCTGCGTTCCGGTGGTCGCGCGGACGGGTGGCCTTGCCGACACCGTCATCGACGCCAACGAGGCGGCGCTGTCGGCGGGCGTCGCCACCGGCTTCCAGTATCAGCCCGCCGCGCCGGACGGTCTCTATCACGCCGTCACCCGCGCCATCGTCGTGCATGCGCGGCCGGACGCCTGGTCGGCGATGCAGAGGCAGGGCATGAAATCCGACGTATCCTGGACAAAAAGCGCCGCGCGCTATGTCGATCTCTATCGCTCCCTGCTTGCAAAGAAAGTGGTCACGGCATGATCAAGACGGTTCCCACGAAGCCATACATGGACCAGCGGCCGGGCACTTCGGGCCTCCGCAAGAAGGTGCCGGAGTTCCAGAAGCCGAACTATGTGGAGAATTTCATCCAGTCGATCTTCGATTCGCTGGAGGGCCACGAGGGCAAGACGCTGGTGATCGGCGGCGACGGCCGCTACTTTAATCCCGAGGTCATCCAGATCGCCGTCAAGATGGCCGCCGCCAACGGCTTCGGCAAGCTCATCATCGGCAAGGACGGCATCTGCTCGACGCCCGCCGTCTCGAACCTGATCCGCAAGAAGAAGACCTTCGGCGGCATCATCCTCTCGGCAAGCCACAATCCCGGCGGGCCGAAGGAGGATTTCGGCATCAAGTACAATATCGGCAATGGCGGACCCGCGCCGGAGAAGATCACCGAGGCGATCTTCTCCCGATCCAAGGTCATCGACCGCTACCGGATCGAGGATTTCCCCGACATCGACCTCTCCAGCCTCGGCGCGATCGAGCGCGGCGGCATGAAGATCGAGATCATCGATCCCGTCACGGACTACGCCGAACTGATGGAAGAGCTTTTCGATTTCGACGCCATCCGCAAGCTCTTCAAATCCGGCTTCCGCATGGTTTTCGATTCCATGCATGCCGTGACCGGACCCTATGGCAAGGAGATACTGGAGAACCGGCTGGGCGCGCCGGAAGGCACGGCGCGCAATTTCCGGCCGCTGCCGGATTTCGGCGGCCACCATCCCGACCCGAACCTCGTGCACGCCAAGCACCTCTACGATCTCGTCATGTCCGACCATGCGCCGGATTTCGCGGCGGCATCGGACGGCGACGGCGACCGCAACCTGATCCTCGGACGCGGCATCTTCATCACGCCCTCCGACTCGCTCGCCATGGTTTCCGCCAATGCGCATCTCGCGCCGGGCTACAAAGCCGGGCTGAAGGGCATCGCCCGGTCCATGCCGACCAGCGCGGCGTCGGATCGCGTGGCGGCGAAACTCGGCATCGGCTCCTACGAGACGCCGACCGGCTGGAAATTCTTCGGCAATCTCCTCGACGCCGGCATGGCGACGATCTGCGGCGAGGAAAGCGCCGGCACCGGCTCGAACCATGTACGCGAGAAGGACGGGCTTTGGGCGGTCCTGCTCTGGCTGAATATACTCGCCGTGCGCGGCATGAGCGTCAGGGAAGTCGCCGAGGATCACTGGAGGACCTATGGCCGCAACTACTATACGCGCCACGACTACGAGGCGGTGAAGTCGGACGCCGCCAACAGGATGATGGACGAATTGAAGGCGAAGCTCTCGAGCCTTCCCGGCCAGAGTTTCGGCAAGGACAAGGTCGAGAAGGCGGACGACTTCGCCTATCACGATCCGGTCGACCATTCGGTGAGCGAGCACCAGGGCATCCGCATCTTCTTCGAGGGCGGCTCGCGCATCGTCTTCCGGCTCTCCGGCACGGGCACGGAAGGCGCGACGATCCGCGTCTATATCGAGCGCTACGAGCCCGACCCGGCCAAGCACGATCTCGACACTCAGAAGGCGCTTGCCGACCTGATCGCCGCCGCCGACAAGATCGCCGGCATCAAGGCGCATACCGGGCGCGACAAGCCATCCGTCATCACCTGAACATGAGAGTCTGTATTTGAAACGCGCTGTGCAACTGGGGGCGGTTGCGAAAGAGGGGGGCGTTGAATTCTCCGTCGTTTCGACGACGGCGGAGAAGCTGACGCTTTGCCTCTTCGATGAAAAAGGCATGGCCGAGACCGCGCGGCACGACATGGAGCGCGGCGAGGACGGCATCTGGTCCTGCTTCGTCGAGGGGCTGCAGGCCGGCGCGCGCTACGGCTATCGCGCCGACGGCCGCTACGACCCGCATAACGGCTATTTCTTCGATCCGGCGAAGCTCCTGGTCGATCCCTATGCGCTCGCCATCGACCGGCCCTACGCCTATCGCGAGCGGCTGGCGGCGGCACGCGGGGAGGGCGGCGATACGGCCGGCCTCGTCCCCAAGGCCGTCGTGACGACCGCCCGCGGCCGGCTTTTCCCGAGGCCGCCGCTCTTCAAGCCAGGCGGCCTTATCTATGAGGTGCCGGTCCGCGCCTTCACCAAGCGCCATCCGGCGATCCACGGGCCGATGCGCGGCACCGTCGCGGCGCTCAGGCAGCCGGAGATCGTCGAGCATCTGGTCGGGCTCGGCGTCGGCGCCGTCGAACTGATGCCGATCGCGGCATGGATCGACGAACGCCACCTGCCGCCGCTCAATCTGCGCAACGCCTGGGGCTACAATCCGGTAACCTTCATGGCGCTCGATCCGCGGCTGGCGCCGGGCGGCATCGCCGAATTGCGCGAGACGGTCGAGGCGCTGCACGATGCCGGCATCGCCGTCATCCTCGACGTGGTGCTGAACCACACGGGCGAAGCCGACGCGATCGGCCCCGTCCTTTCGCTGCGCGGCCTCGACAATCTCGCCTACTACCGACATGCCGGTGAGCCGCCGCGGCTCGACAACGTCACCGGTTGCGGCAACACGCTCGATTGCGATCACCCGGTGGTGCGGAAGCTCATCGTCGACACGCTGCGCCATTTCGTGACCCATGCCGAGGTGGACGGCTTCCGCTTCGACCTCGCAACCGTGCTCGGCCGCACCGACAGCGGCTTCGACGCGGAAGCGCCGCTTCTACGCATGCTGCGCGAGGATTCGGTGGTGGGCGATCGCGTCCTCATCGCCGAGCCCTGGGATATCGGTGAGGGCGGCTACAGGCTCGGCGGATTCCCGCCGCCTTTCCTCGAATGGAACGACCGCTACCGCGACGATGTGCGGCGCTTCTGGCGAGGCGATGCCGGCATGGCTGGGCCGCTCGCCACGCGGCTCGCCGGTTCGTTCGACATATTCCGGGATACGCCGCGCACGCGGACGGTGAATTTCGTCGCGGCCCATGACGGCATGACGCTCGCCGACCTCGTCTCCTACGAGCGCAAGCACAACAGCGCCAATGGCGAGGACAATCGCGACGGCCATGACGAGAACCTCTCATGGAACAACGGCGTCGAGGGCAAGACGACCAACGCCGCCATCGTCGAGAGGCGTCGGCACGATTGCGCGGCGCTGCTCGCTACGCTTTTCGCCTCGCGCGGCACCATCATGCTGACCGCGGGCGACGAGTTCGGCCGCTCGCAGCACGGCAACAACAACGCCTATGCGCAGGACAACGAGACCACATGGCTCGACTGGGAGGAGGCGGACGGGGAACTGCTCGAATTCGCCCGCGCGCTTGGCGCGTTCCGGCGTCGTTTCCGGGTCCTTTCGGCGACGACGAGGCTCACCGGCGAGGCCGGAAACGGCTCGGATTTTTCCGATGTCGCCTGGCTGACGGAACTGGGGGACCCCCTTACGCCCGAGGATTGGCAGGAGGAGGGTCGCCGGGCCTTCACCATGATGCTGCGCGAGGGCGACGGGCCGGCCGCCCTCCGGATCGCGGTGTTCATCAACGCCAACGACCATCCGCGGGCCTTCACGCTGCCCGGGCGTCCCGGCCATGAATGGCGGCGCTGGGCGGCGTTCGATGCGCCCCAATCGGGAACGGTCGCGGCGGGCATCATCCCGGCGCCCGCGCGCTCGGTGCTCTTCTATGCGGAAGCGCCGGCCGGAGAAGCTGAAGACACGGCAACGAATTCGGATTGACGCAATCATGCACCGCCCCCTCTCCGCCTCGCTTCGCTCGGCACCTCTCCCCCACTTCGTGGGGGAGAGGACGGGTGGCGAGCCTGGCACCCGTCCTCGCCCCCTTCAGGGGGAGAGGTGCCGAGCGAAGCGAGGCGGAGAGGGGGACTTGTCATCCAATTTCCATCTGTCAGCGAAAGCCGGTCGATGAAGAACGTCAAGCAAGCGAAACCGACCACCATGCGGGGGACCGAATGGTGGCGGGGCGCGGCCATCTACCAGATCTATCCGCGCTCCTTCCAGGATACGTCGGGCGATGGCGTCGGCGATCTGAAGGGCGTCGTGCAGCGGCTCCCCTATGTCGCCTCGCTCGGCGTCGACGCGATCTGGCTGTCGCCCTTCTTCATGTCGCCCATGGCGGACATGGGCTACGACATCTCCGACTATTGCGCCGTCGACCCGCTGTTCGGGACGATCGACGACTTCGATGCGGTGGTCGCGGAGGCTCACAGGCTCGGCCTCAAGATCATCATCGATCAGGTGCTGTCGCATTCGTCGGACAGGCATCTGTGGTTCAAGGAAAGCCGTTCGAGCCGCGACAATCCGAAGGCCGACTGGTATGTCTGGGCCGATGCGAAGCCCGACGGGACCGCACCCAACAACTGGCTTTCGGTGTTCGGCGGACCGGCCTGGGAATGGGACTCGGTCCGCAAGCAGTACTACCTGCATAATTTCCTCGCCTCGCAGCCGGATCTGAATTTCCATAACCCCCAGGTGCAGGAGGCCCTGCTCGCCGCGCTGCGCTTCTGGCTGGACCGCGGTGTGGATGCGTTCCGCTTCGATGCCGTGAACTATTACTTCCACGACCGCGCGCTGACCGACAATCCGCCGCTTGCCCGCACGCTTTCTTCCGATGTGCCGGACACCAATCCCTACGGCTTCCAGCAGCACATCCACGACAAGACCCAGCCGGAAAACATAGGTTTTCTCAAGCGGGTGCGGGCGCTGCTTGATTCCTATCGCGAACGCATGTCGATCGGCGAGGTGGGCGACGGCGACCGTTCGCTGAAGACAGTCGCGGCCTATACGGACGGCAACGACAAGCTCAACATGTGCTACACCTTCGACCTGCTCGGCCCGGAACTTTCGGCGGCGCATATCCGCCGCTGTGTCGAGGCCTTCGAGCATTCGAGGGCCGGCTGGGTCTGCTGGGCCTTTTCCAATCACGACGTCGCCCGTCATGTCTCGCGTTTCGCCAAGCCGGGGGACGACGGCGACCGCCTGGCGAAATTCTGCATGACGTTGCTTTGCGCCCTGCGAGGCTCGATCTGTCTCTATCAGGGCGAGGAACTCGGCCTGACCGAGGCGGACATCGCCTTCGAGGATCTGCGCGACCCCTATGGCATCCGCTTCTGGCCGGGCTTCAAGGGCCGCGACGGCTGTCGCACGCCGATGGTCTGGGAGGAACTGGCCGTCTATGCCGGCTTCTCCCGCGCGAAGCCCTGGCTGCCGATCCCGCAGGAGCACAGAGTCCGGGCCGTGTCGAACCAGGAATACGATCCGAACTCGGTGCTGGCGCACTACCGGGCGACTCTGGCCTTCCGCAAGGAGCATCCGGCGCTGCTTACTGGCGACATCGCCTTCCTCGACGCGCCGGAGGGCGTGCTTGCCTTCGAGCGCGGCTCGGGAGCGGAGGCGATGCTCTGCGTCTTCAACATCGGCCGCGAGGCGGTGAAATTCGACCTGCCGAAGAAGTTCGGCAAGGCGCGCTTCATCGACGTTCCCGGTTTCGAGGCGCCGGAACCGAAGGGGAAAAAGGTTTCACTGCCGGCGCTTGGGATTGTTTTCGGAATCGCTGACTGAAACCGAGCGGTCGTGATTGCAGGCTTGGTGATCGACCGCGATTTGCGGGGACACGCTCCGGCATGGATTCTATGGTCTCCGCGACGGCCTATCGGCCTGCTCCGCCATAGAATGACGAACGCGTAGAATTTGGAACGAAATCTCAAACGTTTGAGATTGGCGAAACGCCTGTCCACGTCTCGTCATTCTCGGGCAAGCCCGAGCGAAGCGAAGGGCGCGACCCGGGAATCCATGCCTGAGCCGTTCCACTCCGGCAGACGGTCGAGACCCCGAAGTGGCCGCTACTGCACCAGCACCGAGCGCCCGCAAATCCCGCCCGTCACGCGGATATCCGCTTCGCCGAGCTTGATGCCGAGCGTGGCCAGCACGTTGTCGAGAAGCGTGTCGATCGCCGGCGAGGCGGCGGTCAGCACATTTTTCAGGGTCGCGTTGAGCACGCCGGGGAGCGACAGGCCGAGCCCGCCGACCTTGATGTCGAGGCGCAGGTCGCCGAGGAGCGATCCGAACAGGGACCCGGTGAAATCATGCGTCGAGACGCTCTTCACTGCCCCGTTCCGGATATCGGAAGGGGAGAAGTCGAGCACGGTCGGCGAGGGATTCGACATGGTCGCATGCGCCGCGCCGGTCACGCTCACAAGCGGCGCCTTGACCAGCTGCGCCGGCAGCACGGCGGGCGATTTCGTGAAATTGTCCATCCCGGCGGCATCGACCTCGCCGAGCCACGCCTCCACGATGCCGGGGCGGGCGTTCACCTTCACGTCGAGGCTGTCCGGCCGGCCGGTCGGGCAGGAGATGTCTCCGAGCTGCCCCTCGGCGAAGGCGAGTTCCAGATAGATCGGCACGCGGATCGAGGCGCCGAGCAATCCGCCGGGGCCGCCGACCTGCACGACGAGCCTGAGCCGGGTCTGCGCGGTGCGCACGATCTGGCCCTTTTCGCCGATCGAGAACCATGGCGAGTTTCGCGGCGGCTCGCCGATGGCGAGGTTGAGCGTCGCGCCGGCGATGCCGGGCAGGCCGGCGTCGAGGTCGAGCGCGACCTGGTGCCTGCCGTCGGCGAGCGCGGCGCCCGCCGTGATCAGCGACATGACGTTCGCATTCGCGTTGAGGCCGGGCGGCTCCGTGCCGAGCGCCAGCTTGCCGATCGGGCCGAGCGAGACGAGATGCGAGAGCGGAATGGTCGTATCCGAAGACGCCAGCCCAGCCGCCATCGCCTTCAGCGCCGCGTTCGCCTGCGGGCCCGGGCTGACATCCGCGAGCGCGGAGACGAAACGGCCGACGGTCACATCCGAGTTCAGCACGTCGTCATAGGTGCCGGCCGTGATGCTTGCCTTTCCGGCGAGCGCATCGAGGAAGCCGAGGAGGTTCACGTCGGCGCCTAGGAGCGCATTGTAGTCCATGACGCTCAACGAAAGATCCGTTCCGAGCAGCTTGCCCAGAAGCTGGTTGATGATCCCGCCCTTCAGGCTGGCGAGCCGGGAGCCTATGGAGAAAGCGGCTTCGTTGGACGCGCTGGCGAGCGCCGTCGTGCCGATCGCGGGATTTGGCAGCAGGTTGCCGGCGAAGAAGGTCGTGCCGAGCGTCCTGACGGTGACGCGGGCTGCGTTGACGGGCGAACCGCCCGCCTGGAAGCGGTAGGCGACGGCCGTCCCGGGATCGGCTACATAGCGCCCGGTCTCCACGCGAAGCGTGTTGGGCAGGCTCGTCTCTCCCGCATCGGAAAGCAGCGTCAGGTCGGTCACCCGTTCGCCTCGAAGAGCGCCTTGGCCGCCTTGCCCGGCTGGCTGATGTTCGCCGCGGCGGCGATGGCCGCGAGGTCGGTCAGGTTCTGCAGGTGACGGCGTTCGAGATAGAGCGAGCCCTGGTCGACCGCGAAGGCGGCGAGGGTAAGCGCCGCCGGCATGAGCAGCGCCGTAAGCGTCGCCACATTGCCGGAGGTAGAGCGGAATCGCTTGGCGTGCGCCTTGAGCGGATGCGGCTTCTGATCGTTCCTCATTCACATGCCCCCGATGCGGATCGTGGAGGAATGGCGGATCGTCATGCCCGGCAGCGGCAGGCCGGACAGCAGGTTCCAGATCGGAAGGTCGCGTGCGTCGTAGCGGATCGCGACGGTGAACTCGCTGGCGTCGGCGGGATTGTCCTTGATGTCGAGCCCGAGCTTTTGCGGATCGACGAAGGGATATCCGGAGACGTTCCGCTCGATATAGCTGTCGGCGAGCGAGACCCGCTCCTTCTCGTCGAGGCCCGCCACCGCCGTGCGCGCCGCGTCCGCCGCGATCTGCTGGATGGAATGGCTCGCGCCGAGATAGATGCCCCAGGCAACCATGCCGAACAGCAGCAGGAGGAGGATCGGCGCGACGATGGCGAATTAGACGGCCGAGGTGCCGGCAACGCACCCGCCCAGGCCGCGGATCGAAGGTTTGCGTGAGACAATCCTGTCCATGCCTCCAGCTAACCGCGGAATCATTCAGGCCGCGATTTCGGGGAATGCAACCGGAAATGGCAGAAAGTTGCATCGGGATTGCAACTGGCCGAAAGTTCACGTGACGAGGGCCTGTCCGGGTTTATATGAAGAGAGCAGGAGAGACCGGTCCTTCGCTGGCCGGCCGGACGAATCGGGAGGAATGACGATGGACAGGAAGGTCGAGAAGAATGCCCGCCCCATGGAGCCTATCGGCGGAATGTCGCTCGTGCGCGGCGCCGACCGGCCGCCGCTTCTGAACGAGACCATTCCCGCCGCCTTCGCGCGGACGGTGGCGCGGCATGGCGCCCGCGACGGCGCCGTCTTTGTCGAGCCCGGCATCCGCTGGACCTATGCCGAACTCGCCCGCCAGGTGGACCTGTTGGCCGCCGGCCTGCACAGGCTCGGCTTGAGGAAGGGCGACCGCGTCGGCATCTGGTCGCCGAACCGGCCCGAATGGGTGCTGACCCAGTTCGCGACCGCCCGGCTCGGCCTCATCATGGTCAACATCAATCCCGCCTATCGCCTCGCCGAGCTCGAATTCGCGCTGGTCAAGGTCGGCTGCAAGGCGCTGGTGACGGCGGCGAGCTTCAAGACTTCCGACTATCTTGGCATGCTGCAGACGCTGGCGCCCGAGATGGCCGGCTGCGCGCCGGGCGAACTGAAGGCGAAGAAGCTGCCGGACCTGAAGATCGTCATCCGCACCGGCGAGGAGAAGACGCCCGGCGCCTATAATTTCGCGGAGGTCGTCGCGATGGCGGACGACGCCTCGCTTGCCGCGCTCGATCCCATCACCGCCGGTCTCGAGCCGGACGAGCCGATCAACATCCAGTTCACCAGCGGCACGACCGGCTCGCCGAAGGGCGCCACGCTGACCCACCGGAACATCCTGAACAACGCCGCCTTCGTCACCGACGCGATGCATTTCACCGAGAAGGACCGGCTGGCGATCCCCGTGCCGCTCTACCATTGCTTCGGCATGGTCATGGGCACGCTCGGCTGCATCACCAAGGGCGCGGCGATGATCTTCCCGAGCGAGGGCTTCGAGCCCGGCGCGACGTTGAAAGCGATCGCGCAGGAGCGCTGCACCGCGGCCTACGGTGTGCCGACCATGTTCGTGGCCGAACTCGACCATCCCGATTTCAAGAGCTTCGACCTCTCTTCGCTTCGGACCGGCATCATGGCCGGCTCGCCGTGCCCGATCGAGGTGATGAAGCGGGTCGTTTCCCAGATGCACATGAGCGAGGTGACGATCGCCTACGGCATGACGGAGACGAGCCCCGTCTCCTTCCAGAGCAGCACCGACGATCCGATCGAAAAGCGCGTCTCCACCGTCGGCCGCATCCTGCCGCATCTGGAGGTTAAGATCGTCGGCGAGGACGGCGCGACGGTGCCTGTCGGCGAACGCGGCGAGCTCTGCACGCGCGGCTATTCGGTGATGAAAGGCTACTGGAACGACGAGGAGCGCACGAAGGAGGCGATCGACGCGGAGGGCTGGATGCACACCGGCGACCTCGCGACCATCGACGTGGAGGGCTATTGCAACATCGTCGGCCGCGTGAAGGACATGGTCATCCGCGGCGGCGAGAACGTCTATCCGCGTGAGGTGGAGGAATTCCTCTATCGCCACCCGAAGGTGCGAGAGGTGCAGGTCTTCGGCGTGCCGGATGACAAATATGGCGAGGAGCTCTGCGCCTGGATCGTCGCGCAGGCCGGCGATCCGCCGACCGAGGAGGAGATCCGCGAGTTCTGCCGCGGCCAGATCGCGCACTACAAGATCCCGCGCTATGTGCGTTTCCGGGAAAGCCTGCCCATGACCGTGACGGGCAAGGCGCAGAAATTCATGATGCGCGACGCCATGATCGAGGAACTGCACCTGACGGTGGTGAAGACGGCGTAGGCCATGTGGACAGTTAGAGATTGAAGACATTCACCACAGGCCGTCATTCCGGGGCCGCGCAGCGGAACCCGGAATCCAGAGCAGTACCGTTGCCAATTCAAGTCTCAATGAGCAAGGCCGGCGTTCTGGATTCCGGGTTCCGCTGCGCGGCCCCGGAATGACGCAAATGAAGGTAGCCGATCAGCGCCCCACATAGCTGGGGACTTACCACGCTCCGCTTTGGCTACATCCCCCTCGCCATCGCCTCGATCTCCCGCGCGATCGCCAACGACGCCGTCAGCCCCGGCGATTCGAACCCGAACAGATTGATGAGCGGCGCATTCGCCGTCCCGATGAGGAAATCGTTCGGCTCTACGCCCGCGACCTTTACCCTGACCCCGGCATAGTCGGGATAGAGCGCGCCGTCCGGCAGCGCCGGCCAATAGCGCCGGATCGCGGCATAGAAGGGCAGGGCGCGTTCGGCGTCGACGGAATAGTCCGGCTGCTCGATCCACTCCACGTCCGGGCCGAACCGTGCCCGGCCGGCGAGGTCGAGCGTCAGGTGGACACCGAGACCGCCGCGCTCGGGCACCGGATAGATAAGCCGCGAGAAGGGCGCCTTGCCGGCAAGGCCGAAATAATTGCCCTTGGCGAATTTCAGTTCCGGCACGCCGTCGACGCCCTCGATCGAGAGCGCGACCTTGCGCGCGGCGAGGCCCGTCACGTTGACCGCGAGCCGGGCGCGCAGCATCGCCGGCTCCCCGCCGCCGACATGCAGCAGGACGCCGTCCTTTTCGAGCGCGCCTCCGGTGACGGGAGCATGGAAGGCGAAGAGCGCGCCATTGTCCTCGGCGTCGCCCCGGAGCGCCAGCATATAGGCATGGCTGTCGATGATGCCGGTGCTCGGCGAATGGAGCGCGCCCGAAACGTTGAGCGCCGGTTCCATCGCCCGCGCCCTGGCGCCTTCGAGAAATTCGAGGTCGTCGACGCCGTTGGCGCGGGCCTGCGTGGCGATCCCTTCGAGCGTGCCGATTTCGGTCTCGCCCGAAGCCACGACCAGCTTTCCGATCCGCCGATGCGGCACCGCGTGTGACCTGCAATAGTCGTAGAGGAGTGCGCGGCCCGGCGCGCAGAATTTCGCCTTCAGGCTGCCGGCCGGATAGTAGAGCCCGGCATGGATGACCTCGCTGTTGCGGCTCGAAATCTCGGTGCCGATGGCGCCGGCGGCCTCCAGCACGATCACCTCGCGCCCGGCCATTGACAGCTCGCGGGCGACCGCGAGCCCGATCACGCCCGCGCCGACGACGACGCAATCGACTTCATGGGCAGCCTCGGCCATTTCCGATCCTCGACGGGAGACGCGCACCTTCTGCCGCAGCCCGACATGCGAGGCAACAGCCCGAAAGAAGGGATGCATGCTCTTTTATACGGGCAGGCGTTCCATCGGGCGGAAGAACATGTTGGAAATCACTGCATGCCCGGATCGCCAAGACGGCTTTGGAGTGCCGCCGGATCGCGGTCGATTTCAACCTCCGTTACAAGGTCGCCATCGGTCCGCCGCTTGAGGCGCGCTACTTCATTCGCGGCTCGTTCGAGCAGGTATTTATCCAATGCCAAGGCGCCGGCGCCCTTTCCGGATGTCGTGGGCTCTGGTTGTTTGTCGGAGCGTCACTTCCGGGCTGCCGGCTTTTCGCTCTTGGCTGTTGAGGCTTTCGGCTTCGAAGTCTTCAGGTGTTTGGAAGCTTCGTTCTTTTTTGCGGTGGGCGCGATCTTGCCGCCGGCCTTGGTGGGTTTCGTGGCCATGCTGGAACCTCCCTCTCGACAACCCGCTCGAAGCCATCAACCCCGGCGCGTCGAATTGGTTCCCGGGATGGCCGCCGCTCAACTGTCCCTGGCGGCGAGCAGCGCGTTGATGACCAGTTCCCGTCCTTCCCGGCTGATGCCGATGCCGCGTGGCCGCTCCACGGCCAGACCGTGCGCGATGAGGCGCTCCGCGATCCGGCTGTCCAGATTCGGATAGGGGCCGCGGTTCATCCGCTTCAGCGCTATCCGCTCGTCCTCGGAGAGATCGGTCCATTCGATCGGCATGTTGGGGGATGCGTGTAAACCGCTGATTTTACTGGTCGGAGTGGCAGGATTTGAACCTGCGACCCCCTCGTCCCGAACGAGGTGCGCTACCAGGCTGCGCTACACTCCGCGACCAGACGGGCGGCTTATAGCGTCCGGGTTCCGATCCTGCAAGCGCTTATGGAAGATCGCAGGTAGCAGGCGGCAAACTGTCCCGAGAGGTCGTTTGAAAAGCCGTCGGCAGGCCGGCCTCACGGCCTTTCTAATACGGGCTCGTTACGTTGCCCGTTTCCACATAGACGCTCTTCAACTGCGAATAGTGCGACAGCGCCGCGAGCGCGTTCTCCCGGCCGATTCCCGACTGCTTGACGCCGCCGAAGGGAAGCTCCACCGGGGTCAGGTTGTAGTTGTTGATCCAGCACGTCCCGGCCTGCAACTCGGCGATGACGCGATGGGCACGTGGCAGGTCGCGCGTGAACACGCCTGCGGCGAGCCCGAACTCCGTGTCGTTGGCGCGGCGGACGACCTCGTCCTCCTCGCTGAAAGAGAGGACCGACATCACCGGCCCGAAGATTTCCTCGCGCGCGATGGTCATCCGGTCCTCGACTTGCGTGAAGATCGTCGGCTCCACGAAAAGACCATTCTCGAAGCCCTGAAGCTTCGGCACGCCGCCGCCATGGGCGAGGGTGGCGCCCTCCTTTTTGCCGGCCTCGATATAGGAAAGCACCTTTTCGTGCTGCGCCTTGTTGATGAGCGGGCCCATCTGCGTATCGGGATCGAGCGGATCGCCGATGCGGATCTTCTTCGTGCGCTCGATCAGCCGGCCGAGGAAGCGTTCGCGGATGCCGTCCTGCACGAAGACGCGGGTGCCGTTCGAGCAGACCTGCCCGGTGGAATAGAAATTCGCCATCATGGCGCCGCCGACGGCGTTCTCGACATCGGCGTCGTCGAAGACGATGAGCGGCGACTTGCCGCCGAGTTCCATCGTGACATGCTTCAGTTTCGAGCCGGCGGCGCCGGCGATCCTGCGGCCGGTCGGCACGGAGCCGGTCAGCGAAACCTTGGCGACGGCCTCGTGGCCGACGAGCGCCGCGCCGACATCGCCGAAGCCCTGCACTACGTTGAAAAGCCCGTCCGGCAGCCCGGCCTCGGTGTAGATCTCGGCCAGCGCCAGCGCTGAAAGCGGCGTATTCTCCGACGGCTTGAACACCATGGCATTTCCCATGGCGAGCGCCGGGGCCGATTTCCAGGCCGCGATCTGGATCGGATAATTCCAGGCGCCGATGCCGACGCACACCCCGAGCGGCTCGCGCCGCGTATAGCCGAACGGCCCGCCGAGATCGACGAAATCGCCATGGAACGTGGCGACCGCGCCGCCGAAAAACTCCAGCGCGTCGGCGGCCGATGCGGGGTCGGCGACCAGCGTCTCCTGCAGCGCCTTGCCGGTATCGAGCGTTTCGAGCCGCGCGAGGTCGGCGTTGCGCTGGCGCAGCAGATCGGCGGCGCGGCGCAGGATGCGCCCGCGCTCGACCGGCTTGAGGCGCGCCCATTCGGCCTGCGCGGCCCGCGCCGCCTCGATCGCCAGTTCGACGATGTTGGGCGTGGCGGCATGGAGATGCGCGATGGTCTCGCCGGTCGCCGGATAGGTCACGTCGAGCGGCCGGCCGTGATCGTCCTCGACATAGCGGCCGTTGACGTAATGCGATGCCGTCGGTTGCGCCTTCATGCCGGCACGCTCCATGGGTTAGCCGCGCCGGCCGGAGGCCGGCCGGGCGGGTTCGCTCAATTCTTCTGTATCTTCAATCCGTTCTGGTCGAACTGGATCTGGACGCCCTCCGGCTTGGTCCGCTCGTGGTAGATATAACCGCCGAGGACGACCACGATCACCACAAGCGCGCCGATGACGAGATAGAGCTGGTTCTGCTTCACGGAATGCCTCTCCTTGGCCGTGACGTTCCGCTTCTCGATAGCGTTCCTTTGGCGTCGAATCCAGCGGGGGATTGCGCCGGCGCCTTGCTACCGGTCGCTTTCCCGCCAGCGCGGGTTGATCCACGGCTCCTGGTTCGACGGCGCGAGCAGCGGATTGCCGAGGATGTGGTCGGCCGCCTTCTCTCCGGTCATCAGCGACGGCGCGTTCAGGTTTCCGTTGGTGATGCGCGGGAAGATGGACGAGTCGGCGACCCTCAGACCCTCGACGCCGATCACCCGGCATTCGGGATCGACAACGCTCATCGGATCGTCCGCCGCGCCCATCCGGCAAGTGCCGCAGGGGTGGTAGGCGCTCTCGACATGCGCGCGGATGAAGTCGTCCAGCTCGTCGTCGCTCTGCGCCCGGGCGCCCGGCGCGATCTCCTCGCCGCGGAAATCGTCGAAGGCCTTCTGCCCGAAGATTTCGCGCGTCAGCCTGATGCAGTGCCTGAAATCCGACCAGTCGTCCGGATGCTCCATGTAGTTGAAGCGGATCGACGGCCTGTCGGCCGGGTCGGAGGAGCGCAGCGTCACCGATCCGCGCGACTTCGACCGCATCGGCCCGACATGTGCCTGGAAGCCGTGCGACTTCGCCGCCGCCTTGCCGTCGTAGCGGATGGCGACGGGCAGGAAATGGTACTGGATGTCGGGATAGTCGACGCCGGCGCGCGAGCGCACGAAGGCCGCCGCCTCGAAATGGTTGGAAGCGCCGAGCCCGGTCTTGAAGAACAGCCATTCCGCCCCGATCAGCGCCTTGGAGAACGGGTTGAGCTTGGAATAGAGCGTGATCGGCCTGGTCGATGCCTGCTGGATGTAGAGCTCCAGATGGTCCTGCAGGTTCCGGCCGACGCCCGGCCGGTCCGCCACGACCTCGATGCCGTGCTCCCTCAGCTGCGCCGCCGGGCCGATGCCCGACAGCATCAGGAGTTTGGGCGAGTTGATGGAGGAGGCGGCGACGATCACTTCCCGCCGCGCCTTCACGATCTCCACCTTCCGCCGCCGCTCGATCTCCACGCCGACCGCGCGTTTACCCTCCACCACCACACGCCGCGCGAAGCCGCTGACCAGACTCACGTTTTTCCGCTTCAGCGCCGGCCTCAGATAGGCGTTCGCCGCCGACCAGCGCCGCCCGCCATGGATCGTCTGCTCCATGGGGCCGAAACCTTCCTGCTTCGACCCGTTATAGTCGGCCGTCGTCTCGAATCCCGCCTGCCTTCCCGCCTCGATGAAGGCGGCGAAGAGGGGATTGCGGCTCGAGCCGCGCTGGACATGCATCGGCCCGTCCGTGCCGCGCCACCCCGCCTCGCCGCCATGCGCGGTCTCCAGGCGCTTGTAGTAGGGCAGCACGTCGGCGAAGCTCCAGCCGCGCGCGCCTTCCTCGGCCCAATGGTCGAAGTCTCGCGCATGGCCGCGCACATAGACCATGCCGTTGATCGAGGAGGAACCGCCGAGCACCTTGCCGCGCGGCGTCGCCAGCACGCGGCCGCCGAGATGCGGCTCCGGCTCGCTCGAAAAGCCCCAGTCGTAGCGGCTCATGTTGAGCGGGATCGACAGCGCCGCCGGCATCTGGATGAGCGGTCCGTAATCCGTGCCGCCATATTCGATGACGATCACCGAATGCCGCCCGTCCTCCGACAGGCGATAGGCGAGCGCCGATCCTGCCGAACCGGACCCGACGATGACGTAGTCGGCCTCAGGCATGGGATGTCGCGCAAAGGGTTAGCGTAGTGGACCGCCCCTCACCCTTACCCTCTCCCCGCCAGCGGGGAGAGGGGGGCGTTGATGCTGGGGCCATCCCCCTTCTCCCCGCTTGCGGGGAGAAGGTGAAGCGGCGGTGCGGCCTGCGCCTCCTCTCCCCAACGGGGAGAGGGTGGCGAGCAACGCGAGCCGGGTGAGGGGGAGTTTTCCTCACACCACCCTCAGCGGCTCGTACGAAACCATCACATGCTTCGCAAATGCCGGGCGCTCCTTCAGCCGCTCGTAGTAGGCGACGAGGTTCGGCGTCTCCGCCCGGTCGAAAGCCATGGTGAAATAGCGGTAGAGCTGATGCGCGAAGGGGATGTCGGCGAAGGTGAATTCGGCGCCGGCGAGCCATGGCCCGTCGCCGATACGCCTGTCTGCGATGCCGGCGAGCCGCCTGAGTTGGCCTTCGAGGCCGGCGATCGTGGCCGCGTTGCGCTCGCTCTCGCGCGTCCGCACGAGCTGGCCGAAGATCTGCCCCATCGGCGGCGTGAGGCTCGTGCGCCCCCATTCCGCCCACTGGTCGAGCCTGCCGCGCCGGCCCGCATCCTTCGGCCAGAAGGTCTCGTTTCCGTATTTCGCGCCGATATAGCGCAGGATCGCCGCGCTTTCGAACATGGTGAGGTCGCCGTCCTGGATGGTCGGCACCAGCCCGTTCGGGTTCATCGCCAGATATTCCGGCGTGTCGTTGCCGCCGAAGGAGCCGCCGACGTCGAGCCTCCTGTGCGGCAGGCCGAGTTCGCCGATCGCCCACATGACGATCTGCACGTTTGAGGAGGTGGCCCGTCCGTGAACCGTGATCATACTTTTTCTCCCTGTCATTCCCCGCGGGGGAATCGTTTGCGCTCTTCGAGATTGTCGAGGTTCATGTGGTTGCGCATGTAGCGTTCCGAGGCGTTGCGCAGCGGCTGGAAATCCCACGGGTAGTAGGCGCCGTTCCGGAGCGCCGGATAGACGACCCAGCGGCGCGCCTGGCTCTCGCGCACGGCGGCATCGAACGCGGCCATGTCCCAGCGCGCATGCACCTTCTCCATGAAGGAGGCGACGAGCGCCGCATGCGCCGGGTCGGCGGCGAGGTTTGTCTGCTCCAGCGGATCCGATTCCAGATCAAACAGTTGCGGCGGATCGATCTCGCAATGGACGAATTTGAACCGGCCGTCACGGATCGCCACCATCGGCGCGTAGGAACCCTCGGCGGCATATTCCATTAGCACCGGCGCCTGTCGCGTTCCGCCCTCCATCAAGGGTTTCAGCGACTGGCCGTCGGTCCACGGCATGATGGCCTCCATATCCACGCCGGCGAGGTCGGCCAGCGTCGGCAATATGTCGAGGTTGGAGACGGGAGCCCCGACCAGGCCGGCCCCGACCCCCGGTCCCGCGACCATCAGCGGCACGCGCGCCGAGCCTTCGTAGAAATTCATCTTGAACCACAGGCCGCGCTCGCCGAGCATGTCGCCGTGGTCGGAGCAGAAGAGGATGATCGTGTCGTCGAGCATCCGCGTCCGTTCGAGGACGGCGACGAGTTCCCCGACCTTGTCGTCCAGATAGCTGATATTGGCGAAATAGCCGCGCCGCGAGCGGCGGACATTGTCCTCGGTGATGGAATAGCTTGCATAGTCGCTGGCGCAGTAGAGCCGCTGCGAATGCGGGTCCTGCTTCTCGTAGGGGATGAAGCCGACCTTCGGCTCGAGTTCGGCGCAATCCTCGTAGAGGTCCCAGTATTGCCGCCGCGCCACGTAAGGATCGTGCGGATGCGTGAAGGAGACGGTCAGGCACCATGGCCGGCGGTCGTGGTCCTCAGACAGCCGCGAGAACTCGTAGAGCTTCTGCACGGCGTGGAAGCAGACCTCGTCGTCATATTCCATCTGGTTGGTGATCTCGGCGACCCCCGCGCCGGTGACGGAGCCCAGATTGTGATACCACCAGTCGATGCGCTCGCCGGGCTTGCGGTAGTCCGGCGTCCAGCCGAAATCGGCCGGGTAGATGTCGGTCGTCAGCCGCTCCTCGAAGCCGTGGAGCTGGTCCGGTCCGACGAAATGCATCTTGCCGGAAAGGCAGGTGTGGTAGCCGGCCGCGCGCAAATGGTGCGCGTAGGTCGGGATGTCGGAGGCGAATTCGGCGGCGTTGTCATAGACCCGCGTGCGCGACGGCAACTGCCCGCTCATGAAGGAGGCGCGGCCCGGCGCGCAGAGCGGCGATGCGGTGTAGTTGTTGGCGAAGCGCGCCGAGCGCCGGGCCAGCGCCTTCAGGTGCGGCGCGTGCAGGAAACCGGCCGGTCCGTCCGGGAACAGTGTCCCGTTCAGCTGGTCGACCATGACGATGAGGATATTCGGGCGGACGGTCATCTGGTTCGGCTAAGCCTCAGTTTTACATAGTCTTCGACGAGCCGCGCGGCCGATGCGGCGTCGGTCGGCCCGTCCTTCAGCGCCCGGCGGATATAGAAGCCGTCGATCATGGCGGCGATCGTCTCGGCGGTGGCGATCGCTTCCCCGCGCGGCAGGAACGCCGAAAGCCCGCTCATCAGGTTGGAATGAAGGCGCCTGGCATAGACGATGAGCAACCGCCGCATGGCAGGCGATTTCTGCGCCTCGACATAGAAGGCAAGCCAGGCGGCAACCGTCTCGGGGCAAAATTGCGTTGCCGAGAAGTTGACGGAGATGACGGCCGAAAGCCGTTCGCGCGGGCCGTGCGCCTTGGAGAGCGCGGTCTTCAGGTCGGCTCCGAGTTCCGAAAGCAGGTGGCGCATGGTCGCCTGCAACAATTCGTCCTTGGCGCCGAAATAATGATGGGCGAGCGCGGAGGAGACGCCCGCGCGGCCGGCGATCTGCGACATGGTCACGTCGAGCGCGCCACGCTCGCCGATCGCCGAGATCGTCGCGTCGATCAGGGCCCGCTTTCGGAGCGGCTCCATTCCTGTTTTCGGCATGCCTTACCTCCCGGCGCGTTCTATTTTTAATTGACTGATCAATCAAGAAAAATGACGGTGGGGCGGATCGGTGGCGCCTTGGCTGCATCATCTGTGGGGCAGGCGAAGCCGCCCTCGCCGTCGTTGGCCAGGCCCGAGCGATCGGGTCGCGCTACGCTCCGCTTCGTTTGCCCGCGGATGATGAAGGCGGGGGCCTGCACTCCAAACCACGCCCTGACAGGCCGCGTGTCGGCGCACCTTAAAGGCCAAGCCGGAAACCGCCCCAGCCTTTACGCGGCGCTTGCAGGCATCCACCTTTAGGGAATAGACCGGATCAAGGATCGATCGCCGGGGCCGAAGGAGTTTTGACATGACCGTATGCATCGTCGGATGGGCGCATCTGCCCTTCGGTCGCCGCGAAGGCGATACGCTCGAAGGCATGATCACGAAGGTCGCCGCCGACGCGATCGAGCATGCCGGCATCGGCCCGGACGACGTCGATGAGATCGTGCTCGGGCATTTCAACGCCGGCTTCTCGGCCCAGGATTTCACCGCGAGCCTTGTGCTCCAGGCCGACGACCGGCTGCGCTTCAAGCCGGCGACGCGCGTCGAGAACGCCTGCGCCACCGGGTCGGCGGCCGTGCGGCAGGGCATCCGCGCGCTCGACGCCCATGCCGCGCGTATCGTTCTGGTGGTCGGCGCCGAGCAGATGACGACGACTCCCGGCCCGGAGATCGGCAGGAATCTCCTGAAGGCTTCCTACCTTCCCGAGGACGGCGACACGCCGGCCGGTTTCGCCGGCGTCTTCGGCAAGATCGCGCAGGCCTATTTCCAGCGCCACGGCGACCAGTCCGATGCGCTCGCCGCCATTGCCGCGAAGAACCACAGGAATGGCGTCGAGAATCCCTATGCGCAGATGCGCAAGGACCTCGGCTATGATTTCTGCCGGCAGGAAAGCGAGAAGAACCCCTTCGTCGCCGGCCCGCTGAAGCGGACGGACTGCTCACTGGTCTCGGACGGCGCCGCCGCGATCGTGCTCGCCGATGTTGACACCGCGCTTTCGATGAAGCGCGCCGTGGCCTTCCGCGCCAACGAGCATGTGCAGGATTTCCTGCCTATGTCGAAGCGCGACATCCTTTTGTTCGAGGGCTGCGAGGAAGCATGGGCGCGGGCGCTGAAGAAAGCCGGCGTCACGCTCGGCGACCTCTCTTTCGTCGAGACGCATGACTGCTTCACCATTGCCGAGCTGATCGAATACGAGGCCATGGGGCTCACGCCGCGCGGACAGGGCGCGAGCGCCGTGCTCGACGGCACCACGGCGAAGGGCGGCCGCCTGCCTGTCAACCCTTCCGGAGGCCTGAAAGCGAAGGGCCATCCGATCGGCGCGACCGGCGTCTCCATGCATGCGCTGACCGCCATGCAGTTGATGGGCGAGGCCGGCGGCATGCAGATCGAAGGCGCCAGGCTCGGCGGCATCTTCAACATGGGCGGCGCGGCGGTGGCCAACTACGTCTCCATCCTCGAGCGCATCCGCTAGCGTGCGTTTCGGGGGCGGGCATGGACGATCCGGTTCTGGTCGAGGTGACGCGCGGCGGCCGGGTGGAGAGCCGGCATCGCGGAGCCATCGCCATCCTCGATGCCGACGGCAAGGTGCATACCGCGCTCGGCGATATCGACCGGGCGGTCTTCCCGCGCTCGGCGGTGAAGTCGATCCAGGCGCTGCCGCTGGTGGAGAGCGGTGCGGCCGATGCATTCGGCTTCGGCGAAAAGGAACTGGCGCTCGCCTGCGCCTCCCATTCGGGCGAACCGGCGCATGTGGCGCTGGCGCGTTCCATGCTGGAGCGGGCCGGACTGGACGGAGGGGCGCTCGAATGCGGCGCGCATTGGCCGAGCCGCCAGGAGGTGACGGTCGAACTGGCGCGCTCCGGCGCCACGCCGACGGCGCTGCATAACAATTGCTCCGGCAAGCATTCCGGTTTCCTCTCCGTCTGCAGCCATTGCGGCATCGACCATCACGGCTATGTGCGGA
Organism: Rhizobiales bacterium 65-79; assembly: GCA_001896885.1. GTDB lineage: Bacteria > Pseudomonadota > Alphaproteobacteria > Rhizobiales > Rhizobiaceae > Mesorhizobium_L. Next base: position 37,922 of record MKRJ01000040.1, on the reverse strand, counting down.
TGGATCATCGCCTGCAGGACATGGTGCGCGATGCGCTGGAAGGGGTGACGGGCGCGCCGCACGGTCTCGACAACAGCGGCACCGACGGCTGCTCGATCCCGACCTATGCGATACCGCTGAAGAGCCTGGCGTTCGGCTTCGCGCGGATGGCGACGGGCACGCGGCTCGGCCCGAAGCGTGCCGCCGCCGCCAGGCGCTTGTTCTCCGCCTGCATGGCCGAACCGTTCTACGTGGCCGGGACGGGGCGCGCCTGCACGAAGATCATGGAGGCCGGGCAGGGACGCGTCTTCGTCAAGACCGGAGCCGAGGGCGTCTATTGCGCCGCCCTGCCGGAACTCGGCCTCGGCATCGCGCTCAAATGCGACGACGGCGCCGGCCGGGCTTCGGAGACGGTGGTCTGTGCCGTTCTGGCGCACCTGCTCCGGGACGATGCGGAACTGTCCGGCAAGCTCGCCAATTTGGCCCAGCCCACGCTCAGGAACTGGAACGGCATCGAGGTCGGTGCTGTCCAGCCGGCCTTCACATTGGCGTAGATCAACTCGCCTGGTTGCGCTCGACCGTCAGGTTGCGGAACCCGTTGCCGGCGCCGGCCGCGAGATCGCCGGTGGCCGGCTCGCTCCAGCGATAGCCGACGACCGCGCCACGGGCCGCGCCGTCGATCGCGTTGTCGGTGACGATCGCCGAGCCCGTTCCTTCCACGACAGAGACGGCGATGCCGGTGCCGGCCTTGCGGATGACATTGCCGGTCGCCGTCACGTTGCGCATGAACGGACCCCAGCCGATCTGGATGCCGTAGAGCGGCGCGCCCTCGATGACGTTGCCGGTCACCGCGGTGTCGGCCTCGACGCATATGCCGGTTCCGAAGCCGGGCGGATCGGCGGGGTAGGGGCCTTGGGCGACGAGGTTGCGAACGAGGTTGCCAGAGCAGACCGCCATGCGGCCGCCCTTGTTGAAGTTGACGATCGAGATGCCGTTCGCGCCGCCGTCGACGACGTTGCCGTTGATGATCGCGCCCTCGAACTCGAACTCCGAATAGATCGCCGTCTCCCCGGAGCGCCGGCAATTGTTGGAGACGATCTGGGCGTTGCTGGCGCTGTTAGCGCGGATCGCCGAGAAAGCGCAGTCGGCGACCGAATTGCCCTGCACGATGACGTTTCCGGCCCGGAAGATGTTGATCCCGTTGCCGTTCTGTCCGGTACCGCCGTCCTTCGCCGAAATCCGTTCGACGCGGTTGCCGCTGACGATCGTCCCGTCATCCGCCGCCTGCCAGCGATGGACGAGGATGCCGCCATTGCCGCAATCCGCGACGCGGTTCCCGGTGATCGACAGGCTCTTGCCCTCGACCGAATAGATGCCGGCGCCGCCCGCTCCGGAGACGTCGGAATTGGAGACGCGTCCGCTTGCGCGTTCGAGCGCGAGCGCGCTTTTGGTCGCGCCGACGATCTCGCAATTTTCGATGACGACATTGCCGACGCCGCGTATGTCGAGCAGGCCTTTCGTCCCGTCATTCATCGGCCGGTTCGAGCCGTCAAGCGTGACGCCGGTGAATTCGAGCCGTTCGGTGCCGTCGGCGAGGAGGAAATAGCCCTCTCCGCCATAGACGATGCGGGTCGCGCCCGGCACGCCGACCAGGCGTACGCGCGCCGGCAGTGTCAGGTTCGATACCCGATAGACACCTGGCGGCAGGAAGATCTGCGCGTCGCGCTCGGCGCCCTGCTCGAGCATCTTTGCGAAGGCTTTGCTCTGGTCGTCGGCGGCGCCGGGGCGTACGCCAAGTTCGGTTCCGTCGAGCGAGCCGCGCATTGCGGCCATTTCGATGCCGGGAATTTTACGGGTCGCGGCGGCAGCGGGCAGCGCCAGCCCGGCGACGCCGAAACCGGCCGTGACTTTCAGGAAGCCGCGCTTGTTCAGGATCGGAACGTTCTTGCTCATGGAGTGATGTCTCGCAGGAAGCATGCCAGATGCGGAACCCTCTTTCCGCTTGCACGGCATGCCCGTTGGAATTGTCCCTTTTCCTTGAGAAAGCCCGCCGGAGTGTTAGATTTGAATAATGAGCAGAGCATTTACCCGAGAACAGGACGACGACCTTTCGCCGAACGATATCGGCGAGCGACCCATCAGCGAGCACCGCAACCTCGTCACCCCGGAAGGTCTGGAGATGATCGAGACCGAGGCGGCGGCGTTGCGCGAACGGCTGGCGAAGGCCGAGGCGGAGGGCGAGCGCGAGAAGATCGCGCTGATCTCGCGCGACCTGCGCTACTGGTCCGCGCGCCGCGAAAGCGCGGAGGTTTCCGTGCCGGATCCTCAAAGCGACGTCGTGCGCTTCGGCATGAGCGTCACGATCGAAGCCGAGGACGGGACCTCGCATCGCTGGAAGATCGTCGGTGAGGACGAGGCCGACGCGACGAAGGGGAAGATCTCGCATGTGTCGCCGATGGCGGTGGCGCTTTTCGGCAAGGGCGTCGGCGATCTGGCGACGGTGAACGGCAAGGAATGGGAGATCACGGCGCTGGGGATTTCCTAGACAGGCTGCGCCTTCCCACGATTGGCAATCGTATAGGGCGCCAGCTCTTCTTCCACTTCGACAAGCCGCTGCCTGAATTCTTCGGTCATGTACGGAGAGTTCTCTCCCCGCGCCAGCACTGAGAGGACCACTTCATACTGTTCCATAATTTGGCGCGCGGCAGCGAGCATCCGCTCGTCCTTGTCCAGCTCCGGCATGGTGCAACTCCACGTAGAGCCATCTCGTACTACACGCAGGCGCTCGGGAAAAGGCGCCGCCCCAGCCCGTTACAGCCATCCCTTCCGGCGGAAATAGAGCAGCGGCAGGACGGCGGAGAGCAGCATCAGCCCGAGCGCCCAGGGATAGCCTGCGAGCCATGAAAGCTCGGGCATGTGGTGGAAGTTCATGCCGTAGATCGAGGCGACGAGGGTAGGGGGCATGAACACCACGGCGGCGACCGAGAATATCTTGATGATGGCGTTCTGCTCCACCGACACGAGGCCCACCACCGTGTCGAGCAGGAAGGTGATCTTGTTGGAGAGGAAGCCGACATAATCGTTGAGGGACTGCGTGTCGCGCTCCAGCGACTTCATCCAGGCGCGGCTTTCCTTGCTTGCCTTTCCGTTCCCTGCGCCGGCCGAGAGGTAGACGAGCATGCGGTTAACCCCGGCCAGGCTCTCGCGGACCTTGGAGAGGAAGGCGCCTTCCTTGCCGATGCTGCGCAGCGCTTCGCGGAAGGCGGGCGTCCCCATCGGACGGCCGCCCGGCTCGGTGCTGAAGAGCATCGCGGAGGTGTCGTCGAGCCCGCTTGCGATATTCTCCAATATGTCGGCGATGCGGTCGGTGATGGCTTCGATCAGGCCGAGGAAAAGCCAGCTCGCATCGCATTTTGGCGCGATGATGCCGTTTCCCGGCTTGGCGATCCGGGTCTGGAACTGCGCGAAGGCCTTGGGATTCGAATAACGCAACGTGACGAGCCGGTCGCCGGCGAGAATGAAGGTGATCGGCGAAATCCCCGGCGATCCGACATGCGAGGAATGCAGGATGGAGGCGGTCATGAACTGCACGCCGTTTTCCGTGTAGAAACGGCTCGATTCCTCGATCTCCCGCATTTCCTCCCGGTTGGGGATGCCGACGCCGAGCAGCCGCTCGACGGCATGCTCCTCCTCGCTGGTGGGCGTGTTGAGATCGATCCAGGCGACGCCGTCCGGCACCCCCGCATGGAGGTCGATATTGGCGGGGAGCAGGCATTCGCCTTCTTTCAGATATGCCGTCAGCATCGCTGCCTTCGCCTCGCTTTGCTCTGTCTGGATACTCCGGGAAGACGGCGGAAGTCCACGCTTGCGCGCGACCGTGCTCAGGTGCCGTGGCGGCGTGCCGGGTTGGCGGCCGCCAGCAGCGTGTCGACGAGGCTTTCGGCCGCTTCGGGGATGACGGTGCCGGGCGGGAATATGGCGTCGGCGCCGGCCTGGCGCACGGCTTCGAAATCGTCCGGGGGGATGACGCCGCCCGCGACGATCATGATGTCGGTGCGGCCGAGCCGCTGCAGCGCTTCCTTCAGTTCCGGTATCAGGGTTAAATGACCGGCCGCGAGCGACGAGGCGCCGACGATGTGCACATCGTTCTCGGCCGCCAGCTTCGCGATCTCGTCGGGCGTCTGGAACATGGCGCCGACGGTCACCTCGAACCCGAGATCGGCGAAGGCGCTGGCGATCACCTTCTGGCCGCGGTCGTGGCCGTCCTGGCCCATCTTGGCCACCAGGATGCGCGGCTTCGTGCCGGTCAGCCGGTTGAAGCGCTCGACCTTTCCGAGCACGCGCTCGACCACCGCGTTCTCGCCGATCTCCTTGCGATAGACGCCGGAGATGGTGCGGATTTCCGCCACATGCCGGCCGAAGGCTTTTTCGAGCGCGAGCGAGATTTCGCCGACCGTGGCCTTGGCGCGGGCGGCCTTGACCGCCAGGTCGAGGAGATTGCCTTTTCCGCTTGCCGCCGCCTGCGTCAGCGCGCCGAGCGAACTCTCGACCGCGGCCACGTCGCGTGTGCCCTTGAGCTGCTGCAGCTTGGCGAGCTGGCGCGCGCGCACCTCTGCATTGTCGACCTTCAGCACGTCGACCTCGATGTCCCGTTCCGGCCGGTACGTGTTGACGCCGACGACGACCTGCTCGCCCGAATCGATCCGCGCCTGCGTCCGCGCCGCCGCTTCCTCGATCCGAAGCTTGGGCACGCCCTTTTCGATCGCCGCCGCCATGCCGCCGAGCGTCTCCACCTCCTCGATATGGGCGAGCGCGCGGGCGGCGAGGTCATGCGTCAGCCGCTCGACATAGTAGGAGCCGCCCCACGGATCGATCACCCGCGTCGTGCCGGATTCCTTCTGCAGCAGCAATTGCGTGTTGCGCGCGATGCGCGCCGAATGGTCGGTCGGCAGCGCCAGCGCCTCGTCGAAGGAATTCGTATGCAGCGATTGCGTATGGCCCTGGGTCGCGGCCATCGCCTCGATCATGGTGCGCATGATGTTGTTGTAGGGATCCTGCGCGGTCAGCGACCAGCCGGAGGTCTGGCAGTGCGCCCTGAGCGACAGTGAGCGCGGGTCCTTCGGCGCGAAGTTCTTCTGCATCAGCACCGCCCAGATCAGTCGCGCGGCGCGCAGCTTCGCCACCTCCATGAAGAAGTTCATGCCGGCATTCCAGAAGAAGGAAAGCCTCGGCGCGAACCTGTCGACGTCGAGGCCCGCCGCCACGCCGGCCCGCACATATTCGATGCCGTCGGCGATCGTATAGGCTAGCTCGAGGTCGACTGTCGCGCCCGCCTCCTGGATGTGGTAGCCGGAGATCGAGATCGAATTGAACTTCGGCATGTGCTCGGACGTATAGGCGAAAATGTCCGAGATGATCCGCATCGAGGGTTTTGGCGGATAGATGTAGGTGTTGCGGACCATGAACTCCTTGAGGATGTCGTTCTGGATGGTCCCGGCGAGGTCCTTCTGCGCGACGCCCTGTTCCTCGCCCGCCACGATGTAGAGCGCCATGATCGGCAGCACGGCGCCGTTCATGGTCATCGACACCGTCATCTGGTCGAGGGGAATGCCGTCGAACAGTTGCCGCATGTCGAGGATGGAATCGATCGCGACCCCCGCCATGCCGACATCGCCCGCGACGCGCGGATGGTCGCTGTCGTAGCCGCGGTGGGTGGCGAGGTCGAAGGCGATCGACAGGCCCTTCTGGCCCGCCGCGAGGTTGCGCCGGTAAAACGCGTTCGATTCCTCGGCCGTGGAGAAGCCGGCATATTGCCGGATGGTCCATGGCTGCTGGACATACATGGTCGGATAGGGGCCGCGCAGATAGGGCGGGGCGCCCGGATAGGTGTCGAGCCAGGGCAACCCCGCGATGTCGCGCTCGCGGTAGCTGCGGCGGATCGCGATCCCTTCCGGAGTGGGCCGGCTGTCGCGCGGAGGCTTGCCGGGCTGCGTCTTTGGAGTGTGCCAGGGCAGCTCCGAAAAATCCGGGATCAAGCGTTGCTTCCCATCAGCTGGTCGAGCCGCATGGCGGGCAGCCGCTCGCAGAATACGGTGCCGTCCTCCGGCATGGGGCGCTTTTTCGCGTTCAGCGTGGAAACGGCGCGTTCCTCCGGCGCCGGGTAAATCGTGGTGCCGAGGATTGCCCGCTCGCCTTCCCGGAGCTTGACGGCCCGCTCCTCGCGCGCGCCCTTCACCCGCTCCTGGAAATGACCCTTCGAGAGGCTGGCGAGCATGCCACCTTCCGTCTCGATCCGGCGGAACTCCTCCCAGGCTTTTTCGCAGAGCGAGGCAGTGAGCGCCTCGATGGCGCCCGAGCCGGCGGCCGGATCGGCGACGAAGTCGAGATGGCTTTCGCCTGCGATAATGAGCTGCGTGTTGCGCGCGATGCGGCGCGCGAACGCATCGGGCAGGCCGTGCGCCAGCGTGTGCGGCAGCACCGAGATCGTGTCGGCGCCGGCGACGCCGGCCGAAAACGCGGCGATGGTGTTGCGTAGGATGTTGGTCTCGGCGTCGCGCTTCGTCAGCATGCGGAACGACGTTTCGGCGTGGATGCTCGCTTGCGACGGCGCAATCGAGCAGGCTTCCTGCGCCGCGATCCAGAGCTTGCGCAGCGCCCGGATCTTGGCGATCGACATGAACTGGTCCTGGTCGACGCTCGTCGCGAAGCCGATATGCGGGGCGGCATAGACGAGCGGCTGCCGCGCCTCCTCGAACATGCGCAGGTGCCAGATGGCGGCGGCAAGCATCGCGCCGAGTTCCTGCGCCTCGGTCGCGCCGGCATTGTGGTAGACGCGCCCGTCGGCTTCCAGCAGCACGGCCGGCACGCCCATGGCGAAGAAATGCGCGAGCGATTGCGGCATCGAGGCCCTCAGCGCCTCGATCGACATGCGCAGGCGCCCGGTGCCGACGAAATTCGCCGCCGGATCGATGCCGAAGGAAAGGCTGAGTTTGGCCGGGTCGGCCCGGCGCTGTGTCAGAAGCTCCACCAGCCAGTCGACCGACAGGCGGCTGGAAGGATGAACGTCGATCCTGAGATGCGTCTTGTCGAGCGGTATGGCTTCGAGCGTCCGCAGGAGCGCTTCGGCCGTCGCCGGCAGGCCGTAGCCGAAGGCGTTCGGCGCGCCTTCGAAGATAATCGCCAGTCCGGTCGCGCCGTTCTCCACGTCGTCGAGCGCCTGCGCGTTGGCCCTCTCGGGATCGGTGTCGTCCACGCGCTGCACGATCGACCAGCTCCTGGCCGGATCGATGCGGCCCGCCGGGCCGACGGAGCCGGCGCGCTCATAGAGCGGGTCGATGCGGATCTGGTCGTCCGTGCGGGAAAGCAGCGATTTCTCGAAATCCGCCCCGCGCAGCGCCTTGGCAACGAGAGCCAGCCAGCCGCTGCGATCCGTCGTCGTCAGACGGGTCGTTCTGAGGACGTCCGAATCCATAGCCTCCTCCTCGCGCAAAGAACCAGCTTCGACTTTATGGCGTGCGGCCGCATACCGCAATGCATCATTCTGGTTAAGCGGCCCGGGCGATCAAGAGCGCAAATTCCATCCACGGCATTGTGACGCGGCGCATGCCTTACTATAGGGGACGGCAGGCGCGTTGCTAGCCGCACGCACGCGGAATTTGGAGACATGCCGGATGACGAACGAGAAGAGCATCTTCCTCGGGGCGAGCCGCAAGCCCGACGACAGCTACCAGAAGCCGGAGGAATTGCTGCTGCGCTACGGCAACCGTCACGGCCTGGTGACCGGCGCGACCGGCACCGGCAAGACGGTGACCCTCCAGGTGCTCGCCGAGGGCTTTTCCAACCAGGGCGTTCCGGTCTTCTGCGCCGACATCAAGGGCGACCTTTCGGGCATCGCCATGAAGGGGGAGCCCAAGGATTTTCTCACTGCCCGGGCCAAGCAGGTGAAGCTCGATCCCTACGAATTCGAGGAGTTCCCCGTGATCTTCTGGGACCTGTTCGGAAAACAGGGCCATCCGATCCGGGCGACGATCTCGGAAATGGGGCCGCTGCTGCTGTCGCGGCTGATGGACCTCTCGGAAGCGCAGGAAGGCGTCATGAACATCGCCTTCAAGATCGCCGACGAGGAAGGCCTGCTGCTGCTCGACATGAAGGACCTGCAGGCGCTGCTCGCCAATATCGCCGAGCGGGCCGACGAGATCGGCGCGAAATACGGCAATGTCACCAGGGCTTCCGTCGGAGCGATCCAGCGCACGCTCCTGATCCTCGACCAGCAGGGCGCCTCGCATTTCTTCGGCGAGCCGGCGCTCGGCATCGGCGACCTGATGCGCACGACGCGGGACGGGCGCGGCGCCATCAGCGTGCTCGCCGCCGACAAGCTGATGATGAATCCGCGCCTCTACGCCACCTTCCTGCTCTGGCTCCTGTCCGAACTCTTCGAGGAACTGCCGGAGGTCGGCGATCCCGACAAGCCGAAGCTGGTCTTCTTCTTCGACGAGGCGCATCTGCTCTTCGACGACGCGCCGAAGATCGTCATCGACCGCGTCGAGCAGGTGGTGCGCCTCATCCGCTCGAAGGGCGTTGGCGTCTATTTCGTCACGCAGAACCCGCTCGACGTTCCCGACACCGTGCTGGCGCAACTCGGCAACCGCATCCAGCATGCGCTGCGGGCCTATACGCCGCGCGAGCAGAAGGCGGTGAGGACGGCGGCGGAGACGTTCCGGCCCAATCCCGATTTCGACTGCGCCAAGGTGATCACCCAACTCGGCGTCGGCGAGGCGCTTGTTTCGACGCTTGGCGAGAAGGCCGTCCCCTCGATCGTCCAGCGCACGCTGATCCGTCCGCCGTCGTCGCGGATCGGGCCGATCACCGAAGCCGAGCGCAGGAAGGTGATGGACGAGAGCCCTGTCGCCGGCCAGTACGACAAGGCGATTGATCGGGAATCCGCCTTCGAGATGCTGCAGAAGAAGGCGGGTGCGGCCGCCGATGCCGCCGGGCAATCCGCCGACTCGCCGCGTGGCGGCAATGCCTCGGGCGGGTCCGTCTGGGGAGAAGTCGGCGACATCCTGGTCGGTTCCGGCGGCGGCCGCCGCCAGTCCGTCGCGGAGGCCGCCATGAAGTCCGTCGTCCGCTCGGTAGGCTCCTCGCTCGGCCGGGCGCTGGTGCGCGGCATATTGGGCGGGCTGACGCGACGATAAGCCGTTGAGGCTCAAGCCGGCGCTTGCGGCCCCAGTTCCGCAAGCGCTTTCTTGACGACCGCTCGCGGAATCATGGCCATGTCTTCCGGGGCAAGGTCGAGATGAGGCAAATAGGTGCGCAGAAGCTGTGCTACCGTCTCCGCCTGGGCCAGGTCGCGCGTCTTCTTGAGCGGATCCCGGTCGATCCGCGACGAAACCCAATGCTTGTGGACGGCAAAGGCGCGCGGGTCGACCGTCACCATCCGCAAGGGAAAGCCCTTTTCGTCGAGGGCCATCTGTTCGAAAGACGGAGCGTTTTCGAGCCAGATCAGGCCTTCGATGGAGGCCGCCTCGATGTCCTCGCCTTCCGGTTCCGCGGAAGCGGTCCGTTTCCACGGCGGATTCCGTATCGGTGCGATCAGATCGACCAGATAGCCATCGTCGTTTGCCGCTCTGTAGGACTGTCGCGTGCGCCTGAATGACCGATCGGCCGCCTTGAGGATGCCGAGGACGCTGGATTCGCTGATCTCCCGATCGGCCAGCAACCGCAGTCGGGCCCGGGCATCATAGAGCAGGTCGATGTCGCCGGTCGCCGTTATCCCCGGATCGAGGAGAACGCCGGATGCCGCCTCATACGCATAAAGTGCGTTGGTTCCTACGACCCTCAGGCCGTGGCCAAGAGGCAGTCTTCGATCAAAGGCCCTGATGATGCGCGCGGTCGTCAGCGGGACACGCCCAAGCCCGAGCGCGCGATTGATCGCTGCCTGGCGGTTCAATGCGCCGTCGAGCCGTTTTCTTTCGGCCTGCGCCGCCTCGCGATCCGTATCGAATTTCTGCTTCATCGCCTCCGTTTTGGCATCGCGACGGCCAAGCGATGTCTGGCGCCGTCGGCCATGCTCGTCATAGTAGGAGCGGAGCAGATATTCCTTTCCCTGCACGTCGCCCCAGATCATCGAGCCGCGATAGCCACGCTCGCGCCGTGAAGCTTCCAGCCATGCCTGGAACCGCTGCCGGGTGTTGACCATTTCGCGACGCTGGTCGTTGTCGAGCTCGACGAAATTGGGCATGGGCTTTTCAACAGTTTGATCGGAATTCCACATCAACTGTTGAAATATCAAAAAAGAGCGGCGGAATCAATAGTTTCAACACTTCCGCTGAATCAGCGACGGAAGTGTTGAAATTCCCCTATACCACCAGCACCGGCGTCTTGATCGGCACGCGGTTGTAGAGGTCGATGATGTCCTGGTTCATCAGCCGCACGCAGCCGGACGACACCGCCTTGCCGATCGACCACCATTCCGGCGAGCCGTGCAGGCGGTAGAGCGTGTCGACATTGCCCTGGAAGAGGTAGAGCGCCCGCGCGCCGAGCGGATTGTCGAGGCCGGGCGACATGCCGCCATTCGCAGCACTGTATTTCGCCAGTTCCGGCTGGCGCGCGATCATGTCGTCCGGTGGCGTCCATTTCGGCCATTTCTGCTTCCATTGGACGTGCGCATGGCCCTGCCAGGAGAAGCCCTGTCGCCCGATGCCGACGCCGTAGCGAAGCGCCTGCCCGCCTTCCATGACGAGGTAGAGAAAGCGCGTCGGCGTGTGCACGACAATGGTGCCGGGCTGCTCGCCGGTCGGATTTTCGACGATCTGACGGTAAAATTGCGGATCGATCTTCTGGTAGGGGATCGCGGGCAGCATCACCCCTTCGTCTTCCATCGCCGCGTACATGACGGCGGGATCGCCGATCCCGCCCGGCTCCGCGCTGTAGGGCGGGAAGCCGCCCGTATCTTCGACCACCGGTGGCGGCGTGCTGACGCAGGCCGTAAGGCTGGCCGACGCCGCGCCTGCCGCAGCGATGCTGAGAAAGCGCCTGCGGCTCAGCGCGCTATTGAAAAGTGTGTTGCCTGTCATGCTTCCGCCCTGTCTCGATACCCGTTCGCCTCGCTCACCTCCCCTCTGCGGATAAGGAAGCGAAATGCGGCCGGAAATGGGCCGGCGGCTTTGAAACGGCCGAACCCGGCGATTCGTTGCATCGCAGCAACGCCTCGCCTCGGCGCGGGGTCGGTCAGGCCGAGGCGATCAGCCGGTCGAGGCTGGGCAGGATCACCTTCGGCGCATGGTCCCTGTATTCGTCCGGCTGGTTCGTGCGGTTGATCCAGACCGTACGAAAGCCGAATTTCGTCGCGCCGGCGATATCCCAGCGGTTGGACGACTGGAACGAAACCGCGTCGGGATAGAGCCGCCAGGCCGTCGTGACGAGTTCGTAGACCGACTGGTCGGTCTTGAAGCGCCGGATCGGGTCGACGGAGAACACGTCGTCGAGGACCGTGTCGAGGGCGGCCTTGCGGACGGCCGTCTCCAGCATTTTGGGCGAGCCGTTGGAAAGGATCGCCACGCGCGCGCCTTCGGCCTTCAGCGCCCTCAGGACCGCCGGCACCTCGGGATAGCAATCGAGGTCGCGATAGGCGTCGAGCAGCGTCGCCTTCAATGCGGGATCGGCGGACGGGTACTTGGCGAAGGCGAAATCCAGCGCCTGCTCGGTCAACTCCCAGAAGTCGAGATAGGAGCCCATCAGCGTCCGCACCCAGGAATATTCGATCTGCTTGTGCCGCCACAATTCGGATATGGCCTGGCCGTCCGGGCCTACCGCGTCGGCATGGCGGCGGACCGCCGCGTGGACGTCGAACAAGGTTCCGTAAGCGTCGAAGACGAAGGCTGAATAACGCATGCTATCCTCGGGGAGGGCAGGTCGGGCGTATGATCTTAACGTCTTGTCATAACAGGCGCGACTATGTCTGGACCACGATTTGTTGTGCCATGACGATTGACGGTGGAAGGCAAAGCGCCTTCCATGGTGGCGATATGCACGTGACGTGGAGTGGGACGCCCGAATGAAAGTGGATACTTCCGCGCAGACGACGACCTGGACCTTCGTGGATGGCGACTGGCACGAGGGCAACGTGCCGCTCGTGGGACCGCGCAGCCACGTCATGTGGCTTGCCTCGAGCGTCTTCGACGGCGCCCGCTGGTTCGATGGCGTTGCGCCCGATCTCGATCGTCACGCCGCGCGGGTGAACGAGTCGGCCGTGGCGCTCGGCCTGAAGCCCACGATGACGGTCGAGGAGATCATCGGTCTCACCTGGGATGGACTGAAGAAGTTCGACGGCAAGACCGCCGTCTATATCCGTCCGATGTACTGGGCCGAGCATGGCGGCTATATGGGCGTTCCGGCCGATCCGGAATCGACGCGCTTCTGCCTCTGCCTCTACGAGGCGCCGATGATCGAGCCATCCGGCTTTTCGATCACCGTGTCGCCCTTCCGGCGGCCGACGATCGAGACCATGCCGACGAACGCCAAGGCGGGCTGCCTTTATCCGAACAACGGCCGCGCCATCATGGAGGCCAAGGGGCGCGGCTTCGAGAACGCGCTCGTGCTCGACATGCTCGGCAACGTGGCCGAGACCGGCTCGTCGAACGTCTTCATGGTCAAGGACGGCCACGTCTTCACGCCGGCGGCGAACGGCACGTTCCTTTCCGGCATCACCCGCTCGCGCACCATTTCGCTGCTCGCGGACTATGGGTTCCGGACCGTGGAGCGCACGCTTTCCGTCCGCGACTTCATGGAGGCGGACGAGATATTCTCGACCGGCAACCATTCGAAGGTGGTTCCGATCACGCGCATCGAGGGCCGCGACCTCCAGCCCGGACCCGTCGCCAAGAAGGCGCGCGAACTCTATTGGGAATGGGCGCATTCGACAGCCGCCGGATGACCCGCTAAATAGGGTCGCGTGCCGCTTCCCGGGCTTGCCCGGGACCCGTGCGAACCTATCTTGACTGTAACTCGCATCACGAATGAGGGAGACCGACCATGGCCTTTGAACTGCCGCCGCTGCCTTACGATTATGAGGCGCTTCAGCCCTACATGTCCAAGGAGACGCTGGAATACCACCACGACAAGCACCACAAGGCCTATGTCGACAACGGCAACAAGCTGGCCGCCGAAGCGGGAATGGACAAGCTGTCGCTGGAAGAGGTGGTGAAGCAGTCCTTCGGCAAGAATCCCGGTCTCTTCAACAATGCCGCGCAGCACTACAACCACACCCATTTCTGGCCGTGGATGAAGAAGGGCGGCGGCGGCAAGAAGCTGCCGGCCAAGCTGCAGAAGGCGATCGACAGCGATCTCGGCGGCTACGACAAGTTCAAGGCGGATTTCATGAATGCCGGCGCGACGCAGTTCGGCTCCGGCTGGGCCTGGCTGTCGTTGAAGAACGGCAAGCTCGAGATTTCCAAGACGCCGAATGGGGAGAACCCGCTCGTCCACGGAGGCAAGCCGATCCTCGGCGTCGATGTCTGGGAACATTCCTACTACATCGACTACCGCAATGCCCGCCCGAAATATCTCGAGGCCTTCGTCGACAACCTGATCAACTGGGACTACGTGCTGGAGCTTTACGAGAAGGCTTCCTGATCCTTCCCGAAGACCCCGGAGCAATCCGGGGTCTTTTTCGTTGACGGACCGTCACCGCCGAACGGGCGTTCTTCACGCAAGCGTGAGAAGCTTCAACGGAATTGCGCCATCATTGTTCGCGTTGGTTGGTTGGGGCGCTTTGCCCGTGAAGCCTTGGAGGAGAGGAATGAAAAGATCCGCAATCGCCTTTTCCGTGCTCATGCTGTCGGTGGCCGCGGCCGCCGCCGCGGACGATCCGATCGCAACGAGAAAGACGCTGATGGATGCGAACGGCGCCGCCGCCGCCGTCTCCGCCGCGCTCCTCAAGGGCGATATGGACTACAATCCGACGGTCGCGAAGGCAGCCATCATGACGTTGCGGGCGGTCTCCCATTCCTACGGCGCCTTTTTCCCGGCGGGCTCGGACAAGGGAAATACCAAGGCCTCTCCGAAAATCTGGGAGGATGCGGCCGGCTTCCAGAAGGAACTTGCCGAATTCCAGGAGCACGCCGATGCCGCTGCGCAGGCCGCCGGCAAGAATGGGCCGGCCGATCTCGCGGCTTTCAAGGCGGCCGTCACTCCGATCTTCGATGATTGCAAGGACTGTCACCAGAATTATCGGCTGAAATAGCCCTGGCGATGCGCAGGCTCGTCGTCGCGGTCGTCGTTCTCGTCCTCGCCGCCGGGCTTGCCTTCTGGTTGCTCACCATGCCGCGCCCGCTCGATGCGGCGACGTTTGCCGCGCTCCATCCGGGCGACGCGGCGAGGGGCGAGCGGATTTTCTGGGCCGGCGGCTGCGTCGCCTGTCACGGCCGGCCCGGCGCCAAGGGCGACGCCCGGCTGGAACTGTCGGGCGGCCTGGAGCTGAAGACGCCCTTCGGCACCTTCGTGCCGCCGAACATATCCCCCGACAAGACCGACGGGATCGGTGCCTGGACGCTCCAGGATTTCGCCAATGCGCTGAAGCGTGGTGTCTCCCCGGAGGGCCGGCACTATTATCCGGCCTTTCCCTATCCGTCCTATGCCCGGATGAAGCCCGGCGACATCGCCGACCTCTTTGCATATATGAAGACGCTGCCGCCGGTTTCCGGTCGCGCGCAGCCCTCCCGGGTATCGTTCCCGTTCTCCCTCCGTCGCGGCATCGGGCTGTGGAAGCTTCTCTACCTGTCGGACAAGCCCGTTGTCAGCCTGCCGGCCGATGCGCCGCAGAAGGTGAAGGACGGGCAGTACCTCGTCGAAGGGCCGGGCCATTGCGGCGAATGCCACACGCCGCGCTCCTTCCTCGGCGGGACGGAGGACGCCCTGTGGCTGTCCGGGGCGGTCGCCGTCGAGGGCAAAGGGCACGTCCCGAACATAACGCCCGGCAAGGGCGGCATCGGCGACTGGTCCGAAAAGGACATCGCCTATTTCCTCGAAAGCGGCTTCACGCCCGATTTCGATTCCGTCGGCGGCGCCATGGTCGCCGTCCAGGAGGACATCGCCCACCTGCCGGCCGCCGACCGGGAGGCGATCGCCGCCTATCTCAAGGCCATACCGCCGCACCCGAACGGCTATCCTCCGGAGAAGAAATAGCCCCTACAACCCGAGCGGCGGGTTTTCCGGCGAGCTGACGGAAGCGTCGTCGCTTCCGCCCATCCGGTCGGCGACCTTGAGCGCGAAGGCATAGACGAAGGCGATCTCCTCCAGGCGCGAGAAGCGGCCGGACGCGCCGCCATGGCCCGCATCCATGTTGATCCTGAAGAGCACGGGGTTTCGCCCGGTCTTCCTCGCGCGCAGCCGGGCGACCCACTTTGCCGGCTCCCAGTAGGTGACGCGCGGATCCGTCAGTCCCGACACGGCCAGGATCGGCGGATAGTCCCTGGCACCGACATTATCGTAGGGGGAATAGGAGGCGATCGTGAGATAGTCCGCCCGCGACTCGCGAGGGTTGCCCCATTCCGGCCATTCGGGCGGGGTCAGCGGCAGGCTGTCGTCCAGCATCGTCGTCAGCACGTCGACGAAAGGAACCTCCGCGATGAAGCCGCCGAAGGCATGCGGCGCCAGGTTGGCGACGGCTCCGATCAGGAGGCCGCCGGCCGATCCGCCCTGCGCGATAATGCGGTCGTGGTTGGTGTAGCGCTCCGCGACGAGATAGAGCGCCGCATGGACGAAATCGTCGAACGTGTTGTGCTTCTTCGCCTTCTTGCCGTCCTCATACCAGGAGAAGCCCTTGTCCTTGCCGCCGCGCACATGCGCGATGGCATAGACGAAGCCGCGATCCACCAGCGACAGGCAATTGGTGTTGAAGGCGGCGGGAATGGTGATGCCGTAGGCGCCATAGCCGTAGAGCAGGCATGGCGCGCTGCCGTCGAGCGGCGTGTCCTTGTGGTGGAGCAGCGAGATCGGCACCAGCTGGCCGTCATGCGACGGCGCCATGAGCCGCCGCGTCACATATTGCCCGGCATCGTGGCCGGAGGGCACCTCCTGCGTCTTCAGGAGCGTGCGCTGGCGCGTGCGCATGTCGTAGTCGTAGACCTGCGAGGGCGTGGTCATCGAGGAATAGGAAAACCGGATCGTATCCGTGTCGTATTCATAGGCGCCGGAGAGCCCGAGCGAATAGGCCTCCTCCTCGAAGGCGATCATGTGCTCCTCGCCCGAGGCGCGGTCGCGGATGACGATGCGCGGCAATCCCTCCTTCCGCTCGAGCCGAACGAGGAAATTCTCGAAGGCCATGACGGAGAGGATCAGCCGGCCGGCCTCGTGCGGAATGAATTCGCGCCAGTTCGCCGGGCCCGGATCGTCGGCCGGCGCGGTCATGATCTTGAAGTCCTTGGCGCCGTCGGCATTGGTGAGGATGAAGAAGACCTCGCCGCCGTCCTCCAGATCGTATTGCAGCCCCGTCTCGCGCACCGCCACGAGGCGCGGCCTGGCGCGGGGCTCGTCGGCCGGAAGGATGCGGTATTCCGACGTCTCGTGGTCGTGGATGGCGATGAATATCCATCGGTTGGTCAGCGTCCCGCCGACATCGATGAAGAAACCAGGATCCTTTTCCTCGTAGATCAGCCGGTCCCGCTTTCCCCCAAGCGTGTGGTAGTAAATCCTGGACGGCCTGTGGTTCGGGTCGAGACGCGTGTAGAAAAAGCCGGCATTCGTGGCGTCCCAGGCGCCGGACCCGCCGGTATCGGCAACGCTGTCGGCAAGGTCGGCGCCACTCTCGATGTCGCGGACATGCAAGTTGTAGAATTCCGAACCCCTGTCGTCGAAGCCCCACAGCAACAGCTTGTGGTCCGGTGAATGATCGGCTCCGCCGAGGCGGAAATAGGTCTTGCCCTCGGCTTCCCCGTCGCCGTCGAGGAGGATCCTTTCCTCTCCGCCGCCGCGCGGCGTGCGGAAGAAGCGCGGCTGTTCGCCGCCGGCCGTGAACGACGTGCCGTAGGCGAAGGGGCCGTCCTTCATCGGCACGGAGGAATCGTCCTCCTTTATGCGGCCGCGCATTTCGCGGAACAGCTTCTTCTGCAAGCCTTCCGTGTCGGCCATCAGCGCTGCCTGATAGATATTCTCCGCTTCCAGGTGGGAGCGGATCGCCGGGTCGAGCAGCGAAGGATCCTTGAACACTTCCCGCCAGTTTTCCGCACGCAGCCAGGCGTATTCATCGACGCGGCTTATTTCATGCCAGTGGTCGCTCACGGGCCGGGCTTCGGCGCGGGGCGCCGGTATGTCTTGGAACTTGACGGTCATGAGGCCTCTGAAGGGATATCCACGAAGAAAAGCGGTTCGCAACTGCGATTTGGAGCCCGGCCCGAGGGAATCCCGGTACGGCCTCTCCGCTGCGTTGGATATAACGCGACGTCCGAAAAGTGTAGGCGGCATGCTGCGGCCCGGCCGCCCCGTGCGGTCCTCAAAAGGTCCGTGGAAGGTCGTATCGCCTGCAGCAACGCGGCGAAACCGATCCGCCATGAGCGATAAGGCAAGGTGAATCGTCGAGGAAGTCGCTTCAGAATCCGGTTGCCCGCGTATCGCCACAATCTTGTGGGACGCGTTAAAGTTGCGAAGGTTTCAGTTATTTTGTGTGAATACAGGATAAATTGCGCGTACTTAGGCAGAAAAATAGAATTGGTGAATTGACTTGTACTATTCAAAGCGCCAATTAGGTGCCGGTCAATGCGAATCGCGTAAGTACCCGCTTTCTTGATTTCGTGTGCCAGAATTCCGCACAAGCGCGAAGCGGAACGGAAGAGTAGATGTCTTATCAAGGGGCCAGAGAATGGAAATGAGTGAATCACCTGCCAAAAGCGCCGACATGCTCATCGAGCTCACGGCCGATGTCGTCGCGGCTTATGTGAGCAACAACCCGGTGCCGGTTTCGGAGCTGCCGAATCTGATCGCCGATATCCATGCGGCGCTGGGCCGCGTCGGCAGCACGAGCGAGCAGGTTACCGTCGACAAGCAGAAGCCTGCGGTCAATCCGAAGCGGTCGGTGCATGACGACTATATCGTCTGCCTCGAGGACGGAAAGAAGTTCAAGTCGCTGAAGCGGCACCTGATGACCCACTACAATTTGTCCCCCGACCAGTATCGCGAGAAATGGAATCTCGATTCCAGCTATCCCATGGTCGCCCCGAACTACGCCGCGGCGCGTTCGCAGCTCGCGAAGAAGATGGGGCTCGGGCGCAAGGCCAAGGGCCGGTAAAAAGACCTTTCCGCAATCGTGTTGCTGACGGCGCCGGCGGCGCCGTTTTGCTTTTCTGGCGCGGCCGGTGGGCGGTTTCTCGCCGGTCCCATGGAGCCTTCCAACCGGCGCTTAAAGGTCTAGTCCTGCCGGCTCAGGCGATTGAGCGCCTGCTTCATGGCGATGTGCCTGTTCAGGTCGTAGCTCCAGTGACGCCGGACGCCCTTGATGCGCTCCCGCTCGATCAGCCGCCGGAGCCGGGCCATGATGCGGTCGCGTTCCTCGGCGGACGCCGAGAGCGCTTCCGAAAGATCGACCCCGCAGGTCAGGAAGAGTGTCGCGCGCTCCCTGGCTTGCGCCGATATCTCCTCCTTCTCCTGCCGGTATTCTTCGATTTCCTCTGTCAGCCGGTGCATGCGGATTCCTCGCGTCATTGTCCGGCGCCGATTGTCGTGCGGCTGGGGAAAGCGGGGAGAAAATTCGGGCGTGTGGTGGGAGAAGACGGGAAATAAACCCAGGTAAAACAGCCGTATAGCCGATTCCAGCGTCTTTCGGCGTTCGTATTTTGTTCACGCTGTGGCCGCTTTCCGGTATAAGAACATATTCCTAAATTCTAGGGGGTATGTTCAGTGCAACGAGCTACAGCAATCCGGTCCGGGACGGCCTGCAAGGCAGAGCGCGCGCCTGCCCCGAATTTCCCGCTGGCGGTAGCCGGCGGACGTACGCCGCGCGGCGTTTCGCACGACCGCGCGGTCGAATGGTGCGATTGCCTGATCGACATCGCCGCGGCGCTTTTCAACGTCAGCGGCAGGGAACTGCGGCGGCCGGGGCGATCCACGCTGGATGTGACGCGCGTGCGCCAGATCGCGATGTATGTCGGCCATGTCGTGCTGCGGCTCACCATGAGCGACGTGGGGCGCGGCTTCGGGCGCGACCGGACCACGGTCCTCTATGCCTGCCATCTCGTCGAGGACATGCGCGACGACGCCGATTTCGATCGCATCGTGGCGACCATGGAACGCGTGACGGGAGCGGCCTTCCGAGAGCGGGGCACGATCTGATGGCGGGCCCTGGAGAACCAGGCGGGATGGGGAAGGCGCAGCTGAGGATATTGAAGTTCCTTGCCGCCGGAACGGTCAAGGCGAAGCCGGCGGCGGGCGAGGGCGCCATGCTCCTTGAACGCGACGACGGCGTCTGCATCGCGGCCGACCGCGGCGCATTGCATATCCTGGCAAACGCCGGCCTGCTTGTTCGCGCGGGCACCGCCTTGCGCCTTTCGGCCGCCGGAGCCGCCGCGCTGAAGCGCGCCAATGCCGGGGACGATCCCTACAGGGAGCAGCATGCCGAAATCGCCCCGCGGCGGTTCGACACGCCGGACGGCTGGATCGTGGCCGACGTCAACATGTCGGAATCGCCGCTCGCCCAGCTTGCCCGTCGCCGGGCGAGGGACGGCGCGCCCTTCCTCGCCGAAGCCGAATGGCGCTCGGGCGAAAGGCTGCGGGCCGACTATACGCGGGCGCGTATCATGCCGAGGCTCGGCGCCAATTGGCAGGCGGCCATCGCCTCGGGCCGGCGCGACGGCGGCGCCGGCGGCATCGCCGAACTGACCGACGCGGCGCTCGCCGCGAGGCAGCGGGTCGAGCGCGCCATCGATGCGGTCGGCCCGGAGCTTTCCGGCGTCCTCGTCGACGTATGCTGCTTTCTCAAGGGGTTGGAGACGGTCGAGATGGAGAGGGGATGGCCGGTCCGTTCGGCCAAGATCATGCTTAAATCGGCGCTGGCCGCGCTCAGCCGCCACTACGAGCCGCCGCCCCCGAACCGTACGCACCGCATCCTGCATTGGGGAACGGAAGACTATCGCCCTCGGCTCGGCAGTGTCTGACCGGAACCGGTTTGAGTCCGGTCAGGACCGTTCCATCGCCAGCGATTCTTCGGCATCGCGCTTGATGCGCTTCACCATCGAGCGCAGCCCGTTGGCGCGCTGCGGGGTGAGGTGCTCGTCGAGGCCGAGCTCGCTCATGAGGCCCTCCGCGTCGATCTTCACGATCTCGCTGGCGCGCCTGCCGGAGAACAGCGCCAGCATGATCGCCACCAGACCGCGCACGATATGGGCGTCGGAATCCCCCTCGAAATTCAGGACCGGGTCGCGCTCGTCCGTCCGGTGGGTCAGCAGCCAGACCTGGCTGACGCAGCCCTGCACCTTGTGCTGCGCGTCGCGCGCCTCTTCCGGGAAGGGCGGCAATTCGTTGCCGAGTTCGATGATATAGCGGTAGCGGTCTTCCCAGTCGTCGAGGAAGGCGAAATCGTCGCGGATGGTCTCAATCGCGGTAGGCATGGTTCCGATATAGTGAGCGGCGGCCCCTGCGTCACCAATATTCCGTAGGAATCGCGAGGGCTTTCCCGACAGACGGACCGAGCGGGCCGCTATTTCTCCGGCTTGCCGGCGCTGGCGACGCTTCCGGTCGTCAGGGCATCGTCGCCCTTGCCGAGGTCGCTTTTGTCGAGGTGCTTGTCGAGCATCTCGTAGGCGAGCTTCGCGCCGGCGCGCGCCCGGATGCCGATCGTATGCAGCGCCTCTTGGCCGACCGTGCAGACTTCCGGCTTGCGCGCGCAGATATGGCCGATGTCGGTCGCCGCCTCCCGGGCGGCTGCGAGCGCGACCACCGGGCTCACCGTATCCGCCTTATGGCCGCCTTCGACGGCGTCGAACGGAATGAAAAGCAGGACCAGCGAGAGCCAGAACGCCGATTTGATGAGAAATCCCATTGTCCGTCCCTTCGTCCACGGGTCGCCCCTTCGGGCACGCCCCTTTTCCCACGCGGATCATGGCATCATCCCGCAAAGGACCGCTTGCCCGGACGGCGCAAATTTTCGTCGAATAAGCATAAAATTTGAACGATCGGGCGCGGTCCCGGATCGCCTCGGATCCCGGTTGGATGAGTAAGGAAGAATTAGCCATCCAACCCGTTGGAGTTGCTGCATTTATTTGCCCAGGAGGGAAAGCCCGCGCCCAGCCCTGGGAGGCGCCGCGCCTTACCCTCTGTTTACCATGGCCGGAATTGGCGGCCGGTTTCAGCTTCGCGGCGGCCGTTTTGACGACGTTGCGCCCCGCCGCCGTTCCGGCCTTATCCATTCTTTAAACGCTGGATGCGAGGGTCGTCCAAGGACAACAGCCCGCGGAATCGGGCAGTAGAGAGTGCGTTCTGGTGAGTTTGGCGACGCCGAGATCCACATGGAGGGCCGGCCTGGGAGCGGGGTGCGAAAGGTTCGTTCATCCGAGCCTCGCCGATCCGGTCGAGCGCGGCCGTCGCGCCCGCCTGGTCGGCGTCGTGATCGCGGCGCCCTTCTTCATGATGGCGGCATTCGCCTTCGCCTGCGGCGGACGGATCGGCCTCTCCATGATCGCCGCCAGCCTCTGCGCACTTTGCGGGCTGTGCTGGCTCGCCGCGCTGCTCGTCGCCGTGAACGTCAGGCGCGAGGCGATCGAGGCGGCGGCGCTCGTCCTTGCCGTCGCCCTGACGGCGCCGATCCTGGCGGCTTCGGGCGGCGTGGTCTCGCCGCTCTCGGCGGCCGTCCTGGCGCTTATTTTCGAATCATGGTGGATAGGCCGGTCGCGCGCGGCGGCGATTGTCGGCGCCGTGGCGGCCCTTGCCGTCTTCGTGCTTCAGCTTCCGCTTGCCGGAATATTCGCGGCCCAGGGAGGCGAGGCGGCGGTCGCGATATCGCCGTGGCAGTGGGTCGTGCCGCTTGCCTATGCGCTGACGGTCTGGGCGCGCGTCGAAGGCCTTCTCGGCGAGGCGAGGACGGCGGCGCCGGACGACGCCGAGCCCCCGCTCGAGACGCGCATCGACGCGGTGGTGGCGAGGATCGCGCCGGGCGGCGACGTCATCGACGTTTCCGACCAGGCCGCGCGGCTTTTCAACCTTCCGCCCGAACTGCTTCTCGGCACGGGGCTGTTCGATCGCATCCATGTAGCCGACCGGGTCGCCTGGCTGTGCGCGCTGTCCGACCTGCGCGAGAAGGCGGTGCATGCGCGCATCGACATGCGCCTGCGCCTGCCCGGTGCGGCCGGCCGGGGCGCGTCCGACAATTATCGCCACTATGACGTCGAGTTCATGCGCGAGCGGAACGGCCAGGACGTGGTGGCGCTGATGCGCGAGAACGGCGACGTGGCCGCGCTCAGGGCCGAACTTGCCGCCGTCGCCGAACAGGCGGACAGCAACGAGGTCGCGAAGAACCGCTTCCTCGCCGTCGTCAGCCACGAACTGAGGACCCCGCTCAACGCGATCCTGGGCTTTTCCGACATGCTGGCGCACGAGATGTTCGGACCCTTCGCCGATCCGCGCCAGAAGGAATATGTCGGCCTGATCCACGAATCCGGCAACCACCTTCTGTCGGTCGTCAATTCGATCCTCGACGTTTCCAAGATCGAGTCCGGTGCCTATGCGATCCACCCGGAGCCGTTCGCTTTCGCCGACGCGGTCGAGATGTGCCGTTCGATGATGGCGCATCAGGCCGCGGCGAAATCGGTCTCGCTGCGCATCGCGCTCGCGCCGGCCCTCGGCGATATCTGCGGGGACCGCCGCGCCATCCAGCAGATCCTGATCAACCTGGTCTCGAACGCGGTCAAATTCACGCCGGAAGGCGGCAGCGTGGTGATCGGCGCCAGGCGTGTCGGCCAGCGCCTTCGTTTCTGGGTGAGCGACACCGGCATCGGCATCGCGCCGGAGGATCTGAAGGGCCTCGGCCAGCCTTTCACCCAGGTGCAGAACGAATATACGCGCCAGTTCGAAGGCGCCGGGCTCGGGCTCTCCCTGGTGAAGGGGCTCGTCGTCCTCCACGACGGATCGATGTCGATCGAGAGCGCGCCTGGCGAGGGCACGACCGTAACCGTGACCGTACCGGTTGCCGGCCCGCATTCCACGATGGAAGGCATGCGCCGCGACGTGGCTGAAAGGACCGAACCTTCGAACGAGGCAGGCGATGGGACGCAGCGCAAGACGGCGTGAACCCGCATACGGATCCTTCGTCCGCGACGCCCTGGTGGCGGCGGGCGAGGGGGTCATGCGCAACCCGCTGGCGGTGGGAGCGAGCACCGCGTTCCTGGTCGCCTTCTCCTTCATCTCGGCAAACGCGCTGTGGTACCAGCCGCATTTCTACGACGATGCGTTCTTTTCGACCCGCAACCCGTCGGCCCGGCAAAGCGCCCGCACCATTGCGCACGCGCCGGCTCCCCGCGCGTCCGGTGCGCCCGTGACCGCCGCCGCGCCGCCGGCCGCCGACCCGCTGATCCAGAAGGTCCAGGCATCGCTCGTCCGGCTGAAATTCTATTCCGGCCCGGTGGACGGCCTCGACGGGCCGCAGACCGGACAGGCGATCGCCGCGTACCAGAAAAGCACCGGCCTGCCGACATCCGGCCACATCGACGGCTTCCTGCTGAAGCGGCTCGGCATCCTCGAGACCAGCCCGCCCGAGCAGGCGCCGCGGCCGGTGCCGAGGCCGCAGGTCGACGCCGCCACGACCCAGTCGGTCGCCCCTGGCGACGACAAGGCGCGCATCATCAAGATACAAGCGGGCCTCAAGGCGTTCGGCAATGACGGCATCGACCTCGACGGGAAGATCGGGCCGAAGACGACGGCGGGGATAAAGGAATTCCAGTCGCTGTTCGGCCTCCAGGTGACCGGCGTGGCGGACGCCGCGACCTACGCCAAGATGCGCGAAGTCGGCCTGATAGAGTGAACCTCCGGTGGAGCTTTGACTTGCCGGTGGTCCTTTGATTCCGGCATTTGGCCGGGAGCATTGCGCGAAGAGGGCGTGGGAATCGGGCCGCTAGGACCGGTATCCTTCCTTGACGCAATCATATTTCCAGGCGAAGTCGAAGCGGTTCTGGGTCATCGCCTTTCGGCCCATGTCGTTTTCCACGAAGGGGCCCGCGCCGTCGATATAGACGATGAAGCGGCCGGTTTCGTTCGCCGAGGGGCCGCTTCTCGCTTCGACATAGCCGCAGGTCTGGCCGGTGCTGCTGTTCCCGGTGACCTGCAGGCGGGAGAAGGCGGCCGAGGGATCGCCGAGCTCGGTGCGCATCTTCGCCTCCGCCGCGTCGATCGCGTCCTTGCGCCAGTCTCCGGCATTGCATCCCGCAAGTGCGACGAGCCCCAGCAGCAGGATCGACAAGCGACGACGGTTGCTCATGGCGGGCCTCCCTCGGATTTTCGGAGCCGAAATCAAAACAGGCTTTCGTTAAGGGAGGATGGCGGCTTTCGATGCATTTATAGCGAGCCGCCGACCTGCTATGGCGGCGCCATGCGCGTGACATCCGATCTCTGGGTTTCAGCCCTGCTGCGGCGGGTCCAGTCCGCCGGCGGCTTCGGCGCCGTCCTGCGCCGCGGCGCCGCGGAGGCGGGCGCGATATTCATCGTTCGCCGTTCGCGAATGGGCGCGATGACGCTCTATGGGCCAGCGCCGCAGGTCGCCTACGAGGAAGAAGGAAAGCCGCAGGACCGTCGGTTTTCCGAGATGCTGGGGACGGCGGACGAAGAGGCCGTCAGGGCGCGGCTCGACAAGGAGACCCGCTTCGATCCGGATTTGTGGGTCGTCGAGATCGAGACCGGCCGCCCGGAGGACGAGGACCTCTTTCCGGTCAGGACGCCCTGAGCGAGGCCGGGGCAGGGGTGGCGATATCGGAATTGTCGCCGGCCCGCTGCCGCGCCGTCCGGGCGGAGACGACGGAGAAGCTGTCGACTTTCCAGTAGCCGACCTTCTCGATCGCCGCGTCGCGGTGCAGTTGCCCGTAGCGTTCGAGGAAAAGGCGGATCGTCTCCGGATGCGCGAAGTGCGCGGGGAAGATCGCGGCGGTGAGCAGGAAGGCCTGCGATTCCTCGAGGCCGAGGGCCTTCAGCGCCACCATCAGGTAATAGTAGCTGCCCGTCTCCGTCAGCGACCGCGCCCGGTCGAACTCGACGTCGAGCGCGTCGGCCAGAGCGGTCTGGAAGAAGGCCGGCACCCCGGTCAGCGCGGTCGAGCGCAGTTTCTCGTAATGGCGGAAGCCGGCGCTTTCGTCGAAGACCTTGCCGGAACGGTTCTCGAAGCGCGCGTGGCTCCCGGAGGGACGCATCATCGTCCTCAGTTGTCGACGCGTCTCTTCAGCCGTGCGCGCGGGGCGCTCCTCTCGCGCGGCGGGGCGCTCATCGCGCGCAGCGGCTGTCTTGCGGGTTTCTGCGGAGAGCGGCATCTGCGGCATTTCCCTGTCGGTGCTGAGATTGCTGTCGGCGAGGCGGCGTATCTTTGCAGGCAGCCCGGCGCGCCCGGCGATGGCGCGAGCATGTCCCGCGCCATGGCGCGAAATGAGCGTGACGAGGTCGATGTTCGAGAGCGCCGTCGAGCGAACCAGGAGCGGCGCGGCGATGTCCACATGCTCGTTGGCGAGGCGCAGCACGAGCGCCTGCGGCGCGTGGGGCGATTCGCTCAGCGCCGCCGCCACGAAGCGCTTGGCGTCGGCCGAAACCGTGTCGTAGAGCGACAGCGCGAGTTCCTCCAGCTGATCGATGTCGCGCCGCGCCGGCCTGACGAGCGAGCAGAATGCGGAAACCGCCGCGCGAAACAGCCGTTCCGCCTTTTCCTTTTCGCCGGCCGTGGGAAGCTGCCTGAAATCTGTCGAAGACACGGGAGTACGCTCGATACCACTCTGAATCCCCGCGTCGGCCGAGGGCGGCGGCGCGGTTTCCTGGACACTTTGCCTCAATTTAGCGCCGATCCGTTAGCGGGCTGTTAACTCTAAGAGGTTCTTAATCAAGGAAGGAGGTGTTGCGTGTTTGCTCCGGAAATTCCGAGAGGAGACCTGAGACATGGCGACGATACTGGCCTTTACGCCGCGCAAGCCGGCAAGCGGCGTTTTCCCCAGCCCACTGGCGAAAGCCGGCGACGTGATCATCTTCCCCGGAGTGCGCTACGAGCAGGGCGGCCGCGCCCCGCGTCGGGACGAGGCGGACCGGAGCGGCAGCGTTCCGGACGGGAACGGCAGCGCGCCGCGCCACTGACCCCGCGCCGCCGGCGTTGCGTTTGTCCGGGACCGGAACGGCCTATCTCAGCGTGCATTGCGCGTTGTCGAGATAGCCGGCGACCGCTTGCTTCCAGGTAGCGTCGGGGACGAAGCTCCGTACCGCTATGATCCCTTGCCCGACATCCGCTTCGACGAAGACGGATTTCTCGAATTCCTTCGGCACGTCTTTCCTGAGTTCGATCATCTGCGACGGAGTGACCAGGACGAGGTCGAGGTCGCCGAGCGTCTGCGCGCGGTCATTGAGGCTGTAGATGTTCTGGCCGCGCCGGTCGTAGACCGACACCGACCAGAAGGGCACGTGCCCCGGCGCCTCGACATGGACCACGCCTTCCGAAAGATCGAAGCGGCAGGCGACGGCGTCGAAGAAGGGATCGATGCCCCGGATGACGGGCGGTTCGTCTTCGCCGCTCATCCGGGTGAAGCGGTAGAAATCGGCACTGCCCGAAAGCCGCGCCCAGGCATCGCGTGCCGAATAGTGCGGCAGGAGCAGCAGGACGACCGCATGCACGACGCCGGCGCCGACCAGGCCCACCACGATGGCGTAGAGCAGCCTCGTCATCCGCAGCCCAGCTTCGAAATGCGCGGCAGGACCACGCGGGAAATCTCGGTGGCGCTTGCGATCGGCGTGTCGTAGAGGCCGAGGACGAGGATCATGCGTCCCGTTCCGTCGAGCGCCAGCCAGTTGCCCGGCGTGGGGTTCGGCGACGCCGTCACCGTGACCGCGCCGTTGGTCTCATGCAGCACCGCGCTTGATTGCAGGCCCGCCGCCCGGATGCCCCTGGCCGGGAGCGGCGACATCGACGGGTCGACCGCATAGAGCGTCCAGAAGCGCGCGGTCGGCATCTCGCCGGCGATGCGATAGGTGCAGTTTCGCTCGAGCGGCGCGCCCGAACCGTCCTCGAAGGCGCGGAAGGCGAGGCCCTCCGCCCGGCCGAGCGGCAGTTCGCCGCGCCGCGCCACCGCCGCCCGCGCATAGGCGGAAGCGCCGGGCGTGCCGAGGTCGGGGTAGGCCTGCCATGGCCCGACCGTCAGCGTGTCCATGCCGAAACCGTGGTCGAGCGCGTAGCGCACGCTCCACGCGCCGCCGACGATGGCGACGAGGAGAGCGACGAAGACGGGCAGGACGATGCGGAACATCAGGGTCCGGAGCGATGCGATGGGAAAGGCTCTATCTCGCGACGGCGGATCGGCGCAAGCTGGATGCGGCGACGCTCACAGCGATGAAAGCGCTTCCGGCCCCATCGGGGTGTCGATGACGGGGGCCTGCTCGAACATCTTCGCAATGCTCTTCAGCACCTTGGTCGTGGCCGAGGAAAGGAGCCGGGGCCGCTCGTTCCGGGGAGGCTGGTCCGACTTGTCGGCCGCGGTTTCGGTCTCCTTCGGCGTGAGCAGGCTGTTCTCGATGCCGAAGATCGGCTTCAGCTCGATGTTCTGCTCGGCATAGGCCATCAGCCGCTCCCAGGTCATGGCCGGGACGGTGCCGCCGGTCATGCGGATCATCGGCGTATAATCGTCGTTTCCGATCCACACCGCGCAGGTGTAATTGCCGGTGAAGCCGACGAACCAGGCGTCGCGGTAGGATTGCGTCGTGCCGGTCTTGCCGGCGACGAGCGTCATCGGCAGCTGGGCGCGCCGGCCGGTGCCGTGCTGGGTGACGCCGACCAGCATCGAGTTCATCTCCTCCACCGCTTTCTCGGGCAGCACGCGATGCGGCTTCGGGGTATCCTTTGCATAGTCCCAGATCACCTTGCCCGTGCGGTCGCTGAGCTGCATGAGGCCGTGGCGGGTGCCGGCCATGCCGCCGTTCTGGAACACGCTGTAGCCCGTCGCCTGGTCCATCACCGTCATGCCCGACGTGCCGAGCACCATGGTCTTGTGCCCGTTGAGCGGCGATTCCACGCCCATCGCCTCGGCGAGCTTCTTCACCGCGGCAAGGCCGGTGACGTCATGCGCGAGCCGCACCGCGGCCGTGTTGACGGAATGCGCCAGCGCGTCGGCGAGGGTCATGATGCCGCCTTCGCCGCGCGAATAGTTTCCCGGCGACCAGCCGCCCCAGTTGATCGGCGCGCCGGAAATCTTCGTCTCGGGCGTCAGCCCCTTCTCCATAGCGATGGCGTAGACATAGGGCTTGAAGGACGAGCCGGCCTGGCGCTCGGCATGCGTGGCGCGGTTGAACTGGCTGGCGCCGTAATCGGTGCCGCCGACGATGGCGCGAACCGCGCCGGTGGCGTCGAGCACCACGATGGCGCCCTGCGAGGCATTGTACTGCTTGCCGTATTGCCTGAGGTTGAACTCCAGCGATTCCTCCGCCGCGCGCTGGATGTTCATGTCGATGGTGGTCTTCGCGACCAGCGAATGCGTCGCGCCGCGCGGCACGGTGCGCTTGACCTCGTCGAAGGCCCAGTCGAGGAAATAGTCGGGGCTCTTCTGGTCGTCGCGGTCGATGACGGTCGCCGGATGCAGCCGGGCCGAGAGCACCTGGCCCTCGGTCATGAAGCCGGCGTCGACGAGGTTGCTCAGGACCTGGTTGGCGCGGGCCCGCGCCGCCGGCAGGTTGATGTGGGGCGCGTATTTGGTGGGCGCCTTGAAGAGGCCGGCCAGCATCGCCGCCTGGGCGAGGGTCACATCCTTGATGTCCCTGCCGAAATAGAAATTCGCCGCCGCCGTGATGCCGAACGTGCCGCCGCCCATATACATGCGGTCGAGATAGAGCTGCAGGATCTCCTTCTTGGTGAGGTTGCATTCGAGCCACACCGACAGGAAGGCCTCCTTGATCTTGCGCTCCAGCGTCCGTTCGTTGGAAAGGAACAGGTTCTTGGCAAGCTGCTGGGTGATGGTGGAGCCGCCCTGCACGACGCCGTCGGCGCGCGCGTTCTCCGAAAAGGCGCGCATCAGTCCGATGAAATCGATGCCGTAATGATCGAAGAAGCGCCGGTCCTCGGTGGCGAGCACGGCCTTGATGACATAGTCGGGCATCTGGTCAACGGGCACCGACGCCCCCTGGATGAGGCCGCGCCGGCCGATGACGTTGCCGTAGCGGTCGAGGAAGGTGACGGCGAAATCGCCCTGGTTGCGCCAGTCCCTGGCCGTGTCGTCGAAGGCCGGCATCGCCAGCGCCAGCATCAGGACGGAGCCTGCCGCGCCGAGCGTGAAGCCCTCGCCGAGAAGCTCGAAGAGGAGCCTGCGCCAGCCGCGCACGCGGAAGCGGCGGAAGAATATGGTCAGGTTTTCCCAGAACTCGCCGAGCCGGAACCCGGCTTCGTAGAGCGAGGTGTCGATCCATGCGTCGATGGCGAGCAGGAACGTCGCTCTCGGCCCTCTCCGCTTTTTCGGCTCGGATGGAGCGGGATCGGAAGGCCCGGTTCCCGAAGCGTTGTCCATGCGCGCGTTGCCCAAACCCTGCTTACACCACCCACCCGGCGCGCCTGAGGGGCCGGGGCACGGCCGCGTCCACCTTACGGCCACTTGGATTATGTGCGTCATTCGAGCGCCGCTACAAGGGCTCCGAGGGCCGCGGCCGAAGATTATCGGCGGGCAGGGTAAAGGCGACAGGAAAGTTTTCCTTCAGGAATGTGGCGGGACCGCCCGGCTCGGCCCGCTTTTGGCCTTTGTGACAATACCGCCGCGTCCGGGCTTGCGCGACCGTCCGGTCGGGAAGAGTATCCTCCGTCAGGCGGTCCGGCGGCGCGGGCGGGCCGCCCTTGGCAAGCGAGGGAGAGAGAGCATGCTCGAAAAGACACCGACGGCCCGCGTTCAGGCCTTTCTCGACAGGTTCGGCAAGGCGCTCGAGAACGCCAGGATCGATGCGGCGGCCGGCATGTTCGCCGAGGAGTGCTACTGGCGCGACCTCGTCGCCTTCACCTGGAATTTCCGCACCCTGGAGGGGCGCGGCGAGGTGCGCGGGATGCTGGAAGCGCAGCTTGCGGCCGTGAGGCCGAAGGACTGGAAGGTCGCCGAAGGCGAGGAGGCGACGGAAACCGACGGCGTGACCGAGGCGTGGATCACCTTCGAGACCGAGGTTGCGCGCGGCTACGGCCATATCCGCCTGAAGGACGGGCTGATCTGGACGCTTTTGACCACTATGGCGGAGCTGAAGGGCCACGAGGAGAAGGCCGGCTTCACCCGTCCGCTCGGCGCGAAGCACGGCCAGGACGTCGGCACCCGGAGCTGGAAGGAGGAGCGGGACGAAGAGCAGAGGACGCTCGGCTACGAGAAGCAGCCCTATTGCGTGATCATCGGCGGCGGGCAGGGCGGCATCGCGCTCGGCGCGCGCCTGCGCCAGCTCGGCGTGCCGACCATCATCCTGGAGCGGAACGAGCGCGCCGGCGATTCCTGGCGCAGGCGCTACAAGTCGCTCTGCCTGCACGATCCGGTCTGGTACGACCATCTCCCCTATATCGATTTTCCGAAGAACTGGCCCGTCTTCTCGCCCAAGGACAAGATCGGCGACTGGCTCGAAATGTACGCCAGGGTGATGGAGCTGAACTACTGGACGAGGGCCGAGGCCCGGTCCGCGAAATGGGACGGGAAGAAGAAGGAATGGGCGGTCACGGTCGACCGCGACGGCGAGGAGGTGGTGCTGCGGCCAAAACATCTCGTCTTCGCCACCGGCATGGCGGGCAAGCCGAACATCCCGGATTTCCCGGGTAAGGAGAAATTCAGGGGCGAGCAGCACCATTCTTCCCGGCATCCCGGGCCGGACGGCTACGGCGGGAAAAAGGTCGTCGTGATCGGCTCCAACAATTCCGCCCACGACATCTGCGCCGCTCTTCACGAGGCGGGGGTGGACGTCACCATGGTCCAGCGCTCCAGCACGAATGTCGTGCGCTCGGAGCCGCTGATGGAGCACGGCCTCGGGCCGCTCTATTCCGAACAGGCGCTGCGAAACGGCATCACGACGGCAAAAGCCGACCTGATCTTCGCCTCGATCCCCTACAGGATCATGCACACCCTCCAGAAGCCGATCTACGATACGATCCGCAAGGCGGACGCCAAGTTCTACGCCGCCCTGGAGAAGGCGGGTTTCCAGCTCGATTTCGGTCCCGACGAGTCGGGCCTGACCATGAAATACCTGCGCCGCGGCTCCGGCTACTATATCGACATCGGCGCCTCGCAGCTCATCATCGACGGCAAGATCAAGCTCGAAAGCGGCCAGGTCGAGGAAATCACCGAACACGGCGTCAGGCTCGACAACGGCAAGGAGATACCCGCCGACGTGATCGTCTATGCCACCGGCTACGGCTCGATGAACGGCTGGGTGGCCGACATCGTCGACCGCGAGACGGCCGACAGGGTGGGGAAGGTGTGGGGCCTCGGCTCCGACACGCCGAAGGACCCCGGCCCGTGGGAAGGCGAGCAGCGCAACATGTGGAAGCCGACGCAGGTGGAGAACCTCTGGTTCCACGGCGGCAATCTGCACCAGTCGCGGCATTATTCGCAATTCCTGGCGCTGCAGCTGAAAGCGCGGATGGAAGGCATCCCGACGCCCGTCCATGGCCTGCAGGAGGTGCACCACAAGGGCTGAGGCTTGGCGCACGGACCGGGCGGCGCTCTACGTCGCTCCACTCCGTCCGGCCGGACGAGGGACGCGAATGACGGTGGGTTCGACAGCATGCCTTCAGGCGATTGCCCCGCCGCCTCGTCCGCTCGGATTGCGGAACGGAGGTCGCCTCTATAGCATTTGTCCTCGATGCGAGGCTGCGCGCCATGAATACGGAAGACCTCTATCGCCTCCTGAGCGCGGGCCACGTTCAGGCGCAGGGCATCGTCGATACCGTTGCCGACCCGTTGCTGGTGCTGGACCAAAGCCTTTGCGTCCAGAACGCCAGCCGCTCCTTCTTCAAGACGTTCAAGGTCGGCCGCAACGAGACGATAGGGCACCACATCTATGAGCTGGGCAATGGCCAATGGGACATTCCCGAACTGCGTCGGCTGCTCGTGGAGGTGATCCCGAAGGCCGCCGCCGTCATCAACTACGAGGTCCAGCACGATTTTCCCGGCCTCGGCCGGAGGACCATGCTGGTCACGGCACGCAAGCTCCACCATCCGGACAGCGGCAGTCATTCCATGCTGCTCTCGATCGTGGACGCGACCGAGCGCTATCGCCACGATG
This sequence comes from Rhizobiales bacterium 65-79, assembly GCA_001896885.1. Lineage (GTDB taxonomy): Bacteria > Pseudomonadota > Alphaproteobacteria > Rhizobiales > Rhizobiaceae > Mesorhizobium_L. Next base: position 5,513 of record MKRJ01000040.1, on the reverse strand, counting down.
CGGCAAGGGACATGCTGTTCGCCGAGCTCCGGCACCGGATGAAGAACCTGTTCGGCGTGGCGCAATCGATAGCCCGTCAGATGACCACGGAGGGTCGTTCGGCGGAAGAGTACCGCGACCAGTTCCTGGGCCGTTTCGGCGCCCTGGTGGAAGCCCAAAGCCTTGCCTTCACCGAGCAGGGGGAGACCGACCTCGCGCAATTGTGCGAACGCATCCTGGCACCCTACACGACCAATCCCGAGGCCGTCGTGATCGGACCCGGCGCTTCGGTCGAGCTTGGTCCCCGCATGATCGTGGCGCTCAGCCTGGTGCTGCACGAACTGGCGACGAACGCCGCCAAATACGGAGCGCTCTCGGCCTCCGGCGGCGAGGTGCGCGTGAGCTGGAAGGTCGGGGAAGAGCCCCGCGAGCTTCGGCTGAAATGGGCGGAGAGCGGCGGGCCGCCGGTGAACCCGCCCTCCGCGACCGGCTACGGAACCGAGCTCATCCACTCCGCCACGACCTACAGCCTCGGCGGGCAGGTGGACCAGGACTATGCGGCGGGTGGTTTGCAGGCGGAGATCGTCATTCCACTCGAGAACGCGTCTCCGCCGGGTTGAAAGGCTCCGGCCTTTCGGAGGCGGTCTCGGCCCGGCGCCGGCGCAGCGCGTCGGCGATGAAGAAACGCGACAGCGAATGGTACAGCGGCTCCGGCGTAATCAGGCGCGCCGTCCCGTAGCCCAGCATCGAGGCGATCATCAGCGGGATGACGTTGGCGTGATCGCCCGTCATCTCCAGGATGATGACGAAGGCGGTCATCGGTGCCTGGACGACGCCGGCGAAATAGCCGGCCATGCCGAGAACCGCCGCGAGGCTGATATTGGCGCCGAAGGCGACGCCGAGCGTCGAGCCGAGCCCCGCGCCGACGGAAAGCGACGGCGCGAAGAGGCCGCCCGGGATGCCGCCGACGGTCGAGGCGAGGCTGGCTATGAACTTGCCGAGAAAGTAGAGGGGCGGCAGCGGCGTCCCCTCGATGGCGCCGCGCGCCTGGGCGTAGCCGGTGCCGAAGGTCGCGCCGTCGAACGCCACTCCCATGATCGCGACCGCCAGGCCCGCGCTGCCGGCTATGACGAACATGCGCGTCAACGGGGTCCCGGCGCGCCATTGGCGGACGGTCCGGGTGATCCACAGCGTGGCGGTCGAGAACAGCGCGCCGAAAGCGCCGCCGACCACGCCGCATGCGATCACCAGCGGCACGTCGCCGGGGAATGCCGCCGTGACATGGGTGATGCCGAAATAGGTATAGTTGCCGGCGACCGAGAGCGAGGCGAGGCCGGCGAGGATGACGGCGAAGAGCACCAGCCCATTCGTGCGCGCCTGGTAGGCGCGGCTCATTTCCTCGATGGCGAAGACGATGCCCGCGAGCGGCGTGTTGAAGGCGGCCGCGATCCCGGCCGCCGAGCCGGCGAGGATGAGGCCGCGCGCCTGCGCCATGCCGCCCCAGCGCGCCGCCTGGAGCATGATGGAGGCGCCGACCTGGACAGTCGGGCCCTCGCGGCCGATCGATGCCCCGCAAAGAAGGCCGAGGATGGTGAGGAGGATCTTGCCGACGGCCATCCTGAACGAAAGGAAGCGGCTTCGCTCCTCGTCGTCGCGCAGGTGGCGGGCCGCGATCGCCTGCGGGATCCCGCTGCCCTGCGAGGCAGGGAAGAAACGGCTGGCCAGCCAGGCGGTAAGCAGGAAGCCGGCGGGCGTCAGCACGAGCGGGATGAAGCGATGCCAGCCGTCGTGGCCGGTGAACGCGTTCGCGAAGGTTGCCTGCGCCACGTTGGCAAGCGACGCGAAGCCCGCGCCGATCGCACCGATGGCGAGCGCCGCGGTCCAGAACACCAGCCGCGGCTTCCACAGGCGTGGCGAGCTGAAGAGAGCTCGCGAGCGCCTGACCAGTCCTATCCTTGCCGCCCGCCGTGCCACGTTCCGTTTCCCCGTATCGGTCCTTCGGCTGTCGAATGGCACGGCGGCGGGAAACCGCGCAAGGGATTTCACCGCGTGGGCCGTCCTGTCGCCTGCGCCTCGTTCGTCGAACGTACCTGTTTGAGTTCGCCGGAGCGCATCCGCTCATGGGTTTCGAGGAGCGAATGGATGCGTATGCGCTGATAGGAAAAAAGTCCTTGACACCGTGACGGTGGTCTGGTAGGTTTTCGCTATCGTCGGAAAAGTGTGATTTTCGGACGGCAAGGACAGAAGGCTTCGTGCCTTCTTGAACCTGGCCGCTGGCGCATTCGTTGCGACACGGCCGGGCGGTCCGTCGGGCGCGCGCCCTCCCCAACGCGCCCGACGGACCGATCTTTTCTTCGACGGGCCGGGGCCCCCGCCTTTTCATCAAGCAGGATTCGCATGGAACGGGATACGTCGCTGGCGCAAGGCGCGGCGCTGCGCGCGCTTGCCGAAGGCGCGGAGCCGACGCTGGCGCTGCTTGCCGATGCCTCGCAGCGCTCGCTGAAGACCCTCGTCCGGAAAGCCGCGAAGGAGGGCTGGAAGATCGGTTCCGCACAGCCCGCGAACATCGCCGAGCGGGTCCGGTCCACCGCCGCCGTGCTGGTCGACCGCCTGGAAGCGGCCGGCCGCGAGGCGCTCGCCAATGGCGGTCGCATCGACAAGACGGAGATCGACGGGCTCGTTTCCATCATCCGCGGCCTCGACAGGATCGGCGACATGGTGCGCCCCGAGGAAGCCGCAAGGGAAAACCAGATCAGAAGCGATGAAGAACTGGCAGCGCTCCTCGGGCGCATCAACGAGCGCATCGTCGAGCTTGCTCGGGCGCTTGCAGACGATATGGGCAAAACGGAACATCGGCTATTGCGGGGCGGGCCGGCTGAACGGCGAGTGGTTCGGACTCGCGCATCCTGACCAGTACCCGCTGCCCGGCGCGCATGACACCTGGCTGGTTACCGGCGGGCGCGGCTCCGGAAAGACCAGGGTCGGAGCGGAGTGGGTGAACGCGCTGGTGCGCGGGCTGCCGCCCTTCACCGCAAGCGACAGGCGCTATGGCCGCATCGCGCTGGTCGGCGAGAGCTTAGGCGACGTGCGCGAGGTGATGATCGAGGGGCCGTCCGGCATCCGCGCGATCGCCCGCGGCGCGCGTCCGAGTTTCGAGGCGAGCCGGCGGCGGCTCGTCTGGCCGAGCGGCGCCCTGGCGCAGATGTTCTCTTCGGAGGATCCCGAGAGCCTGCGCGGACCGCAATTCGACGCCGCGTGGCTGGACGAGGCGGCCAAATGGAAGAACGCGGAGGCGACCTTCGACATGCTGCAGTTCGGCCTTCGCCTCGGCGAGCGGCCGATGCAGATCATCACCACGACGCCGCGCCCGACCCGGCTGATGAAGCGGCTGATCGCCGATCCGTCGGTGCGGGTGTCGAGGCTGAGCACGCACAGGAACAGCGGCAACCTCGCCGCCGGCTTCATCGCCGCGCTGGAAAAGCGTTACGGCGGCACGCGGCTTGCCCGCCAGGAACTGGAAGGCGAACTGATCGAGGACCGCGAGGACGCGCTGTGGAGCCGCGCCGCGCTGGAAGCCGCCGCCGGCGGGGCGCCCGGAGAGTTGCGTCGCATCGTGGTGGCGGTCGATCCGCCGGCGAGTTCCGGCAGGGCCTCCGCCGCCTGCGGCATCGTCGCGGCCGGGCTCGATGGCGACGGCAACGGGGTGGTGCTTGCCGACGCGACGCTCGAGACGGCGCGTCCGACCGACTGGGCCGCCGCGGCGGTTCGGCTCTACCGCCGCCTCGGCGCCGACTGCATCGTGGCGGAGGTCAATCAGGGCGGTGACATGGTGACGGCGGTGCTGCGGACGGTGGATGCGACCGTGCCGGTGAAGGCGGTTCGCGCCAATCGCGGAAAATGGCTGCGCGCCGAGCCGGTCGCCGCGCTCTACCAGCAGGGCAGGGTGCGCCATGCCGAGCGCTTCCCGGCACTGGAGGACGAGATGTGCGATTTCGGCCCGGACGGCATGTCCGGCGGCCGCTCGCCCGACCGTGTCGACGCGCTGGTCTGGGCGCTGACGGAACTCATGCTCGGCCGGGCAGGGGAGCCGAGGGTGAGGGATTTCCGGTAGCGGCAGTCGGCAATCGGTAGGCCCGTTCCAACTGCCTATTGCCCGCTGCCGACTGCCGTTTTCTTCCAAGGAGACATCGATGCCATTTCACTGGCCCTGGGCGAAGCGTCCGGGAGGCGAGGCCGTGCCCGCCGAGAAGAAGAGCACGACCGGCTTCGTCGCGCTGCATATCGACGGCGAGGCGCATTGGACGAGGCGCGATTTCGCTGCTTTGTCCCGGGAGGGATTCTTGCGCAATCCCGTCGTCCATCGCTGCGTGCGGCTCCTGGCCGAGACTGCGTCCGCGGTTCCCTGGCTGCTTTACGAAGGCGAGGCGGAACTCACGGAGCACCCGCTGCTTGCGCTGCTCGACCGGCCGAACCAGCGCCAGTCCGGACCGTCGTTCCTGCAGGCGCTCTATGGCTATCTCCTCCTCTCGGGCAATGCCTATCTGGAACTGGTGACGGCCGGCGGCGCGAAGGAATTGCATCTCCTGCGGCCGGACAGGGTGCGTGTCCTGGCCGACCGAGCGGGTTGGCCGACGGCCCTGGAATACCGGCAGGGCAGCGAAAAGCGCGTCATCCCGCTGGAGGGCGAGGGCGAGGGCTCCCGCGCGCTCCAGATCAGCCTGTTCCATCCGCTCGACGACCATTACGGCTTTCCGCCGCTGGAGGCCGCGCTTGCCGCGCTCGACATCCACAACGCCGCCGGGCGCTGGAACAAGGCGCTGCTCGACAATTCGGCCCGGCCTTCCGGCGCGCTGGTCTATGCGCCGAAGGAGGGCGGCAACCTCACCGAGGAACAGTACGAGCGGCTGAAGACGGAGCTCGACGAGGGCCTATTCCGGCCCACGCCGCGCCGGCCGGCCGCTGCTCCTGGAGGGCGGGCTCGACTGGAAGGCGATGGGCCTGTCGCCAAAGGACATGGACTTCATCCAGGCCAAGAATGCCGCGAGCCGCGACATCGCGCTCGCCTTCGGCGTGCCACCCATGCTGCTCGGCATCCCCGGCGACAATACCTATTCCAACTATCAGGAGGCGAACCGCGCCTTCTACCGCCATACCGTGCTGCCGCTGGTGTCGCGCACGGCGCGCGACCTGTCCGCTTGGTTCGCCGGCCTATACGGATCGGGGCTGCGGCTCTGGTACGACGCTGACCAGGTGGAGGGCCTCTCCGGCGAGCGCGACGCGCTCTGGGCGCGGATCGGCGCCGCGAGCTTCCTTACCGACGACGAGAAGCGCGAGGCGGTGGGGTATGCGCCGAGGGGCGAAGGCAGCAATAAACAGGACTCCGAATAGTGCAGGCTCTCGACCCGGCCGATGCGGCGCTGGCGCGCTCTCAATACGCCATCGCCGCCAACCGGGTGCTGCTCATCGGCGAGCGATTCCGGCGCGAACTGAAGGCAGGCTTCCACCCGAACGAACCGCGCATCCCGGCTGGTAAC
>MKRJ01000039.1 GCA_001896885.1 Rhizobiales bacterium 65-79 | reverse complement strand
AGGAGCGGAGGATTCACGATTCTTCGCACTTCCAACCGGTGTGGAAATTCCACGTCCAACACCGAACTGGAAGCTACCGACCTCGATCCATTTCTCGTGACCTTGGTGCGTAACCTCGCCGTTAATGCCCTCATATTTCATATAGATAGCCATTGCATATCCTTCCCAAGACTGCTGAACGAACCCTGGGCGCCCCCCGGTGGAGCGCCTGACGCTACTTCAAGCTACTCCGCCGCCGCGCTCTTTTCCTCGCCGGCTTCGCCGCCTTCTTCAATCCCGGGGCGGGCGCGGGCAACGCCGTCGTCCTCTCCGGCCTTGAACTCGAATTCTCCATCGGGACCGATGGCCACGAAAATGCCGCCGATCTCCTCGCCGTCCGCCATCCGCGACAACACATGCGCCGACAGGCGCGGAAGCAGTCTGCGGGAAAGTATGTGCTCGATGTTCCGCGCCCCGCTCTCTACTTCCGTGCAGCGGCTGGCGATCTCGTCGATCAGCGCCTCGTCCCATGTGAGGCTGGCGCGATAGACTTCCAGGTAGCGCTTGCGGATGCGGTTGAGCTGGAGCTCGACGATCTTGCGGATGATGTCGTCGGCGAGCGGGAAATAGGGCACTATGGAACAGCGGCCGAGAAAGGCCGGCTTGAACGTCTTGAGGAGCTCCGGCCGCAATGCCTCGTGGAGTTCCTCGGCGCTGACCCTCGTTTCCGGATCGTCGCAAAGCCGATGAATGAGATCGGTGCCGGCATTCGAGGTGATGATGATGATGGTGTTCTTGAAGTCGATGTCGCGGCCTTCTCCGTCGCGCAGCATGCCCTTGTCGAACACCTGGTAGAAGACGTCCTGGACCCCTGGATGGGCCTTTTCCATCTCGTCGAGCAGGATCACCGAATAGGGCCGGCGCCTGACCGCCTCGGTAAGCACGCCGCCTTCGCCATAGCCGACATAGCCCGGCGGCGAGCCCATCAGGGTCGAGACCTTATGCTCTTCCTTGAACTCGGACATGTTGATGACGGTGAGGTTCTGCTCGCCGCCATAAAGGAGGTCCGCGACCGCGAGCGCCGTCTCGGTCTTGCCTACGCCCGACGTGCCCACCATCAGGAAGACGCCGATCGGCTTGCGCGGATCGATCAGCTTGGCGCGCGAGGTGCGGATCGTCTCCGCGATCGCCTCCAGCGCGTGGTCCTGGCCGATCACCCGTTCCCCGAGCTTGTCCTTGAGCGACAGCACGGTCTTGATCTCGTCGCGCAGCATACGCCCGACCGGGATGCCGGTCCAGTTGCCGACGACCTCGGCGATCGCCTGGGCATCGACCGTCACCCGCATCAGCGGATGCTCACCCTGCAACGCCTCCAGTTCGGCCTGGCGCTTCTTCAGTTCCGCGCGGAGCGCCTCCGGATCCTGCGCCTCGACCGCGGCGTCGGCGACGTCCTTGGGTGCCGGCGCGGCGTCCTTGCCGAGCTCTTCCTGGAGCTCGCGGATACGCGCGACCTGTTCGCGTTCCTTTTCCCACTTCGCTTCCAGGTCGGCCAGCTCGGTCACCGCCGTCTCGCGCGACGCCTTGAGTTCGTCGATGCGGGCGGCGTGATCCGCTCCGATGCGCGCCTCGCGGCCGAGCACGCCCAAATCCATGTCGATCAGCTCGATGCGCCGGCGCGCATCTTCCACCGCCGCCGGCACGGCGTGGCTCGCGACCGCCACTCGTCCGCTCGCCGTGTCGAGCAAACTGACGGCCTTGTCGGGAAGCTGCCGGCTCGGAATGTAGCGGCGCGAAAGCCTGACGGCTTCCTCGACGGCGTCCGACTGGATACGCACGCCGTGATGCGCCTCGAGCGCCGGCACGATGCCGCGCATCATGGCGATCGCCGATTCGTCGTCCGGCTCATCGATCCTGACCACCTGGAACCGGCGGCTGAGCGCCGGATCGCGCTCGAAATATTTCTTGTATTCGGCCCAGGTCGTGGCGGCGACCGTCCTCAGTTCGCCTCTGGCGAGCGCCGGCTTCAGAAGATTGGCCGCATCGTTCTGCCCGGCCGCGCCGCCCGCCCCGATCATGGTATGCGCTTCGTCGATGAACAGGATCACCGGCTTGGGCGAGGCCTTGACGGCATCGATGATGCCCTTCAGCCGGTTCTCGAATTCGCCCTTCACGCCGGCGCCGGCCTGCAGCAGGCCGAGGTCGAGCGTCCGGAGTTCCACGTCGCGGAGCGCCGGCGGCACGTCGCCAGCGACGATCTTCAGCGCGAAGCCTTCCACCACAGCCGTCTTGCCGACCCCGGCCTCGCCCGTCAGGATCGGGTTGTTCTGCCGGCGGCGGGTCAATATGTCGACGATCTGCCGCGTCTCCGCGTCGCGCCCGAGCACGGCGTCGATCTTGCCCTCGCGCGCCCGCGCGGTGAGGTCTATCGTGTACTGGTCGAGCGGACCGCCCGGCGCCCTGGGACGGGCTGCTTCGCCTCCCTGCGCGGACCCACCCGACGCCGCCGCGCCTCCCGCCTCGCCGCTGTTCGCGACGATATCGGCAAAGGACGAAGTCAGCGTCTCGACGTTGATCTTGCCGAACTGCGCGGAAGCGTCGCGCGCGACCGAGGCCAGCGTGTTGTCGGCGAGCAGCGCGATGATGACGTGCCCGGAGCGGACGGAGGCTTCGCCGAATTGCAGCGACGCGGTCATCCAGGCTTCGCTTATCAGTTTCTCCAGATTCGGCGACAGCACCGGCGCACGGCTGTTGCCCCTCTTGAAGCGGTCTAGTACCCGCGTCAGGTCGGCGGCGACGCGATCGGGTTCGACCTCGAACCGGGAGAAGATCGCAGCGACGTCGCCGTCGACGCCCTCGATCAATTTCGACAGGTAGTGCTCGATTTCGACTTCATAGTTCGTCCGGGAAAACGTCAGCCCGACCGCGGTCTCCAGCGCCGACCGGCACTGAGGGCCAAGCTTGCCGACGAGCGATTTGATATCGAGCTTTGCCATGCCCCCAAGCCTGTAAGAACGCCGCCAAAACGGCTTATTGCCGCAAAACCGGCGGTTCCGCCGGAGCCCAATTGCAACGTCGATTTTTCTTCGACGTTAGTTTCCGCGCATCGGCTAGTCCATCGGAAAATGGACCACGGTTAGAGACCCACCGACCCTGCGGTCGAAAAATTTCCAACTGTGGTTGACGCCTTCTTGCGCTTTCTCCCGTTCACCGGGGTGACGGCTCGCACCGCGCCCGGAACCTCATTTTAATCCATCGAGTCCGGGCGGTCCCGGAGCATCGGTCGCGCTAGCTGCGCAACGCTTCCTTGATGCTGTTGAGGTATGGCGACACCCCCGACGTCCAGTCCTCCATGTAGATGCCTTCATGGAACCCCGTGGCGCCGCTGCCGATACCAAGCCCGCCGACAGGAGCGCCCATATTGCCCTTCACCCATTTCGCGCTTCGCAGCCATCATGGGGCGCTACGGCCACGCAAGCCGTGACGCAATCCCATTCCGAACCAATCCTGTTCCGGTAACGAGGCTGCTTGGGAACCATCAGGAGACTAATCGCATGAGTTCCGTAACGTCAATCAAAACCGTCGTGAACGACAAGATTCAGGCTTGCGCTGAACTCGGCTAGCCGGCGGCCTGTACACTCCGATAGCCGATCGCCAGGCAGGTCAGGTCGTCGTGCTGGGGAGCGCCGGCGGCAAAGGCATGGACATCTTCGAAAACGCCTTCGATGAGCCCGTGTGCATCGAGAGGCGCGCGCGCCGCGACGGAGGCGTGGAGCCTGTCGTCCTCGAACAGGTCGCCGCGCGGATCGTGGGCTTCCGTGATGCCGTCCGTGAAGAGCAGAAGCCGGTCGCCTGCATTTAGCCGCGCGGTACGGGTCTCGCAATCCGCCGGCGACACGACCCCGAGCGCGATGCCGCCGGACGGCAGCGCCTCGACGGTCCCGTCCCGGCGCTGGACCAGCGGCGGATTGTGTCCGCAATTGCAATAGGCGAGGCTGCCATCCCTGAGGTCGAGGATCGCGCCGAAGAAGGTGGCGAACATGGAGGCTGAGTTCTCCATCTCCAGGAGCCCATTGGCGCGTTCGACCGCTTCGGCGATCTTTTCCGGTGCCGATTCGCGCAACGTCATGCGCAGCGTCGTCTGGCAGACGGCCATGAACAAAGCGGCGGGCACACCCTTGCCGGACACATCGCCTATGGTCACCACCAGCCGGTCCGCGTCGAGAAAGAAGGCGTCGTAGAAGTCGCCGCCGACCTCTCGCGCCGGCTGCATCGCCGCGAAGAAGTCGAACCGTCCTTCCCGGTCCTTGGGAAGAGGATCGGGGAGCATGGCGCGCTGGATCGCCGTCGCGCCGGCCAGTTCCTCGCGCTGGCGCTGTCTCAATGCGATCTGCTCGGCCATGCGGCGGAAGGTCTCGGCGAAATTCGCCAGTTCGGCCGAAGGGTTGTTGAGGCTGTCAAAGACGCTTTGATCGAAGGTTTCGTTTTCGAGCGCGGCCAACGCGTCGGTATAGGCGCCGATCGCCGAGTTCATCGATTTGAGCTGGCCGCCGAGCCGGCCGACCACATGGCGCAGGACGGACGGGCTCTCGTCGGCCAGGCGATTGAAGATTTCCTTGCCGACGCTGAGGAAGCGCACCCGATCGAGGGCGCGGATGGTGGCCGTACGCGGCAGGCCGGCGATGACGCCGATCTCGCCGAGCAGCGCCGGCGCCTCGACGCGGGCGAGGCGGATTTCGCCCGAAACCGTTTCCGACACGACCTCCGCCGTTCCCTCCGTCAGCAGGATCGCGGCATCGCTGGCTCCGCCCTGCCGCAGAAGGACCATGCCCGCCTCGGCATCTCCTGGAACCGCTTCCGCCATAAGCCTGCGGAAGGCCGCTTCCGGCAGGCCACTGATGAGCGGATGCGACCGGAGAAGCGATGGAATATCGCCTGCCGGCGAGATGCGAGGCGGCATCGACATGCTCCCTGGAGAATGCTCCGCCTCCGGCAGGTGGCGGCTTCGCAACATGCGACCAGATCACGCTTTGCGTTTCAAGGCAAAAGGGCGAGCGCCAGGCGCAAGGGCAAGCCTTTCGCGCCGCGCCCGTCGAGCGGATCGCGCGGCAAGCCCTTGAAAGGAGCATAAAAAAACTCCCGGAGCAGGGCTCGCGGGAGTTTTTTATCGTTGGTTGCGGGGGCAGGATTTGAACCTGCGACCTTCAGGTTATGAGCCTGACGAGCTACCGGGCTGCTCCACCCCGCGCCACCGGATGCGTAGGCCTGAGCCTACGGAATTCTCTGTCCCTCAAATGCAAAGAGCCGCTGGAAAGCGGCCCTCGCCGCCAAATGGCGGACGATCGAAAAGAGAAGATGAAACATGCGCTTGGCAGACCTGGCAGCGACCTACTCTCCCGCGTCTTGAGACGAA
>MKRJ01000038.1 GCA_001896885.1 Rhizobiales bacterium 65-79 | reverse complement strand
ATGGCCGCGCAGGCTGCACACAAAGCCGGCTTCATTGCCGCGCTCGACCAGTCCGGCGGCTCCACGCCGAAGGCGCTCAAGCTCTACGGCATCGACCAGAGCGCCTGGTCAAGCGACGCGGAAATGTTCGACCTCGTTCATCAGATGCGCACGCGTATTATCAAGTCGCCCGCCTTCACCGGCGACAAGGTGATGGGCGCGATTCTGTTCGAGCAGACCATGGACCGCGACATCGACGGCACGCCGACCGCGCAATATCTGTGGGAAAAGCGCCATGTGGTGCCCTTCCTGAAGATCGACAAGGGCCTTGCGGAGGAGAAGGACGGCGTCAAGCTGATGAAGCCGATGCCGGACCTCGACGCGCTCTTGAAGCGCGCGGTCGCGAAGGGGATATTCGGCACCAAGGAACGGTCGGTCATCGACGCGGCGAACCCGAAAGGCATCGCGGCGGTCGTCGACCAGCAGTTCGACGTCGCCCGGCAGGTCCTGTCGCATGGCCTGGTCCCGATCGTCGAACCGGAAGTCACGATCTCGATCCCCGACAAGGCGAAAGCCGAGGACATCCTGCTGGCGGAAATCCGCAAGCATCTCGACGGCGTGCCGGCCGGCAAGCAGGTCATGCTGAAGCTGACGCTGCCGACCAAGGCGAACCTCTACAAGCCGCTGATCGACGATCCCCGCATCATGCGCGTGGTTGCTCTGTCCGGCGGATATTCCCGCGACGAGGCGAATGCGAAGCTGAGTCGGAACGACGGCATGATCGCCAGCTTCTCGCGCGCACTGACCGAGGGCCTGTCGGTGAACCAGAGCGACGCTCAGTTCAACGCCGCGCTGGGCTCGGCGATCGACAGTATTTTCCAGGCGTCCAGCGTCAAGCGTTAGCCGGGGCCCGCGCCGGCGGTCCCATGCAGGGTTCGGACAAGGAGGGGAGCGCGAACCTTGATGCCATAGACGCCATCGGCCCGCATCCCTGGAAGCTCGCCTTCCCCTACGGCCGCGCGCTTCACGCGGCGCGGCAACATGGCTGGGCCGGCGAGAAGGAAAACCTTGCGGCCGGGCGACGGGCTTTCGCCGGTCGCGACCAGCCTTGCCGCGCCGTGCAAATGGAACGAGAGGCTTGAGAAGGCCGCCTGAGGCGGTTCCGATCCTCTCTTAGGTCTCAGGCAGCAGCCGGCCGGTTCTGGTCCGAAAGGCCAGGCCGGCCGGTCTTTTTTTGCGGTCGTCGCAAGTTCTGGCGGCCAGATCCCTCAAATAGAGCAAATGCGGCCGGTTCCCGTCCGGCGCGCGGCAAATGGCCCCTCCTTCACGGGGAACCAATGAAGGCAGCCTCCGTTTCGGAGAGGGTGGCTTGAACTTGTCAAGCGAAAGGAAGGAAGATGCGCAAGATCCTCTATGCAAGCGCGGCGATTGCCTTTCTCGGCATATCCGCGGCGCATGCCGACGACCAGGACAGACGGACTCTGGGCGCCGTATCGGGGGGAGCAACGGGCGCAGCGGCCGGTGCCGTGATCGGGGGGCCCGTCGGAGCAGCCGTCGGCGGCGTCGCCGGCCTCGCAATCGGCGCAGCCACGGCGGTGCCGCACAGCGTGCGGACCTATGTCATCGAGCATCCGGTCGAATCGATGGACGTGGAAGGCCGACTTTCGACGGATTACGCGTTCCCCGAGTCGGTGGCTATCCACCCCATCCCGAACCATCCGCGTTACGGCTATGTCTATGTACAGGATCGGCCGGTCATCGTGCGCATGAACTCGCGGAAGATCGTCTATGCGACTCGCGGCGAGCGGCGCGACGAGACCCAGACCGGCGCGATCGAAGTGCGGCCGCCGGAGCGGGTCATCACCTATGTCGAACGGCACCAGGTGGCGCCGATGCAGGTCGAGGGTGACGTCACGACCGGCTATGTCGTGCCGGAATCCGTCGAGCTGGCGCCCGTTCCGGATTATCCGCGCTACGAATACGTCTATATGAACGACCGCCCGGTTCTGGTCGACCCGCATACGCGCAGGGTCATCTGGGTGCGTTAGCCGGTAACGGCTCCGTCGGTTTAGAAAGGCCCGCCGGCCTCCCGCGGGCCTTTCGCATCCGTCATATCTCCTCGCCCCGCAGAAGCCGTGGCGTCGGGCCGGTGAGGCCGGAAGCCTGGCGGATGAAGAAGTCTTTCAGCCGCGGCATCCTGTCGACCAGTCCGAGCCCGATGTCGCGGACGGCGCGCAACGGCCCGAGATCATTGGAGAACATCCGGTTCAGTATGTCAGTGGTGACACCCATCTGCACCGTGTCGAAGCGGCGCCATTGCTGATAGCGTTCCAGCACGTCGAGAGCGCCGATGTCCTGGCCGAGCCGGTCGGCCTCGACGACGGTCTGGGCAAGCGCGGCCGCATCCTTGAAGCCGAGATTGAGGCCCTGCCCGGCGATCGGATGGATGCCATGGGCGGCGTCGCCGGCAAGCGCGAAGCGCGGGGCGACGAAAGCGCGGGCAAGGGTGAGGCCGAGCGGCCACGCGCGGCGCTGGCCCTCCACATGGATTTCGCCGAGCTTCAGGCCGAAACGCCGTTCGAGTTCGGTCTCGAAGACGAACATGTCCTCCTTGACGAGGCGTTCGGCCTCCGCGGTGCGTTCGGTCCACACGATCGAGGAGCGGTTGCCTTTCAGCGGCAGAGTGGCGAAGGGGCCGGCCGGCAGGAAATGCTCTTCCGCGCGGCCGTTATGCGGGCGCTCGTGCGCCACGGTGCAGACGATGCCGGACTGGCCATATTCCCAGTTCACCGTCTTTATCCCCGCCATGTCGCGCAGGCGCGAGCGCACTCCGTCGGCGGCAACGAGCAGCCGTGTCTCGAGCGAACTGCCGTCGGCAAGGTGCACGGTCGTGGCGGCGGGCCCTGTGTCGAAGCGCTCGACCGCGACGCCCTCGATCAGATCGATGCCGAGTTCGGCCGCGCGCTTGCGCAGCGCGCCGTTCAGTATCCGATTCTGGACCATGAAGGCGAAGGGTTCGTCCGGGCCGACCTCGCCGTCGAAGGTGAGAAAGACCGGCCGCACTGGATCGGATGTCCGCGAATCCGTGACGATCATCTCGGTGATCGGCTGAGCCTCGGAAGCGATATCGTCCCAGACGCCCAGCCGGTCGAGCATGCGCCGGGCGGCGGCCGCTATGGCCGAGGCGCGGCCGTCCTTCTGCCAGACGCCGGCGGGCGCGGCGTCGACCACGGCGACCTTGAGATCGGGACGGGCGGCGCGCATGGAAACCGCTGTCGCCAGGCCGACATAGCCGGCCCCTGCGATCAGAACGTCCAGGCAGGCGGCGCCGACACCGGCTTTCGGTTCCTTCCGAGCGGTCTTTGCGGTCTTTCTTTCAGGCATCCGCGCATTCCTTCCAACCTTGACTTCATCGGCTTATTTGTCCGAAACCGGAAGCGCTGCAAGTGGCCTGCGCGGGGCCGGTGAGGGAGTGATCCGATGTCGGCGGCCATGCAGGAACTGCTTTCCATTCTCGACCTGGAAGCGCTCGAATACAACCTCTTCCGCGGTCGCAGCCCGAAGGCGCGGTGGCAGCGCGTGTTCGGCGGACAGGTGATCGGCCAGGCATTGATCGCGGCGCAGCGAACCGTCGTCGCGGAACGGCCCGTCCATTCGCTGCACGGCTATTTCATGCTGCCGGGCGATCCGGAGACTCCGATCGTCTATGAGGTGGACCGCATCCGCGACGGCCGCAGCTTCACCACGCGCCGGGTCGTTGCGATCCAGCGCGGCCAGGCGATCTTCTCGCTGGAGGCCTCTTTCCAGGTCGAGGAGAATGGCCTCGATCACCAGATTCCGATGCCGCTCGACGTGCCGCGGCCCGAGACGCTGAAGAGCCAGCGCGAGCTTATGGAGGAAACCGGCGAACGGGTGCCGGAGAACATCCGCAAATTCTGGGCGCGCGAGCGGCCGTTGGAACTGAAGCCGGTCAATGTCGAGCACTACACCAGCCGCGACCGGCTGCCGCCCCGGCAGAACGTATGGCTGCGCGCGCTCGGCAAAGTGCCGGACGATCGCGGCATCCAGGCGGCGGTGCTCGCCTATCTGTCCGACATGACATTGCTCGACACCTCGACCTTCGCGCATGGCCGCTCCGGCTTCGACCCCGACATCCAGATGGCGAGCCTCGACCACTCCATCTGGTTCCATCGGGCCCATCCTCTCGACGGCTGGCTGCTCTATTCGCAGGACAGCCCGTCGGCCTCCGGCTCGCGGGGCTTCTCGCGCGGCGCGCTTTACGGGGAGGACGGAACCCTCATCGCCTCGACGGCGCAGGAGGGACTGGTGCGGCTGAGAAGCAGGCCGTCTGGCCCGCGCTAGGACGGGTGTGCTTTCCGGCTATCCTGCATAGCGATTAGCCAATCGTCCTGTTTTGCCTATTTTTTCGGCATCCCGCTTTCACGGATAGCGCCTCTGTTCCTGCTTTCCGCCGGGAAAAGATGAAAATTCAAGCCTTTGCACTCCCGCGTGCCGTTTGGCACGCGGTGTGAATCGCGTTGTCGCGCCCGCCGGATTCTCGGCGGACACAGCGAATCGAACGCGGGCATCCGCGGCAGCAAAGGGCGAAACGGATGAAGATCGTGATGGCTATCATCAAGCCGTTCAAGCTCGACGAGGTGCGCGAGGCGCTCACCGCCGTCGGCATCCAGGGCATGACCGTCACCGAGGTCAAGGGCTACGGCCGACAGAAGGGGCATACGGAAATCTACCGTGGCGCCGAATACGCCGTCAGCTTCCTGCCCAAGGTCAAGATCGAGATCGCCGTGCCGGCCGACATCGCCGACAAGGCCGTGGAGGCGATCTCCTCCGCCGCGAAAACCGGCCAGATCGGGGACGGCAAGATCTTCGTCTATTCGATCGACCAGGCGGTACGCATCCGCACGGGTGAGACCGATGCCGACGCTCTCTGACAGGCGCTTTGAAAATTCCGCGGGGTCGGGCTGCAGACGACGTCCGGCCACGCTCCGGCTCGCCGAACGCCGCTCTCGCCTTGGCCTGACGGCTTTTCGAAGGGTCGGTAAATCAACGAAAGGAATTGGGGTAATGCGGAATATTCTTTTCAGGAGCGGGGCGCTCGCGGCCCTTGCCGTTATTGCGTCGAGCGCGCCGGCCTTCGCCCAGGGCGCGGCGAAGCTCGACGCCGGCAACACCGCCTGGATGCTCACCTCCACGGCGCTGGTGCTGATGATGACGATACCGGGGCTGGCGCTCTTCTATGGCGGCATGGTGCGCAAGAAGAACGTGCTCGCCACCGTCATGCAGAGTTTCGCCGTGACCTGCCTGGTGACGCTGCTCTGGTTCATCCTGGGTTATTCGCTCGCCTTCTCCGACGGCGGCGGCATGAACGCCTATATCGGCGGTCTATCGAAATTCATGCACAATGGCATCGGGGTCGGGACGCTGTGGACTGCGGGCAACATCCCGGAATTCGTCTTCTCCATGTTCCAGATGACCTTCGCCATCATCACGCCGGCGCTGATCGCCGGCGCCTTCGCCGAGCGCATGAAATTCTCGGCGCTGCTCTGGTTCATGGGGCTGTGGCTGGTCTTCGTCTACTGCCCGATCGCGCATTGGGTCTGGGGCGGAGGCTTTCTCGGCTCGGCCGGCGTGCTCGACTTTGCCGGCGGCACGGTCGTGCACATCAATGCCGGCGTGGCCGGCCTGATGTGCGCGCTGGTCATGGGCAAGCGCGAGGGCTACGGCACCGTCAACATGGCGCCGCACAACCTCGTGCTCTCGGTCATCGGCGCCTCGCTCCTGTGGGTCGGCTGGTTCGGCTTCAATGCCGGCTCGGAACTCGCGGCTGATGGCCTCGCCGGCGCCGCCATGATGAACACGCAGGTCGCCACGGCGGCCGCGGGCCTCGCCTGGATGTTCACCGAATGGATGGTGGCGAAGAAGCCCTCCGTGCTCGGCATCATCTCCGGCGCCGTCGCCGGGCTTGTCGCCGTCACGCCGGCCTCGGGCTTCGTCAACCCGACGGGCGCCTTCATCATCGGCATCGCGGCTGGTATAATCTGCTACTTTGCCGCGGTGAAGCTGAAACACGCCTTCGGCTATGACGATTCGCTCGACGCCTTCGGCGTGCACGGCATCGGCGGCATCATCGGGGCGCTGCTTACGGGGGTCTTCGCCGATCCGGCGATCAACCCGCTCGGCAAGGAGCATTCGATCGTGACCCAGGCTTATGGCATCGTCTTCACCATTGCCTGGACGGCGATCGTATCGCTCATCATCCTCAACGTGCTCAAGGCGACGATCGGCCTCAGGCCCTCCACCCAGGAGGAGGTCGAAGGGCTCGACATCTCTCAGCATGGCGAGGTCGTGCCCTGACCCGGCCGGCCGCTGCGCAGCGGCGCCGGCCTGTCACGCTTGCCTCCCGCTCATGCCCGGCTTCGGCCGGGCATTTTCACTGGGCGCGCCGCGATTTTTTCCACAAAGTTGAACGCCCGGCCGGACCCAATTCGGCATTGGCGAGTTAGAGCGCTACGGAGAAGGGGATTGGGGGCATACCACCCACGCAGGAGGTTGCCATGAAACACCAATCACGAGACCAGCTACAGAACGTAGCCGACATCAGCCTACACCCCGTGCATACCGTCATGGATCGGACGCAGCGCCTGGCGCGCTGGGCGGAACTTCTCGAAAGCGATCCTGGTCGTTCCCTCGCCGCGCTTCACGGTACCGAATATCGGCCGCCGCGCGAACGCGACGCGATGCGGTGCGAGAACTCGCCGCTGGCGGTCGCATTCGACGACCCGGTTCTGCGCGAGCAGGGGCTGAGCGACGACACCTATGGTGAAGCGAAACGCTTCTTCGAAGTATCCGACGATCAGCTGCACGAGATCGTATGCTATTGCCATGTCGGCGACAGGATGATGGCGTCGAGGGCCGCATATTGCATCCGCGCGGCCAGCGAAGGACGCCACTTCTTCGGCTAGCGAGGGTTTGGCGGCAAATCGGCCAAGGGCCGCGAACAGGCGCGGCCCTTCGATGCCGGCGAGCTCGTGACGAGGCTTCGCCGTCGGCTGGAAGCGACCGCCTGCTCGCGCGGTCGCATGGTTAATGGCGTCTTTACCATCCGCTCGTAGGCTCCGCGCCGTGTCCCATGCCGGGCGGGTTCCGGCGTGGTCGTTCCTGCGGGGAAGTTTGCATGCGTTCAGCGGCTGAGGCGCCTTTCGACCTAAACGAGACCGGATTCGGATTTCACGCCCTGCTGCGGCGCCTGGCCGGGCGCGTAGCCGGGCTGGCGCTTTTCGCCGGCGTGGGGTTTTCGGTCGCGAGCCTGGCGACGTGGAACGTCGATGACCCCAGCTTCTCGAACGCCACCGACCATTCGCTGTCCAATGCGATGGGCTATCCCGGAGCCGTCGTCTCCGATCTCCTGATGCAGTTCCTGGGCCTCTCCGCGCTGGTGGCGCTCGTCCCGGCGGTGGTCTGGGCCTTTTTCTTCGCCACGGGGCGCGGCATCGATCGCAAGCCGCGCCGCGCCGGCGCCTGGCTTCTCGGCGCACTGCTCGCCGCCGGCGTTACGGGCTGCATTGCCGCACCGCCGACCTGGCCGCTGCCGGCCGGCCTCGGCGGGGCGCTCGGCGACCTCGTTCTCAAACTGCCGGCGCTTTTCGCCGGCGGCTACCCCAGGGGCGTGGTCGCCACCGTGATCGGCGCGATCCTCGTCGGCCCGGCCGTCTTCTTCCTGGCCTATGGCGCCGGATTGATTGCCCGCGAGCCGGCGAAGACGGCCGCTCCACGCAAGCGTATCGCCAAGGCGCCCGCCATCGAGATGGACGAGGATTCCCGGGAAGAGGATGAGGACGAGGAAGACGACGGTGTGCCGGCGCTCGGCGCGCTCTTCCACTGGTGGTTTTCGCTGCGCGCCTTCTTCCATCGCATGCGTATGCGCGGCGGCGGACATGCAGGCGGGATGGAACCGACGATGCGCCCGCTGCAACGGGATGACGGCATTCCGGCGGTCGATCCCGATCCGCGTCCCGGTATGGCGAGGGGAGCCCGGGTCGAGCCGGAATTCTCCTCGTTCGGCAGCCCGCAGGAAGCAGACATCGAACTCGAGGATTTCGATCTCGACGATGACGAGGCTCCCATGCCCGGCGGCCAACCGGCGGTCCAGGCGACCCGCAGCGGCGGTCCCGCCGGTGCGGCCGGACCGCGCATCGAGGGCCCCGCTGCACGGCCGGTTCCCGGAACGCGCGTGGTGCGCGAGGCACAGACCTCGCTCCTTGCCAGCGACACGTTCGAGATGCCATCCCTGCATTTCCTGGCGGAAGCGCGCAGCGTGGCGCGCGATCCGAGCCTTTCGCCCGACGCGCTGCAGCAGAATGCGCGCCTGCTCGAGGGCGTGCTGGAGGATTTCGGCGTCAAGGGCGAGATCATCCATGTCCGCCCGGGGCCCGTGGTGACGCTCTACGAGCTGGAGCCCGCGCCGGGCATCAAGTCGTCGCGCGTCATCGGCCTCGCCGACGATATCGCCCGTTCGATGAGCGCGATCGCCTGCCGCGTCGCCGTCGTGCCCGGCCGCAACGCGATCGGCATCGAACTGCCGAACGCCAAGCGCGAGACCGTCTATCTGCGCGAACTGCTCGCCAGCCGGGATTTCGAGCAATCCAAGGCCAAGCTGGCGCTGGCGCTCGGCAAGACGATCAATGGCGAGGCCGTCATCGCCGATATCGCCAAATTCCCGCATCTGCTCGTCGCCGGCACGACCGGTTCCGGCAAGTCGGTGGCGATCAACACCATGATCCTGTCGATCCTCTACCGCATGACGCCCGCCGACTGCCGGCTGATCATGATCGACCCGAAGATGCTGGAACTGTCGATCTATGACGGCATCCCGCACCTGCTGACGCCGGTCGTCACCGACCCGAAGAAGGCGGTCGTCGCGCTCAAATGGACGGTTCGCGAGATGGAGGACCGCTACCGCAAGATGTCGAAGGTCGGCGTCCGCAACATAGAGGGCTTCAACCAGCGCGTCGCGGCGGCGCAGAAGAAGGGCGAGAACATCGTCCGCACGGTTCAGACCGGCTTTGACCGGCAGACGGGCGAGGCGATCTACGAGACCGAGGAACTCGATCTCGAGC
Organism: Rhizobiales bacterium 65-79; assembly: GCA_001896885.1. Lineage (GTDB taxonomy): Bacteria > Pseudomonadota > Alphaproteobacteria > Rhizobiales > Rhizobiaceae > Mesorhizobium_L. The sequence goes on along the minus strand of MKRJ01000038.1, from coordinate 157,378 downwards.
CGATGCCCTTCATCGTGGTCATCATCGACGAGATGGCCGACCTGATGATGGTCGCCGGAAAGGATATCGAGGGCGCGGTGCAACGCCTTGCGCAGATGGCGCGCGCGGCCGGCATCCACGTCATCATGGCCACCCAGCGGCCTTCCGTCGACGTCATCACCGGCACCATCAAGGCCAATTTCCCGACCCGCATCTCCTTCCAGGTGACGTCCAAGATCGACAGCCGCACCATTCTCGGCGAGCAAGGCGCGGAGCAGCTCCTCGGCATGGGCGACATGCTCTACATGGCCGGTGGCGGCCGCATCCAGCGCGTCCACGGTCCCTTCGTCTCCGACGACGAGGTCGAGAAGGTGGTCTCGCACCTGAAACTGCAGGGCGCGCCTGAATATCTCGACGCGATCACCGAGGACGACGACGAGGACGATGCAGACGGCGATATGCCGTCGGGTGGCGGCGGCGGCAATTTCGAGGATTCCGACGATCCTTACGACCAGGCGGTGGCGGTCGTGCTGCGCGACGGAAAGGCTTCGACCAGTTATATCCAGCGGCGGCTGGGCATCGGCTACAACCGCGCGGCCTCCATCATCGAGAAGATGGAGAAGGAGGGCATCGTCGGGCCGGCCAACCACGCCGGGAAGCGCGAGATCCTGGTGCCGACCGAGGAAGACGTGCTGTAGCGGGGGAAGGCGGGTCAAATTTCGGCCCCAGAACCTTCCTAGCTGGTGCGATTGAGTCGCGGGCCGGGCGCTTGGTCGATCGGCCCCCACGACCTAGATATCGGACAAGCGGCGACAGCCAACCGCATCCGCAAGGAGAACCGTATGCCTTTTTCGCAAGCCCGTCGCCGCCGCCATATCCTGGCTTCGACGGTTCGCGCGGCCGTGGCCACGCTGGTCATGGGCGCTGCCGCGATCGCAGTGCCGGCGCCTTCGACCGCCGCGCCCGAGCAGGCCGTCACCGCATCCGCGCAACAGATCGCCGACCATTTCGCCACCATCAAGACGATGACGGGCGAGTTCGTGCAGTTCGGCCCGAACGGCGAGCAGACGGGCGGCAAGTTCTACATCGAGCGGCCGGGCAAGCTTCGTTTCGATTACGATACGAAAAACAATTTCAAGGTGATCGCCGACGGGCAGTCCGTCGCGGTCAGCAATGTCCGCATGAAGACGTACAACATCTATCCCCTGTCGAAGACACCGCTGAAGCTCCTGCTCGGCAACCGGATCGACCTCACCGGCAATGAGGTGAAGGACATCGAGCAGAGCGCCGACGCCACGACCATCAAGCTGGCCGACAAGTCCGTCTTCGGCGATTCCAAGCTGACGATGATGTTCGACCCGAAAACCTATGCGCTGAAACAATGGACCGTCACCGACGCGCAGGGGAAGGACACCACCGTCTTGATCTTCAACGTCCAGGAGGGCGTGCCCGTCGATCCGTCGCTGTTCAAGATCGACTATGCCAGCGCCCAGATCAAGCAGCGGGGCAAATAGGCAACGAGCCTGGTTCCTACTACAGGGCGGCTATTCCGGTCTGTCGGCTGGCTTCCTGGCGAGAAAGATCCGTATGCCCGGGACGATCGAATATCGGACGGAATCGGCCCCTCCGACGGCGAATTCGCTCAATTCGAATCCTGCCCGCGTGACCCGCTCGCGGAAGTCCCGACCGTAGCGGCGGACATGGTCCTTTTGTCCGAAATGCAGCAGGCGGGCGTCCTCGCCCGTCACCGCTGGATCCTCGTAACTCGTATCCCATCCCTCGACGATCGGCACCATGAGCAGGGCGGCGCCGTCCGGTTTGAGGATGCGATGGAGCTCGCCAAGCGCGGCGATGTCGTTCACGTGTTCGAGCACATGCGAACAGATCACGCGATCGAAGCGCCTGTCGGGCAGGTCGATCGCCTCGATGTCGAGCTTGAGGTCCACGTCGTCCCGCATCAGATCGGTCGTCACGTATTCCTCGCACAAAGGACGTACGAGCCGGGTTATCGCGCCCTCGGGCGCGAAATGCAGCAATGAGCAGCCGGGCGGCAGCCAGTCGGTCCAATCGAGCAGCAGCTTGAACTGGCGATGTCTCTCGAGCGAATGGCAATTCGGGCACATGGCGCCGGGGCGCGGCACGACCCCGAACGGCTCGAACGCCCCCTCATAGCCGCAGATGGGACATTGTCGCGGTTCCGGGCTTTCGCTTCGCTCGCGATCGTCGATGCGCTGGGCGGCCTTGCGCAGGCCGGCGGCCAGGAGCGGTCTTATGTTCATGCGGGTCGCGCCTCTTGCAGTGCTTGCTCGACACCCCGCCGCGATTAGGAGTCCCTGGGCACGCGATTACCCTTCGGATGCGCCGCCCGAAATCTCGTCACCCGATCGAAGGATGAATACCACTGGAATCCGGCGGATTTGGGAATCATGCCATGGCGACTTTTGGCGTCCCTTCGCCGAAGCTATCCGGCTTTGGCGGCGGCCGGCGCTTGCCTGCACCCGTCGGGACTGGCAATAGGCATTTTTCTTCTGTGGCCGGAATTTCCCATGACACTGACGATCGCCACCTGGAACATCAATTCCGTCCGACTGCGCATGCCGATCGTCGAGCGGTTCCTGCGCCAATTGCAGCCCGACGTGCTCTGCCTGCAGGAAACCAAGTGCATCGACGAACTGTTCCCCTTCGAGGCGTTTCGTTCCCTCGGCTATGAACATCTCGCGATCAGCGGACAGAAGGGCTATCACGGCGTCGCCACCGTCGCTCGCCGACCGCTGGAGGTCGTGGAGCGCCGTCGCTTCTGCGACAACGACGATTGCCGGCACATTTCCACGCGTCTCTCAAGCGGCGGACATGCGCTGCTGCTCCATAATTTCTACGTGCCCGCCGGCGGCGACGAGCCCGACCCCGAGATCAATCCGAAGTTCCGGCACAAGCTCGACTTCGTGCAGGAGATGAATGCGCTGCGTGCCGACCAGGGCGAAACGCACGGCTCGATCCTCGTCGGCGACCTCAACATCGCCCCCCTGCCGACGGATGTCTGGTCGCACAAGCAACTCCTCAACGTGGTCAGCCATACACCGGTCGAGACCGAGGGGCTGGAGGCGATGCGGGTCGGAGGAGGCTGGGTCGATCTGATGCGCCGGCACATCCCGCCGGAGAAAAAGATCTATACCTGGTGGAGCTATCGCGCCCGCGACTGGGAGCTTTCAGATCGCGGCCGGCGGCTCGATCATCTCTGGTCGTCGGGAAATGTTGCGGAGAGGCTCGCCGGTATCGAGATCCTGCGCGAGGCGCGCGGCTGGGACAGGCCGTCGGACCATGTTCCGGTGATCGCCCGCTTCGATCTGGACTGAGAGACTGCCCTCGTCCGCGGCATGGCGCCGGGCGGTAGGGATGTTCCGCCTCAGCCCTCGCGCAGGTTCAGGCCCACATAGCGGTCGAGCACGGCCTGGTCGTTCAGGAGTTCCGCCGAAGGCGCGTGATGCGCGACGACGCCGCGCTCGATGACGATCGCATCGCTCGTCATGCCGAGCGCGACCTCGGCGTGCTGCTCGACCAGGACGAGCGCGATCCTCTCGTCCTTCGCCATGGTGCGAATGGCGGCGATGAGTTCCTCCACGATGATCGGAGCCAGCCCCTCGAGCGGCTCGTCGAGCAGCAGGATCGCCGGATTGGTGAGCACCGTGCGGGCGATGGTCAGCATCTGCTGCTCGCCGCCGGACAATTGATTGCCCATATTGGCGCGGCGCTCCTTGAGCCGTGGAAAGAGCCGGTACATATCCTCGATCGACCAGCGGCCGGGCCGCGCGGCGACGGTCAAATTCTCCTCGACCGTCAGCGAAGGGAAAATATCGCGTTCCTGCGGCACCCAGCCGATGCCGAGCCGTGCCCGCCTGTAAGGCGGCAGGCGCGAGATATCCCGGCCCTTGAACCAGAGCGAGCCGCGGCTGACGCGGACGAAGCCCATGATCGTCAGAAGCAGCGTGGTCTTGCCGACGCCGTTGCGGCCGAGGAGCGCCAGGCTGCCGTTTTCGGGCACCGAGACCGAGACGCCGTCGAGAACCACCGCCTCGCCATAGCCGGCGCGCACGTCGCGAAGCTCCAGAAGCGGCTCAGCCATGGTGGCCCTGCCCGAGATAGACTTCGCGCACGCGGGGATCGGAACGGATGATTTCCGGTTTCGCCTCGACCAGCACGGCGCCCGCCACGAGAACGGTGATGCGGGAAGCGAATTTGAAGACGAGGTTCATGTCGTGCTCTATGAAGAGCACGGCCATATCGGCGGGCAGCGCGGCGATCACGGCAAACAGCGCCGCGCTTTCGTCTTTCGGCACGCCGGCGGCCGGTTCGTCGAGCAGCAGCACCTTGGGTCGCGTCGCCAGAGCCAGCGCGATCTCCAGAAGCCGCTGCTGGCCGTAGGCGAGGTGCCGGGTCTCGCGCGTCGCGACATCATCGAGGCGCAACTGCTTGAGGATCGCGAAAGCCTCGTCCACAGCCTCGGCATGGCCGGTCAGCCGGCGCCAGAACTGGCCGGCCTCCTGCTTCCTCTCGCAGACCGCGAGCAGCACCGATTCGATCGGGGTGAGACCCGGGAAAAGCGTGTTGATCTGGAAGGTCCGGGTCAGGCCGCGGCGGACGCGCTCGGCCGCCGGCACGCCGGTAACGTCCTGGCCGTCCAGCGTTATGCGGCCCGCATCCGGCTTCAGCCTGCCGGTGATCAGATTGATGAGCGTCGTCTTTCCCGCGCCGTTCGGCCCGATCAGCGCGTGGCGTGCTCCCACGGGCAGGGCCAGCGAGATATCGCGTGACACTTCCAGCGAACCGAAGCGCTTGCGCACTCCTTCCGTTCGCAGGACCGGCGTTCCTTCGCTCATCGGACGAAGCGCCCGAAGAGACGGGAGAGCCCGCCCAGGATGCCCCCGGGCATGACCAGCACGATGGCCATCAGGAGCAGGCCGATCCAGAAATACCAGTATTGCGGGTTCATGTCGGAGAGCCGGTCGCGCGCCACGAGGAAGATGATCGCGCCGATGATGCCGCCATAGAGCCGCCCGGTTCCGCCAAGGATCAGCATGACGACCACGTCGGCGGAACGCTGGAAGGAGAGCGTGTCGAGCGATACGGTTCCCGTGGTCTGCGTCAGGAGCGCCCCGGCGATGCCGGCCATGGATGCCGCGACGACGTAGATCTTCTGCAGGTGCGTCCGGTAGACAGAGCCGATCGCCGGCATGCGCTGGCTGTTCTCGCGGATGCCCGTCAGCGCCAGTCCGAAGGAGGAGTTGACGATGCGGCGGGCGACGAGAACGCCGATGAACAGGATGACGAGCGCGTAGCTGTAGGCGGTGTAGCCCCAGAGGTCGAAATCGAACCTCCCGAAGATCGGCCAGATGGTGACGCCGAGGCCGTCGGTGCCGCCTGTGACGGTGCTGAAGCTGTTCGCCAGTTCGTATGTCAGAAGCCCGAGGCCGAGCGTGATCATGATCAGCGCCAGGTGCTGCACGCGCACGATGATGAAGCTGGTTACGAATCCCACCGCGCCGGCGACCACCGCGGCGGCGACCAGCCCGGTCAAGGGCTCGCCCCAGCCATGCTTGGCCAGGATGGCGGCCGTATAGGCGCCGATGCCGAAGAACATGGCATGGCCGAGGGTGATGATCCCGGCATAGCCGAGGATGAGGTCGACCGAGAGAGCGAAGAGCGCGCCGATGGCGATCTGGCTCGCCAGCGACAGATAGCTCGGAAACAGGAAGAAAGGCAGAAGCGTCGCCAGCCAGAAGACGATCTCGATTGCGGATATCCGGCTGCGCCTCTTCAGCCAGGTCGCGGCAGGCCCGGAAGTCGTCATCTCCACCGTCATGCGGTCAACGTTTACCGAAAAGGCCGACCGGCCGCACGAAGAGAATGACGACCATAAAGAGATAGATGAGGAAGGCGCCCATGTCGGGGACGAAATACTTGCCGCCCACGTCGAATATGCCGAGCAGGGCCGCGGCCACGAAGGACCCGCCGATCGAGCCCAGGCCGCCGACGGCCACGACGATCAGCACGTAAACGAGATAATGGAAGCCGAAGGAGGGATCGAGGCCGACGATCTCGATGGCGAGCGCGCCGCCCAGGCCCGCCAGCCCGCTGCCCAGCGCGAAGGTGACGGCGAAGATGGCGTCGACGTTGAGACCCAGGCCCTGCGCCACGCGCTGGTTGTCGACGGCGGCGCGGACGCGCGCGCCGAAGCGCGTATGTTCCAGGCCGAAGACGAGCAGGCCGGCGATGACCAGCGCCACTACGACCAGGAAGATGCGGTAGGCGCCGAAGCGCAGCCCGCCCAGTTCGACATAGCCCTGCAAATAAGCCGGCAGGGCTATCGGCTGCTGGCCGGTCCCGAAGAAATAGGCCATGGTGGCCGCGGCCACGAAGACCAGGCCGATGGTCAGCAGGACCTGGTTGAGTTCGCCGGCGCGATAGAGCCGGCGGAAGATCGTCCGCTCGAAGACGACGCTGACCAGCCCGGCGACGAGAAAGGCGAGTGGCAGGGAAAGCAGGAAGGGAATGTCGAGATCGCGCATGGCGACGACGACGGCATAGCCTCCCAGCATGCCGAACGCGCCATGCGCGAGGTTGGTGAAATTCATCAGCCCCAAAGTGACCGACAGGCCCACCGACAGGACGAACAGAAGCATCCCGAAGGCGAACCCGTCGAACAGAACGACGGCGAGATTGCCGATCACGCGCGCTTTCCCCTCCGCCGCCGAGCGGTCATTTTGCGCCGTGCAGCGGGTCCTTCACGTCCTTGATGGTGTCGATGATGACGTTCTGCAGCTTGCCGTCAACCTTTTCGACCTTGCGGATGTACACATTCTGGACGATGTCCCGCGTTTCAGGGTCGATGGTGATTGGGCCGCGCGGGCTCTCCCACGACATGCCCTTGGCGACCTTGATGAGGGCATCGCCGCTGGCATCGCCCTTGGTCTTTTTCAGCGCCGCATAGATCAGGTGCATCCCGTCATAGCCGCCGATCGAGAACAGGTCGGGTTCGCGACCCTTTGTCAGATTCTTGTAGCCCGCTACGAATTTTTGGTTGAGCGGGTCCTTGCGCTCCAGCGTGTAGTGAAACGCGGTGATGATGCCGTCGGCGTTCTTGCCCAGGCTTTCCATCGCATCCGGCATCGTCAGTTCGCCCTGGCCGAGAAGCTTCGTATTCGGCGGCGTCAGACCCTTGTCGGCGAGCGCCTTGCCGATGGCGGCGGGCTGCGATCCACCGGGAATGAAGATGTAGACCGCTTCCGGCTTGGCGTCCTTGATGCGCTGGACGTAAGCGGAGAAATCCGGGTTGGCCACCGGGCTATGGTCGGCTCCGACGATCTCGCCGCCCTTCTCCTTGAAGCCCTTGGCGAAAGAGCTTTCCGCGTCGTGGCCCGGCCCGTAATCGGCGACCAGTGTATAGGCATGCTTGATCCCCTGGTCCGCTGCCCATTTTCCGAAAGCATAGTTGATCTGCGGAATGGTCACGGACGTACGCACGATGTAGGGCGACTTCTCGGTGATGATCGAAGTCGCGGCGTTCATGTCCACCATCAGCTTCTTGGCTTCGGTCGCCACCGGCGCGGCACCGAGTGCCTCGGGCGTCAATGCGAAGCCCGCGAGGACATCAACATGGTCGCGTACGACCAGCTCCTGGGCCAACCGCTTGGCGACATCCGGGTTCGGACCGCCGGTGTCCTTCTTGATGAGCACGATCTTCTTGCCGGCGACTTCATCGCCATGTTCTTTGACGTAGAGATCGATGCCTGCCTGCATCTGCGCGCCGGCATCCGCGAACGGGCCGGAATAAGGCATGATCAGGCCGATCTTGACGGTTCCCTCGGCCAGTGCGGTCGACGATAGAGCGGCGGCCAGACTGAAGCCGAGCGCAAGCGCCGCTGCTGTCTTTTTCAACATGATGAGTCCTCCCGAATTGTTCCAATGGCGGGCCGCTATCGCTCGCGGCTGCATCGGCACCATAGTGTATACATGGCGAGGCAACAAGCAAGATGCCTAGGGTAGCTCCGGGGATCATTCGACGCGTTTCCATTTTTCGGAAACCGGGAGTGCGCAACAGCGCCGCCATACGTGCCAACCGGCTGAAAAGTAGGAAAAAGAACGTGCGTTCCGGCTGGAAGGTGTCCGTTCGAATGTATACACCTTTACCGCAATCATGGGGTGGCCCAAGCTTGCCGGAAAGCAGTTCTCCGGCAATCGCGGATGGCGGCGAACTCCTCCTCTATTCTATTCGAAGCGAGACGCATGCCGATCCTGCAGATGCTTTCCCTGACGGTTCCGATCTTCCTCCTGATCGGGCTTGGCGCGATCTCGGCGCGCTCTGGCCTGATCGAGGAGAAGCAGGTCGAAGGCCTTGCCGCCTTCGTCCTCAACTTCGCCTTGCCAGCGCTCGTGCTCGGCGCGCTGGCCCGGCAGGATCTTGGCCGCACCTTCGACTGGCGCTATGTCGCCGCCTATGCAGGCGGATCGCTGGTCGCCTTCCTCGCCGTCTTCTCCATCCTCCGTTTCGGCCTGAAGCGGCCGTTCTCGTCGGCTGCGATCGGCGGCATGGGCGGCGCGACCTCGAACACCGGCTTCGTCGGCTTCCCGGTGACGTCGCTTGCCTTCGGCTCCCTAGCTCTGACGGCGATGCCGCTCAACATGATGGTCGAGAATATGCTGATCATCCCCTTGGCGCTGGCGCTCGCCGAATGGGGGAAGGAGGAGGGGGTATCGGTCGGGCGGACGGTCGTCGCGACCGCGAAACGGCTGTCGCGGACGCCTCTCATCCTGGCGATCTTGCTCGGGGCGGTTCTTTCCCTGCTGCATGTTCCGATCCCGGGCGTGATCGGCACCGCCATCGATATGCTGGCTAAGGCGTCGGCGCCCTGCGCGCTCTTCGTCGTCGGCGGAACGGTCGCCATTCTGGGTGCCTCGGGACGCGCCTCCGGCGTGGCGGCGGAGGTGGGCTGGATCGTCGCGACGAAGCTGCTGCTGCACCCCCTCGCCGTGGCGGCGGCTTTCTACCTGATCGGAGGGACGAATGTCGGCATGGAAAGGATCGGGATCGTGCTTGCCAGCGTCTCGATGGTCACCGTCTATCCGATCTTCGGGGCGCGTTACGGGGTGGGCGGCATCAGCTCGATGGCTCTCGTCTCTGCGACCGCGATCGGCTTCTTCACCATCACGGCGACGCTGAGCATCGTGCTCGGCTGAGCGCGAAATCCGGAAGGCCAAGCTGCAAACGGCGCCCGACCGCTTCGATACTCACCTATTTCAAGTAGGCTCTGTTCCGGCGCTCGCCGAGTGCCGTTTTTCGCCTCGGCCTGACGGCTTCTGAAAAAGATCCTTGCCTTCAGGCGAGCTCGGCACCGCTTGCAATTCCCGAACGGCTGCGCGAGACTATGTATACATTCTTACCCTGCAGTCGGAGGAACGATCATGGCCGCAACCAGCCTGGAAGCCGTTTTAAGGGAAAAGCGCGACGTCGTCGGCATGCTGCGCAATTCGAAGATCGGGATGTATGTATACCCGGTCGTGGCGCCGGAGTTCTCCAACTGGCGCGACGAGCAGCGCGCCTGGCGCGATTCCGCCGTCCTCTTCGACCAGACGCACCATATGGACGAGCTGATCGTCGAAGGGCCGGACGCGGCGAAATTCCTCGAAGGCCTCGCGATCAACAGCTTCGCCAATTTCGGCCTCAACCGGGCGAAGCACTTCGTGCCGGTCAGCCCGGACGGCTATGTCATCGGCGACATGATCATCTTCCGCGAACGCGAGGACAAGTTCATCCTCGTCGGCCGCGCACCGACGGCGAACTGGATCGAGTTCAACCAGGCGATCGGCTCCCACAACGTTCGCATCGCCCGCGATCCGCGCTCGCCCTCGCGGCCCGACGGCAAACCGGTGACGCGCTTGCACTACCGCTTCCAGATCCAGGGGCCGGACGCGCCGAAAATCTTTGAGAAGATGAATGGCGGCCCGATCCCCGACATTAAATTCTTCCATGTCGACTGGATCAATGCCGGCGACATCCGCGTCCAGGCGTTGCGTCACGGCATGGCCGGCGCGCCGGGCCTGGAAATCTGGGGTCCTTACGGCCAGAAGGATTATGTCCGTGACATCATCCTGAAAGCCGCGGGCGAAGCCGGCGTCGATCTCTATCAGGTCGGAGCCCGGGCCTATTCCACCAACACGCTGGAATCCGGCTGGATTCCCTCGCCGCTGCCGGCGATCTATTCGGGCGAGGCGCTCAAGGCCTATCGCGAATGGCTGCCCGCCAATGGCTACGAGGCGACCGGCTCGATCGGCGGCTCCTTCGTCTCCGGCAATATCGAGGATTACTACACGACGCCCTACGAGCTCGGTTACGGCATCTACATCAAGTTCGACCACGACTTCGTCGGCCGCGAAGCGCTCGAGAAGATGAAGGGCAAGCCGCACCGCCGCAAGGTGACGTTCGAATGGAATGCGGACGACATGATGAAGGTGATCGAATCCTCGCTGCGGCCGGGCACCGACAATTACAAATGGATCGATTTTCCGCAGCCCAATTACGCCTCGGCTTCCTTCGACCAGGTCATGAAGGGTGACAAGCTGGTCGGCCTTTCCATGTTCAACGGCTATTCCTTCAATGAGCGGGCGATGCTCTCGCTCGGGATCGTCGACCCGGATATCAAGGAAGGCGACGTGCTGACGCTCGTCTGGGGCGAGCCGGATGGCGGCACCGCAAAGACCTCGACGGAACGGCACAAGCAAGCGGAAATCCGCGTGCGCGTCTCGCCCGTGCCTTATTCGCGCGAAGCCCGCGAGCACTATGCCGACGACAGCTGGAGGACGAAGCAGACGACGGCCTGAACCGGCCGGCATTCTTTCTTCGGGCGTGGCCGCACCCTTCGCGAATTGCGGCGTTCGGCCGGTTGGGTGTATACATCTTCGTCTCCGGCAAACGCGGCAGCAGAGGGGAAATGGAGCAGACCGAAGCCAGGACGCATGCGATACGCGCGCTCATCGCGCTGCGCCGGCGCATATTGAGCGGCGAGCTTTCAGGCGGGACGCGTCTCTACGAGGTGCCCTTGGCCGAAGACCTCCAGATCTCGCGCACGCCGGTGCGCGAGGCGATGTCGCGCCTGGTCGAGGAGGGCCTGCTCGAACGGGCGCGCAGCGGCGGCTTCGTCGTGCGGAGCTTCGGCGTTGTCGATGTCATCGACGCCATCGAGCTGCGCGGCGTCATGGAGGGGACGGCCGCCCGCCTCGCCGCCGAGCGTGGCGTGAAGCCCGACGACCTCGCCGCCATGCAGGACATTGTCGGCCAGCTCGACGCCTGTTTCGGCGAGGAGCCGGGCGACGTGATATTCGAGCGCTATTCGGAACTCAATGCGAAGTTCCACGAGCGGCTTGCGCGGCTCTGCCGGAGCAAGATCGTCGAAATGGAGGTCCTGCGCGCGTCCCGCCTGCCCTTCGCTTCGCCATCGGCCTTTCTGCCGGACAGGACGCAGATCGCCGCTTTCCGGCGGTCGCTGAACATCGCGCAGGAGCAGCATCGCGCCCTCGTCGCCGCCATCGCCAATCGCGAGGGCGCCCGCGCCGAGGCGCTGGCGCGCGAGCATGCGCGGATCGCCCGCAACAACATGCAATATCTGCTCGACAGGGATCGCAGCCTGATGGCGCGCGTCCCGAGCCTGGCGCTCGTCGTCGACTGAACGGCGCTTCCCCGGTTCCCTGACCTTGTCTGACGTTTTCGCCGCGCCTGGACGTCCCGCGCGCGGAAGAACGTGCTTGCATTTTTCCGGCGCCTGCGCGAGAAAATGTATACATCATACGCATTTTCTCAGGAGGACCGACGTGAGCAAATCCAGCCTTGAGGCCGTAATCAAGGAAAAGGGTAACATCGTCCCGGTGCTGCGCAATTCCAAGCTCGGCATTTATGTATACCCGGTGGTCGCGCCGGAGTTCTCCAACTGGCGCGACGAGCAGCGCGCCTGGCGCGACTCGGCAGTGCTTTTCGACCAGTCGCATCACATGGACGAGCTGATCGTCGAAGGGCCGGACGCGGCGAAATTCCTCGAAGGCCTCGCGATCAACAGCTTCGCCAATTTCGGCCTCAACCGGGCGAAGCACTTCGTGCCGGTCAGCCCGGATGGCTATGTCATCGGCGACATGATCATCTTCCGCGAGCGCGAGGACAAATTCATCCTCGTCGGTCGCGCCCCGACCGCGAACTGGCTGAAATACAATGCCTCGCTCGGCAGGCACGATATCAAGGTGACGCACGATCCGCGCTCGCCCTCCCGGCCTGACGGCAAGGAGGTGAAGCGCGTGCACTACCGTTTCCAGATTCAGGGGCCGGACGCGCCGAAGATATTCGAGAAGATGAATGGCGGGCCGATACCGGAGATCAAATTCTTCCATGTCGACTGGATCAACGTCGCCGGCCGCAAGGTGCAGGCGCTGCGCCACGGCATGGCGGGAGCGCCCGGGCTGGAGATCTGGGGGCCCTATGCCGAGAAGGACGAGGTACGGGCCGCCATCTTCAAGGCGGCGGAAGAGGCCGGCGTCGATCTCTGGCCGGTCGGCAGCCGTGCCTATGCGACCAACACGCTGGAATCTGGCTGGATCCCCTCGCCGCTGCCGGCGATCTACGCCGGCGCGGAATTGAAGCCTTATCGCGAATGGCTCGGAGCCGATTCCTACGAGGCGACCGGTTCGGTCGGCGGCTCCTATGTCTCCGATGACATTCGCGATTATTATCTCTCGCCCTACGAATTGGGCTACGGCATCTACGTCAAGTTCGACCACGACTTCGTCGGGCGTGCCGCGCTGGAAAAGATGAAGGCCGAGATGGCGACCAAACCCCAGCGCAGGAAAGTCACCTTCGAGTGGAACGCCGAGGACGTGATGAAGGTCATCGCCTTGGCCTTCGTGCCGGGCGCGCCGCACGCGAAGTGGATCGACTTCCCGCTTTCGAACTACGCATCGTCCTCCTTCGACAAGGTGATGCACGGCGACAAGCTCGTCGGCCTCTCCATGTTCAACGGCTACAGCTACAACGAACGCTGCATGCTCTCGCTCGGCGTCGTCGATGCCGACATCAAGGAAGGCGACGTGCTGACCCTGATCTGGGGCGAGCCGGACGGCGGTTCCGACAAGACCTCGACGGAGAAGCACACGCAGGCGAAGATTCGGGTGCGCGTCTCGCCGACGCCTTACGCGCGAGAGGCGCGCGAGCACTATGCGGAAAGCTGGCGCACCAAGCAGGGTGGCTGACGCACGCGACAGCGGCGGCCAGGACGCCGCGGCGATAGGGAGCGGGGGCGTCCGGTCGCGATCGGGGACGGATCGCGGCCGGGCTTTTTAAGTAGAAAAACGGCCGCGGGAACGGAGCAATCCATTCCGCGCCGGCAGGCTGGCGGCAGGGACGCTTTCCGTGCGATACCGCCGGCGCCCGGAAGGAGGATCGATGGCGGAGCCTTGTTTTGATGTCGCGCATCTCGGCCATGTCGAGATGTACACGGACAGGTTCGAGGAAAGCCTTGACTTCTTCACGCGCGTCTATGGCCTGACCGAGAGCGGCCGCGACGAAAGAAGCGTCTATCTGCGCGCCTTCGACGATTACGAATTCCACACCCTGAAGCTGACCCGGCACCACACGACGGGCGTCGGCCATATCGGCTACCGGACCTCGTCGCCCGAGGCACTGGAACGCCGGGTCAAGGCGATCGAGGCGATGGGCTGCGGCATCGGCTGGAGCAAGGGCGACCTCGGCCATGGCCGCGTCTACCGGTTCCGCGATCCGGACGGCCATGTCTTCGAACTCTATTTCGACACGAGGATTTACGAGGCGCCGCCGGAGGAGAAGCCGGCGCTCAAGAACATCGCGCAGAGATACCATGGCCGCGGCGTCTGCCCGCGCCGCATCGACCACGTCAACCTGCTTGCGCTCGACGTGCGCGCGATCAAGGAATTCATGGTGAAGGCGCTCGGCAGCCGCGTCACGGAGGAAATCCTGCTCGATAACGGGCGGCTCGGCGGCTGCTGGTTCACCGTGAACAACAAGGGCTACGACATCGCCTATTCGGAGGACCATACCGGCACTTCCGGCCGCTTCCACCATGTTACCTATGTCGTCGACCAGCGCGAGGATGTGCTGCGCGCCGCCGACATCTTTCTCGAGAACGGCGTCTTCATCGAGACCGGGCCGCACAAGCATGCGATCCAGCAGACCTTCTTCCTCTATGTCTACGAGCCGGCCGGCAACCGCGTGGAAATCGCCAATGCCGGCGCGCGGCTGGTGCTGCGCCCCGACTGGCCGACCGTCACCTGGACGGAAACCGAGCGGAAGAAGGGCCAGGCCTGGGGACTGAAGACGATCGAGACGTTCCATACGCATGGCACGCCGCCGGTGAAGAAGTAGGAGGGGATTCATGCCGAAAACGGCACTCGTCATCAGCGCGCACGCCGCCGATTTCGTCTGGCGCTGCGGCGGCGCCATCGCGCTGCACCAGAAGAGGGGCTACGAGGTGACGGTGGTCTGCCTCTCCTTCGGCGAGCGTGGCGAAAGCGCCAAGCTCTGGAAGCAGCAGGGCATGACGCTCGAAAAGGTGAAGACGGCGCGCCGCAAGGAAGCGGAAGCCGCGGCGAAGGCGCTCGACGTCCACGACATCCAGTTCTTTGATCTCGGCGATTATCCGCTGGTGATGGACCAGGAGGCGAAGTTCCGGCTGGTCGACGTGATCCGCGCCGTCCAGCCCGCCTTCATGCTCAGCCACTCCAGCTACGATCCCTACAACACCGACCACATGTACGCCACGCAGGTGGCGCTCGAGTGCCGCATGGTGGCGCAGGCCTGGGGCCATAATCCCGGCCAGAAGGTGCTCGGCGCGCCGCAGCTTTACCTCTTCGAGCCGCATCAGACCGAGCAGATGGGCTGGAAGCCGGATGTCTTCCTCGACATCTCCGAAGTGTGGGACAAGAAGCGCGCGGCGATCGAGTGCATGGAAGGCCAGCAGCACCTCTGGCACTATTACACCAATGTCGCCGAGAACCGCGGCAATCATTTCCAGCGCAATTCCGGCGGCCAGTCGGGCGGACGTCCGGCGATCCATGCGGAGGGTTTCCAGTCGGTCTTCCCGCGCACGGTCGATGAACTGTGACGGGGGACGAACTCTGATGACGGGCGTCGTGGTGCGGAATATCGAGCGGGCGGACGCGGAGATCATCCGGCGCCTGGGGGAGTGCGGGGTGGCGACGGTGCACGAGGCGCAGGGGCGCATCGGGCTGATGGCGCACCATATGTCGCCGATCTGGCGCGGCGCATCGGTCGCCGGCTCGGCGGTGACGGTCTCGGCGCCGCCCGGCGACAACTGGATGCTGCATGTGGCGATCGAGCAGGTGCAGGATGGCGACATCCTTGTCCTTGCCCCGACCAGCCCTTCGACCGACGGCTATTTCGGCGATCTGCTCGCCACCTCGGCCCAGTTTCGGGGCTGCCGCGGGCTGGTGATCGAGGCTGGTGTGCGCGACGTGGCCGACCTGGCGAAGATGAAGTTCCCCGTCTGGTCGAAGGCTATCCATGCGCAGGGCACGGTCAAGGAGACGCTGGGTTCCGTCAACGTGCCGATCGTCTGCGCCGGCGCGCATGTGCGGCCGGGCGACGTGATCGTCGCCGACGATGACGGCGTATGCGTCGTCAGGCGCGAGGAGGCGGCGGAGGTGCTGAAGAAGGCCGAGGCGCGCATCGCCAACGAGGCCGACAAGCGCAAGCGCCTTGCCGCCGGCGAGCTTGGGCTCGATCTCTACGGCATGCGCGAGAAACTGGCGGCGAAGGGGCTGAAATATATCTAAGGCCGACGCTCGAAAAGCGGACTGACATATCGTGCTGCATCTCACCCCCCTCTGTCCTGCCGGACATCTCCCCCCCAAGGGGGGAGATCACGCCGGCCGCTTTGCCGGAGCCTGTTCAGCATGGTTGGCGATTGGCGGAGGTGATGACGGAAGCCGATCTCCCCCCTTGAGGGGGAGATGTCCGACAGGACAGAGGGGGGTGCCATATGGCTTCGACTGAAGGCATACGCTGCATGTGGATGCGCGGCGGGACCTCGAAGGGCGGCTATTTCCTCGCCGAAGACCTGCCCGACGGTACGGCCGAGCGCGACGCCTTCCTGCTGTCGGCCATGGGCTCGCCGGACGCGCGGCAGATCGACGGCATGGGCGGCGCCAATCCGCTGACCTCCAAGGTGGCGGTCGTGCGCCGTTCGGATCGTCCCGGCGTCGATGTCGACTATCTCTTCCTGCAGGTCTTCGTCGACCGCCCGATCGTCACCGACAAGCAGAATTGCGGCAACATCCTCGCGGGCGTCGGCCCGTTCGCCATCGAGCGCGGACTGGTGAAGGCGACCGCCGGTATTACCGAAGTCCGTATCTTCATGGAGAACACCGGGCAGACGGCGGCGGCGGCGATACGGACGCCCGGCGGCCGCGTCGCCTATGGAGGCGAGGCGCGCATCGACGGCGTGCCGGGCACGGCGTCGCCCGTGCCGATCGTCTTCGAGGATACGGCCGGTTCCACCTGCGGCGCGCTTCTGCCGACCGGCAACGCGGTCGACACGATCGACGGCATCCGCTGTACGCTGATCGACAACGGCATGCCCTGCGTGGTGCTCGCCGCCGCCGACATGGGCATCGCGGGCACGGAGATTCCGGCCGAGCTCGAAGCCGACGAGGCATTGCGCGGGAGGCTGGAAGCGATCCGGTTGAAGGCGGGACCGCTGATGAATCTCGGCGACGTTTCCGACAAGACGGTGCCCAAGATGACGATGGTTTCGAAGGCCAGGAATGGCGGCGCGATCTCGACGCGCACCTTCATTCCGCATCGCTGCCACGACGCCATCGGCGTGCTCGGCGCCGTCTCGGTCGCCACTGCCTGTCTTCTGCGGGAGGGGCCGGCGGCTGAATTGGCCGTGCTGCCGGAGGGCAGCAAAAAATCGCTTTCGATCGAGCATCCGACCGGCGAGATGACCGTGGTCGCCACGCTGGACGGTGAAGGCAATCTGTTGAAGGCGGCGATCCTCAGGACAGCGCGAAAGCTGTTCGACGGCGTGGTTTTCGGACGGTAAGACTAGTCTTGCCGTGCTTTCTTCGAGGCTCGCTCCGCTCGCACCTCAGGATGAGGAAGGTTTATTCCAGACTCCCTTATCCTGAGGAATTCCGCGAAGGGGAGCCTCGAAGGACGCACCAAAATGGCCGACGGTAAAATCCCGGGCCCTGGCATTGCTGCTTGTGAAGACGGGAGGTTTGTCGTGCGCATAGGGTTCATCGGGTTCGGCGAAGCCGCGCGCGCCTTCTGCGATAGCCTTGCCGCTGAAGGCGTCGCCTTCTCGGCCTATGATATCCTGCTCGATGATGCCGGTCGCGCCGAGGCCATGCGCGCCGCCATGCGCGAGCGCAACGTCATGATCGCGGAGGCTCCCGCCGGCTTGCGCGACGTCGACTGGATCATCAGCGCCGTCACCGCCGACCAGAGCCTGATCGCAGCCCGCTCGCTGCTGCCGCATCTGGTGCAGGGGCAGGTGGTCATCGATCTCAACTCGGTGTCGCCGGGGCGCAAGCGCGAGACGGCGGCGGAGGTGACGGCGGCGGGCGGAACCTATCTCGACATGGCGGTGATGGCGCCGGTTCATCCCCGCGGCCATCGCACGCCGGTGCTGCTCGCAGGCGAAGAGGCGGAACGGCTGGCCGGGGAATTGGCCGCGCTCGGCTTCAACGGCCGGGTGGTCGGCGAGCGCGTGGGCGCGGCGACCGCGATCAAGATGGTGCGCTCCGTCTTCGTCAAGGGACTGGAGGCGATAACGGTCGAGGCGTTGCTCGCGGCCGAGGCTTCCGGTTGCTTCGAGGAGATTTTTGCCTCGTTCTCGTCGAGCTATCCCGGGCTCGACCTGCCGAAGACCGCGCCTTACCAGTTCGAGCGGACGCTCCGCCACGGCGCGCGCCGCGCCGCCGAAATGCGCGAAAGCGCAGCGACGCTGGACGCGCTCGGCCTGAGCGGCGGGATCGCCGCGGAGACCGCCGCAATCCAGGAGCGCATGGGGCGGGCGGGCAGGAGCGTCGACCCGGACGAGGTCGATCTGAGGGAACTCGTCCGCGCCGTGCTTGCCGCACGCCTGGACGCGACCGGCTGAATTCGACCAGATCTCCGGTGCTCGATCCGACAGGGCGCAAAACGTTTCGACGGCATGTTGCCGCCGTCGCGATTGGTGCTAGAGCCTTTCATGGTTAGCTGGAAACAGTTCTGTTTCTCCGATGGCGAGGCGACCCGCCAGGAGGGCGGCGCGGGGCGTACCGGTGGTACGGCCAAGTCCGCCCGACGAAGCGGGCGTCCGCCAGCGGGAAACCCTTACGGGCCGGGTGAATTCGGGCCAAATCCTTCGGCCTTCGGACCTTGGCCGTACCACCGGTACGACCGCGCCGAAGGCCTCGACCTTGGCCCGAATTCCCTCCGGCAGAACGCTTCCATCTAACCATGAAAGGCTCTAGTTTGCTGCCGACGATCGCCGACGGCCGGATGGCCGTAGGCGCCATCGCGCCGCCGCAAGGCGGACGGTCCGGCCAACCGGACCGGTGATAGACGCATTGGCAGGGAGGATTTTTGCCATGAAGACCACACGCCGTACCGTGCTCAAGCTCGGCGCCGGGGCGACCTTCGCCGCGGCGGCGCCGGCTATCCTGACGAAACGGGCCCTGGCGGCCGACAAGCGCATCGCCATGATCGTCAAGAATCTCGGCAACAGCTATTTCGACGCCTGCGCCAACGGTGCAAAGAAGGCTGCGGCCGAGATCGGCGGCATCGAGATCATCTACACCGCCTCGGCCAAGCCGACGGCGGAAGACCAGATCGCCGTCATCGACGCGCAGATCGCGCAGCATGTCGACGGCATCATCGTTTCCGCCAACGACGCGAACGCGCTGGTGCCGGTCGGCAAGAAGGCCATGCAACGCGGCATCAAGGTGATGAGCTTCGATTCGGCCATCGCGCCCGCCGGCCGCATCGTCCATCTCTCCGCTTCCTCGACGCCGCTCATCGGCGCCAAGCAAGTGCAGATGATCGGCAAGACGCTGAACTACAAGGGTGAGGTCGCGATCCTGTCGGCCGCCTCCACCATGACCAACCAGAACGCCTGGATCGCGGCCATGAAGGAGGAATGGAAGGACCCGAAATACAAGGACATGCCGCTGGTGGCGACGGTCTACGGCGACGACCAGGACGACAAGAGCTACCGCGAGATGCAGGGCCTGGTGAAGGCGCATCCGAATCTCAAAGGCGTCATCTCGCCGACGACGATCGGCATCCGCGCCGGCGCCAAGGCGATCGTCGACGGCGGCCTGATCGGTAAGGTCTACATCACCGGCCTCGGCCTGCCGTCGGAAATGAAGGACTACGTGCTGAAAGGCGCCTGCGATACGTTCGCGATCTGGAATCCGGTCGATTACGGCTATTCCTCGACCTACATCATGAACGACATCCTCACCGGCAAGCCGACGACGGAAGGCTCCAAACTGTCGATGGGCAAGAAGGGCGAGACCACCGTCGGCAAGGACGGAGAATGCATCATGGGCGAGCCCTTCGTCTTCGACAAGAGCAACGTCGAGGAATACGCGAAGATATTCTGAACCCGACTGATCTTCGACCCCCACTCCGTCCGCTTCGCGGACACCTCTCCCCCGATCGAGGGGGGAGAGGAAGGGCGCAAACTGGCGGCTGGCTTTCCTCTCCCCTTTTGAGGGGGAGAGGTGTTTGCGAAGCAAACCGGAGTGGGGGTCAGACTGCTCCCGATCAGCTTCTGGATCCGCATGACCCCTCTGACTGACGCACCGGAAAACCGTGCCTGATCCCATCCTCACCCTCTCCGGCGTGTCCAAGAGCTTTCCTGGCGTGCGCGCGCTGCGCGGCATCACGCTGGCGCTCGAGGCCGGACGCGTGACGGCCATTGTCGGCGAGAACGGCGCCGGCAAGTCCACCATCGTCAAGGTGCTGACCGGTATCTACCGGCCGGACGAAGGTGAAGTCACGGTACGCGGCGAGCGACGCGAATTCTTCTCGCCGCGCGATGCCTGGGCGGCCGGCATCGCCGCCATCCACCAGGAGACGGTGATGTTCGACGAACTCTCCGTCGCCGAGAACATCTTCATGGGCCACATGCCCACCGCCTCGGGCAATCTCGTCAACTGGCACGAAATGCGCGAGAGGGCGGCGGAGCTGCTGAAACGCATCGACGCGCCGATCCCGTCCGGCCTGCCGCTGAAGCGCCTTTCGGTGGCGCAGAAGCATCTGGTCGAGATCGCCCGCGCGCTCTCCCACGAAGCGCAGGTGGTCATCATGGACGAGCCGACCGCGGCGCTTTCGGCCAATGAGATCGACGATCTCTTCCGCATCGTGGCGCAGCTCAAGGCGGAAGGCCGCGCCATCGTCTTCATCAGCCACAAATTCGATGAGATCTTCCGGATCGCCGATGATTTCGTGTGCCTGCGCGATGGCGAGAAGGTGGGCGAGGGGCCGATCGCCTCGGTCACCGAGGCGGAACTGGTGCGGATGATGGTCGGACGGCCGGTCGACCAGGTCTTCCCCAAGCGCGACGTGCCGATCGGCGAGGTTGTGCTTTCAGTCGACGGGCTCTCCAACGCCACCGAATATGCCGACATATCCTTCGATCTGCGCAAGGGCGAGATTCTCGGTTTCTACGGGCTCGTCGGCGCCGGGCGCACGGAAGCCATGCAGGGTCTCTTCGGCATCACCCCGACGACGCGCGGCCGCGTCCTTCTCGACGGCAAGCCGCTCTCGATCCGCTCGCCCTCGGACGCGATCCGCGCCGGCATCGCCTATGTACCGGAAGACCGGCAGGACCAGGGCGCCGTGCTGCCGCTCGGCATCCGCGAGAACGTCACGCTGGCCAATCTCCATAAATATGTGCGCGGCCTCTTCCTGTCCCGTGCGGCCGAAAAGGAGGAGACGCGACGCTTCGGCCGGCGGCTGGCGATCAAGGCGGCCAACTGGGAACAGCGGCTCGCCGAACTTTCCGGCGGCAACCAGCAGAAAGTCGTGATCGCCAAATGGCTGGCGACCCGGCCGAAGGTGATCATCCTGGACGAGCCGACCAAGGGCATCGACATCGGCTCCAAGGCGGCCGTGCACGACTTCATCGGCGAACTCGCCGAAGACGGGCTCGCCGTCGTCCTGATCTCCTCCGAACTGCCGGAGGTGATGGGGCTGGCGGACCGCGTCATCGTCATGAAGGAGGGGCGCATGGTCGAGGAATTCCGCCGCAGCCGATGGAGCGCGGAGGAAATCGTCGGCGCCGCGACCGGCGCGCGGAAGGAAGCGGCGTGAGCGCGCTCCTGAAATCGCGCGAGTTCATCCTCGCCGTCGTGCTCGCCGCCGGCATCGCCTTGATCGGCATCTATCAGCCCGTCTTCGTAGAGTGGGACAATCTCTCCGACATGCTGACCGAGACGTCGGTGCTGTTCATGATGGCGCTGGCGCAGATGGTGGTTATCCTGACGCGCGGCATCGATCTTTCGGTGGCGGCGAACCTCGCGCTCTCCGGTTTCCTCGCCGCGCTGGTCAGCCAGTACTATCCGGGCGTGCCTCTCGTCCTGATGATCCTCGCCGGCGTCCTGTCCGGCCTCGTGCTCGGCATGGTGAACGGCGCGCTCGTCGCCGTACTCGGCATCCCATCCATCGTGGTGACGCTCGGCACGCTCGCCGTCTATCGCGGCATGATCATCATCATCGCGGGAGGCGACCAGGTGAACGCCTCGGAAATGGGCGTTTCCTTCCAGGCCTTCCCGAAGGATGTCTTCCTCGGCGTGACGACGCCGATCTGGATCGCCATCGTCGTCTCCATCCTTTTCTGGGTGTTCCTGAGCCTCACCCGCACCGGCCGAGGTTTCTATGCCGTCGGCGGCAATCCGATCGCGGCGCGCTATTGCGGCATCGACCAGGGCTGGCAGGAATTCCTCGCCTATTCGATCTCCGGCGCGGTCTCGGGCCTTTGCGGCTATCTGTGGGTGGCGCGATACGGCGTCGCCTATTCGGAGATCGCCAACGGCTATGAGCTGACCGTCATCGCCGCCTGCGTGATCGGCGGCGTGTCGATCGGCGGCGGCGTCGGCACGGTGCCGGGTGCGCTGCTCGGCGCGCTCTTCCTGGGCATCGTCAACACCGCCCTGCCGGTGCTGCAGATCACGCCCTTCTGGCAGATGGCGATCTCCGGCGCGGTGATCCTCGCCGCCGTCGTCATCAACGCGCGCGCCGAGCGGCGGCCCGACAAGCTCATCCTGCCCGAAGCGAGGCGGCTTGGCCGTGCCCGCCCATGAGCACGCCGCTTCCCACGGAAGAACGCTATGCGGTGCTCGACCGGGCGCCCCGGAGGCTTGGCGCGACATTGCTGCGCTGGGACGTGATCCTCCTTATCCTGCTGGTGCTGACGGTGGCGGTGAACGCGATCGTCTCGCCCTATTTCCTCGATGTCTACAATCTCGCCGATGCGACCTCGAACTTCTCGGAGAAAGCGATCATCGCGCTCGCCATGGCGCTCCTGATCCTGGTGCGCGACATCGACCTGTCGGTCGCGGCGATCATCGCGCTCGCGGCGATGGTGATCGGCTATGCGGCCGAAGCGGGCTTCGGCGCGCCCGTGCTTTTCGCTGTGGGCATCGGGGTCGGAATTCTCTGCGGCGTCTTCAACGGGTTCCTGGTCACCTGTGTCCGGCTGCCCTCCATCGTCGTCACCATCGGCACGATGTCGCTTTTCCGCGGCCTGACCCAGGTGATCCTGGGCGATCAGGCGCTGACGCACTATCCGCAGGGTTTCCTCAATCTCGGCCAGAATTACTTCATCCCCTTCGTCAAGACCGGCATCCGCTGGCTTTTCATCCCGCCCGTGCCGCTTTCCTTCCTGATCTTCCTGGTGCTCGCGGCGATCTTCGGCATCGTGCTGCACAAGACCGCCGTCGGCCGGCAGCTTTTCGCCATAGGCTCCAATCCCGTCGCCGCACGCTTTTCGGGCATTCCGGTCGACCGGCTGCGCTTCATCCTCTTCGTCCTTTCCGGGGCGCTTTCAGGGCTTGGCGGCGCGCTGCTTGCCGCCCGGCTGGGCTCGATGCGTTCCAACATGGCCTTCGGCTGGGAACTCGACATCGTCACCATGGTGATCCTGGGCGGCGTCTCCATCGCCGGCGGCGTCGGCTCCATCCTGGGTGTCTTCCTCGCCGTGCTCGTCCTCGGCCTCGTCACCTTCGGCATGTCCCTCAACAACATCCCCGGACAGGTCGTCAGCGTCTATACGGGCGCGCTGCTCATCGCGGTCATCGCCATACCGCGCATCTTCGAGCGTCTTCGCCGGGGAGGGTGAGGCGACGAAGGGAGGCAATCAATCGGCGCCGATGTCAATTAAACCTTGTCGTCAGCCGATGAAGGCTTAAGGTTCAGTCGAAGCTTCGACCGGGAGGGCCGGAGCGAACCAGGGAGGATAGATAATGAAACCATGGGATAAGCTTGTCCGCGGCGGCGTTCTGTGCGCCGGTGCGGCGGTCCTGGCGCTGTCGGCCGGCACGGGCGCGCAAGCGCAGGACAAGGGACCGATCAAGATCGGCGTGATCGCGGAGGCACAGTCCGTCGCCGGTTCGTCGATTCCCCAGGCGGCGCAACTCGCCGCTGAAGAAATCAACGCCAAGGGCGGCGTCGACGGACGCAAGGTCGAGATCGTTTCCTACGACAACCATTCCTCCGCCGCCGAATCGGTGCGCGCCTTCCAGCGGGCGGTCAGCCAGGACCACGTGAACGCGGTCATCGCCAGCTATGTCAGCGAGGTCGTGCTGGCGCTCGAGCCGTGGGCGGCGCGGCTGAAGACCGTCATGGTGACGCCGGGAGCGGCTTCCGACGTGATCACGGAGAACATCGCCAAGAACTACGACGCGATGAAATACACCTTTCACGGCTATCTGACTTCGGGCGCTCTCTCCGGCCTGGTCTGCGACGCGGGCAAGGACATCCTTGTCGACGGGTTGAAGATGAAGACGGCCGTCATCATGAGCGAGGACGCCGCCTGGACGACGCCGCTCGACGCCGGCTACGAGAAATGCCTGCCCAAGATCGGGCTCAAGGTGGTCGACCATATCCGCTTCTCGCCCGACACCACGGATTTCACGCCGATCTTCAACCAGATCGAGGCCAAGAAGCCGGATGTCATCATCACCGGCATCTCGCATGTCGGCACGCAGCCGACAGTGCAGTGGAAGAGCCAGCAGGTGCCGATCCCGATGTTCGGCGTCGCGTCGCAGGCGACCAACTCGACCTTCTGGAAAGATACCAACGGCGCCGCCGACGGCGTCCTGTTCCAGGCGGTTTCCGGACCCGGCGTGGCCACGACCGAAAAGACGCTGCCTTTCGTGAAGGCCTTCCACGACAAGTTCGGCAACGACCCGTCCTACGCCGGCTACACGGCCTATGACGAAGTCTATTATCTCACCGACGCAATCAAGCGCGCCGGCTCGACCAACAGTGACAAGCTGGTCGCCGCTCTCGAGAAGACGGACTATGTCGGCACGATCGGCCGCATCCAGTTCAAGGGCAAGGGCGATCCGCACGTCCATGGCCTGAAGACCGGCAAGGGCCTCATCACCGGGCTTTTCCTGCAGTGGCAGGACGGCAAGCAGGTCAATCTGTGGCCGAAGGACCTCGCCAAGGGGAAATTGAAATTCCCCTCCTTCATCAAGGTGAGCTCCAGCCAGTAATATCCACGGCCCCCGGCATCCGCCGGGGGCTTTATCACCCGCCGATACCCCTACCAGCATGGAGCCTGACCGATGCTCTTCTGGCAGATACTGATCGACGGCTTTGCGATCAGCTCCCTATACGCGCTCGGCGCAACCGGTTTCACGCTGATCTTCGGCGTTTCCGGCGTCCTGAACCTGTCGCACGGGGCGCTGATGGTCGCGGCCGCCGTGGGCGCCTGGGCGCTCAACAGCGAACTCGGTGCCGGCGCCTATCTGGGCGCCGCCTTCGGCGTGCTGACGGGCATCGTCCTGACGCTGGTGACCTATCACGTCGTGGTCCGGCCGCTGCAGCTTTCCGCCCGCATACGCGAGGAGGAGAAGGAGATATTCATCCTGACGGCGACGCTGCTCTGGGGCATCATGATCCAGGAGCTGATCGCCTATTTCTTCACCAACAACGCCAAGTCGGTCCTGCCGGTCGTCGCCGGCGTGGTCCGCATCGCCAACGTGCGCACGCCGGCGAACGAGATATTCACGGCGATCATCTGCTGGGTCGCCATCGCGCTCCTGTGGTTCATCGTCAACCGCACCCGCGCCGGCAAATCGGTGCTGGCGGCGTCGATGAACCCGCGCGGCGTCACCTTGCTCGGCGTGGAGCTCTCTTCCGTCTACATCGCGGTCTGGGTGATCTACGGCGTGCTCGTCGGCGTCGCCGGCGTGCTTCTCGGCATGTTCCTCGGCGTTTCCTCCTACAGCGCGGGACCGCTTACCGCGAGCGCCTTCTCCATCGTCGTGCTGGGCGGCCTCGGAAGCGTGCCCGGGTCGCTGATCGCCGCCTATGCGGTGGGCTATCTGGAGACGATCACCGCCTACACGATCTCGCCGGCCTACCGCACCATCCCGGCGCTGCTCCTCGTCATATTGGTCATGTATCTGCGCCCGCGCGGGCTGCTCGGAAGGCGCTGAGGTGATTCGATGAAAAAGCGCCTTTCCACGCTGCAGGTCCTGGCGATCTCGGCCCTTGTCGTGGCGGTGACGGCCATCCTTCCCTTCTTCGTCTCCGGCTACATACTGGGCCTCCTGACGGTCGCCTTCTATTTCGGCGTCTTCGCCATGGCCTGGGACCTGCTTTTCGGCTTCGCCGGCGAGGTCAATTTCGGCCCGACCTTCCTGATCGGCGTCGGCGCCTATACGGCGGGCATCCTCGACAATCTCTACCAGCCGCCGATCATCGTCTGCCTGGCGGCCGGCACGCTTGCGGCGATCGTCGGCGGCCTTGTCCTGGCGCTGCCGGCGCTCCGCCTGCGCGGCCCCTATTTCGGCCTGATCACGCTTGTCGCGGTGCTGATACTGAGCAATTTCGTGGTCGTCGCCGCCGAACTGACGGGCGGCGAGATCGGCCTGACGGTGCC
Organism: Rhizobiales bacterium 65-79; assembly: GCA_001896885.1. GTDB lineage: Bacteria > Pseudomonadota > Alphaproteobacteria > Rhizobiales > Rhizobiaceae > Mesorhizobium_L. The sequence continues at coordinate 131,204 of MKRJ01000038.1, read as the reverse complement.
CGACGTCATCACCGTCAATGCCGACACCAACTATTGGCTGGCGCTCGGTTTCATGGCGGTATCGGGCGGCATCCTCTATTTCCTGTCACGCTCGCCGATCGGCCTCATCCTGCAGGCGAGCGGCCAGGATCCCGTCCAGACGAACGCGCTCGGCTTCAACGTCAGCAAGCACAAGCTCGCCGCCTTCATCGTCAGCGCCTTCTTCTCGGGTCTCGCTGGCGCGCTGATGGTCTTCTATTTCGGCGTGGCCTCGGTCGGCACCTTCGTCGATCTCACGGTCGCGGTGCAGATCATCGTCGCCGCGGTCATCGGCGGCCGCCGCACGATCATCGGCGGCGTCCTCGGCGCCGTCTTCCTGATCGGGGCCAACGAGGCGCTGAGGCCGGTCGGCGATCTTTCGACCTTCGTCGTCTCGGCGATAGCGCTCGTCGTCGTGCTGCTCTTCCCGAGCGGCTTCCTCGGCCTGTTGTCGCGGCTCAGGGGCGCGGAATGAACGCGCCGGCCATGCTCGAGGTTTCCGGCCTCACCAAGCGCTTCGGCGGCCTGGTCGCGGTCAAGGATATCGGCTTCACCGTCAATTCCGGTGAGATATTGGGCCTGATCGGTCCCAACGGCTCCGGCAAATCGACGGCGATGAAGGCGATCGTCGGCATCGAGAAGCCCAATGCCGGCTCCGTGCGCATCGACGGCGTGGAAGTCGCCGGGTGGCCCTCGCACCGGATCGCGCGGCTCGGCGTCGGCATGGTCTTCCAGCATTCGCGGCCGCTGCACCGCCAGACCGTGCTGGAGAACATCACGCTCGCACTCCTGCCCGACAGCCTGCTGCACCTGTTCCATGACAGGACGACGGAAGAGCGGGCCCGCCGGATCGCCGAGCGTGTCGGCCTCACTCCGGTGCTCGAACGGCTTCCCGCCACGCTTCCCTTCGCCGATCTGCGCCGCATGGAGGTCGCCAAGGCGATCGCCCGCGACCCGAAGGTCGTGCTGGTCGACGAGCCGTTCGCCGGGCTTACCTCGAAGGAAACGGAGACCTTCGCCGGGCTGATCCGGGAACTGCGCGATTCCGGCCACGCCATCCTGCTGGTCGACCACAACGTCAAGAGCGTGGCGGCGCTCGCCGACCGCGTTTTCGCCATGTATGTCGGGGAGCGCATCGCCGAAGGCACCGTCGAGGAAGTGATGCGGGACGAGACCGTGCGCCGCGTCTATCTCGGCGGCAAACTGGAGACGGCGGCGCGCAAGGAAGCCGCCTTCGCCGACCGCGACACGCCGTTCCTGCGCGTCGAGAAGCTGAACGTCTTCTACGGCAAGGCGCAGGCGTTGGAGGATGTCTCGCTGCACGTGCACAAGGGCGAGTTCGTCTCCGTGGTCGGGCTGAACGGCGCCGGCAAGACGACGCTGTTCAACGCCATTTCAGGCATGGTGCCCTATTCGGGCGAGATTTACCGCGAGGGCCGCCCGCTTGCCGGACAATCGGCCGCCGCGATCGCCCGCGGCGGTATCGTCCAGTCGCCCGAGGGGCGCGATCTCTTCACCGACATGTCCGTGCGCGAGAACCTCGACATGGGCGGCCAGCATCTCGACGCGGCGACGGCGAAGGAACGCATCGAGTGGCTGTTCAGCCTTTTCCCCATCCTGAAGACGCGGCAGAAGCAGTCGGCCGGGACACTATCGGGCGGCGAGCAGCAGATGCTGACCATCGCCCGCTCGCTGATGATGAATCCGGATATGCTCATCCTCGACGAGCCGACGCTCGGTCTCGCGCCGGTCATCCTGGAACAGATATCGAAGGCGCTGGAGAAGCTCCGCCAGACGACGCCGATCACGGTGCTTCTCGGCGAGCAGAACGTCACCTTCGCGCTGCCTCATGCCGATCGCGTCTATGTGCTCGAACATTCGCGCATCGTATGGGAAGGCGAGCCCGGCCGTTTCGCCGCGGAGATCGGCGCGGATTATCTGTAGAGGCAGAAAGCAGCAGTTCCCGACCGGCAGCGGGTTCACCCTACCCCCGGCCTCCGGGCGGCCCTTCGAGGGCAGTGCCGTCGTGTTTGATGTCGCGCTCCATTCCGTCGCGAAGCGGACGTCGGGGATTTCGCCATGCCGACGGCTTTATGGCTGGCAGTCCCGCGGATGAACCCGGTCCGAGCGGCCAAGCCTTAAAATCGGCTATCGAGCGTCACCCGCCCTTCTTCGCCCGCTCGATCGATTCCGCGATCATTCGGCGGGCGGTCGCGGCGTCGTGCCAGGCGCCGATCTTCACCCATTTGCCGGGTTCCAGATCCTTGTAGTGCTGGAAGAAATGCTGGATCTGCTCGAGGGTGATCTCGGGCAGGTCGGTATATTCGCGCACATTCTCATAGCGGCGGGTAAGATGCGGAGAGGGGACGGCGATGATCTTCTCATCCTCGCCCGACTGGTCCTCCATGATCATGACGCCGATCGGGCGGACATTGATGACGCAGCCCGGCACCAACTGGCGCGTGTTGCAGATCAGCACGTCGATCGGGTCGCCATCGCCGCAGAGCGTGTGCGGAACGAAGCCGTAATTCCCGGGATAGGTCATCGGCGTATAGAGGAAGCGGTCGACGACAAGCGTCCCGGCCTCCTTGTCCATCTCGTACTTGATCGGCTGGCCGCCGACCGGAACCTCGATGATGACGTTCACGTCTTCCGGCGGGTTCCTGCCGATGGAAATCGCGTCGATGCGCATGGGCCAATAGCTCCTTGTCGCGGGCACCGATAGCGGCCCCGCGCCAAATCGGCAATATCACCGACCGGCACGAATTCTTTCGGACTGTTCCAGGCTGATGGCCTGGGCGAGGGTCAATCCCAGACGAAGGCGACCTTGCGCAGGGCCTTGGAGTCGAACACCTCGACGCCTTCGGCCACGTCGCGGCCGCCGGCCCCCGCATAGAAGTCGAGCGCGCCGGCATTTTCCTCGAGCGCCCAGACCACAAGCCCCTTCAGGCCATGGGATTTCAGCTTCTGGCGCGCCGCGGCGAAAAGCCGGCTGCCGAAGCCGACGCCCTGATATTCGGGACGGATGTAGAGTTCGTAGATTTCGCCCTGCTGCGGCAGGTCGCGCGAGCGGTTGCGGCCGACGGTCGCATAGCCCGCTACGGTGCCGTCGACGTCGAGCACGAGGATGGAGGCCGCGCGGCGCACCGCGTTAGCCCACCATTCGCCGCCGCGGCGGCCGAGCATGGCGCCGAGCGCACGGTGCGGGATGATCCCGGAATAGGCGCCCTGCCAGGCTTGGCGATGCACGTCCGCGATGGCTTCCGCGTCCGCCGGTTCCGCCTTGCGAATGTCGATCGTGAGCGTCTTCATGGCCGGTTAACCATAGACGGCTGCCGAGTCTCGCCGCAACCCGAGAAGGGGCGATTCGAGGCTGCTTATCAACGGAAATCTTTTCGAGCGCCGCCGGTTCCGGTGCTAGATCTCGACGAGGTGGTCGTCGAGTTCGTTGCGGTCGTTCGAGCGCGGCGGAAAATGGCGGGCGAGAAGCGTCCCGACCTCGGCAACCGCTTCGCAAAACCCCTCGGTGAGCCGCTCCCGGCTTGCGTGCGACACCAGGAGCCCGACGATGCGGTCCCAGTCCTTCTGTCCGACCTGCTCGTCGATGCCGCTATCGGCGATCACCTCCGCATAGCGCTCCTCCATCGACAGGAAGAGGAGCACGCCGGTGCGCTCGTCCGTCAGGTGGATATTGTGGGCCAGGAACTGGCGCACCGCGTTGTCATGGGCGCGGCGGCGGCGCAGAGAATGCGGGACGTAGTGGACGCGCAGCGCCGGAAAGACCCACAGGACGAAAAGGGCGGCAAGCACGCCGAGGAGCTCGAGCGCGGCGAATTCGGGCAGGGCGACGGTGAACCACCAATAGTCGAGAAGGAGGGCGACGATCAGCCCGACGACGAGAACGGCGAGGGTGACGAAGAAGGCGGAAGGAAAGAAATAGCTGTCGCTCGCCCGCGCCAGCACGCAGAATATCTCGCCGGACGTATTCGCCTCGGCCCGCTTTACGGCCTCGGCGACGCGGGCATGCTCCTCGGGCGTCATGGTCTTCTTCGCCATTCCGAGCCCCTTACCATCCGCCCGAGGCGCCGCCGCCTCCGGACGAGCCGCCGCCGCCCGAAAAGCCGCCCCCGCCGAAGCCACCGCCCGACGACCAGCCGCCTCCGCCGCCGGACCATCCGCCGGAGGAGCCCTGATTGTAGGTGAAGGTGCGGCCGAGCCAGCGATAACTATGCGGCCCGAGCTTGCGGCCGAAGATCGGCGGCAGGATCGCCCCGGCGAAACCGCCGAAGAACATCGTGCCCCACACGATGAAGAACAGGATGACCGGCCAGTTGATGTCGTGGTCATGCGCGTGCTGGTTGCGCGCGGCACGTTCCTCGACTTCCGCGGCATTGCCTGACAGGACCGATATGATGTCGTCGACGGCGCGCGAAATGCCGCCGGAGAAGTCCCCCTTGCGGAAGGCGGCCGTCATGCCCTCGATGATGAGCTTCGAATGGAGGTCCGTCAGCGTCCCTTCCAGGCCGTAGCCGACCTCGATGCGCATCTTGCGGTCGTTCTTCGCAATCAAAAGCAGAACGCCGTTGTTCTCGCCGGCCTGGCCGAGCTTCCACGCCCGGAAGAGCCGGTTGGCGTAGGGTTCGATGGCCTCGCCGTCCAGGCTGTCGATGGTGGCGACGACGATCTGGTCGGAGGATTTCTTCTCGTAGTCGGCGAGCTTGCGCTCGATGTCGGCCTTCGTCACCGGATCGATCATGCCGGCATTGTCGACGACGCGCCCGCTGAGCTGGGGCAGGGGCGCTGCGAAGGCCAATACGGGCACGAGGCAGAGGAAGACGCAAAGAATTGCCTGGATATACAAGCTTGCCGCTCTTGCGCGCCCCCCTCCGATCAGAGGGGAACGCGAAGGAACAGAGACCTCGCAGGAACAGCCAGGACGCATGATGAAAGGTCCGACTTCCCTCAGCTCTTCTTGCCGAAATCGACCTTCGGCGTCTGCATCTTGTCCTCGGAAATGGTGAAGTTCTCGAAGGGTTTGGCATCCGTGTACCAGAACTTCGCCCAGAGCACGGTCGGGAAGGTGCGGAGCGAGGTGTTATAGACGCGGACCGCCTCGATATAGTCGCGGCGGGCGACCGCGATGCGGTTTTCGGTGCCTTCGAGCTGTGCCTGCAGGGCCAGGAAGTTCTGGTTCGATTTGAGGTCGGGGTAGTTCTCGACGACCGCCAGCAGCCGCGACAGCGCGCCGCTTAGCCCCGCCTGGTTTTCCTGGAAGGCCTTGAACTGTTCGGGATTGGTCGGCGTGTTGACGTTGACCTGCGTCTGCGTCGCCTTGGCACGCGCCTCGACCACCGAGGTCAACACGTCCTTCTCCTGCGCCGCATAGCCTTTCACGGTCTCGACCAGGTTCGGGATCAGGTCGGCGCGGCGCTGGTACTGGTTCAGCACCTCGCTCCAGGCGGCCTTCGCCTGCTCCTGCTGGGTCGGGATGGTATTGATGCCGCAGCCGGAAAGCGCCGGCAGCGCGAAGAGGAGCATCAGGAAGGCCGGCAGCAGCCGGGAGCCGAAGGGCAGGTTCAGGCGCTGGGTCGACATCGATTGGCCTCGTCGGTCGTTGGATTCGCGACTGATAGCATATCCGCGCCGCGGGGAAACGCCATGCATCCCCCAGCGGAAACCGGATCGTTGCGGCGAAGCATCCCACCGGGATATGTTTCGCGTATGACCGATCGGGACAGGACCGAAACGGGCAGGCCCGATCGGGCTGCCGGAAAAAGAGAGCCGATGGAAGGACGGGCCGTCCCGCGCGCGGTCATCGTCATCTCCAGCCATGTCGCCCGCGGCTCGGTCGGCAATCGCGCCGCGGTGTTCGCACTGGAAACGCTCGGTTTCCCCGTCTGGGCCGTGCCGACCGTCATCCTGCCGTGGCATCCCGGCCATGGCAGGGCCGAAAGGATCGTGCCGGATCCGGAACAATTTGCGCGGCTGCTGGCGGATCTCGGCGCGTCGAAATGGCTCGGCGAAGTGGGAGCCGTGCTCTCGGGCTATCTCGGCGACGCCGGGCAGGCGGAGGCGGTGGCGAGGCTCGTCGGCGCGGTCAAGGCGGTCAATCCGGCCGCCCGATATCTATGCGATCCCGTGATCGGCGATTCAGGCGGTCTCTACGTGCCGGCCGACACCGCGGCCGCTATACGCGACCGGCTGCTGCCGGTCGCCGATATCGCCACGCCCAACCGACACGAACTGGAATGGCTCGTCGGCCGGCCTCTGGCCTCGGTGGCGGAGATCGCCTCGGCCACGGGCGACCTGGCGCCGCAGACCCTGCTGGTCACCTCCGCCCCGTCGATGATGGCGAACGCGACCGGCAACCTCCTCCTCTCCGGGGGCCGGATGTGGCTTGCCGAGCATCGGCTGGTGAAAGGCGCCCCCAACGGCGTCGGCGATCTGGCGGCAGCGCTGTTCCTTGCCCGGCTTCTCGATGGCGAGAACGAGGCCCGGGCCCTCGAGACGATGACGGCCTCCGTCCTCGACGTGCTGACGCGAGCCGCTCGGCGCGGCGCCGACGAACTGATGCTCGAGACCGACGCGGCGAGCCTGTCTCATCCGACGGCGATGGTGATGATGCGACAGGTCGCCCGTGCCCTCGACAGGCATGGAAGCCGGCGGCCCCGACCATAGGGTCGGCGCGCGAAATGGTCGCGTCATGCCAAAGTGCGATGGCCGGCGGGGCGGTGTTGCCCTATCTGACCAGTGTGGTGATTTTGAAGGTTGATATATTGCTCATATCGAACCTGGAGATGAACTTCAAAATCGAAACCGCACTGGAATCATGGGGTTGCTGGTGTCCCTCCGGTTCGGAAGCTCGTTCGGCGGTTGACATCAAGATAAAACGAGTTTCCGAACCAGGACATTAGAGACAGGTTGCAACGAAGGGAGAACCGATATGCATCGTCAAGCCAATGCCGTCTGGAAGGGGACGCTCACTGAGGGATCCGGAACGCTGGAGACGCAAAGCGGCGCGCTCGCCAAGATACCGTACTCCTTCAAGGGCCGTTTCCAGGACGAGAGCGGCAAGTCCGGCACCAATCCCGAGGAGCTGATCGCGGCGGCGCATGCAGGCTGCTTTGCAATGCAGCTCTCGCATTTCCTGGCCGAGAACGGCACGCCGGCGGAAAAGCTTGATGCGAAGGCGGTCGTCACCTACGGACCGGCCGCCGGCGGCGGCTTCGAGATCACCGAAAGCGCGCTGACGCTCACCGGCGTCGTGCCCGGCATCGCCGCGGCGAAGTTCAAGGAACTGGCGGACAAGGCGAAGGCCGGCTGCCCGGTATCGAAGGCGCTAGGCGCCATCAAGGTCACGCTCGACGCCAAGCTGGCGTAAGGCGCTCTGACGCGGGGCGCTGGAAAGCTTCATCTTGCGCCAAGTCACCCCACCTCCCGGCCTTCGGCCGGACCCTCCCCTGCCAGGGGGAGGTGACCCGGAGGGGGCGTGAACATTATTCCTCGATCCCACGCCGGGCTTTCTTGCCCCATAGCTCTTCCAGGCGCGCGTCGCGGCCGCAGCCATAGCGGTAATATTTGTAGCGAAGCGGATTCTTCAGGTAATAATCCTGGTGGTAGTCCTCGGCCGGATAGAAGGCCGAGGCGGGCAGGATCTTCGTCACGACCGGCTGGCCGAGCTCCTTGGCGGCCGCTGCCTTGGCCGCCTCGGCTTCCTTCCTCTGCTCGTCGTCCAGGTAGAAGATCGCCGGCGTATAGCTCTCGCCGCGGTCGCAGAACTGCCCGCCCCCGTCGGTCGGGTCGGTGGCGTGGAAATAGACATCGAGCAGCTTGGCGTAGCTGGTCTTCGACGTGTCGAACTCGATCTTCTCGGATTCACGGTGGCCGGTGGTCTCGGTGACGACCTGCTGATAGGTCGGGTCCTTCACATGTCCGCCGGTGTAGCCGGAGGTGGTCGAGGTCACGCCCGGAACGTGGTCGAAATCGGATTCGACGCACCAGAAGCAGCCGCCGGCGAAGATCGCCGTCTGCGTCTCGGCGGCAGCCGGAGCAGCCAAGGACAGGACGGCGGTCGAGGCGAACACGAACGCAGCGGCAAGAGAGCGAAGCATGGCTGAGGTTCCCCGGACGGTGTCGGCATAGACGTACCAGTGCCCCTATCGGTTTCAAGTCACGCCGCTACACGGCTGCGTGACGTGCGTGGGTGCGTCCTTCGAGGCTCGCTTCGCTCGCGCCTCAGGATGAGGACGGATCGTGTTGTCGCTTCAGCGCCAAATCCGGACGGGCTGCAGAACCCAGATATTCGTCGATATGTTTCAAACCCAGGATGACGAGCAGCAACCAGCCCTCATCCTGAGGTGCTCCGCGAAGCGGAGCCTCGAAGGACACACATCCCCACCAACCAGGGGAGCGGCGGCTACACCCGCCGCTCGACCATCATCTTCTTGATCTCGGCGATGGCCTTGGCCGGGTTGAGGCCCTTCGGGCAGGCCTGCGTGCAGTTCATGATGGTATGGCAGCGATAGAGCCGGAAGGGGTCTTCCAGATTGTCGAGCCGCTCGCCGGTCGCCTCGTCCCTGGAATCGATCAGCCAGCGATAGGCCTGCAGAAGGACGGCGGGGCCGAGATAGCGGTCGCCGTTCCACCAGTAGCTCGGGCACGAGGTCTGGCAGCAGAAGCACAATATGCACTCGTAGAGCCCGTCGAGTTTCGCCCGGTCGTCATGACTTTGCAGCCATTCCTTCTCCGGCGGCGGCGAGACCGTCTGCAGATAGGGCTGGATCGTGGTGAGTTGGGTATAGGGCACGGTCAGGTCCGGAACGAGGTCTTTCACCACCGGCATGTGCGGCAGGGGGTAGATCTTGACCGCGCCGCTGATCTCGTCGGCGCCCTTGGTGCAGGCGAGCGTGTTGGTACCGTCGATGTTCATGGCGCAGGAGCCGCAGATGCCCTCGCGGCAGGAGCGGCGGAGCGTCAGCGTCGGATCGACCTTGTTCTTGATCCACAGAAGCGCGTCGAGGACCATCGGCCCGCAATCGTCCGTGTCGACATAGTAGGTATCGATGCGCGGGTTCTCGCCGTCATCCGGCGACCAGCGATAGATGCGGTATTCGCGCAGATTGGTCGCACCCTCGGGCTTCGGCCAGGTCTTGCCCTGCCGAACCTTGGAATTTTTCGGAAGTGTGAGCGCTACCATTATTCAGCTTCTCCAATTATCCGCACGCGCGCAGATCGTTGAGCAGATGTCGATCCTTCGACGCACGCCGACCCCGATCGTCCCGATCTTCCGCGCCGTCATCGATATATAACCGGCCAGACGACGCGCCTTGAAGCGCGGACGCAATATCAACGAATGTCGAAAAACTCTCGAAGGCTTGGGATTGGTCGATGTGAAGGCAGGCGCTACGCGGCGGTTTTCGTCTTTGGCCTGGTACAATGGGGATACGAGCGCCGGTTCGGCCTGAAATCTCGCGACGCCGCTGAGATCGATAAACGCATCGGCCGGCGCGGCATAGTTGCGCGAACGTTCAAGCAATTTCCTGGCGGCCTCCGGCCACATGACATACCCAGCCGCTCCACCACGGTCGATATAGAGGCTGTAGAGGCTCACGCCGCAATGCGTCGGCCAGGGAAGTGGCTTGGCGGAGACCCACTTTCCGGCGCCGCGCGTCTCCAGGTTGATGATGTTCCTCGGTCCCTTTCGTTCGAGTTCCGAGAGAAAGGCCGGCAGCCTGTCGGACAGGAACGCGTCATCCTCGAGGATAAGAGCGGGCCGGTTCGTCTCGGCGCAAAACGCCCAGGCGCTCATATGGCTAAACAAGCAGCCGAGTTCGGCCCGCGACAGGGGGCGCATGTAGGTCGGCGACAACCTGTTGAACTCCTCGTCGGCAATCGTCGCGCCGTCGACCGCCGGCAGCCTCGTGAAAGCGAGGCCGAGCCGGTCCAGTTGCGCCGCCATGAAAGCCAGGCGATCCGGGCTTCGGTCGAGGTTGATCAGCAGGATATCCATTGTCGCGGCGCCGGTGCTCGCCGGTCGGAGCCTTGCGTCGTTCACGTTCGTGTCAAGCATATCGGCAATCATCGGCGTTTCCTGCGCCAATTCGCGATGCCGGACAAGATCGTCACGCCATCGCTGCCGGATCGAGGGGCGGCCGGCTTCCGCTCCGACGGAATCCTATGAGGCATAGCCGAGCCTCTTGAAATCGTCCTTGTAGAGTTCGCGAACCGCCGCCCGCGCGGCGGCCTCCTCGGGCGTGGCGGCCGGAGCCTTCGACCGCGATGCGTTCAGCCGGCCGGCTTTGCGGATCTCGGCCAGTTTCGCCGCCGGAACGCCGGCCGCGCGCAGAAGATCATTCAGGTCCCGCTCAAGCGATTCCAGCCGCAGCAGCCTCGCATAGGCGATTTCGTCGAGGTGGAGGATATCGCTCTGCGGCCTGAAATGCCGGTCCCAGCCGACGCCGTGCCGCCGCAGCGTCTCCACGAACTCCTCATAGGTGACATGCGAATGGAGGTAGGGCATGGCCCTGCGCACGTCGCGCCAGCACGCGGGCCCGCGAAGAAGCTGGACGAGCTTATAGCGGAGATAGAGACCCTTGCGGAAATTGGCGCAGAAACGATTGATCTTGTTGTTGTAGTTGGAGAGCAGCCGGCCATAGGGGTCGCGCACCACCGCGAACCAGGTGTAGTCGCCAAATGCCTGGCGTGCTTCGAGAATGCGTTTGTCCGGCAGCGCGATCAAAGGCGACTGGCGGTCGATCTCCTGCTTCGACGAAAATATCGCATCGAGCGCCTCGCGGCCCCTTACCCCGGGCGGCAGGTCGTGCAGTCTGGCGAACAGCGAGATCAGCGTCGTGGAAGCGCATTTCGGCACCAGCACCGTCGCCAGCCTGTATCTGTTCGAGACCATCAGCATGGCGGCCGCCATGGCGGTTCGGACGGGTCACGCGCCAGCGCCGCCGATAACGCCGCAGCGTCCTGTCCCGCCCTCATCGGCCGCCGCCTCCCATCAATACACCCGCTTCTTCGGCGCGATCCGGGCGAGGCTGATGCCTCCATCCGCCTCGTCGAGCAGCGGTTCGGTGTGGACGGGCCGGTAGGCGAGCTTCACCTTGCCCTTCTCGTCGACCCAGGCCAGCGTGTGCTTGCGCCAGGCCTTGTCGTCGCGGTCGGGGAAGTCCTCGCGGGCATGAGCGCCGCGGCTCTCATGACGCGCCTCGGCGCCGTAGACGGTGACGATGGCGTTCGCCATCAGGTTCTCGAGTTCCAGCGTCTCGACAAGGTCGGAGTTCCAGATCATGGATCGATCGGTGACCTTGATGTCGGAAAGTTCCTTCCAGATCTCCGAAATGCGCCGGCAGCCCTGCTCGAGCGTCTCCTCTGTGCGGAACACAGCGGCGTCCTCCTGCATGGTGCGCTGCATCTTCTCGCGCAGTTCCGCCGTCGGATACTTGCCGTTGGCGTGACGCAGCCGGTCGAAGCGGTCCATGATCTTCTCCACCGCCGCTTCGTCCGGCGCGGGAATAGCGGCGTTGCGGTCGACGACCTTGCCGGCGCGGATCGCCGCCGCCCGGCCGAACACGACGAGGTCGATCAGCGAGTTCGAGCCAAGCCGGTTGGCGCCGTGCACCGAGGCGCAGCCGGCCTCGCCGACAGCCATGAGGCCGGGCTGCACGCGGTTCGGCTCCGTCCCGGTTGGGTTGAGCGCCTCGCCCCAGAGGTTGGTCGGGATGCCGCCCATATTGTAGTGCACGGTCGGCAGGACCGGGATCGGGTCCTTCGTCACGTCGACGCCGGCGAAGATGCGGGCCGATTCGGAAATGCCCGGCAGCCTTTCATGCAGCACCGCCGGGTCGAGATGGTCGAGATGCAGGAAGATGTGGTCCTTCTTCCTGCCTACGCCCCGGCCTTCGCGGATCTCCAGCGTCATGCAGCGCGAGACCACGTCGCGCGAGGCGAGATCCTTGGCGCTCGGCGCATAGCGCTCCATGAAGCGCTCGCCTTCCGAATTGACCAGATAGCCTCCCTCGCCGCGGGCGCCCTCGGTGATGAGGCAGCCGGCGCCGTAGATGCCGGTCGGGTGGAACTGGACGAACTCCATGTCCTCGAGCGGCAGGCCGGCACGGGCCACCATGCCGCCGCCGTCGCCGGTGCAGGTATGGGCCGAGGTGGCAGAGAAATAGGCCCGGCCGTAGCCGCCGGTCGCCAGCACCACCATCTTCGCCGAGAAGCGGTGGATGGTGCCGTCGTCGAGGTTCCAGGCGACGACGCCGGTGCATACCCCGTCTGGGCTCATGATGAGGTCGAGCGCGAAATATTCGATGAAGAACTGTGCGTTGTGCTTCACCGACTGGCCGTAGAGCGTGTGCAGGATGGCGTGGCCGGTGCGGTCGGCGGCGGCGCAGGTGCGCTGCACGGGCGGGCCCTCGCCGAACTCGGTCATGTGGCCGCCGAAGGGGCGCTGGTAGATCCTGCCGTCCTCGGTCCGGCTGAACGGCACGCCGTAGTGCTCGAGCTCGTAGACGGCGGCGGGCGCCTCGCGCACCATATATTCCTGGGCATCGACGTCGCCCAGCCAGTCCGACCCCTTGACCGTGTCATAGAGGTGCCACTGCCAGGAATCCGGTCCCATGTTCTGCAGCGAGGCGGCGATGCCGCCCTGCGCCGCCACCGTGTGCGAGCGGGTCGGGAACACCTTGGTGATGCAGGCCGTCCTCAGCCCCTGTTCGGCCATGCCGAGCGTGGCGCGCAGTCCGGCGCCGCCGGCTCCAACCACGACGACGTCGAAGGCATGATCGACATAGCTGTATGCCCTGGCGCCTACGGCGGGCGCCTTTTTCCCGGAAGCCTTTGCCATCCATCAGCCTCCAAGCGTCAGTTTGAGAAGTGCGAAGATCGACGCCACGCCGACCGCCACGCAGAAGAAGATGCTCAGGATCAGAAGCGCCAGCTTCTGCCCTTCCGCATGGATGTAGTCCTCGATGATCTCCTGCATGCCGAGCCGCATGTGGACCAGGCCGACAAGCACGAAGAGACCCATCATCAACGCCGCGAAAGGCCGCGCCAGAGCGGCCCGGACCGTCTCGTAACCGGCGCCGTTCAGGGAAATGACGAAGCCGAGGAAATAGAGCGTCAGGATGATGAGCGCCACGGAGGTGACGCGGATGCGCCAGAAATGGCCGGTCCCTTCGCGGGCGGTGCCGAGTCCGCGGACCTTCCGGAGCGGTGTGCGCATCTCGGTCATCTCAGAACGCCCCCCTTGCCGCATAGCCGGCGAACCACACCAGGATGGTGAGCCCGACCGAACCGATGATGGTCGCCCAGGCCAGCCGGGTCGAGGTTTCCTTGCCCATCCAGGTGCAGGTGTCCCAGATGAGGTGGCGGATCCCGCCGAGCAGGTGATGGAGCAGCGCCCAGGTATAGCCGAACAGGATCAGGCGCCCGATCCACGAGCCGAAGAAGGCGTTGGCGATGTCGAAGGCCTGTTCCGAACTCGCCGCCGCGATCAGCCACCAGGCGAGCAGCAGCGTGCCGAAATAAAGCGCGCCGCCGGTGATGCGGTGCAGGATCGACATCACCATGGTGGGAATGAGGCGGTAGATCTGCAGATGCGGGGAGAGGGGGCGTGCGGCGGCGGCTGTCTGTTTGCTCATCCTTTTCCCCGTCTTCGGCTCCGGCCGGCCGGACGTCGCGAAGGGTCGGGAATGCCGGAGGCCGTGTGTGGCAGGCACGGTTCTAGAACGCTTGCTGCATTGCGTCAAAGATAAATAGGCGTTTCAGGACCGCCGCTTACGGCTTAATCGATTGAGGCGGAAGCTGGGCCAGCAGAAGGCGCGGGCTGACCCAAACGAGGCCGGTCGAAGCCAGGGCCGCTCTCCTGCAGGCCTGACCGTCAAGCCGGATCTTTTTCGAGCTTGCAGTTGACCGGGCGCTTGCCAGTCACCATCCAGAGCGCCGTCCCCTTTTCGAGGACCAGCGCATAGCCGGGCTGGCCGTAGCGCGTCGTCTGGTTCGGCGGGGCGGCCGGAAGCTCGACGTCGATGCCCCTCGTATCGATCACATGCATCGAGGTGCGGAAATCCTCGAGCGTGATCTCGCCGTCTTCGTCGCACCGATAGTTGGCGTAGCGCGGCGGGGCGACCGCGGCGGCCGGGACCGTCGAAGCAGCCGGCGGAACAGGAGGAACGCAGGCGGAAAGGAACAGCGGCAGGGCGAGCGCCCGAATGGCGGCAAGCGGCAACGCGTGACGCCCTCCGCCGGCTCCGTCTTCTCCCTCGGTCATTCCTCCCCCGTGCTCTGCTGGCCACCCGGCTTCGACGATCTATGCGCATGGCGGCGACAGATCAACGGCCGGTATGCCGTTAACCATGTCCGGCGAATTGGCGCGGGAGAAAAATGGCGGCGAGGTGACAATGGTTAATAAAGCGTTAAATTCCGATTCGAGGAGGCGGTTTCCCGCTGAAAAGGACGCGACCATGAATTCGAGATCATCATCCGGCCGCAGGCTCCAGGCGCCGCTTCTCGGTTGCCTCGCCGCCTTCGCGCTGGCGGCTCCAGCGGCGGCCGGGGGCCTCTACCACGAGCATGCCTATGCCGATTCCTTCGGCAATCTCGTCGTCTATGCGCCCTCCGGCTACAAGCGCATCGTCGTCGGCAAGGGATACCTGGCCGACCGCGTCGCCAGCGCCGCCGGTGAAGAAGGGCCGGATGTCGTTCGCCTGCACCACACGCCGGGTCAATATACCTATATCCGCCACGGCGAATGCGCGGTTCTGCTGCACGGGCGCAGCTACATGTACGGGCTTCCCGACAATGTCGTGCCGGTTCCGGCGAAGAACTGCGACTGACGAAGGTTCAGGCGGCGCTCAGCCGCCCGCCTGCAGGGGAAGCGCGGGATCGCCGGCGCTTCTCCTAGACGGATCCGTACGGCTCTCGGCGCCGCGCACCCGGTCGCGGCCGCGCCTCTTGGCATCGTAGAGCGCCGCGTCCGCGCGCCGCATGAGCGAGGTCAAGTCCTCGCCGGGCTGCATTTCGGCGACACCGAAGCTTGCGGTCACCGCATGGTTCTCCGGCAGGCCCGCCGCTTTCAACGTCGCGCAGGCGTTGCGGACCGCCTCGGCGAAAAGTCGCCCGGCTTTCAAATTCGTGCCCGAGAGCACGACGGCGAATTCCTCACCGCCGATCCGGGCCACGACATGGCGGCCGCCGGCCGCGTCGTGCAGGCAGTGCGCGAAGGCCGTGATGACCTGATCGCCGCAGGCGTGGCCGAAGCGGTCGTTCACGGACTTGAAGTGATCGATATCGCAGATCAGGAGCGCCGCCGGCAGGCCGAGCTCGCCGGCATGCGCCAGCGCCTTGCGCCCGTTCTCCTCGAATCCGCGCCGGTTGAGCAGTCCCGAAAGAAGGTCGGTCATGGATTCCGTGCGCAGGTCCTGCATGGCGTCCAGGACGACCAGATAGATCAGCGTCAGCGCCAGAAGAAGCGCGAAAAGGGCGGCCGAGAAGTTGAGCACGACCCAGGTGAGCGACCCGACATATTCGGAGCGTTCGGCGATGTGGCCTTGCATCAGCGAGATGCCGACGGTTCGGGCGAAGGAATAGATGCCGATGGTCAGGACGACGCCGAAGAGGAGCCTTTCAACGGCCGTCTTTTCGGGGAAGGAACGCATCTCCGCCGCGGCGAGGAGCATCATGCCGCCATAACAGAAATTCACCGCGTAGATGCGTCCGGTCATGTCCGGCTGGATCACCGCGAACCAGAATTGCGCGGCGAAGCCGAGAACAGCAAGCGTTGTAAGCGCCGCGAGCGGGGTGGGGTGCCGTCTCCTCCGCATCATGCCGTGGATGGCGGAGCCGAACGTGCCTAGAAGAAAAAGATTCGAGAGGAGAGCGTTTTCAGGGTCGCCGAACGGCCAGCGCGATATCTGCAAACCGAAGGCCGCGGCGTAGCAGAGATAGGAGACGGAGAAGAAAAGGACGTGGGTCTGCGCCTTGCGTTCCGACCACAGCTTCAGGAACAGGCCGGAAAGCGCCAGCGCCAGAACGGGATTGAGCAGCGATATGAAAATGCCCTGAATCACCGTTCGCTCGCCCTGTTGCTCGGCCGCAAAGATAGGTTCAAAACGAAAACAAGCTGTTAAGCGGATGGGCGGGCGCCGCCGAACCAGAGGGATACAGCGGGATCGGAACGGCAATGGTTACCAAGTTGAAAATTGATATCCGGCGAGCAGATTCCCTGCTCCTGAAGCCGGGCACATGGTTTATCGTTCCTTAACGACCGGCTTCTTAGAGTCGGACGCTGGGCAGCAGTGTTGGGCACCCTCGCGAGAACGGATGGTTCAGGTCTTTGCACGGAGCGGAAGGGCTGCGCTTTGCGCGGCACTGGCGGGGCTTGGCCTTTCCGTGGCGGCTGCCGTCCCGGCGGCGCAGGCCGCCGGCACGACGAGCGCGCTTGAAGCGCAGCATGCGCAGAGCGAGGCCGAGTATGACCGGATCGCCCGCCAGATGACGCTGTCCGACCAGAAGCTCGCGGCTCTCACCAGCGAGATTGCGGGTATCCGGAAGGATCAGACGACGATCACGGCGGCGCTGATCCAGTCCGCCAAGACGGAACGCAAGCTCAGCCAGGACATCGAGGACATCACCGCCAGGCTCGGCAATCTCGATGCCCAGCAGGAGACGATCCGCAAATCGCTCGCGGCGCGGCGCGGCGTGCTGGCCGAGGTGCTGGGCGCGCTGGAGCGCATGGGGGTCAATCCGCCGCCGGCCATCCTGGTCAAGCCGGAGGACGCCCTGTCGTCGATCCGCAGCGCCATCCTGCTCGGCGCTGTCGTTCCCGACCTTCGCGCGGAAACCGAGGTGCTGGTCGGCGACCTGAAGGAATTGTCGCGGGTCGCCAAATCCATCGACATCGAGCGCGGGCGCCTTGTCGCCAAGGTCGCCGATCAGACGGAAGAGAAGAAGCGGCTCAGCCTGCTCCTGGACGAGAAGAACAAGCTACAGCAGCAGTCCGAGTCGGCGCTGGCCGACGAGAAGGCGAAGGCGGCCGAGCTTGCCAAGAAAGCCGGCAGCGTCAAGGAACTGGTCGCCAGCCTGGAAGCCCAGATCGAGAGCGTCCGCAAGGCCGAGGCGGAAGCCGCCAGCAAGCCGGCGCCGGAGGGCCACCGCCTCGCCGCCACGCCCTTCGCGGCCATGCAGGGGCACATGCTTCTTCCCGCCGCCGGCCGCATCGACAAGCATTTCGGCGATGACGACGGCACGGGCGGCACCATGCAGGGCGACATGGTTATAACACAATCTGGCGCAATCGTTACCGCTCCGGCGGATGGGATTGTGTTATATGCGGGACCGTTCCGCTCATACGGCCAACTCTTGATACTCGACGCGGGCGACGGCTATCATGTCGTTCTGGCAGGAATGGACAGAATCAGCGTATCGCTTGGCCAGTCCGTCCTGGCGGGTGAGCCCGTCGGATTGATGGGGGAGGCCAGGGTGGCAAGCACCGCGGCATTCGACGGCGGAGGTGTCGGCCCGAACCTCTATGTCGAGTTCCGCAAGGATGGTAAGCCCATCGATCCGTCTCCATGGTGGATGGAGCGAGTTTCTGGAAGGACAGGGAATGATTCGTAAATTGTCGCTTCTTTGCGCCGGAGCCTTGATCGGCGCGTCCGCCATGAGTCTCGTCTATGGCGCGCCCGGCTCCACGGCCAAGGCGGCCAGTTCGGAAACCTACAAGCAACTGGCGCTCTTCGGCGATATCTTCGAGCGCGTCCGGGCGCAATATGTGACCCAGCCGGACGAGAAATCGCTCATCGAGAACGCCGTCAACGGCATGCTCGCCTCGCTCGACCCGCACTCCTCCTACATGAACGCCGACGAGGCGAAGGACATGCGGGTCCAGACCAGCGGCGAGTTCGGCGGCCTCGGCATCGAGGTGACGATGGAGGACGACCTGGTTAAGGTCATCACGCCGATCGACGACACGCCGGCCGCGAAGGCGGGCGTGCTGGCTGGCGACTTCATCTCCAAGATCGACGGCCAGGAAGTGCGCGGCCTCACCCTGCAGGACGCGGTCGACAAGATGCGCGGACCGGTCGATACGCCGATCAAGCTGACGATCCTGCGCAAGGGCGCCGACAAGCCGATCGAGGTCACCGTGGTGCGCGGCATCATCAAGGTGAAGGCCGTCAAGTTCCACGTCGAGCGCGGCGACGTCGGCTATATGAAGATCACCTCCTTCACCGAGAAGACCTATGACGATCTGCGCAACGCGATCGAACAGATCAAGAAGCAGGTGCCGGAGGACAAGCTGAAGGGCTACGTGCTCGACCTGCGCCTCAATCCCGGCGGCCTGCTCGACCAGGCGGTGAGCGTGTCCGACACCTTCCTCGACCATGGCGAGATCGTGTCGACGCGCGGGCGCGATCCGAAGGACATCTCCCGCTTCGATGCGCATCCGGGCGACATGATCGACGGCAAACCTTTGATCGTGCTCATCAACGGCGGTTCGGCCAGTGCCTCGGAAATCGTCGCGGGCGCGCTGCAGGACCAGAAGCGCGCCACCGTCGTCGGCACGCAATCCTTCGGCAAGGGATCGGTGCAGACCATCATCCCGCTGCCGGAGAACAACGGCGCGCTGCGCCTCACCACGGCGCTCTACTACACGCCGTCCGGCAAATCGATCCAGGGCAAGGGCATCACGCCCGATATCAAGGTCGACCAGCCGCTGCCGCCGGAATTGCTGGGCCGCGATGTGGTCCGCGGCGAATCCGAACTGCGCGGCCATATCAAGGGCGTGGACGAGAACGCCAAGGGCTCGGGTTCGGCCGCCTATGTGCCGCCGGACGAGAAGGACGACAAGCAGCTCAACGCCGCGCTCGACCTGATGGAGGGCAAGACGACCAATCCGGCTTTCCCGCCCAGCCCGAACAAGGCGGCGATGAACCAGTGATTCCCGTCATGGCCGGCGTCTTCGTGCGCCGGCCGTTTTCCTCTTCGCCCTGCGAGGCCGTTTTCCCGCCGCATCCGCCTATGCGAGGCCGAACAGGGCTCCCATCCGGAAGTCCCCATCCCCGGCGATGAACAAGGAAATCGAACGCCCACTCGGGCAGGAGAGCAGGCCGGGCGGGCGGCCGGAAAGGCGGCGTGTTTCGCGGAGGGCGGTCGCGGCAACCGTGGTCTCGCTTGCGGTCGTCGCCGTCGCCGGCGGCATCGCACTTCGGCCGCGTCCTTTCCATCCGGCGCCTGACGTCGTCGTCTCCAAGCCGGAGCCGGCGAAGGAGGCCATCGTCACCGTCTCGAAGCCGCCTGCCAACCCGCAGCCTTCCGCCGCGCCTATGACCGGCAAGGACGTACCGCACATCATCCATGTCAATCCGGACAGCGCCCAGCCGAACGGCGTCATCGTCATCCGCGATCCTTCCAGCCTCGGCCAGGATCTGAGGACCGCGCATCTTCCCGACCGCGCGCTCATCGAGCAATCCGAGATGGGACCGCTGCCGATCCGCTCGGTCGACGGCAGGCGGCCGGTCGATGTCTATGCGCGGCCATGGTCCGGCGCTCGCGGCCCGCGTGTCGCCATCGTCGTCGGCGGTCTCGGCCTGTCGCAGACCGGCACGCAATATGCGATCCAGAAGCTGCCGGGAACGGTGACGCTCGCCTTCGCGCCGCAGGGCAACAGCCTGGACCGGTGGATGCGGGATGCGCGCCAGACGGGCCATGAGCTTCTGATGCAGGTGCCGTTCGAGCCCTACGACTATCCGAACGTCAATCCCGGCCGCAACACGCTGATCGTGGAGGCTTCGGCTGCGGAGAACCTGCGCTCGCTGCACTGGGCGCTGTCGCGGATCACCAACTATACCGGCGTCATGAACTATATGGGGGCGCGCTTCGTCGCGGACGAAAATGCGATGGAGCCTGTCATGCAGGATCTGGCGCGGCGTGGCCTGCTCTATCTGGACGACGGAAGCTCGGCCCGCAGCGTCGCGCCGCAACTGGCGCTGAAGGACGGGGTGCCTTTCGCGCAAGGCGATCTCACGATCGACACATCGCGCAACCGCGGCGACATCCTGAAGAAACTCGACCAGCTCGAAGCGACGGCGCGCGCCAAGGGCTTCGCGGTCGGTACCGGCTCCGCCTTCCAGGTGACGGTCGACACGATTGCCGACTGGATCGCCGAGGCGGCGAAGCGCGGCGTCGAGGTCGTGCCGGTGACGGCCGTGATGAACGACCCTGAGAAGGGATAGGATTCCGATGAAGCACGGGAAGCCTCTCGATCCCGCGACGCTGCCTTACCGGCCCTGCGTCGGCATGATGGTGCTGAACCGCAAGGGCCTGGTCTGGATCGGGAAGCGGATCGTCGAGGAAGGCAGCGAGATCGCCGACAGCCCGCAGCTCTGGCAGATGCCGCAAGGCGGCATCGACGCGGGCGAGGAGCCGCTCCTTGCGGCACGGCGCGAACTTTACGAGGAGACCGGAATGCGCCGCCTCTCGGTCCTTGCCGAGGCCCCGCGCTGGATCGACTATGATTTGCCGCCGCATCTGGTCGGCGTGGCCTTCAAGGGACGGTATCGCGGCCAGACGCAGAAATGGTACGCCTTCCGCTTCGAGGGCGAGGACAGCGAGATCGCCATCAATCCGCCGCCTGGGGGGCATGAGGCCGAATTCGACGATTGGGCGTGGCGGGAAATGCGCGAACTGCCCGAAATCGTCGTGCCGTTCAAGCGCGGGGTCTACCAGGAACTGGTCGCGATCTTCGGCCATCTGGCGCCATAGGCCCGAACATCCCGAGCGGCTCAATCGGTGGCGTGCTTGAGCGCAAGTGCTGCGCCTAGAGGCCCGATGACGGCGAAGAACAACGTCAGCGCAACGAGGATCAGGAAGGGCGGCAGGAAGGGCTGCGGATCGTTGACCGCCCCATAACTCGCCGACACGCCGAAGATGAGCACCGGCACGGTGAGCGGGAGGATCAGGATGGAGACGAGCAGCCCGCCGCGCGGCAGCGCCACCGCCACCGCCGCGCCGACGGCGCCGATGAAGGCGATGGCGGGCGTGCCGACCAGCAATGTAAGGGTGGTGGCGCCGATTGCAGCCGCCTCCATGTTCATGAACAGGCCGAGAAGCGGCGAGGCCACAACCAGCGGCAGGACGTTGGTGGTCCAGTGCGCAAGGCATTTGACGAACACCGTCAGCACGGACGGGTGCCGCTCCGCGGCCAGCATCAATAGGTCGAGCGAGCCATCCTCGCGGTCGGCCTGAAACAGCCGCTCCAGGCCGAGCAGGCTGGCGAGCAGCGCGCCGATCCACAGGATGGCCGGGCCGATCCGGGCCAGAAGCGTCAGATCGGGGCCGACGCCGAAAGGCACCACCGCCACCACCGCGAGGAAGAACAGCACGCCGACCAGCGCGCCGCCGCCGGCGCGGATGCCGATCCGGACATCGCGGATATAGAGGGCCAGCATCGTCACCCTCCCTCTTGCGGGGAAGGCGGGTGGTTTTCCATCCGCAATTCCTTCGCCCCTTCCAGCCCAAGCGCCACGTGGGTGGCCGCGACGATGATGCCGCCGCCTTGGAGATGCCCGGCCATCAGCCCGGCGAAGCGGTCTTCCGCGCGCCGGTCGAGACCTGCCGTCGGCTCGTCGAGCAGCCAGAGCGGCCGGCGGTTGAGGAGCAATCGTGCAATCGCGATCCGCCGGCGCTGGCCGGTCGAAAGGTAGCCGTAGGGAAGGTGCGAGATGGTTTCCAGGCCGACCTCTTCCAGCGCGTCGCCGATGCCGAATGCCGGCGCCCCGTTGAAGCTCTGCCAGAATTCCAGATTCTCGGCGACCGAAAGCGCCGGCTTCATGCCGTTCTCATGGCCGAGGTAGTGGCAGGCTGCGGCTGCATCGGGCATAGCCTCGCCGCCCCCCTCCAGCCGCACCGATCCGGCCGCCGCCGGCAGCAGGCCGGCGACGATGCGCAAAAGGGTCGATTTTCCCGATCCGTTCGGACCGGTGACGACCAGCGCCTCGCCGTCGGAGAGAGAAAAATCCACGCCGGAGAAGACAGCCTCGCCGCCGCGTTCGCCTCCCAGTCCTTCGGCGACCAGCCGCATTCCCCACCCTTTCATTTTTCATGACCCCGGGACCGGCTGGCCCAGCCATATTCGTCCTTTGTTTCTCTAGAACTCCTCTACGAAATTCTCTATATCCGGGGCAATCACGCCAGCGGTCGGCGTGCACTTCAATTTGCGCCGAACCAGCGCGAGCCGCCTTGAACGGCTTTGGTGCTTGGAAGCGGACAGCGGAAATGACCGTACCCGCACCTTTGCGCGTGATACCATGCGACTGGCGTCCGTTCCTTCTCGGCAACCGACAGTCAGGGATCGCTCGTGACACATTCGCTCGACAGTTTCAAAGCTCGCAAGACCCTCAATGCGGGGGGCAGGGACTACGTCTATTTCAGCCTCGCTGAGGCCGAGAAGAACGGGCTCTCCGGCATTTCCAGGCTCCCCTTCTCGATGAAGGTCCTGCTCGAAAACCTGCTCCGGAACGAGGACGGGCAGTCGGTCACGAAGAAGGACATCGAGGCGGTCGCCGCCTGGCTGGCCGACAAGGGCAGCGCCGGCTACGAGATCGCCTACCGGCCGGCCCGCGTGCTGATGCAGGATTTCACCGGCGTGCCGGCCGTGGTGGATCTGGCCGCGATGCGCGACGCCATGGTGGCGCTCGGCGGCGACCCGCAGAAGATCAATCCGCTGGTGCCCGTCGACCTCGTCATCGACCATTCGGTCATCGTCGACGAATTCGGGACGCCGAGAGCCTTCGCCCACAATGTCGAGAAGGAATATGAGCGCAACGGCGAGCGCTACCGCTTCCTGAAATGGGGCCAGCAGGCCTTCCGCAATTTCCGCGTGGTGCCGCCCGGCACCGGCATCTGCCATCAGGTCAATCTCGAATATCTGGCGCAGACCGTGTGGTCGGCCGAAATGGACGGTGAGACGGTGGCCTATCCGGACACCTGCGTCGGCACCGATTCGCACACCACCATGGTCAATGGCCTCGGCGTGCTCGGCTGGGGCGTCGGCGGCATCGAGGCGGAGGCCGCCATGCTCGGCCAGCCGGTGTCGATGCTCCTGCCGGAGGTCATCGGCTTCCGCGTCACCGGCAGGCTGAAGGAAGGCGTCACCGCGACCGACCTCGTGCTCACCGTCACGCAGATGCTGCGCAAGAAGGGCGTCGTCGGCAAGTTCGTCGAGTTCTTCGGCCCCGGCCTCTCCTCCATGACGCTCGCCGACCGCGCGACGATCGGCAACATGTCGCCGGAATACGGCGCGACCTGCGGCTTCTTCCCGGTCGACGCCGAGACCATCAAATACCTGACCATGACCAGCCGTACCGAAGAGCGGATCGCGCTGGTCGAGGCCTATTGCGAAGCGCAGGGTCTGTGGCGCCATGACGGCATCGCCGACCCGGTCTTCAGCGATACGCTGGAACTCGACCTCGGCGACGTGGTGCCGTCGATGGCCGGCCCGAAAAGGCCGGAGGGCCGGGTCTCGCTGGAGGACATTCCCGCCGCCTTCGAAAAGGCGATGGATACGGAATACAAGAAAGCCGCCGAAATCTCGAAACGCTATGCGGTCGAGGGAGCCGATTACGATCTCGGCCATGGCGATGTGGTGATCGCGGCGATCACGTCCTGCACCAACACCTCCAATCCGAGCGTGCTGATCGGCGCCGGGCTCCTCGCCCGCAACGCCAACCGGCTCGGGCTGAAGCAGAAGCCGTGGGTCAAGACCTCTCTCGCGCCGGGCAGCCAGGTCGTCGCGGAATATCTCGACAAGTCCGGCCTGCAGAAGGAACTCGACCAGATCGGCTTCAACCTCGTCGGCTTCGGCTGTACCACCTGCATCGGCAATTCGGGCCCGCTGCCCGGTCCGATCTCGAAGACCATCAACGACAAGGGCCTGATCGGCGCGGCAGTGCTCTCGGGAAACCGCAATTTCGAGGGCCGCGTTTCGCCCGACGTGCAGGCGAACTATCTCGCCTCGCCGCCGCTGGTGGTCGCCTACGCGCTCGCCGGCACGGTGAAGAAGGACCTGACCAGTGAACCCATCGGCGAGGGCAAGGACGGCAAGCCGGTATTCCTGAAGGACATCTGGCCGACCAGCGCCGAAATCCAGGATTTCATCCAGAAGAACGTCACCCGCGAGCTCTTCGCCCGCAAATATGCCGACGTCTTCAAGGGTGACGAAAACTGGCGCAAGGTGCAGGCGCCGAGCGGCCAGACCTATGCCTGGGACAACCAGTCGACCTATGTGCAGAACCCGCCCTATTTCGAGGGCATGGAGAAGAAGCCCGACGCGATCGGCGACATCAAGGGCGCGCGCATCCTCGGCCTGTTCGGCGACAAGATCACCACCGACCACATCTCGCCGGCGGGATCGATCAAGGCGGCGTCCCCGGCCGGCGAATATCTGACGGAACATGGCGTCGGCATCGCCGACTTCAACCAGTACGGCACACGCCGCGGCAATCACGAAGTGATGATGCGTGGCACCTTCGCCAACATCCGTATCCGCAACCACATGCTGGGCGAGAACGGCAGGGAAGGCGGCTACACGATCCACTATCCCTCCAAGGAGGAGATGTCGATCTACGACGCCGCCATGCGCTACCGGCAGGAGAAGGTGCCGCTGGTCATCTTCGCCGGCGTCGAATACGGCAACGGTTCTTCGCGCGACTGGGCGGCCAAGGGCACCAATCTCCTCGGCGTCCGCGCGGTCATCGCCCAGTCCTTCGAGCGCATCCACCGCTCCAACCTCGTCGGCATGGGCGTCGTTCCCTTCGTTCTCGACGAGGGGACGAGCTGGCATTCGCTCGGCCTGACCGGCGACGAGACGGTCGAGATCGATGGGCTGCAGAATATCCGCCCGCGCCAGAAGATGGTCGCCAAGGTCACCTATGCCGACGGCAAGGTGAAGGAGGTGCCGATCCTCTGCCGCATCGATACGCTCGACGAACTCGCCTACTTCAAGAATGGCGGCATCCTCCAATACGTGCTGCGCGACCTGGCGGCGTAGCAAAGGCCTCTTCTCCTCGTGCGCGAGGAGAAGAAAGCTTTCACCGCAACGTGACTTTCCCTTGAGACGCGCCGCTGCCTATCCTCGCGGCACAAAACGACAGGGCAGGAAACCCGGAAGATGCGTGCGACGAGAGGCAGGCGGCTGTTGGCGGCGGCAACAATGGCGGCCTGCTGCCTTGCCGTCGCCGGAGCGGCCACCGCCAGGCCGCTCGGCGTGGTCGAACTCTTCACCAGCCAGGGCTGCAATTCCTGTCCTCCGGCCGATGCCGCGTTCGGCCGCCTCATCGAGCAGGGCGATGTGGTGGCGCTCGCCTATCATATCGACTATTGGGACTATCTCGGCTGGAAGGATACGCTGGGCAGCCGCGCCAATACCGAGCGCCAATACGCCTATGCCAAGGCATTCGGTTCTGCGCAGGTCTATACGCCGCAGGCGGTGGTCAACGGCCGCACCGATGCGAACGGCGCCAGCATGGAGGCCGTCGAGACGGCGCTCGGCACACTCGCCGGTTCCGGCAAGGGCCTGTCGGTCGACGTCTCAATCCGGGATAATGGCAGTTCCTATGTCGTCGAGGCAGGCGCTTCGCCGGATGGAACGGGCGCGGCGCGGGTAGTGTTCATATCCTTCGCGCCGAAACGCGAGGTGACCATCCGTCACGGTGAGAATAGCGGCCGTGCGATCACCTACTGGCACGCGGTGACGGGCATCCATGTCGCCGGCATGTGGCATGGCAAGGCGGCCCGTTACGAGATGCCCAAATCGGCCATTCCGGCGGATGGCGGTCTTGCCGTCCTGCTGCAGTCGGGAGCCGGCGGCGCTGCGGGGCCGATCGTCGGAGCCGCCGCCCTGTCGACGAACGGAAGCTGATCGACGCGTTCCGGCCGCTCATCAACTCCCGGCATGAAAAAGCCGGCGTCAGCTCGCTGACACCGGCATCTTATTCCATCGTGCTCTGGAACCGGGCTTTGAAAGCCTGGCTGGTTCGATCCGGCCAAGGCCCCGTGGGCGGGGGGCTTGGGGTTTACGGAGCCAACGCCGGACCGAACCGTCTCAGGCAACGATCGGATGGTCGCCAGATATTTGGGCGTCAGCTAGGATTATATGCGGCGGGATTGTGGCGAACCATCACCAATTCCGACACCCTGTTCCGCTTTGTGACCGTCCGTGAGGACGGCGGGGAGTCGCGGGTCGGGGTTGATTTTCATGAAGGGACGCGCGAACGTGGCCCGACGTGCTGGATGAGAGGCATTCTATATGGTCGATCGCGGAGACGCCACGGAGGATGGGGACGATTCCGCAATATTGATCCCGTTTCAGGAAGCCCGGCGCCGTCATCTCGAATTGCCGGTCACCTTCGACCGTCGGGAACTCGACCAGATACTTCGCGTCTATGGCCGAATGGTTGCTGCCGGCGAATGGCGGGACTACGCCATCGACCATCTTCCGGATCGCGCGGTGTTCTCCGTGTTCCGGCGCACGAGCGAGGTTCCGCTCTTCCAGATCGCCAAGATGCCGAAACTGGCGCGCCGCCAGGGCGCCTTCGCAGTGATCGCCGCCGGCGGCGTCATCCTGAAAAGAGGGCATGAGCTCGGCCGTGTGCTGGGCATCTTCGACAAGGCGCTCCGCCTCGCCGAAGCCTGATCGGGCGCATGCTCCGGGGCGCGGCTACCGCCCCTCGCGATATATCCGCTCAGGAAAGGATTCCGGATCGGGCGCCGTATCGGCGCCGCCGTTGAAGGAAAGCTGCATGAAGGCCGTGTCGAGCCAGCGGCCACGCTTGTAGCCTGTGCCTTCCAGGCGGCCGGAATGGCGAAAGCCCATTTTCTCGTGCAGCCGGACCGAGGCGCTCTCGGGCGTGCCGTCGCCGATGACGGCGATGATCTGCCGGAAGCCGAGCCGTTTAACCTCTCCCACCAGTGCCTGGAGGAGCTGCAGGCCGAGGCCGCGGCCCTTGGCCTCCGGTGCGACGTAGATGGAATCCTCGACGACGAAGCGGTAGGCGGGGCGCGGCCGGAAGGGTCCGGCATAGGCATAGCCGAGAATGCCGCCGTCCCCGTCCTCGGCGACGATATAGGGGAAGCCCTTGCCGGCGAGCGCGGCGAACCGCGCTCCCATCTCCTCCCTCGTCGGCGGTTCCAGTTCATAGCTTGCAGTGCCGTGGCGGACCGCATCGGCATAGATCTCGGTGATGCGGTCGAGATCGGTTTCCCGCGCCGCGCGTATGGTCGCCATCGCTCTGCCCCTCGGTGCTCGCGCCCTTATAGGCAGCCAAGCGGACAAAAGAAAAGGGCGACCCGAAGGCCGCCCCGATCCGTGTCTTTCGCTTTCCTCAGCGGCGATCGCCGAGGAACTGCATCAGGAACATGAAGAGGTTGATGAAGTCGAGATAGAGCCTCAGCGCGCCCATGATGGCCTTGCGGCCGGCCACGACTTCGGCGTCGCCCTCGTAGTACATTTCCTTGATCTGCTGCGTGTCGAAGGCGGTCAGGCCCGCAAAGACCAGGACGCCGATCACCGAGATCGCGAACTGGAGCGCCGAAGAGGCAAGGAAAATGTTGACCAGCGAGGCGATGATGACGCCGAACACGCCCATGATCAGGAACGAGCCCATTGCCGACAGGTCGCGCTTGGTCGTGTAGCCGTAGAGCGACAGCCCGCCGAAGGCGGCGGCCGTGATGAAGAACGTCCTGACGATGCTGGTCTGGGTATAGACCAGGAACAGCACCGAGAGCGACAGGCCCACAAGGGCCGCATAGACCCAGAAAGTCGTCTGCGCGGCCGGTACGCTCATCGAGTTGATCCTGAAGCTCAGGAAGAAGACGAGCGCGAGCGGCGCGAAGATCACGACCCAGCGCAAGCCGCTCTGGAACATCAGATAGCCGAACTGGGTGAGCTGGCCGTCAGGCGTGACGGCGAAACTGAATGCGCCCCACGCGGCAAGGCCCGTGATGGCGAGGCCGAGCGCCATCAGGTTATAGACGCGCAGCATGTAAGCGCGCAGGCCCTGGTCGATGGAGACATCGGCTCGACCCTGGGCGCCCGTTACGCGCGACTGATAGTTGCGAAGATCAGCCATGGTTTCCTCTGTTGCTTCTGTCCCGTCCGGTGTCGGGCACTCGCCCAGGCGCCGCTGGCGAGACTCCAGCATGCCTAGGCGAAATATGATGATTCTTTTCGTGAAGGACAAGAGCCAAGCCTATGGCAATGCGCCGCGCTCTGCGGTCAAGGCTCGAAACGCCTCGCCTTCCGGTTTGCCGCCGCCGGCATCGTGATGCCCGCCGCCCTGCGAACCCTTTTCCTTCGTCCCTCTTTCCTGTAAGGCTCGGCTTGGTTCAGCGGAAGTCAGGCCCATGGAAAAGTTCACGAAAATCACCGGCGTCGCAGCGCCTTTGCCGATCGTCAATGTCGATACCGACATGATCATACCCAAGGATTACCTGAAGACGATCAAGCGCACTGGGCTCGGCAAGGGCCTCTTTGCCGAGATGCGCTATCTCGACGACGGGGCGGAGAACCCGGATTTCGTGCTCAACAAGCCGGCCTACCGCCACGCGCAGATCCTGGTCGCCGGCGACAATTTCGGCTGCGGCTCGAGCCGCGAGCACGCGCCCTGGGCGCTGCTCGATTTCGGCATACGCTGCGTCATTTCGACCTCATTCGCCGATATCTTCTACAATAATTGCTTCAAGAACGGCATCCTGCCGGTGGTGGTCAGCCCCGAGGATCTGGAGAAATTGCTCGACGATGCCTCGCGTGGTGCGAATGCGACGGTCACGGTCGATCTCGAGGCGATGGAAATCCGCGGGCCGGATGGCGGCGTGGTCAAGTTCGAACTCGACGAATTCCGCCGGCACTGCCTGCTGAACGGGCTCGACGATATCGGCCTGACCTTGCAGAAGTCGAAATCCATCGACAGTTTCGAGAAAGACTACGCTGAAAGCCGGCCCTGGGCCTGAGTCCGGGACCGATCCCGGCATGGCCGAACGGCGGCTGATCTCCACCGGCTCGCCCTTCGAGAAGGCGGCAGGCTATTCGCGTGCCGTCGTCCAGGGCGACTGGTGCTTCGTCGCCGGCACGACGGGCTACGACTACGCCACGATGAGCATGCCCGACGATGTCGGGGAGCAGGCGCGGAATTGCCTCGCGACGATCGAAAAGGCACTCGGCGACGCCGGTTTCGCCATGGAAGACATCGTGCGCGTGCATTACCACGTGACGGATGCCGCCTTCGCCGACGCGGTGTTCATGGTGACCGGAAAGGTGTTTGGCGACCTAAGGCCCGCCGCGACGATGACCATCTGTGGGCTCATTCGTCCCGAGATGAAGGTCGAGATCGAGGCGACGGCGCTCAGAAGAGGCGCATGAGCGGCCGCTAAAAGTCACACCGGCGATCAGAAGAACGATATCGCCTATGAGGATCCGGCCCTGGCTCAAGCAAAGCCCGCCGCTCTGGGCTTGCACGGGAGACGGCCAGCGTTTAGCAAAGCCGCGGTCCAAGTCATTCATTTCAGGAATATTCCATGGCATCGCGCAAGCTCTTCCTTCTCCCCGGCGACGGCATCGGCCCCGAGGCCATGGCCGAGGTCAGGAAGCTGATCGCAGCCATGAACGAGAAACTCGGCAGCGGCTTCACGACCGAGGAGGGCCTGGTCGGGGGGTGCGCCTACGACGCCCACGGCAAGGCTATCTCCGACGCGGACATGGACAAGGCGATGGCGGCGGATGCCGTGCTCTTCGGCGCGGTCGGCGGGCCGAAATGGGACGGCGTGCCCTACGAGGTGCGGCCCGAGGCGGGACTGCTTCGCCTGCGCAAGGACATGCAGCTCTTTGCCAATCTCAGGCCCGCCATCTGCTATCCGGCGCTGGCCGATTCGTCCTCGCTGAAGCACGAAGTGGTCGAAGGCCTCGACATCCTGATCGTGCGCGAATTGACCGGTGGCGTTTATTTCGGCGAGCCGAAGGAGATCATCGATCTCGGCAACGGCCAGAAACGCGGCATCGACACGCAGGTTTACGACACGTTCGAGATAGAGCGCATCTCAGGCGTCGCCTTCGAACTGGCGCGGACGCGGAAGAACCACGTCACCTCGATGGAAAAGCGCAACGTCATGAAGTCGGGCGTGCTGTGGAACGAGGTCGTCACGGCAATGCACAAGGCGCGCTACTCCGACGTGAAGCTCGACCACATGCTGGCCGACGCCGGCGGCATGCAACTCGTGCGCTGGCCGAAGCAGTTCGATGTCATCGTCACCGATAACCTCTTCGGCGATATGCTCTCCGACATCGCCGCCATGCTCACCGGCTCGATCGGCATGCTGCCCTCCGCTTCGCTCGGCGCTCCGGATCCGAAGACCGGCAGCCGCAAGGCGCTCTACGAGCCGGTGCACGGCTCGGCGCCCGATATCGCCGGCAAGGGCCTCGCCAATCCGATCGCCATGATCGCCTCCTTCGCCATGTGCCTGCGTTATTCATTCGGCATGACGAGCGAAGCGGACCGGCTGGAGGCGGCGATCGCCGCGGTGCTCGACGACGGTCTCAGGACCGCCGACATCCATTCGGAAGGCATGAGGAAAGTCGGTACGACCGAGATGGGCGACGCCATCACGGCAAAGTTCCTGGCGCTTTCGAAATAGGCATCCGCTGCGCGGCCGATTTCAAACGCTATACTCGGGACAAGCCCGAGATAGCGGGAGCAGTCCTACGAACTCCCGATGCTCGCGCGGGATCGCTCTCCCTCAGGAGATGACGTTCTCCGGCACCGGACCCCACCTGTTGTCGCGCTTCTGGCTCGGGATGAGCGAGAAGGCGAGCAGGATCAGGCTGCCGAGCGATGGAATCAGCACGAAGAGCGAGTACCAGCCCGAGAGCCCGATATCGTGCTGGCGGCGGACGGCGAGGCCGAGCCCCGGCAAGAGCGTCGCGAGCACGAAGACGATCGACAGGGTCAGCGTGATCGCCGGCGCTTCGATCGCGGCGTGGAAGTTCGTCAGGCCGCCGTCGAAGACGAAGCCGACCGCCATCACCAGCGCCAGCGCCATGAGCCAGAAAAACGCATAACTCCAATATTCCGCGCGACGCGCACGGCCGCGGAAATTGGCATAGTTCCGCGTCAGCGCGTCGAGAAAATGCCGCCACAGGCCTGGCCTGCGGGTCTCGGCGGATTTTTCGGTGCTGGTCGAGCGCGCGGCGACGCGCGCCCTGGCGATGTCGCGGGCGCGGCCCCCTTCCGCGCGGAATTCGACCCGGATCGCCTTGGCCGGCGGGAACCGCTCGTAGAGGTCGCTGCGGCTGAAGGCGTAGCGGCTGCCGTCGTCACCGATGATGACGCCCAGTGCCTGGACGCCGTCGAAATGAAGGATGTCTCCGCGCATGTGGGTTTCCCCCAAAATGTTCCTCCGCAACTTCGCCTCTCCCGGGCGTTCCGTGCGGCGCCGAATCGTCGGCAAATGACCTACCCTGGGCGCGGAGTTTGTTCGGGGGTCCTTTCATGTCAACCGGGCGGTTTTCACGTTTTCTGTAACATCCGGGCCGAGCCGGGAATATTCCCACATTCGACGGCGGGTGATGCAGGAATTCAACAATTTGCCGGGCGCCCGGACCTTTAAGCGAGATAGACGAAGACAAACGCGACGAGGATTGCGAGGACGAGCCCGGCAATAAAGACAGCGCGGCGTAGCGGCGTATTGAGGACGATCCTGCCCTGGCGCGCCTGCCGCGCGGAGAATTCAGGGCTCGTGTACCGGCGTCGTCCGAAATGCTCGGCGCGGCCGACATCGATTGGCCTCTGGGACATGGCTCTTCTCCTTTCATGGGTGTGAACCCATGGACCGTATGAACGTTCCTTCGAGGATCGCGAAGGGCCTGCAAGGAATGGATATGCCGGAAGGCGCAAGCGCACGTCGTACGATCGGAGGATATCCCGCGTTTCAAGCCCGGCAAGAACTTACACCCTCCGGACCAGCGGCCTGTATGCGGTCGGCCTCGGGCGCCGCCGCTTGCGCCAGGGGAAACAAGATGGGCGATCATCTGGACTATGCCTTGCGTCTGCTCGACAGGGGATAGTAAGCCTGCCTCCTCCATGGGGTGGGAAACATCCCGACCCGCCCGCTCACGGGCTATCGTCCGTGCACAGTGAAACGATGCGCAAGGATCTGAAAGAACTGGCTTTCTCGGCGATCTGTCTTGAACTTTCGCAGAGCTCTTCTTCCGGAGAGACGATTGCCCGCTGGCTCGACGGTTTTCCGATCGGCATCTCGGATCTCGCCGACATGTCCCTTCGTCCCGTCTCTTCGGCTGGGGAGGCCCGCGACCATAGGCGTCGGCGCGGCCGCTTCGAGGATTCCTGACATCCGATGATTTCCGTCATCATCCCAGCGCGGAACGCGGCCGCCACGATCGCGGCAACCATCGAAAGCCTGGCTGCCGATCGCCCGCTGATCGGCGAGATATTGCTGGTGGACGACGGATCGCAGGACGGAACCCAGGCCGTCACCGAGCAGGCCGCTTCATCCGCCGGTCTTCCGTTGCGGATCGTGGAGGGCCAATTCGGCAGCGCCGGCGCGGCCAGGAACGTCGGCATCGCCGCGGCGCGCGAACGCAACGTCTTCTTCCTCGATGCCGACGACGAGGTCTTTCCCGGCGCCTTGGGTTTGCTGACGCAGGCCCTGTCCCGCGATCCCGCCGCGGGACTTGCCGTCGGCTCGATGCTGCGCAGGACCGAGAATGGGCCGGACAAGCTGAAGGTCCCCTCCGGCTACGGCCCGGACCGGCGCGAGAACGCGCGCCGCTATCTGCGCAACGAATTGCCGCCGATTCCGATGGGCAGCGCCCTGCTGGTCATCGACGAGGTCCGCGACATCAAATTTCCGACGACGATCGCGCTGGACGAGGACAGTTGCTACTGGGCTGCCGTGCTGACGCGCCTGCGGGTGGTGACGATAACCGACACTGTCCTGCTCTACCTGATGGACGAAGAACGCATGGACGAGCGCTTCGTCTCGACCCCGCGGACGACCCTCGTGCGGATTTCGCTGGAACTGACCAGGCTGGCGCGGTTCGGGATCGGCCGCGATGTCCTGCAGCGGCGCAAGGCATGGGTGGCGCTGCGCATCGGCCGTCTGCTCATCATGCGCCGCCGCTACGCGGAGGCCGAACGCATTCTCCGCATGGTGCGGGCGCATCCGGATTTCCGCAGCGGGTGGAAGGCGTCCCAATATCACGCCAGGATTGCAACGGGACGCACGGCCCAGGCTTTCGGGTTGCGGAAGCCGACGCAACGGTCCTTGCCCGAAGGGCTCCGGCCGCCTATCCGCACGATGGTCATCACGCACGATCCGGCCTATCCAGCCGTTTCCGGAGCGGACCTCAGGAACTACCAGAATGCGCTCGCGGCTTCCCGTCTCGGCGCGACGATGCTCGTATCGGTTCGCGCGACCGAGCGAACGACGACTTGCAACGGCATCGCGGTCGCCGGCCTCGAAATCCCCGGAGAGCCGGGCGGCCGCCCGATGGTTCGCCGGCGCACCGCCGCGGAGTGGCGCATCCCTCTGGTCGCGCTGCCGCGCCTGCTGCGGCTGGTTCGGGAGTTCCAGCCCGACGCAATCATCGTGGAGGGCATCGGGCTGGGAGCGCTTCTGAAGCCGCTGCGCCCTTTCGCACGCCTGCTCGTCCTCGACATGCACAATGTGGAATCCGACCTTCATGCCCGGATGCGAGGAAGAACGCCGCTCGCCGGGAAAATCCTGCCGCGCCGGTTCGGGCGGCAGGGGCGCATCGAAAACAGGGAAACAAAGGCGATGCGGATCGTCGACCGCGTATGGGTCTGCTCCGATCAGGACCGGCAAAGGCTCGGATCGTTCTCCAAGGCGGAGATCCCGGTCGACGTGGTGATGAACGGCATCCCCCGCGCGGACAGAATTTCGTCGGAACTGCCCGATCCGCCGGGCCGGGCCGACGGTTGGCCGGTCCTGCTCTTCATCGGCCATCTCGGCTACCGACCCAATGTCGAAGCCTGCGAAAGACTGGCGCGGAACATACTGCCGACGATCAGGACGCGGTTCGGCGACGCCCGCCTTCTCCTGGCCGGCCGCTCTCCCAAGCCTGCGATCATCGAACTCGCCGGCATGCCGGGAGTCGAACTGGTGGAGAACCCGGACGATCTCTCGCCGCTGTTCGAGTGCGGCCATGTGAGCGTCGTGCCGCTCGCAACGGGCGGCGGGACACGGATAAAGATCCTGGAAGCCATGGCCCGGGGCATCCCCGTGGTCGCGACCCCGGTCGCGGCCGAAGGGCTGGACTTTACGCCGGGCGAAAGCATCCTCATCCACGAGACGGACGAGGAACTGGCGGCGGCCGTCATCGCCTTGTGTTCCGATTCCGCGCGAATGGAAAATCTGCGCCGGCGGGCGCATGCGGAGGTGCGGCGTCGCTACGGGAAGGCCGCGGTCCTCGAAGCGGTCCGGCTAGGCATGGGCCTCGCCGCCGTGGGCGAGCAACCTCACGGGCAAGGGTCATGATCCCGCCGATCCTGCACCAGACCTGGAAGACCGACGAGATCCCGCCGCGTTTCCGGGCCTGGAGCGAAAGCTGGGCAAAGCACAATCCCGGCTGGACGAGGATGTTCTGGAACGACCGCGCTCTCATCGATTTCGTTGGGACGCACTATCCCGATTTCCTCGCCACGTTCTGCGGCTACCAGCAGGGTATCCTGCGCGCGGACGCGGCCCGCTACATGCTGCTCCATCATTTCGGCGGCGTGTATGCCGATCTGGACTGCGAATGCGTCGCTTCTTTCGCTCCGCTCATGTCCGAAGACCGGATCGTATTCTGCAAGGAGCCATTCCGGCATTTCGCCGAGCAGGCGAGCTTCCGCGGGCTGCCCTACCTGCTCTTCAACGGCACGATCGTCAGTCCGCCGAAGCATCCCTTCTGGCTGCACCTGCTTTCCTATCTGCCCGACCTTGCCGACGCGAAGGAGGTGATCGACGCTACCGGCCCCTGCGTGCTGACATCCGCCCAGCTCAGCTTCGCTGACCGATCTTCGTTCGCGCTCCATCCTTCCGCCCTGTTCACACCGCTCGACCGCGACGGCGCCGCCGGCGAAAGCGGCGAGCCGCAGGCGTGCAAGACGCTTTCGGTGCATCATTGGGTGGGGACTTGGTGGAAACCGGCCCCTCGGGAAAACTGGCGCAAGGCGCTCAAGCGCCATCTCTATAAAGCCAAGTATCTAGCGACGCGCGGCGAACAGCTCGATCTCGCCGAGGCAAGGGCGGCGATCGATCCGGCCGCGCTCGCCCGGCCGGCACCGAAGCCCGGCGGAAACATCGCCGTCCTCGTGCCGTTGCGCGACGCGGCCGAGCACGTCGAGCCGTTCCTGGCGGCCGTGCGGCAACTCGATCACCCACCTGAACGGATCAAGCTCGTCTTCTGCGAGGGCGACAGCCGGGACGGAAGCTGGGACGTACTGCGGAAGGCGGTGGAGCCTCTCGGCGGAGAGTATCGCCGGATCGTGCTGCTGCAAAAGCATCTCGGCACCGAGCTCGACAGGGCCAGGCGCGCGCTGCCGAAGCTGCAGCGGGAACGGCGCTGCGGACTGGCGAAGGTGCGCAATCATCTGATCCGCAACGGCCTCGACGAGGAAGACGACTGGGCGCTGTGGATCGACATCGATGTCTGGAAATTCCCGGACGACATCGTCCGGACCCTGACCGCGGCCGGCCACCGGATCGTCGTGCCGAACTGTGTGCTGAAGGCCGGCGGCCGCAGCCTGGACTTCAACAGCTTCGTGACCACAAGACCGCAGCGCGATCACCGCTACTTCCGTTCGACTGTCCGCGGCGTCTATCAGCCGCCTTCCGATTTCATCGGGCGGCGCCATCTTTCGGACGTGCGCCATCTGGAGAAGATCGCACTGGACGGTGTGGGCGGCTCCATGCTGCTCGTCGATGCCGCGCTGCATCGGGGCGGGCTGCTCTTTCCCGAGAAGCCTTATCGCGATCTCGTCGAGACCGAGGGCTTCGGGGTGCTTGCCAAGGATGTCGGCGTCCGTGCGGTCGGATTGCCCCGAGTGGAGATCTTTCACGTTCCCTGGTGATCAGGTGTGACGAAACGGATCGTTTTCGCGTGTGACCTAGGTGTGAGCGCCGAAATCCCGACCGGCGGGCCTGTCGGCGAATTGACTATTTTCGCGATGCGCGTAAAAGCGCGCACGAAACGGAGTTTTCCATGCGCGGCCCGATACCGGCCCTTTTGACGTCCGCAGAGCCCGGCCTTGCCGCCGGGCCCGGCGGCGCACGCATGTTCTCCGTCCTCGCCACGGCCAAAACGATGTCGAAAACGACCGCCAAAACGGTCTGACTCCCTGGCCTGCTCGCCCTCTCTCCCCGGGCCCGGCCCTGGGGATGAAACGAGACGCCCGCTGAGGCCGGCGGGTTCGCGAAACGAGCGGAGAGGGACAGGAGATTATCAAGATGGGTTTCAAGGTTGCGGTAGTGGGCGCCACCGGCAATGTGGGCCGCGAAATGCTCGCCATCCTCGAAGAGCGCGGCTTCCCGGCCGACGAGGTGGTGGCGCTCGCCTCGCGCCGGTCGCAGGGGACCGAAGTCTCCTATGGCGACCGGACGTTGAAAGTCCGGGCGCTCGACAATTACGATTTCTCCGACACCGACCTCTGCGTCATGTCGGCAGGCGGCGCCATCTCCAAGGAATGGTCGCCAAGGATCGGTCGTCAGGGCTGCATCGTCATCGATAATTCGTCGGCCTGGCGCTACGATGCCGACGTGCCGCTGGTCGTGCCGGAGGTCAATCCGGACGCCGTCGCAGGCTTCACCCGCAAGAACATCATCGCCAATCCCAACTGCTCGACGGCGCAGCTCGTCGTCGCGCTGAAGCCGTTGCATGACGCGGCGAAGATCAAGCGCGTGGTGGTGGCGACCTACCAGTCGGTCTCCGGCGCGGGCAAGGAGGGCATGGACGAGCTCTTCGAGCAGACCCGCGCCGTCTTCGTCGCCGATCCGGTGACGGCGAAGAAGTTCACCAAGCGCATCGCCTTCAACGTCATCCCCCATATCGACGTCTTCATGGAGGACGGCTCGACCAAGGAAGAGTGGAAGATGGTCGCCGAGATCAAGAAGATCCTCGATCCGAAGATCAAGCTGACGGGAACCTGCGTGCGCGTGCCGGTCTTCATCGGCCATTCCGAGGCGGTAAATGTCGAGTTCGAGAAGCCGATCACGGCGGAAGAGGCGCGGGAGATCCTGCGCGAGGCGCCGGGCTGCCTGGTCGTCGACAAGCGCGAGGACGGCGGCTACATCTCGCCGCTGGAATCCGCCGGCGAGGATGCCACCTATATCAGCCGCATCCGCGAGGATCCGACGGTAGAGAACGGGCTGAACCTGTGGGTCGTCTCCGACAATCTCCGCAAGGGCGCGGCGCTCAACGCCGTGCAGATCGCCGAGCTGCTCCTCGAGCGTGGACTGATCCAGCCGAAGAAGAAGGTGGCGTAGGGCCGGGGTCCCTTCCGCGTGCCAAAATAAAAATGGCGGGCTCAAGCCCGCCATTTTGTTGCTCGCCCGGGCGGAACGCTTAGCTCGCGGCGTTCTCTTCGGCAGGCGCCTCCGGAGCGGCGACCAGTTCGGCGGCGGCCGCCTCGGCATCGGCGCGGGCCTTCTCGATCAACGCGATGCGCTCCTGTGCCTTCTTGCCGGGTTTGGCTTTTTCGGGGTTGTTGCGCGGCGCGCGCTTGGCGAGGCCGGCCTGGTCGAGGAAGCGGGCGACGCGGTCGGTCGGCAGCGCGCCCTGGCCGAGCCAGTGCTTGATGCGCTCCTCGTCCAGCTTGACGCGTTCGCCATCCTTCGGCAGCAGCGGATTCCAGGATCCGATCGCCTCGATGAAGCGGCCGTCGCGCGGGCTGCGCACATCGGCGACGACGACATGGTAATAGGGACGCTTCTTGGAGCCCGCGCGGGCCAGTCTGATCTTCAATGCCATTTTGTTTCTCCTAAAGGCGTTGTTTCGACTGTTTCTTCAGCGGCCGGTTTCGGCCGGTGTGGGTACGACACGTTGCGTGCGGTTGCCGCCATCGCCGTTTCCGGCGGCGATCTGCTCGTGATGGCGGATCACTTCCTTGACGACGAAGTTCAGGAACTTTTCCGCGAAATCAGGATCGAGATGCGATTCATGCGCCAGCCGCCGCAGCCGTTCGATCTGCTGCTGCTCGCGCGCCGGATCGGCCGGCGGCAGGCCGTGGGTGGCCTTGAGGACGCCGACCGCCTTGGTGCAGCGGAAGCGCTCGGCGAGGATGTGGATCAGCGCCGCGTCGAAATTGTCGATCGAGGCACGGTATTCCGCGAGCTTCGCTCGCGCCTCTTGCATTTTGTCGCTCATTGCACGTTCCCGATCATTTCTTCCGACCCAGGCCGGGCAGCTTCGGTCCGCCAAGGCCCGGCAATCCGCCGCCGCCCAATCCGGGGATACCGCCCGGCATACCCCTGCCCAGGCCAGCGGCCTGCGCCTGCTTCTGCAAGGCTTCGAGCTGCTTGGGGTCCATCTTCGACAGATCCGGCATGCCACCGCCGGGCATCAGGCCGCCGAGCCCCATCTTGTGCGCCATGCCGCCCATCAGCCCGCGCATCATGCCGGCGCCTTTGCCCTTGCCGCCCATGGCCTTCATCATGTCGGCCATGCCGCGATGCATCTTGAGCAGCTTGTTGATCTCGGCGGCATCGGTGCCGGAGCCGGCCGCGATGCGCTTCTTGCGGCTGTGCTTCAGGATATCGGGGTTGACGCGCTCCTTCTTCGTCATCGACGATATGATGGCGAGCTGGCGTCCGAACATCCTGTCGTCGAGGCCGGCGGCGGCCATCTGGTCCTTCATCTTCCCCATGCCGGGCATCAGGCCCATGATGCCGCCCATGCCGCCCATCTTCTGCATCTGGCGAAGCTGGTCGGCGAGGTCGTCGAGGTCGAACTTGCCGGACTGCATTTTCTTCGCCATCGCCGCGGCCTTTTCCGCGTCGATGGTCTCGGCCGCCTTTTCGACGAGGCTGACGATGTCGCCCATGCCGAGGATGCGGTCGGCGATGCGCTTCGGGTGGAATTCCTCCAGCGCGTCCATCTTCTCGCCGGTGCCGATGAGCTTGATCGGCTTGCCGGTGACGGCGCGCATGGAAAGGGCGGCGCCGCCACGCCCGTCGCCGTCCATGCGGGTGAGCACGAGGCCGGTGATGCCGACGCGGTCGTCAAAGGAACGCGCCAGGTTGACGGCGTCCTGGCCGGTCAGAGAATCGGCCACGAGCAGGATTTCGTGCGGATTCGACACCTTCCGGATGTCGGCCATCTCGGCCATCAGCGGCTCGTGGATATGGGTACGGCCGGCCGTGTCGAGGATGACGACGTCATGGCCGCCAAGCCTGCCCGCCTGCACCGCGCGTTTCGCGATATCGACCGGCGACTGGCCGGCGATGATCGGCAGGGTCGGGACCTTCGTCTGCTCGCCGAGCTGGCGAAGCTGCTCCTGCGCGGCGGGACGGCGCGTGTCGAGCGAGGCCATCAGGACGCGCTTGCCCTGGCGCTCCAAGAGCCGCTTGGCGATCTTGGCCGAGGTGGTGGTCTTGCCGGAGCCCTGCAGGCCGACCATCATGACGACGACCGGCGCCGGCGCGTTGAGGTCGATCGTCTCGCCCTCGGCGCCGAGCATCTCGACCAGCTCGTCATGGACGATCTTAACGACCATCTGGCCGGGCTTGATCGACTTCAGCACGGCGGCGCCGACGGCCTTCTCGCGCACCTTGTCGGTGAAGCCGCGCACGACCTCAAGCGCCACGTCGGCCTCGAGCAGCGCGCGGCGAATCTCGCGCAGTGCCGCGGCCACGTCGGCTTCCGACAGCGCGCCGCGGCCGGTCAAGCCGTTCAGAATAGAACCGAGGCGCTCCTGAAGCGATTCAAACATCCAGTTTCCTCATCTCTCTCGGGTGTTGCCCGAGAGGTAGTGCATCCGCGCCGGAGTTAAAACCCGAGCGCAAAGCCGAAAACCACCCGGGGGCGCACAGCGCTGCCGGGTGTTGACCTCCGGGATCGGTCTGATGCGTCCCGGTCGGCGGCTCGGAGTTTTCACTCGTCGCGGAATTCGCCGCGTCTAGACAGGAAAAAGGCCGCGGAGTCAAGGCGGGTGTGTTCTGGTATGGCCATAGGTGCGGTTTGCTTTTGAGAGCGCCTCCCCTCCGTCACGGCTCTCTCCCCC
The DNA here is from genome assembly GCA_001896885.1 of Rhizobiales bacterium 65-79. GTDB lineage: Bacteria > Pseudomonadota > Alphaproteobacteria > Rhizobiales > Rhizobiaceae > Mesorhizobium_L. The sequence goes on along the minus strand of MKRJ01000038.1, from coordinate 90,891 downwards.
ACTTCGTGGGAAGAGGGCGGGCGGCGAGCTTGGCTCCCGTCCTCGCCCCCTTCAGGGGAGAGGTGGTTTGCAAAGCAAACCGGAGAGAGGGTCATCTGAACACCAGCCTCTGTACTGAACAGACACACAGAGCGTTTACGAGCGCTCCTTCGCATCGCCTTCCGCCGAGCCGAACGCAAGCTCCACCGGCAGCGGGGCCTGCGCGGCGAGCGGCGAGAAATTGCCGGATGCCGAGACCGGCGCCGGCCGCTGGCGGGCGATGCGCCAGCCGACGAACAGGCAGAAGACGATCGCGATCACCACCGCCACCCACATGAAGGCGCCGGTGCCGTAGACGGGGGTAAGCGTCGTGGCGATCGCGGGAATGATGCAGCCCGAAAGCGACCAGGCGAAGAGCATGGTGCTCGCCAGCGGCACGAGATCGTCCTTGTCGGCGCGGTCGTTGGCATGCGCGCTCGACAGGGAATAGATGGATTCGGTGCATCCGCTCCATACGACGTAGATCAGCATCATCAGCGGCAGCGCGCTGCCATCGAAGCGGCTGGCCGCCAAACCGCCCAGCACCACTAGCGCCGATGCGGTGATGATGACGTAGCGGCGGTCGGTGCGGTCGGATATCCAGCCGAAAGGGATTTGGAAGAGCAGCGTGCCGACCGGCATGGCGAACAGGAGCAGCGCGACGTCGCCCTGGCTGTAGCCGATCGCGGCGGCATGGATAGGCGTGAAGCCGGACACCATCATGGAAAGCCCGCCGACGGCCAGCATGCCGGCGACGCCGACCGGCGAGATCGACCAGGCGCGGCGGAAGGCGACCGAGGCCGATTTCGGCGGCGGGGGAGGGGGCAGCCGCGTCATCCCGACCGGCAGGAGCGCCAGCGTGGCGAAGGCGACGCCGGCGACAGGCGCGATATCCGTCGTGAGGTCCATGAAGCGCAACAGGAAGGCGCCGACGCCCAGTCCGACCTCGTAGGTGACGTAGAAGGCGGCCATGACGCGGCCGCGTATATGGTTTTCGACCGCATCGTTCAGCCAGCTCTGCGCCACGATGAACATGGCGCAGATCGCGAAGCCGTAGAGCGTCCGCGCCGCCGTCCAGACAATGGGATACACACCGGCGGCGATGGCGACATTGGAAAGGATGATCAGCGCGCCGACCGTCATGAAGGCGCGGGCGTGGCCGACGCGGCGCACGATGAGCCCGGTCAGCAGGCAGCCGGCCATGCCGCCGGCCGACAGCATGGTGAGGATGGCGCCGGCCCAGGCGGGAGCGAAACCGCCGGCATTGAGCTGTACCGGTATATAGGCGAAAAGCAGGCCGTTGCCGATCGCGATCAGGCCCATTGCGGCGATGACGCTGGCGATGGCGACGAGCGACGCCGCCCCGGGGTTCTCCGGGCCGTCTTCGTGCAGGATTTCTGTCGCAATCCGGTTCATGGCGCGGCAGTTAGCCGTCATTTCCGCCGATGATTGAGCGTCAAAAGCGACACGGCGCCGGTGGACCGGCGACTTCGGTCGGCTGGATCAAGAAGGGGCGGATCAGCCGCCGTTCGCCCTGAGCGCCGTCGAGGAAAGCGAGGAGCGCGGGCCGTGGATGAAGGTCCAGGCCGGCGGCTTCATGCGGGCGAGACGCGGAGCGTCCTTCTCGTCGACGCGGGCGTAGTCGAAGGCCTTGGCCATGGCCGAGGACAGGAAAGAGAGGGTCGAGCCCGGCCGGTCCATGACCGCGATCGGGAAGGTCAGCGCGATCTTGCGCCAGCGCTGCCAGCGGTGGAAATCGCGCAGGCTGTCGGCCCCCATGATCCAGACGAAGTCGACGCCGGGATTGCGTTCCCTGACCAGCGCCAGCGTATCGGCGGTGTAGCGGACATGGTGGCTCGCCTCGAAGGCGGTGACGACGATGCGCGGATCGCCGGCGAATTTCTCCGAAAGCCGGATGCGCTCGGCGAGCGGCAGCAACTCGTTCGCGTTCTTGAGCGGATTGCCCGGCGTCACCATCCACCAGAGCCTGTCCAGCCCGAGGCGCCGGAGCGCGATCTCCGCCACCAGCGCATGGCCGGCGTGCGGCGGATTGAACGAGCCGCCGAAGAGGCCTACCGCCATGCCGCGCGCGGCATGCGGCATGCGAAGGTAGCGGGCGGGGATGTCAGCCTCAGCCATGCGATGCGCTTGCCTTTTTGCAGGCCGGCGCTCCTTCGCGCGCCCCTCTGTCCTGCCGGACATCTCCCCCCTCGTGGGGGAGATGTCCGGCAGGACAGAGGGGGGCGACGTAGGGCACCAACCGCCAGACGCTAGCGAAGCGAAATCATGGCCGCACGTGGCCCGAACCGCGCACACGGTACTTGAACGAAGTGAGCTGTTCGACGCCGACCGGGCCCCGCGCATGCATCTTGCCGGTGGCGATGCCGATCTCGGCGCCCATGCCGAACTCACCGCCATCTGCGAACTGGGTCGAGGCGTTGGCGAGCAGGATGGCGGAATCGATCTCGTTGAAGAAGCGCTGCACCGCCGCCGCGTCCTCGGCGACGATCGCCTCTGTATGATGCGAGGAGAAGCGCTCGATGTGGTCGATGGCGCCGCCGACGCCGTCGACCAGCTTCACCGAGATGATCGCGTCCAGATATTCCGTCACCCAGTCCGCCTCCGTCGCCGGCTTCGCGGCCGGATAGAGCGCGCGCGTCTTGCGGTCCGCCCTTATCTCGCAGCCGGCGGCGGCAAGCGCGTCGAGGATCGGGACGAGATGGGTCGAGGCGGCGGCGCGGTCGACCAGCAGCGTCTCGGCGGCGCCGCAGATGCCGGTACGGCGCATCTTGGCGTTGACGGCGATCGCGATCGCCATATCGGGTTTCGCGGATCGGTCGACATAGACATGGCAGATGCCTTCCAGATGCGCAAAGACCGGCACGCGCGCCTCTTTCTGGATACGTTCGACGAGGCTCCTGCCGCCGCGCGGAACGATCACGTCGATGGCGCCGTCGAGCCCCTTCAGCATTTCGCCGACGGCGGCGCGGTCGGTGGTCGGCACGAGCTGGATTGCCTCTTCCGGCAGGCCGGCCTTGCGCAGGCCTTGAGCCAGGCAGGCGTGGATCGCGGCCGATGAATTCACCGAATCCGAGCCGCCGCGCAGGATGACGGCGTTGCCGGCCTTCAGCGAGAGCGCGCCGGCGTCGGCGGTGACGTTCGGCCGGCTCTCATAGATGACGCCGATGACGCCGAGCGGCGTGCGAACGCGCTCGATATGGAGACCGTTCGGGCGGTCCCATTCAGCGATCACATCGCCGACCGGATCCCTGAGCTCCGCGATCGCGCGGATGCCGTCGGCCATGGCGCGGACGCGGTCGGGGTTCAGGTTCAGCCGGTCGAGGAAGGAGCCGGCGAGGCCCGCCTTTTGGCCGTTCGCCATGTCGATGGCGTTGGCGGCCAGGATCTCTTCTCCGCGGCGCAGAATCGCTTCCGCCATCGCTTCGAGCGCGGCGTTCTTTTTCCCGGCACTCGCGATCGCCAGCGGATGCGCCGCGGCGCGTGCGTTCTCGCCCAATCGCCGCATCAGAGCGGCGATATCCTCGCCCTTTCGTTCCAGCGTGTCGAGCATGGTCAGCCTTCCGCTTTTTCCTTGCGCGCCGGTTCCACCCTGGCGGAGACGACCAGGTCGTCGCGATGCACCATCGCGCCGCGCGTCTCGTAGCCGAGCGCTACGGCGATCTCGGCGCTTTTCAGTCCCATGATCTTTACGGCATCCGGAGCATCATAGGCAACGAGCCCTCGCGCGACCTCGCGCCCGTTCTCGCCGACGATTGCCACCGTCTCGCCGCGCGCGAAATCGCCTTCCACCGCGCGCACGCCGGCGGCAAGCAGCGACTTGCCGGAAAGGAGCGCGGCTACCGCGCCGGCATCGACGCGCAGCCGGCCGGCCGGTTCGAGCTGGCCGGCGATCCAGCTCTTGTAGCCCTTCACCGGTATGTCGCTCGGCTGGAAGAAGGTGGCGCGCTCGCCGGCCTCGATTGCCGCCAGCGGATGCCTGCGGTCGCCCGAGGTGACGATCATGGCGGTGCCGGCGGCGGTGGCGATCTTGCCGGCATCGAGCTTGGTGCGCATGCCGCCGCGCGACAGTTCAGAGGCGGCAACGCCGGCCATGGCCTCGATCGCCGGCGTGATGCGCTCCACGAAGGGGATGTGTTTCGCGCCCGGGTCGACCGACGGCGGCGCAGTGTAGAGCCCGTCTATGTCGGAAAGCAGGACGAGCAGGTCGCCGCCCATCATGGTGGCGACGCGCGCCGCCAGCCGGTCGTTGTCGCCATAACGTATCTCGCTGGTGGCCACCGTGTCGTTCTCGTTGATGACCGGCACCGCCTTCATCTTCAGCAGCGTGGAGATGGTGGCGCGGGCGTTGAGGTAGCGGCGGCGCTCCTCCGTGTCGCCGAGCGTCACCAGCACCTGGCCGGAACGCAGACCGCGCCGCGCCAGTTCCTCCGACCAGGCGCCGGCAAGCGCGATCTGGCCGATTGCAGCGCAGGCCTGGCTTTCCTCGAGCTTGAGCCTGCGCCGGCCGATGCCGAGAAGGGAGCGGCCGAGCGCGATGGCGCCCGAGCTGACGACGAGCATATCGGCGCCTGCGTCGGCGAGCGCGGCGATGTCGTCGACCAAAGAGGCGAGCCATTGCCGCTTCAGCCCGGCCTCGCGATCGACCAATAGCGCCGAGCCGATCTTGACGGTGATCCGGCGGTAGGAGGAGAGGGGTTTCATGGGTGAAGCCTGACAATGCAAATTGTTGTCGAGCTGAATGCTCTATGTTGCCCCCCTCTGTCCTGCCGGACATCTCCCCCACAAGGGGGGAGATCAAGCCGACCGCATCGCCTCCACCCTTTCTGCAACTTTGAAGGTTGGCGGCTGCCATGATGACGGCCGATCTTCCCCCTTGTGGGGGAGATGTCCGGCAGGACAGAGGGGGGCGCGAAGGGCGCGAACATTATCGCTTCTCGTCTTCTGAAGACACGCCGGTAGTTTCTATTCGCGCTTCCTCGATCACGTCCATGACCGCGCGCAGCGCCTCCTCCAGCCCCTCATGCGTGGCCGCCGAAAGAACCAGCGGCGTCCGGCCGGCCGCCTTCTTCAAGGCGGAAAGCTTCTTCTTCCGTTCCGGCGCATCGACCGTATCCACCTGTGACAGCGCCACGATCTCCGGCTTGCCGGCCAAGCCATGGCCATAGGCCTCGAGTTCGCCACGCACGGTGCGGTAGGCGAGAGCCGGGTCGTCCTCCCGCGCCGAAACGAAGTGGAGGAGCACGCGCGTGCGCTCGACATGGCCGAGGAAGCGGTCGCCGATGCCGACGCCCTCGTGCGCTCCCTCAATGAGGCCCGGAATATCGGCCAGCACGAATTCGCGGCCGTCGATGCGGGCGACGCCGAGATTGGGGTGGAGCGTGGTGAACGGGTAGTCGGCGATCTTCGGTTTGGCCGCGGAGACGGCGGCGAGGAAGGTGGACTTGCCGGCGTTGGGCAGGCCGACCAGCCCGGCATCGGCGATCAGTTTCAGGCGCAGCCAGATCGTGCGCTCCTCGCCTGGCAGGCCGGGATTGGCGCGGCGCGGCGCCTGGTTGGTCGAGGACTTGAAGTGCTGATTGCCGAAGCCCCCATTGCCGCCTGCAGCGAGGCGGTAGCGCTGGCCGACGGCGGTCATGTCGACGATCAGCGTCTCGTTGTCCTCCTCGTAGATCTGGGTGCCGGCCGGCACCTTGAGCGTCACGTCCGCGCCCTTGGCGCCGGCGCGGTTGCGGCCCATGCCATGGATGCCGGTCTTAGCCTTGAAATGCTGCTGGTAGCGATAGTCGATCAGCGTGTTCAACCCGTCCACCGCTTCGACCCAGACATCGCCGCCGCGCCCGCCGTCGCCGCCGTCCGGCCCGCCGAACTCGATGAACTTCTCACGGCGGAACGACACCGAGCCGGCGCCGCCGTCGCCGGAGCGGATGTAAACCTTGGCCTGGTCGAGGAATTTCATGGATCAGCCGTCTTTCGTGATGTTCTCCCTAGCGCAGGGCGACGAGAATTTGAATGCCCCTCTCTGTCTCGCCCCTCTCCGGCCCGAAGCTCGACACCTCTCCCCCCATATTCGTGGGGGAGAGGAAAGAGGTCAGCCTTTCGGCCATGTCCTCAGCCCGATCCAGGTTTTGCGGTCGAGCGTGTAGCGCTCGACCGGCGTGTGGCCGGCGGCGATCGAATCCATCATGCCCTGGCCGCTATACTGGAAGCCGCATTTGTGGATGACCCGGCGCGAGGCGCCGTTGATGACCCGGCAGGCGACATGCAGCACCTGGATTTCGGTGGCGCGGAAGGCAAGGTCGACCAGCGCATGCGCCGCTTCCGTCGCATAGCCGTGGCCCCAATGGGGCTCGCCGATCCAGTAGCCGAGTTCGAGGCCTCGCCCGGTTCCGTTCAGCCCGGCGCAGCCGACGAAGGCTCCGCTCTCGGCGATGGTGACGGCATAGACGCAGCCTGCGCCGCGATGCGCCTTCGCCATGTCGATGAAGGCGCGCGCCTCGCGGGAGCCGTAAGGATGCGGCATGCGCGCCAGCATCTCGGCGACGCGCCGATTGTTCGCCAGTTTCGCGAGGTCCGGCACGTCGTCCTCATGCGGCGAGCGCAACACCAGCCGCTCGGTAACCAGCACCGGGCAATCGATCCTCAGACTTTCGTCTTCGCCGTCTTCTGTCTCGGCAACCATTTCCAGTTCTCCCATCGTGTCCGTTCAAGCAGCGTTCCTGTGGGGCGAGAATGCCCGAGCCGCCGCGAAAGCTTCCGCCGTCAACACCGTGTTTCGCCGGGCGAGCATCGCCTGGCGCGAACGTGACCAGATCTCGCCGTCGCCGGTTTCCACGAAGCCGAGCTTGCGCTGGACCGCCAGCGAAGCTGGGTTGTCGAGGAATACGGAGGATCGAACGGCAGACAGGCCGTGCGTCTGGAAGGCATGTTCCAGCAGGCAACGGGCGGCCTCCGTCATGAAGCCGTGTCCGTGCCAGCGCGAACCGAGCCAGTATCCAAGCCGAGGTGCCCCGTCGGCACCTTCGCCTTCGGGCTTCTCGATGGAGACGACCCCGATCAGCCTCTTGCGATGGATCGTGAAAACCAGATCCGCCGGTCGGCCGCGCACATCCTCGATCCACCGTTCGGCATCCTCGAGCCGATAGGGGTGTGGGACGGCCGAGAGCATGCGCGCGACGTCCCGCTCCGACAGCCATGCCGCGATGTCTTCGGCATCCGGCACTGCCGGCGGCCTCAGCGTCAGTCGGGGTGTGACCAGAATTTGCATGGTTCCCTCCAGGCAAAGAAAAAGGGGAGATGGCGGCCCATCTCCCCTGATCCTTTTTCTGGCCTGTCCAGAACACCGGTTCCCGAGATGGGCGCCGGTGTTCTTGGTGCGGAACCGGCTACTCCGCTTGGTCCGTAATCGGGTTCACCGACACGTAGGTTCGGCCATTGGCTTTCTTCTGGAACGCGACCGCGCCTTGCTCGAGTGCAAAGAGGGTGTGGTCCGTGCCCATGCCGACATTGGCGCCGGGATGCCACTTGGTGCCGCGCTGACGAATGATGATGTTGCCGGCGAGCACCTGCTCGCCGCCGAACTTCTTCACGCCGAGGCGCTTGGAGTGGGAGTCGCGACCGTTGCGCGACGAACCGCCAGCTTTCTTGTGTGCCATTGCTGTTCTCCTAAAGCCTTACTTCTTCTCGGCCGCGAGGGCCTTGGCCTGCTCGCGCCAATCCTCGATCTGCGCCGTGCTGAACGGCATTGCCGCATCGATCCGGGCGATGTCCTCGTCGGAGAGCGCCGCGACCTGCGCGAAACTCTTGATGCCCTGCTCGTTCAGATCCTTGGCGGCCACCGGGCCGATGCCCTTGATGACGGTCAGGTCGTCGCCCTTGCCGCGCGGCGCCTTGAAGAGCGGCGCGGCCTTCGCTTCTTCCTTGGACTCGGCCGTCTTAGCCGTGGCCTTCGCCTCTTCCTTCGGCTCGGCCTTCGTCGCTGGAGCTTCCGCCTTGGCAGCCGGCTTCGCTTCGGCCTTCTTCGAGGGCCTTGCGCCGCCGATCAGGATCTCGGAGATCCGAACCGTGGTGAGAAGCTGACGATGGCCGCGACGGCGGCGCGAATTCTGGCGGCGGCGCTTCTTGAAGGCGATGACCTTCGGGCCGCGGCCCTGCTCGACGACCTCGGCCGTAACGGCGGCGTCCTCGACGAAGGGTGCGCCGATGGTGACGTTCTCGCCTTCGCCATGGGCGAGCACGCGGCCGATCTCTACGATCTGGCCGACCTCGCCCTCGACGCGGTCGATCTTCAATGTGTCGTTGGCGGCGACGCGATACTGCTTGCCGCCCGTTTTGATGACTGCGAACATTCTTTGCCTTTCGCTGTTCGGTCGGCCTTGCTGGACTGCCGTTTCTCCGGTGAGAAGGCGGCCCGGCCGTCTTTTTGTCAGTCTGTTGCGGGTTCAAAAACAAACTGGCGCGGGAGCGACCCACGCCAAGCCCGTCGTCCCTAACCGAAGGGGAGGAGAGTGTCAAGAAAGAAGGCCGCGAGCCCGTCCGGCGATGTGGCGCGGCCTCCGCGATAATCCATCGGACATGTGTCGCATCGGACCGCCCCCGGCGGAAAACAAGATCGCGCCCAATTGATCCGAGGCTGCCACCGAAGGGCTTGTGCCGCGCGGCATCCGTCGCTATCTAGGCGCCGCACCGCGATGAAATCGCCTTCAGGAGAGGTGGCTGAGCGGTTGAAAGCACCGCACTCGAAATGCGGCATACTCGCAAGGGTATCGGGGGTTCGAATCCCCCCCTCTCCGCCATGTTCTTGACGCCGATGTTTATCTAAGTGACTGTAAAGACGGCATAAGATGCCGTCTCGGGGCTGCTTTCCGCAGCTTTATCAGCCACTTTCGAACCCGACCAACTGCGATGTTTACCGAAAGCCCGCAAACCTGCGGGGTTGACGGTTCTGCTCAACCGTCTGTCCGATCGTCTGTCGTGGTGGATATGTTCATCCGAACTTTATGATCGGCTCGGCTGGACTATGCCGGCGGTGAGAGCAATGGTCCCGGCGACGTTTATTGCCAATGCAGGGAAAGGATAGTCGTCTATGGTCCGCAAGCGCGCCCTATCCGCACGAGAGGTCGATGCGCTGCGTGATGTCGGCATGCATTGGGTCTCGGACAATCTGTATCTCCAGATCAGAGACCAGGGCACGAGAAGTTGGCTGTTTCGATACTGGGTCGACAGCAAGCCGAAGGTGATCGGCCTCGGTCCGGTGAAGGACGTCCCGCTGGCCAAGGCGCGGGACAAGGCCGAGCGGCTGCGCATCGATATCCGTGATGGTGCCGATCCCGCCGCGGAGAAGAAGGCAGCTCAGGCGCAGCGGAAGATCGAGCGTGCCGATGCCGAGGCTGCCAAGGTGCCGACCTTCCAGGAATGCGCCCAGGAATACATCACCTCCCATGAGGCATCCTGGACGAACGACAAGCACCGAGCTCAATGGTCGTCGACATTGAAAATGTATGTGTATCCCATCATCGGAAAGAAGCCGGTAAACGAGATCGGCATCGACGACATCGTCAAAGTGCTGAAACCCATCTGGACGACGAAGCCGCCAACGGCCGGCAATATCCGCGGCCGCATCGACAAGATTCTTGGCTGGGCAACAGCCATGGGTTATCGCAGCGGCGACAACCCGGCTCTACGCGATGGGCCACTGATGCACCTGCTGCCGTCGCTGAACAAGCTGCAGCGGCAGCAGAAGCATCATGCCGCCGTGCCGTATCGGGAGGTCCCTGCAGTTGTTGCCGATCTCAAGAAACTGGGCTCAACGAGCGCCAACGCGTTGCGGTTCACCATCCTGACGGCAGTTCGCACCGGCGAGACGTTGGGTGCGACCTGGGGCGAGATCGACCTGGAGGCAAAACTCTGGACTATACCGGCCGAGCGGATGAAGGCACGAGCCGAGCATCAGGTGCCGCTGGCAGACGAAGTGGTGGCGCTGTTGGACTCATTGCCGCGCGACCCGACAGGTAAGAACCCGCATTTGTTCCTCGGCACGCGGGTGAAGACGCTTTCCAACATGGCCATGATTCAATGTTTGCGCGGCATTCGAGAAGACGGTGCCACGGTGCATGGCTTCCGCGCCGCGTTTTCGACGTGGGCTCGCGAGCAAACCGACTATTCGCCGGAGGTGGTGGAGGCGTGTCTCGCCCATACCCAAAGCGACAAGGTCGTCGCCGCCTATGCGAGGACGACGTTCGTCGATCGGCGGCGGGCGCTGATGCAAGAGTGGGCGGCGTTTTGCATGGGCGGGTGAGGCGCGTAGGAGGGCTTTGTCGCGATCACCACGTGCCGCACGATCGTTATTGCTCAGGTCCCGATATAGATGGGCTACCGGATCCGATGCGCGCACGATGCAGCCGTGAACCGTGGCCGACAAAGTTGAACGGTGACCGTCTCGCGGACAAGCGGAACGCCGATTAATGGTACATCGACTGGCTGGAGAGGGGCCGGTTGCCGACAGTCTACTCTTGGGCTGACGTCATCAGTAAGCAGACGTTCTGTTGCCGACCATCAACAACGGAGCGGGAACCGGACTGTCGGCTTCTGGAGCCCGAAGCTAAAGCCGCGGGCCGCCTCGCCACGTCACGCGCCCATCACGCGGTCTTCGGCTGGCTCCATCCAGAAGACGATACGGCGCTGGATCATTTGCATGATCCCATGGAGTGCCATGCCCATGATAGAGAGCACGACGAGGATCGCGAAGGTCCCGGCCATGTCCATCGAAAAGTTGCGCTGCATGATCAGGTAGCCGAGGCCGGCCTGCGCGCCTACGAACTCACCGACAATCGCTCCGATGACCGCAAGCACGATCGCGACATCGAGGCCGACGAAGATGTAAGGCAACGCCTGCGGCACCTTCACCTTCCAGAAGGTCTGCCAACGGTTTGCCGTATAGGCCACCAAAAGCTCGAGCTGGTCCAGCGGCGTCGCGCGCAACCCGACGATCGTGTTGGCCAGGACGGGGAAGAAGGCGATCGTCGCGGTGATGACGACCTTTGAACTGATCCCATAGCCGAACCAGATGACGATGATCGGCGCGACCGCCACCTTCGGTATGGTCTGGAATGCGACGACATAGGGATAGAGCGTCCGCTCGAGCAGCGGAAACTGGCCGATAATGCCGCCGAGAAGCAGGCCGATCGAGGCGCCGAGCCCGAACCCGACCATCGTTTCGAAGAAGGTGACCCAGAAATGGTAGAGGAAATTGGGCGACCGCAGGCCGTCGATCAGCGATACGATCACCGCGGAAGGCGCCGGCACGATGATCTTCGGAACATCGAAGACACGGACCACCAGTTCCCAACCGCCGATGAGAACGATGAAAAGCAGTATCGAAAGGATCACCTCAGGCCGTTCGTGCAGGATGTCCACGAAACGCCGGCTCGTATTGGGAACTGTCCGAACGTCGTCCATCAGTCTATCCCGCCGCTCGCCGTGAAATGGGTGCGAATTATCTCGACGTAATGCCCAAACGCGGTGGAATTGATCATCGAGAGCGCCCGCGGCCGCGGCAGGTCGACCTCGATGACATCGGTGATCCTGCCCGGGCGCGGCGACATTACCACGACACGATCCGCCAGGAAGACCGCCTCCGGAATGGAGTGGGTCACCAGCATCACCGTCTTGCGGTTCTCTTGCCAGATGCGCAGCAGCTCGAGGTTCATCTGCTCGCGCGTCATGGCGTCGAGCGCTCCGAAAGGCTCGTCCATCAGGAGCAGCGCCGGATCGTGGACGAGGGCGCGGCAGATGCCGACGCGCTGCTGCATCCCGCCGGAGAGCTCGCCCGGATACTTGTCCTCGAACCCCTGCAGTCCGACGAGCCGAAGTAATGCTCGCGCCCGCTCCCTGAACTTCGGAGCATCGAGGCGCTGCACCTCGATCGGCAGCATCACGTTCTCGAGGATCGTGCGCCAGGGCAGCAGGACCGGCGCCTGGAACACGATGCCGAGATCGCGGCTGGGCCCGTCGATCTCACGGTCGCGAATGGTGATGCGGCCGGCCGTCTTGCGAAGCGTTCCGGTCAGTATCTTGAGAAGCGTGCTCTTGCCGCAGCCGCTCGGCCCCACGATCGTGACGAACTCGCCATCGGCGACGGAAAGATTGATGCCGCTCAAGGCATGGATCGCGGCGCCATCGCGACCATGGTAGATCTTGTTCAGACCGTTGATCTCGATGAGCACTTCACCATCCGCCGAGACTGTCGGGTTGAAGGGAGGGGGAGCGTAGCGACGCTCCACCCTCGCGATTGTCGCGGTCATTTTATGTCACATGCTTTGGCGCTGGCGACCACTGCATCATGGTCGAATTTGTTGACGCGCTCGAAAAAGGCCTGGTCCGTGATCACCAGATCCTTGTTCGGTACGGTCTTCTGGACCAGTCCGGTTTCCTTGAAGAAATCCTGCATGCGCCCGTATCCGTCAGCGCTCGTTTGCCCCCACAGCTTGGAAGGGTTGATCTCACGCGCGGATTTCATGCTGTCGAGCTGGGCCTGCAGCGAGTTGATGTCCCATTTGGCGAGAGTGGCCTCGTCGCTGCTGCCGGTCGGCTTGGTATCTGGCCAATTCTTCCATTGCACCTTCCGCACGCAATCGGGATTGGTGGCGGCGAACAGGGAAGCCTTGGCCGCGCCGCGGGCGATCGCCTCCAGCACGTCAAGATGCTGATCGATTTCGCTTTGCATCGCAACCATGGAGAAATCAGGCAAAGCGCGCCATTTGGGATCGGCGATGCGGCGGAGAGAAAGGCCCGCATTCTCGAAGATGGCGTTGGCGGAGGCCCAGAAATCCAAGGCATCGACCTGGCCGGAGCGCAACGCCTGTACGGCGGAGGCGCCGAATCCGACCGAGATGAGCTGCACGCCGTTGTCCGGGTCGATATCGTTGGCGCTGAGATAGGCCTTCAGGAAGGGGATATGGCCGCTGGCGAGGTTGAAGACGCCGATCTTCTTGCCCTTCAGGTCCTTGACGTCCTTGATCGGCGAGTCGGACAGGACGGCGATGGCGCTGTCCACCACGCCGTTGGTCATGAACGCCCGCATCTGGATGTCGTTGGTGTCCTTGCTCTGGATAAGCGCGCTGGCATTGATCTGGCCGATGTCCACGCCGCCTCCGACCATCTGCTGGATGACCTGGAGCGAGCCGCCGATCGGCAGCACCTGCACGTCATACCCTTCGTCTTTCCAGTAGCCAAGCGCTTGCGGCATCATCAGCCAGGGATAGGTGATCCCCAGGAAGGTCGTGGCGACCCCGATCTTGACCTTCTTGAGTTCCTTCGCCTCGCTCTGGCCCGGTGCCTGCACCAGGAGCGTGATGGACATAGCGCCCGTCAGCAAAGCCAGCGCGGCGCGGCGTATCAGTCTGTTCTTTCCGAGCATGTTCTTGTCCTTCCATTTGAGCAGAGTTGTTTCCCCTCGTTCTTTTTTCTCGTCGAGTTGGCGCTATTCCTGCAACGCGAATTTTTCGTCCCGCCACTTGAACGCGGCCTTGAGGCCTTTCTCTGCGGCCACGGCGAAGAACTCCTTCGATTCCTCGGATTCCGAGAGCTGGGTCAGCGCGAATATCTCCGCCCCGTATTCGATGGTCGAGGAGAAGCCGCGAATGTCGTAGCCTTGGTTGATGCCCTTCTTGTTCAGCTCCATGGCCGGCGGCGGAATCTTGACGAGCTGACGCGCCAGCTTGTTGGCTTCCTCGATCAGCCTGTCGGCGGGAACCGATCGGTTGATCAGGCCGATCCTTTCGGCAACCTCGACATTGACCCGCCCGCCGGTGAGCAGCAGCTCCTTGGCGCGCTTCATCGGCACTACCCAGGGCATGATGAAGAAGGGTGGAGCCGACTGGAACTGGATCTCCGGCTCGCCGAATTCGGCGTCGTGCGCCGCGATCGTGAAGTCGCACACCATCGAGAGGTCGCAGCCACCGCCGAGGCAATAGCCGTTGACCGCGGCGATCACCGGAAGGCGGGAGCGCCAGATCCTGAACCATGTATCGTTGCCAAGCTTGACGTGGTCGCGCCAGTCATAGACGGACGTCAGCGGATGCTCGCGCGGCGACAGGTCGAAGCCGGCGCAGAACGTCCTGCCGGCGCCGGTCAGGATCAGCACCCGGATCGACCGGTCGTGCTCGATCTCGTCCAGTGCGTTCTGCATGTCGATCAGCAGCCCGTCGCTCAGGGCGTTCATCTTGGCCGGTCGGTTCAGCGTCAGCGTCGCCACCCGGTCCTTCACCTCGACGATGATATTCTCGTACTTCACGCTTGTTCTCCCGTTTGGATGGCTGCGCCGCGGCGCGGTATGATCAAGGCGTCCAGGATGCGTACGCCGCTTCCCTGGACGCCGACGTGAACCGGGTTGAGGTCCACCGCCTCGAGCACGTCCCCATAAGCGACCGCGATGTCCGAAAGCCGGGACAGAAGCTGGGCCAGCGCCGCCACGTCGCCGGCCGGCGCGCCGCGATAGCCGGCTAGCAGCTTGTTGATCTTTGTCCCGGCGACGAGGTCGCGGGCGCGTTCGGGAGAGATCGGGGCGAGCGCCAGTGCGCTGTCGCCGATCAACTCGACCAGCACGCCGCCGGCGCCGACGACGACCGCCATGCCGAACGGGTCCTGCCGCGTCAGCCCGGCAATGACCTCCGTTCCCTTTCCAGCCATCTCCTGGACGAGCACGCCGCCGATGCGGGCTCGAGGCGCCTTCGCCCCGACATTGCGGACGATCTCCTCATAGGCCGCTTCCACCGCTTCGGTCGTGCGCAGGTCGAGCCTGACGCCGCCGACATCGCTCTTGTGCGGCAGGTCGACCGACTCGACCTTCAGCACTACGGGGAAGCCGATTTTGGCGGCCATGTCGCGCGCCTCGATGGCGGAGGTCGCGAGTGCCTCGCGTGTCACCGGCAGGCCGGCATCGCCGAGGAATTGTTTCGCCTCGCGTTCCGTCAGCGGCTCGCCCATGGCGAAACGCGCAATCCATTTCGGGTCCGCCGCGATACGGGGCCGCTCGTCGTCGAACGCGGCGTCGTTCTGATTTAGAAACCGCTTGATGGCGAGCAGGCTGGCGCGCGCGCCTTGCAGCACCGGCACGCGGGCAGCTAGCAGAGGTTCGGCGATGCGGGGATGAATGCCGCCGGCGACGTTGCTGTAGAAGACCACGGGACGGGGAAGGGAGGGGCTGAGCCGCGCCACCGTATCGGCGATCGCTCCATAGGTCTGCGATTGCTTTTTTCCGATCGCCGACGGGCAATCCTGGGAGACTGCCACCAGCGCGACCGACGGATCGCTCGCCAGGGCCTCGATCGCGCCTCCGTACATGGCCATGTCGAACACCGCCACGCCGGTCACGTCGAGCGGATTGGCGGCATGGCCGAAGCTCGGCAGGATCTCCTGCAGCCTTGCCTTCGTCGCCTGCGACAGTTCCGGCAGGTCGAGGCCGATGCGCTGTGCGACGTCGCAGGTAAGCGCGATCTCGCCGCCGCTGACATTGAGCACGGCGATGCCCTTGCCGGTCGGCTTCCGGCGCATTGCGCGCAAGAGCTCGACCGCCTCGACCAGCTCGTCGATATCCTCGACCGCGACAACCCCGCAGCGCCGGAAGAAATCGTCATAGACGGCGGCCGCGCCGGCGAGCGAACCGGTATGGGCGGCGGTCGCGGCGGCGCCCATGTCGGAACGCCCGACCTTCAGCACCACCACCGCCTTGCCGGCTTCACGCATGCGCAGGGAAGCGGCCGCGAAGGCTTCCGGATTGCGGATCGTTTCGATGAAGAGCGCCGCGACACGCGTGGCATCGTCGTCGGCGAGATAGTCGAGATACTGGTCGACGTCGACCACGGCGGCGTTGCCGACCGAAACGAGATGGCTGATGCCGAAGCGGCCCGTGCTGCTGAGCACGATGCAGCCGGAGCCGGAATGCGACAGCACCGCGACGTCGCCCTTCTCCAGCGTCTCCGGCAAGGCGGCGCTGTAAAGTGGGATGCTCTGGTGGATATTGGCGAGCCCGAGGCAGTTTGGGCCGCAGATCTTCATGCCCGTGCGCTCGGCGAGTTCGCTGAGCGCGTGCTGCCGGGCGGCGCCCTCCGCACCCGTCTCGGCGAAGCCGCTGGCGAATATGACGGCTGCCCCGACTCCATGGGTGGCCGCTTCATCGAGAGCGGAAAGAACCTTGTCGGCGGACAGACAGACGACCGCGCACTCGACCGGGCGTGGGATCGCCGAAACGCTTGCGAAGGCGGCGATGCCGCACACTTCGGGCGCGGTCGGATGGACCGGATGGATTTCTCCCTTGTAGCCGGACTGGATGAGGTTCTTGACGACGGTGTTGCCGAGCGCGCCTTCCCGAGGAGAGGCGCCGAGCACCATGATGGAGCGCGGGGCCATCAATACGTCGAGCGGATGTCCGCTCATCCCTTGGACCGGCAACAGCACGACGCATATCCTCCCGAAACGCGATCGACGAGGTTTCGCTGGCCGCTAGGCCCCCGTCAGCACATACTTGAACATCACCCTGCGGAACCGCTCGATCGGTGCGACCGAGCGCTCGAGCTTGGCCTGCAGGACCGCCCCTTCCCAGGCGAACCAGAAAAACCGCGCGGCTTCGCCGACGTCGAAGTCGGCCGGCAGGTCGGCACGCTGCTTCGCCTCCGCCAGGCAGTCGCCCAGATAGTCGGCCCACGACGCAAAGACCTTGAGGATGCGGAAGCGGAACTCCTCGTCCAGCGCCGCCATCTCTTGGCCCATGTTGCCGATCAGGCAGCCGCGCCGGAACGCGTATTTCTCCAGTCCGCGCACGCCCTCGGAGATGTAGTTGTCGATCCGCTCCAGCGGCGGCACGGCGGGATCGCGGAGCAGCCGCGTCAGCTTCTGCGCCCAGAGATATTCGTAATTGTCGATGACGGCGAAGCCGAACTTCGCCTTGCTCCCGAAATAGTGGTAGAAAGACCCCTTGGGGACCTCGGCCTTTTCCAGGATCTCCTCCAGCCCGGTGCTGGTAAAGCCCTTCTCCGACAGGATTTCCGTCCCGACATGGACGAGCCGCGCCCGCGTGTCGTTGCGTGTCCGGGATTTGAGCGGTTCAGCCGTTTCCATGCGCATCTATTAGACCGGTCGTCTAGAATCGTCAACAGCATTTTTGCCGTTGGGTTTCTCCGATCGCCCTTCCTCAGGAAGATCCGATCCGCACGACCAGCCGACCCCGCACCTTGCCGGCCAGAAGCTCTTGTGCGGCATCGAACAGCTCCGCCATCTCGATCTCGCGGACCATGCGCCCGATCGCTTCCCTGTCGATGAGTTCCGCGATCCGGCTCCATGCGGCGGCGCGAAGGGAGGGGCGCGCCATGACCGAGTCGATCCCCGCCAGCGTCACGCCGCGCAGGATGAAGGGCGCCACCGAAGAGGGGAAGTCCATGCCCTGCGCAAGCCCGCATGCGGCAACGACGCCGCCGTAGCGCGTCGAGGCGCAGGCGTTGGCCAGAGTGACGCTGCCGAGACTGTCCACGACGGCGGACCAACGCTCCTTCATCAACGGCTTGCCTGGCGAGGAAAGCTCGGCGCGATCGATCACACTCGTCGCGCCGAGGTCGGAAAGATAATCCGCTTCCGTCGTTCGGCCGGTCGATGCCGTGGTTTCATATCCAAGCTTTTTCAATAAGATAAGCACCATACCGCCGACTCCGCCGGCGGCACCGGTGACCAGCACGGGACCGTCCGGGGGCCGCACGCCATGCCGTTCGATCGCCATCACGCACAGCATCGCCGTCAGCCCGGCCGTGCCGAATGCCATCGCTTCGCGGGGCGTCAGGCCGGCCGGCAGCGGCGTCGGCCAGTCGGGCTCCACGCTCACCCGTTCGGCGAAGCATCCCCACCTTCTTTCGCCAAGACCCCAGCCCGTGACGACAGCCGGGGCCCCTGCCTGAAGCGAGCCGCCGCCGCCGTCGATCACGCTTCCCGCGCCGTCGATGCCGGCTATCATGGGCCAGGCGCGCACGATCGGCGATCGGTTCGTAAGTGTCAAGGCATCCTTGTAGTTGAGCGACGAGTACGCCACCCCGATCGTCGTCCCTGTGCCCTCGGCGGGCGGGATGTCCTCGATGCCGCTTGAAAAGGCACCATTCTCATTGCGGACGACGACTGCTCTCATCACATGCTCCTGACCTGCAAGACGAGGGTCGGGCGGACGCTCCCAACCAATTGACGCGGCGCGCAAACTAGCTCAGTAATAGACCGGTCGTCTAGATATTTTGGCAGGAGGCCGGGATGAAGGATGTTTTCGCGGCAATCGACCGGCTGCCCAAGGCGGAGCTCCACATGCACATCGAGGGCTCGATCGAGCCGGAAATGATGCTCGACCTCGGGCGCCGCAACGGCATCGCCCTGCCATGGCGCGGCGTCGAGGAAGCGCGAGCCGCCTACCGGTTCGGCAACCTCAAGGAATTTCTGGACGTCTTCTACCGCGGCCTCTCGGTCATCGTCACCGAGGACGATTTCTTCGCCGTGACCGACGCTTATCTGCGGCGCGCGCATGCCGACGGGATCGTCCATGCCGAACTCTTCATCAGTCCGCAGGCGCATCTCGGGCGCGGCATCGGGTTCGACACGATGATGCGCGGCGTCTTGCGCGCTTTCGAGAGCGCGCGCGGCGGCTTCGGCATGTCGCTCAAGCTGATCCCGCTGTTCCAGCGCCACCTGCCTGAGGAAGGAGCCTTTCCCATCCTCGATATGGCCGAGCCCTGGCGGCACGAGATCGCCGGATTCGGTCTCGCCGGCGCGGAACTCGGGAATCCGCCGCAGCATTTCGAGCGTCTCTTCGCGCATTGTCGCGATCTCGGCTATCCGGTCGTCGCCCATGCCGGCGAGGAGGGGCCGGCAGCCTATGTCCGTGATTCTTTGGATCTTCTGAAGGTCAAGCGCATCGATCATGGCGTTCGTGCAGCGGACGATCCAGGCCTCGTCGATCGGCTGGTTCGGGAAGCCATCCCCCTGACGGTCTGTCCGATGGCCAACGTCCGCCTGGGCGTGTTCAGTTCGTTTGCCGAGCACAATCTGAAGGCGCTGTTCGAGCGCGGCGTGAAGGTCACGGTGAACTCCGACGATCCGTCCTATTTCGGCGCCTATCTGGGCGACATCCTCAAGCTCTGCGTCGGCGAACTCGGCATGGGTTTCGCCGACATCGTGCAGCTCCTCCGCAACAGCTTCGAGGCCGCTTTTCTCCCGGAGAGGGAAAATGAGGACTTTGTCGAGCGGCTCCATCAAGCGGCTAACGCTTCTGCCGACTGAAGGAGCCTCCGCCGATGCGCGTCGCGATTTTCGGAGCCGGAGCGATCGGCGGTCTGGTCGGCGCCGTCCTTCATCGCGCCGGCGCCGAGGTGAGCGTCGTGGCGCGGGGCGCCCATTTGGAGGCAATCCGCGAGAATGGGTTGCGCATTGCCATCGATGCCGACAATTGGATTGCCCCACTTCCAGCCAGCGACGAGCCAGCCGATCTCGGCCCGCAGGATCTCGTCGTAGTGGCTGTCAAGGCGCCTTCTCTGCCGGCAGTGGCTGCCTCGATAGCGCCGCTGCTTGATGCGGAAACCGCCGTGGCCTTCCTAATGAACGGCGTGCCGTGGTGGTACTTCCACGGCCATGGCGGACCGGACGAAGGGCGCCGCCTGCCGCTGATCGATCCACGCGGAGCCTTGTGGGATGCGGTGGGTCCGCGGCGCGTCGTCGGCGGGGTCGTGCGCTGCGCCGCTGTCGTGGAGATGCCGGGGCGCATCCGCGTGACAGGAACCGTACGCCGTATTTTGCTCGGCCGTCCTGACAACAGCTCAGATGCCCGTCTGAAGGAGTGCCGTGACCTTTTAGCCGCAGGCGGCATCGAAGCCGCGATCGCGCCAAACATCCGCGACGCCATCTGGGACAAGCTGGTCGGCAACCTCATGGACGGACCGCTGGCGATGCTCACCGGCGCGCGTTCCAACATACTCTTCGCGGACGAGGGCTGCAGCGCGCTCGCCCGCGCGATCGGCTATGAGACGATTGCGATCGGGAGGGCGATGGGGCGCAAGAACGGCGTCGACATGGAAGCGGCGATCAGGTCTGGGCGCGGCAGGGTCCACCTTCCCAGCGTGGCCCAGGATCTTCTACGCGGGCGGGCAATGGAAATTGACGCGCTGATGAGCGTGCCGCTTGCCTTCGCCGCGGAGCGCGGCATCTGCACGCCCATGCTCGACGCCGTCGTTGCCATGGCCAAGCTGCGGGCTCGCGCTGCCGGCCTGTACTAAATTCAGCTCACAAGCTGTTTGGTGCAGTGCCGCCAGTACGCGGCGACGTCCGCTTTTGGGATACGAAGCGGTGGGTGACCGCGACCGCAAGGGGGGCGCGAAGCTGCCATCCGAGCCGCCTTCAGGGCAAATTAAGTCTTTACATCGGCCGGCAGGAACAAACATCCGTCATGAGCACTGGCTCTACCCTGCAATGTCTATGCGGCGTCCGCGGTGTCGATGCCATGGCTGACCGCTTCCGAGGCGCGTGCCCGACCTGGGCTCGCGAGTAGACGCATTATTCGGCGGATGTCGTTGCGGTTCGCCCAGCTTACAGACATTCCAATGAGTAGTTGGCCAACGTCAGGCAGGCCCAGATAGGCATTTGTGACACCTGCACCTGTCACATAGAGCGCTCAAAGCCCATGTCGTCGGCGATACGGGCCGCAAGTGCATTCATCACACCCGGCACCAGCATGGCTCGGCGCTCGGCGACGGCCTGTTTCAGCCAGACTCGATGATTTCGGTCCATCGTAAATCCCTAGACTATCGGCCCCGTCGCTTTCAGTCTGGCTTGAATCTCGTGATCATCAAAAGGTTGGGGGCGTATTGACCCAAAGAACGCGGGCGACGCTATCACTGGTATTTGTATAGCGGTGGGGCAGATCCGAATTGAAGAAGAACGAGTCTCCCTGGCTCAAGACCTCCTTCTCATCATCGACGTTCAGTTCGACAATACCCTCCAGCACAAAACCAAATTCCTGGCCAAGATGTTTAATGGTCTTCTCGCTGCCCCCTTTTGGCGCAATCACGTGGATGTTGACCTGGAGGAGCTGTTCTGGCCCGGACGGAACAAGTTTCTCAAGAATGATGTGGTTGTTGGCACGACGGTGGCCGGTATGAAGTTTCGGCCGTTCGCCGCTGCGAACAACGAATATGAGCGAATTGCCGTGTTCAGCGGCGGCAAACAGCGCACTCATATTCAGGCCTAAAACCCCGGCGAGCTGATGCAGCGACGCCAGTGAGGGGTGAGCCCGGTTGTTCTCTATCTTTGAAAGGTGGCCTTCCGTAATGCCGGCCTTAGTCGATAACTCCCTAAGGCTGAGCCCTCTCGCCAGCCGAGCGAGTTTCAGTTTGGCGCCAAGGTACGACGCATAGGAGCCGTCCGTTGCAATGCTCATGAGAGTTTAAAAGTATTCCCTTGAATAGAATCCTGACGTGACACCCAACTTACGCGGCGAGTTGCATCACGGCTTTTGCCAAGACTTCGCAGCCGCGAGTCAGGTCCTCAGGTTCGGACCATTCCGATTCGTGGTGGCTAATACCGTTCCTGCAGGGCACGAACAACATAGCAGTCGGCGTCACAAAAGATATACTGCTTGCGTCATGCATGGCGCCGCTAGTCAAATTTTCCCATTCGTAACCACAATCAAGCGTCGCCTGTTCCAGAATCTGAATGCAACGTGCATCAAAAGCGACAGCCGGCACGGCCATCGTCCGTCGCCAATTAATGGAGACATTTTCCGCTGCCGCGATCGTATCCACGATCGACGACATCGCTTCTTCGAAACATGTAAGGACGGTTTCGTCGGGGTGCCGCAGATCAACCGACGCGCTGACGCAACCTGGGATCGTGTTTGGAGAGCCGGGAAGGACCTCGATTCGACCAAAGGTCAATCTTATCTCTTCTGAGAGAGAGAGGCCCATGGTCCGTAGCGAAGCGGTCAATGCCGCAGCCGCCATGAATGCATCGCTGCGGGCGCTCATGGGCGTTGTGCCAGCGTGCCTGCCTGCGCCGCTGATGCGTAAATCATACCATCGGACTCCCTGGACTCCGCTGACAATGCCAATGGACTTGCCCCCGCTCTCCAACACCGGGCCCTGCTCGATATGGGCTTCAATGTAGGCGCCGAAGCCGAGTTCCCCGGATAAGGACTCGCCCCCATAGCCGATTCGACGAAGTTCGGCGCCGAAAGTGGCTCCGTCCGTCGCCTGCAAGTCGAGTACAGTCTCACGCTTCAGTCGCCCGGCAAAGCCGCCGGACCCCGTTAGCCCCGGTGCGAAGCGTACGCCCTCCTCGTTCGTCCAGTTGACCACGCAGATCGGAGCGTTTGTGCGGTAATTATTCTCGTTCATCGCACGGAGTATTTCCACTCCAGCCAGGACGCCGAACACACCATCAAAATGTCCACCGCTGGGTTGGGTATCGAGATGACTGCCTGTCAATATAATCGGCCGATCTGGCTCGGTACCCGCGCGGATCGCGAAGATGTTGCCAAAGCAATCATACCGTATTTCAGCGCCAGCTTCCGTGGACCACCTGACAAACAGATCTCGTGCCGCACGATCCTCGTCGGACAGAGCCAATCGACGGCATCCACCGTTGGGAAGGCGACCTACCTCGCTCATCTCCATCAATGAGGCCCACAGGCGCTCGCCGTCTATGTTGAACATTTGTCCCGAATCCCAAGGATTTCTCCGCCTTCTTATGCAAGTGACTTGCATGATGGTCAATAGATGATCATAGGAAAAAAGTTGCTTGCATACCGTGCTAGTTACTGGCAGTCTATGAAAGGTGCCGGTCCTGTCGGCAAGCAAGCGGCTTTTGCGGCCGTTTTGCGGGATGCGGTACTTTACAAGAACGAAGTTGAAGGCTGAATGTCTGTCAATCTCACCCTAGCCAATGTCGATCTGGAGTATGGTTCCGGCAAAGAGCGGGTCATCGCCCTGACGGACGTTAGTATCCAGATCAAGGCGGGAGAATTTGTAAGCATCGTCGGCCCGTCCGGCTGCGGGAAATCATCCCTGATGAACATGGTGGCAGGTTTTCTTTCTTGCTCCGGAGGTACCATCAAGCTTGGCAATGAAAGTATAAGCGGACCTGGGGCTGACCGTGGTGTTGTGTTTCAGGAACATGCCCTGTTCCCATGGATGACTGTAAAGCAAAACATCAGCTATGGCCCCAAGGTAAATGGCTGGAGCAAGAAAAACATCGATGCACGGGTCGCCGAGCTTCTTGACCTGATCGGACTGGCGGGGTTCGCCAACGCCTGGCCCAAGCAGCTTTCAGGCGGCATGAAACAGCGCGTGGCGATCGCCCGCGCGCTGGCGAACCGGCCGGAAATGCTCCTGATGGACGAGCCTTTCGCCGCGCTCGACGCCCAGACAAGGCGAATGCTGCAGGACGAGCTCCTGCGCATCTGGGAAAAGACGGGCACGACGATCCTCTTCATCACGCATAGCATCGACGAGGCCACGCTGCTTAGCGATCGAGTTGCCGTCATGAAAGCGAACCCCGGTGAGATCCTCGACGTGATCTCGCTCAACCTACCGAGGCCCCGTGATGAGAACAGCAACGAGTTTCTGGAAGCCCGCAGGCGGGTCTCCGAGCTTCTAAAGCGTGCCAGCAATCCAATTTAAAACCGGCCCAGCGATCAAGGCGCCGGCCGATAACAAAGGGGAAGTGAGGCTGTAATATGAGAGCACATATCTGGAAAGTTGCAGGACAAAATTTGGCGATCGCCGCTCTGGCGGCCGGCCTGACGGCTGGTGTGACCTTTGCTGCCCAGGCACAGAGCGTCGAGCTTTGGAGCAGTCGCGACGCGCAGCAGGGATCGTTGCCGATCATAGCGAAGCAACAGGGTTTCTTTCAGGAGAACGGCGTCGACGTAACGTTGAAGTTCGTGTCGTCCGGCTCTGAATTGTCGGGTGGTATGGCCGGAGGAACGATCCCGATCGCGGTCGCGGCGTCGACGAACCCGATGGCCATGGCCGCCAGCGGCATTCCGGTGAAAATTCTTGCGCAGATCTCCGACATTTCCGGGATCATGCAGGTCCTGGTTCGGGATGGATCCGGAATCACGAAGCCCTCCGATCTGGAAGGCAAGAAGATCGGCATAACTCGTATCCCGCTGTCGGTATCCGTGCTCGAGCGCGGCTGTGCCGTCTACGGTTGTGACCTTAGCAAGATCGAGATGGTCAATATGCAGCCGGAAGACATCGTGCTGGGCTACGAACGCGGCAACGTCGATGCGGTTCTGACATGGGAGCCCTGGGCCAGCTACGTCGTCCAACGCGGTGGCAAAGTGATGTTCTCGGCGACAAAGTCCTTTATTCCTGGAGAACCCGGCGAGAAGAAGATCGACGCAGTTTACGCCGCGCTGTTTGCGCGCCCCGATTTTATCGATGCCCAGCCGAAGGCAGTCGACGGCATCCTGCGAGCGCTCTCCAAAGCAGCGGAATTTCTCAAGTCGAGCCCGGATGAGGCTGCCGAGATGGTCGGTAAGGTCATCAATATCCCACCTGACGTCGTGAAGAGCACCTACGCCAAGATAAACACCGGCGTCGTGCTGCCGAGCCAGTTCAGTGTCGATTTTGACGCGAAGTCCGAATACCTGCTCAAGCTCGGAGAACTGCGGGGCGCGGTCAAAGCCGCGGAGGTGATCGATCCGGCGCCGTTGAAGGCGGTTTGCCCGGAATGCGTGACTCTCCCCTAAACCCGGGGTTCGCGCGAAATTATTCCCCGCCATAGCCACGTTCGCTAACAGAGATATTGATTCGATGAGCAATACAATTCTGCGGGTCGGCTCCGTTACCTTTGTTTTCGCGCTATGGTGGGGATTCTCTATACTGAATCAACACATGAAATTCTTCCCGCCAGCCATGATACCCAGCCCACCCGAAGTAATCGAGGCGGGCTGGGGCATCAGGGACAAGGTACCGAGCGACGTCCTGATCAGCCTGATACGCGTATTTGAGGGTTTCGTGATTGCTGCGGTATTGGGGATATTCCTCGGCTGCCTCTCGGGTACAAGCCGTGTCGCCGAGAATTTGATCGATCCTGTATTGGAGATCCTGCGGCCTATCCCGCCGCTCGCATTCTTGCCGATCTTCATCATATGGTTCGGCCTTGGCGAACTCTCCAAGGTCCTGATGATCGCCTTTGCTTCCTTCTTCATCATCTATGTCAATACCTATCAGGGCGTCCGCTACGCTGATCCGTTGCTTATGCGAGCGGCTCGCAGCCTGGGCGCGAAAAAGCGCGCATCATTCTTTACCATCGGTCTGCCCTCGGCGATGCCGGAGATCTTTACAGGCCTCCGACTGGGCGCCGGCATGGCCTTCTTCGTCCTGGTTGCGGCCGAACTGCTGGCTGCGGACAACGGCATGGGCTTCAGGATTCAGGAGGCGCGATGGCAGTTCCGCGTCGACCGGATGTTCTTCGGGGCAGCTCTGATCGGTGTTGTCGGATTTGTGTTGCTGGGAGCTTTGAGACGGCTGGAAATAAGGCTGCTCGCCTGGAAGCCGAGCCGGGACGAGGCAAGATAGATCGTCTTGAGCCGACCGGCAGCCATAGTTGAAGGAGAGAGACGGGAATGCAAACTGTTTTGCGCAATGGAACGATGATTGACGGTACGGGCGCTGATCCGATCAAGCGCATCTCGCTCGCCTTCGAAAATGGCATCGTCACACAGATAGCGTCGGTGGACACGCTTCGGCCAAACGAGGGCGACCGCGTCATAGATCTTGACGGCCAAGTCGTCATGCCAGGCTTGATCGATGCTCATACCCATATCGGCTATCACAGCCGGCAGCCCGACGTCTGGATCCAGGAGCTGAAGGAATCAGTCGAGCTCAACACCCTCAACGCTGCTGCTAACGCAAAGACGATTCTCCATTGCGGCTTCACGTCCATCGGCGATGGCGGCTGTCGCGGCTTCATCTCCAGCGCGGTCCGGGACGCGATCTCGACCGGGCTGATCGAGGGGCCGAGAATCCGTGCCGCCGGCGCAATCATCTGTGGCGAAGCCGGCCTGCTCGACAGCACTCCACCTTGGCACGAGGCGCGAACGCATGCCAGCCTCGGCATGATGGTCAACGGGGCCGACGAAGTCAGAGGTGCGGTCAGGCGCCAGGTAAAAGGCGGCGTCGACTGGATCAAGGTAGCAGCGAGCGGCGTAGCCGGGTCGAAATACAGTGGTCCCGATGTCGACGATCTCTCTTATGAGGAAATACGTGTTGCAGTAGAGGAAGCGGCGAAATTCGGGCGTAAGGTTCATGCCCACGCTCACTCTGTCGGTGGTATACGCTCGGCGGTCCGAGCGGGAGCGATCTCCGTTCATTCGGCCGAGTTTGCGGACCAGGCCGCGATCGAAGAAATGCGCGACGCCCGCGTATATTTCAGCCCTACCATCGCCTGGATCCACGCCCGCTGCATGCCGAAATACGGCGCGCCGACCGACCCCGAATTCGTTGAAGACGCATGGAATTCGTACGATGCCGCGCGGCGGATGATACCGGACGCGGTCAAGCTCGGCGCGACGATTGCGCTCGGATCCGACGCGGCGCACCGCTTTCCGCATGTTCCCGATGCGGTTATCGAACTGGAGTATTTCGTCGCGCTGGGTCTCAGTCCCATGCAGGCGATCGTATCGGCCACCAGCAGCGCGGCTGAGGCAATCGGCTGTGGAGGCAGCATAGGTACGTTGCAGGTCGGGAAAGCCGCCGACATCCTCGTCATCGACGGCAATCCGGCCGAGAACATCTCGATCCTTCGCGACAAGGCTCGCATCACATACATGTGGAAGGGCGGGGGCGAAGTAAAACTGCCGCCTAATCGTGGTCGCATCGGCGATGCCTTCGATCCCGTCAAGACACTCTGGCTTGATCTGGAAGAACTGGTGGCTGCGTGACCATGGACAGGGAAGCAGGCGAAAAAGTTGTCTTCGGAGAGCCGGGCCAAATCACGGCACTGATCAATGCGCGCTTAATCGACGGGCGCGGCGGTGAGCCCGTCGAGGGGGCTGTCGTGCGGATTCGCGACGGGGATATCGTCGGCGTCGGCCGGGAGCCGGTGCAAGCATCGGAGGTTTCCGTTGACTGCAACGGAATGACCCTGCTGCCCGGCTTGATAGATGCTCATGCCCACCTGATCTATACGGACTTCCGCAGCCTGGACGCCGTCGATCGCTGCAGCATCGAGACATCCTCGATCAATGCCGTCAACAATGCCCGCAAGGTTCTTGACGCTGGCTATACGACGATCCGCGACGTGGGCACGGTTGGAAACGTCGCCGTCGCGATGCGTGATGCCGTTGCGGACGGCAAAGTAGCCGGTCCCCGCATCATAGCTTCGGGGCAGATCATTTTCCCGACCGGCGGCCTCGGCGAGACGTTGCCGCCGCATTGGACCTCCGACCATGGGCTCGGCCGGCGGGTCGACAGCCCCGATGCGATGCGCGCCGAGGTTCGACGCCAGATCCGTCACGGCGTGGACAACATCAAGCTCGCGGCGTCGGGCGTCGAGGTCGGTCCTTATGCCTGGACATGGATGACCACGTTCTCGGAAGAGGAGATCGCCGTCGCGGTCGAAGAGGCGCATCGCTGGGGGCGCACCGTCGCCGTCCATGCCCAGTCGTACGATTCCGTAAGGTTCTCGTTGAACGCCGGCGTGGACACAATTGAACACGGCACTCGGATCGACGCCGAAACGGCAAAGGCATTTGCACAGAGCGACACGGTTCTCGTTCCCACGCTTTCGACCCTCTTTAGCGTTATCGAACTGGGCTCGAAGCTGAACCTTATGCCCAAACAGCGCGAGGAAATGAAGGTCAACGAGCCGCTCTGGATAGAAAGCATGCTGCGGTGCCGCGACGAAGGTGTCCCGATCGCTTCCGGCGCCGATCTCGGAAACCGCTACCCCCATGGGGCGAACGCCCGGGAAATCGAACTCCTCTCGCGGGTCGGACTTTCCCCGATGGAGGCATTGCTGGCAGCGACGGCCGTCGCTGCCAAGGCACTGAAGCTCGACCATGAGGTCGGAACGATCGAGGAAGGAAAGCGGGCGGACCTTCTCCTCTTCAACGGTGATCCGCTAACCGATATCGCAAGCCTCCAGGATGCGGCGAGGATCGCGCTCGTCGTCAAGGCTGGCCTCCCCGCTGCCGGATTCAGGGCCTAGCGACACGATGTCGGGGGCATTCGCCAACACCGCGATCCCGGCGGCGCGTCGCTTCGCCGCCTTCGCCTCGGGCGTCCAGCCCCCCGGTGAGGTTCTTGATGCAGTCGGTTGCCAGGTCCTGGACACGATCGGCATTTGCCTCGCGGGCCACACCCTTCATCATCGGCCGCGCATCGAGAATGTGGCCTTGAGTTTCGGTGCCGGCGCAGCGACGGCTCTGGGGTCCCGCGAACCCGTCAGCGCGCCTGCGGCAGCGCTGTTCAATGGCTGTCTCGCCCACGGGCTGGAAGCAGACGACACGCATATCGGTGCAGTGATGCACGGCAGCTCCATCCTCGTGCCTGCCGCACTGGCAGCCGCGGAGGAGCAGGACGCCGATGGCCAGACGCTCCTGTGGGCCGTTGCCCTTGGATGGGAAGTCGCGATCCGGATCGGATTAGGCTTTCCAGAAGCGTTCTTCAAGAACGGGTTTCACGCGACTGCTCTCGGCGGTCCTTTCGCGGCGGCCGTCGTGGCAGGCGTCGTTCGGGGCCTGACAGAAGATCAATTCGTCAGCGCGCTCGGCATCGCGGGCAGTCAAAGCAGCGGCGTGTTCGAGTTCATGACCGATGGAGCCAACTCGAAATGGCTGCACGGCGGCTGGCCGGCCCTGGGCGGCCTGGTCGCCGCCAGCCTGGCGCAAAGCGGGATGACCGGACCAGAAACGATCTTCGAGGGAAGGGCCGGTTTCGCCCGCGCCTTCGCGCGCCAGGAGGACGCCGCAACATTTGTCGAGGCATGTGACGATCTTGGCGCCGTATGGCATTGCCGCGACGTTGCGGTCAAGCTTTATCCCACCTGCCACTTCATCCAGCCTTTCCTGGAGTGCACGGAGATCCTTCTGCGTGACACCCCTGCTGATCGCATAGCCTCCATCACATGCTTTGTGCCCGAAGGGGCGGCCGCTCTTATCTGTGAACCATGGCACGTGAAACTGCGCCCCGTCACGATCTATCAGGCCAAGTGGAGTCTTCCCTACTGCGTGGCGAATTTGCTGGTCCATGGCAGCATCGACGTCGCCACCTTCGATCGGCAGGACCCCGACGAGACGGTCATGGCCGTTGCGAACAAGGTGCGCTTCGAAGTCGCGCGGACCTCATTTCCACGCCATCTGCCGGGTCGCATCCGGGCGGTACTCGTTGATGGCGTCGAAAGGACCATTGCCGTCGACGACGTACTCGGCAGCCCGTCCCGTCCGCTCGGTAACGAACGATTGACCCGCAAGTTCAGGGACAATACCCGCGCATCCCTGATCGCTGGCGGCGCCGACGATGTCATCGCCGCTGTCGAGGGGCTTAGGGACGGCATCTCTGCCCGCGACCTCGGCAGGACGCTCCGCGCGGCGACGATCCGTCCGTCGGGCCGCGCCCCCTCCTCACCCTCGTCAAAAGTCGCGTCGTCTCCTGTCTAGGTCACGACCTAGCGCAATCTCATTCATAACAGGTGGAGTGAAAGTAATGACACGCAAGATCATTGTCGCCGCAGCCCAGACCGGCCCCGTGCTCACGGATGACATTGCAACCGGCATCGCCGAGGCGTGCGACATGGTCAGGAGAGCCTCGGAGCAGGGCGTCGATATCATCTGCTTTTCGGAGCTCTTCCTTTCGCCGTTCTTTCCCAACCGGCTCGAGCGGAACTTCCACAAGTGGTTCCTGACGCTGCCGGACGAGCGGACCCAGCCCCTGTTCGACATCGCGCGCCAGCATAATATGGCGGTCATCTTCCCTTATGGCGAGCGCGACGGGCAGCATTTCTACAATGCGACGGCGGTGGTCGACAGTGACGGGCGCCTCTGCGGCACCTACAGAAAAACTCATATTCCCGCGATCTTCCCATCGAACCTGAAAGGTGGCACGGGTTCCTACGAGAAGTTCTATTTTACGCCCGGCGATGACTACCCCGTGTTCAAGGTGAAGGGCGTGAAGGTCGGGGTGCAAATCTGCTATGATCGCAAGTTCCCGGAAGGATCGCGGGCGCTGGCTGTCCAAGGCGCCGAAATTCTGTTCATGCCGATCTGCGCCGCAAGCTACGGCGAAACCAAGCTTCGCGACCAGGCATGGGATGTACCTTTGCGCTCGCGGGCCTACGAGAACGGCACTTTCGTCGTCGCGGTTAACCGAGCTGGCGACGAGAAAGGCCGCCACCATCTGGGCCGCAGCATGATCATCAACCCCATCGGCGCCGAAGTGCTGGTCGAGGGCGGGGAGGACAGTTCCGAACTGCTCGTTCAGACGCTCGACCTCGACGACGTGAATGCGGCGCAGACCAGCTTGCCATGGTGGCGCGACCGCAGGCCCGATACGTATGGGGTGTTGGCGGGTGGCGAAGCCCGTACCCGATCCAGGTGACCGGGATCTCGAAGGCGTCGCAGGTGAGATCCACCACCGCTGTCATCGGGGGTGGCATGGTCGGCATGTCAATTGCGCTGAGCCTGCTCGACGCAGGCGAAGACGTGATCGTTGTGGAACGCAATTTGCCGGGTTGCGGCTGTTCGTTCGGCAACGCCGGCGCAATCAGCTCTGGTTCGGTGGCGCCGCTCGCCATGCCTGGTCTCGTGACCAAGATCCCCGGTTATCTGCTCGATCCCCTGAGCCCGCTCCACATCCGTTGGAGATACCTTATGAGGGCGGCGCCATGGCTCTGGAAGTTCCTGCGGTCGGCCGCGCCCGATCGGGTCGAGGCGATTTCATTGGCCCTGCACGAAGTCCTGCAGCGGAGCATTCCAGCCTTTCAACGCCTTGTCCGCAGGAACGCCGCTGCCGACCTTGTCGCCTTTACAGGACAGTTGCATCTTTATCCCGACGCGACGCAGAGGGCGAAGGACCGCCAGGTCTGGGAGCTGCGCCGCGCCAGGGGTATCGCCTTCCGGGAGGTGGACGCGGGCGAAATCCACGATCTTGAACCCGAAATCGGCCCAAGCTACGCCGCCGGCGTCTTCATGCCGAATGAAGGCATGGTGAGGGATCCCTATCGACTGGTGGAGCGCTTGGTCGAGAACTTCCTGGCTGGCGGGGGCCGGATCGTTCGGGGAGAAGTCGTGGCGGTCGAGTTCGAAGACGGCGAGGCGCGCGTGCTGAGAACACCGCAGGAGGCGATTCGAGCGGACAAGATAGTTCTCGCCGCGGGGGCGTGGTCCGGCCGTTTCGCCTCGCTCCTAGGCCATAGGGTCCCGCTCCAGACCCAGCGCGGCTATCACGTTACTCATCCCAACACGGAGGTCCGTTTGACGAGGCCGGTCGTCGGCGCCGACGTCAAGTGCTTCGTGACGCCGATGGACATGGGCCTTCGGGCGGCGGGAACGGTGGAGATCGATTCTCTCAACTCGGCGCCGAACTTCGAGCGGGCACGCGCACTCAACGGTTACGCTAAGAAACTGTTGCCCCGCCTCCGGGTCGGACGATTCACGGAGTGGATGGGCAATCGACCGTGCCTGCCGGATTCCCTGCCGGTGATTGGTCGTTCGCCGCGGTTCAAGTCGGTTTATTTCGCCTTCGGCCATGGGCATCTCGGGCTGACGGAGGCACCGATCACGGCGGAGGTTATCACGGCCTTGATCCGTGGAGAGGAGCCGCCTTTCGACATCTCGCCGTTCCGGATCGACCGATTCGGATAGTGGGAGAGGGGAGGAGCATGGACCTTGGATTGCAGGCAAGGCCGCCCTTGTCTCAGGAGCCTCGGCGGTGTCGGCAAGGGCGTCGCCCAGCGGCCGGCGGCGAAAGGATGCCAGTCGGCTCCTGTACCGCCCGGGCGGATTCAGTCTGCTCAGGTTGACCAGCGATTGATGCCCACGAAACAGAGACAGGACGATCGGGTCCGGCGCAATTGCGCCGCGGCTTGCGTCGAAAAACCAAGGAGCTGAGTGATGCCGCAAGCCTCTATGTTGATTGCCAACGGCGATGTCCTATTGCCCGGCGGCCCGCTTCAAAAACTAGACGTTGTCGTTACCGACGGACGGATTTCCGGGCTGCTTGCGCCCGAAACGAACCGGGCGGCAATGGAGGTGGTCGATGCGTCCGGCCTCCTCGTCATGCCAGGCGTCGTCGACGTTCATCTCCACCTCGGTCACGGCGCCGACATTTCGCGACCCCGGGTCAAGGAAGATGCAGCCAGCGAGACGGGAGCGGCCGCTGCGGGCGGGGTCACCACCATGATTCCTTACTTCTTCGCCACCGAGCCGTTCGAGAACGGTCTTTTCGATGAAGTGCGAAAGATCACGGAGGCCGGAGCGCGGATCGACTTCGGTTACCATCTGGTGATCTCGACCGAGGAACAGCTCGCGGCGGTTCCGTATTATCTTGAGACCTATGGCGTATCCTCATTCAAGATATTCATGAACAACCGCTACGGTGAAGGCGCGCGACTCGGTCTGCCCGATATAGACGACGGCTTCATGTACCGGCTATGCGAAACCGTGGCGCAGGCGGGAGGCGTGGTGTGTCCGCATCCCGAGAACATCGAGATTGCACTGGCACTGCGCAAGCGGCTGGCCGAAGCCGACCCCGAAGGGCGTGGCGGCCTCGAACTATGGAACGCGAGCAGGCCCCCGCTGGTCGAGGCGGATGCCATACAGCGTGCGGCGTTGATCAGCCGTGCGGTTGGAGGTCAACTTTACATCGTGCACACGTCTTCGGCTGAAGCCCTGGATGCCGCTATACGGAT
Organism: Rhizobiales bacterium 65-79; assembly: GCA_001896885.1. Taxonomy (GTDB): domain Bacteria; phylum Pseudomonadota; class Alphaproteobacteria; order Rhizobiales; family Rhizobiaceae; genus Mesorhizobium_L. The sequence goes on along the minus strand of MKRJ01000038.1, from coordinate 57,927 downwards.
GCGCGATGGAGGCGTCGATATCTCCATTGAGACATGCCCCCACTATCTCACGCATTCATTCTCGTGGAACCGGGGAAGCATGGGCAAGGTCAACCCACCGCTGCGGGCGCCGAGCGACTGCGAGGCTCTGTGGATGGCCGTCGCGGATGGGCGGGTGGATACGGTCGCGACCGATCATGTCCATCGCCACCGCTCCGCGAAGGAGGCGAGCATTTGGCAGGCATCGCCCGGTTTCCCGGGCATGCAGACCCTGCTTCCCGTTATGCTCAGCGAGGGACATCATCGGCGCGGCATTCCACTGGGTCGGATCGCTGACCTGCTCTGCGCAAACCCGGCAAAACATATGGGTCTTGTGCGCAAGGGTAGCATCGAGATCGGGAAGGACGCCGACTTTGCGCTCGTTGATCTCGGCGCGGAGTGGCAAGTTCACGGAGCGGATGGTTTAAGCGATGCCGGCTATTCCATCTATGACGGATGGCATCTCAAGGGGAAAGTGCTGCGGACGATCGTCCGTGGCAGAACCGTCTTCGCGAACGGCACGCTTATTCCGGAAGCGGTCGGCGCCGGGCAGTACGTCACACGGAAGTCCAGATTCTCCGCGTCGAAGTGGGATGTCGATGGCGGGCCAAAGTCATCTACAGAGAACGATGTTCAATCGGCCGAAACTTCGAGCCGATAGCTAGCGCTCGCGGACAAAGGTCGACTGCGGAATCTCGTTTCTTTCGGAGGCAGTCTTGGGCGAACGCATTGGTGTGAGGGACGCAGAGTGGGCGTTGACCGACCCACCTCTGCCTGGAGGCCGCGGCTGTCGTCCAGCGCAGGACAACCTGTATTATTTCGGAGGCATGATGTGGATGGTGCGCACGGGCGCGCAATGGCGTCATCTGATCGAACAGACCAACGAGATCGTGCGCCGCCTCAATCGCCAGACCGGCAAGTCGGTGCTTCCGGAGGCCCGTGCGCTTGATCCCTGCCATCGACCGACTGCCCGGCGTGGATGGCAAGGCGAAGATGAGCAAGTCCCAGGGCAACGCGATCCCCTCTCGGCGACCGACAAGGAGATCGAGGATGCCGTCAACCGGATGTATACGGACCCCGATCATCTGCGCCTGTCCGATCCGGGGCGGGTCGAGGGAAACATAGTCTTCGTCTATCTCGACGCATTCGAGGCAGATCGCGATGCAGTTGCGGACCTGAAGAACCATTATCATCGTGGCGGCCTGGGGGACATGGTGTTGAAGCGCCGCCTCACGTCGATCCTGCAGACGCTTCTCGCCCCCATACGCGAGCGCAGGCTGTCGTTCGCGCAGGACCAGGATTTTGTCATGGATGTCCCGCAAGCCGGCGCGGCGAGGGGCACGAAGATCACCGAAGCGACGAAGCTGGAATTGAGGGAAGCGCTTGGCACCTTCCGCTTTGACGGCGAGAGCTAATTCGCGTCGGTGGGATGTCCCTCGACTGCATCAACCTGCCGTGAAAGCTCCTTGCGAAAGACCAGAGGCAATATCGGGCAACAGCCTCTCGTCCCTATCCCTTTTCCCTTGAGGAGACATATACGACACCATGGCTCCCAGCAGGTAGCGCCAGAGCGCCTGCGGGAGCCGAAGGGCTAGCCATCATATCAATGCGTCACCTTCGTTGCGACGCCACGGTCGGCGGATGACCTATCTACCGGTGCTTCCGGCCTTGTCGGCGTCTGGGGCCGGATCACCTTCAGCTCGATACACCCTCCCTCGTCCCTCGGTCACCTCCGAGCCAATCTCCAGCCCGAACTTCTTCGCCAACGCGCCGCTCATCACGCCGCGCACGGTGTGCTGCTGCCATTGCAGCACTGCCACCATCTCCTCGATCGTCGCGCCCTCGTCGCGCTCGAGCAACTCGACCAGCATCGCGAGTTTCGATCCGGACCGCGGCCGCCGCTGCTGATTTTGCGATACGGGCGCTGTCGGCTTGCGCTTGGCCTCGTCTTGGTCCTTCTGTGCTGACTGGTCTTCAGCCTGCTTTCGTTCCGATTCGCTTTCCGGGAGCATTCCGACTGCAGCGAGGCCCGCCTTGGTGATGACCAAGGTCATGGGCCGGCCATCTTCGGCTTCGCGCCAGATGGCATCATGGCCGAGTGCGGCGCGCTCTGCGATGAGGGCCTTCTTCAACAACGCTTTCGCCACGATCGTAGCGGATCCCTTGCTGAGGCCCAGACGCTGCGGAAGCGGCCAGACATTGAGATTTGCCGAACGTGACGCCGCGTGCAGCACACAGCGCTGGTGGGAGGTCAGATTGATCTTGGTGGTCATGAATTTCGTCTCCGTGTTCGTCGCCAGCGGGATGCTGGCGCTTGCACGAGGACGACCCGGCGGTGGCGACCGGGCGAGGGGATGCGGGCGCCCGCGTTGGAGCGGGCGCTCGTCCGTTGATGCTTTCATTTGAGGGAAAGTCCACTGCAAAGAAGAACGTGCGTGCTTCTAGACCGTGACTATCGCTTTGCAGGGGCACGCCTTGGAAAGTGGCAGTATCCGATCGCGGAGGGCCAAGCGCGCCCAGGACCACGGCGGCCGGGCCGCCGTGGTCCTGGGCGCCCCCTCATGGCCATTGCGAGGTCGTCCTGCCAAATCGAACCTCATAGCTGGAGACGTGCTGCGACTATGCCGCCCCCCATTGCACCTAAGAGCCAGGGAGGACCCGCGTCACAGTCGCTTCTCGATCCGTCGGTCGCTCCTTCCCAGACGGGACGCCTCATAGCCTGATCGCCATGGCGCCAGGCAACGACCTGCCGGACGCAACCCCTCTCGGGCGATCACCGCATCGACATGACCGGAGCGACATCTCATCGGCTCGGCGCGCTCGCCGGACGTCAGACGCACGGGTGGGCGCGCCCGCCATGCATGCCGCCTATACCGGCCAGGGCAGGAGATTGTTCTCCTGGCCAATGGACTGGGTGCGTTCCGTTACCCAGCATTCTCCATCGACACACCTCCATCCACCATGGTTGTGAAAACCTCGTGCGCAGGAGAAGCACTTTCCGGCCTATCTGCGCCATGACCGGGCTCGCGCCCATCAGCGCCGCCGTGGAGTCGGCCTTGATGGGCGTGTCTTCTGCCGCGTCGTCTGCGACATCATTCATGGCCGATAATTGTGACCATGGTCCGTCGGTGCCGTAGAGCCCGATTTAGGCGGTGAGCTCCGCCAGCATGACGCCGCCGGGGCATCCAGCACCCAGCGCCACTGCCCAGGTGACCGGCAGCGCTCCGGCCTCAGGCAGCACCTTGATGCACTCGGCTGCGTCAAGCCCGACCAATCACGAATGAGGATCCTCATTCGTGATTGGTCGGGCTTGACGCAGCCGAGTGCATCAAGGTGCTGCCTGAGGCCGGAGCGCTGCCGGTCACCTGGGCAGTGGCGCTGGGTGCTGGATGCCCCGGCGGCGTCATGCTGGCGGAGCTCACCGCCTAAATCGGGCTCTACGGCACCGACGGACCATGGTCACAATTATCGGCCATGAATGATGTCGCAGACGACGCGGCAGAAGACACGCCCATCAAGGCCGACTCCACGGCGGCGCTGATGGGCGCGAGCCCGGTCATGGCGCAGATAGGCCGGAAAGTGCTTCTCCTGCGCACGAGGTTTTCACAACCATGGTGGATGGAGGTGTGTCGATGGAGAATGCTGGGTAACGGAACGCACCCAGTCCATTGGCCAGGAGAACAATCTCCTGCCCTGGCCGGTATAGGCGGCATGCATGGCGGGCGCGCCCACCCGTGCGTCTGACGTCCGGCGAGCGCGCCGAGCCGATGAGATGTCGCTCCGGTCATGTCGATGCGGTGATCGCCCGAGAGGGGTTGCGTCCGGCAGGTCGTTGCCTGGCGCCATGGCGATCAGGCTATGAGGCGTCCCGTCTGGGAAGGAGCGACCGACGGATCGAGAAGCGACTGTGACGCGGGTCCTCCCTGGCTCTTAGGTGCAATGGGGGGCGGCCAAGTCGCAGTGCGTCTCCAGCTACATGAGTATTTTGCCGGTATACGTCATCACATGGCCCGCCAATGCCGATAAACCGCTGTTGTCCGGGCTTTTGGCCAGGTCGGCAGACACCCCGACTAAGATGGATTCGATGATAGGTGCCGAAATGGCCAAATCCGCGCAACCCCGCACGATTGCGGGATTCCTGACCGTAAAGCGAGGTCGGGTGAAACGGCGACCAATACTACCTCGCCACCTTATCATTTGCCCGGCCGCAGCTCCTCCTGGAACAACGGTCGGGTATCACTTTCCGTCACCCGGTTGACCGTGCGGCCGCGCCGACGATCCGCGCGAACCATGTTGGCGTTCATCACCGCCAGCACGGTATGGGGCAATCGTTGTTCGACGCACCTGCGCAATGCGCTCGCAGAAATGGCCAAATCCGCGCAACCCTGCACGGTTGCGGGATTCCTGGCCGCAAAGCGAGGTTGGGTGAAACGGCGACCAATACTGCCTCGCCACCTCACCATTGCCCGGCCGCAGTTCCCTGGAACAACGGCCGGGGTAGCACTTTCCGTCACCCGTTCGGCCGTGAGGCCGCACCGATGATCCGGGCGAACCATGTCGGTGACATCGCCCAGCACGGCAATCTCGCCTTCCTGCGGCAGGAAGAAGGCGATAGTCGATTCAACAAATTCATTGAGCGATAACGGGTCTGGGACGCGCTGGAGAGACGCCCTATTTCGACTTCTTCCGCTTCTCGATCTCGTAGCTGAGCCAGCGGCAGAACATGCCGATGATCGATGTGCCTGCACCAGCAACGAGACAAACGGTAAGGGCGGTGCTCTTCTGCGCACTGGACCAGCTGACCGCCGCAAGCAGGAACACGCTGATAGACGAGGCGAGGTAGCCGAAACCCTTCAGGCGATGGAGCGCATTCTTGGTCATGGAACCGCCGCCATCAGGCTACCTGGCGGGGTTTCGTGCGCTTTGGGGTCCGTTTGTGCTTGCTGCGTGAGGGGACTTTTCGCTCCTTGCCTTCCACGGCAACGGCAGCGTTCTCGCATTTCTTGCGAAACTCTTCGACTTCCTCTTCGGTCAGATGCTCGATGCCGATGAAAGTGTTTTCACTCCGGCTGGCGCGGATCAGTTCATCGAGCTTGGCCTGGACGGCGCCGCCGTCCCTGTTCTGCGTGTTCTGAATGAGGAAGACCATCAAGAAGGTGATGATCGTCGTGCCGGTATTGATGATCAGCTGCCACGTGTCGGAGTAGCCCGCGAGGGGCCCAGTGGCGGCCCAGACCGCCACGATGAGACAGCAGAGTATAAAAGTAGCTGGGTGACCGGCCGCGTGCGCCACTGCGTTGGCAGCCTTAGCGAACAGCTTCTGCAAATTGGGTCCTCCGATTTTGGTGCCCCAAAAATGACCGAGGAATGAAAATTGTTCCCCTAGCCGGCGCAAAGGGAACAAACGCTTGGGAGGATGATTTTCGTCGGTCCGCGCATATCTGCGCGCCCACTCCGATCATGAATGAGAGGAACCACCGATGGCAAAAGAGAAGAAGCTGGAAGATCTGTTCCACGACACCCTCAAGGACATCTATTACGCCGAGCGGAAGATCCTGAAGGCGTTGCCGAAGATGGCGAGGGCGGCGACCTCCCCCGACCTGAAGGCAGCGTTCGAGAAGCACAAGGAGCAGACGGAAGGCCACGTCGAACGGCTGCAGCAGGTGTTCGAACTGATGGACAAGCGACCCCAGGGCAAGACCTGCGAGGCGATCGAGGGCATCATCGCCGAGGGCGAAGAGATCATGGAGGAATTCAAGGGCATGCCCGCGCTAGACGCCGGCCTGATCTCGTCCGCGCAAGCTGTCGAGCATTACGAGATCACCCGCTATGGCACCTTGAAGCGCTGGGCCGAGACGTTGGGCATGCAGGATGCGGTAAAGCTCTTCGACGCGACGCTTAAGGAGGAGTCCAAAACGGACGAGGACCTCTCAAAGCTCGCCGATAAGTCAGCAAACATGAAGGCGGCCGCGTAGAGACCGGCCAGCGCTCCGCCGGCCAACAACATCGGCGGGGCGCTCGCCGCTGCGGCTTCCCTCGCCGCCGTTTTTCGTTGAATGCGATACCCCTAGGAGGATGGCATGCATCTGATACGCACCGAATGCTCCAGAGAAGCCGACAATATGAACGTGGTCCGGTTTCTGGGCCAAGGCGGCGAAACCATCGAGGTCAAGCTGGCTGGTCCGGCCGATGGAGGGCCAGTGAGCGAGGCACAGATCATCGCTACGGCAGCCGCGACCATGGTTCAGATTGCTGCGTTCCAGGTTGAGGTCGACCGGGGGAATGTCGGCCCTGCAGATGGCGGTTCCCAAGGAGGGGAAGCCGCCGCTCAATGACGGGCGTGTTGGGGGACGGCAATATTTTGAGGACGCCGGAACATAATCTCTGACCCAAGGTTGCTGCTGGGGGGCAAGAGGAGGCATTATGTATCACCACGTAAAAAAGCTTATGTACACCGTCAAGGTTGGCGATCCTGACCCTCGGTTTGGGAACATGCTGTTGGAGCAATTCGGCGGCGCCAACGGCGAACTTGCCGCAGCGATGCAGTATTCGGTCCAAGGGTTGAATACCGACGATCCCGGTCTCAAAGACATGCTGATGGATATCGGCACTGAGGAGTTGAGCCATCTCGAGGTTATCGGCACGCTTGCCCGAATGCACCTTAAGCCCATGAAGAAGGATCGCGACGCGGCGGAAGCGGATCCATTGATTGCCATCTGCGGCGGGGGTGGCGTAAACCTTTACAATTCCATGGGAAACGCTTGGACCGCCGACTATCTCAAAATCACCGGACAGCCGGAGGTCGATCTACGCAGCAACATTGCGGCGGAGGCACGGGCTAAAATCGTATATGAACGCCTCATCGACTTTTGCGACGATCCCGGCAGCAAGGACGCGCTGCAATTTCTGATGACGCGCGAGATCACCCACATGAAGGTATTCATGACGGCGCTCGATAGTCTCGGGAAGAAGCCACTTGAAATTGGAAAGCTCAAGCCGACCGAAGGGCTGGTGGACCAGTATTTCAACGATTCGACCGGAGAAGGCGACGGCGCCAAGGATATGACCGGACCTTGGAACGAAGGCGGCGACTGGGAACGCGTCGACAACCCCGCCTTCGAACCAGGCAAGATGAAGGTCGACGGTGACTGAGGGCCCCGTTTTCCGGTGGCGTACAAGGTCCGGCCGCAGCTCCCTGGAACAACGGCCGGCCGTCACACGGTTGGCTGTGCGGTCGGGCCGATGATCCGCGCGAACCATGTGGGCGTTCATCACCACCAGCACGCTATGGGGCAATCGTTGTTCGACACACCTGCGCAATGCGCTGGCGCTGCTTTTTGAAGGAAGACGCAAGATCCGCTCTAGAAGCAAACAATCGGGGTGCGGCCGATGCGTTCCAGCGCTTTATTGCTCAATTGAGGCCGATTACTGCGAATTACGCTGGGGTCCTCCCTAGATCAGCAATTTAATGCGGGTGGCCAAGTCGCAGTGCGCAAGCAGCTACAGCATTTTTGCTCGGTAGCCATCGTCACATGGCCCGCCAATGCCGATAAACCGCAGTTTTCCGGGCTTTTAGCCCGGTCGGCAGACACCCCGACTATGTTAGATTCGATGATAGGTGCCGAAATGGCCAAATCCGCGCAACCCCGCACGATTGCAGGATTCCTGACCATAAAGCGATGTTGGGTAAAACGGCGACCAATACTGCCGCGCCACCGCATCATTTGCCCGGCCGCAGCTCCTCCTGGAACAACAGCCGGGCTAACACTTTCCGTCACCGGTTCGGCCGTGCCGATGATCCGCCAATCTGGGAGCCCATTAGGTGGAAAAACTACTGTATTCAGTTTTTGCGGAGACCTCGGGCGACGAGGCGTGCCAGCCGCTCCGAGAAGGCCCTCGCATCCGCTGGCTTGTCGCCGTCCAGTACGCGCGCTTCGTCATAGAGGAGGTGTGCCGCATCTTCCTTGAAAGCCCGCTCTCCCTTTCCGAGCCTCGCCAGTGCCACGATGCGATCGTTGCGAGGATTGATCTCGAGGATCGGCTTGGCGGCCTTGTCGAGCCGACCTGCTGCATTGAGCAGGCGCTCGAACTGCCGGTCGGGCCCATGCGCCGGAGCGACCAGGCAGACGGGGCTTTCCGTCAGTCGACCGGAAGCCTTTACATCCGACACCGCGTCGCCGAGCACCGTCTTGACGAAGGCGATGAACGTCGCGATTTCCGAGGATGTCTCGGGATCCGGCTTTGCCGCGTCGTCCAGCAGGGGAATGTCCGAAAGATCGGCCGCCCCTTGCGTCACCGACCTGAACGGCTTGCTCTCGTACTCCGGCGCGACCGTCGTCCAGAAGCTGTCGATGGGATCCGTGAGCAGCAGGACCTCGATGCCGCGCGCCTTGAACCCCTCGAGCTGGGGCGAGGTCTCGAGCCGCGCCCGGTCGTCGCCGGTTATGAAGAAGATAGCCTTCTGCCCCGCCTTCATCGACGCGACATAGTCGTCGAGGCTGCGTAGCGTCTCACCGGAGGCTGTCGACCGAAAACGTGCCAGCTTGAACAGTTGCCCGCGCCGTTCGTAGTCTTCGTAGAGCCCTTCCTTCAGGACAGTCCCGAAATTCTCCCATATCCCGGCGTAGGCTTCCGCCTCGTTTTCCGCCAGCCGGGCAAGTTCGGCCAGGATGCGATTGGCCACGCCCTTGCGGATCGCGGCCAGAAGCGGGCTCTCCTGGATCATCTCGCGCGAGACGTTGAGTGGCAGGTCGGCGGAATCGACGACGCCGCGCACGAAGCGCAGATAGCGCGGCAGAAGGTCGGCATCGTCGGTGATGAAGACCCGCCGTACGTAGAGCTTCATGCGCCCCTTGCGATCCTGGTCAAAGAGATCGAATGGGCGCGAACCGGGGATGAAGGCCAGCACGCTGTATTCCTGCCGGCCCTCGGCGCGGAAATGGATCGTCGCGGCCGGTTCGTCATACTGGCCCGACACATTACGATAGAAATCCGTATATTCTTCGGGCTTGATTTCGCTTTTGGGCCGCATCCACAAGGCTGTTCCGTCGGCTACTTCTTTCGGCTCGGCAGACGGTTTCTCGACCAGAGCGATCGGCACCGGCACGTGCCCGGACTGCGACTTCACCAGCCGTTCGAGGCGGAAGGCTTCGGTGTAGGAGTTGGCATCCTCCATCAGATGAAGGACGACGCGCGTGCCGCGCTTCGGCGCCTCGTCGAGCGGCACCGAGCCGATCTCGTAAGCGCCCTTACCGTCGGATGACCAGCGCCATGCCTCTTCGCCGCCCGCCCGGCGGCTGGTCACGTCGACCCTGTCGGCTACCATGAAGGCGGAGTAGAAACCGATGCCGAACTGGCCGATGAGTTGAGTACCGTCCGCGGTCTTGCCCGCCTCCATGCTTTCCATGAACGCCCGCGTACCGGAGCGTGCGATGGTCCCGAGCGCCTCCACCATCTCGTCGCGGCTCATGCCGATGCCGTTGTCTTCGACGGAGAGTTGCCTTTTGTCCCGATCGGCCGTTATCGTGATGCGCGGCTGCGGGTCGTCACCAAAGAGTTCTGGCTGGCTGATCGCCTCATAACGCAGCTTTTCGCAGGCGTCGGCCGCGTTGGAGATCAACTCGCGCAGGAAGACGTCACGATCAGAATAGACCGAATGCACCATCAGGTGCAGGAGCCGCGCGACATCCGCCTCGAACGTTTTCGTTTCCGCTGCAGTCCTATCCGTCGTCATTTCAGATCACTGTCTTGCTGCTTACCGATAGGGTCGCGTTCAACTTCTACGGACAGGCCGCCGTAAGGCAATAGCAGCCCGTCTTGATAGTCGTCAGACGATTGTCACCCGGCATGGTGAGCGTTGCCGGCTGGGAACGAGGTCACGGGCGCACTCATGTCAGGCACCAGTAAGTCGTTGTGTCGCGCGAACGCGACGAGAGCCGCGCGCACCGTTTCGGGATCGATCTCGCCCGCGATGCCGGCCTTGCAGGCATTGAGAGCAACGGCATGCGTATGATTCCGATTGGCGGCCGGCCAATCCTGAAGCAGGGCGTATGCTTCCGTCGTACTCTCGATCCTTGCGGGGAAGCCCATTCCGACAAGAAGCGTGACAGGCTCCTCAAAGCGGGCGCGGTCCATGGGTTGATCCTCCTTTCGACGATGTTACACTTGGAGTGGATTGGCTGGCGGCGGCGGTGGAAAATCCGGTTTCAAGCGGATGTATCGGGCGCCGTGCGGTCCCTGGCTGCGTCGTTCTGCGGCCCGCCTCCGGCAGCCTAATCTCCGCCGGCTCGATTTCGTCGCCGCCGGTTTTCGATATCGCGAGGGCCCGGCCTGGCGGCGGCAGCGCTTCATGCGCTTTGACCAGAGCCTCGATCCATGCGGTGACGGCAAGCGGAGCGTCGGCGCGTCCCTCGATCCACGCCTTGACCTCGGCTTCCCGGCGGCCAAGCTCGTCCGCAAGATCGGCAGGCTTCCATCTCAGAATTTTCAGACGTTGGCGCAATCGTCCCGGAATCATGTCGCTACCTCCCTTTCGCCGGCACTCGGAGTCAGGTTTTGTCGGACGCTTGGGAAGCTGCCGAGACATGATGCGCGGCAAGAAACATCAGCGCTGTCGCCGCGGTTCGGCGGTTCCAGCCGGCCGATTGAGCCATGTCCAGCAATCGCGCCAGCAACGGCTTCAGCGTGTTCCGGCATTGCATCTCGTAGGCCAGAAATTCTGCTTCCGCATGCGTCGGCGGCGGAACGGTTTCGATGCCTGTCATCATGTTCATGGCAAGCTCCCGGGCATTTCCGATGGCTGCCCGCCTTGGTTGGGGCGGGCAGCCTCTTCAGTGGCTTCAGAAGTCCATTCCGCCGCCGCCCGGCATTGGCGGGACAGGCGCTTCCTTCTTCGGTTTCTCGGCCACCATCGCTTCCGTGGTGACGAGCAGGCCGGCGACCGAGGCAGCGCCCTGGACGGCCGTGCGCACGACCTTCGCCGGATCGATTACGCCCTGCTTGTAGAGATCGCCGAACTCGTTGGTCTGGGCGTTCCAGCCCCAGCCGAACTCGCCCTTCTCACGCAGCTTGCCGACGATGATCGATCCCTCGGCGCCGGCATTCTCGGCGATCTGGCGCACCGGCGCCTCGATGGCGCGGCGCACGATCTCGACGCCGGTCTTCTGATCAGCATTGTCGACGGCCACACTGTCCAGCGCCTTGGCCGCGCGGAGCAGGGCGACGCCACCACCCGGCAGAACGCCTTCCTCGACAGCGGCGCGGGTCGCGTGCAGCGCATCGTCGACGCGGTCCTTACGCTCCTTCACCTCGACCTCGGTCGAGCCGCCGACGCGGATCACCGCGACGCCGCCCGCCAGCTTGGCAAGGCGCTCCTGGAGCTTCTCGCGGTCATAGTCCGACGTGGTCTCCTCAATCTGGGCCCTGATCTGCGTGACCCGGCCTTGGATCTCTTCCTTGCGGCCGGCACCGTCGACGATCGTGGTGTTCTCCTTCTCGATCACCACCTTCTTGGCGCGGCCGAGCATTTGCAGCGTTACGTTTTCCAGCTTGATGCCGAGATCTTCCGAGATCGCCGTGCCGCCGGTGAGGATGGCGATGTCCTCCAGCATGGCCTTGCGGCGGTCGCCGAAGCCCGGCGCCTTGACGGCGGCAACCTTGAGGCCACCGCGCAGCTTATTGACGACGAGTGTGGCAAGCGCCTCGCCCTCGACGTCCTCGGCGATGATGAGCAGCGGCTTCGACGACTGCACCACCGCCTCCAGGACGGGCAGCATGGCTTGCAGGTTCGATAGCTTCTTCTCGTGGATGAGCACATAAGGCTCTTCCAGTTCGACGCGCATCTTGTCCTGGTTGGTGATGAAGTACGGGCTGAGATAGCCCCGGTCGAACTGCATGCCCTCGACGACTTCGAGTTCAGTCTCGGCAGTCTTGGCTTCCTCGACCGTGATGACGCCCTCATTGCCGACCTTCTCCATCGCTTCCGCAAGGAAGCGACCGATCTCGGTATCGCCATTAGCCGAGATCGTGCCGACCTGCGCGATCTCGTCGTTCCTGGTGATCCTTCGGGCGTTCTTCTTCAACTCCTCGACCACTGCGGCAACGGCCTTGTCGATGCCGCGCTTCAAATCCATCGGGTTCATGCCCGACGCCACAGCCTTGGCGCCTTCCCGGACGATCGCCTGGGCGAGAACGGTCGCCGTGGTGGTGCCGTCGCCAGCATTGTCGCTGGCCTTGCTCGCAACCTCGCGCACCATCTGGGCGCCCATGTTCTCGAACTTGTCCTCCAGTTCGATCTCCTTTGCCACGGTGACGCCGTCCTTGGTGATGCGGGGCGCGCCGAACGACTTGTCTATGACGACGTTGCGGCCCTTGGGTCCGAGCGTCACCTTCACCGCATTGGCGAGGATGTCGACACCGCGCAGCATCCGCTCGCGCGCGTCAGCGTGGAACTTCACCTCTTTCGCAGCCATTGGATCACTCCTTTCATTCCAGGCAGCTTCATGGACTGATTGACTGTTCGAGAAGCCGTCAGGCAGCCTTCTTCAGCTCAGTGGTTTCACCGATCACGCCCATCACATCGGATTCCTTCATGATGAGCAGGTCCTCGCCGTCGAGCTTGATCTCGGTGCCGGACCATTTGCCGAACAGGATGCGGTCGCCCACCTTGACGTCGAGTTCGACCAGCTTGCCACTCTCATCGCGAGCGCCTGGGCCGACAGCGATGACCTCGCCTTCCTGCGGCTTTTCCTTGGCGGTGTCGGGAATGATGATGCCGCCGGCCGTTTTTTCGTCGGCCTCGATGCGGCGGACCAGGATACGGTCATGCAATGGACGGAACGCCATGTCGTTCTCCTCTTGGACAAACAGATTTTGAGGTTCCTCCACACCGGACCGGCAATATCGGACCGATGCGGGGCGCCGCGACCCCATTCAGGCGTCGCGCGCGCATACGATCTGGTTTGGGAATTTTCCTGTTTCAAGAGGGGAATGCAAAAATTTTAGCACTCATCCCATGAGAGTGCCAACAGGCTGTTATCGTGTCGTTATTTTGCCTTGCAGACGAATTTTCCCGCTTGAACTTTCCCGATGCTCGAACAAAATTATTCGAGCCTTCGCCACTGGCGAGGCTGTGAAACCGGAACCCGACAAAGGAGTTTTCTTGGAAAGACGGAGGACCGAGATGAACCCCACGCCGATCATCCCTTCTCTTGTACCCGAAACATCCGACCTGGCGCTTGACCGGCTGCTATCGCCGGCGCGCCATTTCCGGCATCCCGACGACGTGCTGAACGACAAGACGCTCGACCCGCAGGAAAAGCGCGCGATCCTCTCCTCCTGGGCCTCGGACGCGTGCGCCATAGACTCCATGCCGGCGCTGCGCCAGCCGCCCGGGGCGGAGCGGCCGATCTCCTTCGACCAGATCATGGATGCCTTGTGCAAGCTCGACCACGATATGTCAGGTCGGGCGGCGACGTCCGGCGAATTGCGCCACAATTTCGACAGGCTCGATGCCTGAAGCCGCGCGGAAAGGAGACCCATGAAGACGGTAAGCAGGGAATTCTGCCTGCAGATGGAAGGTTATGGCCTGACCACGGCCGAAATTCACTATCATCTGCCCGACCACCCAAGCCTGCTTCAGCTCTATGTCTGGCAGGACTATGACCTTGCGCCGGAGTTTCCGGAACTGAAGGGCTTTCTTGGATACTGGGAGCGCGAACTGGAGGGCGCGCTGCACTCCGTGCGCGTCGCCCACCATCGCCTCATCGAACCTTCCGAATGGCGCGCCGTCGACGGCATTATTGCCATCCACTGAAACTCGTCTCGGGCCGCAGGACATCGATCACCGATGCCTGGCGTGACTTGCGGGGAAAGCGGGCTGCCGAGGGCGCCAATCCGGCCCGCCTGGCCGCCTTGAGAAACGCCTTATGCGCATCGCGCGCGCTGCGCCAGCCATCCAGCGCGTCGCGGCAGGCGCGTTCCGCCGCGCGCCAGCTCCGTCCGCGCGCCCATTCGGGCCATTGCTGGTCCAGGCATTCCAGCGCCTCGAAGCTGCTGGCGACATTGCGCGAGGTCGTGGAAAATTTGAGAATAACAGGTTCGGGAAACCGAACGTCGTTCATCACTTCCTCCGTTTTTGACGTCTTTTCAAGAGCAAGCAATCGCGGGCATTATCCTCCCGCCGATTATCGAGATGGTTGGCGATCCGACCGGCGTCAAGACGGCGCCATGGCCTTTGCATCCGGATCATGCGGGCAGCTATCCGATCATCAGGCTGAAAGCATCAATCTTCCTCATCGACATCCAGCAGATCGATCAGTTCGGCTAGGCGCGTTCCCGGCAGTGGTCGTCCCTCACCGATCAGTGCCTCGTCGCCGTTGAGCCACGCCCAGGCTTCGCGCAGTTCCTCAAAGGAGGCGCCGGTGGAGAGGATGTCGGCGATGAGCGTTTCGTCGGTCGGTCCAAGGACCGATACGATCTCTTCCCGCGTCATGGGCATGGTCGCTCTCCTGGTATCGATCTGGAAGGTGCCAGCCGAAAGAGGTCTTCCGTTGGCGACGGCAAGATAATGCGCATCGGCGACGGACGTTCCGGCGGCCACCCTCTTGACGCGCGGAAAGTGAATTCCCAAATCGATTCCGCCGGTGCCCTCAGGGGTCGGCAAGGTCAAGGAGCGCATCCTTGGCGCTCCTCGTACCCATGTTGCTCAGCAATGGAGGATATGGCTATGAGAACCGCATTCGACTTTTCCCCGCTCTATCGGTCGAGCATCGGCTTCGATCGCGTCTTCGACCTTCTTGAGAACGCCAGCCGGACGCCGAGCGTCGACAACTGGCCGCCTTACGACATCGCCAGGACCGGCGAAGACGCCTACCGCATCACCATGGCGGTGGCGGGCTTCGGCCAGGACGAGCTAAGCATCGTGCACGAGCCCAACATGCTTGTCATCTCTGGCGAGAGAACGGCGGAAGACAACGGCGATTACCTGCATCGCGGCATCGCCGGGCGGCCATTCGAGCGCCGCTTCGAACTCGCAGACCATGTGAAGGTGACCGGGGCCAGCCTCGTCAACGGCCTGCTGACGATCGATCTCCAGCGCGAGATTCCCGAGGAGATGAAGCCGCGCAAGATCGAGATCGGCAGCAGCAGCGGCAAAGCCGGGTCCCATATCGAGACCAAGGCCACGAAGGCCGTCGATAAGCCGGTCGCCGAGAAACAGGCCGCCTGAGGCAATTCCGATGACGTCTGGACGCCGGACACTGACTGCCCGGCGATGCAGGGGTCTGCCTGAAAGACGGTTATCAAGATTGACGAAAGGAGAATGACGATGAGCGTACGCGATCTTATTCCATGGGGGCGCGAGGAGAGCCGCGTCCCGAGCCTGTTCCGCGACAACGAGCGCGATCCGTTCCTGTCGCTGCATCGCAAAGTGAACAGGCTGTTCGACGACGTTTTCCGCGGCTTGGATGGCGGCCTACCGTCCGTCGGCAGGGTGTCTCCGTTCAACGGGAACTGGCCGAGCGTCGAGATCTCCGACAACGACAAGGAGATCAAGGTGACGGCCGAAGTGCCCGGCATGGAGGAAAAGGACATCGAGGTCCTGCTCGATGACGGCGTGTTGACGCTGCGGGGAGAGAAGCGCTCCGAGACCGGGGACAAGGACCGGCAGTTCTCGGAACGCTACTATGGCCGCTTCGAGCGTCGTATCCCGGTCGGCTGCGAGGTCCAGGAGGATGAGGTCGATGCGCGCTTCAGGAACGGCGTGCTGACCGTGACTTTGCCAAAGACCGAAAAGGCCCAGTCGCAGGTCAAGCGCATCGCCATCAAGAACTGACGTTCAGATTGGCTCCGGGAGGCGGCAGGCGCTGCCTCCCGGCCATCCGGTCCGCCGACAAATTGAAAATCTGATTCCTTTGTTTGCAAAGCTAAATAGTCGCTTGGTCGACCGCACTGTTGTAAATGCGTAGTGTAGGCAAATGTGCTCTCGCAACGTCGAACGGAAGCTGGACGACCGAACGACGACCTCGTATCGCTACTGGCATTAATCACGGAGTTCCGGCTGGAAACGACATGGGAACGTTGCGGAGAAACGGCCGCGGCAACGGCCTGCATTACCATTATGGCACGGCCGTACACACAGGCACGACCAACCCCATGGATGCGTTGTTCACGAGTACTTAACGCAAGCACGGGGTCCGCAAACGACTCAGAGATCTGGTCGGTTCGGCTGCCAGCCGCTTCGGGAAGGTAGTATCCTGTGGTCCTTTACAGTCGAGTCGGCTCTTTCAGCATTGCCCCAACGCCGTCGCTTTTGTCGGCGCGCTGAGATTTGCGAACACTACTAAAGTTCGGTCGCAGGCCAGTTAGCCAGCCTGTTGGCAAGAGAACCTAAGAGAAGAGCAATTGTGCCTTCGTCCAGCCCTTGCGATTGCCGTTGGTTGTTAAGGGGGTGTTTAGACCATTGAGGCAGCCTCCGACCGGAGATCGGCTGAACTAAAATGGCGAATGGCTTCAAAGAGATGATCATCCGGCACCGGCTCACCTTGACGGACATTGCCATGATCGGCGCCGTCGTCGTTGCGGCATTATTCGGCGTTTGGCAATTCGACATCTTTCCTAACGAGACGTCCCAGCAACGATATAGGGTTTTCGAGCTTGACGAGATTTTTGCGATCTGTGCTCTGACCTTCGCACTATTCGCCTGGTCGCGTCTGCGCGCCCAGAGAAGAGAAATCCACCGGCGGCGTGCCGCGGAAGAAGAAGCACGAATCCTGGCGTTTGAGGATACGCTTACAGGTCTTCCCAACCGCCGCCAGTTTCACGCCGCGCTGAACGCTGCACTTGAAGCTCCTCCCAGCGCTGACGCCGTCCACGCGGTCTTCATGCTGGACCTCAACGGCTTCAAGAAGATCAATGACCTTGAAGGGCATCCGGCGGGGGACGAAGCGCTGATCCAAACCGCTCTTCGTCTGCGAAGGGCCGTCCGTGAAGGCGATATGGTTGCAAGGTTTGGTGGAGACGAGTTCGCGATCCTTGCCCGGCATCTTTCCGGTGCAGAGGCCGCGGCGAGCTTGGCACTCCGAGTCATCGAAGAGATGGGGCCACCGGTTCGTGCGGGAAACGGCGATCACCCGATCGGGACGGGAATCGGAATTGCCTTAGCGCCGCCCGATGGGACGGATGCCGAAACACTTCTGCGCAAGGCCGATGTGGCGCTCTATCGAGCAAAATCGGAATCGGGGAGTGCGCTTCGCTTCTTCGAGGAGGAGATGGATCATCATATCCGCGAACGAGACAAACTTGAGCGCGATTTGCGCGGAGCCCTCGATGCAGGAGCAATCGAGATCCGCTATCAGCCTAGGATTGATCTCAGGACCGGTGCGGCGAAGAGCTTCGAAGCACAGCCCTATTGGCATCACGGCGAATTGGGGAACATGGATGCTGCGCGCCTCTTTCCAATCGCCGAAACGGCGGGACTTCTCCGGCCGCTTTTCGAGGAGCTTTTGCGGAGAGCGTGTGGCGACACCGCATCGTGGAGTGAAGAGGTGACGCTGTCTTTTGCCATTCCTGCTTCGCTTTTGCGGGATGCGGGAATCGGACTGCGTATATTGGCCGTTCTTGGGGCAACACGACTGCCGCCGCGCCGCCTTGAGCTGGAGCTTTCTGAAAGTGCTCTCGTCGCAGATCTTCAAACAGCCAAGCGTGTGCTCGGCGATCTCCATGATGCGGGCGTCAGGGTCGCGCTCAATAATTTTGGAACCGGCTATTCCAGCCTCTATCATCTCAGAAACTTCAAGCTCGACACGATCAAGATCGATCGCAGCTTCGTGCAGGCTATGACAGCCAATTCGGAGTCCGCGTCTATCGTGCGTGCACTCATCGGCCTGGGCTCCGGGCTCGGGCTGACCGTAGCGGCGGAAGGTGTTCAAGATGAACAACAGCGACAGCTGCTGTCACGAGAAGGGTGCCATGAAGGCCACCTTTTCGCCCAAGACTTCTCGGCCCAAGAGGTTTGCGACCTGCTGATATCCAAGGTGGCGACCTCTCGTACAGTACGATCGTCCAGTGCGAATTAGAGTCTCACCCGTACCGCGTTGGTGATGGCTCCGCCATAGAGTGACTCCTTGCGCCACAACTGCCCGCCAGAAGCCATACGGCATCGTCGCAGCGATAGGGCAGCGGCAACAGCCTACGTTGCTCTTGTGGCGGCCTCTGCCGGCGGCACAATTAGCCTTCATCGGCCCGGTGCTAAAGGAATGCGTGACACAAAATGCCGGCGCCGGAGACGAGATCACCGGTGTGGCCGATTGGCTGCCGATCGCGCCCGGGCAGAGACATGTTGCGGTCGTTCACCTCTCGGATCCGGCTCGTTCATCCTGTCTCCAACGCCGACGCCTTCCAGTCCTTGTACATCTGCACGGTCCCTTGCAACTTCCATTCGCGCGGACCACTGGCGCTGCGTGCTGCCACGATTGATGCCGCCGCACTCGGGCTTGAGAACACTACGTCGGAGGTGAAGGTGTAGAGGTCAGAGGTTTGCCCATCGGTCAGCTTGCCATCCGCGATGAGCTGATCACGAAGCGCGAGGTAGCCCGCAGGAAATGTCTCTGTCGGCGTACGCCTGGCGGTGGAGCCGGCCAGCACGACAAAGCCTTCTTCGGTCTCGCGTGCTGTTGCCGATGCGCCTGCGGTGGCGAAGACGAACATGATGTCATCATCCATGTTCGATGCACCCTCAGATGCAGTTTTCCGCACAGAACGCCGGAATAGGTCAAAGCCGACGATCGGCAGCACAAGGGTCAGTTGGTCGACGAAGAACTCCATGTCCGCACGGTCGGCTTCGGGAAGGCGCTGGAAGTCCGGATCGGTACCGTTGGTCAACGATGCCGCATCAGCCTGCCGCGCCAATCTGATTAGCTTGCTTTCGATAAAGCGGACATGCGCTTTGGTTAGGTTGTCGTCGGAACTGACCACGATCGCCAGCCGGGTAAAGAAGTCCTTGTCTCCAGAACGCAGATGGATGCGCAGACGCGCTGCCACATCATCTGCCTCGCCGATATAGGCAATGGTTCCACCTAGCCGTTCCGGATCTGGTCCTGTCAGAACATAGATACCGGTGCGAGAGGCTTCGCTGCGCTTCAGCAACTCGCCCAGCCTTCCCCTCGGCGCCGCCAGCACCTTGCCATTCCAGTTGCCGACATCGGCGAACATCAGTCCATCCGGCGTCCCATCGATCAGAAACAAGCGGATGAAACGGGCGCTCTGAGATCCAGCATTGGTTACCGCTCCGTGTTGCACGTCTCCACCTTCCAATGACGCCCGTCATGTTCATCAAAGCGGAGAGGGATGAATAAATCCCTATTTGGGATAATCCGACTTTGGGATCAGCTTCCCCTGCTCATTGCCCTCGCGTGCAACATGAGCAGATCGATCCACAGCGAAGAACATCTCGTCTTCCGGAAAATGCTGGCCGCCGCTCGCAAGAATGCGGGGCTTACGCAGCACGAGATTGCGCGGCGAATCGACCGTCCGCAGTCGTTCGTGGCGAAATATGAGGGAGGCGAACGCAGGGTCGACGTGCTTGAGTTCATTATGATTGCGCGCGCACTTGGGCGCGATCCAGTTCATCTATTCGCGGAGCTTGTGGCGAAGGTTCAACAGAAGATGGAACGAAACGTCTGAGGTTAGGGTGCGAAGCGGATCGTTGATCCAGTTGGCGGCCATCCTCTTCGCCGCACCGGCATTCCGATTCTCCGTCATCGCCTCGGTGTGCTGCTTTACCAGCCAGATGCTGGGCCTGATCGCCTTGCCTTTCTACCTCCAGCACACGCTTGGCATGAGGGCGGTCGAGGCGGACTCTACATGATGCCCTGGCCGGCGGCGGTGGCGGTGATCGCGCCGATCTCCGGGCGGTTACCCGGTAGGGTGAAGACGGTCTCGTTCCGCGCCGCTGGTCGGCGACACCTCGCTGGCCATTGGCCTCGGGTACGTCGGCCTGCTGTTGGTCGACCTACGCTGGGTGACCTTCATCATTGACAGGGTAATCGCCGGCCTCAGTTCCGGCGTGTTCCACACCCTGAACAACCGCATCCTGCCGTTATCTGTGCCTAGAGCGCGCATGGCGCCGCCGGTGCCATGCAAAGGTTGCACGGCTAACCGGCCAGAGCGCCATCGTGATGGCAATGATCTTTTGGCGTGATGCTGATCCACTCGACACCGGAAATGGCGCTGGTGCTGAAGGCCATGCAGGCACCGACCGCCGCTGCGCCGGGGGAGGGCGGGTTGGTGCAAATTCCGAGGGAAGTCGCCCCCCGATTCCGAAATGATGCCGCCCCCTCGTTCCGAGAAATAGTCGCCCCCTGATTCCGAGATGAAGCCGCCCCCTTTGAGGCGGCGTTTGGGTCGGGCGCTCTGCTGGTGAAAGTTCCTTCCTTTGGCTTGGCCGGGAGGAGGAAGGAAATGCCTGCGGAGAGATTGGCGATGCGGCGTGTCCGCGAGATTTTGCGATACCGATTTGAGGAAGGCCTTGGCCACAAGGCGATCTCGTACCGGGTGGGCGCTGCACCCTCGACGGTGCGCGAGACGCTCCGGCGCGCTGCGGCTGCCGGACTGACATGGCCATTTGGCGAAGAAGTCACCGACACGGTTCTGGAGGCGGCGCTCTACAAGGCATCCGGAAAGAAGACAGGACACCGCCGCAGCGCCGAGCCGGACTGGGCTGAGGTCCATCGCGAGCTGAAGCGCAAGCATGTGACCCTGCAGATCCTGTGGGACGAATACATCGCGCGTCATCCCGATGGTTACCGCTACAGCCGCTTTTGTGATCTTTACCGCGGCTGGGCGGCAAACCTGCCGGTGACGATGCGGCAAAACCATGCCGCTGGCGAGAAGCTGTTTGTCGACTATGCCGGCGACACGGTGCCAGTGGTCATCGATCGGCTGACGGGAAAGATGCGTGCTGCGCATCTGTTCGTGGCGGTACTGGGCGCATCGAGTCTGTCCTATGCGGAGGCGCGCTGGAGCGAGACGCTGCCGGACTGGATCGGCTGCCACGTCAATGCGCTGGAGAGCTTCGGCGGCACGCCGGCTCTGTTCATTCCCGACAATGCCAAGGTAGCGGTGATCAAGGCCTGCCGCTACGACCCGCAGGTCAACCGCACCTATGCCGGGATGGCGGCGCATTACGGCAGTTCGGTGCTGCCGACCCGGCCTCGCCGTCCCCGCGACAAGGCGAAGGTCGAGGCAGCGGTGCGCATTGTCGAGCGCTGGCTTCTGGGTCGGCTACGCCATCGCGTCTTTTACAGCCTGGCCGAGGTCAATGCGGCGGTCGGCGAGTTGCTGGCCGATCTGAACGATCGCCGGATACTGCGTCGCGTCGGGCGCACGCGGCGACAATTGTTCGAGGAGATCGACCGCCCGGCACTCAAGCCACTGCCGGCGCAGCGCTATGTCTTCGCCGAATGGCGGATCCGACGCGCCGGCCTCGACTATCATGTCGAGATCGATCGGCATTATTACTCCGTTCCCTGGCGCTTCGCGCGCGAGCAGATCGAGGCCCGCATCACGGCGAGCACCATCGAACTGTTCCGCAAGGGCGAGCGGATCGCCGCCCATATGCGCTCCAGCGGCAATGGCCGGCACACTACCATCCCTGAACATATGCCGTCGTCGCATCGCCGCTTCGCCGACTGGACGATCGAGCGGATCAGCCGCGAGGCCTCCGCGATCGGCTCCGACGCGGCACTCCTGTGCGAGAAGATCCTGGCCGACCGGCCGCATCCCGAGCAGGGCTTCCGCGCCTGTCTGGGCATCATCCGCCTGACCAGGGGCTTTGGCCGGGAAAGGGTCAACGCCGCCTGCGGCCGCGCGCTGGAGATCGGCGCGCGGACCTACGGCTCGGTCCGTTCCATCCTCGACAACCATCTCGACCGGACGACCGGCACGAGGCCGGCGTCGGCCAAGCCCATCGACCACCCCAATATCCGCGGTTCCCGCTATTACCACTGAAGGAGAAAGGCATGCTTGCACATCCCACCCTCGACCGCCTGAACGCCATGGGCTTCACCGGCATGGCCCGGGCATTCGACGAACTGGCCGCCAATGCCGAGGCCGAACAACTCAGCCATATCGAGTGGCTGGGCCTGCTGCTCGACCGGGAGTGGAGCTGGCGCTACGATCGCAAGCTCGCGGGCCGTCTGCGCTTTGCCAAGCTCCGTCACCAGGCCGCCCCCGAGGACGTCGACTATCGCAGTGAGCGTGGCCTCGATCGAGCCCTGTTCCTCAAGCTCATCGCCGGCGACTGGATCGATGCGCACGACAATCTGGCCATCTGTGGCCCGTCAGGTGTCGGCAAGAGTTGGCTCGCCTGTGCGCTCGGCCACAAGGCCTGCCGCGACGACCGCTCCGTTCTCTACCAGCGCGTGCCCAGACTGTTCGCCTCCCTGACGCTGGCGCGCGGCGATGGCCGCTACCCACGCCTGCTGCGCAAGCTCGGCAGCGTACAATTGCTGATCCTCGACGATTGGGGCCTTGAGCCCCTCGACGATCAGGCCCGCCATGACCTCCTCGAAATCCTCGAGGCCCGCTACGGCCGGCGCTCCACCATCATCACCAGCCAGTTGCCCGTGTCGGCGTGGCACGACGTGATCGGTAATCCGACCTACGCCGACGCCATTCTCGACCGGCTCGTCCACAATGCCCACCGTATCGATCTGACCGGAGAAAGCCTGCGACGCGACCAGCGAAAGGCTTGACACAAGCGCTCGACGAAATGACAACGATCACTGCCAGCAAAGCCCCGGTCCCCCGGGGGCGAGATCATCTCGGAATCCGGGGGCGCGATCAAATCGGAATCGGGGGGCGGCTTCCTCGGAATCGGCAGGTTGGCGCCGTCTGATCGTTTTGTAGATCTTGCGTCACCGTCCAACCGACCAAAAGGACGAGTAGCACAAATGGGCAGTATCGGAATTAATTCACCCTGAAGCATCGGTAACCGACCCGCCAAACTATGCTTCCGCTAGCATTTCCTTACAAACACCCGCAATCGCTGACTGCGTTATCTCCGACGCCGGAGATGCGGACCTCCGCTTGAGCGTTAGAGTTCCAAGTGTACGCATTGCTACAGGGGCAACCACCGGCCGTATTGCAACTCTTTCAAGATTGAGGCTGCTAAGTGCCAGTTCGGGAAGCGTGGTAACGCCTGCGCCCGAACTCACAAGGCTGATGGCCGTGGTCATGTGAGCGACCTCCCCAGCTCGCTGCAGATGGACACCGGCAGTATTGACGGCGCGATCCACGTAGAACTGGATGCTGGAGGCGTCAGAAAAGCGAATGAAAGGCCGCTTGGCCAGGTCCAGCCACGTGATCTCCTTCAACATCAAAACGGGGTCCTTGAGCGGAAAAACGCCGACCAGCTTGTCGGTCACCATGGGTGTGAACAGAAGCTCTGAATTCGAACTGAAATCAGCCCCAAAGCCAAAATCCGCCTCCCGCCGTAACACCGCATCGGAAATTGAACCCGCAAGGCCTTCCAGGATGGTTACGCGTACGCCCGGATAAGCGGACTTGACGCGGTTGATTGCTGTTGAGACGATGCTAGCGGCAGCTGAAGGCAGAGAGGCGATCACGACCCTCCCTTTGTGCGCACCGTCGAGGGTGCAGCGCCCACCCGGTACGAGATCGCCTTGTGGCCAAGGCCTTCCTCAAATCGGTATCGCAAAATCTCGCGGACACGCCGCATCGCCAATCTCTCCGCAGGCATTTCCTTCCTCCTCCCGGCCAAGCCAAAGGAAGGAACTTTCACCAGCAGAGCGCCCGACCCAAACGCCGCCTCAAAGGGGGCGGCTTCATCTCGGAATCAGGGGGCGACTATTTCTCGGAACGAGGGGGCGGCATCATTTCGGAATCGGGGGGCGACTTCCCTCGGAATTTGCACTGGTGCCAGCAGACGAGTGTCGAATGGCACTACATCGCGCCGGGCAAGCCGACCCAGAACGCCTTCGTCGAGAGCTTCAACGGGCGCTTAGGGATGAGTGCCTTAACGACACGCTGTTCTCGACGCTATCTGCGGCCCGCAACGCCATCACCTCATGGAAGGAGGACTACAACCACCACCGACCACACTCGGCTCTTGGCAACATGCCGCCGGCCGAGTTCGCAATGAAATCCACGCTGGAAAAACAGGCCGCATAAGGCCAGAAATGAAACCCAGGACTCTCCCTCTAGCCGGAGGAGATTAAGGTCTCAGGTCACTGGCGCTGATCGAGATCGATCTGAACGTTTCCCCCAGTCCAACAGTGGCGGCGTGGGCTGGGAGTTCGTCCATGTCTGCATCGACGACGCCTCGCGCATCGCCTTTAGCCAGATCCTGCCACGAGCGCAAGGAAAGCGCCGCCGCCTTCGTCGCCGCGGCTGTGGCCTACTATGCCAGCCTCGGCGTCACCGTCAGCCGCGTCATGACCGACAATGGTTCATGCTATCGCTCGAAGGCCTTCGCCAAGGCCTGCCGCAAGTTCGGGCTTAGGCATGTCAGGACGAGACCCTATACGCCAAAGACCAACGGCAAGGCCGAACGCTTCATCCAGACGGCGCTCAGGGAATGGGCCTACGCCGTCGCCTATCCCACCTCAAACCACCGTGCCGCCGAATTGTCGACTTGGCTTCATCGCTACAATTGGCATTCGCACGGCAGCCTAAAGTCGAAAACGCCAATCAGTCGCCTCGGCCAAACCGAGCACAACCTGTTCAGGCTCCACAGCTAGGTGCCATCGACTGCCAGCGAGAAGCGATGCGGCGACACGGCGACAGCGGGTTATTCCACGGAATAGCTGCTTCGGCCGCTATTATTCCCAGCGCCGCTTGACGAGATCCGAAAGAACGCCTGTGGCCGCATAGAGGGCCACCGAAATCGCCATGGCAACAAGGCTTGCGCCGAGGGCTCGCTGCATATCGAGGTCGTTGGTGGCGGCGTGGAACATATTGCCCAGGCCGCTCACGCCCATCAGGAACTCGGCCACCATGGCTGCGAGCATGGAATTGGCCGCGGCGAGGCGAAGTGCCAACATCCAGTTTGGTATGGCAGCGGGGATGGCAAGCAGGGTGAGGCGACGCCAGGTCGAGGCGCCGGCCACAGCGAAGAAGTCAGCACTTCCGGGCGGAAGCATGCGCAGGCCGGCGGCCGTAAAGACGAAGCTGGGGAAAAACGAGATGATGGTGACGATAACTATGACAGTTTTTACGTCGTAACCGAATAGTCTCGCGAGCACTGGGATCAGCGCCACTACAGGAACGGAGGCGAAGATGAGGGCGAGTGGCGTAAGCAGCCCTGAGAGCGTTTTTGACGACCACGTCAGGATCGCGAGCAACGTTCCGACGACAAGGCCGACCAACAGGCCGGCTAGAGCGAGCCCGAAAGTCTGAAGAGTGTTTCGAAGATAGAGAGTCGGGTTGTGCAGGACGTCTTCCAAAACCGACACCGGATATGGCATGACGATAGCATTGAGGTCGTTCCAGCGGACCCAAACCTCCCAAAGCACAAGCAGCGCGACCAAGCCCCAGAAGTTGCTGGCTATGAAGCGGCAAGCGCGCAGCGTTTGTGCGAGCACGATCGGCATCTGCGTCCGCATCACCGGAAGTACTCCGCGACACGCCGCTCTATCCAGCTAAGCAGGACAAACAGCACAATGGAGGTGATGACAGCGAGCAATACCGCGCTCCACAACAGGGGGATCTGGAAGTTCTGCATGGCGTTGATCACGAGCACGCCGAGCCCGCGCGGTGCACCGAACCACTCGCCGATGATAATACCGATCAGGGCGGTAGGTGCGGCAAGTTTTGCGCCAGACGCGATTGCCGGCAGGGCAGCAGGAAAATCGAGATATTTTAGCCGACGGTCACGTCTGGCACCGAACGAGCGCATCACGTCGCGATGAGCGGGCGAAGTCGTCTCCAGTCCCGAACGCGTTGAGACATAAAGCACAAAGAAGGTGCTGAGGGCAGCGAGCGTGGGTGGCATCGCCTGTCGACTGGCGAGTACGACAATGAGCGGGGCCACCGCGATGGAAGGGACTGCATGGATCATCGTGGCCAGTCTGTCGGCACCGGGCCTTAGTTGCATCACGAGATGGGCAAGTATCGCAAACAAGAGACCGGCGATGAAGCCGCACACATAGCCGATAGCAAGGTTGGATAACGTTGCACCGAGCGCGCGGCCGAAAAGCGGCCAGCGTGAAGGAGCGGCCATGAACTCAACCACGGTGCTGAGAGCCGGCCAGCTCAAGCCCAGCAGGTGCAATCGGCCGACAATCTCCCATAGAACGAGGAACAGCAGAATGCCCAAAATCCCGAGGGCCAGGTCGCGCCGTCGTTCAGCTGGGGTAGTCACGACGCGACCGCTGCTGTTTCAAGCGCGCCGGCGAGTTCATCGGACAGGTGGTGAAATTCCGCGCTGCGGGTAAGATCGGGAGTGCGCGGACGTGGGAAAGGCACCTCGACAATACGCGTTACACGGCCGGGGCGACCGCTGAGCACAATGACACGGTCGGCCAGGAAAAGCGCCTCCTCTACCGCATGCGTAACGAGGAGCGTGGTAACACGCTCCTCGAACCAGATGCGCTGCAGCTCGAGGTTCATCTGCCGGCGGGTAACGGCGTCAAGCGCCCCGAAAGGCTCGTCGAGCAGAAGAAGTTCCGGATTCAGCGCTAGCGCCCGAGCGATCGCAACGCGCTGACGCATGCCGCCGGAGAGCTGTTTGGGTCGGGCATCGCGGAAAGCTTCGAGCCCGACCAGGCGGATGAGTTCAGTGACCCGCTGATGATCCACTGGACGGCCGGCAACCTTGAACGCCAATGCGATATTGGCGGCGACGGTAAGCCAGGGCAACAACGCGTGATCCTGGAAGGCGACACCGAGCCGATGTGCCTTTACCAATTCCGACGGGGGGCGACCCGACAGTTCGACGCGGCCCTCGGTCGGGGTATCCAGCGAAGCGGCAAGCCTCAGGATCGTGCTCTTGCCACAGCCGCTGGGGCCTAGCAGCGCCACGAATTCGCCATTTGCGACATCGAGCGACATGTGGTCCAGGGCCGTGACCTCAGTACCGACGTCCAAACGAAAGCGCATGACAACGTCGGAAAGCAGGATCGCCGGCTTTCCGGATTGTAGACCAGCGTTATTGGTCGGAGTGGCCTGCATGGACATCACGCGACGAGCGCGTCATATCGAGCCATGATCGCGGGGCGGCGCCGTGCCAGTCTGTGCCGGATTTCCTCGACGTCGACAGTCAGGATTTCACGCTCCTTCATAACCACTCGCCCGTTTATGACAACGGTCCGTACATCGCGCCCGACCACCAAAGTAGAGGCGATGAATAGTGGATCGATCGCTCCCATCTGATTTGGCTCGCTCTTATCCACCAGGATGATGTCGGCGCGCTTGCCGGTCTCCAGACTGCCAAGTTCCGCGTCGAGGCCAAGCGCCCTCGCGCCGCCACGTGTGGCTACGCGCAGCAGCTCATCATTGCTCATCGGCACGCGGGTGTGGAACGGGTGTCCGACCGATGCCTGCTGGCCGACACGTGCGCAATGGATGACCTCGAACATATCGAGCGTGCCAGCAGAGGCGGCGCCGTCCGTCCCCAGACCGATATCGATACCCCGCCGCCACATTTCGTGGAGTCGGGGTATCCCGATCCCGTAATTGCCCATGGCGCAGTGGCAGGCGGAAACCCGATGCTTTTGATAGAGGTCGACCTCTTCGGGGGCAAGAAGGACGCTATGAGCGCAGTGAAGGTGCCGGCTGAGCACGCCGAGATCGTCCAGATATTCCGTTGGGCGTTTGCCGAAATGCTCGAGCGCATAATCGACTTCGTAGGTACCCTCAGCAAGATGGGTATGTATCTTGACGTCAAGCTCTCGCGCGGCCTCACCCATGGCTGAGATGAGCTGCGGCGAACAGACGATAATCTGGCGCAAGGAGAGACAGGCCCGCACGAGTTCCTCGTCGCGCCACCGCTTCACGAGATCGACGTTACGTTTGTAGGCCTGATCCGTGTTCATCAACATTCCGTCAGGGACGGCGCTGCCGCCGACGGCCGTATTCTGATCTGTCGTCGAAAGAGAAATGAGGCCGCGAATGCCCACTTCCTTTGCAGCCCGGCCCATCTCATCCGGATGGGGCCCCCCGGCTTCCGCAAAGCAGGTCGTTCCGACGCGCAGCATGTTCGTATAGGCGACGAGGCCGCTCAGATGGACGTCTTCGGGACTTAGCAAAGCCTCGAAGGGAACATAGTAGTTTTTCCAGGGCGGGTTGCGCAGAGGACCTTTTCGGCTGAGCTCGGCCAATTTGCCGCGCAGGAGCTGTTGGGCGGTATGAACATGGGCGTCGATTATGCCGGGCAGCGCCACGCGATTGCGCGCGTCGATTGTGGATGCCGCCTTGGGAAGACGGGTGGCATCCTCGTTCGGCCCGATCCAGACGATACGTGTACCGGAAACGGCGATCGCGGCATCGGTGAGGACCGCACCATCATCGTTCATCGTAACGATGTCGCATCCGGTGACAAGAAGGTCGATCGGCCCTGGGACCGCGTCGGAACGTGTTTCCATTCAGCCGGTCCTTATTGAGCCTTCACGGCATCTTCTACGATCGTAAAATCGGCGATCTTGTCTACGTCCGGCAAGTTCTCGCGTCCTGTCGCTCGCGCGGCTGCATACATTGGGCCGACCATCGCCTTGCGATCCAGGCTAAGAGGCAGATGGCCCGGTTCATCATACTTCGTATAAGGGATCTGTAGTTCGTTCTGCCTGATCTGCTGCTTCAGATCGAGACCGAAATCAGCGCCGTATTTCTCGACGGCCAGATGTGCGGCCACAGTCGGATCCTTTTCATTCTCCTGCCATCCTTTGATAAGGGCTCCGACATAGGCCACAACAGCCGACCGGTTTGCCGTAAGGAACGCGCGCGTGGTCGCCAGGATCGCACCATAGCTGCGGAAGCCGAGATCGTCGAAACTGACGAAGAAGAAGTCCTTGTCCTTCTTCATGCCCATCTGCTCGAGAGTAATTGTCTGATTGACCGCGAAGGCCGTATAGCCGTCACCATCGCCGGCGAGGAGCGGCTCCGGCGAGAAGCCGGCGCGAATTTCCTTCCACTGCTTCGGCAAACCGGCCAGGGCAAGCGTTGCGTTGATCGCCGTCTCTTCGTTCGGTCCCTGAACAAGCATCCGAGAGCCAACGATGTCCTGTGGCTTCAGAATCGGCTTTTTGGCTAGTGAGATGATGCCCAAAGGGTTCTTCGGCAGATCCGCCGCTACCATCACGAAATCATTGCCCTTCATGACAGCGTCGAGGAACTGGAACCAATTCGTGTATCCAAGTTCGATATTGCCGGCGGCAAGGATGACGGGCACAGGAACGGCATTCGGGCCACCGGGAATGAATTGGACGTCAAGCCCGGCCTTGGCGAAATACCCCTTCGAATCCGCGATCCATTCGCCTGCGTACTGAACATTGGGGATCCATCCGGTCTGCACGCGTAGCTTGGTCGCTGCTGCAGCCAAGGTCGGCCGCCAAAACGCCAGGCCGACTGCTCCGCCAAGGACATTACGTCGATTGAATCGCATAGGTTCCTCCGAGGTCGAAAAGAATGACGCACCCTGCATCTGGAACGTTTCCGTCTGGTAACAGATATTACATAAAACGCTAGCACATGATACAATTATTACAAGCCTTCGGGTAAGAGGATTGGGACGTGTGACCGGCGACGCGGCGCACAATTCTGCATCAGTACCGTCCTCTCCGCATTGGTTAGCGTGGCAAAGAAGTGTATGACCGCGCTATCCTTGATGGCTTTCCTCGTGCACCAAAATTCGGAGCCGCACATTGACCGAACCAAAGAACGTCGAGGATTCTGTCGCGGGACGCATTCGTCGTGCCTACGCGCATATGCCCGCTGCGCAGCGTTCTTTCGCAGATTTCGTGCTGAAACATCCGGTAGACGCAGCGCGCATGAGCATCCATGCAGCCGTGCGCGAGGTGAAAGTATCGGTCGCGACTGCTAACCGATTTGCTCGAAGCGTCGGTTTTTCAGGCTACGCCGAATTTCGTGACGAATTGATCCGGAGTTTCGACACTGTTTTTGAGCCTGTGCGGAGACTAGAGCGAAACGTATCCGGCTCTTCGAGTGCGGCAGAAATCATGCGCGGCTCTATCGCGGACGATCTTGATAATCTGAGCCGCACCGTGACGGGGCTGTCGGAGCAAGATTGCCGGAAAGCCCTACACCTCATCCTTAATGCGCGGAATATATGTGTGCTTGGGTTCGATAGCGCGGCCCACCTCGGTGCATTGCTCGCTTGGGAATTGGATCGTGTACGAGGCAATGTGCGCAGTGTGGAGAATCTCGGCGGCGGTATGGGTGCGGCGCGGCACTTGTTCCGCTTCGATCGGTCCGATCTGGCGATCGCCATTGCCTTTCCCCGCTATATCAAGGATACAGTTGAACTTGCCCGCTTCGCTGTTTCCCGCGGCGTGCCGCTTCTGGCCCTGACCGACGGACATCGTTCGCCATTGGCAAGCATTGCCGATGTTTCGCTGTTCGCCGTTTCCGAACGGCGCTTCGCGTCCACGTCGAACGCAGCCGTTCTTGCACTCATTGAGGCACTCGCCGCAGCTGTCGCGCAGAAATCGAAGAATAGCGTCAAAGCAGCAAATGAATTCGCCGCGTTCGCCTTTCCATGGATGGAGACTGATCAAATCGGAAGCGGAGTTCTCAAAACGCCTCGGAAGCGTCAGACGGATACGCGATCACGTTGAGAACGAACGTTAGCGAACAAACCTACATTTCCGATTACGAATAATGCCGGGGGCCGGCCAGTATCTGTCTATACCGTCTGTTCTGCCGTCTGTCCCCCCGTTTCAGTCGAAACAAAGCCGGCAAAAGGCCGATAGTGCGGTGACCCCCTCTCCGCCATCTTCATAAGGCCAGTGTTTATCTAAGTGCCTGTAAACGCGGCATAAGCGGGCGCTTGCGGGCCGATTTTTGCAGCTTTCTCAGCCACTTTCGAACCCGACCAACTGCGATGTTTATCTAAACCCCGCGAACCTGCCGGGTTGACGGCTCTGCTGAACCGTCTGTCCGATCGTCTGTCGTGTCGGAAATGTTCATCCGAACTTTATGATCGGCTCGGCTGGACTATGCCGACCGTGAGAGCAATGGTCCCGGCGACGTTTACTGCCACGCAGGGAAAGGACAATCGCCCATGGTCCGCAAGCGCGCCCTGTCAGCACGAGAGGTCGATGGGCTGCGCGATGTCGGCATGCACTGGGTGTCCGATAATCTGTATCTCCAGATCAGGGACCAGGGCACGAGAAGCTGGCTGTTTCGATACTGGGTAAACAGCAAGCCGAAGGTGATCGGCCTCGGCCCGGTAAAGGACGTCCCGCTGGCCAAGGCGCGGGACAAGGCAGAGCGGCTGCGCATCGAGATACGGGATGGCGCCGATCCCGCCGCGGAGAAGAAGGCGGCGCGGGCGCAGCGGAAGATCGAGCGTGCTGGCGCCGAGGCCGCCAAGGTGCCGACCTTCCAGGAATGCGCCCAGGAGTACATTTATTCCCATGAGGCATCATGGACGAACGACAAGCACCGGCAGCAATGGTCATCGACGCTCAAGATGTATGTGTATCCCTTCATCGGGAAGAAGCCGGTCAACGAGATCGGCATCGACGATATCGTCAAAGTGCTGAAACCCATTTGGACGACGAAGCCGCCCACCGCCAGAAATATCCGCGGTCGCCTCGATAAGATCCTGGGCTGGGCGACTGCCATGGGGTATCGCAGCGGGGACAACCCGGCTCTACGCGACGGACCGCTGATGCACCTGCTGCCGTCGCTGAACAAGCTGCAGCGGCAGCAAAAGCATCATGCCGCGGTGCCGTATCGTGAAGTGCCTGCAGTTGTCGCCGATCTGAAGAAGCTGGGATCGAATAGTGCCACGGCATTGTTGTTCACGATCCTGACGGCGGTGCGCACCGGCGAGACGCTGGGCGCCACCTGGGACGAGATCGACCTGGAGGCAAAACTCTGGACGATCCCGGCTGAGCGCATGAAGGCACGGGCCGAGCATCAAGTGCCGCTGGCAGAGGAGGTCATGGCGCTGCTGCGATCATTGCCAAAAGACACCACGGACAAGAACCCGCATTTGTTCCCCGGCAAGCGAGTCGAGACACTTTCCAACATGGCCATGATTCAGTGTCTGCGCGGTATTCGTGACGGCGGTGCCACGGTGCATGGCTTCCGCGCTGCCTTCTCCACCTGGGCTCGCGAGCAGACCGACTATTCGCCTGAGGTCGTTGAGGCCTGTCTCGCCCACACGCAGAGCGACAAGGTTGTCGCTGCATATGCGAGGACTACGTTCATCGATCGGCGGCGCGAGCTGATGCAGGAATGGGCTACGTTCTGCGTGGGCGGGTGAGGTTCCAGGTGCGGGTTAGTTGGGCCTCTGCAGGCTCACAAGCCCCTATCCCTATCAGACCCGATTGCGATAAGGCCGTGATAGAGATGCGGGCACGATGCGGTCGGGAACATCAAGAATGAAACGTCGCGGCATGATCGGCTAATCCGGACGGGCCTGTTGAATGACTTTTATGGGGCCGACAGCTGACCGGCAGGTATTGAATTGCGATGCCAATAAGCTGCCATTGCATGGTATCTCCCAAGCAGCGAATATTGCCTACTGGAGAGCCGCGAAAGCATATTTCCACGTTGCTGTGTTCGACTACGCTGACGTCTGATTACCTTGCCTACTAGGCATTGGCCGCAACAAGCTGTGTCCAAGACAACGAAACCACTCTTCCAGCGGAACGTCTTTCTGGTCTAGCGGACCTGTGATCGCCGGCAGGAACAGCTTTTCACCTACGTGTTCCCCAAGAGATCGGTACGCCTCGAATTGGGTTTCGGAGAAGAACTGATCCGCGGTCGAATGGTGTGGAAACGTCGGCTCATCTAGCTTGTAGCGCCTGAGATATTCTCCCTCGTTGCCCGTCAGAGAGAGCTTAATGTAGAGTAGGTAACCGATCTCGCGGGACGCCTGATCTGGTCTTTGCGGGTAGAATATCCGGCAGAGCTGAAAGTGCGATCGGCTATAGCCGGCCTCTCCAAGCCTCAGATCATCCAAATTTAGATCGAGGACGATCCCGAAATCGATATAGGCGAGCCGTTGCAGGTTTGTCAGCGCGTGGAATGTCATCATCGGGTCGTTCTCACCGTCAATAGCCACGATAAAGCGGCATCGACGCTTCAACAGCTCGTAGACACCCAGGTTCTCGATATGGCCTCCGTCGGAGATGTTGAGAAATGCGCCATGCTCGTCGGCCGTGGCGGTCATTTCTTTCACCAGCTGCCATAGTCCCGGTCCTCGTGACGTTTCCCCCGGTTTACGCAGCCAGATGCCCAGTCGAAGATTGAGCGCCGTGAGCCAGAAGCTTGCATAGCGTTTTGTCCTCAAGCCCATTTGCGGGGAGACCGCCGCGCCTGACAGTGCGATGGTGGATCCTAGATCGAGGTTTGTGTTGGATTTTTCCCAACTTGGAGTGTCGAGGTAACCGAGGACCCCGGCGCCTGCCGCCACCGGCGTGATCGCGAACACATCCGATAGGCGTCCGCGCATGACCGGATTTTTCGAGTTGGGCACGTTCAGCGCGCAATTGATGATCGGAAACGGCGCTCGGCGCCCGTCAAACATACTCAGATTCATCGGATTTGCTGCCTCCCCCGAAGGACGAAGCAGGAATGCGTCGGACAACTTTGCGCGGTAGTAGTGATGAAGGGAGGCGACGTTGATGTCGAGAAATCGCCACAGGAACAAAAGGATGACCGCAGCCAACCCAGCAGTGACGATACCGATCGATCCGCCGCCATCAACAAAGAAGGTATAAAAGAGGGACTCGCTCATGAGCAGGAACAAGACTGCAAGTCCCGTAAGAAATGCCGGACGCAGCCGATTGAACTGCGACACAATCGCCCCCGCCACGACGAAGCTGGAGATGGTCAGCGCGAGCCACATCAGGATGACGCCGATTGTTACCGGCGTGTAGGCGATGCTCGTTTGCGAGCCCACCAAGAACAAACCCACGAGGTAGCGTAAGGCGGCGTGAAACAGGTGCAAGACAAAAACCGCTGGGGGCAGAAGAAATAGGAGACCAAAAAAGGACATCAACAAGGATGGCTTGTTGTCACGATAGAACGTCTTGCTGGCCAGCGGAATAATCAGGATACCGCTAACAGCAGCCATCGGCAGAACCACCGACAAAATCTCCGTTATGCTTCCAGAAACGAAACTGGCAATCGCAAACTCGCCATATGCGAAGATGGCGGTCAGCAGTGTGATCACCAACAGATTGATGAAGATTCCGTGCGCCTGGATCGTCCCGAGAGCCACGCGCTCGAGAAACGACCCAGACAGGTAGCTGGCCCCTTGGCGAACCTTTCTGAGGATGAGCGATTCGCCTTCATCTCTCCGGAACGGCTGTTTGTTCGCATGGAGTCCGAACTGAGGATCAATTTCTGGCCCGCCGAGAAGCTGCGTGAGGAAGCCAGCGGTAAATCCGCCACCGGAAACACTCGATATGTAATCGAACTGTGGCAGCAGATTTCTGCGAGAGAGAGCCGCCAGCACACCTATTGAAAATGTCGCGCTTCTGATGCCGCCGCCGGAGAGAGCCATTCCCGCAGCCCAATTCCGGTCCTCGTCGATCTGGTACTCACGTCGCCGGGCATGGATAAGTTCGCGTTCCTGTATCGCCAAGGTGTTGGCATGGTCGCGAACTCCCATAGCGCGCCACACTGGTACTAGCTGCATCTCTCCGTCAAAGGCTGCGTGCTGAGGTTTGACATCCTGACGTGCCGAGTAGCCATCATACCCGGCGATCGCCTGCAACGCCACGTCCAGGTCGAGCAAAGCAAGCTGCACGACCTCCAGCTCTGCCCTGAATTCGTCGCTGGTGTCCAACGCACGGAGCCCGCCTGCTTGGCTGATGGAATGCCAGCGGGCGGTGAACGGGCGCACTCGGGCGTTCAAAACGTGCCACGCGACAATTTCGAACGTGCTGCAACCCGGGTTCGACGAGCAGACGGCTCTGGTCTTCCCGAACAATTCGAAGATGCTGTTGAGCGCAGCCTCCTCGACGCCCTGGCTATAGTCGAGATGTTGGGTAGCGATCCGCGAAATGAGCTCAAGGTGGAGCAACAGCGCAGCGCGATGGTCCGCTTCGCTCGGCGTCCAGGACCTTTGACCATATTCCTTAAAAAAGGTCTGGTCGAATGTCGCGATTGACGAGACGGCCGACCTTAACCTTTTCTCCCACGTTTCCGTGTTCTTGCCTACCAAGGTTGCCTCCCCCCACCAATCCGCCGGCTTTGAAAGCCTGCTGATGTCAACGATAGCCAAATACTAGCGTTTGTTCGCGACTCGTTACACAATGTGACACGATTTGAGTAATTTTGTAGAGCTTATGAGGAGTGGCGAAGATGTCGAAGCGCCGGCACGTGTTCATCAGCCATCACCATGCTGACGATGATCGCGTGACTAAATTGACCAGTTTGCTCGGCCGCAACGGCTTTGAGATCCGCAACAGTTCAATCCGGGCGAAGCCTTCCAACCAGGCCCGCTTGGATGCCAAGCAGATTCCAGAACGAACGCTTAAGCGGCTGCTGCGGATGAAAATGTCGTGGGCGGGAACTGTGATCGTGCTGATCGGCAAGGAAACACATGCGCGGCCATGGGTGGATTGGGAAATCCGCAAGGCGAATGAACTGGGCAAGCGCATCGTCGGCGTCTACACGCATGGGGGCACTCAGGCGGACATCCCGCCTGCGTTCGAGGAATATGGCGACGCCCTCGTGAACTGGAACTCAGACAGCATCATCGACGCCATCGAGGACAGAGATAGTCCGTTCGAGGACCCCGGCAGCAGCACGCTTCGCGAACCTGTGCATGCCGCGCCAACCTCGCGGTGCTGAAGGCTCTATGCCTAACGTCTACATGTACGTGGTGGCGAGAGATTTTGGCTTCGCACCCAATCCTTTCCACGGCGTGTGCACGCTCGCAACATGCAAACCCATGATCCGTCGAACAGCTCAAGTCGGCGACTGGGTCGTTGGAATGGGCGGAGCCCAACTGAAAGCGGTCGGCCGATGCATATACGCCATGCAGGTGACCGACGCGCTCACCTTCGATGCGTATTGGGACGATCCCGAATATCGCTGCAAGCG
Source organism: Rhizobiales bacterium 65-79 (assembly GCA_001896885.1). GTDB lineage: Bacteria > Pseudomonadota > Alphaproteobacteria > Rhizobiales > Rhizobiaceae > Mesorhizobium_L. The sequence goes on along the minus strand of MKRJ01000038.1, from coordinate 21,645 downwards.
GCCAGTCCGCAACGGCAGTCGCAAAATGATCATGGGCGACAACATCTACCATCGGCCGGCTGGAACAACGGCGTGGGCTCAGGAGGATTCACATCACAGCCAAATAGACGGTAGTCCAGAACCATCAAATATCAAAAACGACACTCAGACAAATCGAGTACTACTCTCCCGAAATTTCTACTACTTCGGCGATGCAGCTCCTGTGGCTCCAGAGGGAATCCTTGGGCAGCTCGGTTATCACAACGGGATCGGCCATAGAAAATTTACCTTGGCTCAAGGCCAGCCATTGCTGGACTGGATCCAAGATCAATACAAGGGACAAACTAACACCATTATCGGAACGCCGTACCAATTCATGAAGAGCAGCTCACGCTACTCGAAGCGCATGGATAAGATCGTCGAATAACTCAAAAGGTTTTCAGAATGAGCGAATTTTCAGCAGGCACTTTGACGCTTAGTAGCTATCAGAAGGCTGCCCACAAGACAGACAAGCTCTTCAAACCCGACGGACGTCTCTCTTTTCCTCTTCTAGGCATTTTTGGAGAGGCCGGAAGCATATTGAGCGAGGTAAAGAAGAAACAGCGAGATAGGACCGCCTATATTGGATACCAGAAAACAGTGGTTGAGGAATTTGGCGATACTCTATGGTATCTTAACGCGATTGCATGCAGGTCAAACATCAGCCTCGCCTACATTGGGCATAATATTGACCGGACGGTGGAAAATTGGCAGTTCTCAGCACCGGAAGATCTCAAGTTTGTGGATCTGCAGAAGTCCGTCGGGAGGAAAGCCTCTGAACCGAGCAGTCAGTTTGAACAACGCCTGCTGAAACTGGCATCGGAAGTTGGGCTTCTGGTTGTGGATTTCCAGGCGGGCCGTCTAGAGGACAATCAAGCCTCTATTGTCGGAAGGCTCGTTGCAATACTGCGCTGCCTTAGGGACGCAGCCGAGGAAGCTGGACTCAGTCTTGCTGATGCGGCGGCGGAGAACCTTAGGAAAACGTACGACCGCTGGCCGCAGGAGAAGCGCTATCCGCAACTGTTGGACGCGGATTTTCCTGAGCGCGAAAGGCTTCCTCGGCGGTTTTCTCTGACGCTTGTTGAGGACGGCGAACCCGGGAAGCGCCAAGTCACGCCCTACTATGAGGGGAGCCCCCTCGGCGACAAGCTGACGGACAATCGTATGGAAGACGACGACTATAGATTTCACGATGCCTTCCACATGGCATTCGCCACCAAACTCGGATGGTCGCCCAATCTGCGACGCCTCTTGAAACGCAAGCGAAAGAGCGTTCCGAAAATCGATGAGGTTGAGGATGGCGCGCGTGCGGTGTTGATCGAAGAAGGCGTTTCGACCTGGGTGTTTAATCACGCACAGCGCCTGAATCTCTTCGAGCGTGTTACTGCACTCGACTACGGCCTTCTGAAAACGGTCAGAGAGTTCGTCGAAGGCTACGAGGTTGCGAATATGCCACTGTGGCTCTGGGAAGAGGCCATATTGTCGGGTTACGAGGTTTTTCGTGAACTTCAGGCTAACAGGGGAGGCGTCGTCACCGCCGATCTCGAAAACAGGACGCTCGGCTATTCCCCCAATTCGTGAGTTTTAGGTGAGCGACAGGGACAATTGCGGGTTGTCGCATCTGGTCTTCGGCAGTTTGTAAAGTGTCGTGATCCCGGTGACGAACTCGGCCTGCCCTCCATAGCTCGGGTGCCTTACGCCAACGGCGGCAATATCCAGGTCCGCCAATGCGTTTTGCGCATCCTTGCCGATGGCAACCACATACCGTGGTTTCAAAGTCCCCAGGAGCCATATCAGCAGACTCCTGCAAGCCTGGCGCTCCGCCCTTGTGTGGCATCTATTGGAAAGGGGATCGCCTTGCTCGTGGGGATGAAGGGGAAACACGTTCCAAAGGAACACGGGGCGCCCGATGTTCTCCAGCATGCGCCAAATGACGGTGGCGGTGCGCTCCGTTACCATTGGTCCTTTTGTCGCTCGGCAAAGGGAGGTGCAGTCGAAGATCGCGGCATGGGATGATAGATGGGCCTCGTCTGTCAGAGGGAGGCCTGTTCGTCTCCCCCCGCGATAGCCGAGATCACGGCCGATCCAGAGCGAATCGATCCCGTTCGTTGTCGCAGCAAAGAGTATCGCTTCCAAGTTCTTGCGCCGGATAGCCGGGGCCTCGTCTAGGTCATGAACGACGCACTTCTCAGAGTAGGGATTGAAGGCGTGAGGAAACCTGAGCCCTGAAAGTTCATCTATAAAATCATTGATATTCACGTCATCGATCTCCCATTCAGCAAATCAGGGGATACGCATTGCTCAAACTTTGACCGCATGAAGCAGCATCGAACGCTGGCCCGATCTATGACACAAGGCAGCCGGCGAAGGAATCGGGTATCGCTGCGTTCTGGAGCATCGGATTCGGCCTTAGTCGCCGGCGAGTCGTCTGCGTTGCAATGACCACAAGGTTTGCCTGAGCGTTCGGCTTGGTGGCGCGAAGCCGTAAGCGGTCTACGGACGCTGAGCGGCTGTGATCATAGGCTCGACCCTCAAGCTTGGGACAGCATCCGGCGCTGTAGCTCCCGTTACGACAATGCGTGTGTTTAGCCGCAATGACGACGTTAGGGCCCGACGCGACAATCGACGACGACAGCGGAATCCAATTGCAACGATTCAAATTCAGAAGCTAAACAAGCCTTCCGTTCCACCTCGTGGCTCGTTCGGGTCAATCGCTAAGCGATTAAACAACAACGCTACATAATCGAGTTCGGCGCTCAAATCGTCGCTGGCCTTGATTTCCGCTCCGAGCATAGCAGCTGCCCCGCCGGTTGACACTATTGGGAGAATAGTCGCCTGAGCGGCCAACTCCGTGACCAACCGGTACTCATCGAAGATTCCACCCATTCCCCCGGCGAAGACGGCCGCCTCAAATGAGCTTTCGGAAAGCATGCGACGGCGCATTATTTCGAGGCTCCGCTCGCGATCGCCTTTCGCCGCCTCCGTCACAATCACGTTTCCAAAGCGAGCATTCTCCTCAGGAAAGTCGTCCTTGAAAAACTCGCTTTGGTAGAGGGTGACCCATCTTCCATAATCAACATCAAGGGCCTCCGCGTAGGCCCAGATCATGGGGGTTATCGCCGGGTGTCCGCCCCACACTATTGGACGTCGTCCCAGCGCGACGAACAATAACGCACTAACCAAAGCTGAGATCGCGGCAGTGTCCCCTTCGCCCATGAAGTGCTTTGCGGACGGGTCGGGAACACCCGCGGACAGGAAGATCGACCGATGTTGTCTCATTGGTCCCATTCCACCAGCTCCCAACCCGCGTCCGACACCTTGAGGGTGCGCACAGAGGATATCTGAGCGTCGAGCCACCGCAGGTGTTCGATCCAAGCTGGGCGTATTCCGATGTGATTGTACACCAGACAGGGGAACCTGCCATGGCCCGCTTTCCTAGCCTTGTCCTGAATGTCATTCAACATTTCCGCCGTAGGGACGCCTACCATAGGGTAGGCCTCGAGCCGCCGACCACCAGGAAGCGTCAAGCTCACGGAGCGATAGGCTCCGATGCCCTCGAATTGCCCACCGATGCGCACGACTTCACTCTTGAGGCGCCCAACAAGGTCGAGGTGCCGAGTAGCGATGCTACGGCTGCGGAGCGCCTCGGCGCGCTTTGCGATATCGGCAAGAAGGTCAGGTCGAAGCCTTTTTGAGGCGTCGAGATCGGCATTGCTAAGCGTGACTGTATCGCTGAGGGACAGATGTCGCGAGCCGCTGTGGTCTGGCCAGACGACCCGCAATATCTGAATGCCGAGGGCCTGCGACCGTCCGAGCTCTTGGGCGGTCCATTTGCTGCCGAAGTAATCTTTTGTGTCCAGCATGACGGTTACGTCGCAGTCCGAAAGTCGATGCCAGAGCATTTCCTGGAAGGCTTCGGCCGGGCGAATGTCATGTGTGTCGAGGAACACATCGAAGCCTCGGCTCGACAGTTCGTCATGCAGTTGGAGCGCTGCTTCGCGCGCGTCAGTGCGCCTGTAGCTAATGAAAATACGGCGTTGACGATGCAGTAGCCCCAGCACTTCCAGCGCGACCGAAGCAAGGGCCTCCAGCGTGCTGTCGTTGGCATCCAGTAGACAAGCGTTCGTGTTTGCGATTTCGCCCGGCACCGCCGCCGTGACGGACACGCCCTTTTCCACCACCGGCACGATGGGTACTTTTGCCGCTTCGAGCTCATCGACTAGCTTCGCATCGACAGAAGGGGCACCGCCAAAATATAGCGCCACCGTAGCGGCTTTGGGATTTCTGTCCGCTATATCCGAGGCCGTCCGGATCGCCAGGTCGCTAGGCATTTCCAGCGAAAAGATCCCTGTGACATCTGCGAGTTGTTTGGTTAAGGCCTCCGTTTGACCTGCCTCTGGCGACCCAATTACTATAACCTCGTAGAGAGCCATCTCGTCTTTGCCTACTGAGGATCGCTTGCGCCACGTTCGCGACGTTGTGGATAGTCATTGCAGTTGCTATGGGTTCATGCAAGTGCCAGATCAATGGCATCAGCGAGGGGGGGTATCTTGGCCAATAAACAATGTTTTCTCAGCTTCTACTACAAACCGGACAGCTGGCGGGTCCAGCAAGTTAAGAACATCGGGTCGATTGACGAGCAGCCGCTCCTCGTCGCGAATAAGTGGGAGGAGATCAAAAAACAGGGTGATACAGCCGTCGAGAAGTGGATCGACAACAACATGAAAGGCAAAGACTGCCTGATCGTGTTAGTTGGTGCGAAGACCGCCGGTCGGCGGTGGGTAAAGTACGAGATCAAGAAGGCTTGGGAGGAGGGCTTAGGCGTGATGGCGGTCTATGTCCACAATCTGAAAGATGTCAGCGGAGAACAGTCTGAAAAGGGATCGGACCCGTTTGTCGGGCTTAAAGTTGATGGAGAAAGCGTCGTGGGGACCGTTTACGATCCGCCCTACAAGACCAGCACTTATGTCTACGAACACATCGCTGACAATATCGAGGATTGGGTGGAAGCCGCGATAAAGGCGAGGAAGTAAGACAAATGGCTCGTCGAGTTTTCTTTAGCTTCCATTATTCCCGCGATGTTCGTCGTATCGTCCAGGTTCGCAATTCGTGGGTTGTGCGCCCTGGCGATGAGGCGTCGCCCTTTTACGACAAAGCCGAGTTTGAAGAAGTGAAGCGGCGGGCGGGCGGCATCGAGAAATGGATCGAAACGCAGCTCGCCGGCACCTCAGTAACGGTGGTGCTGTTCGGCAAGGAAACTTATGATCGGCCTTGGGTGCGCCACGAGATCAAGCGCAGCTATGAGTTGGGTAAGGGCATCTTGGCTATTGACATTCACAACGTGAAGGACCCGCAACTCGGGGCGGACAGCCAAGGGAAGAACCCGCTTTCTTACTGGTCGGCGGAGCGGAACGGTGCCAATGTCTCGTTCGACCAAATCTACAAGACCTACGATTGGGTTCACGACAATGGCTACGCGAACATGCCGACCTGGATTGAGGCAGCCGCCACAGCCGCGGGGCGATGATTACTCTTTGCTGCAACAAATCGATGACCTCTGAAGGCGCGGTTTAGCCAGCTGGACTTTTCCAAGGCTGCTCGTCTTTTCACATCTGCAGCTTGGCTGCCATAACAGCTGGTTGTTGAAGCCGCTATCCAGCCCGCCGCAGAATATAAACCAACAAGTAGATCGCAGACTCGGGGGCGGTTGGCATGGGTTCCTTGCTATGCGTGTGATCTAGAGCGACACAGGAAAACGATGACGACGTTTACGGAAAGCCAGATACGTCAGCGCGCGCAACGCAAGACCGGGGGGTACAGACAGGCAACGACAGTCCTCAAGGAAGAGGTTGCCTCGGCGAAGACAAGTCAAGCTTTGATATTTTTCTTAGCCATTCAACTTCCGACGCAGAGATGATTCTTGGCGTTAAGGGCGTTCTGGAGGACTACGGGAAGACGGTTTACATTGACTGGCTGGAAGACCCGCAGCTTGACCGTAGGAATGTCACACCGGCGACCGCCGAGGTTATCCGGGGGCGGATGCGTCAATGCAAATCACTTGTCTATGTTCACACGACAAATTCGGGATCATCGAAATGGATGCCTTGGGAGCTGGGCTATTTCGATGGCTTCAGCGGCGCCGTTGCAATCCTTCCGGTGACTAAGAGCGGTGAGAGCTTTCAGGGACAAGAATATCTGGGAATCTATCCATATATCGACGAAGCGCCAGCGAAGGGCAGCTCGATCAAAGAAATCTGGATCAATAAAAGCAGCGTGACATCGACGAGATGGAGATCGTGGATTGCTGACCCGCGATCCTTCCGGAAAACCGGGTAGCTTGTTGGGCCGAACGGCAGCTTTCAGAGAATGGCGACGTTGGTCGGAACGATCAAATAGTGGGCGCCAAGCTGACGTGCCGTCATATGAGCGCTCGAACATGCTGCCGAGCCGGCGAACAGCCGAGTTCCTCGGGCCTCACGAAGTCGAGACGAGATAGTCGCTGATCGGTCTCGACTGATGATTAAACCGAGCTATCTTCAAACCATTGATCAGTACAATTGACTAAAAACCTCTCGTAATCGAGAGGGAAGAATCAGCGTGTAGAGAAAGTATTCGTTCCGCAGGAAGATAACGGCTTTCAAATTTGATAGTTCAACCCATATACCTTTGACCAACCATTTGAGAATTGAGGCGAGGTCTGGACAATTTGCAATACCCCCGTCGGGTAAGCATTTTTAAGATGTGGCGAAGATGCGGTGGACTTAGCAGCCTCCAACGTGCGTCGACGCATTCGCAACAGAGAGAAGGTAGGCTCTACCAGAGCCCATGTCCTTCCACGACGATGATATCGTTGATGGATGCGTCTTTTCGCAGCAGAATCGCCTGTTGATATTCGGCAGACGCGTAGCATGCGAGCGCGGTGTCGTAGTCCGGAAATTCGATGATGATGTTGCGGTCGCGACCCTGGCCCTCGACGACCTTCGAGCGGCCGGCCCTCACCAGGTATTTCCCGCCATATTTTCCGAATGGACCGGAGACGTAGTCGAGATATTTCTTATATTTTTCCTCATCATCGATGCGCACGGACGCGATCCAGTAACCTCTTTTGCCCATCCGTTTCCCTTCCGATCGCTGGCCCGCGCAAAAATCCGAAGCGGATCCGCTTCAGTTATCCCCAAGGTCCCTCAAAATCTGTTCTGTCGTCAGGACGTCGGCGAAGAGGTGCCGCATGGAATCCAGCGAGCTGTTATGCTCCTCATCCGTATAGGTGGCCGTAGCGTCGGAGACGACGATCACCTTGTAGTTCAGCATCATCGCGTCGCGTGCGCTGCACTCGCAGCAGATATTCGTAGCCGTTCCCACGATCACCACGGTGTCAATGCCACGTCCGGCGAGGAAATCCGGCAGATCGGAAGCACCTGGAAAAAACGCACTGAACCGATTTTTTGTGAACTTGAAATCCTGCGGCGACACGTCGAGGCTGGGCCACAGCTGGTGGCCGAATTTGTCGGGTTCGAAGCTGTCGCGCATCCTCATGCGCGCTGCCTCGTTCCAGAAATTGTTGAAATAGTTGGACCACTCGGCATGCGCCTGCGCGTCGATGGTATTCAGCGTGAAGACGACCGTGGCCCCGGCCGACCGGAATGCTTGGGAAAGCTTGTTTATGTTCGGGACGATTTCGCGCGCCGTGGATATTTCGGCCGGCTGACCCGGATGCATGTATCCGTTCTGCATGTCGATCACGACGAGCGCCGTGCGACGAGGGTCGATCTTGTCGAAGACGCGAAATTTGCCGCGGCGGGAAATGATCCGGCTGCTTATCGCGGCCGACTCCTGACGCTTGTGCATGGAGAGTTCTTTCGGTTGCGGCGCTGTGCCGAGGTAGTTGCCTTGCTGATGAAAGGGCGCAGACGGCCACGCGGGCCGTCCTTGTTACCAGTTCCGGGCCGTGAAAAATTTCAACAGGAGTTCGTTGAATGGCTTCGGACTGTCCAGAGAGGACAGATGGCTTCCCCCGGCGATGATGCCGAGTTCGGCCCCGGCGATGCGATCCGCCAGCTGCTTGCATATTGAGGGAGGAAACAGGCGGTCGAATTCGCTGCCGATGACGAGAGCGGGCTGGCGGATATCGTCCAGCCGCCCGCTCCAGTTGAACTCCTGCAGCCCGCGCGCAACGTTCGCGAACGACGAACCCGGTATCCTCGCGACGATGCGTCGCCAGCTTGCCTTGAACGCCGCCGCGCTGGGGCTGGCCCGGTAGGCGTCGTTCAGCATCTTCGGCCAGACCGCCTCGAGGCGCTTCAGCGGCCCGTCGGCCTGTTCGAACAGGTCGATCCAGGCGTCTATCTCCTTTACCGTGCCCGGGTCCGAGGATTCCGCCGAGGAATTGGCGATGACCACCGCGCCGATCCGTTCGGGGAAGTCGGCCGCGAGCACCTGGGCTATCATGCCGCCCAGGGACAGCCCGCAAACCGCCGCCCGTCGGATCTTCAGATGGTCCAGCAACGCGATGATGTCCGACGCGAGTTGGGGAACCGTCTGCTTGCGGACGGCCGGCTGCGACAGGCCATGGCCGGCGAGATCCGTCAGGACGACCTGATACCCGGCGACAAGGAGGTCGGCCAGCTGGCCGGCCCATACCAGGCCGTGGTTGGTAAAGCCGTGCACCATGAGAACGGCTGGGCCGGTTCCCAGAACCTCATAGTGCAGCTTCGCCCCACGCGATTCGAAGAAGGCCATCGTCACGCCGCCTTTCCGCTGAGATCCAGCTGGATCTGTTCGAGCGAGCGTCCTTTGGTCTCGTAGCCGAGGAAGAGCATGGACACCCCGCCTGCCAGCAGGGTGACTGCCAGGATCAGGAAGAACGTCGAATTGTTGGCGCCGCTCGCCAGAACGCTGCTCAAGGCGATAGGCGCCACGATGCCGCCGACGCGCTGCCATGCGGCTGCCCAGCCGGTTCCGGTCGCGCGGAAACGGGTGGGATAGATCTCGCTGGTGTAGGCGAACAGGGGGCCGCCCGCGGCGCCGAAGGCGAAGAAGGCGGTGACGCATCCGATGAGCACGATCGCCGTTCCCGAGGACGCGAATCCCCAGAAGAAGGTGAGAATGCCGCCTATGATGAAGGCGGCCGCAAGCGTCGCCCGCCGGCCGACCAGATCGATCGAATAGCCGCCGATCACGTTGCCCACGGCCCCTGACGCGGTGATGGCGGCGGTAAAGACAAAGCTATGGACCAGCGAAAAGCCCATCTTCACGAAAATGGACGGGAGCCAGACCAGAAGGCCGATGAAAACGGCGCCTCCGCAGAACTGCATGATCCAGAGCCCGAGCGTGGCCCGCAGATATCCGGATGTCGCAAGCTCCGACAGGCTCGCCTGCTGCGCGACGGGGCTGGAGTTGGTCGCCGGGAGCGTGTGGGCCGGAACGTCGCTGAAATCCCCTACGATCTTCTCGGCTTCCCTGTTCCGGCCCTTGAGCAGGAGGAAACGAACCGATTCCGGCAGCCGGGCGAGCAGCACCAGAAGGACGGCGACGGGGATCGCTCCCGCCACGAACATGCCTCTCCACGTAAAAGCAGGCACGATGTAGATGGCCAGGAGCGCCGTGACGAAGCTCGCGGCTTGCCAGAACGCGATGATGGAAGCGATGAGGAAGCCGCGATGCTTCGCCGGCAGAAATTCGGATAGATAGGTGAAGACGAGCGGGACCTCCGCGCCGAGGCCGAAACCCTGCAATATCCTGATCACCAGGATGCTGTCATAGCTGGTGGCGAAGGCGGCGGCCAGGCTCATGGCGCCATAGACCGACGCGGCGAAGATGATGGCGTATTTTCTGCCGATCCTGTCGGCGATCGTGCCGACGATGATGCCTCCGAAAAGCATCCCGATGAAAACACTGGAGGCCAGGAAGCCCGCTTGCTTTGGCGAAAGCGCGAAATCCTTGATGATGCCGGGAAGTGCAAATCCGAGAGTCTGGATGTCGAATCCGTCGAAGAAATGACAGAAAATCATAATAAGATAAAAGGATATATGCCTCTTTGTAAGCTTCGACTTGTTAAGTGCTTCGGTAAGCTGGAATGCCGTCGCCATTTTATTTACCCCTCCTCTTCCCCGGCCCGGCGCGTAGCCCAGCCCCGAAACGACTGTAACGCGGGCGATATGTTTTGACAAATGCATTGTAAGGATCATGTCAATTCAAAAAATGAATAGCGTCGGGCAGCATGAGGTCGAAAAAATCGCCGGGCTGAAGGGGACGGGTGACGACGCGGTTATGCCTGCTGCCAGATGCCTTCGCTCACTTTTTCCTGGCTGACGTCGAGTATCGTCTCGTAGAATCGCCGCGCCGCAAGGCTCAGCTGGTATTCTTTCCGGCGCGCGATAAGCCAGGTTATCGACATGTCCGCGATGGGGCTTGCCGTGACCTTGCCTTGCGCCAGCAGGTCGCGGACACCCGACATCGGCAGGACGGTATAGCCCAGCCCGGCGATGACCAGGTCCGTCATGAGCGGAAGGGTGTCCACTTCCAGCCGGACGTTCAAGGTCTGTCCCCGGACCGACGCACCGGTATCGACGGCGAGCCGCAAACTGTTCGGTCTTCTGGTCAGGATGAGGGGAAGCCTTGTCAGCTGGTCGAGAGCTGTCTTCTTCGATAGCGAGAGGTCGGCGTCCTTCGGACCGATCAGCAGCATCTGTTCCTTTCCGATCGGTTCGGTAGCAACGCCCTCCAGTGGCTCGTTGAAGTTGGTCACGGCGAGGTCGAGCGAACCGTTCGCCACGAGGTCGCGAAGCGCGCCGCTAGTGTCCTCGATCACCCGCATGCGCACGAACGGAAAGCGATTGACGTATCGGGTGAGGAGAGGGACCGCAAGCAGGCTGCGGGGCGAGGGAGGGATGCCGAAGGCTACCTCGCCCGTAGGGTCGGTCAGGGTCGAGGCGACCTCTTCCTTGAGAACCTTGAACTGCCTCTCCAGGCCTTGAAGTCCAGAATGAAGCCGCTCTCCGGCTTCGGTGGGAGCCATGCCCCGTGGGTTTCGGATGAACAGAGGAGAATCGAATTCGGCTTCCAGCGCGCGGACGCGACGGCTGAGCGTCGGCTGCGAAATCCGTAGCGCGTTGGCCGCGGCGCTGAGGTTTCGATGCTCGACGACGGAAAAGAAGATCCTGATGTCGTCAAAATCCACGGACTTCTCCTCCCGCGAGATGCCTCACCATTGCAGAATGATAATCAATTCAATTCATTATGTGAATAAGATATCCGCACCAAATGCAATTGTTGCATCATAATGGCTATGCTAGCCATGACGTGCGGCATGGGACCCCGCAGAGGATCAAGTGACGCAATGGGAAATATACCGGGCTGGATATGATAACGGACATACACAGGCATTTCGTTCCAGAAGAGTATTTCAAGTTTGCTTACGACGAGAAGGCGTTTGGCCTGAGGATAAAGGAAGAGGCCGGCGACAAGATCGACATAGATATATTCGGACGCCATTTCGGGTTGAATCGGACTTTCTTCGATCTGGGCATGCAGGCAAGCCGGCTCGATGAGGACGGTATCGACGAAGCGATCCTTTCGCTCGCCACTCCGTTCATCAACTATCGCATGGCACCCGAGCTTGCCGTTCGCGCGGCGCGGCTTTTCAACGATTCCCTCGCCAAGGAAATTGCGGGCAGGTCGCCTTTCGGCGCATGGGCCTGTCTTCCGATGCAGGACCCCGAGGCTTCCGCCCTCGAACTTCGGCGATGCGTCACGCAGATGGGCTTTACAGGCGGCCACATCGCTTCGAATGTCGGGGGCGCCTACCTCAATGACGAGAGGTTCGAGCCTGTTCTTCGGGCCGCGCTGGATCTCCAGGTCCCCTTGTTCGTCCATCCGGCGGATCCGCTCGGGATGGAGCGGATGGGGGAGTACGAACTAACGGTCGTTGCCGGCTATCTGTTCGACAACACGATAAACATTCTCAAGTTGATCTGCTCCGGATTCCTTGACCGCTGGCCGGATCTGAAGCTGGTTTTCGCCCATGGCGGCGCGTTCAGCACCATCCTTCGCGCACGCATGCAGAGGGAAGTCGACACGAACGCATCGCTTTCCGCCGCGCTGGGACGACCCGTCGGCGAATATCTGCGGCAGCTCTACTTCGATACGATCTGCTTTGAGCCGGATGTATTGCGATACATATCGGGGGTAATGCCCGCCGATCGCCTGCTGCTGGGAAGCGATGCCCCTTTCCCCTTGGGCGAGCCCGCGCCCGTCGCTTTTGTCAGAAATGCCCTTGATCGAGACGAGGCGGAGACGATCCTCAACGTCAATTTCGGTCGGCTGGTTGGAAGACGCTAGATGGACATACTGCGCTCTCACGTCATGAAGGATGTCGTCTATTTCGAAGGGGGACTGGCCGCGCGCCCTCCGGTCACGCGCGCGGCGGCATGCGTCATTATCCACAATCCTCTTGTCGGCCGGGCCAGCGAAGATCTTTCCGAACTCGTCTCCCTTGGCGAGCCGCTGGGAGAACTGCTCGTGCGCGAGGCGGCTCTTCTTCTGCCGAACCCGGTCATTTCCTACGGCAAGGCCGCCATCGTCGGATCGAACGGCGAGATCGAACATGCCGCCGCCATCCTTCATCCGGGGATGGGGAAGCCCATCCGGTCATTCATAGGCGGCGGAAAGGCGGTAATTCCCTCGACCCAGAAAATTGGCGCCGCGGGAACATCCATCGATGTTCCGCTCGGTCACAAGGACGATCCCTGGTCTTTCGACCATATCGATACGCTCACATTAACGCTGACCGGTGCGCCTCGATCAGACGAAATCGTCGTGATTGTCGCGCTGGCGGATGGAGGGCGGCCAAGACCGAGGGTCGGCAAATAGCCTGTGCTGCTTGCTCAAAGTCTCCGCAGCACGACGAACGACACATGCGGCTCGCGGCCGGTTCGCTTCAGCGGCTGGCCCTGAACAAGGGACGCACGCCGGACGCCCGAGCGCTCGCCCACGGGCGATCTCGTCTCCATCCGCTCGCCAGCACAAACGACGGCGCTGATCCATTGACGAGAAGGACGATTTTGGCGCGGGTTCCGTTCGGCTAAGGGGTCAATTCAGCACGTCGGGTCACCGCCTGCCATGGTAGGTCCGGCTCGGTGCGCCGGTGCGCGTCCCGATCGCCAATGAGGTCATCCGTAACGTACTCGGCAACCTGCACCCTAGCCGGGTCACTTGGAGAGTGCCCCAGATGATTGATTGTTGACAATCGACGAAAGGGACAGTACCCGCGTGCTTAAATTTCTGGAGGGTAGACATTGCAGTCCCAAATTGAGCCTCAGGTTTGCTTCCTCAACGGCCGACTCGTTCCTCGGAGCGAGGCTCGGATATCAATATGGGATAGGGGATTCCAAAGTGGGGATGCGGTTTACGAGGGCCTCAGAGTTTATCGCGGGGGTGTGTTTCAGCTGCACGAGCATGTGAGAAGATTGTTTCTGTGCGCCCGTGCCATTGGCATTCGGATGTCCTTGACCGAGCGGGATGTTGCCAAGGCGATCTTGGACACCGTTGCCGCCAACAGGATCGAAGAGGATGCGCATGTTCGTATCACCGTGTCGCGGGGCGACCCGCTTAGCAGTGGAATGGACACGAGGATCTGCGCCAACGTGGAGCCCACTGTCGCAATCCTAGTGGAAGGAAAAAAACCTCAGATGCCCAAGAGCGGCATTAGGCTGGCGACCAGCAGCGTCCGCCGGACGCCCGCGCAATGTCTCGATCCCAAGCTGCATACCTGCAATCAGCTCGGGCAAATTCTTGCAAAAATTGAAGCTAATAACGCCGGCGCCGATGAGGCGCTGATGCTTGATACGGACGGCTTCGTCGCAGAAACGAACTCGGCAAACATATTCATCATTCAGGGAGATATCCTCTCCACGCCTCGGGCCGATTCAATCATGCCCGGCTTTACGCGGCAGCTCGTTTTCGACCTCGCCATCGAACGAGACCTGCGGGTACGCGAAACAAGAGTGTCATTGGGCGATGTCTATATGGCCGACGAGATGTTCATCACTGGAACCGTCAACCAGATCGTGCCGGTTATCGAGGTGGATGGCCGCGCGATCGGGACCGGCAAGGCTGGACCGCATACTGGGGCGCTGCTTGAACGGTATCTTCAGGAAGCCGAAAAGCTAACCGTCACGGCGGTCGCATAGTCGCTGGCCGGCGCGGGCCAGAACTTACAGTGATCGAAGGGCGAGCCTGCAGCAGCTAGGAAGCAAGAAGGGGAATGAAGGCATGAAAAACATTATACGCCTGAAAGTGTTTGTGATTGCGTTGGCCTTCGCGCTGACGGGACTGGCCGGCTCCGCCGCCTTTGCGCGGGAAGCGCCACTTCCCGCGCCCGTCAAAGCCCGCGGGAAACTCGTTATCGGCGTCAAGTGCGACTATCCACCCTTCGGCTTTGTCGACGCCGGGGGCAATAATGCCGGTTTCGAGATCGACATTGCCCGTGAACTCGCCCGGCTTGCCTTCGGCAACGACGACGGCGCCCAACTGGTTTGCGTAGCCGGCCCCAACAGAATCCCCTTCCTTACGAGCGGTAGGGTCGATCTTATAGTGTCTGTTCTGTCCTACACGCCGGATCGGGCCAAGGTGATCAAGTTCTCTGACCCGTATTTCGATTCCGGAGTGAGGATGGTCGTGCCAAAGAACTCCGAGATCAAGGATTGGCCGGACCTCAAAGGCAAGGCGATCACAACGACTACCGGTGGAACGCCCAGTATCTGGCTGAAAGGCTGCATGCCCGACGTCCAGCAAATGCTGTTTGACAACACCGCGAATTCGCTCGCTGCGTTGAAGCAGGGGCGCGCCGTCGCATTCCCTCAAGACGTGACGCTTCTGCTCGGTCTGGCCGCCAAGGATTCGTCGATCAAGATCGTAGGCCATAGCGTGGCGAGAGGCCCCTTTGGTATCGGGGTCAAGCTTGACAATGCGGAGATGGCCACCTGGGCAAACTATGCCATCCAGGATCTGCGAAAGAACGACTTTTTCTACAAGAGCCTGCAGAAATGGTTGGGCGCAGATACGCTGGCCGAGTTTTCGACCGCCGTCCCTCGTCCTGACCACGAATTGTCTTATGCCGGCGCTGAGAATCTGTACCGGTGTGATTGAAGTCAATCCTAGATGAATTTCGGCTACACGCTCGATCCCGGATATGTCATCGAGCATCTGTTCGAACTTGGCCATGGCCTTCTCCTGACGATCTACCTTCTGATCGTCGGATGTGCTGGCGGTACTGCCCTTGGGCTGCTAGGGGGTGCCGCCCGCGCCTATAGGATCCGCTATATCGGGCGAGCGATCGGGGCGGCGGTTGAATTCATCAGGGCGACGCCGCTCTTCGTACAGATATTCTTCATCTATTTCGGCTTGCCGGAGCTCGGTATTCAGCTTTCGGCCAATGCGACCGCATGCGTCTCCCTGGTAATCTGGTCCGCTGCCTACAATACCGAGAATTTTCGTGCCGCTTTTGAAACGGTGCCACATGGGTTGGTTGAAGCTGCTGATGCGCTCGGCCTCAAACGAGACCAGACCATGTTGACAATCATTCTGCCGCTGGCCGTCAGAATAGCTATGCCGTCCTTGACAAACACAGCTATTGAAACCTTGAAGAACACGGCTCTCATGGTTGCCATAAGCTTCGGCGAGTTGACGACCACCGCGATCGATCTGGTTTCGGTAAGTTTTCGCGTCTTTGAGATATTCATCCTGATTGCGGTGATCTATCTGCTGCTTGGAACGGCGCTCTCTCGGGCCGCTCTTGCGATCGAACACCGACTGAGGCTGCCGACACACAATGCCTGAGTGGACCCTACCCGCGCTCCGCTATATGGCCGGTGGCCTGATGACGACGCTCCTGATGGCGGGCGCAGCCTCGATTGCGAGCGGGACCCTAGGAATTGTCGTGGGCATAGCGCTTGCGTACAGCCGGCCTGCATTTCAAAGGCTGCTGCGCATCTACGTGGAGATTTGGCGCGGGCTACCGCTTATCGTCGTGCTATTCTTCGCCTTCTTCGCCCTGCCGGCGGTGGGGATTGTCCTCAAACCCTTCTTTGCCGCCGTCCTTGGACTCACCTTGTGGGGCAGCAGCGTCATGGGCGAAAATGTGAGAGGAGCTATTCAGGCTGTTCCGAACCAGCAGATCGAAGCGGGACGCTCCCTGGGGCTGCATTCGATACAGATCATATTTCTTGTCGTCCTGCCTCAGGCGATGCGAAGGTTGCTGGCGCCGACAATGAACCTCCTCACGTCACTCATCCACGCAACTTCGCTGTCAGCTATGCTCGGGAGCCTCGAACTCTTGGAATCGGCCCAACGCACGATCCAACGTCTCCTGCTCGATAGCGGCAACTCCCATAGCTTCGCTATCCTCGCAGCGGTCATGATTTGCTACTTCATCATTTGCTATCCGCTGATCCTCGTTTCGAGGCGTCTCGAGCGCAGGTTTGCCTTTTGATGTCCTCCATCGCCGGCGACATGAACGTCATGGGTTTCCTGCGCTCCGATGGGCTCGTAGGGCTCAGAAATCTGGTGCTGGTCGTCTCTCTATCGGACCTCACGAACGACGTGGCCAATAGCCTCGTTTGGTCGCATCCTTCCGCCCGATGCCTCTTGGCACCTACTGGCGGCCTGTCTTTTGGGCAGGAACTCGCATTCACAACTCGCTTGTTCGGCCAATTATGCCACAATCCGAATGTGGGAACGGTCGTGATATTGGGGACGGATAGGAAAGCGGCTGAATGTTTTGCTGAAAATGCTTGCCGAGATGGTTGCGAGCACGAGATTTTCATTACCCAGGACTGGCCCGACACGAATGCCCTTTTTCGCAAGGCCTCCTCGGTCGTCGCAGGCATGGCTGCACGACTTGCCAGTTCTATCCGGAAATCTTTTGATTTGTCATGTCTGAGGGTCGGCCTGCGTTCGAGCAACACGAGTAGGCAGTCTTCACTGACCGTCCATCCGGCGGCAAGCCTCATGGTGAGTTCTCTGGTCGATGCCGGGTCTACCGTTGCCTTCAGCGAGATCGCCGATTTGGCGGGCGACCCGGAAGCGGCATCTGCGACTATCGCTCCCAAGCACTTGAAAGCATCCGTGCGTGGCGTAATACAGGAAGCTCGTACAATCCTGACGGGACTGGGATCAGATGCGCCAGATCCTACTCCGGTGAATAGGCACGGAGGGATTGAGACGCTCGCATCCAAGACCGCTGCGGCAATGCGTCGTGTCCAGGGAACAAAAATTGCTTCTCTCCAGAAATACGGCGACACGTTACCTCGAGGCGGTCTGCATTTGATCGACGGACCGGGTTCTGCTTGGATGTCGCTCCTTGGATTTGCGGCTTCCGGATGCACCATCGTGCTGCAGACAGTTGGCGCAAACAGTTTCACTGCGTCCTTTCCCTTGCTGACCTCCGTAATTCTGGCGGGTGACGAACTTGCGGACAGCTCCGACGTCGATCTAATGACCCGCGGACAAGAATTTGATGTGTTTAGCAGTCTTCGCAAATTGTCGGCGGTCGCTTCGGGCACTTTGGCGGCCGCTGAGGAGATGAGATCTAAAGTCGCGATGCTGCCAAATTGGCAACCACCAATTTAGCACTTGAATCGCAGCTATCTCTTGTATCAATGCCGCCCTCTAAGATGCCGCCAAGATGAGTCGAGACTCCGGAATACCGAAGCTTTCAAGCGCAACCTATCGGGAACGGATCGCGGATGTTCTGCGCGAAAGGATCTTGAGTGGAGCATTCAGGCCTGGGTCGCGCATAGTGGAAGCACAGCTGGCCACCCAGTTTGGCGTGAGTCGAGGTCCGCTACGTGAGGCCATTCGACAGCTCAATGATGAGGGGCTGCTCGTCACCTCGGACTATTCTTCTACCCGCGTTGTTAGTCTCGATGCTCGCGATGTAAAGGAGATCTATTCATTCAGGACTGCCTTGGAATATTTTGCTTTTCAGCTGATATGGGACAGGCGTGACGATGCCTTTAGGCGGCAGTTGCACAACCGTCACGTCAAGCTTCTCGACGCGATCGAATCGTGCATTGAGGAGAGAGCTATTGCAGCTGAGCTTCATCTGCACTCATTGGTTTATGAAACCACAGACCATCAGATACTCATCAATTCCTGGAAAGGTCTGAGGGGGCGGTTGCAGCTCTATTGGGCCGCGGTGCACCTGGCACACAACGAACATGGGCCGCGCCCAGGAGCCCATGAGGAATACGTCGATGCTGCGATAGGTGATGATCTCGAGCGGCTTCGACGGGTTCTTTCAGAGCACATGCAGCAGGGGTTGGCGGATGCCCTGACACTCCTTTGCGAACGTCGAGGTGGGTGAGATGAATGGGGGCCGTCAGGAACGCCGTCGCGTATCTGGCTGAGATCCTGAATCTCCTGCAGTTTTTGCAGGGTCTGTCTGATCGTGAATTTCTCACTGATGCGCCCTCGGCAGGGGCTAGAGTTTTCCGGCTTCTGATCGGTCGATTTGGCGGTTGGGGTGGCCGTTGACGATCCTGGCAAGCACGTTGGCAAGGTAGTCTACGATCATTTCGAAGAAGTGACGATCGAGACCGATCAGCCCGATCCGCATGAACCGCCTTCAAATTCCGAAGGAGACGGTCCCTCGGCAAAGATCGGGCTGATGCCGGTGAAAGCTACGCGACTGTGATGAACACCTCAAAGACAATGACGGTGCGAAGAAGAGCATTCCCCGTTTCGTCCTGACCTGGACAGCCGGTTCACGCCTGACCTCTCCAGGAAGCATTCTCTGGCCAGTTCCGCGAGACCTTTCGTCGCTTCGATCTCCACATCATCGATGCTCGGCATCAGAATGCCTTCCTCATCGATCTGGAGGCTGCCGTTGCCGAAACAGTGGAAGTAATATCGGCGCATCAGTCCTGAACATGCTCAAGGCGGTGTAGTTCCCACGGCGCGGCGACGGAGCGGGACGAAGTCGAAGTTCCTCGTCTGATGGGCTGAAAATGCGCTACCACTGGCCGGCCCACCGGCGGACAATGAGGAGCGCGCTGGCCAACGCGGCCAGGAACGAGCACGTCGCGGCACGATCTCCGCATCGACGTCGCCAGGAGCGTGGTCACTCCCAGGCTTGGCAAAGCCGTGAGCAATCTATATGGACGGCCGCCATGACGAACCGGCCTAGAAACCTCTTGCAATGCTGGTGGCGCGCTTTCTAAGCGCGGCCTGTCTATAATCTTAACCATGGCCGCTGTTTTGGCGGCTGGCGATATTCGATTAGACTCCATCCGACCGGGACAGTGGCTCTTTACGAAAGAGCTTCGGCAATGCCCTCGGACACCAATCCTCGCTCCGTAATCCTTACTGGCGATCGCACGACCGGCCCTCTGCATCTTGGGCACTATGTCGGATCACTCCGCAATCGGGTCGCGCTCCAGCATGAGCACGAACAATATCTCTTATTGGCGGATACCCAGGCGCTCACTGACAATGCCCATGATCCGGAGAAGGTGCAACGCAACGTCGTGGAAGTGACGTTGGATTATCTGGCTGTAGGCATAGATCCGACGATTTCGACAATATGTGTGCAGTCAGCGTTGCCTGCATTGGCCGAATTGACGTTGCTCTACCTGAATTTCGTCACGGTTGCCCGGCTCGAACGGAATCCCACGATCAAGGACGAAATCCAGGCGCGCGGTTTCGGGCGCGACATACCCGCCGGCTTCCTGTGCTATCCGGTTGCGCAAGCAGCCGACATTACCGGCTTCAAAGCGACGCTCGTTCCTGTCGGCGAGGATCAGATGCCGCTGATCGAACAGACCAACCAGATCGTGCGCCGGTTGAACCGCCAAACCGGCAGATTGGTGCTTCCTGAGGCTCGCGCGCTCATCCCCGACATCGGCCGACTGCCCGGCGTGGATGGCAAGGCGAAGATGAGTAAGTCCCAGGGCAACGCAATCCCGCTATCGGCAACCGACAACGAGATCGAGGATGCCGTCCACCGGATGTATACGGACCCCGATCATCTACGGGTGTCCGATCCCGGCCAGGTCGAGGGGAACATCATCTTCGTCTATCTCGACGCATTCGACGAGGATCGCGAGGCGGTTGCGGACCTGAAGAGCCACTATCGTCGTGGTGGTCTTGGAGACATGGTGTTGAAGCGCCGCCTGACGTCGATATTGCAGGCGCTTGTCGCGCCCATACGGGAAAGCAGGCTGTCGCTTGCAAAGGATCGGGATTTCATCATGGATATCCTGCAAGCCGGCGCGGCGAGGGGCAGGAAGATCACCGAAGCGACGAAGCTGAAATTGATGGAAGCGCTTGGCACGTTCCGCTTTGACGGCGAGAGCTAATTCGCGTCGGCGGGATGTCCTCGACTGCATCAACCTGCCGTCAAAGCTTCTTGCGGAAAGACCAGAGGCAATATCGGGCAAAAGCCTCTCGTCCCTGTCCCTGTTCCCCTCGAGGAGACATATACGACACCATGGCTCCCAGCAGGTAGCGCCAGAGCGCCTGCGGGAGCCGAAGGGCTAGCCATCATGTCAATGCGTCACCTTCGTTGCGACGCCACGGTCGGCGGCTGAGCTATTTACCTGTGCTTCCGGCCTTGTCGGCGTCTGGGGCCGATCACCTTCAGCTCGATACACCCTCCCTCGGCCTTCAATCGGCTCCGAGACAATCCGCAACCCGAACCGTTTCACCAACGCGCCCGACATCACGCCGCGCACGGTGTGCGGCCGCCACCCCAACGCAGCGGCCGCCTCCTCAACCGTCGCGCCTTCGTCGCGCTCCAGCAATTCGACCAGCATCGCCAGCTTCGAGCCGGCCCTGGGCGTCCGCCGCTGGTTTTCCGATACGGGCGCTGTCGGCCCACGCTTGGCCCCGTCGTGGGCCTTCTGTGCTGACTGGTCGGCAGTCTGCTTTCGATCGTCTGCGATTTCGGGGAGCATTCCGACCGCGGCAAGGCCGTCCTTGGTGATGACCAGGGTCATGGGCCGGCCGTCTTCGGCTTCGCGCCAGATTGCATCATGGCCGAGTGCGGCGCGCTCTGCGATCAAGCCTTTCTTCAGCAAGCCCTTCACCACGATCGTAGCGGATCCCTTGCTGAGGCCCAGACGTTGCGGAAGCGGCCAAACATTGAGATTTGCCGAACGTGACGCCGCGCGCAGAACGCAGCGCTGGTGGTCGGTCAGATTGATCTTGGTGGTGGCCATGAATTTCGTCTCCGTGTTAGGCGCCAGCGGGATGCTGGCGCTTGCACGAGGACGACCCCGGCGGTGGCGACCGGGCGAGGGGATGCGGGCGCCCGCGCTAGGGCGGGCGCTCCTCCGTTGATGCTTTCATTTGAGGGAAAGTCCACTGCAAAGAAGAACGTGCGCGCTTCTAGACCGTGCCTATCATTTTGCAGGGGCACGCCTTGGGAAGTGGCAGTATCCGATCGCTGAGGACCAGGCGCGCCCAGGACCACGGCGGCGTGGCCGCCGTGGTCCTGGGCGCGCCCCCGATGTCATGGCGAGGTCGTCCTGCCAATTCGAACCTCAAAGCTGCTTGCGACCTGCGACTATGCCGCCCCCCATTGCACCTAGGAGCCAGGGAGGACCCGAGGCACCGTCGCTTCTCGAT
>MKRJ01000037.1 GCA_001896885.1 Rhizobiales bacterium 65-79 | reverse complement strand
AGTGCTGTAGCGCATCGGAGCGAAACCTGTCGAAAAGGGTAGGAGGACAGGTTAAATTGCTCCGAAGGCAGAGGTCCCGCGTTCGAATCGCGGCGGGTGCGCCAAATATCGCCGATTGCCCCCTTTTGTCGCCGATAACCGCCGAAACTACGCCTGCGCGAAGAGCGGGAGATGGCCGTGCGCGAAAAAGCGTAGAAGCGGCGGCGTTTGGCGGTGAAAAAGTTCGAATCGCTTCCGGTCGAATGGCGATTTCTGATCCGAAACGAAGCGGAAAGGGTCTCCTGCCGTTTCTCCCGCGTTTCGCAGAGACGAGCGAACTCTGACATCTCGCCTACATGAAGGTGGGCTTGTCGCCGTCAGTCCCCGGTTTGTTGACGCCGACACTGCCACGCAGATGAAGATTTGGAGAGCGGATGATCTTCGCGATCAGGTCCGCCACGCTCTTGCGGGAGACAACCGTGCCCTTGAACGGCGCGTCACGCTCGGTCAGTTCGTAGTCCACCTCGTCCTCGTCCGTCAGCCACGCCGGGCGGATGATCGTGTAGTCGAGCTTTGAGGCTTCGATCGCATCGGCGGCGTGGCGGAATGGCTTCAGGTCCTCGCCGATGGTCGCGTTATTCCACTCGCCGAATTTGCCTGGAACTTCATCGTAGATGCCGAGCGACAAGACGAAGATCAGCCGCTTCACATGGCCTGCATCGATGCGATCACGCTCCTGGCCTGAGCATCGAGATTCAAGCCGGTCAGATTGGCGTAGACGATATCCTGTTCTTTGACTGCTTCATTGAGTCTTGCGCCGTCGAGCACATCGCCTTGGACGAGTTTGGCGTCCGCTGGCATATGCGTCAGTTTACTGGGATTGCGAACGAACAGCGTCAACTGCACATCAGCGTTCCCATCCAGCATGGCGATTACGTGGCGAGCGATCTGACCACTCGCGCCAAGAACGAGCACCTTCGTCATTTTCCGTCCTCACAAATTGCGCGGAGCGGCGCGAGAAATGGCGCCGCTCCGCAGAGAAAAGCGCGCTTATTCCGCCGCCTGGGGCCGGCTTGCGGCGGCCGCACCGTTCAGATGCGTCTTGAAGAACGGTGCGAGCACCGACACCGCCTCGTCGACAAATGCCTTGCCGTCATAAAGGTCCATGTGGTTGGCGCCCTCGACGATGTGGAAGGACTTGTCGGTGCTGGCTGCGCGATCGAACAAATCGTCGCTCATCCATTTGCTGCCGGCCTTGCTACCGGCGACGATCTGAACCGGCTGGGTCAGATAAACGTCGGCCATGTGATAGGCGTCGTAGGTGATGATCTGGTTCAGGCTGCGCAGCGTCGCGACGCCGGGCGCGGTGGCGCACTGGGCGCGCGGCGTGTGGTAATACTCCCACGCCTGACGCAGTTCCTCGTTTGGGGCGTCCTTCTCCGTCAGCGGCGCAAGCGGCATCGTCGTGTATCCCTTGCCTTCGGCGTCCGAGGTGCGAGCGTTCGAGCCGGCCTCGACCAGCGGCAGCGCATCGATCGACTTGACGTTGTTCTCCCAGCCGTTTCGGAACATCGAACCGATGTTGACGGCGCTGACCGTGCCGATCGCCTTGATGCGGCGATCCTGGATCGCGGCGTTGGCGGTATAGCCGGCACCGGCGCAGATGCCCATCGCGCCGATGCGGTCCTTATCGACGTAAGGCAGCGTGGTCAGGTAGTCGATGACGGCGCTGACGTCCTCGGTGCGGATATAGGGGTTTTCCAACTGGCGCGGTTCACCGCCGCTCTCGCCCTGATAGGAGGCGTCATAGGCGATAGTGACGAAGCCCTGCGCGGCGAGCTTTTTGGCATAGGTGCCCGCGGTCTGCTCCTTCACGCCGCCGCCGGGGTGCGAGACGACGATGGCGGGGTAGCTCTTCTTCTCTTCGAAGCCTGCGGGGAAGTCGATCACCGCCGCCATCACGATGGTCTTGTTGTTCGAATTGGGGAAGCTGATCTTGCCCATTGTACGGTTCCTTTCGATTCATCGCCTCGCGGCTCGTTGCCGCCGCCTTGGGAAGTCCCTTGCTGATGACCGCAATCTAGGCCACAAAGATTGCGTGGATTAGACGGGTAATTTGTCTTGAGCTTATCATTGAGGTGATAAATGCGACGGGACGAGATCGCCGATCTGGCGGCCTTCGTCGTGGTTGCCGAGGAACGCAGTTTCACCAAGGCGGCCGCCCGCCTCGGCATGGCGCAATCCGCGCTCAGCCAGATCGTGCGGCGGATCGAGGAGCGGCTGGGACTGCGGCTGTTGTCGCGCACGACGCGCAGTGTGGCGCCGACCGACGCCGGCGAGCGGCTGATCGCGACGCTCGGTCCCATGCTGCATGACCTCGATGCGGCGATCGCCTCATTGGGTGAGTTGCGCGATCGACCCTCCGGCACGATCCGGATCACGACCGTCGAACACGCCGCCAAGACCATCCTCGTGCCCGCGATGAAGCGGCTGCTGACTGGCAACCCCGACATCGCCGTGGAGATCACCATCGACTACGGGTTGGCAGATGTTGTCGCCGATCGCTTCGATGCCGGCATCCGGTTGGGCGGCGAGATGGCGAAAGACATGATCGCGATGCGCATCGGTCCTGACATTCCGATGGCGATCGTCGGCGCGCCGGACTATTTCCGTGCTCATCCCGTTCCCGTGTCGCCAGCGCAACTGATCGATCATCGCGCGATCAATCTGCGACTGCCCACCACTGGCACGCTCAATAGCTGGCGGCTGAAGCGCGGCGGCCGCGACGTGCGCGTGCGTGTCGAGGGACCGCTAATCCTCAACACCATCGACCTGATCCTCGATGCCGCGCTCGACGGTCATGGCCTTGCGTATCTTCCGCTGGATCAGGTTCAGCCACACTTGGACAAGGGAAGGCTGTTGCGAGTGTTGGGCAAATTCACTCCCGACCTGCCCGGCTACCATCTCTATTATCCGCATCGGCGCCACGCTTCATCGGCATTCACGCTGCTGGTGGAAACGCTGAGATTTCGGACGTGAAAGTGATTCTCCGGGGGCGTTCTCCGAATACGACGAGCGCCCTTGATGACGACGGCTTCTCTAAAACGACTATCGATTAGCTTTGGGAGGGCCTTAGAGGGCTATAGCGTAGACGTAGTTCTCATCTTCGCCCGGTGCGGTGCGCCAATATCCTTGCGCCGGCGGGCGGTTTCTCCGGGATCGGTCCAACCCGCGCTTGCCACGGCGGGCACGGTGTGGCAAATGTCCGCCGCGTTTCGGCCTGCTGCGGTAGCTCAGTGGTAGAGCACCCCCTTGGTAAGGGGGAGGTCGAGAGTTCAATCCTCTCTCGCAGCACCATTCTTTTCCGTGGACGGCTGCGACAGCTCGCATTTCGGACGGCGGCGTCGGCCAGGTGCCGTGATCCATCCGCCTCAGCCGCAGCATCCTATCGCCGGCCGCGCCGGCGACCCAACTTGGTTCGCGCCGCATCGCCGTCCTACTCGACGAATTGGGCGCAATTGGCCGGCGGGAATGGCCCGATATCGCGGCAATCGCGAAACTTCGAATCAAATCCACCGAAAGGGATTAAGCGAACCGCCACCCGGGTCGGCCATAAGGTGGCTTGCGGCGGGCAGATCTGTTGGTGAGGACGATGCAGAGCGATTTCGCCGCGGTGCGTGAACTCCTGGAATGCGCCTATAATCGGCTGACCGGAGCCGATCCCGCCAGCCAAAAAATAAAAGAGGCCGTGGACGCGCTGATCGAGGAAGCGGCGATCGCCGAATGCCAGCGTTCGCCGATGGTCGTGATCCCGTTCCCCAAGTCGAGGCGTGGCTGAACCCGGCCGGCCCATAGCTGCTTGCGAAGCCTTTCTACCCGTCGATGGCAAACGAAAGTTGCATTGACGCCGCCTCTTCCGCACGGCCTATTATCGCCCCGATGACCCGGTCGCCTCCAGCTCAATCGGCTCGAGGAGCCGGCGTCTGCTTGCGGGGAAGGCGCAAAGGCAGGATTGCGACCGGATCTGGAAATTCACAGAACCTGAAACTCATGGGAGGAATTCATGGCAGGGTTCAAATCAGGCAATAAGGGCATGGACGGCTTTTCTCGCCGTCGCGTGCTGCAACTGGGCGCGGGCGTCGCTTCGGCGACATTCATCCCGGGCCTCGGAACTATCGGCTGGGCCTATGCGGACGACAAGCCGGCGATGGGTACTTGGCCGGCCGGATCCCAGGGCGATACGGTCTATATCGGCGCAGCCGTGCCGCTGACGGGCGCCTACGCCTCGTCGGGCGAGGACGAGCGCAAGGGCATGGAACTTGCGGTCGAGCACATGAATACCAACCATGAGCTGATGAAGAAGATCGCGCCGAAGGTGGACAAAGGCGTGCTCGGCAAGAAGGTGGCGCTGCTCTCCGCCGATTCGGCGGCCAAGCCCAACCAGGCGGTGCAGGCGGAACAGACCTTCATCAACCAGAACAAGATCATCCTGATGACCGGCTCGACCTCGTCGGCGGTCGCGGTCGCGCTCAACAAATTCGCGCAGCGCGAGAAGATCCTCTATGTCGCCGCGATCTCCGGCTCCAACGACACCACCGGCAAGGATTGCGTGCGCTACGGCTTCCGGCAGAATTTCTACGGGCAGACGGCGGCGGCGGCGATCGGTCCGGTTCTCATCAAGCAGTTCGGCAAGAACCGCAAAGCCGCGTTCATGACGCCGGACTACACATACGGCCACACGGTCACCAAGTCGGTGAACGACTATTTGAAGGAGAATGCCGGCTGGGAGATGGTCACCAATCAGGTATCGCCGCTCGGCACGCAGGATTTCAGCCAGTATCTCACCAACATCGCCAATTCGGGCGCCGAATTCCTGATCAACGTCAACTGGGGGCGCGATGCCGTGCTCTCGAGCCAGCAGGCGAAGCAGTTCGGCATCCTGCCGAAGATGAAGCTCGTCATCCCCTACCAGATCCCGTTCCTCGCCAAGGAAGTGGGTCCGGATATCACCGAGGGCGTGTTCGCGGCGACCGATTTCTGGTGGACGCTCGAGGACAAATACCCGCTGGCCAAGATGTTCGTGGATGCGTTCCAGAAGAAATACGGCTACCGGCCGGAATGGGGCGCGGAGAACGGCTATATCAGCTTCGCCCATTGGGCGCGGATGGTTTCGGAGGCCGGCAGCTTCTATCCGCCGGACGTGATCAAGCAGTACGAGAAGGGCGAGACGATCCCCTCGCTCGTCGGCGACGTGCACTATCGGCCGGAAGACCATCAGTGCGTGCGTCCCGTCATCATCGTTCGCGGCAAGGCCAAGAAGGATATGAAGAACGACGAGGACTTCTGGGAAGTTCTCGAAGTGGTGCCGGGCGAAGGCCTGATGCAGGCGCCCGACGCCTTCGGCTGCAAGCTCGGTGATTATACCTGATCGTGCCCGCCCCTCCGGCCCGACGGCCGGAGGGGCGCTTCGCCGGCGATCCAGCGCACCGAGGCGGATGTCCACGCTTCCCGCGGGCGGCTGGCAGGACATGCGACGCCGATACCGGTATAGAATGTTCGAATCGATCCACGATTAGGGCGGGACGACGTGGTCAACTGGGCGAATTTCATATCGCAATGTTTCAACGGCCTGGTGCTCGGCGCGCTTCTCGCGCTGATCTCCTCGGGCCTGACGATCATCTACGGCACGCTCGGCGTGCTCAATTTGGCGCACGGCGCCATGTTCATGCTCGGCGGCTATGCCGGCTGGCTTGCCTACACCTATTCCGGCTCCTTCATCGTCGCATTGATCGCCGGCTCGCTCTTCGTCATGCTCGTCGGCGTGGTGACCGAACGGCTGATCATCCGGCATTTCTATTCGCGGCCGCCGGAGGACCAGCTTCTCGTCACCTTCGGGCTCGGCATCGTCTTCGTCGAGGCCGTGCGTTTCTTCTTCGGCAGCCTTTCGAAGACGACGCCGCCGCCGGCGCTATTCCAGGGCATCACCAATCTCGGCTTCATGTTCTATCCGACCTACCGGCTTGCCGCGCTCGGCATCGTCGCGATCGCGCTGCTGGCGCTGTATTTCGTGCTCTACAAGACCCGGATCGGCATGATCGTGCGCGCCGGCATCGAGGATTCGGTGATGGTCGATTCGCTCGGCATCGACGTCTACAAGGTCTTCATGCTGGTGTTCGGCATCGGCGCCATGGCGGCCGGCTTTGCCGGCATCGTCAACGCGCCGGTCGTCTCCATCGCACCGGATGTCGGTGAGGCGATCCTGGTGCAGACCTTCGTGGTGGTCGTCATCGGCGGCGTCGGCTCCTTCCCCGGCGCCATCATCGGCGGCCTCATCGCAGGTGAGATCATCTCGATCACCTCGATGTTCAACCCCGCCTATTCCTATGTCATGCTCTTCATCGCGATGACTCTTGTGCTGGTGCTGCGTCCGCATGGACTGCTCGGCACGGCGGGCCGCGAGTAAACGCGGCCGCCCCCGATGCTCAGACAACGCCCCCTCCTTGTCGAAATCCTCACCGCGGTGGCGCTGATCGCCGCGCCCTTCGTGCTGCCCTATCTCGGCTTCACCCCGACCACTATCAATCGCATCCTCATATGGGGCCTCCTCGGGATCGGCTTCGACCTCCTCTTCGGCTATACCGGGCTGCTTTCCTTCGGCCAGTCAGCCTTCTTCGGCACGGGCGGCATGTTCGCCGCCTATCTCCTGACGCAGACGTCGCTCGAGAACACTATCGTCGCCGTCATCCTCGGCGCGATCGTGGCCGGCGTCGTCGGCTATCTGGTCGGCCTGATCGCGCTTCGGCGCACCGGCATCTACTTCGCCATGATCACGGTGGCGATCGCAGAAGTGTTCTTCTTCGTCGAGTTCAATCCGCTTTCGGAATACACCGGCGGCGAGAACGGCCTGCCCGGCGTGCCGGCGCCGAACCTGGAACTCGGCTTCACGACCATCCAGTTCGACTCGAACTGGTCGATGTACGTGTTCTTCGCCTTCTGGTACTTCGTCGGTCTGGTCATCGCGCTCCGCATCGTCCGCTCTCCCGTCGGGCTGCTGCTCCGCGCCATCCGCGACAACCCGCTCCGCGCGGAGGCTCTCGGCCACAACATCCATGGCTATAAGCTCGCCGTCTTCGTCATCGCGGCCGTCTATACCGGCTTCGCCGGCGGCCTGCTCGGCATGCTGCAGGGGTTCATGCCGCCCGATGCCTTCATGTTCGACACGTCCGGCGAGATCGTCATGCAGACGGCCATCGGCGGCGCCGGCACCCTGTTCGGTCCTTTGCTCGGCGCGGCGGCGTGGCTCTATCTCAGCGATTTCTTCCAGACGACGCTGCATCTCGGCGCCACCTGGAAGCTTGTCCTCGGCATCGTGTTCGTTCTGCTCGTCTGCTTCCTGCGCCGCGGCCTCGTCGGAGCGATCGTCGACCTCTATCGTCTGGCGACGCGCAGGAAGGATGGTGCGGAGAAGACCGGGCCGACGCCTGCGCCCGTTTCGGTCGTGTCTCCTTCCCCGGCGCCCGTCATGGCGAGGACCGTAGCAGCGGCGGCGGAGCGCAATTCCGGCGGCGGCAAGTCCGGCCAGATCCTGCAGGCGACCGGCCTCACCAAGCGCTATGGCGGCGTGATCGCCAACAGCGATATCGACTTCACCGTCGATCACGGGGAGATGCGCGGCATCATCGGGCCGAACGGCGCGGGCAAGAGCACTTTCTTCAAGATGCTCACCTGCGAGGTGCCGCCGACCTCGGGCAAGATCGTGTTCGAGGGGCGCGACATCACCAGCATGGGCGTCAACGAGGTCTGCCAGCTCGGCCTCACCAAGAGCTATCAGATCAACCAGCTCTTCGAGCGGCTGACAGTGCGCGAGAACCTGGCTATCGCCGCGCTCGGCGAGCTTCGCGGCAAGTTCAAGCTCGACCTGTTCAGGAGCCTCTCGGGCGTTCCGGGCCTCGACGAGCAGGTGAACAGGACGGCCTCCCTCGTCAACCTCACCGCGCGGCTGCACACGCCGGTTTCCGAGCTCGCCTATGGCGAGAAGCGGCGGCTGGAGGTCGGACTGGCGCTGGCGACCTCGCCGAGCCTGCTCCTGCTCGACGAGCCGCTGGCCGGCATGAGCCCGCAGGAGCGCGTCGAGACGGTGGCGCTCCTCAAATCCATCGCCCGGGGCCGCACGATGATCATCATCGACCACGACATGGATTCGCTCTTCGAGCTGGTCGAGAAGGTCACCGTCCTGCAGGAGGGCAGCGTGCTCGTCGAGGGCACCCCCGACGAGATCAAGACCAACGCGAAGGTTCAGGAAGCCTATCTCGGCGGCGTCCATGGAGAGATGGCATGAGCCTGCTCGAAGTCAGCGGCCTGAACAGCTACTACGGCGACAGCCATATCCTCTTCGACGTCGGGCTGCGCGTGGAGAAGAACGAGGTCGTGGCGCTTCTCGGCCGCAACGGCGCCGGCAAGTCGACGACGCTGAAGAGCTTGATGGGCGTGGTCACGCCCAAGACCGGGAGCGTGAAGCTCGACGGCGAGGAACTGGCGGGGAAGAAGGCACACTCGATCGCCCGTCGCGGCATGCAGCTCGTGCATGAGAACCGACGCATCTTCGGCAGCCTGAACGTGGAAGAGAACATCGTCCTCGCCGGGTTGACCGCCGCCAACAAATGGCCGCTCGACCGTATCTATGGGATGTTCCCGCGCCTCAAGCAGCGGCGCACCAGCCGCGGCACCGACCTTTCCGGCGGCGAGCAGCAGATGCTGGCGATCGCACGCGCCCTGGTGCGGGATCCGAAGATCGTCCTGCTCGACGAGCCCTTCGAGGGGCTTGCCCCGGTGATCGTGCAGGATCTTATGCGCGCCTGCCACGATCTGGCGCAGGCCGGGCAGACCATCGTGCTGGTCGAGCAGAACCTCGCCGCTACGCTGGCGCTGGCCGACCGCGTCTACATCATCAACAACGGCCATATCGCGCATGAAGGCCCCGCTGCCGAGCTGAAGAAGCAGCCGGATCTCCTGCAGCGCCATCTCGGAGTGTAGCGGCCGCCGCCGTCATCCCGGGCTCGGCCGGCCTGTCGCGAGGATTTGTCGCCACCGCCGCCGGACCTGCCCTCCCGAACGAAAAGGGATCGATCCGGGAGCCTTGCGGTTCGCCGCGACGGCAGACCCTCGGGACGAGCCCGAGGATGGCTAAAGTTTGCGGGCTCCGCGGCTACGCGAGGAAACCCGCAGGGACCGGGCGTTGCACGCTCAGAGCGTACGGCTCACCATCTCGACGCGATAGCACTCGATGACATCGCCTTCGCGGATGTCCTCGTAGTTCTGGAACGCCATGCCGCATTCCTGGCCCGCAGGAACCTCGGCAACCTCGTCCTTGAAGCGCTTCAGCGTCTTCAGCGTGCCCTCGTGGATAACCACGTTGTCGCGGATCAGGCGAACGCCCGCACCGCGCTCCACCTTGCCTTCGGTGACGCGGCAGCCGGCGACCTTGCCGACCTTGGTGATGTTGAACACCTCCAGGATCTCAGCATTGCCGAGGAAGGTCTCGCGCCGTTCCGGCGAGAGCAGGCCCGACATCGCGGCCTTCACGTCATCCACGAGGTTGTAGATGATGTTGTAATAGCGGATCTCGATGCCCGCCTGCTCGGCGGCATCACGCGCCTGCTTGTTGGCGCGGACGTTGAAGCCGATGATGGCCGCGCCCGAGGTCTCGGCGAGCGACACGTCGCTCTCGGTGATCGCGCCGGCGCCCGAATGCACGATCCGCGCGCGCACCTCGTCGGTGCCGAGCTTGTCGAGCGCGGTGACGATCGCCTCGATCGAGCCCTGAACGTCGCCCTTGATGACGAGCGGGAATTCCTTGCGGCCCGCCGTCTGCAATTGCGACATCATCTGCTCGAGCGAGCCGCGCTGGCCGGACTGGCGGGCAACAGCCTTCTCGCGTGCCACGCGCTGGCGGTATTCCGTCACCTCGCGGGCGCGCGCCTCGTTTTCGACGACCGCGAAACGATCGCCGGCCTGCGGCGTGCCCTGCAACCCGAGCACCTCGACCGGCATCGACGGCGGCGCTTCCCGGACCTGCTCGCCACGATCGTCGATCAGCGCGCGCACGCGGCCCCATTCGCCGCCGGCCACGACGATGTCGCCGGGAATCAGCGTGCCGGTCTGCACCAGAATCGTCGCCACCGGACCGCGGCCCTTGTCGAGCTTCGCCTCGATCACCACGCCCTCGGAGGTACGCTCCGGATCGGCCTTCAGGTCGAGCAGTTCGGCCTGGAGGAGGATCGCTTCCAGCAGCTTGTCGAGATTGGTGCGCTTGGTGGCCGACACCTCGACATCCAGCACCTCGCCGCCCATCGATTCGACGAACACCTCATGCTGGAGGAGTTCGGTGCGCACCTTCTGGGGGTTGGCGTCCGGCTTGTCGATCTTGTTGATCGCCACGATGATCGGGACGCCCGCCGCCTTGGCGTGGTTGATGGATTCGATGGTCTGCGGCATGACGCTGTCGTCAGCCGCCACCACCAGCACGGCGATGTCGGTCGCCTGCGCGCCGCGGGCGCGCATCGCCGTGAACGCCGCGTGGCCGGGCGTGTCGATGAAGGTGATCTTCTGTCCGTCCTTCTCGATCTGGTAGGCGCCGATATGCTGGGTGATGCCGCCGGCCTCGCCCGACACGACATTGGCAT
Organism: Rhizobiales bacterium 65-79; assembly: GCA_001896885.1. Taxonomy (GTDB): domain Bacteria; phylum Pseudomonadota; class Alphaproteobacteria; order Rhizobiales; family Rhizobiaceae; genus Mesorhizobium_L. The sequence continues at coordinate 65,735 of MKRJ01000037.1, read as the reverse complement.
CGCGGATGGCGTCGAGAAGCGAGGTCTTGCCGTGGTCGACATGGCCCATGATGGTCACGACGGGCGGCCGCGGCTCGAGATGCGCCGGATCGTCCTCGACGTTGAAGAGACCTTCCTCGACATCCGATTCCATCACGCGCTTGACGGTGTGGCCGAATTCGGACGCCACCAGTTCCGCCGTGTCGGCGTCGATGACATCCCCCGGCTTCATGATCTGGCCCTGCTTCATGAAGTATTTGACGACGTCGACGGCGCGTTCCGCCATGCGGCTCGCGAGATCCTGGATGGTGATGGTCTCCGGCAGGACGACTTCCCGCGAAATCTTCTCGCGCGGCTCCTGGTGCAGGGCCCGCTTGAACTTCTCCTGGCGCCTGCGCATGGATGAAAGCGACCGGGCGCGCGCATCCTCCTCGGACAACGCCGTATTGAGGGTCAGCTTGCCCCGGCGGCGATCTTCCTCGCCCTTGGCCGGCCGTGCCGGACGGGCAATTTCGGGCTTTGCCGGCCCGCCACGCCGGGCGGCGGGGCCGCGGCTGCGCGTCTCTTCCTCGATCTCTTCGGCGACGCCGGCGGCGTCGGTGGGAGCGCGCCGACGCGCTTCTTCCTCGGCGCGGCGGCGGGCCTCGGCCTCGGCCTTCAGCCTCGCCTCTTCCTCCGCCTGGCGGCGAGCCGATTCCTCGCGCTCGCGACGGCGGCGCTCTTCCTCCTCGGTGCGGCGCTTGGCGTCTTCCTGGGCGCGGCGGCGTTCGTCCACCTCGCGGACCTTGGAATCCTCAAGCGCGCGGCGGCGCGCCTCCATCTCGTCGCGCGACAATTCGTTCAAGACGACGCCGGGCCGCTCCGCCGAAGTCGCCGACTGCTGCTCCGTGACCGGCTTCGCCTGCGGCACGGGCGACGGCGTACGCGGCTTCGGCGCGACCACGGCGGCCGGTTCGGGGCGTTCGCCGGGCATCGAGAACTTGCGCTTCTTGGTCTCGACGACGACAGACTTCGTGCGGCCGTGCGAGAAATTCTGCCGCACGGTACCCTGCTCCATGCCGGGCCGCTTCAGCGTCAGCGTCTTCTTGGTGCTGACGCTCAGCGTCTTGTCGTCACTCGATTTGATATCACTCATTCCATATCCTCTGCGGCCGCACGTCCTGCGGCGCCGACCGCATCCGTTGCTGCCGCAACTTCCAGATCCTCTTCCGGGGAACCGCCCCGGAAACGGTCGAGCGCCACCACGCGCTTCTGTACCGCCCGGCCCGCCCCCTCGGCGAGCACGGCAGCATGTATCACATTTGTACCCCCAAATGCCAAACCCAATTCCGTCCCGGAAAAGAGTTTGTAGGCCGGCGTCGCCGGACCGCCGGCATGGACGGTCGCGCGGCGCGCCGAGGCGATCCTGCGGATGCCGTCCGCCGACGCCTCCTGAGCGTGAAGCACCAGAAGCGCCGTCCCCTTGCGCACGGCGTCCTCGACTTTTACGGCCCCGAGGACCACCGAACCCGCCTTGCGCGCCAGGCCCAGCGAGCCGAGCGCGGCCTTGGCCAGCAGGCCGTCGACGGTTTCGCCGAGATCCGGCGGGACCGTCACTTCCGCCTTCAGCGCGCGGGCGAAGAGCTTGCGCTGTGCTGCCTTCTCGACATGGACGCGGTCACCGGTCACCCAGCAGCCGCGCCCCGGCAACGTCTTCTTGAGGTCCGGGACGACCGATCCGTCAGGCCCGCGAACGAAGCGGATGAGGCTGTCGGCCTCGCCCGCCTTGCGCGTCACGATGCATGTGCGCTCGTTCATGGGTTCCGACGCTTTCAACAGGCCGATCGCTCCCTTCCCGGTCCGCCATGGCTCAGGCGCCGGCCAGCTCGGCGTTTTCGCCGGCTTCGCCTTCAGCCTCTTCCTCGGAGGCAAGATCCGCCTCGGTGATCCAGCCGGCCTTGAGGCGCGCCGCCAGCACCATCTGCTCGGCTTCCGCGCGGGTGATGCCGAAATCGGCGAGCACGCCCGGATACATCTTCGTCTCGCCGTCCTTGCGTTCCTTCCAGCCTACGAGATCGTCCACCGCGTAGCCGGCGAAATCCTCGACCGTCTTCACGCCGTCCTCGCCGAGCGTCACCATCATGGCGGTCGTCACGCCCGGAACCTCCCGCAGATCGTCGGAGACGCCGAGTTCCTTACGCCGAGCGTCATGCTCGGCCTCGATGCGCTCCAGATATTCGCGGGCGCGGCTCTGGATCTCCGAGGCCGTGCCCTCGTCGAAGCCGTCGATCGAGGCGATCTCGTCCTGGTCGACATAGGCGACCTCCTCGACGCTGGTGAAGCCCTCGGAAGCGAGGACCTGGCCGACCATCTCGTCGACGTTGAGCGCCTCCATGAAGAGGTTGGAGCGCTCGACGAATTCCTTCTGGCGGCGCTGCGATTCCTCTTCCTCGGTCAGGATGTCGATGTCCCAGCCGGTAAGCTGCGAGGCGAGACGGACATTCTGGCCCCGGCGGCCGATGGCAAGGGACAGTTGGTCATCCGGAACCACGACTTCAATACGCTCCGCGTCCTCGTCGAGCACGACCTTGGCGACTTCGGCCGGCTGCAGCGCGTTGACGATGAAGGAGGCGGCGTCCTGCGACCAGGGGATGATGTCGATCTTCTCGCCCTGCAGTTCGCCGACCACCGCCTGGACCCTCGAACCGCGCATGCCGACGCAGGCGCCGACCGGATCGATCGAGCTGTCGCGCGAGATGACCGCGATCTTGGCGCGGCTGCCGGGATCGCGCGCCACCGACTTGATCTCGATGATGCCGTCATAGATCTCCGGCACCTCCATGGTGAACAGCTTCGCCATGAATTGCGGGTGGGTGCGTGACAGGAATATCTGCGGCCCGCGCTGCTCGCGGCGCACGTCGTAGACATAGGCGCGGACGCGGTCCCCATACTTGAAATTCTCGCGCGGGATCAGCTCGTCGCGACGGATGATGCCCTCGCCGCGACCGAGATCGACGATGACGTTTCCGTATTCGACGCGCTTCACCGTGCCGTTGACGATCTCGCCGACGCGGTCCTTGTATTCCTCGTACTGGCGGTCCCGCTCGGCCTCGCGCACCTTCTGCACGATGACCTGCTTGGCCGACTGCGCGGCGATGCGGCCGAAATCCATGGGCGGAAGCTGCTCGGCGATGAAGTCGCCGACCTGGGCGTCGGGATTCCGCGCCCGCGCGTCCCTGAGCGCGATCTGGCGGCCGAAATCCTCGACATCCTCGACCACCTCCATGAGGCGCTGCAGCTTCATCTCGCCGGTATTCGGATTGATGTCCGCGCGGATGTTGGTCTCCTGACCGTAGCGCGAGCGCGCCGCCTTCTGGATGGCGTCCGCCATCGCATCGATGACTATCTGCTTCTCGATCGACTTCTCGCGGGCAACCGCGTCGGCGATCTGAAGGAGTTCCAGCCTGTTCGCACTGACTGCCATTTTCATTTCTCCCGTAACACTGCCTCGGGCCCTCTGCCGGGCCGTGGCGTCAAATCCTGCGTTGTCCGTTCGGCACGGCTTCTTCGTCATGCCCTTCGTGTTCGTCACGCCCCTCGCGGAGCATCTTGTCTTTCCTCAGCGCATCGCGGATCAGATCGTCCGTCAGCACCAGGCGCGCCTCGGCGATCGCGTCGAACGGCAACGCCGTCATGAATTCCTCGCCGATCGCCGGCTTGTCGGTCTCGACCGTGACGCCCTCGTCGTCCGCCTTGACGATGCGGCCGCGGAACCGCTTGCGGCCGGAAACCTGGACGGAGGTCTCGACCTTGACCAGCCTGCCGACCGCCTCGGCGAAATCCGATCTGCGCACGAGCGGCCGGTCGATGCCCGGCGAGGAAATCTCGAGATGATACGCCTTGTCGATCGGGTCTTCCACGTCGAGGACCGGCGAAAGCAGCCGGCTCACCGCTTCGCAATCCTCGACCGTCATGGTGCCGTCCCGCCGCTCGGCCATGATCTGGAGCGTCAGGCCGTTCTGGCCGGAAAGCCGGACGCGCACCAGACGATAACCGTCCGCTTCGAGGACAGGCTCGACAATCAGCGCGATGCGCGCGTCGATGCCGCTCTCGCGGATGATGCGGTCGTCGCCCTTTCCGGCTTCAGACATCCGTTCTCCGTCATCGGCCGGATGGAAACAAAAAAGAGCGGGACCGGGTGGACCCACTCTTCGTCAAACCGACCAAGAATTTAAATCTGAGATAGTCGATCGGCGGCGGTTTTGCAAGGCCGAACCGGCGCCGGCCAGCCGTCTCTCTACTTTTCGAAGACTAGCGCGTCCGGTTCGGCGCCCAGTTCCTTCAAGGTGGCTTTCAGATCGGCCACCATCCTGTCCGGCCCGCAGACATAGAAGTGCTGGCCGAAATCCCGCACATGCCTCTCGAGGAAGGCTTTGTCGATACGGCTGGAGGGAAAGCCGCCGCTGCCGTCGTCGGTGACGAAGACATGACCGAGGCCACGCATTTTCTCCCAGGTGTCCCGCAGGATGATGTCCCTTTCGGTCTTGTTGGCGAAGAAGAGTTGGTTGCCTTCGATCTCGCTCTTTTCGGCAAGATCGCGGAGAATGGCGATAAAGGGCGTTATGCCGGCGCCGCCGGCGATGAAGATACCCTTGCCCTTGTACTGGATCGTCCCCCACGGGTCCTCGATCAGCAGGTGATCGCCGGCGCCGAGCCCGCCGAGCTGATTGGTCACGCCGTCATGGTCCGAATAGATCTTGATGGTGAATTCCAGATAGTCGCGGTCCCTGAGGCAGGTGAAGGTGAAAGGGCGCTTCTTCTCGCGCCAGCCGGCGCGATCGATCATGACGTCCGTCGCCTGGCCGGGCTCGAAAGCATAGCCGGCCGGCTTCTCGAAGCGGAACCGGCGGACATCGTGCGTGACGTTCTCAGCTTCGAGGATACGGACCCTGTGGACCATCTTCTGCCCTACTTGCTCGTCTAAAACTACGCATGTCTTTATCCCGAAACCGGCATCCACTTTCGGGAGACATGCTTTGTCCGATTGGATGCGCTGGGACGGATTTGGTTCCCGGCATCGGCCGAGCCTACGAGCCCGACACCGAGACGTCAAAGGCGCAAAAAGCGGAGATAGGCCGGCTTCCGGCCTTCGCGCATCGCTTTCGCCTCGTAGCGCGTGCCCGGCCAGCCCTCGTAGGGGGCACGCCAGTCCGTCGCCGCCTTCGCCTGCCACTCGAAGACAGGGTGCGCGGCGCAATGAAGGAGCGTCCAGTTCACGTAGCTGTCGATGTCGGAAGCGAAGCGGAATTCCCCGCCCGGCTTCAGCACGCGGGCGAAGCGGTCGAGATTGGCTTTATTGACGAAACGGCGCTTCCAGTGGCGTTTCTTCGGCCAGGGGTCAGGATAAAGGAGGTCGATGCCGACGAGCGAGGCCGGCGGCAGCCAGTCGAGGAGTTGCGTCGCGTCGTCGTCATGGACCAGGACGTTGTCGAGCGGCTGCCGCTCGAGGTCCAGCATCAGCTTCGCCATGCCGTTGACGAAGGGCTCCACGCCGATGAAGCCGCATTCCGGCGCCCTCAGTGCCTCGGAACGGAGGTGCTCGCCGCCGCCGAAACCGATCTCCAGCCGGACCTCGCCCACCTCACGCCGGAACAATCCCGACAAATCGGCCGGCGCCGGCGCGGCAAGATCGACAAGGTAGCGCGACAATTGCCGCTGAAGCGCCGCCAGGGGCCGGGGGCGCAGCGATTTGCCGTGTCGCCGTCCGAAGAAGGCCTCCGTCGATCGCTTGCGGCGCTGTTCCGCCGGCATGAACGTTCCGGATCAGGCCGCCGCAGGCTGGCGGACCGCTTCCTTGAGGGCGGCGACGAGGTCGGCCTTTTCCCAGGAGAAGGAACCGTCGCGGCCGGGCTTGCGGCCGAAATGGCCGTAGGCGGTCGTCTTGGCGTAGATCGGCTTGTTGAGGTCGAGGTGCCGGCGAATACCGGAGGGCGAGAGATCCATGACCTCGCGCAGGGCCTTCTCCACCACATGCTCGGGAACCTTCCCCGTGCCGTGCAGGTCGACATAGACCGAAAGCGGCTGGGCGATGCCGATCGCGTAGGAAAGCTGGATCGTGCAGCGATCGGCGAGACGCGCCGCGACGACGTTCTTGGCCAGATAGCGCGCCGCGTAGGCGGCCGACCGGTCCACCTTTGTCGTGTCCTTGCCGGAGAACGCGCCGCCACCATGCGGCGCGGCGCCGCCATAGGTGTCGACGATGATCTTGCGGCCGGTGAGGCCGGCGTCGCCGTCCGGCCCACCGATGACGAACTTGCCCGTGGGATTGACGTACCATTTGCAGTCGGGCGCGATGCGGATGTCGGAAAGCGCCCTGCGGATATAGGGCTCGACCACCTCACGCACCTTGGCGGAATTCCAGGAGGCGTCGAGGTGTTGCGTCGACAGAACGATCTGGGTGACCTCGGCCGGCACGCCGTCCTCGTAGCGGACCGTCACTTGGCTCTTGGCGTCGGGGCCGAGCTTGCCGGCCTCGCCCTCATTGTTGTGGCGCGCGGCGGCGAGGAGTTCGAGTATCTTGTGGCTGTAATAGATCGGGGCCGGCATGAGGTCGGCGGTCTCGCGGCAGGCATAGCCGAACATGATGCCCTGGTCGCCGGCACCCTCGGAATTGCTGTTGGCCGACTTGTCCACGCCCTGCGCGATATCGGCGGACTGGCCGTGCAGGAGAACCTCGATCTTCGCCGTCTTCCAGTGGAACCCTTCCTGCTCGTAGCCGATCGCCCTGATCGCCTTGCGCGCGACGGTCTTGAACTTGGCCGGGTTGATGACTTCCCTGCCCTTCCTGTCCAATTTCATCAGGCTCGGCGGCACCCTCACTTCGCCCGCGATGATCACCCTGTTGGTCGTGGCCAGCGTCTCGCAGGCGACGCGGACGTCCCAGGGATCCATCCCCGCCTTCTTGGCCTCCCGGTAGATCAGGTCGACGATTTCATCGGAAATCCGGTCGCAAACCTTGTCCGGATGGCCCTCGGACACTGATTCGCTGGTGAAGAAATATTCCCTGCGCGACATGGGTGAACCCCTCTGGAAAATCGGCCACGCCTCGGGAGAACGCGACCTTCAGGCGCGCCTCTGTTAGCGAGGGTGCGTGACGCGCGTCAAGCGCCTCTTGCGGGTTGCCGCGAAGATAAGAGAAAAGCGCCTCCTCCGCGAGAGTGGCGCCGGGGTTTGGCCGATGCGTCTGTCGTACTACTCTTCGTCGGCAGCAATCGTACGGACGAGCTCGATGATCTTTCGTCGTACCTTCGGGTCGGTGATTCGAACGAAGGCGCGATTGAGCTGGAGGCCTTCGGCGCTGCTGATGAAGTCGACCACGTAGGAGGTCGCGCTGTCTTCCGAAAAGCCTTTTGACTGCCGGTTTTCCTGACCCGGCGCGTCTTCGAAAAAGAAAGAAACCGGCGTATCCAGTATCGATGCGATCGCCTGAAGGCGGCTGGCGCCTACCCTGTTCGTTCCTTTTTCGTATTTCTGAACCTGCTGAAAGGTTATCCCCAGCTTCTCTCCCAGTTTTTCCTGGCTCATTCCCAGCATGTTCCGTCGCAATCGCACGCGGCTGCCGACATGGACATCAATGGGGTTAGGCCTCTTCTTATTGTCTATCATTCGTCCCTCACCGCTTCACACGGGATGTTATCTATTATCGATGTGCTGAATGCTCCGGGCTTGCAGCCTGGTCCTGCCGTAGGTCCCAGTGTCGGCAGAAAGGCGGCACACTATGAAATTCTAATATACCACATGTCAATTGAAACGCCGTCGGCCTGTCAATTTCATGGCGGCCGCAGCCAACCCAAACACAATTATGGTGAGAAAACCGTTTGTTGCGGGCGTTCCGACATGTGGATTGTGCCCGCGTTCCAGCTTTAAGGAGGCGTCGATCACCCCGACGGCGTTGATGGCGAGCGCGTCGAGGACGCGGCCATGGGCGTCGACGACGGCCGAAATGCCGTTATTGGCGGCGCGAACCAGCGGCAATCCCAGTTCGACGGCGCGGACCTCGGCCTGGCGGAAATGCTGATAGGGGCCCGGCGTGTTGCCGAACCAGGCATCGTTGGTGACGTTGACGATGAGATCGGCGCTCCGCGCCTCCCTGTCCCCCTCTCCCGGAAAGATGATCTCGTAGCAGATGAAAGGCAGCGCCGCGGCGCCGTTCGGCAGTTTGATGGTATGCCGGTTGACCCCGGCGGAGAACTGGCCCGGCAGTTCGACCAGCTTGTCGACCCCCAGCCTGCCCAGCAGGCGCTGGAAGGGAACATATTCGCCGAAGGGCACGAGATGGAGCTTGTCCACCGCGTCCGCGATCTCGCCGGCATCGTTGATCGCAAGCACGGAATTGTAGAAGCGGGCGCCGGCGCCGGTCCCGCCCTCGGCGCGGACGGCGCCGGTGAGGAGCAGCTGTCCCTTGTCCAGCGCCTCGCCCAGCTTGGCCAGCGCGTCCGGCCGTTCGGTGAAGAGGAAGGGAACGGCGGTCTCGGGCCAGACGATCAGTTCGGGCTTGGTGGCGCCCTTGGCGACGGGAGAGCGCGTCAGCTCGATCAGGTGGTTGAAGATGCGATCGCGAACCGCCTTGTCCCACTTCTCCGACTGGTCGATCACCGGCTGGACGATACGCACCTCGAGGCTCTTCGCCGAGCCCGATGCCGGCATCGACAGGCAGAAATAGCCGTAGCCCAAATCGGCAGCCACGAGCACCAGGGCCAGGCCGAGGCCGAGCGCGCGATGCCGACGCCCGGCGAAAAGCGCCGGCATGGAGAACACAAAGACGGCAAGCGCGTTCATGCCGAACAGGCCCGCCATCGACACCGGCTGCATGAGAAGGGGGACCGGCATGGCGGCGTAGCCGATCGCATTCCAGGGGAAGCCGGTGAAAAGAGTGGCGCGAAGCCACTCGGCCACGCCAAAGGCGAACGCCATGGCCGCTATGCGGCCGATGTCGTCGGTCCACAGCAGCCGCGCCAGAACCGCCGCCAGCCCGTAGAAGAGCGCGAGCACGGCCGGCAGCGCCACGACGGCGAAGGGAAGCGCCCATTCGAAGCCTTCGCCGTCGACGAGAACCGCATTGCCGACCCACCAGAGACCGGCGATGAAATAGCCGAAGCCAAACCACCAGCCGACGCCGAAGGCGGGCGCGAACCGGCGGAGGAGTCCCGCGCCGGGCTCGCCGGCCGCGCCGTCGAGCAGCCAGACGAGAACCGGAAACGAGACGAGGCAGGTGGCGAAGAAGTCGAAAGGCGCCAGGGCCAGGACCGCGAAGGCTCCGGCAAGAAAGGCGGCGGCCGATCGCCGCCAGCCGCCGAGCAATATGATCTTGCCTGCAAGGCGCTCCATAGTCCCCGCCCGTCGCGAATCACCTGACCGGCGCTACAGTATCATCCCGATGGACGGTGTGCGGCGTCAGACGGCCGGCGGCTCTCCAGGCTGTCCGGCCGGCGCCGCGGAACGGCGCCTGCGCTCGGCGGCGCTGCGCGTCTGGACGATGCGCACCCGCTTGACGCGGCGCGGATCGGCGTCGAGGACGTGGAATTCGAAGCCGGGGATGGGCTGGACGACCTCGCCGCGGGCCGGAATGCGGCCGAGCGTATTGAAGATCATGCCGCCGATCGTGTCGACATATTCGCCGTGCTCTCCCGGCTTGAACGTATCGCCGATCATCTCGGCGACCTCGTCGATCTCGGCCTTCGCATCGACGACGAACACGCCTTCCCCCGTCTTGACGATCATCGGCTCGTCTTCGTCGTGCTCATCCTCGATGTCGCCGACGACCATCTCGACGATGTCCTCGAGCGAGACCAGGCCGTCGGTGCCGCCATATTCGTCGATGACCAGCGCCATCTGGATGCGGGCGGCCTGCATCCGGGCCATCAGGTCGGAGGCGAGCATCGAAGGCGGCACGAAAAGCACCGCGCGCAGGAGGCCGATATCGCCGATGCTGCGCGACAGATCGACATTGCCGAGGTCGAGCGCGGCGCCGGGCGCGGCGCTCCGGCGGCCGCGCGACTTCTTCTGCCGTGCGGTCCTGGTGATATGCGCGACGACGTCACGGATGTGGACCATGCCGCGCGGATCGTCGAGCGTCTCGCCATAGACCGGCATGCGCGAATGGCCGGAATCCTCGAACAGCGCCAGCAGGTCGCCGAGCCGTGTCGACAGTTCGACCGCCTTGATGTCGGCGCGCGGCACCATCACGTCCTCGACGCGGATCTCGCGCAGGCGCAGGATGTTCTTGAGCATCGCCCGCTCGCCGGGCGAAAAGGCCGCGCCATCGGGTGCGCTTTCGGCGAGCGCGTCGGCGAGATCCTCGCGCAGGCTGGAGCCGTTGCGATGCGGCAGGAATCGGCGCAGCCTTTCCAGGAAGGTCGCGTGCTCCGGCCTTCGCGGTTCGGCCGTACTCTGACCTTCCGCCTGGTCCGCTGGGGGCTTGTCTTCTCCGGCGGGCCTCTCGGCCGCGGCGGCGCTTCGTTCAGTCTCGTTCATATCGGTCCGGCAGATCGATGCCGCTGTTTATCCATAGGGATCGGGGATGGCAAGCCTCGCGAGGATTCGCCGCTCCGTCGCCTCCATTTCCTCGGCTTCCGCGTCGGTCTCGTGATCATAGCCGACGATGTGCAGGAAGCCGTGCACCATAAGGTGGATCAGATGGTGCTCGAAGGGCTTCTCTTCCAGTCCCGCCTCGCGCCGGATCGTCCCGGCGGCGAGCACGATGTCGCCCAGCACGGGCGGCAGAGCGACGCCGGGCCTGACGGGCATGGCCGGGAAGGACAGCACGTTGGTCGCCTTGTCCTTCTGCCGCCATTCCCTGTTCAAGACGCGAACCCGGGCATCGTCGGTGAAGACGATGCTGATCTCGCTGCCCGCCGCCACCCCCAGATCCAGTTCCTCGACCGCAGCCTTAAGCGCGCTCGCCGCAAGCCTGGAAAGCACGCGCTCGGGCGGCCAATCGCCCGCCTCCACGGAGATGTCGATACCGATCCCGCCGTGGTGGTCGAAGCCGGCCTGTTCCGTGTCAGCCGGCGGCATCGTTGCGATGGCGGCCGGCGGCGTCGCGATCATAGGCGGCCACGATCTCCGCCACCAGCGGATGGCGCACCACGTCGGTCTCGTTGAAGCGGACGGTGACGATGCCCGGAACGCCGTCGAGGATGCGCAAGGCCTCGATCAGGCCGGACTTCGTGTTGGGCGGCAGGTCGATCTGGGTCGGGTCGCCCGTGACGATCATGCGGCCCTTCTCGCCGAGACGGGTCAGGAACATCTTCATCTGCATCGGCGTGGTGTTCTGCGCCTCGTCGAGGATCACCACCGAATTGGCGAGCGTGCGCCCGCGCATGAAGGCGAGCGGGGCGATCTCGATGACGCCGGCCGCGATGGCGCGTTCGACCTTGTCCGGCGGCATCATGTCGTAGAGCGCGTCGTAGAGCGGCCTCAGATAGGGGTCGACCTTCTCCTTCATGTCGCCCGGCAGAAAGCCGAGCCGCTCGCCGGCTTCGACCGCCGGACGCGACAGGACGATGCGCTCGACCACGCCGCGCTCGAGCAGCATTGCCGCATAGGCGACGGCGATATAGGTCTTGCCGGTGCCGGCCGGACCGATGCCGAAAACCATCTCCGAGCGCTCCAGCGCACGCATGTAGGCGTCCTGGTTGGCGGAGCGGGCATAGATGGTGCGCTTGCGCGTGCCGATCTGGGCGGCGGCAAGCTTGCCCTTGCGCTCCATGGTCGGCAGGGTCAGCTGATCGTCGGTGGCGACCGCCATGCGCACGGCGCCATCGACGTCGGAGGGCGACAGTTCGGCGCCCTTCTGCAGCAGGCCATAGAGATAATCGAGCGCCCGGCGCGCCTGTTCGGCCGCGCCCTGCTCGCCGACGACGGCAAGCTGGTTGCCGCGCGAGCGGATATCAACCCCGAGCTTTTGCTCGATGCGGGCGAGGTTTTCGTCGAACTGGCCGTAAAGCGCGCTGGCCAGCTTGTTGTTGTCGAAGGTCAGAACGATGTGCGCCTTGTCCGAAGCCCCTCCCTGGGGCTTTTTCAGTTCCGTCGCGGCGCTCAAACGCGTTTCCTCATTGTCCAAATCGACCTTTCCAATGGTCCGATCCCGACATTTGCATTTCCTTTGCGCATCGTGGCCGGGCAAATGTCGGAATCAAAGGACCACCAGCAGCTTTACCATTCCGGTGGAGCGTTGAATTTGACATTCGAAAACTACGCGCGACGCAAATGGGAATCAAATGTCAAATTCGCTCCGCTAGGCCGCCTCCGCCGACAGGCTGTTGGCGTTGGCATGTGTTACCCGTACCCGGATTATGTCGCCGATCCGACCGGCCGCATCTTCGACGATGACGGGCTGCAGCCAAGGCGAACGGCCGACGAGCTGGCCTTCATGACGCCCTTCCTTCTCCAGAAGCACGGCCATGCCGCTGCCGACGAGGCCGGCGGCGAAGGCCTTCTGCTGTGAAGTCAGGAGCGCCTGCAATTCCTGCAAGCGCCGGTCCTTGACCGGTTCGGGCACCTGATCGTCCAGCTCGGCGCCCGGCGTGCCGGGGCGCGGCGAATATTTGAAGGAGAAGGCCTGGGCATAGCCGATATCGCGGACGATTTTCAGCGTTTCGGCGAAATCCGCCTCCGTCTCGCCGGGAAAGCCGACGATGAAATCGCCGGACATGGCGATGTCCGGCCGGGCGGAGCGGATGCGGTCGACAAGGCGGCGGTAATCGTCGACGGTATGGCGGCGGTTCATCGCCTTCAGGATTCGGTCCGACCCCGCCTGCACGGGGAGGTGAAGGTAGGGCATCAGCCTGTCGAGGTCGCGATGCGCGGCGATCAGTTCGTCGTCCATGTCGCGTGGGTGGCTGGTGGTGTAGCGCAGCCGCTCGATGCCGGGGATTTCGGCGAGGCGGAAGAGCAGCCGTCCAAGGCCCCATTCCGAGCCGTCGGGACCCTCGCCATGCCAGGCGTTGACGTTCTGGCCGAGCAGGGTCAGTTCGCGCACGCCGGCCCGCGCCAGGTTTTCAGCCTCCGCAGCGATCTGCGCGACGGGGCGCGATGTCTCCGAACCGCGCGTATAGGGCACGACGCAGAAGGTGCAGAACTTGTCGCAGCCCTCCTGCACGGTGAGGAAGGCGGTGACGCCGCGGCCGCGGACGACCGAAGGCTTCGCCGCGGGAAGGTGGTCGAACTTGTCCTCGACCGCATAGTCGGTCTCGACGACCTTCTCGCCTCCGCGCACGCGACGGATCGCGTCCGGCAGGCGGTGGTAGGTCTGCGGCCCGATGACCAGGTCGACCGCCCCGGCGCGGCGGATGATCTCGCCGCCCTCGGCCTGCGCCACGCAGCCGGCGACGCCAATCAGCATCTCCTTGCCCGCGGCGGCGCGCTCGTCCTTCAGCTTGCGCAGACGGCCAAGCTCCGAATAGACCTTCTCGGCGGCCTTCGCGCGGATATGGCAGGTGTTGAGCAGCACCAGATCGGCATCCTCGGCGGTATCCGAGGCGACATAGCCTTCCGCCGCGAGCGCGTCGCTCATGCGCTGCGAATCATAGACGTTCATCTGGCAGCCATAGGTCCTGACGAACACTTTTTTCGGTTCGGCCGACACGCTGGCTCTTTCCTGGATGGTATTTTCGAGGTCCATCGCCGGCTTTTAGCGCCTTTCCCCCGGCCGCGACAGGGCTTTTCCTTCGACATGCGGGGGTTTCGAAGGCCGCGGATCGCGGATCGCCGACACGAACATTTCGCGGACATTCTCCTCGATTCGCTGCGCCGCTTCCTTGCGCTTGCTGGCGGCATTGAACTCCACCGGCTCGCCGAAGCGGACTTCCGCGTCGAGCGCGCCGTCGCGCAGGAGCGTCACCACATGCGGCAGCAGGTCCTGGTCGCCGATCCAGGCGACATGGCCGCGCTTGTCGCGACCGAGCGGCATGCCGTGCAGGCGCGTATAGGCGATCGCCACCGGCTGGATGAAGACCTTTCCTTCCGGCGCCGCGGCAAGCGCCATCTTGGCCGCCCCGAAAAGCGTGCTGTTGAAGGGTTTCAGGAGATTGCCGTCCGAGGTCGTGCCCTCGGCAAAAAGCACCATCGGATCGCCGGCGGCGAGCCGGGCGCCGATCTCGTTTACCTGGTCGCCGGAACGGCCCCGACGCTCGCGCTCGACGAAGACGGTGCGCTGCATCTTGCAGAGCCAGCCTATGCCCGGCCACTTGGCCATATCGGCCTTGGCGACGAAATAGACGTCGGCGGCAGCGCCGAGCGCGATGATATCGACCCATGAGACATGGTTCGCCGCAAGAAGAAGCGGACGTATCTCCGCCATGCTGCCGGTACGGTGGATGCGGATGCCGAGCACCTTGGCGGCGAGGCGATGCCACCAGCGGGGAATGTATTTCTCGTGCCAGAGTCCGGTCTTGAGCGCGATCGGCTGGAAGATGGCGACCAGGAGCATGCCGACCACGAGCAGGAAAAGCCCGATGACGATGCGAAGCCAGCCGATCATATGGTGTCCGCTAGCGAAGATCGCGGCGCATGACAAGGGCGTTGCCCGGCGTGCCGACAGCGGAGCGATAGTAGCCCGCGCGCTTGCCGACCTCGCGGAAGCCGAGCTTCTTATAAAGCGCGATCGCCGCCGCGTTCTTCTCGTCCACCTCGAGGAACAGCGCCGTGGCGCGGACAGCATGCAGATCGCGCAGCACCGCGTCCATCAGGAGCCGTCCGAGGCCGCGCCGGCGGTGGGCGCGGGCGACCGCGATGGTGATGATCTCGGCCTCGCCGGCCATGCTGCGGGCAAGCACGAAGCCGGCCGCGCCGGCGCGCGGCTTCCCGGTATCGACAGCCTTGTAGCCGAACATCACGTCCTGGCCGAGCATGGTCTCAAAATCGTCCTCGTTCCAGGGCGGAACGAAATCCTCGCGATGGATGCGGGCGAGCGCGGCGCTGTCCTCCGCGCGCAGCGGCTCGACGGCATAATCGCGACCGCTTCGGACGAAAGGGATGCGCATCGAGGTCCTCGCTACGATCCGGCGCGCGCCAGCGCGAAGCCGGATTGCGGCTTCGCATCCGCCCCGCGCAGGTAGAGCGGCTTCGGCTTTTCGTTCGTCGCCCCGCTGGCGGCGGCGAGGCGGGCATAGAAGCCTATGTCGGCGGTCGCCCCGCGCAGGCCGGTATCGGGCGGCCGCTTCTCACCGGCTTCGGCAAGAACCGCCTCGGCGCCGTTGCCGGCGACCGCCGCATCGTGACGGCGGGCAAGCGCAACGGCCTCGACGACCGAGATGGCGGCCGGTTCGGAAAGGACAACACCGTCCGGCGCATGCACCGCGCAGTAGAGATCGCCGCGCCTGCCGTCGATCGCGGCAAGGATCGGCCTGTCGGGAAAGTCGGCATGCGCCTCGGCGGCGAGCGCCTCCAACGTGTTGACGCCAACGGCGGGAATGCCAAGCGCCAGCGCCAGGCCGCGCGCGGTCGCCACGCCGACGCGCACGCCGGTAAACGATCCCGGGCCGATCGCGACGCCGATGCGATCGAGGCCCTTGTAGACGATACCGGCCCGCCCGAGCGCGCTGTCGATCACGCCGATCAGCCGCTCGGCATGGCCCTTGCCGATGTCGAGCACCTCGCGCCCGAGTTCCCGGCCCGTTGCACCGTCATAAACACAGGCGGCGCACAAATTCGCCGCGGTGTCGATGGCGAGGAGGATCATGGCCGATATCGGCGCCCCTTCGCACCCCCCTCTGTCCTGCCGGACACCTCCCCCTCAAGGGGGGAGATTACGCTGGCCGCTCTGCCTGCCCCTCGTTCCGAAGCCCTGAAGGTCGGCAAAGGCCGCGATGACAGATGATCTCCTCCCTTGAGGAGGAGATGTCCGGCAGGACAGAGGGGGGTGTCGAGAAACGCCAAGAATATCAGGAAGCGCGGCTTCCCTCCTTCGCCTTCAGTTCCAGCCGGCGCGCGTGCAGGATCGGCTCGGTATAGCCGCTCGGCTGCGTGCGGCCCTTGAAGACGAGGTCGCAGGCAGCCTTGAAGGCGATGGAATTTTCGAAATCCGCCGCCATCGGCCGATAAAGCGGATCGCCCGCATTTTGGCGATCGACCACGGCGGCCATGCGCTTCATCGTCTTCATCACCTGCTCTTCGCTGCAGACGCCGTGATGGAGCCAGTTCGCGATATGCTGGGAGGAAATGCGCAGGGTGGCGCGGTCCTCCATCAGCCCGACATCGTTGATGTCCGGCACCTTGGAGCAGCCGACGCCCTCTTCGATCCAGCGCACGACATAGCCGAGAATGCCCTGCGCGTTGTTGTCAAGCTCCTTCTGGATCTCCTCGGGCGTCCAGTTCGGACGGACGGCGACCGGCACGGACAGAATGTCGTCGAGCTTCGCGCGCGGCCGGCCCTTCAGCTTCTCCTGCACGGCGCGCACATCGACCTTGTGATAGTGCGTCGCATGCAGCGTCGCGGCGGTCGGCGAGGGCACCCAGGCGGTATTGGCGCCGGCCCTGGGCTGGGCGATCTTCTCCTCCAGCATCGCGGCCATCATGTCGGGCATCGCCCACATGCCCTTGCCGATCTGGGCGTGGCCGGAAAGCCCGCATTCGAGCCCGATATCGACGTTCCAGGCCTCGTAGGCGTTGATCCAGGCGGCCTTCTTCATGTCGCCCTTGCGGATCATCGGCCCGGCTTCCATCGAGGTATGGATCTCGTCGCCAGTGCGGTCGAGGAAGCCGGTGTTGATGAAGACGACGCGATCCTTCGCGGCGCGGATGCATTCCTTGAGATTGACCGTCGTGCGGCGCTCCTCGTCCATGATGCCCATCTTCATCGTGTCGGGCTTCATGCCGAGCGCCTTCTCGACGCGGCTGAAGAGCTCGACGGCAAACGCTACCTCGTCGGGCCCGTGCATCTTCGGCTTCACCACATACATCGAGCCGGCGCGGGAATTGGCGCGGCGGCCGTTCGGACCTATGTCGTGGAGCGCGATCAGCGCCGTGATCATCGCGTCCATGACGCCTTCGGGAACCTCGTTGCCGTCGCGGTCGAGGATCGCCGGATTGGTCATCAGGTGGCCGACATTCCTCACCAGCATCAGCGAGCGGCCGGGAAGCACGAGCCTGGAACCGTCCGGCGCGGTATATTCGCGATCCGGATTGAGGCGGCGGGTCATCGTCCGGCCGCCCTTCTCGAAGCTCTCGGCCAGATCGCCCTTCATCAGGCCGAGCCAGTTGCCATAGGCAAGGACCTTGTCCTCGGCATCGACGGCGGCAACCGAATCCTCGCAGTCCTGGATCGTGGTCATCGCCGCTTCCAGCACCAGATCGGCGATGCCCGCCCTGTCGGTCCTGCCGATCGGATGGCCGCGATCGATGACGATCTCGACATGGAGGCCGTGACGCTTGAGCAGGATTGACGACGGCGCGGAGGCCTCGCCCGTATAGCCGGCGAACTGCGCCTTGTCGGCCAGGCCTTTCTCGCCGGAAGCCGTCTTCACCCGGAGCGTGCCGCCGGCGACCGAAAGGCCTTCGGCGTCTTTCCAGCTCGCGCCCGCAAGGGGCGCGCTTTCGTCGAGGAAGTCGCGCGCCCAGGCGATCACCTTCCCGCCGCGTATCGGATTGTAGCCCTTGCCCTTCTCCGCGCCGTCCGTCTCGGGAATGGCGTCGGTGCCGTAGAGCGCGTCGTAGAGCGAGCCCCAGCGGGCATTGGCGGCGTTCAGCGCATAACGCGCGTTCGTCACCGGCACGACGAGCTGCGGACCGGCGACGACGGCGATCTCAGGATCGACGTTTTCCGTCGCCACGGCGAAATCCGGTCCTTCGGGCAGCAGATAGCCGATGTCGGAGAGGAATTTCTGGTAGGCGGCGAGGTCCGAAGGCGCGCCGTGTTCCCTGTGCCAGGCATCGATTTTCGCCTGCAGCTCGTCGCGGCGGGCAAGCAGCGCCCTATTCTTCGGCGCGAGGTCGTGGACGATGGCGGAGAATTCGGACCAGAACCGCGCCGGATCGACGCCGGTGCCGGGGATCGCTTCGTTGACGACGAAATCGTGAAGCGGCCGGGCAATCTGCAATCCGTCGATCCCGACGCGTTCAGTCATTTTCATTCTCCTGGGAGCTATAAAGGGCGCATCCATGGGCATGGCTTCAATCATGATGTGGCGGAGGGGTCAATTCCTCGGAAGTTCAACGGCGCTTCATGCCGCGATGCGCGGGCGGCCCGAAGCCGTCGCCACGATACGCGCCTCGACGAACATCCGTCTTCCCTCCACCGTCGAGACGTGAAAGTCGATGGCGACGGCGATCTCGGCATCGTCGGTTCCGGCCTGAAGCGCGCGGGCGGCGGCTATGGCGCGCGCCTCCTTCTCGGCGGCCGCCACCGCCTGCTCCTCTTCGTCGAAATCGACCATGGTCTCGCCGCAGGAGAGCCGAAAGACGCCCTCCTCGGGCTGGCTGACCAGCGCCTCGACCATGACCCGCACCTGACCGACCACGGCACCGAGCGCGTTGGCGACGTCGGCGTCCGGCGGTACGATGCACTGATTGCCGATGATCGACGGCAGACCGGCATAGTGGAGCGGCGCGGAGGCGCCGAGCCCGATCGCCGGCCGGTCGAGCGCGACCGTCAGCCCGACGATGCCGGGCCTGGCATCGACGGCACGCTGCACCAAGGCATGGGCGACGGTCGCCGCGCCGTCCAGCCCGTCCTCGGCAAACGCCGTCTCCAAGATGCATTCGGCCGACCAGCGCGTCACCGTGCGCAGGACACGTTCGGAGATCGCTTCGGGCGACGTTGCGATAGGCTGGCCATGGGCATCGCGCCGGCGCGCGAAAAGCTCGGCGCCGAGACGCGCGGCGTCCGCATCCCAGTTCGACTGCCGGCCGAGGACATGCGCCGCGTCGGAGGGCGTGAAGCCGACGATGTGGACGAGCCCGCGCGCGACCAGCCGGTTGAGCGTGGCGTTCTGCGCGTTCGAGACGAGCAGCGTATCGAACGGCCGCGGCTGCGCGGTAATCTCCTGATAGAGCCTTGCCTCCGGCCGGCTCAGCCCGGCGGCCAGCCGTTCCGGCACGCCGGTGCGGAAGGCGAAGCGGCCGTCGAGGCGGCTCGGATTCGGCGCCCGCAACTGCCGTTCCAGTTCCGTGTGAATTACCTTGCCGTGCATCATGCCGGCGAGCGCCAGCGGCACCAGCCGGCGCGGCCCGAGCTTCAGGCGCGGCACCAGGATGCGCTCGTCGAGCGATACTTCGGAATCGCCTCCCAGGCCGAACGTATGCATGGCGACAGCCTCGACCATGGTACGGAAGCCGCCGACCATTGCGCCTTCCGGGTCGAGGCGCGGCCGGCCATGATCGAGCACGGCGACGTCGGTGGTCGTGCCGCCGATGTCCGAGACGACGGCATTGTCGAGGCCGGTCATGTGGCGGGCGCCGACGATGCTGGCGGCGGGGCCCGACAGGATGGTCTCGATCGGCCGCTGGCGAGCGAAAGCCGCGGAAACCAGCGCGCCGTCGCCGCGCACCACCATCAGCGGTGCGGCGATGCCGCGCGCATCGAGAAAGCCTTCCGTGGCGGCGACCAGCCGGTCGATCATGGCGATCAGCCGGGCGTTGAGAAGCGTGGTCAGCGCACGGCGGGGGCCGCCGAGTTTCGCCGACAGTTCATGGCTGGCGGTGACGGGCAGGCCCGTCCGCTCGCGGATGAGATCGCGGGCGGCAATCTCGTGCTCGGGGTTGCGTGTCGCGAAATAGGCGCAGACCGCGAAGCCCGAGACTGTCTCGGCCAGTTCCGGCAGCGCGGCCGCGAGCGGCGAAAGTTCGAGATCGACGGCATTGCCGTGGACGTCGTGGCCGCCCGGACAGAAGATCACCGGGTCGGAGCCGAGCGCCGAGCCCAGCCCGTCGCGCGCCAGTTCCGCTTCGCCGAAGCCGATCATGACCAGCGCCGCGCGGCCGCCCTGTCCCTCGACCAGCGCGTTGGTGGCGAGCGTGGTGGACATGGAGACGAGCTTGATCGCTGCCGGATCGATGCCAGCCTTGGCGAGCACGGCGTCGACGGCGCCGGAGATGCCGACGGCGAGATCGTGCCGCGTCGTCAGCGCCTTGGCCTTGGCGAGCACCATCCCGGCCGACCCGTCGTCGCGCCAGAGCACGGCGTCGGTATAGGTGCCTCCGGTGTCGATGCCCAGGAAGACGGGGCCTGCCGAAGGCGGATCGGACCGGGACGGTGCGGGAGAGTGCATGGGAAGAGCCTGGATCGGAAACCACCCCTTTAGCGCAAAACGACCACGTCACAAGACCGGACCGATGGTCCAGAGCCGGGCCTCGGGTTGAAAGGGACGGCCCTGATGGCCTAGGAAGAGCCGGGAGAACCGCTCCATGGCAAATATCGAGCAGATGGCGCCCGGCGCCCCGGGCATCGCGGCACGCTGGACCTCGAGTGCCAAGAGCGGCGTCGGAACGGCGCTGACGCCTGCCTGCCGGGTATGGTTCACCATCAGCCACGGCATCCTCAACGAGATCTATTATCCGCGCGTCGACAAGGCCTGCACGCGCGACATGGGCCTGATCGTGATCGGCAGGAACGGCGCGTTTTCCGAGGAAAAACGCCATGCGAAGCATCGGGTCGAGCCCTGGGAGGACGGCGTTCCCGCCTATCGCCTCGTCAACACCGCGGAGGACGGCAGTTACCGGATCGAAAAACACATCATCGTCGATCCGGAACGACCGACCGTGCTCCAGGAGACCATATTCACGCCGCTCACCGGCACGCTCGAAGACTATCGCGTCCATGCGCTTCTGGCGCCGCATCTGGTCAATGCCGGCATGGGCAACACAGGCTGGGTCGGCGACTACAAGGGCACGCGCATGCTGTTCGCATCAGGCAGCGGCGGAATGTCGCTGGCGCTCGCCTCGACCGCGCCGTGGGGGGCGTGCTCGGCCGGTTATGTCGGCGTTTCCGACGGCTGGCAGCAGCTCAACCGCCGCGGGCGACTGGAGCCGGAATACCAGCGCGCGGAAAACGGGAACATCGCGCTGACCGGCGAGATCGGCTTCTCGGCCGGCAATGGCGGCAAGGCGCTTCTGGCGCTTGCCTTCGGTCCGTCGCCGGAGGAGGCCGGCTACAACGCGCTCGCCTCGCTGCAGGCCGGCTTCGAACCGGCCGCCGAAGCCTATGTGAAAGGCTGGCGCGGCTGGCAGAGCGAGCTGCTTCCGCTCGACGGCAAGGACAGGGACGGGCTCAACAACTATCGCGTCAGCACGGCGGTGCTCGCCGCCCACCGTCCGCTCGGCTTTCCGGGAGCCGCGGTGGCAAGCCTCTCCATTCCCTGGGGCTTCTCGAAGGGCGACGAAGACCTCGGCGGCTACCATCTCGTGTGGCCGCGCGACCTAGTCGAGACGGCCGGGGGGTTCCTGGCGGCCGGCGCGGCGAAGGATGCGCTCGCCATCCTTTCCTATCTGCGCACCATCCAGGAGGCCGACGGCCACTGGCCGCAAAACGCGTGGCTCGACGGCACCGCCTATTGGGGCGGCATCCAGATGGACGAGACGGCGCTACCGATCCTGCTGGCGGATGCGCTCCATCGCGAGGATCGTCTCTCCCAGGCGGCGCTCGAAAGCTTCGCGGAAATGATCCTGAAGGCGACTGCCTTCATCCTCCAGAACGGCCCGGTGACCGGCGAGGACCGCTGGGAGGAGGACGCCGGCTATACGCCTTTCACGCTTGCCGCGGAGATCGCCGCGCTTCTGGCGGCGGCCGACCTCCTGGAACGCTGCGGCAGGGCCGAGGCGGCGCCGTTCGCGCGCGAGACCGCCGATTGCTGGAATGAGCAGATCGAACGCTGGCTTTACGTCCGCGACACGCAGACATGCTCGGAACTCGGGGTCGACGGCTATTATGTCCGGGTCGCCGCACCGGATACGGCCGATGCCGCGTCGCCGAAGGATGGCTTCGTGCCGATCAAGAACCGTCCGCCCGCCGACGCGCGGCAGGCGGAGTGGCAAATCGTCAGCCCGGACGCGCTTGCCCTGGTGCGCTTCGGCCTGCGCGCCGCCGACGATCCGCGTATCGTCGATACGGTGAAGGTCATCGACGCCACCCTGCGCCACGACCTGCCCCAGGGCCCGCTCTGGCATCGCTATACCGGCGATGGCTATGGCGAGCACGAGGACGGCTCGCCTTTCGACGGCACCGGCGTCGGGCGCTCATGGCCCCTGCTTGCCGGCGAACGCGCGCATTACGAGCTGGCCGCCGGCCGGGAGACCGCCGCACGGAAGCTGCTCGCGACCATGGAAGCCTCTTCGGGCCCCGGCGGCCTGATCCCCGAACAGATTTGGGACGGCCCCGACCTGCCCGAGCGCGAGCTCAGGCATGGCGGCCCGGCCGGCAGTGCCATGCCGCTGGTGTGGGCGCATTCGGAGCATGTCAAGCTCCTGCGCTCGCTTAGCGACGGAGCGGTGTTCGACATGCCGCCGCACGCAAGGAAGCGCTATATCGAGAACAGGACCACCTCCTCCTACCGGTCATGGCGCTTCAACAACAAGATACGCTCCATGCCGGCCGGCAAGAAGCTGCGCATCGAGGTCCTGGCGCCGGCGCGGATCCACTGGAGCATCGACGGCTGGGCGAGTGTCCGCGACACCGGGACGGCGGAGAACCTCTTCGGTCTCCATGTCGCCGATCTGCCCGCCGAGGCGCTGGCGGCGGGCGCGGCGATTGACTTTACCTTCTTCTGGACCGAAGCCGGCCATTGGGAGAATGTCGACTTCTCCGTCCGTATCGAAAAGCCGGCCTGACGGCGCGGAAGAGAAAGTACGGCACCGAGCGGGGAGCGGATTCATGGACGAAAAGAGGGGGCCGGGGACCAGAAAGCCGATCGCCGTGATCATGGGGGTCAGCGGCTGCGGCAAGACCTTCGTCGGCGAAAGGCTGGCGAAGGCGATCGGCGTGCCCTTCATCGAAGGCGACAAGTTCCATCCGCCGGAGAACATCGCGCTGATGTCGAGCGGCAAGCCGCTCGACGACGCGCATCGCGCCGGCTGGCTGGATGCGATCGGCAGGAAGCTCGCCGAGATGGCGGAAGAGGGCGACGGCGCCGCCACGGCCTGCTCGGCGCTGAAGCGCATCTATCGCGACAGGCTGAGGCGGCATTGCCCGGACGTCGTCTTCCTGCATCTTTCCATCGACAAGGAGACCGCGCGGGGTCGCGTATCCGGCCGCAAGGGGCATTTCATGCCGGCCAGCCTGATCGACAGCCAGTTCGCCGACCTGCAGCCGCTCGAGCCCGACGAAGCCGGCATCACGCTGGACGGCACGGAGGACGTGTCGAGGCTGGTCGCGGCAGCCCGGGAATTCCTCGAGCGCGAGGCACACGGCAGGGCGCGGGCGTAGGCCGCCTACTCTTCGTCCTCGGCGGCCTGCTGCTGGGCGGAGAGGAAATTGCCGAGATGCTGCAGTCCCTCGAAATGGTCGCAGAAGACCTTGATCACGACGAGCAGCGGCACCGCAATAAGCGTGCCGATCGCGCCCCACAGCCATGTCCAGAAGGCGAGCGCGATGAAGATCGAGACGGAATTGAGCTCCAGCCGGCGACCGAGGATCGTCGGCGTCAGGAACTGGCCTTCTAGTACGGTGCAGGCGAAATAGAAGAGCGGCGCCACCAGCGCGTAGCCGAAGGACTGGAAACTGACCAGCGACACGATGCCGACCGTCACGATACCCGTCAGCGCGCCGACATAGGGCAGGAAGTTGAGGAGCGCCGCCGCGACGCCCCAGACCAGCGGGTCCGGCATGCCGATCACCCAGAGGCCGAGCCCGACAAGCCCGCCGAGCCCGCAATTGATCAGCGATATGGTGAGCAGATAGCGGGATATCTCCCGCTCGACGTCGTAGACGACCCTCAGCGCCCGCTTCTTGTCGCTCAAAAGCGGGAAGGACTGCACGATCTTCTCGTAGAACAACGTGCCGGAAGCGAGCAGGAAGAGCGCCAGGATCAGCGTGATCGCCGCCGAGGTGGCGACGGAAGCGAGGTTGCTCGCCGCCCGGGTGAGTACGCCCGGCTGTTCCACGACGACATGCTGGACGCCGGGCTGCTCGACCGGATTGGAAACGTCGTCGACCTGCTTGGAAGCCTGCAGGATGCGGTCGAGCGGAGTCCGGACGTCGGCCAGCCGCTGCTGCAATTCCCTGCCGATGCGCGGCGCCTCGTCGAAGAGCGTGACGACCGGGCCGCTGACCAGATAGCCGAGCAGGGCGACGCCGAGGCCGAAGGCGACCACCAGAAGCGTGGCCGAAACCGGCGCCGGCACGCCGCGCTTGCGGAAGAAGCGCACGATCGGGGTGAGCGTCAGCGTCAGCAGGAACGCCAGAACGACCGGCATGAAGAAGTCCTTGGCGAAATAGAGCGCATAGATGGCGAGGATCAGGAAAATGCCGGCGAGCAGCCTCGGCACCGCGCGGCTCACGCCGCCGGCAACCGGCTCGGGCTCGATGTCGGCAACCGTCTTTGCGGTCGTCACGGCGGACACCTGGCTTTCGGCGCTCATGGCTGGAACTCCCCCTTGGAACGGGCCACCCAAGGCCGCGCATCGCCTTCAACGCCGCATCCGGGCGACCGGTTCCGCCCGCCGCGACCCGCGGCCTATTCGCTTTCGCCGTCGAGCACGGGAATGGCGACGCCGGCCATTTCGGCCGCCGTCAGCCGCGCCGCGCCGGCACGCGCGATGCGCAGCATCAAGGCCTTGCGCGTTGCGCCCGCCAAGCGGTGTTCTGGCGCGTCGCGCAGGATCTCGGCGCCATAGCCGTCGGAAACGATGAAGCCGCATTCTTCCGGAAAGATCCCGGCCGGCACGTCGGGACAGGTGGCGAAGAAGAAGCGATCCGAATGCAGCCGATATTCCGGCCATTTGCGATCCACGCGAAAATCCTCGATCGAGGACTTGATCTCGATGATCCAGATGTCGCCCTTGCGGGTCATGGCGACGAGGTCGGCGCGGCGGCCGGACGCCAGTGACAGTTCCGGCAGCACATGCGCGCCCATCTGGGCGAGCAGGCGCTGCACGCCGCGGCGGATGACCATGGCGCGCTCGGACTGGCGGCCGTCGAGGAGAGGATTGAGCGGAATCGGCGAAACGATGGGCATGGCGGCACTATGCCACCGAATGTTCACGTTTTGAACCCCAAGGTCGAAACGAAGAGCGGATGCCGTCACCTGGGCAGTGGCCCGGCAGCTTCCATCCCCTCACCCGCCGGCAATATCCTCCAGGATCGGGCAGTCCGGCCGGTCGTCGCCATGGCAGGCATGGATAAGCTTCTTCAGCGTGGAGCGCATCTGTTCGAGCTCGCGCAGCTTCTCGCCGATCGCCTCGACATGGGCGGCGGCGATCTCGCGCACGTCGTGGCTGGCGCGCGAGCGGTCCTCGTAAAGCGCCATCAATTGCCGGCAGTCGGGGATGGAAAAGCCGAGCCCGCGGGCGCGGCGCAGGAAAGCCAGCCGGTGGATGTCGCTCGCCGAATAGTCGCGATAGCCGTTCGCCGCCCGCGCCGGGTGGACGAGGCCGATATCCTCGTAATAGCGGATGGTCTTGGCCGGCAGTCCGGACATTTCGGCGGCTTCGCCTACATTCATCGGGTTTCCCCTTGTGGTTGTCTTTCCCGTTCGCGCGGAAAAGTGTGGCGCAAATACAATAACCGCCTGCGGAAGCGGAGATTGCGCCCTTCCATGGAGATTTATGTGCTTGGCAAAGGTTTGCAACGCCCCTTACAAAGACGGCGAAATTGCGGCTGGGAGCATAGGCGCGGCGGATGAAAGCGAAGGTGGTTTTGGTCTCGGCGGCACTGATGCTCGCGGAGGCGCTGGCGGGTTGCACGAGCGTCGGCACCCTGTTCACCGATGCCTATGGGTCGAAGATGGATGCCGGGTACCAGTTGCCGGCGATCCCCATCTACAAGGTGCCGGAGCAATACCGCCGCCAAGAGGTCTCCTTCCAGACCGACGAGAAGCCCGGCACCATCATCATCGATACGGAAGACCACCATCTTTATTTCGTCGAGGGAGGCGGCCAGGCGATCCGCTACGGGATCGGCGTCGGCCGCGAAGGTTTCGGCTGGAAGGGTGTGAGGCATGTCGCGCTGAAGCGCGAATGGCCGACCTGGACCCCGCCATCGGCGATGATCCACCGGCAGCCGGAGCTGGCGAAATACCGCGAGGGCATGGACCCGGGCCTTATGAACCCGCTCGGAGCGCGCGCGCTCTATCTCTTCAGCAAGCAGGGCGACACGGGCTATCGCATCCATGGCTCGCCGGAATGGTGGTCGATCGGCAAGAACGTGTCGTCCGGCTGCATCCGCCTGATGAACCAGGACATCATCGACCTCTACAATCGCGCCGAGGTGGGCGCGAAGGTGATCGTCAAATAGCGAATTTCCGATTGGGGGTGGGAACCGTCTGGGCAACACGGACGATCCGATGAAGGGCCGGGCCAAAAGCCCGGCCTTTCATTTTGGGCCTACAATGTCCCCCGCCCTTACCGGCTTCATGGCTACCGTTCGTGGAAATGAATCCACCCCTCTCCGGCCCTGTCGGGCCACCTCCTCTGGCAGGGGGAGGAAAGTCGAGGCGGTGCCGCTTCTCCCTCCCTCGACAGGGAGGGTCCGGCCACAAGGCGGGGGGTGGGGAGAAGATGGCGCGGGGACCGGCTGCGGACTCCTGGATTATTCCGGCACCTTGCGCACGGCGCCCTTGTCGGCGCTGGTGGCGAAGGCGGCGTAGGCCCTGAGCGCCTGCGACACCTGGCGCTTGCGCATTTCCGCCGGTTTCCAGCCGAGCCTGCCCTGCTCGGCGCGCCGTTCGGCAAGCTCGTTCTCCGGAACGGCGAGGTGGATCGACCGGTTCGGAATGTCGATCTCGATCCGGTCGCCGCTACGCACCAGGCCGATCGTGCCGCCTTCCGCCGCCTCCGGCGAGATGTGGCAGATCGAAAGCCCCGCCGTGCCGCCGGAGAAGCGCCCGTCGGTGATCAGCGCGCAAACCTTGCCGAGCCCCTTCGACTTCAGGTAGCTCGTCGGATAGAGCATTTCCTGCATGCCCGGCCCGCCGCGCGGCCCCTCGTAGCGGATCACCACCACGTCGCCCGCCTTAACTTCGTTGCCGAGGATGCCCTTCACCGCCGCGTCCTGGCTCTCGAAGACAACCGCGTTGCCGGTGAATTTCAGGATCGATTCGTCGACGCCCGCCGTCTTCACGATGCAGCCGTCGATGGCGATGTTGCCCTTGAGCACGGCAAGGCCGCCATCCTTCGAATAAGGCGTCTTGGCCGAACGGATGACGCCCTTCTCGCGGTCGAGATCGAGATCGTCCCAACGCCGGTCCTGGCTGAAGGCGACTTGCGTCGGCACGCCCCCCGGCGCGGCGAGATAGAAGTCGCGCACCTTCGGGCTGTTGGTCTGGGCGATGTCCCAATGGGCGATGGCCTGGCCGATGGTGGCCGCATGCACGGTCGGCTGCTCGCGGTTGATGAGGCCGGCGCGATCGAGTTCGCCGAGGATCGCGT
This sequence comes from Rhizobiales bacterium 65-79, assembly GCA_001896885.1. Taxonomy (GTDB): domain Bacteria; phylum Pseudomonadota; class Alphaproteobacteria; order Rhizobiales; family Rhizobiaceae; genus Mesorhizobium_L. Next base: position 38,201 of record MKRJ01000037.1, on the reverse strand, counting down.
AGATGCCGCCGGCGCGATGCACGTCCTCCATGTGCACGTCCGACTTCGACGGCGCGACCTTGCACAGGCACGGGACCCTGCGCGACAGCCGGTCGATGTCGGCAAGCGTGAAATCGATGCCGCCCTCGACGGCGGCGGCAAGGATGTGCAGCACCGTGTTGGTCGAACCGCCCATGGCGATGTCGAGGCTCATGGCATTCTCGAAGGCCGCCTTCGAGGCGACGTTGCGCGGCAGGACGCTCTCGTCGTCCTGCTCGTAATAACGCTGGCAGAGGTCGACGACGAGGTGGCCGGCCTCCACGAACAGGCGCTTGCGGTCGGCATGGGTGGCCAGCGTCGAGCCGTTGCCGGGCAGCGACAGGCCGAGCGCCTCCGTCAGGCAGTTCATGGAATTGGCGGTGAACATGCCCGAGCATGAGCCGCAGGTCGGGCACGCCGAGCGCTCCATGACCATCACTTCCTCGTCGGAAACCTTGTCGTCGGCAGCCGCCACCATCGCGTCGATCAAATCGACGGCGGTCACCTTGTCCTTCCACACGACCTTGCCGGCCTCCATCGGGCCGCCCGAGACGAAGACGGCCGGGATGTTGAGGCGCATGGCCGCCATCAGCATGCCGGGAGTGATCTTGTCGCAATTGGAAATGCAGACCATGGCGTCGGCGCAATGCGCGTTGACCATGTACTCGACCGAGTCGGCGATGAGTTCGCGTGACGGCAGCGAATAGAGCATGCCGTCATGGCCCATGGCGATGCCGTCGTCGACCGCGATCGTATTGAATTCCTTGGCGACGCCGCCCGCCTTCTCGATTTCGCGGGCGACGAGCTGGCCAAGGTCCTTCAGATGCACGTGGCCAGGCACGAACTGGGTGAAGGAGTTGACCACCGCGATGATCGGCTTGCCGAAATCCGAATCCTTCATGCCTGTGGCGCGCCACAGGCCGCGGGCGCCGGCCATGTTGCGGCCGTGGGTGGTGGTGCGGGAACGGTAAGCGGGCATTCTGCTTTCCTGTTGTTCGTCCGGCGCGCGCGTCGGCCAACGGCCCGGCCGCGCTGTTGCGCCTATATGGGTTCTCTGGTGGCTAGGTGCTCCCTTGCCGTCCCTGAGTCAACATCCTACCGGACCCGGCGCGGCCGCCGGCATTGCCCGGCGCGGTGCCTTTGCCATACAAATGGTATGGAGGAGTTCGGGCGAAGATGAATGCCAATGAAGCGCGCGGACATATGATCACGCCCGAGATCGCCGCGGCCGGAAGGCTGACGGTCTACGACCTCTTCCGTTCGCAGGCCTCGCGCGCTCCGCATGCGGTGGCCGTGGCCGAGGGCGAGCGGAGCATCGCCTATGGGGCGCTCGACGCGCGCGTGCGGCGGCTGGCCTCGGCGCTCCATGCCAGAGGCATAAGACGTGGCGACCGGATCGCGGTGCTGTCGCAGAACCGCACCGAATATATCGAGATCGAGCTCGCCGCGGCTCTCATCGGCGCCATCGTCGCCTGCCAGAACTGGCGGCTGACCGCGCCGGAGCTGAAAGGCTGCCTCGACCTCGTCGAGCCCAGCCTCATCTTCGTCTCCGAGCGTTTCGCGGCGTTGCTTTCCTCGGCGGGCGCCCGGCAGGCGCCGACGGTCGTGATCGAGAGCGACTACGAGGCGCTGGTGACTTCCAGCTCCGAAACGCCGCCCTCCGTCGCCGTCGATCCGGAAGACGGACTCGTCATCCTCTATACCAGCGGCACGACCGGCCTGCCGAAAGGCGCGCTGATCAGCCACCGCGCCGAGATCGCGCGCATGGCGCTTTTGCGGCTCGACCTTCGCATCACCGAGGAGGAAGGGTTCGTCGCCTGGGCGCCGATGTTCCACATGGCGTCGAACGACCAGATGATGGGAACGCTGATGTCCGGCGCGACGGTGTTCGTCGTCGACGGGCTCGACGCGCCGGCTATCGTCGACATCGCGGCCAGAAACCGCATCGGCTGGCTCCTGATGATGCCAGGCTCGATCGAGCCTTTCGTGGAATTGTGGCGGAACGGCGCGCCGCGCCCGCTCGGCGTCACCGTGATCGGCGCCATGGCCGATCTCGTGCCGCGCGCTCTCATCGCCGAGGCGACCCGCTATTGCGGCGCGCCCTACCTCAACAGCTTCGGCTCGACCGAGACCGGTCTGGCGCCTGCCTCCGCTGCGCTCCTGGAGCCCGGCGTGGTGCCGGCCTCGCTTTCGAAGCGGAAGAGCGCGCTCTGCGACATACGCCTCGTCGATGCGGAAGGCAGGGACGTGCCGGACGGCGACGCGGGCGATTGCGCGGTAAGTGGACCGTCCGTCTTCAGCGGCTACTGGAACGCGCCCGAGACCAACGCACGCGATTTCGCCGGAGGCTGGTTCCGCCTCGGCGATCTCTTCCGGCGCAATCCCGACGGCTCCTACGATTTCGTCGACCGGGCGAAATACATGATCAAGTCGGGCGGCGAGAACATCTATCCCGCCGAGATCGAGGGCGTCCTGCTCGCCGACGCCAGGGTGACGGAGGCGGTCGTCGTGCGCCGCGCCGACGCGCGCTGGGGCGAGGTGCCGGTAGCCTTCGTGGCGCGCTCCGATCCCTCGCTCGACGAGGCGGAAATCGAGGCGCTCTGCCGCCGCTCGCTCGCCGGCTACAAGCGGCCGAAGGAAGTGCGCTTCATCGAGTTCGCGGCCTTCCCGCGCTCGACGACGGGAAAAATCCAGCGCCACGAGATGGAAGCGCGCCTGCGCGGAGAATAGCCGCTGGGCGTCGCCCGAGACAGGGTGTCGAAGCCGCGAGTTCCTTGGCAACTCGGAGCGCGTCCCTCGCATTGTTCAGGCGATCGCCCCGGGAACAGGGCGTCACACTTGCCCCGCAATGGCTGGCGGCGTAGGGCTAGTCATCGGATCTAGACGCACCCGTGGGTCGGGCCTTGGAGTTTTCATGAGAGCCGTATTCGTCCAGCTTCAATGCTCGCCCGGAAGGACCTACGAGGTCGCCGACGCTCTGTTCGAGCGCGAGATTGCCTCGGAGCTCTATTCGACCAGCGGCGACTACGATCTCCTGATGAAGATCTATGTCGAGGACGGCGTCGACATCGGCAAGTTCATCAACGATCACGTCGCCGACGTGCCCGGCATCGTCCGCTCGCTCACCACGCTCACCTTCAAGGCGTTCTGAACCTCCCTCAGAACAGCGTCCTCAGTTCCGCCAGCTTGTCGTTGACCAGCCAGCCGTAATAATTCTCCTCGGGCAGCCGCGGCTCCTCGCCCTTGGCCTGCCGCTCGGCATTCTCGCGCTTGAGCGCCTCGGCGCGCGCCTCCGGATCGCCGACATTGTAGAGCGTCGCGGTGATGCCCGGATTCTGCGAGATGTCGAAGCCCGCAATGTTGCGGTAGGCGTCGATCGACTTCTTCAGCGTCGCTGCGACATAGGGCAGCGTCAGATCGGGGTCCATGATGGTCTTGTAGACCTGCTGAGGGTTGCTCGACGACAGTTCGGGCAGGCCGGAGACCTGATGCACGAGATCGCTCATCTCCAGCGCGGTGAGCGGATTCATCTGGCCGAGGCCAAAAGTCTGGCCGGCATAGAAAGGCTGGAAGAAGATCGCGCTGAAGCGGTTGTTGGGGAAAGATTCACCCCCGACGACTTTGCCGCGGAACTCGGCCTCCCAGACGTCGTTGCGGCATGTCCACAGATCGTAGCTGCCCTTCTCCGCATTGCAGCGCGCGAACTGCGGACGGCGCACGAAATCGTCCACGTTCTCGCCGCGATAGTTGAAGGTGAAATGAGAATCGAGATACGAGATCGCCTTAATGTAGTAGGTCTGCAGGCGATCATAGGCGTCGACATTGTAGGTGTGCTCGCCGACCAGCGCGCCGACGATATGAAGCGGATCGATGCCGTATTGCGCCGCGACCGAACGGATCTTTGCCCTGAGATCTCCGTCCGTCCGCAGCAAATTGTAGATCTTCCGGTATTTCGACTCGTATGTGGTCTTCATGGCCTCGGTGCGATGCAGCGATCCGTTGGGCACGGGAGGCTGCTCGGCATGGCGGTTGCCCGGCGGCACCAGGACGACGGCGAAGGCCGGCGCGGCGAAGAGCAGAAACGCAGCGGCCAGCAGGAGCCGGAAGAGGATTGCCGCCCTCGAACGGGAACCGCCGCGCGATGGCGGTGCATACCCCCTCACCGGTTCGCTTCGCGAACCACTTCTCCCCCACTTCGTGGGGGCGAGGAGGGGCGCCAAACCTTGCGGCCGGCGGCTTCTCTCCCCCGGGCAGGGGGAGAGGTGGCGAGCGCAGCGAGGCGGTGAGGGGGTGCTTTGGATCATAGACGATGCCCTACCCGCGAGTTGGAACAATCGCCGTCCTACAGGATGAATCGCGACAAATCTGTGTTCTTCGCCAGATCGCCGACATGCTTGTCCACATAGGCGGCGTCGACCGTCACCGTCGTGCCGTCCCGGTCAGGCGCGTCGTAGGAGATCTCGTCGAGGACGCGTTCCATGACGGTCTGCAGCCGGCGCGCACCGATATTCTCGACGCTGGCGTTCAGATCGACCGCGATCGCCGCGAGCCGGTCGATGGCGTCGTCGGTGAAGTCGAGCGTCACCCCCTCGGTCTTCATCAGCGCGACATACTGCTTGATCAGGCTAGCCTCGGTCTCCGTGAGGATGCGACGGAAATCGTCCTTCTCCAGCGCCCTCAGCTCGACGCGGATCGGCAGGCGACCCTGCAGCTCCGGCAGCAGGTCGGACGGCTTGGACACGTGGAACGCACCCGAGGCGATGAACAGGATGTGGTCGGTCTTAAGCTGCCCGTACTTGGTGGCGACCGTCGTGCCCTCGACGAGCGGCAGGAGGTCGCGCTGGACGCCTTCGCGCGAGGGACCGCCGGAAATATCCGAGCGGGCGGCGATCTTGTCGATCTCGTCGATGAAGACGATGCCGTCATTGGCCGCCGATTCGAGCGCAACGCGGACCACCTCGTCCTGGTCGAGCAGCTTGTCGGATTCATCGTTGATCAGGAGTTCGTAGGAATCCTTCACCGTCGTCTTGCGCGTCTTGGTGCGCTGCTGGCCCATGGCCTTAGCCATCATGTCGGAGATGTTGAGCACGCCGACATTGGCGCCCGGCATTCCGGGTATCTCGAAGCCTGGCATGCCGCCCGTGCCCGTGTCGGCGACCTCGACCTCGATCTCCTTGTCGTCCAGTTCGCCGTCGCGCAGCTTCTTGCGAAAGCTGTCGCGCGTGGCCGGCGAGGCCGTCTTCCCAACAAGCGCCTCCAGCACGCGCTCCTCGGCGTTCATGTGGGCGCGCGCCTTGACGTTCTCGCGCATCTTCTCGCGCGTCAGGCCGATCGCCACCTCGACCAGATCGCGCACGATCTGCTCTACGTCGCGGCCGACATAGCCGACCTCGGTGAACTTGGTGGCCTCGACCTTGACGAAGGGCGCACCGGCCAGCCTGGCCAGCCGACGCGAGATCTCGGTCTTGCCGACGCCGGTCGGGCCGATCATCAGGATATTCTTCGGCATCACCTCCTCGCGCATCTGCCCCTCAAGCTGCTGGCGACGCCAGCGGTTGCGGAGCGCGATGGCCACGGCGCGCTTGGCGTCCTTCTGGCCGATGATGTAGCGGTCGAGCTCGGAAACGATCTCGCGGGGTGAAAACGTGCTCATTTTCTATATTCCCGATTGCCACTGCCGGATGGAATCGAACGGGTGCAGCAGCATGATGATGTTGAGGGTAAGGTTATCGCGGATGGCGTAGCCGACGCCGATCTCGAAGAGGATGGCGAGCGTCACGACAACCCATATAGGAAGCCTCGCCGCCAGCACAAAGCCCAGCACCATGAACAGCGTATCGCAGATAGAGTTCAGGATGCTGTCGCCGTAATATTGCAGCGAGATCGTCCCCTCGCGGTAACGGTCGATGACGAATTCGCTGTTCTCGACGACCTCCCAGACGCCTTCTATGCCGACCGCGAGCGCCAGCCGCATGCCGACCGGAACGCGCGGGGCGACGAGCCTGAGCAGGCCGTAGAAAAGGAAGCCGTGGATGACGTGGGAGAAGCTGTACCAGTCGCTGATATGCTGGGAATTCTCCGAGCTCTGCACCACGCCCTGCCAGAGCTTGACGTAGCCGCAGGTGCAGATCGCCGGATGACCCTCCAAATGCAGCGACAGCGCCTGTACGGCGAGGAGGCCCGCCACGATCAGCAGGCCTGTCCGCCACGCGGATGCCCGAAATTGAGGATCGGGCCGGGAGGCGGACGCCGTCATGCGGCGTCCAGCGTTTCCACGACGACGTTCTGGTTGGTATAGACGCAGATATCGGCCGCGATCTGCATGGCGACGCGGGCGATCTCCTCGGCATCCTTGTCGGTGTCCATCAGAGCGCGGGCCGCCGCCAGCGCATAATTGCCGCCCGAGCCGATGGCCATGACGCCGTGTTCCGGCTCCAGCACGTCGCCGGTGCCTGTGAGCGCCAGCGTGACCTGCCTGTCGGCGACCAGCATCATCGCCTCGAGCCTGCGCAGGTAGCGGTCGGTGCGCCAGTCCTTGGCTAGTTCGACGCAAGCGCGGGTGAGCTGGTCGGGATATTGCTCGAGTTTCGCCTCCAGTCGCTCCAGAAGCGTGAAGGCGTCAGCGGTGGCCCCGGCGAAGCCGGCGATCACGCTCCCGCCCTTGCCGATGCGGCGCACCTTCCTGGCGTTACCCTTCATGATGGTCTGGCCAAGGCTGACCTGGCCGTCGCCGGCGATCACGACCTTGCCGCCCTTGCGCACGGTCACGATGGTCGTGGCGTGCATGGTCAATTCATTCGACATGTCTTGCTCCGATTTCGCGCCGCCCCCGATGGCAGGCGGCACGGTACGAGGATCGAAAGCCGTTATGTATGCAAAGCACCCCTGTTTGCAAATGGGATGCTTTTGCAGTCATCGGCCCTCCCCTCGAAGGCCCAGCGAGCGGCGGGGCGGACAAGGGCCCCTAGGCGATTTGCGCTTGCACCCTTAGCCGTTCACGCTTTCAATATGGAAGCGCCGGTGGGGATCGTCGAAATCCGGCGATGGAAGCCGACAGGAGGGGGACCTGATGGGACATCTATCCGCGCCGACCAAGGAAAGGCCGATCTCAGCGCATGCCAACGGGAACCCGCTCCGGTGCTGATGGTGTTCGTCCTGATCGCCTTCCCGGGCCTCGCCGCCTGGCTGCCGGAACATATGGGGCCGGCCCCGGCGTGAACGCCTTGCAGACGATCCTCGGCCAGGCCGCGAGGCATGGCCGCGCCATCCTCGTTTTCGGCCTCGTCGTCGGCATCCTGTCGCCCGGCCTGGCCGGCACGATGAAATCATGGATCGCGGAAATGGTGACCGGGCTGCTCTTCCTCTCCGCCTTGCGCGTCGGCCCGCGACAGGCCGTCGGCGCGCTCGGCGATCTCGGCAAATCCCTGGCGCTGGCGGCGATCTTCCAGATGGTCATGCCGGTCGCCGCGATCCTGGCCCTGGGCCTGTCCGGCCGACACGGGCTGCCGGCAACCGGACTGGTCCTGATGGCGGCGGCCTCGCCGATCTCCGGCAGCCCGAACCTCGCCATCCTGACGGGCAACGATCCCGCGCCGGCGCTGAGGCAATTGGTGCTCGGCACCGCCCTCCTGCCGGTGACAGTAGTACCCGTTTTCTGGCTGGCGCCGTCGCTCGGAACGCCGGCCGTCATTTTCGGCTCCGCGGCGCGCCTGCTCCTGATCATCTTCGCGGCGGCGGCCGTGGCATTCCTGCTGCGCGCCACCATCTTCCGCCATCCGGCGCCGGCGAGCCTCGCGGCGATCGACGGCCTGTCGGCCATCCTGATGGCGGTGCTGGTGGTCGGCCTCATGTCGGCGGTCGGGCCGGCGCTCTCCGGCGATCCGGGAGCACTGGCGCTCAACCTCGCCATCGCAATCGCCGCCAATTTCGCCCTGCAGATCGGCGCGTTCCTGATCCTGCGCCGGCTGGATCCGGCCGACGCCGCGCCGCTGGCTATCGTCGCCGGCAACCGCAACATCGCGCTTTTCCTGACCGCGCTGCCCTCGACCATCACCGATCCGCTGCTGCTTTTCATCGGCTGCTACCAGGTGCCGATGTTCCTGACGCCGATCGTGCTCGACCGCCTCTACAGGCGGTCAGCGGCACAGGACCGGTCGGCATGAACACCCCGTGTAACCGGCGACAAGCATTCAATTTAATTCAATTTTTACTCTGTTTCGCACTTCCGGTTGAGCCGCGGCCCGTTTCGAGGAACGATCGGCACGGACAGGAGTTTTTCGGCTCTAAGGAGTTGAAACGAAACCCATGTTTCCGAGACCTGCAAACACGGTCGATACCGCCGAAACCTCGCGCGTGATCCGGCGCGAGATCGGCACGGAGGCAAACGCCCGCTTCCTGCGGCGCATGCCCATGTTCAGGACGGATCACGACGTTCCCGACGAAATGCGGGACCTGCTCGCTCGGCTCGAACGCGCGGAACGCGCTCATTCCCGCTAAGTCACTTTCGCATTGGAAATCAGGAACCTGACCGTCCTTTGACCGTTCTTCTTCCGAGGCAAGACACAGGAAGGAGTGCCGTCATGGAAAGCTCTTCGTTCGACAACATTCGCGCCAGCCGCGTGGAAGGGACCGAAGTCTACAACCGTACCGGAGAACATCTCGGCCAGATCGACGATCTCGTGATCGGCAAGCGCGACGGCGAGGTGAAATACGCCATCATGTCGTTCGGCGGTTTCCTCGGCATCGGCGAGGAATATCACCCGGTTCCATGGGATACCCTCACCTACGACCAGCAGCGGGGCGGCTACGTCGTCGACATGACGAGCGAGCAATTGCGCGAGGCGCCGCACTACGAAAGTCAGAAGGAGCCGGACTGGGCCGACCCGGCCTATGGACGGCGCATCAACGAATATTACGGCATACCGCCCTTCGTCTGAGGTCCCGACTAAGATCCCGGCCCGGGCGCCGGGCCTTACGAGGCCGGGCGGCGGCGCCAGGAATAGGTGCCCGTCTTCGCCGCCGGACGGGCAGCCGGCTGGTAGTGCACCGGAATGCCGCGCAGATCGCCCTGTTCGAGACGGCGGAGCGCGGTCGGGTCGACGACTTCGAATTCCGTGAACCCGGTCCGGAGCATGAGGGGTATCTGGTCGATGAGCACGTCGCCCACGGCACGGATGATGCCCTTGTAGCCATATCTCGTCGTCAGGAGTCCGGCCTTGGAAAAGCTCCGCCCGTCGTTGAAGGCGGGGAAATCGAGCGCCACCAGAGGCAGGGTGTCGAGCCGATCGACGATCTTATCGAGCGCTTCGCCGGCCTTGAGCAGCACGCCAAGACTGTCCGCCCGCGCGGCGGCAATCCCCGGCTCCAGCGCAAGGAAAGCGTCGAGCGGAAGAATGGCATTGCCTTCCACCGGCAGGGCCGCCTCCGCGGTGAGATGGCGCCACTCGTCCTCGCGGAAGCCTTCCGGCGTCCAAAGGCGCGGGTTCCGGGGCGGGTTCTGATCCGTCATGTGATTTCCGACCGGTTTGAGGCCCACCGGATAGTGCGCCCCAGCCGCGGAAGCAATGATGAGATGCATCGTTTTTCCTGAAATATCGTCTTAGACCGCCGCGGCCAGCGAATGCTCCAGCCCAGGGAGATGGATGCCGCATTCCGTCTTGGCGCGGCCCGTCCAGCGGCCGCTCCTCGCATCCTCGCCCGGCCGGGCAGGCTCGGTGCAGGGAAAGCAGCCGATCGACAGATAGCCATACGCCACCAGCGGGTTCTGCCGCAGATCATGCTGGCGCATGTAGCCGGCGAGTTCGGCCGTTCCCCAGGCGGCGAGCGGATTTATCCTTATGCGCGGCCCGACCGCCTCGAACACGGGCAGGGCGCGGCGCGTGTCGGACTGGAAGCGCTTGCGGCCGGTGAACCAGGCACGGTAGGCACGCACCGCCCGCGCCATCGGCTCGACCTTGCGGATGGCACAGCAGGCGTCGGCGTCGCTCGCGTACAGGAAGCCGTCGGGATCTTCTTCCGCCAGCGCGCTTTCGAGCGGCCGGACGATATCGAGGTTCGTCAGGCCGAGGTCATCGACCAGCCGGTCGCGATAGTCGAGCGTCTCACCGAAATGCTTGCCGGTTTCCAGGAAGACAACGGGAAGCGAGCGGTCGATGCCGGCGATCATGTTCAGGAGAACGGCCGAATCTGCGCCGAAGGAGGACACGGCCGCGATACCGCCTGCGAACCGGCGGATCGAGAGCTCGACCAGCGCTTCCGCCTTCCAGTGACCGAAACGGGCTTCGAGATCGACGGCCTCCTCCAGCGCCTCTATCTCGGCCTCAAGCGGCTTTCGCTTCGCGTCCATAGAGCGCCTCCCTGAACGGCGCGGGACCGATGCGGCGATAGGCCTGGAGGAAGGTCTCGGACTTGTCGGCGCGTATGGCGAGATAGGTGTCGACGATCGTCTCGACGGCGTCGACGATCTCGTCCGGACCGAAGCCGCGGCCGACGATGTCGCCAAGTGAAGCGTTCTCGTCGCCGGAGCCGCCGAGCGTCACCTGGTAAAGCTCGGCGCCCTTCTTCTCGACGCCCAATATACCGATATGTCCGACATGATGATGGCCGCAGGCATTGATGCAGCCGGACATCTTGATCTTTAGTTCACCGATATCGGCCTGGCGCTCGGGCGAGGCGAAACGGCGCGAAATCTCCTGCGCAACGGGGATGGAACGCGCATTGGCGAGCGAGCAATAGTCGAGGCCGGGGCAGGCGATGATATCGGTGATGAGGCCGATATTCGCGGTCGCCAGGCCGATCTCGACCAGCTCGTCATAGACAGCCTTGAGATCGGCGCGCGCCACATGCGGCAGGACAAGGTTCTGCTCGTGGCTGACGCGGGCCTCGTCGAAGCCGTATTTCTCGGCGAGGTCGGCCACCGCCTCCATCTGGCTGTCCGAGATGTCGCCCGGCGTCTCGCCGATCGCCTTCAGCGAAACCGTCACCGAGGCATAGTCCGGATGGCGATGGGTGAAGACGTTGCGGTCGAGCCAGTCGGAGAAGGATTTCGAATCGAGGCGCGCCAGGCGCACGGCCTCGTCGCCCTCGGGGCGGTCGACCAGCAGCGGCGGCGCGAAATAGGCCTCGATGGCGCGGATATCGGCATCGGCCAGCTTGAGCTCGCTGTCCTTCAGCTTCTCCCATTCCGCCTCGACCTGGCGCGCGAACTCCTCGGCGCCGGTCTCGTGGACGAGGATCTTGATGCGCGCCTTCCACTTATTGTCGCGGCGGCCGTAGAGGTTATAAACGCGCATGATCGCGGTGATGTAGGAGAGCAGGTGCTGTTCGGGCAGGAAGTCCCGGATCTTCTTGGCAAGAAGCGGCGTGCGACCCTGGCCGCCGCCGACCCAGACGGCGAAGCCGAGCCGGCCTTCGGCGTCCTTCTTCAGGTGCAGGCCGATGTCGTAGGTCTTGATCGCGGCGCGGTCGCGCTCGGCGCCGGTCAGCGCGATCTTGAACTTGCGCGGCAGGAAGATGAATTCCGGATGCACCGACGACCATTGCCGCAGTATCTCGGCATAGGGGCGCGGGTCGGCCACCTCGTCGGCCGCGGCACCGGCGAAATGATCGGCGCTGACATTGCGGATGCAGTTGCCGCTGGTCTGGATCGAATGCATCTCGACGGAGGCGAGGTCGGCGAGCGCCGCCGGGATGTCGGCCAGCGCCGGCCAGTGGAACTGCATGTTCTGGCGGGTGGTGAAATGGCCGTAGCCGCGGTCGTAGGTGCGGGCTATATGCGCCAGCATCCGAAGCTGGCGGGAAGAGAGCGTGCCGTAGGGGATGGCGACGCGCAGCATATAGGCGTGCAGCTGGAGATAGACGCCGTTCATCAGCCGCAGCGGCTTGAACTGCTCCTCGGTGATCTCGCCGGCCAGGCGGCGCTCGACCTGGTCGCCGAACTGGGCGACGCGGGAAGTCACGAACTCGCGGTCGAACTCATCGTAACGGTACATCGGTCTGTTCCTTCGAGAACTCGTTCCTTGCCGGCCTGCGCTTTATGCGGCGGCCGAAAAATCCGGACGGGCCTGCTTGCCGAGATCGGGGCGGATGGTCGGGCCGGCGGCACGGATGCGCTCGCGCAGGCGGATCGGCCTGACCGAGCCGTCGACGATCTCGATGTCGATCAGCTCCGGATCGACGATCTCGTTGTCGCGCTTGCCGGCCTGGCCGGCGGCGGCAAGCCGCTCCTCGGCCTCCTTGTCGAGCGCGATCTCGGCTTCGGCGATGCGCCTGACCCAGCCCCGTTCGGTCGAGAACCAGACGGCTTCCCCGTCGCGTAGCCTGTTGGCGGCGAGAATCTTCATTGTGCTTCTTCCCTGATGGCGGCCGACGCGCCATGCCAGGCGGCGAGCGGCTCGGAACGGCTGAAATTGGCGCCGGCGACGGCGTCGCCGATGATGGTCATGACCGGGCCGCTCAGCTCGCTGCGGTCCTGAAGCGAGGGCAGGTCGGTCAGCGTGCCGTGAAACATGGCGCGGTGGCCGAGACTGGCATTCTCCACGACCGCCACGGCCGTGTCCGGCGACAGCCCCGCGGCGATGAGATGGGTGGCGACCTCGGCGGCGATCGAGCGGCCCATATAGACGGCGACGGTGGCGCCGCCGATGGCGAGCTTCGCCCAGTCCGGCAAGGCGTTGCCCTTCAGGTCGTGGCCGGTGGTGAAGACAATGGAGGAGGCGACGCCGCGCAAAGTCAGCGGCAGCTCGAAATCCGCGGCGGCGGCGAAGGCGGCGGTGACTCCCGGCACGACTTCATAGGAAATGCCGGCATCACGCAGCGCCTGCATTTCCTCTCCGGCACGGCCGAAGATCAACGGATCACCGGACTTGAGGCGCACCACCCGCTTGCCTTGGCGGGCGAGCGAAACGAGAAGAGCGTTGATCTCGGCCTGGCTCTTCGAATGGCAGCCCTTGCGCTTGCCGGCGGCGATGCGCTCGGCGTCGCGGCGGCCCATCGCCACGATCGCTTCCGGCACGAGCGCGTCATGGACGATGACGTCGGCTTCCATCAGCAGGCGCTGGGCTCGCAGCGTCAGCAGATCCTCGGCGCCGGGACCGGCGCCGACCAGCGCGACATGACCGGCGGCGACGCCCTGGCGGCGGATGAGGTCGGCCGCTGCGCGTGCCGCGCGCTCGTCGGCGCCCGCCTCGATGGCGCGCGCCGGCTCGCCGGTGAAGAATTCCTTCCAGAAGCGGCGGCGAACGGCGCCCTTCGGCATCAGATGCTCAACGACGCCGCGGTAGGAGACCGCCAGCCGCGCCAGCCTTCCGAGAGACGGCGGCAGAAGCTGGTCGATCCGGGCGCGGATCATCTGCGCCAGGACCGGCCCGGCGCCCTCCGTGCCGATGGCGACGGCAACTGGGGCGCGGTTGACCAGGGCAGGCGTGAAGAAATCGCAAAGCTCCGGACGGTCGACGGCGTTGACCGGGATGCCCGCGTGCCGCGCATCCTCGGCGACGAGCCGATCCAGCGCTTCCTCGCCGGACGCGGCGAAGACCAGCGAGGCGCCGTCGAGATGCGAAGCGTCGTAGGCTTCCCGGACGATGCGAACGTTGTTCGCGCCGACCCATTCGGTCAGGCCCGCCTCGGGCTCGTCGGCGACGATCGCGAGTTCGGCGCTCGACTGCGCCAGGAGCCGCGCCTTGGCCAGCGCCTCCTCGCCACCGCCGACGATCACGACGGGCCGTTTCTCCACGCGCATGAAGACGGGGAAGGCGTTCAGCTTGGCGGCGGCATGCATCATTGCGGCGGCTTCCGTTAGATGTCCCGGATTTTCGCCGTTCCGCGCCGCCGATTGAAGAAACGGGCTGCCGTCGCGGATGCCGCGACGCAAACCGTTTTTCGCCGCATCGCATCAATCGAGAAAAGCAATCCGCTTCCGGGGCCGAAATGCCTGTGAGGCAGGAACGCATTTCGCCGCCAATGCGTTGGATTCCGAGGGGTTCACGGCCCTTCGGCGGCGACCGGGGCTAGACAGGGAGTTCGCACATGAACGGCATAAGGCTGAAACACGATGTCTGGGTGCTCGTCGCGGACGGCGAGAAGGCGCTGTTCCTGCGCAACGAGGGGGATGCCGAATATCCCAATCTGCAGGTGATGCGCGAGATCCATGAAGAGAACCCGGCGACGCGGGAGCAGGGCACCGACCGGCCCGGACGGCTGAACGACGGGCCGAGCGTCCACCGCAGCGCGGTGGCCGACACGGACTGGCACGCCATCGCCAAGGAGCGCTTCGCCGACGAGATCGCCGAACGGCTCTACGCCATGGCGCATCGCGGGGATTTCGAGCACATCGTCCTAGTGGCGCCGCCGCAGGTGCTCGGCGAATTGCGCAAGAAACTGCACAAGGAGGTCGAGGCGCGCATCACCGGCGAGGTGGCGAAGACGCTTACCGGCCACACCGTTTCCGACATCGAGAACGTCCTCACCGGTCGGTGAGGCCGCGGACGATCAATCCGCCAGGAACGAGCGCAGCAGGCCGATCTCGCGCCCGTTTGCCAGCGTCGGAGCATGGCCGCAGCCGGGGACCACATGCAGGTCCGGCTTCGGCCCGCGCCCCTTCATCGCCTCGGCGACCGAGGCGGCCAGTACGTCGGAATTCTCGCCGCGCGTGATCAGCGTCTTCGCCTCGATCGCGTCATAGGCGTCCCAGACGTCGAGATCGGCCTTGTGGTAGGTAAGCTGCATGACGATCTTCGGGTCGTAATGCACTGTATAGCGGCCGTCATCGGTGCGCCGGTAGGACGTGTCGGTCATGCGCCGCCAGAATTCCTGCGTGTTGTCGCCGAAGGGGGCGTAATTCCTGCGCAGCCAGGCTTCCAGTTCGGAAAGCGTGTCATAGACGGGCGGATTGCCGACATAGCTCGCGATGCGGCCGATGCCGGCGGCGGGAATGTCCGGCCCGACATCGTTGATGACGAGGTGGGTGATGCGGCCCTTCAGCCGCTCCGCGGCGAGCGTCACGCCGATCAGTCCGCCCATCGAGGTACCCACCCAGCGCACTTTCCCCAGGCGATAGTGATCCAGCATGCCGAGCGCCGTGTCGCCGAAGACGCGATAGGAATAGTCGGCCTTCGGGTCTTTCGCCCAGTTCGACAGGCCGCGACCGAGCGTATCCGGGCAGAGCACGAAATAGGTGTCGGAAAGCGCTTCAGCCGCCTCGTCGAAATCACGGCCCGTGCGCGCCAACCCATGCCACATGACGAGCGCGGGATTTTTCGGGTCGCCCCATTCGGTGACGTGAAGCTCGAAGCCGGCGGCCGGCACATAGGCGGAGCGCGGGGTCATGAGCGGCTTCCTTTTTTCATGAGCGTGCCGGCGATCCCGGCGGGGAAGAAGAGGACGAGCAGTATGAAGAGGAGGCCGAGCCAGAGCGGCCAGCGGTCGGGATCGAGCAGATGCGGCAGGATCGGCACGCCGGAGGTCGCCCCGGCGGCGGCGGACATGAGGTCCTTCAGGTAGGACTGGGCGAGGCTCATCACAACGACGCCGATGATGGCGCCGTACATGGTGCCCATGCCGCCGATCACGACCATCAGGAGGATGTCGATCATGATGTCGAAGGAGAGCGTGGTGTCGGGGCCGGTATAGCGCAGCCACACCGCCCAGACGACCCCGGCGACGGCGGCGGCGACCGCCGCGATGACGAAGACGGCGGTGCGGTAGGCGACGACGCGGTAGCCGATCGCCTCGGCGCGCAATTCGTTCTCGCGGATGGCCTCGAGCACGGTGCCGAGCGGCGAGCGAACGATGCGGGCCAAAAGGACGAAGACGACCAGGCAGACAATGAATACGAAATAATAGAGCGCCAGCCTGCCGTCGAGCGGGACGCCGAAGAGACGCGCCGCCTCCCCGTCGGCATTGGTGACAAGCTTCATGGCCGGCTTGAAGAGGCGCGGGGTCGAATAGACGAGACCGTCCTCGCCGCCGGTGAGGCTGGTGAGCTGCGAGGCGAGCACCATCATCACCGAGCCGGCGGCAAGCGTGACCATGGCGAAGAAGAGCGCCTTCACCCGGAGCGACAAGAGCCCGATCAGGACCGCCAGCACGGCTGCGGCGAGCACGCCGCCGACGCTGCCGAGAAGCAGATGGCCCCAGTCCGCTCCCCCGAATTTCAGGCCCATCGCCGCGCCGTAGGCGCCCATGCCGAAGAACATGGTGTGGGCAAAGGAGACGATGCCGGTGTAGCCGATCAGGAGATCGTAGCTCGCCGCGAGCACGACGAAGACGCAGATGCGGGCGGCGACCTGCGTCGAACGCACGTCCGAAAAGACGAAGGGCGCGAAAAGCAGAAGCAGCCCGATCACGGCGATGACGGAGAAGAGCGCCACGCCGCCGGCCGTCGGGCGGGCGCAAGCCGCGGTCGAGGGCAAATCCCGCTCCGCCGCCGTGTCGGTCATGATTTCACCGCCGGCTTGAGGCCCCAGGGCCGCCAGAGCAGCACCGCCATCATGAGGAGCATGTTCGAGGCGAGCGACAGCTTAGGGAAGAGAAAGGCGACGTAATTGCCGAGCAGCCCGACCAAGAGCGCGCCGAGCAATGAACCCTCGATGGAACCCAGCCCGCCGATGATGACGACGATGGTGATGAGGATCAGCATCTCGCTGCCGAGCGAGCCGGTGATCGTGCCCTGGTAGCCGGCCCACATGGCGCCGCCCATGGCGGCGAGCGCCGAGCCGAGCATGAAGACGCCGACGAACAGCCGCTCGATGCGGAAGCCGAGCGCCTCGACCATCTCGCGATTCTCCACGCCGGCGCGGATCAGCAGCCCGATCCGCGTGCGGTTGAGGACGAGGTAGAGCCCGACGAAGACCGCGAGGCCGAGGCAGAAGGCGAAGACGCGGTAGATCTCGATCGATGCCCCGCCGATCACGAAGATGCCGTTCAGGGCCGCCGGCCGCGCAACGGTGATGGGGTTATCGCCCCAGATGGCGCGGACGAGTTCCTCCGAAACGATGAGCGCGCCCATGGTGATCAGGATCTGCCTCAAATGATCGCCCGCAACGGGCCGGATGATGAGGTATTCGAAGACAATGCCGGCGACGAGGCCGAAGAGCGACGCCGCCCCGATCGCGGCGAAGAGGGCGAGCAAATTGAAACCAAGCGAATGCGCGCCGACCCAGGCCGAAAGGCCCGTCAGCACCGAGGCTGCGATGAAGGCGCCGAAGGAGATGAAGGCAGAATGGCCGAAATTAAGCACGTTCATCAGGCCGAAGACGAGGCTCAGCCCGGACGCCATCAGGAAGATCATCATGCCCATGGCCAGGCCGGCGACGGTCAGCGTCACCCATGAGGACAAGGAGCCGACCAGCGGTAGGGCGACGATCATGAGGATCACGGGGAGGGCATAGACGCCGCCGATCCTCTCGAACGAAGGTGCGATTTTATCCGAAAGGCGCAACGCGGTCTCCTACTGGTGGGCGGCCATGGAGAGGCTGAGCAGGCGTGTCTGCAGCGCCTCGTCGGCGGCGAGCGCGGCCATGTCGCCATCATGGACGATGCGGCCGTCGTCGATGACCGAGACACCCTGGCCAAGCGAGGAGGCGAAGAGAAAGTTCTGCTCGACGAGCAGGATCGTCGTGTCGCGGGCGATCTCGCGGAAGGCTTCGATCATGGCGCGGATGATCGAGGGCGCGAGCCCCTTGGTCGGCTCGTCGATGAGGATCAGGTCGCGCGGCTCGATGATGGCGCGCGAGATAGCGAGCATCTGCTTCTGCCCGCCCGAAAGCGACCAGGCCGGCTTGTCCCAGAACTGCCGGATCGCCGGAAAGAGATCCTGGATGCGGCCGAGCCGCGTGCGGTCGAAACGGCTCGTCGCGGAGGCGAGCCGCATGTTCTCCTCGACGGTCAGGCCGCCGAAAATGCCCATGTTTTCGGGCACGTAGGCGATGCCGAGGCGGGCGATGTCGGCCGTATGCAGGGCGGTGATGTCGCGATGGCGGAAGACGATGGCTCCGGCACGGGCACGCCACAGGCCCATGATGGTCCTGAGCGTCGTCGTCTTGCCGGCGCCGTTGCGGCCGAGCAGGACATAGACGCCGCCTTCCGGCACGTCGAGCGTGACGCCGTGCAGCACCCGGTACTGGCCGATATCGGTGTGGACGTCGTCGAGGCGCAGGATGGAGCCGCTCATGCCGCCTCATCCTCGGGCGGCAGGCCGAGATAGATCTCGCGCACGATGGGCAGCGCCATCACCCTGTCGGGCGCGCCGTCGGCGACAAGTTCGCCATTGTGAAGCACGACGATGCGGTCGGCCAGGGCGCGGACGACATCCATCTTGTGCTCGACGAGGAGGATGGTCTTCCTGCCGTCCTTCTTGATACCGGCGATCAGATCGAGGATCACCGGCGCCTCGTCGACGCTCATGCCGGCCGTCGGTTCATCGAACATGAAGACATCCGGTTCCATGGCGAGCAGGAGCGCGACTTCGAGCTTTCGCTGGTCGCCATGCGGCAAGGCGGCGGCCGGGAGATCGGCGAGCGCGGCAAGCCGTGTCGTCTCCAGGTGGGCGCGGGCGAGGGCCGCGATGTCGCGATAGGCGCGGGCCGGGCGGAAGGCGCGCGGGCCGATGCCGTGGCGCGCCTGCACGGCGAGGCGGACATTCTCCAGCACGCTCAGCCGCGGAAAGAGATTGGTGAGTTGGAAGGCGCGGCCGATGCCGGCCTTGGCCCGGGCGGAGGGCGAAAGGCGCGTGATGTCGACGCCGTCCTTGAGGATGCGCCCTTCCGTCGGCGTCAGCTGGCCGGAAACGAGGTTGAACCAGGTCGTCTTGCCGGCGCCGTTCGGCCCGACGATGACGGTCAGTTCGCCCGGCCGGAAGGCACAGGAGACGCCGTTCACCGCCGCGTGGCCGCCGAAGCGGATGGTCAGGTCGCGGGTCTCGATGGAGGGAGCCGTCATCGCGTCTCGCAGAACAGGGCAGGCGGACGCGCGCCCGCGTCCGCCCGTCCCTGATGTTACTTCGTGTCGTCGCGGCCGACCGGGATCTTCATCTCGTCGGCCTTGATGACCCGGACCAACTCCGGCACCGCGTATTTCGCGTTCGGATCGACCTTCATCTTGTACATGAACATGTCCTGCAGCGCCTGGTGGTCCTGCGGGCGGAAGGTCATGGGACCCTTCGGCGTGTCCCAGGTCATGCCGGCCATGGTCTTGATGAGGGTATCCGTGTCCCATTTGTCGGCGGTCTCGAGCGCCTTGACGATGGCCATCGCCGCCGCCATGCCGCCGCAGGTGAAGAAGTCCGGCGGCTCGCCGAAACGCTTCTCGTGCTCCTTGACCAGCCAGTCGTTGATCGGGTTCTTGGGCGCCTGATAGTGGTAGTACATAGCGCCTTCGGCGCCGGCCAGCTTCTTGGCGATCGAGGCCAGTTGCGGCAGGATGAAGCCGCCCGTCGAAATCTCGATGCCGTAGCGATCGAGGCCGGCCTGGGTGAGCGGCGTGAAGGCGTCGATGCCGGCGATGTTGACGAAGATCACCTTGCGGCCCGGCTTGTCCTTCAGCGCGTCGATCATGCGCTGGATGGTCGCCGTGAAGTCGGTCGTCTTGAAGGGGATGTACTCCTCGTCGACGATATTGGCGCCGGTGCCCTCGAGCGCGGCCTTGAGCGCATTGATGCCGTCATGGCCGAAGGCGTAGTCCTGGGCGAGCGTCGCCAGATAGAGGTTCTTGTCCGGCTTGAGCGCGATCGCCTGCGCCTGCATGTCCATCGACGAATTGCGCGAGGTCTTGAAGACGTATTTGTTGGAATTCGGGCCGGTCAGCGAATCGGCGACGGCGGCCTCGACGAGCAGGATCTTCTCGTTCTCGGCGGCGACCGGCAGCATGGCGGTCGTGGCGCCGGAGGACGTGCCGCCGATGGCGATCAAGGCCCCGTCGGCATAGGCTTCCGAAAGCATCGAACGGGCGATGTCGGGCTTGGCCTGGGTGTCCTTCTCGACGACCTCGATCTTCTTGCCCTTGACCATCATCGTGCCCTTGGTCGCGTATTCGAGCCCGAGCTGGAAGCCGTTGATCGTCTGCTTGGCATAGACCTGCAGCGGGTTGTTGCTGATCGCCTGGACCAGCGCGAGCTTGACGGTGTCCTGCGCGTTCGCCGCCAGCACGCCGCCGAGGGCAAGCGCGCTCGCCAGCGCAAGGGTCGACAGGATTTTCTTCATCGGTTCTCCTCCACCTGGAAGTCGTTCGTTCAGAATGCGGCGCCGCCGAAGTCGGCGCAAGGCGATCCCGGGCCGCCCGATCCCGCAAAGGCTCGGCTGAAAAATCCTCCCAGGCGCCCTGCATCCTCTTCGGCTGTTCTTTTGCGATGCGGCGCGCGCACTATCCTATCGGCCCGGGCTGCGCCGCAATATCGTAGAAATACGCATCCGCGGCGCCGTCAATCCCTGTCGAGCAGCGCGCGCAACTCCGTCTTCAGCACCTTGCCGTAATTGTTCTTCGGCAGGGCGTCGACGAAGAGATAGGCCTTCGGCCGCTTGAAGCGGGCGATGCGGTCGAGGCAATGGCGGTCGAGATCGGCTTCGGCGACCGGCGCGCCCGGATCCTTCACGACGAAGGCGACGACGGTCTCGCCCCATTCCGGATCGGGACGGCCGACCACGCTCGCCTCGCGCACCGAGGGATGGGTCAGCAGCGCCTCCTCGACCTCGCGCGGATAAATGTTCGTGCCGCCCGAGATGATGACATCCTTGGAGCGGTCCTTGAGTGTCAGAAAGCCCTCTTCGTCCAATACGCCGACATCGCCGGTCCACAGCCAGCCGTCGCGAAGCGCGGCGGCGCTCGCCTCTTCGTTGCGCCAATAGCCGGCCATGACCGGCGCGCCGCGCACCAGCACCTCGCCAGCTTCGCCGACGGGCAATGCCCGGCCTTCGGCGTCTGCGACGCGCACCTCGACGCAGGACTGCGCCCGCCCGACGCTCGCCAGCCGCTCGCGCCAGCGCGGATCAGAGCGGTCGGCGACGAGATGGCGCGGCAGCGCAGTGATCGCCATCGGCGATTCGCCCTGGCCGTAGATCTGGCAGAAGCGCGGTCCCATCACGCCGACAGCCTCGACGATGTCGGCGAGGTACATCGGGCCGCCGCCATAGACGATGGTGCGGATGCCCTCGCCGGTCGAGCCCGAGGCCTTGGCGTGGTCGACCAGCCGGCGCACCATGGTCGGCGCGGCGAACATATGGACGCGCCCGAGCGCCTTGGCGCAGGAAAGGATCTCGTCGGCTTCGAAGCCGCCGGATTCGGTGACGACGTGACGCGCGCCCTTCAGCACGTGCTGGACATTGTAGAGGCCGGCGCCATGCGACATCGGCGCGGCGTAGAGCGCCGCATCGGCGGGTTCGACCACGTCCACATCGGCGAAATAGGAAAACGCCATGGCGTGGATGTTGCCGTTGGTGATCATCACGCCTTTCGGCTTGCCGGTGGTGCCGGAGGTATAAAAGAGCCAGGCGAGATCGTCCCGGCCGCGCGGCACGGGCGCCGGCAGGAGATCGGCGGCGAGCATGCGGCGCCAGGCTTTGTCGCCGAACTCGACCATGGCGCGGACGGCGGGCGGCAGATGGGCGGCTATATCCTCGCCGAGCGAACGACTGGCGAAAACCAGCGAGGCTTCCGAATCCTCGATGATCCAGGCGGCTTCCTTCGGATGCAGCTTGGCGTTGATCGGCACGGCGACGGCGCCGGCAAACCAGACGCCGTAGAAGGCCACCAGATAGTCGAGGCTGTTCTTCGCGAGGATGGCGACGCGGTCGCCCGGCCGGACTCCATGCTCGCCGGCAAGCGCCGCGCCGACCGCCGCGGCACGGCCGGCGAAGGCGCGATAGTCGGCCTCGACGGTTTCGCCGACCAGGAGCGCCGGGCTCGACGGGTTCAGTGCGGCCGCCCTGACCAGCCATTCGGCCAGATTCATCGATCGCATCCTCCCGCCCGGCCGCCTCGCCCGGCGCCCGTGGTCGCAAGCGCAAGCAGCCCGTTTTTGCTTGGTACGATGCAGACCGGCCCTTATTATCGGCCGGTCCGAACCCCCGGCAATATCGTAAAAACACTCAAATGGCGCCGTCGTCAAACCCGCTCAACGAACTGGCATTCGAATGTGCGCCCGTCGGCATCGTCATGACGGAGAACCGCATCATCAAGGCCTGCAATCCGGCCTTCGCATCGATGTTCGGCTACAGGGTCGACGAGCTCATCGACCAGTCCTTCGCCATCCTCTACCCCTCCTTTGAGGAATTCCTGCGCATCCGCAATGTCGGCGTGGAGCCGCTGAAGCGGACCAACCGCTACACGGACGAGCGCATCATGGCGCGCAAGGACGGCTCGCTGTTCTGGTGCCGGGTGCGCGGGCATTCGCTGACCCGCGAGGACGATCCGCTGCGCCATGCGGTGTGGAGCTTCGCCGACCTGTCGGATTCGCGGCCCGTGCATGCGCTTTCTACGCGCGAAAGGCAGATCGTCATGCATCTCGGCGAGGGCCGCACGTCGAAGGAGATCGCCCGTACGCTCGCCATCTCGCCAAGGACGGTGGAAGCCTACAGGGCGCGGCTCATGAAGAAATATTCGGCAGGGAACGTGGCCGAACTGCTGTCGCATCTCGGCGGCGTGCCGCAGTAGCGGCCGAACGCCGACCCGCGGTCCATCGCGCTACGAATAGTTGGCGCTGCTCGCTTTCGCCTCGGTCCCGCCTGCGCGGACCAGCGCCACGCAATCGGCGACATCGCGCAGATACGCTTCCCGCGCTGGCCCATGATGCAGCGACAGCATCAGATGCAGGCTGCGCGGCGCCTTGAGCTGACCGGGCAGCCAGCCGCGCTCGGCCATCAGGGTCGCGACCTTGCCCATATCGATGTCGTCGCAGCCGAAGGCGATATTGGCGAGCGCCGGCTCGCCGCGAATCACCATGCCGGGGATGGCGCGGAGCCCTTCCAGATAGGCATCGCGCACGGCCATGACGTCGCGGGCGACGCTGCGATAGCCTTCGCGGCCGAGATGGCGGAGCACCGTCCAGGCAGCCGCGACCGCGCCGGCGGGCCGCGTGCCGACCAGCGTCTGCGTGGCGAAGCGGCCGCTCGGCCAGGAATCGAAGACGAATTCCTGGGAGGCCTGCAGCTCGGCCGAGCGATAGAACACGGTGGAAGCCGGCTTCGGGCAGAAGCCGAATTTGTGCAGGTCGGCGGAGATCGACTTCACGCCTTCGAGGGCGAAATCGAAGGCGGGAATCGGCCGGCCGATATCGGCGACGAAGGGCGCGATCCAGCCGCCGACGCAGGCGTCGACATGCAGCCAGACGCCGTGCTTCACGGCGATCGCGGAAAGCGCGGCGATCGGATCGATGACTCCGAAGGGAAAGCAGGGGGCCGACCCCACGATCAGCATCGTGTCCTCGTCGATCGATTTCTCCATCGCTACCGGGTCGGCGAGGAAACCTTCTCCCAGCGGAACCCTCCTGATCGGCAGGTCCATCAGCGCGGCCGCCTTCTCGAAGGCCGGATGGGCCGAATCCGGCAACACGATCGCGCCCCTGAAGTCCGGGCCTTTCGTGCGCCTCGTCCAGTCTCGGCAGGCCTTCACCGCCATGATGATGCTTTCGGTGCCGCCCGTGGTCATGTTGCCGGCGGCACCCTCCGGCGCGTGGAAGAGCTCCAGCCCCATGCCGACGACCTCGCGCTCCATGCGCAATACGCTCGGGAAGGCGCGGCGGGCGCCGAGCGCGTTCTCGGTGAAATACTCGTTATAGGCTTCCTTGCCGAGGTTCCTTATGTCCTCGCCGGCGCTGAAAACATAGGCCGAGGTGCGGCCGCCGCGCCAATCGATGTCTCCGTCGCGCATGCGGACGAGTTCACCCATGACCTCGGCGCGGGGGCGGCCGGCTTCCTCGAAATACGTCATGAATCCGTTCCTTCGTTCTGCTTTCAGTCGGGAAGATGCGGCATCAGCCGGGCGCGCCCGTCGACGAGGTCGCCTGTGACGGCCTGTTCCAGCGCGATCGGGTCACCGGCGGCGATGGCGCCCAGCATGGCGCGATGGTGTGTGCCGCCGCGCCAGTCCGGATCGTAGGAAGCCGTGAACAGAAGGTTCATCGAGGGTCCGACCTTCAGCCACATCGTCTCGAGGATCTGAAGCAGGATCGGCATGGCCGAGGCCCGGTAAATGGTAAAGTGGAACTCCTCGTTGAGGCGGAGCGAGGTCCTGGCGTCGCGCGAGCGATAGGCGACGGTATGCCGCTCATAGAGTTCGCCCAGACGAGCGAGATCGGCCTCCGACAGCCGCGCGCAGCCTTCCCGGGCCGCCATGGCTTCGAGGCCGAGCCGGATGGCGCAAATCTCGCCATAGCTCTGCTTGGTGAGGCGCGGGACGATGGCGACGCGATCCGGCGTCTGGTCGAGAACGCCTTCCGCGAGCAGGCGATTGAGCGCCTCGCGGGCAGGCGTCAGGCTGATGTCGAGCGTGTCGGCGATCTCGCGCACCGTCAGGCGCTGGCCGGGTGACAGCGCCCCCCGCCGCAACGCGCCACGCAGGCTGGAGACCGCCTGGTCGCCGAGCGAATCGACCCGGCTCACCTTCGCGAGCTTGAGGGCGGGCGCCGATTCCCCCTGCCGGACCGTCGCTTCGGGGTCCGATTCCGTCTCCGCATTCGCCCGCATGGCCCGCTCCTGCATCGCTCAGGCTCGCCATTCCGCATCGGGGGCTTGCGGTTTTGCCGATCCTGGTGTTTGTTATAACACATAACACATATCACGACGCAAGCCGGATGTGAAAGGCCGATGGGAGTAAGCCAACACGAAAGCGGGCTGCAGCCGGGTCCGGGAGCCAAAAGAGCGGCTTCCGGAGCGCGGCCGGGCAGCACCGCCGTTTCCGTCTCCGGCGTCTCGAAGACGTTCTGGCGCGATGGAAGACCGACCCAGGCGCTGCACGACATCGAACTCGGGATCGCTTCGGGAGAGTTCGTCTGCCTGCTCGGCCCGTCGGGATGCGGCAAGTCGACCCTGCTCCACATCGTGGCCGGCTTCATCGCTGCGGATGAAGGTCAGATCTCGGCGCATGGCGAGCGGGTGACGGGGCCGGGCGTGGACCGTTGCGTCCTTTTCCAGTCGCCGACCCTGTTCCCTTGGCTCACCTCGCGCGACAACGTGCTGTTCGGGCCGCGCTCGCGCGGCCTCGACAACGAGGAGACGCGGGGCCGCGCCGACGCGCTGCTCGCGACCGTCGGGCTCGGGGATTTCAAGGACCACTATCCGCACCAGCTTTCCGGCGGCATGCGCCACCGCGCTGCCCTGGCGCGCGCGCTGATCAACCGTCCGCGCATCCTCCTGATGGACGAACCCTTCGCCGCGCTCGATGCGATCACGCGCGAGCAGATGCAGAACTTCCTTCTCGATCTGTGGCAGCGCGAGCGCATGACGGTGCTTTTCGTCACCCATGACGTGGAGGAAGCGGCGCTGCTCTCCGACCGCGTCTGCATCATGTCGCCCCGGCCCGGCCGGATCGTCGACATCGTCGATATCGAACTTGCGCGGCCGCGCGACGAGGCGCTGCGCGACACGGCCGAATTCGTCGCCCTCAGGCATGAACTCCGCAAAAGGCTCGCAAGCGCATGAGCGCCTCCCCCGCAACAGAGGTTCCCGGCATCCTGCGCGCCTCCTCCGGCGCGGCGCGGCACTGGCTGATCTCGATCGCCAGCGTAGTGGCGGGGCTGATCGTCTGGCAGGTCGCGGCGCAATTCGTCATCCGCGACCCGGTGCTGCTGCCGACGCCGGTCGCCACCGTCGGCGTGCTCATCCGCTATCTCGGCATGCCCTATCCCTCCGGCGGCGAGACGCTGATAGGGCATGCGCTGACGAGCCTCGGGCGCGTCGTCGCCGGCTTCGCCATCGGCTCCTTCATCGGCATCGCCATCGGCGCGATGATGGCGGGATTCCGCTCCTTCCGCGCCGTGGTCGATCCCTTCATCGAGATCACGCGGCCGCTGCCGCCGCTCGCCTTCGTGCCGGTGCTGATCGTCTGGTTCGGCATCGGCGAGGCGCCGAAGATCATCCTGATCGCCGCCGGCGTGGTGCCGGTCATGGCGATTTCCACGGCGGCCGGGCTCGACGGCATTCCGGGCGAGATGCTGAATTGCGCCCGCTGCCTCGGCGCGTCGGAATGGTACACGATGATCCATGTGCGCATCCGCGCGGCGATGCCGCAAATCATCACCGGCATGCGCCTCTCCATGGGGCTTTCGTGGACGAGCATCGTCGCGGTCGAGATGATCGCCGCCACGGCGGGCCTCGGCTTCGTCATTCTGCAGGCCGGCCAGTTCCTCGACACCAGCCTGATCTTCGCCGGCATCCTCATCATCGCGCTGCTCGGGCTCGGACTCGACGCCTGCCTGAGGCGGCTGCAGCGCCATCTCGATCCGACAATGAGACCATAATGGGAGAAGCTGAAATGACAAAAATTGCCAGGACTTTGCTGAACGCCGCGGCAGCGCTGGGGCTGACCTGCGCGGCGGCCCAGGCCGAAACCATCAACGTTTCGACCTGGGCACATGGCGCGCCGCTGCAGGAAGCGGTGATCGCCACCCAGCCGGACCTGCTCAAGATGATCCCGGGCGAGATCAAATGGCTGCCGATCTCGAGCGGCCCGGCGGCGCTCGCAGGGATGAAGGGCGGCGCCTACAACATCGTCAACGGCGTCGGCAATCCGCCGGTGACCACGGCGATCGCCAAGGGCGTCGACCTCAAGGTCGTCTGGGCGCAGTTCTACGACAATGCCGGCCTCGTCATCGACGGCTCGCTGACGCCCGAAGAGATGGCGGGCAAGACCTTCGGCACGCTGCAGGGCGCCTCGGAGGACTTCGCCTTCAACGGCTGGCTCGACGCCAAGGGGCTGACCGGCAAGGTCAAGCTGGTCGGACTGGAGCGCCAGGCGATGGTCGCCGCCTTCAAGACGAAGGCGATCGCCGGCGGCATGAACTCGGAGCCGGGCATGAGCGAGATGGTGGCCGCGGGCGGCAAGCTCGTGGCGACTGTCAGCCAGATGGCCGAACTCGGCTATCCGGCGCTCGACGTCGTTGTCGCCGACGCCGCCTTCGCCAAGGCGCACCCGGAGGTCGTCCAGGGCTATGTCTGCGCGCAGCTCGGCGCCTACAAACTGATGACGGGCGCGGACAAGAAGGCTGTGTTCGAGAAGGCCGGCGCCTTCGTCGGCGCACAGCCGGAACAGGCCGTGAAGGTCGGCACCAACTGGCCGATCTGGAAGCCCGAAAACGAGCTGACGCAGCGCGGCCTCGGCGAGCCGGGCAAGATCGCCGACGGCCAGGTCGCGCAGGCCTATTTCAAGACCGGCCAGTGGCTGAAGCAGGCGGGCCGGCTCGACAACCCGCCCAGCCTGGAGACGATCGTCGCGCATATCGACACGCAGTTCGCCGAAAAGGCGCTTGCCGGCGGCTGCAAATAGACGCCAAGCCTATGAATCGGCTTCAGCGCCGAACGGCCAGCTACAATATCACCTGGCAGGATGAAGAGGCGCGCTTCCAAGGCGCGCCTTTTCATTGCGTGGACCGCATCCGGCCTTAGAGCCTAGTAAATGATGGCCGCCGTCAGACGTGCTGGCCGCCGTTGATATGGATCTCGGCGCCGGTCACATAGGACGACTGGCTGGAACACAGGAAGAAGATGATATCGGCGACCTCCGAGGTCTGGCCGAGGCGGCGGAGCGGGATCGACTGGACCAGTTTCTCCGTGCCCGGCGAGAGGATCGCCGTATCGATCTCGCCCGGCGCGATGGCGTTGACGCGGATGCCGTGCGGGCCGAAATCCGCGGCCATCTCGCGCGTCAGCGAGGCCAGCGCCGCCTTGGAGGTCGCATAGGCGGTGCCGGCGAAGGGGTGCACGCGGCTGCCGGCGATCGAGGTGACGTTGACGATCGAGCCCTTCGCGCCCGCCAGTTCCTTGAAAAGCCCCCGAGCGAGCATGATCGGCGCGAAGAAGTTCACCTGGAACACGTCGCGCCACAGATGCATCGGCGTCTCGATGGAATCCATGCGGCCGCCATTCTCGCGCTTCGGCGAGATGGCGGCGTTGTTGACGAG
The DNA here is from genome assembly GCA_001896885.1 of Rhizobiales bacterium 65-79. Lineage (GTDB taxonomy): Bacteria > Pseudomonadota > Alphaproteobacteria > Rhizobiales > Rhizobiaceae > Mesorhizobium_L. The sequence continues at coordinate 10,081 of MKRJ01000037.1, read as the reverse complement.
CGCCTCTAGCCGGTCGCTCGGCCCGAGCCGGTGGCGAATCTCGGCGATCGCACGGCCGACATCCTCCTGGTCGGCGAGATCGACCTGGATATGGTCCTCCGGTCCCGCCGGCCACGGGCAGTTCTCGGCGAAAGCCTGCCTGGAGCAGGTGATGACGCGCCAGCCCTCGCGCGAGAAACGCTTGACGGTGGCGTGGCCGATGCCGCGGCTGGCGCCGGTCAGGACGAGGGTCTTGCGGGTATCGGCTTGGTCGGCCATGGGCGCTCTCTTCTGAAGCGCTGTATGTAGCTGACGAAAGGCGCTCTGACGAGTGGCCGCGCTTCACGAAGCGCGGAGGCTCAATCGCGACCCAATATGACATCCATGATGGAAAGACCGCGCCTGCGGGCCGGTCCGCCGACATCGGCGGGCGGCACCGGGCGCGAAACCGACGCCGTGCGGTCGGCGTCCAGCGGTCGCCTCGTACGCGCGGACGGAAGCGGGATGTCGGCGGGCGGGCTGATAGCCGCCGAGCCCACGGCCGCGCGACCGGCCGCGGGTGCCGGGGGCTGGAGGTTCGACCGCATCGGCGGCAGCGGCGTCTGGTCCTCGTCCTCGCTGACGGCGACCGGCGCGGCGACCTCGTTCGGCGCGGGGTGCCAGGAGCCGGGCAGGTCGCGGACCGGCACGCCCTCATGCGCGGCGACCATGAAATCCTTCCACGCCATCGCCGGCAGGCTGCCGCCGGTGACGCCCTTCATCGGCGAATCGTCGTCGTTGCCGAACCAGACGCCGGTGGTCAGGTTCGACGTGTAGCCGACGAACCAGGCGTCGCGGGAATCCTGGCTGGTGCCGGTCTTGCCGGCGGCGGGCCAGCCGAAGGCCGCCCTGCGCGCCGTGCCGTGCAGGATGGTCTCCTTCATCATGCTGTTCATCATGCCGACGATCTCGGGCCGGATGACGCGCGGCTCGGCCTTTTTCGGAAAGGCATAGAGCACCTTGCCGGAGGCGGAGACGATGCGGCGGATGAAATGCACCGTCGGCTTGTAGCCGCCATTGGCGAAGGGGACGTAGGCGGCTGTCAGCTCGAGCGGCGTCACCTCCGACGTGCCGAGCGCGATCGAGGCGTTGGCGGTCAGGTCCGACTCGACGCCGAGGCGATGGGCGACCTCGACGACGGCTTTCGGCCCGACCTCCATGGCGAGCTGAGCCGCCACCGAATTCAGCGAGCGCGACAGCGCCTCGGTCAGCGTGACCCGGCCGTAATATTTGCCGCCATAGTTCTCCGGCGTCCATTTGCCGATCCTCACCGGCGCGTCGTTGCGGACGGAATCGGGCGTGCGTCCCGCCTCCATCGCGGCGACATAGACGAAGGGCTTGAAGGCCGAGCCCGGCTGCCGGCGCGCCTCGGAGGCGCGATCGAACTGGCTGTTGGCATAGTCGTACCCGCCGACCATGGCACGCACCGCGCCTGTGTTGTCGATCGAGACCAGCGCGCCCTGGCTCACCCGCAGCTTCTTGCCGTCCTCCTGGATCAGGCGGTGGATCGAATTCTCGGCCACTGACTGGAGATCGAGGTCCACCGTGGTCTCGACGACGATATCGGAACGCACCTCGCCGATGAGGTCGGGCAACTCGCCCATTACCTCGTCGGCGACATAGTTCTCCGAGCCGCTCCAGTAGGAGGCGACACGAGTGGCCGGCGCCTTCATGGCGCTCGTCAGCTGCTTCTCGCCGATCATGCCCTGCTCGCGCATCGCCGCAAGCACGAGTTGCGAGCGCTTCTCCGCCGCCTTGGGATCGCGCGCCGGCGAAAGGCGCGAGGGCGCCTTGACCAGGCCGGCCAGCAGCGCCGCCTCCGGCAGCGTCACGTCATGCGCCGACTTGCCGAAATAGCGACGCGACGCCGCCTCGACGCCATAGGCGCCGGAACCGAAATAGACCCGGTTCAGGTACATTTCGAGGATCTGGTTCTTGGTGAACTTGTGTTCCAGCCAGAGCGCGAGGAGGACTTCCTGCACCTTGCGCTTGATGGTGCGGTCGGGCGTGAGGAACAGGTTCTTGGCGAGCTGCTGGGTCAGCGTCGAGCCGCCCTCGCTGATGCGGCCATCGAGGAGGTTGGAGACCATGGCCCGCGCCAGACCCAGCGGATCGATGCCGAAATGGGAATAGAAGCGGCGGTCCTCGATGGCGATGACGGCTTCGGGGATATAGGGCGACATCTGCTGCAGGCTCACGGATTCGCCGCCGGTCATGCCGCGATTGGCGATCAGCTTGCCGTTCACGTCGAGGATCTTGACGTTGGGCGGCCGGTCCGGGATCGACCAGCTCGTCGCGCTCGGCATCTGCGCGCCGTAGTAGACAACCACTCCGGCGACGGCGATGCCGCCCCATATGCCGAGCACGAAACACCAGTAGGCGAGGCGGCCGAAGAACGAGAAAAGGCCGCGTCCCCCGCCGCGCCGGCCGCGTTTGCGACGCCGGGCCGAGGACCGTCCCCTGGTGGAAGCTCTTTGCCGGCGCGGCGCCACCATCCTGTCGTCCTCACGTGCGGAAAGTTCCGAACGCGACGGCTCGTCGAAATCCGGCTCGATGCGTCGGTTGCTCTTCCGCCTGGCCATTCCCACCCTTTTTGGCGCGCAACCGTCCCCGATGCGCATCCCAGACAGTATGGAAGCGGCTTTAAGGTGGGGTTAAGGCCCGGTGTCGGCAGGGCTTGAGCTCCCGCATCGCGTCCACAGCCCTGCCAAGAGCTCCTCGATCAATCCACCGGCGTTTCGTCGGAGTTTGACATATATCTGTATTCATGTCACAGCTATGACATGAATACAGAGAGCAGACAAACCGGATTGCGTGACGCGCATATGGCGGTCACCCGCGAGAGGATCATCTCCACCTTCGTGGAACTCCTGGAAGAGGGCGAAATCGACGAAATATCGATGGCCGCGCTGGCAAAGCGGGCCAATGTCGCCGAAAGAACCATCTTCCGGCATTTTCCGAACCGTGCGGATCTCATTTCCGCCGCCGGCGAGTGGATCAGCACCAACGTCTTCCAGCTGGTCGCGTTCGACACGCCCGCGGGGCTGTCCAAAGGCTTCCGCGCGGCTTGCGGGATGTTCGACCAAAGTCCGAAGCTTGCTCATGCTATCGCCATAACGCGCCTGGGCCGAACCGCGAGGAGCGGATTCCGCAGACGCTTCATCGAAGCCAGCCGCCAGGCTCTTTCACCGGTAACCCGGGGCCTCAGTCCAGACGAACGGAAGCAGGCCGAAGCGATCGTCACCTATCTGGACAACGTGCTCGCCTGGCATTCCATGCGCGAGGAATTCGGAATGTCAGGCCCGGAAGTGGCCGATGCCGTGGAGTGGGCGCTCGACGTCCTGCTCGAAAATCTCAGGCAACGCAGCTCTCGCGCCGCGAAAACCGGCGAAACCTCGCCATCATGAGCGGCAACTCTCTAAAAATGGGGAACAATATGCCCAGAATATCCACCCTCCTGATCGGGCTCGGCATTCCGATCCTCCTGACCGTCGTCATCCCGCCCTTTCTGAACGACCCGAACCTCGCCTGGCGGGGCATTCCCGTGCTTCTGCTCTGGATGTTCCTTTGCATTCCAGCCACGGCGCTTTGCCTGATCGTCTGCTGGTACGTTTTCGACCGGCCTCGCTACCTCGCTCCGGAAGGGGACCGGAAATGATCATCTCCGTCTTCGCGGGCATAATGGTGGTTTCGATCGCGGCGGCGACGGCGGCCCGTTTCGGCATTAGAAATCTGGATATGGACCATATGCTGGTGGCGGGTCGATCACTGCCGGCAGCCATGGTTTTCATCCTGGCCGTAGGCGAAGTCTACAGCATAGGATCGGTCGTAGCTTTTCCGGCCGGCATATACGCCAAGGGGATCGAAAGCGCCTACTGGTATATCGGCTATCTCATTCTCGCTTATCCGTTCGCCTATTTCACGGCCCCGCTTATCTGGCGCGCCGCCCGCCGCTACGAAGCGCTGACCGTGCCCGAGGTCTTCGGCCGGCATTTCGAAAGCCGGCCGCTCGAAATCCTCATGTCCATCGGCGCGCTCATTGCCGTCGCTACATGGGGACAGTTCCAGTTCGTCGGCATCAAGGTGGCGCTGGCCGAACTCGGGCTCCACCTGAGCCCGGTGGGACTGCTCGCGACGGCTGCCTGCCTCGCATTCATCTATGTCGGCCTTGCCGGCGTCAAAGGCTCCGCGTTCGTTGCCTTCATCAAGGACTCCGCCATGATGCTCGGCATCGTTGCGGTCGGCGTGGCCGCCATATGGGCGCTATGGGGGCCATCACAGGCGGCCGCGACCGTTGTATCCATGCCCGACTCCCATCGGACCATGTCCTCGTCGGCTCTTACTTTCGCGGTCACGACCATACTTTTCCAGGGCTTCGGACTTTACCTGCAGCCTTCGGTCAGCCCCTTTGTCTTCACCGGCAAGTCGGAGGCGGCGGTAAAAAGTGCGACCGTCTTCATGCCGCTCTATCTGTTGATGCTCCCCTTTGGTGCGTTCGTGGCCCTTTACGGGCTGACGGTTCTTCCCGGCGCCACGAACTCAAACCGGATATTCCTCGAAATCGCCGAGCACCTGCTGCCTGCATGGCTCGTAGGGTTTGTCATCGCCGGGGCCTGTCTGGCCGGCATCCTGGTCCTGTCGGTGAATGCCTTGACCTGCGCCGCGATCGTGACCCGAAATCTTGTCCCCGGCATTCCGGCGCAAAGACAGCGGTTCTGGACGCGGGTCACGATCGCCCTGTTCCTGATCGTCGCCGCCACGCTCACGCTCGTCGCGCCGAAGCTGATGCTCGGTGTGCTGAATTTCAGCAACTACATCGCCATTCAGTTCGGCGTCGGCTGGCTTGCCATATTCTTCGGGCGCCGCGTTTCCGCGCTGTCCGTCGGACTGGGGCTCATCGTAGGCGTAAGCGTAGCCGTAGCGCTGTTCGCGACCGGCACCACGTTCTGGGGCATGAATGTCGGGCTAGTGGCGTTCGCGGCCAACCTTGTCGTCACCTTCGGCCTTGGCGCGCTCCTGCCCGGTTCCGTGCCGCGCACTCCGGTCGCCACCGGATCCCTGCCCGCCGGATCGGCCCCGTGAGGAGAGCGCGGTGAACCAGGAACAATATTTTCGACGCCTGCCGAAGGTCGATCTCCATCTTCACCTTGCGGGTACCCTTCAGCCGCGAACCCTGCTGGACCTCGCGCGCAAGAACGGGGTCAGCCTTCCGACCCGGGATGAAGACCGAATTTATCGCTTCAGGGATTTCTACGACTTTCTTGACATGCTCGAGCGCATAGCCCGATGCATCGTAAGCAAGGGCGATTTCGCCCGCGTGTCCTACGAAGCCTTGCGGGATGCCGGCGCGGCTGGAAACCTTCGCTATGCGGAAATGTTCTTCAACCCGCAATATCACTATGCCCACGGGATAGATTACGAAACCATGGTCGACGGCTATATCGAGGGCATCGAGGCGGCCGAAAGGGAGTTCGGAGTCGTGGGGCGGCTCATTCCCTCGATCAATCGTGAACTTGGCCCGGACGCCGCAGTCGACATGGTGCGCGATCTCATCGAAAATCCCCGTGATCGTGTGATCGGGCTCGGGATGGATTGCGCCGAATACAAGGGAAAGCCCCATCTTTTCGCGGAAGCGTATCGGATGGCCAGGCGGGCGGGCCTGCGCTGCACGGCGCATGTTTGCGAAGACAACCAGACGCTGGAGCAGGCCCCCCCTTCCCATGTGATTGACTGCATCGAAATCCTCGGCTGCGACCGGCTCGACCACGGCTACAACATGCTGGCCGATCCAGCTGTGGTGGGCCGCTGCCGCGACTGCGGCATTCCATGCACCGTCTGTTCGCATACCTGCGTCGCCTCACGGCTGCGGACGCGGTGGGACAACATCTCCCGGATGCATGAAGGCGGGCTCAGCCTCGTCGTCTGCACGGACGATCCGCCGATGTTCGGAACGGATATAGGCCAGGCCTATGTCACCGTCTGCGAGGAATTGCGGATGTCGCCGGCCGAGGCCGCCGACCTGTCCCTGGCCGGCATAGATGCCACATGGCTGTCCAACGACGAGAAACGCGGCATGCGCCGGCGCTTCAAGGCCGAGATCGACGTGCTCATGGCGGCGCTCGATTCATCGTCGGAAGGATCGGCACGGCAGGAAGCCTCGCGCGCCTAACGGGTACGGCCACTTACTTCGCCGTCGTGCTCACCCTGATCTCGACGATGTCGAGCGGGTTGCCCTTGCCGCCGAGATCCGGATCGATGGTGATCCTGCCGGCGCCGGTCGGCTTCTTCCCGGGAACGTCGATCTCGAAGAGATAGTCGTTGCGCTCATGGCCGACCTGGTAGCGCTTGCGGCCGCAGTCGCCGAGCGCACCGAGGTCGCAATTCACCGACATCTGCGTTTCCTTGCCTTCCTCGGAATGGGCCACGATGTCGAAGACGGCATGCTTGCCGGCTATCCGCTCGAGCACGCCCTGCCCGACATCGAAGGTGAAAGCCGAGCCGGGGGAGCCCGACTGGATGCGCAGGAACTTGCTGCCCTCCTCCTCCATCACCGCGGCCTTGCCCGTCGCCGGCGCCGTCACGGTGGTCGGATCGGCCGGCGAGAATATGGTGATCCAGTTCTCGCCGGCCGCGGACGATCCAATCGTCGCCGGCGCCGTGCCTTGCGACTGGAAATTCTCCTGTTGCAGCGTCTTCGGCGCGTTGTCTCCCGCCGTGTCGGGCTCGCCCGCGATCATGAGCAGGCCGGCATTGCCGACCCACCACAGGCCCACGCCGACCGCCGCCAGGACCACAATGACGAGCAGCAGGGACATGAACGCCGACCTGCCGGTGCGGCGCGGACGGCGCTTCCGGGCGTCGCGCCGTGCTTCTTTCGGAAGCAGCACCGCCGGCTCCGGCGACAGGACCGGATCCCGGTAGTCGTCGGCCTCGAGGCGCGGCGCGAACCCGGCCTCGCCAGTGGGCTCCGCATCGTCCAGCGCCGGCGCGCGGACCTCCCCGCCCGTCTCGCCGCGGAGGTCGGGCTCGACGGAGGGCGCGCTCGCATGCACGGACATTTTCCGCGACGGCCCTTCGCCCTCGGCCGGCAGGAACTCCGCCTCTATTTCGACGATCCGTATCTTCAGCGCCTTGCGGCGCGCCTCCGCCGCCTCGGATTGCGTGTCGCCGCTGGAGGCGATGGCGCGCTCGAGCGCGGCGAAGGCCGAACGATAGACCTTCACACGGTAGGCGCGATCCTCGGGATTGCCTCGCTCGAAGGCGGCGCGTATCGCTTTCTCGATAGCTTCCAATTCGCGGTTCCTTTTCCGCCCCGTTAACCATGGTTAGCCGCAGCCGCGCCGGCAATCAATGCGCGGGCGCGGCACGCCGGGCGCTGATCCCATCCAATTCTTCGTTGTCCGTCATGCGGGCTCTGATAAAGCTGCGTCCAACGAAAGCCGACGGACGCATCGCATGGCCCTGCCCGACATCCTCGTGAAGAATCTCCGCCTTCCGGTCGTCGGTTCGCCGCTCTTCATCATATCGCATCCGCCGCTGGTGCTGGCGCAGTGCAAGGCCGGCGTCATCGGCGCCTTCCCGGCGCTCAACGCACGGCCGCAGGCGCAGCTCGACGAATGGCTGCACGAGATCGCAGAGGCGCTGGCGGCGCATGATCGCGTCCATCCGGAGCGGCCGGCGGCGCCTTTCGCGGTCAACCAGATCGTGCACAAATCGAATGGCCGGCTGCAGCAGGACCTGGCGCTCTGCGTGAAGCACAAGGTGCCGATCGTCATCTCCTCGCTCGGCGCCGTGCCGGAAGTCAACGAGGCCGTCCATTCCTATGGAGGCATCGTGCTGCACGACGTCATCCACGACCGTCACGCGCGAAAGGCGATAGAGAAGGGCGCCGACGGGCTGATCGCGGTGGCGGCCGGCGCGGGCGGCCATGCCGGCACGCTGTCGCCCTTCGCGCTCGTCCAGGAAATCCGCCAGTGGTTCGACGGGCCGCTGCTCCTCTCGGGCGCGATCGCCAATGGCGGTGCCGTCCTCGCGGCGCAAGCGATGGGGGCCGATCTCGCCTATATCGGCTCGCCCTTCATCGCCACCCGCGAGGGGCGAGCCCCCGACGCCTACAAGGAGATGATCGTGGCCTCGAACGCGGCCGACATCGTCTATTCCAACCTCTTCACGGGCATCCACGGCAATTATCTGAAAGGATCCGTCCGCGAGGCCGGCATGGATCCGGACCATCTGCCGGTCGCCGATCCCTCGACGATGAGCTTCGCCGGCGGATCATCCAAGGCAAAAGCCTGGAAGGACATATGGGGGAGCGGGCAGGGGATCGGCGCGGTGAAGGAAATCGTCCCGGCCGCCGCCCTCGTCGATCGGCTGGCCGGCGAATATGCCGAGGCGAGGGCGCGGTTGAAGCTTTCGCCGCAGAGGCTGGCGCCGGCATAGGTGCTAGATCTGGCGGGCTGCATGCCTACCGGAGGACCGAAACGGGCGGGGCAGCGGCCGTTGACGAATATCGGCTTCAGGGCCGAGTATCGCTATGGCGGCAATGATGTCGACAAAGCTCCCGACCAAGGTCCAAGGAGCCGAAAAGAACGGCTGCAGATGAAAACGAGGCGGACATACGAGTTTCCTCTGCCATGTTGAAACGGTTCGTTTTTGCACGGGAGGATCAGCCGGGCGTTGAGTGGATGGAGCGCTTCGCCACAGGGCGGCAGGAGGCGGAAGGCTGGTATCTCGGGAAATCGGCAAGCGAGCCTACAGGAAAAACCAGAGGCGAACGACCGACGGGAACAGAATGCAAGGCTGCCTTGCTTCGTTACATGCCGGAACTGGCGTCGCATTACGAACATGCCTGCGAACTCGTCGGAAACGACGAGATCGTCCGCTGCATTCTAAGCCATTACCGTCCGCCGCCTGCGCCTGTCGGATGCAGCATTGCAATATGGTCGGGAGCGCAAGGCCCCGCTTTCATCCGGAACTACGACTTCAGGCTCGATGTCGTGAGCGATCGTTTCGAGATGGCGAACTGGTCCGGTCGTCGCGTGATCTGCAAGGCGCAGCGGCCATGGGGCGGTTGCGTTGACGGCATGAATGAGGACGGTCTGGCCGCGGCCGTGACTTTCGGCGGTAGTCCGGCGCAAGGCCTCGGCTTCGCGATCATCCTGGTCCTGCGGTACGTTCTGGAGACGTGCAGCGATGTCGGAGAAGCCATTTCGGCGCTCTGCCGAATTCCGGTCGCCATGTCTCACAACGTCATGCTGCTGGATCGGACAGGGGCGCATGCAGCGGTCTATCTCGGCCCTGATCGCGCGCCATGTGTGACGCCGACCATGGCAACCACCAATCATCAGGAAACAATTGTCTGGCCGACATTTGCGGCAGGATCGGCAACAGTGGAGCGTTTGAGCGCGGTCGAGGCCGCCCTCGCCGATCCCGGGATGACCCTTCCCAGGCTCGTAACCTGTTTCCTCTCCGACCCGATCTATTCTCGACGGATGGTTTCTCCCACGGTCTATACGGCTGTCTATCGGCCAGCAGATAACCGGGTCGACTATCTCTGGCCCGGAAGGACTTGGTCACAGGGTTTCGACAGCTTCAAAGAGGGAGAATATGTGCACGATTACGGCGAACTCATATGAAAATGAGCTGGGAGGGGCAAGCCGATACGGGTCGAGATGGAATCCGATTGGGGCGACAAATCACTGGAAACTTGCCATCGCACAGGCGGCGGCGCCTGAAAAAGAACCAGCCGCCGCCCTTTGAGGCAGCGGCCGGCGTTCGCCCCCGCATTCGCGTTACTGGAAGAGCTTCATGGCGTTGATTAGGGTCTGCAGGACGCCCAGCACGAGCGGGATTCCGACGAAGCCCCAGGCCAGCACCAGGTGAAGGGTGGTGGTTCCGTTCCGACTGCCATTGGTCATTTTATGTCCTCCTCCTCAGGCCCGCGCCGCGGCTTCGCCGGCGACGACGTCGAGCGCGGCTTCGCCTGCTTCCCGCTTCATGTGGTACTTCTTGTCGACCGCCTTCACCAGGAAGTTGCAGATGAAGCCGATCACCAGGAGCCCCG
>MKRJ01000036.1 GCA_001896885.1 Rhizobiales bacterium 65-79 | reverse complement strand
TGGTCGGCTGAAATCTTGCGTTCGGAAAGCGGCTTCAGCGAAACGAACATGAAGCCCGAATTGGTCCGCCCACCGCCAGTGAACCCCACGGCCGTCGCGACGGCCGGGTCCCGGCTCACGATATCGGCGAATTGGCCGAGCTTCTGCGACATAAGCTGAAAGGAGATCGCTTGGTCGGCCTGGATCGAGCCGATAAGGCGTCCCGTGTCCTGTTGCGGGAAAAACCCTTTTGGAATGGCGACGTAGAGATAGAAGTTCAGGCACAGCGTCGCCGCCAGGATCGCCAGGACCAGGCGCGAATGCCCGAGCGCCCATGAGAGCGAACGCCTGTAGCCGGTGAGTATGGTATCGAATACCCTTTCGCTGAAGCGATAGAGCCTGCCATGCTCCCGGCCCTGTTCGGAGCGCAGCAGGATGGAACACATCATCGGCGTGGTCGTCAGCGATACGACGAGCGAGACCAGGATCGCGGCCGAAAGCGTCACGGCGAACTCCCGGAACAGGCGGCCGATGATGCCGCCCATGAGCAGGATGGGAATGAATACGGCGATCAGCGAGGTGCTCATGGCGAGAACCGTGAAACCGACCTCACGGGAGCCGAGGATCGCAGCCTCTGCCGGCCGCATGCCGGAGGAAATATGTCGGGCGATGTTCTCGAGCACGACAATGGCGTCGTCGACCACGAAGCCGGTGGCGATGGTGAGCGCCATCAGCGACAGATTGTCGATGCTGAAGCCCAGCAGGTACATGACGCCAAGCGTGCCGACCAGCGAGACGGGTACCGCCACGATCGGCACCAATGTCGAGCGCAGGTCGCGCAGGAAAGCGAACACCACGAGGATCACAAGGCCGATGGCGATCATCAGGGCCTGTTCCACTTCGTACAGCGATGCACGGATGGTGGTCGAGCGGTCGGATGCGAGAGTGAGGTCTATGGCGGGCGAGATCGAGGCGCGCAGCGTCGGCAGGAGCGCCTTCACCCGGTCCACCGTCGCTATGATGTTGGCGTTGGGCGACCTGTTGAGGATGATGAGCACGGCAGGCTTGCCGTTGGAGAGGCCGGCGTTGCGAATATTCTCGACCGAGTCCGTGACTTCGCCGACATCGGTCAGCCGGACGGGCGCGCCGTTGCGGTAGGCTACGATCAGCGAACGATAATCCTTCGCTGCGGTCGCCTGGTCGTTGGCGTAAATCTGATAACGCTGGTCGCCGACGTCGATGGCGCCCTTCGGGCTGTGGGCGTTGGCCGAGGCCAGCGCGGCGCGCACGTCCTCCAGCCCGATGCCGTAATTGTAGAGCGCCTGGGGCACCAGCTCGACCCGAACGGCCGGCAGCGAACTGCCGCCCACGGTCACCTCGCCGATACCGTCCACCTGCGACAGCTTCTGCGCCAGCACGGTGCTTGCAGCATCGAAAATCTGGCCCTTCGACAGCGTGTCTGACGTAAGTGCGAGGATAAGGATCGGCGCGTCGGCCGGATTGACCTTCCGGTAGGTCGGATTGGAACGCAGGCTGGTCGGCAGGTCCGCGCGCGCGGCATTGATGGCAGCCTGCACGTCGCGCGCGGCCCCGTCTATGTCCCGGTCGAGACCGAACTGCAATGTGATGCGCGTCGAGCCGAGACTGCTCGACGATGTCATCTCGTTGACGTCCGCGATCTGGCCGAGATGCCGTTCCAGCGGGCTTGCCACCGTCTGGGCGACGACCTCCGGGCTCGCTCCCGGCAGCGTTGCCTGGACGGAAATGACCGGGTAGTCCACCGCCGGAAGCGGCGCGACGGGCAGCCGCGGAAAGGCCACCAGACCTGCCATCAGCACGCCGAGGGTGAGCAGCGTCGTTGCTACCGGCCGTCGGATGAAGGGTATCGAAAGGTTCATGTCGTAGCGGCCGCGCCGCGCCCTCGCGATGCGCCGTCCCGCTCGTCCCTCAGGCGCGCGGAAAGGCGATCGAACCACAGGTAGATGACCGGCGTGGTGAAAAGCGTCAGCAACTGGCTGAACAGCAGGCCGCCGACGATGGCGACGCCGAGCGGATGCCTCAGTTCGGAACCGACGCCGGTACCCAGCCGGCGCGGCAGGGCGCCCAATATCGCCGCCATGGTCGTCATCAGGATGGGCCGGAAGCGCAGCAGGCAGGCGCGGTGGATAGCGTCGCGCGGTGGCAATCCCTCTTCGCGTTGGGCATCCAGCGCGAAATCGATCATCATGATGGCGTTCTTCTTCACGATGCCTATCAGGAGGATGATGCCGATGACGGAGATGATCGTGAGGTCCTCTCCCGCGATCATCAGCGCCACCAGCGCGCCGATGCCGGCCGACGGCAGCGTCGACAGGATCGTGACCGGGTGGATAAAGCTCTCGTAGAGCACGCCGAGCACGATATAGACCGTCACCACCGCCGCCAATAACAGGAAGAGCTGGTTGCTAAGAGAGGCCTGGAACGCCTGTGCCGCGCCCTGGAAACTGGTGATGACGCTGAGCGGCATGCCGATCTGGGTTTGGGCCTGTTGTATGGCCGAAACCGCTTCGCCCAGCGACGCGCCGGGCGCCAGGTTGAACGACACGGTAGTAGCTGGGAACTGCCCCATATGCGTGACCTGCAGCGGCGCCGTCCCGATATGCACGCTCGCGATCACCGGTAGTGGTACCGGTGCGCCGCCGGTCGAAGATGGAAGATAGATCGAGTTCAAGGACCGCAACGAGCCTTGCAATGCGGGGTCCGCCTCAAGGATGACGCGGTATTGGCTCGACGTGGAGAAGATGGTGGACACGATACGCTGGCCGAATGCGTCATAGAGCGCATTGTCGACCGTGGCGGGTGTGATGCCGAAGCGCGCCGCCTGATCGCGATCGATATCGACATAGGCGGCAAGGCCGCTGTCGGCCAGATCGCTTGCGACATCGGCAAGCTGCGGCAAGGTGTTCAGCTTGTCGACCAGCTTCGGGGTCCATTCCGCCAGCTCGTCCGCATTGGCGTCCTGGAGCACGAATTGGTACTGCGAGCGGCTGACCGTGCCGTCTATGGTCAGGTCCTGCACGGGTTGCATGTAGAGCGTGATGCCGGAAAGTCCGCCGGTCTCCTGCTTCAGGCGCTCGATCACCGTGCCGATGTCGGCGCTGCGCTCGTCATGCGGCTTCAGGTTGATCAGCATGTGCCCGACATTGAGTGTCATGTTGGTGCCGTCCACCCCGATGAAGGACGAGAGGCTTTCCACGTCCGGGTCCTTCAGAACGATGTCGGCCAGTTCCCGCTGCCGTTTCGCCATCGATGCGTAGGAAACCGACTGCGGCGCCTGCGTAATCGCCTGGATGACGCCCGTGTCCTGCACCGGGAAGAAGCCTTTGGGGATCGCGACATAGAGCGCCGCCGTGAGAAGCAGGGTGGCCACGGCCACCATCAGCATCAATTGTTGCCGGTCGAGCACCCAATCGAGCGCCCGCCCGTAGCCCCGGATCATCCATTCGAAGAAGTCGTGGCTGGCCTTCTGGAAGGCGTTTTCGTGGATCGCTTCCACGGGTTTGAGCAGCTTCGCGCAGGCCATCGGCACCAACGTAAGCGAAACCACGGCTGAGATCAGAATAGTGGTCGCCAGCGTGATGGAGAATTCCCGAAAGAGCCGGCCAACCACGTCGCCCATGAAAAGAAGCGGAATAAGCACCGCGATCAGCGAGACCGTAAGGGATATGATGGTGAAGCCGATCTGCTCCGAGCCTCTGAGTGCCGCTTCCTGCGGCGAATAGCCTTCCTCGATGAAGCGGCTGATGTTCTCGATGACCACAATCGCGTCATCGACAACGAAACCCGTCGCAATGGTGAGGGCCATGAGCGAGAGGTTGTCGAGGCTGTAGCCGAACAGGTACATGATGCCCAGCGTGCCTACCAGGGAAAGGGGCACCGAAAGACTGGGAATAAGCGTCGCGCGCGCGCTGCGCAGGAAAACGAAGATCACCAGCACTACGAGCACCACCGCCAGGGACAATTCGTATTCGACGTCGCGCACCGAGGCGCGGATGGTGGTGGTGCGATCGGTCAGCACGTTCACGTCGATGGATGCGGGCAACGACGCTTGAAGCTGTGGCAGGAGTGCCTTCACGCGGTCCACCACGTCGATGACATTGGCGCCGGGCTGCCGCTGGATGTTCATGATGACGGCCGGCGTGGCATTCATCCAGGCGCCGAGCTTATCGTTCTCGGCGCCGCTGACGACGGTACCCACGTCGCTGAGGCGCACCGGCGCCCCGTTCTTGTAGGCTACGATCAGCGAGAGGTACTGGTCCGGGCTGCTGATCTGGTCGTTGGCGTTGACCGTATAGGCGCGTGAAGGCCCGTCGAAATTGCCCTTCGGCGTGTTGACGTTGGCGCTGCCGAGCGTCGTGCGCAGATCATCGAGATTGAGCCCGTAAGCCGCCAATTTCCGCGGATCGGCCTGGACGCGCACCGCCGGCCGCTGGCCGCCGCTCAGCGTCACAAGGCCCACCCCGGCGATCTGGGAGATCTTCTGCGCGAGCCGGGTATCGGCAAGCTGCTGCACGTCTCGCAGCGGCAGCGTCTCGGAAGTCAGACCGAGCGTCAGCACCGGCGCGTCGGCCGGATTGACCTTGGCATAGACCGGCGGCGCGGGTAGGTCCGCCGGCAGGAGGTTACCGGCGGCATTGATTGCCGCTTGTACTTCCTGCTCGGCCACGTCGAGCGAAATCGCAAGGCTGAACTGCAAGGTGATGACGGAGGCGCCTGCCGAACTCACCGAGTTCATCTGGTTGAGATTGGCGATCTGGCCAAGCTGCACTTCCAGCGGCGCGGTGACGGAGGACGTCATCACGTCGGGACTGGCGCCGGGATAGAAGGTCTGCACCTGGATAGTGGGATAATCGACCTCGGGCAGCGCTGAAACGGGAAGGAATCGGGACGCCAGCACGCCGGAAAGCAGTACGGCTACCATCAGCAGAGTGGTCGCGACTGGCCTCAATATAAAGGCGCGCGACGGGTTCATTGCCGTGCTTGCCCCGAATCCTGACGGTGATGCTTGCCGCTCCGCTGGCCATTGTGTTTCGGAGGCGCGGCCGACTGACCGTCTTGCCCGCCGGCCCGGTTTTGCTGGTTGGTCGCCGGCACCTGCCCGGGCGACCCGGCTTGACTTTGGTTCGCATCCCGGACGTGGACCTTGGCCCCATCGCGCAGCTTGTCGGCCCCGTCGATCACCACACGCTCGCCGGCGCTTAGCCCGGAGCGGACCTCGACGTGATCGCCATTGGTCACTCCGAGTTCTATCTTGCGCACCGAGACTGTGCTGTCCGCATTGACGACATAGGCGAAGGTGCCGGGCTGTCCGCGCTGGACCGCCGCGGTTGGAATGATCGCCACGTCCTTATGTTTGTCGACAAGCAGTTCCACGTTGACGAACTGGTTGGGATAGAGAAGGCGCCCCTCATTGGGAAACGTCGCCCTGAGCTTGATCGTGCCCGTGGTCGGATCGATCTGGCTGTCGAAGGTTTCCAACTGGCCGTCGGCGAGCTTGTTCTCACCGGTCCTGTCATAGGCAGCCACCGGCAATACCGCGCCCTGATGGAGCCGTTGCGAGACTGCCCGCAGTTCGTCCTCGGGGATGGTGAAGAGAACGCTGATTGGGTGGATCTGGGTGATGACGACGATGCCGTTGGCGTCGCCCGGCGTGACGTAGTTGCCGGGATCGACCTGACGCAGGCCGGCGCGGCCGTCGACCGGCGCTACGATGCGGCAATAGGCGAGGTTCACGGTCGCTGCCTGTACGGTCGCCTTGTCGGCCTCGATCGTGCCTTCGTACTGCGCGACAAGCGCAACCTGCGTGTCGAGGGTCTGGTGCGGTATGGCGTTCTGCGCTGCAAGGCTCTTATAGCGGGCAAGGTCGACCTGGGCGCCGTTGAGCAAGGCCTGGTCGCGCGCGAGCTGACCCTGTGCCTGCGCAAGCGCGGCCTGATAGGGTCGGGGATCAATCTGCGCCAGAAGATCGCCTTTCCTGACGTCCTGACCCTCCTTGAAGTCAACCTCGGTGAGTTGTCCGGAGATCTGGGACTTGATCGTCACCGTGGCCAGGGACGTGATGGTGCCGAGCGCATCCAGCGTGACGTCCATGTCACCCTTCCCCACAGTGGCGACGCCGATCGAGCTCGGCTGTATCATGCGTCTTTGATGCGGGACCTCTCCGATAGCGAGCGGGCGCTGCCACAGGTAGGCTCCGACGGCCGCCACGACGAGCAGGAAGACCGCCCACGGAAGCCAGCCACGGGTGCGGTCTTGCCGGGCGGCAGGTCGGTCGAGCGGAGTCGGCTGGGCTGGGGGGACTTCGATCCGCCGTCGTTCGGCTTGCGGCTCTTCTCGCCTCCGCCGCCTTGCGGTCCTTGGCTCGGCAGATCTCAAGCGTTCGTCCATGGCGGTTTAAGCTCCGTCCGACCAAGCAATATGGCCGAAATCGGCCCAAGTCGAATTAAGCCTTGGAAAGGTATGGTCACCGATCGCGCGGTTCAAACACCGGTGGGAACGGCCTAGGGCCTGTAAGTTACGCTGGCCAAAGGATGAATGAAGATGCGGGCGTTTTGTCCGAGCGCTCATCATGACGATGTCGCGCCGGGATATCAGAGCGTATTTTCAAGTTCCGGGCCGCCTCAAGGAATAGGTGATCGTCCGCGAAACGATGTTGGAGATGCTTTCCGGCGTCCGCCGGATCTTGGCCGCGAGAGCTTCCTGAGATAGTCCGGCGCGCCGCCGCGCCGTTTTGACCCTCGTTCCGATCGCCCGCTTCAGCCCCTCTGTCACGAGAGGAAGAAGATGACTTCATGGAAAGTGCTTGACCATGAAGCGGACTTGAGCATCGGTCGCGTTCAGGAACTCGGCTTCATGTTTGCACGAGAACCTGAACTTGCATTAGGGAGCCGCCGCCATGAGGCCGAAGCTAGCGCGTGCGATACGAGAGGACAGAACGAAGGCTGGCATTAAAGCAGGTAGGCGAGCGGAAGGAGTGCTTAGCGGCGCAAGATCTTCGGCGACATGGCGAAGGGAAGCGGCGTGATGCATGCGCTTCTGATCAGAACACCGGCAGCTGTTTCCTCAGGCGGGTCTGCAGCCGGGCAGAGCGAAAAGAGGTGCATCCCCGCAGGGATTCGTTTTGAAAAATTCAAACTCGGATATTGCCAGGTCCATACGTCCTGAGCTTGTGTAGCGATCCGGGTTGTACAGAGGCTGGCATCTCACCGGGGCGCGTGCGGGGACCTTGATTTGACTGCCGAAATCGCCGACGAACTTTACGAAGCCGCGTTCATCCCCGAGAAGTGGCCATCCGTGCTGACGCGGGTAGCGGACGCGGCCAGTTCGACCGGCGGCGCGCTCTTCATGTTCACCGACGGCGCGCCCGCGAGGGGCAAGGCTGTCCCCGCATTGCAGCCGCTGATGGAAGAATTCCTCGCCGACGACAGTCTGCGGTTCTCCACCGCCGCCGCGCGCATGAGCGCGGTGCAGCCCGCGAGCTTCGTGGATGTGGACAGCTTCCTCACCCCGCAGGAAATCGCCGAGGATCCGGCGCGCATCCGTTTGCGCGCCCTCGGGTTCGGCGCCCATGCCTGCGCGGCGATCGCCCTGCCGACCGGCGAGGTCGCCATGTATGTCTTCCAGCGGGCATTGAAGGACGGAGGCTACGGGCCCGAGCATTTCGCCATCCTCGACGGCCTTCGGCCCGATCTGGCGCGGGCGAGCCTGGTCGCCGCGAGGCTCGGCCTCGAACAGGCGCGCGGCACCGTGGACGCGCTCGCCATGATGCGGCTTCCGGCGGCCGTTCTCTCTAGAGGCAAGGTCAAGGCGGCGAACCACCTCTTCGAGCGGCAAGGTTCGATCTTCGCGCCGACCGCCTTCGGAGGGGTGGCCATTGCCGACGAAGAGAGCGACAGGCTGTTCCAGGAGGCGCTGCGCGCGACCGCCGCCGAACCGCGCGCAAGGTCGCTGCCGGTGCATGGCGCCTCGGCGGGCTCCCCGGCGGTTGTCCATGTCCTGCCGCTCAGGCGCGGCGCGCACGATCTCTTCGGCGGCGGCGACCTGCTGGTCGTGGCGACGGCCATCAGCGCGAGCGCGCTGGTTCCCTCGCCGACGATCCTGACCGGCCTGTTCGACCTGACCCAGTCGGAGGTGAGGCTGGCGACCGCCCTTGCCAAGGGGCTCAGCCTGAAGGCGGCGGCGGAAGAGGCCGGCCTGCGCTTCAGCACGGTGCGGACCTATCTCAACCGCATCTTCCGCAAGACCGGCACCAACCAGCAAAGTCAATTGGTTGCCCTGCTCAAATCGGCGCATCCGCTGCAGCACTGAGCCCGGATGCTCTTCGGGATATCCCGATGGCTGTGGCTTGAATGCAACATTGTGCGTCGAACAAGCGGAAAACGCGGCCGAAAGCGCGTTCGTTAATCGAATAGTATCAAATGGTGACTTGCTGGCCGATCCGGCCGATGGCAGCCTTTCCCCATAGTATTGCGTAGGGGTGGGGTATGTTCGCAGTACCAGGGGGAGTATTTCGACCGCGCCGGGCGCGAATATCGAATCCGGATTCCAATATCGCTGACAATTATGCGCCGACGACACTTCGCCGGGCAGGGCGTATTTTTGAGTTCGTCGGATTGTCCGGGCGAAAAGAAAAGAGTCCGACTCCCCATCCGGCTTTTCCTTTTCCGGCAGGACTTACGTTCGTTAGAAACGGCCGTCTTCGATGACGTATGTTTGTGGAAGTTGGGCTTGAGCGCATGATTCGTGACAGGCGGGTTTCTCGTGGAGTTCCGGTTTCGGGCGATGAATGTCCGTATGCCGGCTCAAAAGGTTTGGTCTGCCACGGTGACAGTCCTCGGCGGACACTGCGCGCCGGAAGCGTGCTTGTCCTGCTTGGCGCGACGGCGCTGGCCGGCGTAGCTCTTCAGTCGCCGGCGGCTCATGCGGACCCGGCGATCGTCTTCGGCGGCAAGCCCTCCACGGCCGACGGCGGCAGCAACGGCTTCGGCGACACGAAAGGCGATAACGGCCAGGACGGTCCCAGCGTTCTACCTCCGCTTACCGCCAACGCGACGGACCGGACGTCATCCGGCACGCCCGCTGTCTTCGGAGATGGCCGCGGCGGCGACGGCGGCAAAGGCGGCACGGCGGTTTCGGTGGACTGTCATCCCTTTCCTCTTTGCACCCCAAATCTCGAAGGGGGCGACGGCGGCAACGGGGGCAAGGGCGGCGTGGTCGACGTCTCCAATACCGCGAACCTTGACGCTACCGGTTCCGATGGTCTGGCGGCCGATGCCAGCGGCGGCGAGGGTGGCAAAGGGGGCTGGGCGGCCGCTCTCGATTCCAGCGATGGCGGCGACGGCGGCAAGGGCGGTGACGGCGGGTCCGCGAAAGCTGTCGCGGATGTGACGAGCGTCATCACGACGCATGACGGTGACGGCATCCATGTAGTGTCGGACGGCGGCAAAGGTGGTGATGGCGGCAACGGCGGGGCAATTGTCGTCGGCCAGGGCGGCTACGGCGGCCAGGGCGGCGCAGGCGGCACCGCTTACGGCGAAAACAAGGGCGATGCCGGAACGGGTGGACGGGTCGAGACGTTCGGGAACTTCGCCAAGGGACTGCTGGTCCGGTCCGCGGGCGGCACCGGCGGTGACGGCCATGCTGGCGGCGGCCTTATCCATGGCGGCGGTGGCAATGGCGGTCTTCCGACGATCGGCGGCGATGCGACCGGCGTCAACGGCGGGACGATCATCACGCATGGCGACTGGGCGCATGGCATGGCGGTGGAGTCGATCGGCGGCGGCGGCGGCGACGGCGGCGGCGCGTTCGGCGCCTGGGGCGGCGGCGGTGCCGGCGCGGACGGCAACGACGCGAAGTCGGCGACGGGAACCAATACCGGAAACATCACGACCAACGGCGTCGGCGCGATCGGCATGCTGGTCGAAGCGGTGGGCGGCGGCGGCGGCGATGGCGGCGGGGCGATCGGGATCGTGGCGATCGGCGGCCAGGCGGACGGCGGCGGCGACGGCGGAACGGTCACCGCCAATGTCGGCGGCACCATCACCACGGGCGCCGACGGCAGCGGCGACGGCGCCCACGGCGTGCTCGCCCAGTCGGTGGGCGGCGGCGGCGGCAATGGCGGATTCGCGCTTTCCGCCGGCGCCAACATCGCGGTCGCCATCGGTGGCGGCGGCGGCACGGGCGGCAACGGCGAAACCGTCTACGTCAACCAGTCCGGCGCCGGCGCGACGGTCTCCACGCATGGCAGTTCGGCGATCGGCATCCTGGCGCAGTCGATCGGCGGCGGCGGCGGCAATGGCGGCGGCGCTTTCGCCTTCGGGCAGATCACTTCCGTGGCTGTGGGCGGCGGCGGCTCGGCCGGCGGCGACGGCGGCGAGGTCTATTACAAGATCGGCAACGCGCACGTAACAACGAACGGCACGGATTCCATCGGCATCCTGGCGCAGTCCGTGGGCGGTGGCGGCGGCAATGGCGGTTTCGCGATCAGCGGGGCAGGCATCATCGCGGTCGGCGTCGGCGGCGAGGGAGCCGCCGGCGGTGCCGCTCATAAGGTCGACGTGACGAGCGGCGGCGGCGTCGAGACGTTCCAGGCGCGCTCGGCGGGCATCATCGCGCAGTCGATCGGCGGCGGCGGCGGCAATGGCGGCTTCGCCGTGGCCGGCAGCTTCGGCGCCAGCGTCGGCGTTGGCGGTTCGGGCAGCAAGGGCGGCAATGGCGGCGAGGTCTTCTTCCACACCGCCGACGGCGGCAGCCAATCGATCGTCACCCACGATACCGATTCCGCCGGACTGATCGTGCAGTCGATCGGCGGCGGCGGCGGCAATGGCGGCTTCGCCGGCACGTTCGCGGCGGTCGCCACGCTCGGTGTCGGCGGCGGCGCGGGGGCGGCCGGCGCGGGCATGAATGTCGATGCGACCTATAACGGCTCGGTCGTGACCTGGGGAAAGCGCTCGGCCGGCATCATCGTCCAGTCGGTGGGCGGCGGCGGCGGCAATGGCGGCGGCGTCATCGGGGTCAGCGCGGGTCTGAGCGTCGGCATCGGCGGCAATGGCGCGGGCGGGGGCGGCACGGGCACGGCCACCTACCATTCGGCCTCTACGACCATCACCACCCATGAGGACGATTCCGCCGGGCTGATCGTGCAGTCGGTCGGCGGCGGCGGCGGCAATGGCGGGTTCTCGTTCGACCTCGCCGCCGGGGCCTCGGTCGCGGTCGGCGGCCAGGCGGGCGCGGCCGGCGAGGCGAATACGGTCAGCGCCACCATCGACAGCGGCTCCATCCATACGATCGGCGATCGCTCCACGGCCATCGTGGCGCAGTCGGTGGGCGGCGGCGGCGGCAATGGCGGCGGCACCGCGGCCGGCAGTCTCGGGCTCAACATCAGCGTGGCGGGCAAGGGCGCGGGCGGCGGCGGCGGCAACACGGTCGACGTGACCAACGGCGCCACGATCACCACCGAAGGCATACAGTCGCACGGCATCTTCGCGCAGTCGATCGGCGGCGGCGGCGGTTCGGGCGGCTTCGCGATCGCCGTCGGCGGCCCATCGCTGGCCATCGGCGGCGCCGGGGACGATGGCGGATCGAGCCAGAAGGTGACGGTGCACAATACCGGCCAGATATCCACCGGCGACAACCTCTCGATCGGCATCCTGGCGCAGTCGATCGGCGGCGGGGGCGGCGACGGCGGCGTCGCCGGCGCGGGCGGCCTGTTCACGGCGGTGGGTGTCGGCGGTTCGGGCGGCGGCGGCGGCAATGGCGGCGAAGTGGAAGTCGTCAACAGCGCCAGGATAACCACCACCGGCGATCTCGCGCACGGCATCCTGGCGCAGTCGGTCGGCGGCGGCGGCGGCAATGGCGGCAATGCCGGCGCGGTGTCGGTCGGCGCATTCGTCGGCGTCGGCGTCGCGGTCGGCGGCAGTGGCGGCGCGGGCAGGGACGCCATGGGCGTGAGCGTGACCCATACCGGAGACATCACTGTCAGCGGCATGGGCGCCAAGGGCATTATCGCGCAGGCCATCGGCGGCGGGGGTGGCAATGGCGGCAAGGCCGTCGCCGGCGCCTTCAGCGCCGGCCTCTATGCCTCGGCGGCGGTGGCGGTCACGCTGGGCGGCAGCGGCGGCGACGGCGGTTCGGGCGGCGATGTCACGCTCAAGGCCGACGGGAACATCGTCTCGCTGACGGCCGCCTCGGGCTCCGGTGGCATCGTGGCGCAGTCGATCGGCGGCGGCGGCGGCAATGGCGGCCGGGCGACCTCGATCGCGGGCGCCGTCAGCGACGAGGTGGCGATCAATCTCGGTGTCGCCGTCGGCGGCAATGGCGGCAATGGCGGCCAGGGCAAGTCGGTCACGGTGGAGACGGGCCTCGTCAGCGGCGGCGAGATCGTCACCCACGGGTTCCAGGCGGCAGGCATCCTGGCGCAATCGATCGGCGGCGGCGGCGGCAATGGCGGCGATACGTTCGGCGGCGCCGGGGGTTATGGCAACAGCGTCACGGTGACTGCGTCCGTCAACGTCGGCGGCAAAGGCGGCGGCTGCTACGACGACGACAATAATGGCGGCACGCCCGCGAAATGCAACAATGGCGGCGACGTCCACGTCACCAATGCGATGACGATCTCCACCGATGGCGATTCCTCGAGCGCCATCGTCGCCCAGTCGATCGGCGGCGGTGGCGGCAATGGCGGCACGAGCACTGGCGGCAGCGCCAATGTCGGCGGTGGCGACGGTGTCAATATCGCGGCCAACTTTGCCATGGGCGGCAGCGGCGGGCAGGGCGGCTACGGCAACACGGTGGATGTCGTCAACTCGGGCAACCTGACCACAACGGGTGATTTCTCCAACGGCATCATCGCGCAGTCGATCGGCGGCGGTGGCGGCATCGGCGGTTCCAGCACGGCCAAATCCTACAATGTCGGCGGCACCAGCCAGACCAGCGTCAATGTCAATATGGGCCTGGGCGGTTCGGGCGGCGGCGCCGCGAACGCCATGAAGGTGACGGTGGACAATACCGGCATCATCAGCACCTCGGGCTTCGGCTCGTCGGGCATCGTCGCCATGTCGGTGGGCGGCGGCGGCGGCGCGGCGGGCGCAGCCTCGGCTTCCGACGAGGACGTCCTGACCGGGGACGATGACGACAGCGGAGGCGATGACGACAGCGGCAGCGATAGCAGCGAAAAAGGCAAGAACGACGACGGCAAGACAACGGTATCGATCGGCGTGGCGCTTGCGCTGCCGGGCGGCACCGCCGGCGACGGCGGCGAGGTGTCCGTCACGAACGACAACTTGATCATCACCAACGGCGCCTTCTCCTATGGCATCAGCGCCAGCTCTATCGGCGGCGGCGGCGGCGTCGGCGGCTCGGCCTCGGCCGGGGCCAAGGCCGAATATGCGATCGGCGGCGGCATCGGCGGCGCCGGCGGCAGCGCCGGCAACGGCATGGAGGTCGACGTCACCAACAAGGCCAACGGCGTCATCTGGACGAAGCAGGAAAATTCGATCGGCATCTTCGCCCAGTCGGTAGGCGGCGGCGGCGGCTCGGGCGGCGCGGGAAAGAGCACGGGCAGCGACGGCGGCACGGTGGACGTCAAGTTCACCATGGGCGGCTCGGGCGCGGGCGGCGGCGACGGCGGCGAGGTCCACGTCACCAATGACGGCGCCATCCGGACCGAGAAGGCCAACTCCCACGGTATCATGGCGCAATCGATCGGCGGCTCGGGCGGCGTCGGCGGCGCGGCGGGTTCCTCGGCGGCGGATGCCAAGTTCTCCATCGCGCTGGCGCTGGGAGGGCTTGGTGGCGACGGCGGCGAAAGCCACTTCGTCCACGTGATCAACAATGCAAGCGGAACGATCCAGACGCTGGGCGACAATTCCTACGGCATCTTCGCGCAGTCGATCGGCGGTGGCGGCGGCGCGGCAGGCGGCGGTTCGACCGAGACCGGCAAGGCCAAGGAAATGGCCGTCACGTTTTCCATCGGCGGCTTCGGCGGCGAAGGCAATGGCGGCGGCGACGTGACCGTCGAGAACCATGGCAGGATCACCACGGACGGCTACCTGTCGCACGGCATCTTCGCCCAGTCGATCGGCGGCGGCGGCGGTGCCTCCGGCGCGGCCGCCAGCGCCTCTTCGGCCAAGATGGATATCGGCGGCGCGTTCTCTGCCCCCAGCGGCAAGGGCGCCGACGGCGGCCACGTCATCGTCACCAACGACGGCATCATCACCACCAACAAGGATGGCGCCATCGGCATCTTCGCCCAATCGATCGGCGGCGGCGGCGGCTATGGCGGCACCGTCTCGGCAGGCACGGCCGAGAGAGAAGCGGGCGGGGATGACGAGGGCGGGGACGACGAGAGCGGGGACGACACCGGCAAGAAGGAGGCGAGCAACGATTCCTTCACCATGCAGCTTGGCGGATTCGGCGGCAATGGCGGCAATGGCGGCAAGGTGGAGGTCACCGTGTCCGGCGCGATCGAGACGTTCGGAGAGCGCGCCCACGGCGTGGTCGCCCAGTCGATCGGTGGTGGCGGCGGCTATGGCGGGGACGCCGGCGGCAAGACCTCGAACGGGATCGCCATCGGCGGGCTCGGCGGCGACGGCGGCGATGGCGGCGATGTCACGGTCAAGCGTACCGGCACCAT
This sequence comes from Rhizobiales bacterium 65-79, assembly GCA_001896885.1. GTDB lineage: Bacteria > Pseudomonadota > Alphaproteobacteria > Rhizobiales > Rhizobiaceae > Mesorhizobium_L. Next base: position 100,599 of record MKRJ01000036.1, on the reverse strand, counting down.
CGTCACGCACGGCAAGGACTCGATCGCGATCATCGCGCAGTCGATCGGCGGCGGCGGCGGTTTCGGCGGCGCCGGCTTCGGCCGCTTCGGCACCGACGACGATGGCGACGGCGCCAATGGGGTAGGGTTCACCACACCCGGCGGCTCGAAAGGGACGGGCGGCACGGTCATCATCGAGCAGTCCGGCGCGATCGAGACCGACGGCGACCGGGCGCACGGCATCGTCGCCCAGGCAGTCGGCGGCGGCGGCGGCGCCGGCGGCACCGATTCGCTCGCCATGGGTCAGTCGGCGGCGGGCTCGCGCGGCGGCGTCGGAGACGCGGCGGCGGCGACGGCGAGCACCGACAGCCAGGTCTGGGTCAAGGGCGCAAGCTCGTACGCCATGTTCGGCCAGAGCGCGACCGGCCAGGGCAATTCGAGCGCGGTCACGCTTACCGCCGGGGGCAATCTGTTCGCGCAGGGCGCGGATTCGATCGCCGCCTATGGCGAAAGCACGGCGCAGGGGATCAAGGGCAACATCCAGCTAAACCTCGACGGCGCCTATACGATCGGCGGATCGGGGACGGGCGTCGCCGCAATGCTGGTCGGCGGCGCGGACAACACGGTGACGAACCACAGCCTGACCTATGCGATGGGGGGCAGCTTCACCTATCAGGTCTATACGCCGCCCGTGACGGCATTCGCCCTGGAAGAGCCGCTGTTCTCGCCTTTCGACGTGACCATCCCGCCCGCTCCGGACGTGCCGACCAACGCCATCCTGGCGTCGCTGTTCGACGATTTCAGCCCGCTCACGATCACCGGCACCTCCGGCAACGACCAGATCGACAATTCGCCTTCGGGCGATACGCTGGGCCGCATCATCGGCAACATCGATCTTGGCGGAGGAAACAACGGCTTCCACAATTTCCGCGGAGCCTCGATGGTAGGCCTCGAAAGCATCGATCTCGGCGGGGGCCTGTTCTTCAATGAAGGCCACATGACCAACAAGGGTATCGGCGTTGTGGATGCCATCACCGTCGGCGGCGGTTTCACCCAGTCGAGCGACGGCGACTTCACCACCGATATCGATCTGGACAACCAGGTCACCGACGCCATGACCCTCTCTGGCAATGGCGATTTCGCCGGCACGGCGCCGCTGAACTTCCTGTCGATCGACAAGCTGTTCACCGAATACGTCCTGGCGAAAGGCGCGTCCATGGTCGACAGCGGCATCACGCCGACGACGCTGCACCCCTATGCCGGCTTCAATTTCCAGACGCGGGTCGACAACGGCACCGACCTCGTCCTCTACGCCGACAATCCGACCTTCTCGGATCTCGCCCACGATCCGGCGTCCGGCGTGAAGGACCCGGGCGTCTACCAGATGGCCGACTATCTCGATGCGATCGAGGGCGCTTCCAGTCCCGACAATCCGATGGCACGGCTCATCAACATGGTACGCATGCTGCCGACGACCGAGGAAATCGGCGAGGCGTTGGTTCGGTTGACGCCGCATTACGCGGTGCACACGTTCGACATGGTCAACCGCTCGGCCGACATCCTGCTCGACACGGCCCGCAAGTGCGATCCCGCCACCGACGGCAATGACGGCCGCTGCATCTGGTTCAATGTCAGCCCGGATGCCGATTACGCGCGCGACGCGGGGGCCGGGACGACGCGGCGCGACGACATGCTGCGTACCTTCTCGATGGGGGTGCTCGGCGAAGTCGGGCGTAGCTGGTCGCTTGGCGGCGTGATCGGACGGACCGAATTCGATTCGACGATCTCGTTCAACGGCGAGCGCCTGTCGAGGACGACGGGACAATCCTGGCAGGCCTATGCGCTGGGCAAATACCAGAACAACCATTATTTCGCCGATTTCGCCGTTGGCGGCGGCACCGGCAGCTTCTCGGGCGAGCGCGACACGCATCTCGACCAGGTGGCTTTCGTTCCGGGCGAGACTCTGATCGGCGACTATCTGCCGGAGCTGCTCCTGCCCGGCATCGGCAACAGCGTCACCTATACGCAGGACAGCGCCATTTTCGGCGGCTCGGCAAGGCTCGGCTATACGGCGCATTGGGGCGGCGTCTATATCCAGCCGAGCGTTCAGTTCGACGCGCGATGGCTGCAGGTTTCCGGCAAGGAAAGCGGGTCGGTCGCGGCTTTCGAGTTCGACGGCTCGTCGAACGTCTATTACGCGGCGATGCCGGGTCTCGAAATCGGCGGGGATATCCGGCTCGGCCCCAATACCAGCCTCGGCCTCTACGGCAATGCCGGCGTGCAGTTCTCCAATGTCGACTGGGCGATCGAGGGCCAGTTCTCTGCGGCCAAGGGCCTCGGCGCGCCGCCGCTGCACCTGACCGAGGCGCTCGATTCGCCGCTCTACCGCGTCGGCGCCGGCATCGAGCTGAAAGGACTGAACCGCGTCGGCCTCGCTGTGCACTATGATGGCGCGTTCGGCGAAAATGTGAGACAGCACGCAATAAGCGCCAATCTGAAGATCAGGTTCTGACCCATGGTTGTTCGTCCGAAATTGTACGCCTCTTCCTGTGGGCGCCGCCTGCCGGCGATAGCCTTGGCGGCCGGCGCCATGCTGTTCTCGGCTGCCTTTGCCATTCCCGCGATCGCCGCGGGCGCGGAGCAAAAGACCGACAAGCCGGCGCCGCAGCCGTCCGCGAGTGCCGCGCCGCTCCTGCCCGGCGGAGCTTCCTCGCTTTCCGAAACCTATGCGCGCTGGTCGGTGAACTGCCAGGTGGCGAACAATCTGAAGAACTGCAGCATGTCGCAGCAGCAGTTCAACAACAAGACGAACCAAAGGCTTCTGGCGATTGAGATTTTCGCCAGATCGACGGACGAGGCCGCCGCCACGATCGTGCTGCCGTTCGGCCTCGCCGTCTCGAAGGGCGTGACGCTGGCCGTCGACGACCAGAAGGTCTCGCAGGTCCTGCCATTCAGCACATGCCTGTCGGGCGGCTGTCTCGTGCCCGTCGGCATCGATCACAAGATGATCCAGCAGATGACGGCGGGCACGACGCTCAAGATCGTGGGCACGGTCTTCGATACCCAGCAGCCGATCACCTTCAGCGTCCCGCTGGCGAGCTTCGGAACGGCCCTTGCGCGAACCGCCTCCCTGTCGAAGTGATAGGAACATGCCATTTGGCGGAAATGGCGTGAGCGACGGTTCATCGAGGCGCACACGCAGATCAAGTTGCGAGGCTCAAGGCTGTTAAGAATTTGCGGCGATAGCGCTGGCAGCGCTTATCGAGTGGCCTGTCTCTGTCTTCAAAAATTGCCGAGCAAAGCTACTTTGCCCCGGAGCAGGTCGAAGAACGCTTCGGGGTCGGCCCGGTTTATGACGAAGGCATTCGGCGGGTTATCGGAATGACCCCACCAGTCGATGACGGTGCGCCCCATCGAAAGCTCGCTGGAGGTGTCGACCTGGACGTTGACCATCCGGCCGCCGAATATGTCAGGCGCCAGAAGATAGGCGATGCAGCATGGGTCGTGCATGCAGCCTCCCACCGGAGTGTCCGCCGCCAGCTGCTCCGGGGTGCCCTCGAAAGCATGTTCCTCGAAGAGGTCGGCTAGGACCCCGGCGTGGCGGTTGCCCACTTCGCGGAGGAGCTTGAGCTGCCTCGGGGTGCTGCGGACCATATGGGTGGCATCGATAGTGCAGATGACCAGCGGCAGTCCGGAGCGCAGCACGATTTCGGTGGCATGCGGATCGGCATAGACGTTGAAGCTCGACGTATTGGGCATGTTGCCCAATCCGCGCAGCGTACCTCCCATGATCACGATACGCTCAAGCTGCCTCATGACCTCCGGTTCTTTGACAATGGCCAGTGCCACGTTCGTCAGCGGACCCACCGCCACCAGCGTGATCGGTGCGGGAGCGCCCCGGATCGTTTCGATCAGGAAGTCGACGCCGTGCTGCGCGACAGGGTGCGCCTTCGGCTCCGGCAGGTCGACGCGCCCCAGACCGGTCGCACCGTGAATGAACTGCGCGTTGCGCGCCGGGCGCAATACTGGCCGCGCGCAGCCTTTGGCTACGGGCACGTGCCCGGAGCCGCAAAGTTCCATCACCTTGAGGGCGTTTAGGGTCGTGCGTTCCACGGGCACGTTGCCGAAAACGGTGGTGACGCCCAGCAGCTTCAATTCCGGCGCCGCCGCGGTCGCGAGGATCAGCGCCGCCGTATCGTCGATACCGGGATCGCAATCGATGATTATGGGGATCATTGTTCAACCTCCAGGGCCGGGAGCCCGACGCGGGCGCTGGCCATCAGTTCTTTGCTGTAGGGATGAGAGCAATTGCCCGCGCGCAGGTCGCGAGCCTCGAGTGTTTCCACGATTGAGCCGGAATGGAGGACCGAAGCCCTGTCGCACATATGCGCGACGACAGCGAGATCGTGGCTGACGAGCACGAAGGTGAGTTGCCTCTCCTCCTGCAGATCCTTGAGCAGGTTGAGAACCTCAGCCTGTACGGAGACGTCGAGGGCCGATGTCGGCTCATCGAGCAAAACGATTTCAGGATTGATGATCAGCGCCCGCGCGATGGCGACGCGCTGTCGCTGGCCGCCGGAGAGTTGGTGCGGGAACCGGAAGCGGAAGGACGCGTCTAGACCCACCTGTGCAAGCGCCTTTTCCACCCGCGCGGGAATGTCGCGCTCCCCATGGATGCGCAACGGTTCGCCGAGGGCGCTGTTGATCGTCTTGAGTGGATGCAACGATGCATAGGGGTCCTGCATGACGAACTGGACGCGCCGCCGCATCTTGCCGCTCCAGCGAACGGCCGGAGCGCCGTCGACGAGGATCTGTCCTTCAACGGGTCGGGCGAGGCCGGAAAGGAGCCGGAGCAAGGTGGATTTGCCCGATCCGGATTCACCAATGACGCCGTAGGCGCCGCCGCGCGGCACGCTGAAAGAGATATCCTTCAGGATCGGCACCGGCCCATGCCGGCCGGCGTAGGAGAACGAGAGACGCGAGACCTCAAGCACCGGCGTTTTCCCATCGGGTCCAGTCGGCGCCACGGTCGAGCGTCTTGAGCCGGTCGACCTGGCGGTCGAGCCTCGGAAGCGAATCGACCAGCGCCCGCGTGTAGGGGTGGCGCGCGGCAGCCAGATCGGGGGAATTCAACGTCTCCACCACGCGACCGCGATACATGATCAGGATACGGTCGCAATAAGCGGCGACAAGATTGAGGTCGTGGCTGATGAGGACCAGCCCCATGCGACGCTCGCGCACCATGCGATCCATGGTGTCCAGCACCTTCAGCTTCACGGTCACGTCGAGGGCCGAGGTGGGTTCGTCCGCGACAATGAGATCGGGATCCGTCATCAGCATCATCGCGATCATCGCCCGCTGGCCCATGCCGCCCGACAATTCGTGCGGGTAGGAGGCCATGACACGGTCGGCGTCCGTGAAGCCGACGGCCCGCAGCAGATCGATTGCCTTCGCCCTGGCCTCGGCGCGGTTGCCGACGCGATGAATGGAAAACATCTCACAAAGCTGCTGCGACACGGTGAGCAGCGGGTTGAGCGAGTATTTGGGATCCTGCAGGATCATACCGATCCGTCGGCCGCGCAGCCGGCGCATCTCCGCCTCGCCGGCGGTATCGACACGAATGCCGTCGAAGACGATATGCCTGGACCGGACCTCCGCATTGGCAGGCAGTATCCCGAGCAGGCAACGGGCCGTCAGGGATTTGCCGGAGCCGGATTCCCCAACGATGCCGAGGCGCTCCCGCCCCATGGTGAAGCTGACGCCTCGCACCGCATCCACCCTTCCGGATTTGGTGGTGAAGGAGATGTCCAGTGCGGAGATTTCGACCAGCGGCTGTTCGGTCATGCGCGCGGATCCATCACGTCGCGCAAACCGTCGCCGATCAGGTTGAAGCCAAGGCTGACGGCCAGGACGGCGAGGCCCGGGAAGGTTGCCATCCACCACTGGTCCTGCATGAACCGGCGGCCTTCCGAGACCATGGCGCCCCACTCCGGATAGGGCGGCTGGACCCCGAGGCCGAGAAAGCCGAGCCCCGCGGTGATGATGATGATGCCGGCGAGATCGACGGTCGCCCTCACCAGAACCGAGGAGATGCACAGCGGCACGATGTGGAACAGGATGATCCTTGGGCGGGAGGCGCCGAGCACCTTCAGGATGGAGATGAAATCGGCCCGGCGCAGGGTCATGGTCTCCGCGCGAGCGATACGCGCATAGGCGGGCCAACTCGTAAGCGCCACGGCGATGATGGCGTTGAACAGGGAGGGCCCCAGCGCCGCGACCAGCGCCAGCGCCAGCACCAGACGAGGGAAAGCGAGGAAGATGTCGGTCAGCCGCATCAGCACGACGTCGACAATTCCCCCAAAGAATCCCGCCGTGACGCCGACGAGTAGTCCGAGAGGCACGATCAGCACCAGGGTTCCGAAAACGATGGCGAAGGTCGCCCGCCCTCCATAGAGCAGGCGCGCCAGCACATCGCGACCCAGATCGTCGGTGCCCAAGGGATGGGAAAGGGAAGGCTGGAGCAGCCGCGCGCCAAGGTCCGTCGTCGTCGGCGAATAAGGCGTCAGCAAGGGCGCGGCCAAGCTTGCCAGGACCATCATCGCGACCAGAACTATTCCAACGCGCGTCAGCCGGCTCGCCCAGATGTCGGCGCACGCCTCGGCGGTGCGCAGCAGCGCCGCCTGCAGGGCGGAGCGCGGAGCCGAGCCGGCCAGTTGCCCGGTGGTGGCGAGCGTTGGCTGTGCCGGCATTTCAGGCCACCCTCGGATCGAGGAAACGGTAGGCCAGGTCGGTGAGCGCGTTGATGATGACGAAGACCACCCCGATCAGAAGGGTGACGCCGAGAACGCCGTTCATGTCGGCACGGAACAGCGCTTCGGTGGCGTAGCTGCCGATACCCGGCCAGTCGAATACAGCCTCGGTCAGCACCGCGCCTTCAAGCGCCAGCCCGGAATTCAGCGCCACGATGGTAACGACCTGTACGAGCGTGTTGCGGAAGGCGTGGTTCCACAGGATACGCAAGCGGCCGGCGCCCTTCACTGTCGCGGTGAGCACGTATTCCTGCTTCAACTGATAGAGCATGAAGCCGCGCGTCATCCGGCAGATATAGGCAACGGCGATCAGGCCCAGGATCGTCACCGGCATCACAAGGTGGGCCGCGGCGTCCCAGAAAACGTCCGTCTCGCCGGCCAGGAGGCTGTCGACGAGCAGGCTGCCCGTGACGGTCGGCACGATGCCCTGGTTCCAGACGCTGATGCGTCCCGGGCCGGGCAGCAGATCGAGCTTGAGATAGAAGACGAGAAGAAAGAGCAGGCCGAGCCAGAAGACGGGAACGGAGTAGCCGAGAAGCGCCGCGACGCGGACGAGCTGATCCGTGAGACGCCCATGACGCGCGGCCGCGAGCACGCCGGCCGGAATGCCGACCAGCGCTCCGAAGATGGTGGCGAGCGTGGCAAGTTCCATGGTCGCGGGCATCCGGGCGCGCAGGTCTTCCGCTACGGGCCGCGATGTGACGAGCGAAATGCCGAGATCGCCATGCGCCACGTTGTCGAGATAGATTCCAAGCTGCGTCAGAAGCGGCTGGTCGAGGCCCAGCTTGGAGCGCATCGCCGCATAGGCTTCCGGCGTCGCGTTGTCGCCGATAACGGCGACCACGGGATCATGCGGGATGACGCGGCCGAGGATGAAGGTCGCAACGAGAAGACCGAGCAAGGTCGTGGCGAGCGCGGCGACGAAAGCCAGGAGTGACTTGGCGGTCCGGCCGGCCCTGCGCCGCGGCCGCAACCAGGCCGCCGCCGCTTCGCTCATTTCGTGACGCCCTCGTAGGAGATGGCGTCGAAGGTCGGTCCGATGAAGAAGCCCTTGACGTTCGCGCGCTGAACGACCTGGTCGACGTATTGGAACATGATGATCATCGGATATTCCTGCTGGAATCGCTCCTGGATCGTCTTGTAGGCGGCAGCGCGCTTGTCCTTGTCGGCGATCAGCGCGGCGTCGGCCGCCATCTTCGACACTTCGGCGTTGTAATATCCGGTGCGCCAGGGGATCGTCTTGATCGATGCATCGGGGCCGAGATCGCCGCTACCGATGACGAACCAGTTCGCGTTGACGTTGATGTCGGGATAGGACGTTCCCCAGTCGGCGAGCACGAGGTCGAACTCATGCGCGCGGAAGCGGTTCATCGCCGTCAGGAAATCACTGGTTTCGAGCGTGAGGCGCACATTCACCTTGGCGAAGGTGGATTGCAGGGACTGCGCGATCTGCGGGTAGGGAAAGCTGTTCATTACGGTCAGCTTGAGGTCGAGCCCATTGGAATCACCGGCTTCGGCCAGGAGCTTCTTCGCCGCCTCGATATCGAACGTGTAGGGGCGCGTATCGATCGCGAAATCCAGTCCGGACGGCCAGAACGACTGCTGGACCTTGCGCTGCCCTTTGAGGAAGGTCGATTCCATGCCGTCGAAATCGATAAGGTGGGTAATCGCCTCGCGTATCTGGGGCTTGGCGAGTTCCTTGTTCTTCTGGTTGAGCGCCAGATAGTTCAGCGCTGCCCGACTGAAGCTGTCGACCCGCAGATCGGGATTCTTGGCCATTTCCGCGACCTGGTCGGCCGGCAGATCGCGCGCCATATCGACATCGCCCTTCTCCAGCAGGATCCGCTGCGAGGACGGTTCCGCCGTATGGCGGAACACGATCCGCTTTATCTTGGGGGCAGGCCGCCAGAATTTGTCGTTGCGTTGCAGCGTCACCGACTGGGACGGAAGCCAGGCGCGAAGCACGTAGGGGCCAGCTCCGGCGGAATGCGTCGCCAGATAGGCCTGCCCCAGGTCGCCGTCTTTCTCATGCTCCTTCACCACCTTGGAATCCACAACCGATGAAAGTCCGGCCGACAGGACCTTGATCACCAGATCGGGCGAATAGGGCTTCGGCAGCGTCATCGTGAATTCCTGGTCAGACACCACCTGCAAAGCCTCGGCGCAATTGGCCTTGGTGACGCCGATCTGGGAAAGAAGCTGGCCGGGAACCTGCCCGATAATAGCGATGCGCTTGAGCGAATAGACCGCATCGTTCGCAGTGACCGGGTTGCCAGAACTGAAGGTCACGCCCTGGCGCATATGGAAGCGGTAGGTCAGACCATCCGCGGATACCTCCCAGCGGTCGGCGAGCCGGGGCGCCGGAGTCTTGGGATCGGAAGGCTCTATCTCGAAAAGCCGGTCGTAGAGCGACGCGATGATTTCCGCGCCGGCATACTCCGAAAAGGCCGCCGGATCGAAAGATTTGATGCTGCCGATATTGCGCGCCACCACGAGCGTATCGGAGGGAGTGCCTGCCTGCGCCAGCGGGGCGACAATGGCAAACGACCCGAGCAATGCACCGAAAAGAACCGATCGCATAACTGACATTTGGCTGACCTCCCAGTTCCGGTCCATTGTGAAAGCGCTTTCTCATAATTGTCAATCGTAATTTCATATGCCTTGCTAAACGCGCTGTTTTTCGTGTAAGCGCTTACTTATTCTCTCCGGGAGTGCGCATGGCTGCTCAGGATCTTATTTTCGGGGTCGTCGCCGACGACCTGACCGGCGGCGTCGAAATCGCCAGTCTTCTTGTGGCCGGCGGCGTGCCCACGGAATTCCGGATTGGCGTTCAGCACGGCGAGCCGGAATTCGACGCGGCGGCGGCAGTGGTGGCGCTGAAGTCCCGGGTTGCGCCCGTGGCGGAGGCCAAGGAAAGCGCGGCGGAAGCGGCCAATTGGCTGCGACGTCGAAATCCGCGGCAGACGTTCTTTAAATATTGCGCCACGTTCGATTCCACGCCCGAGGGCAATATAGGCTGCTGCACGGACCTCATGAAAGAAATCGTCGGCGCCGAGCGTGTCATTTTCTGTCCGTCCTTCCCGGAGAAGGAACGGACGGTCTATAACGGCCACCTCTTCGTCGGGCGTGATCTGGTCTCCGAATCGCCCAAACGGCATGACCCGCTGACCCCTATGACCGAGCCCGATCTGGTAAAGGTGCTGCAACCGCAGACCCGGCATGGGATCGGCGTACTGCCGTGGAAGGCAGTATCGTCCGGGGCAAAGGCCATGGCACGAATCGTGGAGGAGCTGGTCGATTCCGGCCGCCCTTACATCATCGCCGACGCCATCTGCGACGCCGATCTCGAAGCGCTTGCGGAATTCACAGCCGACTGGCCCCTTGTCACCGGCAATTCGACGATCGCTGCCTGCTTCCCCGCCATCTGGCGCCGCCGGGGTCTTCTCGACGGACATCCGGCGCCAAAGCGCCTTGGGCCCCTCCGCGGGCCGGGCGCCGTGCTTGCCGGCAGTTGCGCGGAACAGACCATCTCGCAGCTCGAGGAATTCAGGAAGGCCGGCCGGCCGGTCCTGCGGATCGACTTGCGCGAAGCGCTTTCCGGCGAGGATCCGGCGGCGCAGGCGCTCGCCTGGACCGAAAATCATATGGGCGAAGGGGAATTCGCCATCGCCACGTCGGCGGAGGTGAGTGCCGTCAACGAATTGCAGGAGCGGATGGGGCGGCGGGCCGCGGCGGACCTGGCCGAATCGGTCCTGGCGCGCATCGCGGTCGGCCTGGTGGAACGCGGTCTCGGAAGGCTCGTCGTGGCGGGAGGCGAAACCTCGGGAGCCGTGGTCAATGCTCTCGGGATCAGCAGGCTGGCCGTCGGTCCGCAGAAGCGCGGCAGCATCCCCATAGCCCAGGGGGACCTCGGCCGCCCGTTCGGCTTGTGCCTGAAATCAGGCAAGCTCGGTCCCGACGATATCTTTGCGGACAGACTTCAGGCCATGGAGAAGGGGGAGATATGAACGAGGACGACGACGCGGTGCGGGGCGAACTCGAAGACGTTTATCGCAGGCTCGACCAGGAGGGACTTATATTCCTTGCCGCCGGCAACATCAGCGTTCGCACCGGCGAAGGCATGCTCATCTCGCCGGCGGGCGCGTCGGCGCGGACGATAACGCCAGCATCCTTCGTGCACGCGCGGTTCGACGGCAGCTATGACGGCGACAGGCGCCCGTCCAGCGAATGGTCCATGCATGCCGACATCTATCGCGCCTATCCAGAGGCGCAGGCGATCGTCCATACCCATTCGGATCATTGCGTAGCGCTCGCCGCCACCAACGAGGCACTCCCGCCTTTCCACTACATGGTCGCCGCCTTCGGCGGCAACGACGTGAAATGCGTGCCTTACGTGACCTATGCGTCGGCTGAGCTCGGCCGAGCCGCGGTCCCCGCATTGGCCGGGCGATCGGCCTGCCTGCTCGGCAATCATGGCATGATCTGCCATGCCCCGACACTGGAAAAGGCATTTTCCGCCGCGTTGCGGCTGGAAATATTGTGCCGTCAGTACATTTGCGCGCGTCAAGCCGGCACCGTGCGGTTGCTTAGCGACGAGCAAATGGCGATCGCCGTGGCGCGCTATAAGTCGTATGGCTGATATTGGCCGCCATATTTCTCCCGTAGATTCACGCCGGCGGCGTTCGTTCCCTATGGATGGAATGCGCGTGCATCGGTGGGAGGGGGGCTCGGCGCCATGAGCAGACGGCAGAATGGCGTTAGCATCTACGATGTGGCGAAAGCGGCGGGCGTGTCGATCGCTACGGTCTCGCGCACTCTCAACGGTGGAACGAGTGTCAGCCCCGAAATCGCGCGCCGCGTCACCGATGCGGTCGATGCGCTCGGCTATATCCCGGCGCGGGCCGCGCAGGATCTGTCCAACCGCCGCTCGCGCATGCTGGCGGCCATCCTGCCCTCGCTCGACTACGCGATCTACGCGCGCAAGGCAGAGGCGTTCCGGGCGCGCGCGGCGTCGCGGGGATATGGATTGCTGCTCGCGACTTCCAACTGGAGTCTCGAAACCGAATACGAGCAGTGCGTCGACCTGATCCGCAGCGGCGCCGAGGGTATCATGCTGGAAGGCGGCCTGCATCAGACGGTCGTCTACGAGGTCCTGCAGCGGCGCGGTATTCCCTACGTCAATACGAGCACCTACAAGCCGAAGGGCGAACATCCCAGCATAGGCTTCAGCAATATCGAGATCGGCGCGCGTGCGGCGCGGCACCTGCTCGATCTCGGCCACACCGATATCGGCGTGATCGCCGGGCGCATGGCGACCAACGACCGCACGAGCGAGCGCGTCGTAGGGATAAGGAAGGCCCTCGAGGAGCGTGGCTTGGTACTGCGGGAGAACCGGGTGATCGAGTGCGAATACCGGATCGGTGATGCGCGCCAGGCCTTTCGTCATCTCCTGTCGGCATCCCCTGCACCGACTGCGCTGGTCTGTACGAACGACGTGCTCGCTCTCGGTGCGGTCCTCGAAAGCCAGCATGCCGATATTCCCATTCCCGATCGCGTCTCGATCGTCGGCTACGACGATCTGGATTGGGCCGCACACCTCAAGCCGGGGCTCACGACGTTCTACGTGCCCACGGCCGAGATCGGCGAACGCAGCGCCGACTATCTCATCTCGCGCATCGAAGGGCATTCGGCGGTCGACCACAGTGAACTTGAAGTGCCGTTCATTCTGAGAGCATCGACGGGGCCGGCCCCTGGCACCACGGATTTCCGCCGCGAACGGACGCGCCTTCCTTCATCGAAGTAAAGGAGAAGAAAATGACGATTGCGATCGCCAGCGATCATGCAGGCTTCGGCCTCAAATCTTTCCTCTTGCACAAACTTCGCGAGCGCGATCTGCCGCTGCTCGATCTTGGCTGCCACAGCGAGGAAGCGGTCGACTACCCGGACTATGGCAGGCGCATGGCCGACGCTCTACGCTCGGATGCCGAACGCGGCATTCTCATCTGCGGCAGCGGCATCGGCATATCCATCGCCGCCAACCGCTTTTCCCATGTCAGGGCCGCGGTAGTGAGCGAGCCCCTCAGCGCACGACTCGCCCGCGAGCACAACGACGCCAACGTGCTTTGCCTGGGTGGCCAGCTGATCGGAAATTGGATGGCGCTCGAATGCGCTTCCGTCTTCCTCGAAACCCCTTTCGCCAAGGGCAGACATACCCCGCGCGTAGAGATGCTGGGAACGGTCGGAGCTTAGATCGGGTATACCGGCATCAATGTAGAAGCGCTCGATATAATCGAACAACCGCGGCAAACGAGGTTACCGCCAGCCACGGCCGCTGGCGACCCGGGAAAGAGCATCGACGGGCTGTCGGTCGGCCTCTCGAAAAATGCCGGCCGTTTGCGGCAGGGCAAAGCGCGACGCCGGCAAGTTCGTAAAGTTGATAGCGGGCGCGGCCAGTTTCGGGCTGCGCATCAGCTTCCTTTGCTCCTGGCAGGACCGAACCATGACTCATTCAAACCTCGCCGCCTGGCTCACGGACGAGCGGCTGCCGCGCTATACGAGCTATCCCACCGCTCCGCATTTCACCGGCGCGATAACATCCGATACATACGGGAATTGGCTCGCCGGGGTGACGCCGGGACGCAGGGGGTCGCTTTACTTGCACGTGCCCTTCTGCCGTTCGATGTGCTGGTACTGCGGATGCCACACGACCATCACCAGGTTGGATGCTCCGGTTGCGGACTACGTCGCCGTGTTGAGGCGCGAGATCGACCTGCTTTCGGGCAACGTCGTATCCGACCTTCCGATCCATCACCTCCACTTCGGCGGCGGCACCCCGACGGTCATGAAGCCCGATGCGTTTATTGCGCTCGTCGCCCTCCTGAAGGACCGGTTTCCTTTTGCCGCCGATGCCGAGATCGCCGTCGAAATCGATCCGCGTACGCTGGCCGGCGAGATGGTATCGGCGCTCGCTGCCGCGGGCGTCACGCGGGCGAGCCTGGGCGTCCAGAGCCTCGACCTAGAGGTGCAGCGGGCGGTGAATCGCGTCCAGGATTTCGAGTGCGTCGCCCGGGCGTCCGACAGCCTCCGGAGCGCCGGCATCAAGGGATTGAACTTCGACCTCATCTACGGACTGCCGCACGAGAGCGTGGCGTCCTGCGTGGATACGGCGCTTCAGTGCGTCGCGCTCCGGCCCGAGAGGCTCGCCGTTTTCGGCTATGCGCATGTTCCCCGGTTCAAGAAGCATCAGCGCAAGATCGACGAGGCGATGCTGGCCGACGGCAGCGGCCGCATGGCGCAGGCGGATGCCATCGCAGATGTCCTGACGCAAGCAGGCTACAGGCGGATCGGCTTCGACCATTTCGCCCTGCCTGACGATCCGCTGAGCCGCGCCAGGACGAGCGGCCGCCTCCACAGGAATTTTCAGGGCTACACCACCGATCCTGCCGACGTGTTGATCGGTCTCGGCGCCTCCGCCATCGGTCGGCTGCCGCAGGGCTATGTGCAGAACGAGGTCGCGCTGCGGGGCTATGCCGCGCGCATCGCGCGGGGAGAGTTTGCGACCGTGAAGGGATATGCGCTGACGGCGGACGATCGCCTGCGGGCCGATGTCATCGAGCGCCTCATGTGCGAATTCCGCGTCGACCTTGGGGAAGTCTGCCGCAGGCATGGTCGGCCGGCTGACTTCCTGCTGTCGGGTAACCGGGAGCTTCTGGAACTCGCGGCAAGCGGGCTGGTCAGGATCGAGGGGACAGTAGTGGCTGTCGCCGAGGACGCGCCATTTCTCGTGCGCAAGACGGCATCCACCTTCGATGCCTATCTTCGCGGGTCCGAAAGGTCATACAGCCGGGCCGTCTGAACGCCCATGCTCCGGCCTCGACGCGCGTACGGCTATATCCGCGGCGGGCCGGGCAGGTCGCGTCCGCTTTCCAGGGCGTCGGCGAAACTGTGGTTGATGTCCCGGTGGATGGCCTCGTCTTCCTGCATCGCGCGGATGACGTCCGCGAGCCGCGCGTCGGGCTGCAGATTCCAGTAGGCGATCGCCAGGGCCGGCGCTGGGGGGTTTTCCTGCCGCCCTTCGTGGATTTCCTCGAGATACTGGCCGTAACCGCGTACGGCGTCCTCGGCGAAATAGCCGGCGATCCGGTGGGCCGTTCGCGGGGAGAAGAGATAGATCAGGAAATGCGCATTGTAGAAGAACCCCTGCGCGAGCAGGACGGAAAGACGCTCGAGCAGGCTCGGGCGGTCGATGGCGACGAAGACCATCAGATGGGCGCGCTGGGTCTCGGCCTCGTTCAGCAGGGTGCGGATCCAGCCGCGATCGTCGATCATCCGCCGCAGGCATTTGAGATGGAGAAGCGTTGCTGCCACCATGCCCGGAACGGCTGCGATGGTCTCGAGCACGATGGTTCGGTGGCGATAGCGGCGGCCGAACAGCCCTGAGGCGACGAAGCGCAGCATTCCGACCGCGCGGTAGGCCACCCGGTCCGAAAAGGTCCGGGGAGGATGGTGGCGCTCCAGATTGGTCTTGTCGATCGTCAGCATGGCCGAGGTGGTACTCTAAATAACTTCTCCATTATAGTCAGATCGTGTGTCCGTCGGGCGGCCCGCGATTGAACGTGCCACCGCGAGGCGTCATCGGCATTTCCGTCGCAGTCCCGCGCTGCCTCCCTATGCTTTAGGATTATGCGTTGTTCGGGCGGAATTGAATTTGCGGCGGAACAAACTATGCCGGCTTCGTCGTCCCGAGACGGTCCGACGTGAGGGACGTGCGAGCGGAGACCGGAAGAGCGGGCGATGATGGACAGCCAGACGGATATCGGCATTCTGGCGGGCACCGAGATTTTCCGCTCCCTGTCGGGCGAGATCCTCGACGAGGTGCGCCGGGCGGCTTCCCGCAGGCGCCTGGCGAGGAAAGAGGTGCTGTATCATCAGGGGGATGCCGTCCGGAATTTCTATGTGGTGGTCGTCGGCCGCCTGCGCGCGACGCAGACCACCGAGGAGGGCAACCAGATCGCATTGCGCTATCTCGGTCCTGGGGAACTGGTGGGCTACGCCGCGCTTGCGGGCATCCCGGATTATCCCGGGACGGTGGTGGCGGTGGAGGACACGCACCTGTTCGCCTGGTCCGCGGGCGCCATGCGCGAACTGATGGGCAGGCATCCGCAGATCGCGTTGAATGCGGTCGCGGTGCTCGGGACCCGCTACCGGGAAACGCAGGCCCGGCTGCGCGAGATATCCACCGAGACCGTCGAGCGCAGGATCGCCCATGCCTTGTTGAGGCTGGCGCGCCAGGCAGGTCGCCGTACCGCGCAGGGAACGGAGATCTGCTTTCCGCTTTCCCGTCAGGATATCGCCGAACTCGCGGGAACGACGTTGCACACGGTCAGCCGCACGCTGAGCGGTTGGGAGAAGGACGGCATCGTGCTGAGTGCCCACAGGCATGTCGTCGTCTGCCTGCCCGAAATGCTCGCCGCGATCAGGGAGGCGGCGTCATAACCGCCCGGATGGCTCCGGACCCCGTTCCCGTTCCGGGAAGGGAAGGCGATAACGTCGAGACGAAAAAACTTGTTCCGGAGCAAAGAGCGTCGGCCTGAATCGTCCGAAATAGATGGCGGCGGCCGAATGGCCGCCCATCGGTTCCTGACCGGACATGGAGTTTCGACGATGAGGGTTGATATATCAGAGGCCATGCGGCGCGAGCGGACCGTCGGCGGGCTGGCCGCCACTCTGCCGGGTGCGACGGCCGTCTTCCGTCGGTTCAAGATCGACTTCTGCTGCAATGGCGATCTGGACCTTGAAAGCGCTGCGCGCCGTCGCGGTGTCGATCCCGAGGAATTGAGGCGGGCGCTGGAGGCTTTCGGCGGCAGCGGGGCCGCGGCCGCGCCGGCTTCGATGGATAGCGACGAGCTGATCGAGCATATCCAGGCCTGCTACCACAGCGCGCACCGCCGCGACCTCCCCGAACTTATTGCGCTTTCGCGAAAGGTGGAGGCGGTCCACCGAGAGCACCCGAAGGCTCCGGCCGGGCTTTGCGACACGTTGCGCCGGATGGAGAGCGATCTGGAGCGACACATGACCAGGGAGGAAACGACACTGTTTCCGGCGATGCGGCAGCGCACGAACGAAGCGCTGGATGTCGTCATCGACGAACTTCGCCACGAGCATGACGACCAGGGCGCGCTGCTTCGTCTGGTTGAAAGCCTCACGGACGGCTTTGCATTGCCTGATGGGGCCTGCCGTTCCTGGCAGGCGCTCTACACCGGCACGGCCCGGCTTTCCGAGGATTTGATGGAGCATATCCACCTGGAAAACAACGTGCTGTTTCCGCGCTTCCTTGTGATGCGGAGCTGAGAAGGACCGCTGCCGACGGAAAGCCGCATGGCTGACCGACGCGCCGCACTCTTTGGTGTGGCTGCCCGGGCTGCCGCATGCCTCGATCGCCTGTCCAGGCCGGACCGGCGCTCGGATGGCGAGAACCGCCCAGCCGGCACCCGGATAGGGCGGCAACCCGATTTCACCTGCGGCCGATTGACAGGGCGCTTGTCGGCGCAGGCGTTTGCAAGGCAGCGGATCGATGCCGCGATAAAAGATATATTGACAATGTATCTTTTAGGGAGAAATGTTCCGGCGGCGGAAGCGGCCTACGGCGCCAGGCGCGATAGGCCTGTTTGGCGGGCCGGCGAATGCCAGCTCCGTGCAACGCGACGGATGCGCCGCTGCCGTCGACCAACCGGATCGAACCCAAGGATCAAGGAACCCGAACATGACCGATGCCGCCAAGCAATCCGACGTCGACACCGTCGACGTACGCAGCCTCGTGCCCGCGCAGCGCCACGCGAAGATCTTCCAGCTCGTCAATGGGCTTGCGCCCGGAGGGCGCTTCGTCCTGGTCAACGACCACGATCCGAAGCCGCTCTATTATCAGCTCGAGGCCGAGTATCCGAGCCAGTTCTCCTGGACGTATCTGGAGCGCGGGCCCGAAGTGTGGAGGGTGGAGATCGGCAAGCTGGCGAAGGCCGCCTGAGCCGGGTCTTGGACGCCGTGCCGGCTTCACGCGCCGGCACCGCATCCAGGCGAGGTTCGCACGCATGACGGGCGTTACCCTCTCACGATGGACGATGTCCTATTTCGCGGCTGCGCTGGTCGCGCTCATGGCGGCGGAGGCCATGATGGCCGTCGGCTATGGATTTCCGGCCGCGGCGATCGCCGCGCCCGAAACCCTGATCCTCGTTCACGTCGTCGCCATCGGTTGGCTGAGCCTGCTGATGTGCGGCGCGCTGCTCCAGTTCCTCCCGGTGCTCGTGGCGCAGCCGCTCTACAGCAACGCCCTTGCCTTGCCCGCCCTGGTGTCGCTCGTGGTGGGGCTCGCGGCGCTGATCCTCGCATTTCTTCAGCTCGACGGGCGTATTGCTCCCGCCGTTCCGTTCTTTGCGATCGCCGCCGCCCTGCTGATTGCCGGCTTCGCGTTCGTATTGTGGAACCTCGCGCGGACGATGGCCGCCGCGCCGACGATGCCGCTGCCGGCCAGGTTCGTCGTCGTCGGCCTTGCCGGCGTCACATTCACCGTGGTGCTCGGAGCCACCTTCGCGCTGGTGCTCGGGGGAACCGTGGACTACGGGCCTTTGGTGGCCCTGACGACGGCCGGCCTGCCCATCCACGTCGTCGCGGGTCTCGGCGGCTGGCTTACCTTCACCGCGATGGGCGTGAGCTACCGCCTGCTGGCCATGTTCATGCTGGCGCCGGAACTGGAAGGGGCCACCACCAAGGCGGCGCTTCTTCTCGGAGCGGCGGCGCTCGGCATGGCAATCGCCGGGGGGATCCTTGCGGTCCTGCTCGGAGGGAATCCCTCGCTCGCCCTTCTGGCCGCCCTTGCCATGGGAGTCCTTGCTCTCGCGCTTTACGGCGCGGATGTCCTCCACCTCTACCGCGCGCGCAGGCGCCGCAACATAGAACTCAACAGCCGCATGGCCGCGTACGCGCTGGTCTCGCTCGCCGCATCGGTCGTGCTCACCCTGTTGCTGCTCGCCATCCGGCGCCTGGGCGATCATGCTGCCGCCGTCGTCTTCCTGATCGCCTTCGGCTGGCTGTCGGGGCTCGGCCTTGCGCAACTCTACAAGATCGTGGCGTTTCTCACCTGGCTGGAATGCTACGGGCCCGTGCTGGGCAAGGGGCCGACGCCGCGCGTTCAGGATCTCGTCGTCGAAAATCGCGCGGGCAAATGGTTCCTGCTCTATTTCATCGCGGTCTGGGCCGGCGCCGCCGCGCTCCTTGCCGGCCTTCCGCTCGCCTTCCGTTTCGCCGCCGCCCTCCTGCTCGTGGCGACCGTCGGCATCGTCGCGCAGCTCGTGCGCACGCGCCGCCTGGCGGATGTGAAGGACGCCGCACGTCTTCCGCAAGGGGCGCGGCCGCCGCGCCTTCTCCTGTCATGCCAACCCTGATCGAAAGAGGAGAGAACGATATGGCATCTTCATTCGTCGAACTGGACGTACGTCCGATACTCCGCGCCGGCGGCGAGCCTTTCGAGGCGATCATGGGAGCGGTATCCAAGCTAGGGCCGGGGCAGGGGCTCAGGTTGCTGGCCACGTTCAAGCCGGTCCCGCTCTTCAGCGTGCTGGGCGCCAGGGGCTTCGCCCACGAGGCGCAAGAGCTTGCAGGCGGCGACTGGGAGGTGCTCTTCCGGCCGGAGGAGGGCGCCTCGCAACCGCCTTCCGCGGCTGCCGAAACCGGCTCTGCCGATGCTTCGGACTGGCCTGCTCCCGTTCAGCACATGGACAACCGCGATCTGGATCCGCCCGAACCCATGGTGCGGATCCTGGCTGCGACGGAGGCCTTGAAGGAAGGGGACGTGCTTTCGGCCCTGTTGTGCCGCGAGCCGATCTTCCTCCTTCCGGAGCTTGCGAAGCGCGGCCATGCCTGGCGCGGCGCGTTCGAGGGCGACGGCAAGACATACAGGATACTGGTCCGGATCGGCGCGGCCGGCAAGGCGGCAGCCTGACAGGCCCGACAGGCCGCGAACCCGGACCGACGCAGGAGGCGGAAGATGTTCATTCAGACGGAGGCGACGCCGGACCCGAAGAAGCTGAGATTTCTGCCCGGCTGTGAGGTGCTGGCCGAGGGCACGCTCGATCTCGGGAACAGGGAGCAGGCCGGGGTGTCGCCGCTCGCGGAACGGCTCTTTGCCATTCCGGGCGTCACCGGCGTGTCGCTCGGCAGGGACAGCATCGTCGTCGCGCGATCGGATCGCGAGTGGCAGCATTTCAAGCCGGCGATCCTCGGCGTCATCATGGAGCATTTCATGTCGGGCGCGCCGGTCGTCCGCGGAAAGGCCGCCGCGCCCAGCAGTCCCGCCAATCCGGCGACGGATGGCGGGAGGGCCGAGATCATCCGCGAGGCGTTGCGGCAGGTGATCGATCCGGAACTCGGCTATAACATCGTCGACCTCGGCCTCGTCTACGAGGTGACGGTCGAGGACCGCGGAATGACCACCGTGATCATGACCACCACCACGCCCGGATGCCCGGCCACGAATTACCTCAAGGCCGGTGCCGGCGAAGCGGCGGCCGCGGTTGAAGGCGTGGAATCCGTCGACGTTCAACTGACCTACGAGCCACGCTGGACACCGGAAATGATGTCGCCCGAGGCGAAGGCTCATTTCGGCATACGCGACGGAGGCGGATGGTGAGCGGACCGGCTGCATCAGACCCTGCCGGCCTGCCCGAGATCCTGCTGGCAAGCCTCACGGCGCTTGCCGCGACCGGAGAAGTAGAAAATGCCTGCCGCCTGGCGGGTCAGGCATGCGTGGCGCTGCGCCGCGTCGATCCCGCGGGAGCGCGCCGGTTCGACGTCCTGCTGCATCGGTTGGCGCCGAAGCTGACGTGGTGAAGGCCTTGGCGTCCATGCGCCCCTGCCCGGCGGAGTCGGCGCCCGGCGCTGCTGGCCATGCAAGAAGACAATCGCTCCGCCGAGTTCGCGCCGGGATGAAAATTGCTCCGATGAATGCGGGCGGGGCTGATCCGACTGCCCCGATCGTGGTGATCGGGGCCGGGCAGGCGGGTTTTTCCGTCTGCGTCAAACTGCGCGAATTCGGGCACTCCGGCCCGATCACGCTTGTCGGCGACGAGCCGCAGCCGCCCTATCAGCGCCCTCCACTTTCCAAGGCCTACCTCCTCGGAGAGATGGCGCCGGAAACGCTCCATTTCAGGCCGCCGGCCTTCTTCGAACGGAAATCCATCGATCTTCGCCTCGCCACCCGCGCGGAGCGCATCGACAGGCCGTCCCAAGAGGTCGTTCTTTCAGACGGCGCCACCCTGCCTTATGCCCGCCTGGTCCTTGCCACGGGCGCGCGGCCGCGAAGGCTGCCCGCGACGCTCTGTCGGGATCTGGCGGGGATCTATCATGTCCGGACGCTCGCGGATATCGACGCCATGGCGGCGGAGTTCCGTCCCGCCCGGCATGTATTGGTTGTCGGGGGCGGATATATAGGCCTTGAAGCTGCCGCCGTGGCGGCGAAGCTCGGGTTGCGGGTGACTGTCGTCGAAGCCGCGCCACGCATCCTGCAGCGGGTGGCGGCCGCCGAGACATCGGAATTCTTTCGAACGCTGCATCGCGCCCACGGCGTGGATTTGCGCGAGGGAACCGGCCTCGTGGCGCTGACCGGCACCGACCGGGTGAAGCGCGCTCTGTTGACGGACGGATCGGAAATTTCCGTCGATTTCGTCGTCGCGGGCATCGGCGTTCGCCCTAATGTCGGACTGGCCGAGGCAGCGGGACTGACGATGTGCAACGGTATCGTCGTAGATGCCCATTGTCGGACTTCCGACCCTCGGATCCTTGCAGCGGGTGACTGCGCGTCTTTCCCCTGGAGAGGCGAAAGGATCCGCCTGGAGAGCGTCGGCAACGCCATCGGGCAGGCCGAAGCGGCAGCCCGAACCATCGTTGGCAAGCCGGAAGCCTATGATGCGAGGCCCTGGTTCTGGTCTGACCAATTCGATGTCAAATTGCAGATTGCGGGACTGTCTTCCGGGTACGACCACGTGGTGAAGCGCAAGGGTTCGGGCGCCTCGGCCTCTTTCTGGTACTATCGCGGCCTTGCGCTCCTGGCAGTCGATGCCATGAACGAGCCGCGAGCCTATATGGTCGCCAGGCGTTTGATCGACACGGGGAGGTCTCCGTCTCCCGCGCTTGTCGGGGACCCTGCTGCCGATCTCAAATCGCTTCTGGACGGCGAAGACGCACAAAGTGGCCGGGCAGCGGGTGATTGACCTGTGCGGACAGTCTACTGCACCAAGGGTGAGGCGCTGGCTTCCAAATCGACGCCGTCGATCTCGGCCTGCCCCGCGAGCAGGCTTATATATTGCCGAAGCGCCTTCTCCTCGACGGAGGAACTCAGCCTTCTGGCGATACGGTCGCGCGCCATCTCGAAGGGCAGCCTCCTGCCGGGAATACGCTGGTCGACCGCGACGATATGGAAGCCGTAGCGCGTCTTGACGAGTTCATTCAGGATGCCGGTCGGCCCCAGCTTGAACAAGGCAGACTCGAATTCCGGCACCATGTCGCCACGCCCGATTTGACCGAGATTGCCGCCTTGTTCGCCGGATGGGCAGTTGGAGAGTTCCGCCGCAAGCTCGGCGAAGCGGTTCGGCTCGGCAAGCAACTGGTTCAGCGCTTCTTCGGCCCGCGCCCTGATCTGCGGCACGTTCACCTGCGGCGTCACCTGGAACAATATGTGCCGCGCATGGACGAGATCGCCGCTCTCGAACTCGGCCGGGTTCTGTTCGTAGTAGCGGCGGCACTCGGAGTCGGTCGGCTGCGGTGTCGTCACTTCCTTTTCGAGAAGCTTCTCGATCGCGGCCTCGATCGTCTCCTCATCCTCGATGGCCGAACCGAGCAGGCCGGTAGCGACCGCGCGCTGTCTCAGAAGCTCCCGCGCGGCGGCGAACTCGGCCGGAGCATCGGCCTCGACCGCCACCGCCATGCCGTTGACCGAGAAGATCATGACCGCACCGGCTCGTCGGCGCGCGTCTTCGGCGTGCGCACGATCTGGTAGGGACGGAACAGGTAGGCGAGCGACCCGACGCCGCTCCAGATATGGATCATGCGGGTGAAGGGCGAGACGAGGAAGATCGTGAAGCCCAGCAATATGTGCAGCTTGTAGGTGAGCGGCACATGCAGCATCAGCGCCGCCGCCCCGCCGTCGAGCGTCACGATGCCCTTCACGTAGCTCGTCAGCGTCTCGAACAGTTCGCCGTCCATATGGAAGGCCGAGAGCGGCACGGTGAGAAGGCCGAGCGCGAGCTGCAGCCACAGCATGAGGGTGATGGCGATGTCCCATTTGCGGCTGTTCAGCCGGATACGCGGATCGGCCAGCCGCCGATGGATGAGGATCGTCAGCCCGACGATGGCGGTCAGCCCGGCGATGCCCCCCACCACCATGGCGAGAAGCTGGTGCGCGACCGGCGACAGCGCCCAGTCGACGGCCCAGTGCGGCGCCAGGAAGCCGGCGAAGTGGCCGAGGATGACGACGATGACGCCGTAGTGGAAGAGGTTGGAGCCCAGCTTAAGCTCGCGCTTGCGCAGCATCTGCGAGGAATCGCTCTTCCACGTATAGGGCTCGCGGTCGAAGCGGATGAGGCTGCCGATCAGGAGCACCACGAGGCAGATATAGGGATAGACCGCGAAGAGCAGCGTGTTGACGTAGGAATTGGTGAGCATGGATATTCCTCCTCACATCGCGGAACCGCCGCCAGCGGGTGCGGCGACATCGGCAAAGGCAGGCAGCTCGGCCCAGTCGCGGTCGAGCGCTTCCGGCTGTTCGGCGACCGGTTTCACGCCTACGGCGTCGACCGGCTTTTCGCCGGCAATGACGAGAAGCGCCTGCGGCACGGCCGAGTAGGGGCTTCGCCGGGCGATCAGCGAGCGGGCGATCGACCGGACAATATGGGCGCAATCGGTGAGCATGTCGCGGGCTTCCGCCATGTCGCGCTGGCTGAGATATTCCAGTACCACCGGCAAATAGTCCGGCAGTTCGGAACCGGTCAGCTCGAAGCCGGCCGCGGCGTAGAGCGCCTTCAGCTCGACCATCGCCGCGCCCCGGTCGCGGCCGTCGCCGTGCAGGTGCTCGAATAGGTGGAGCGACAGCGCCCGCCCGCGGTCGAAGAGGTCGACATAGCGCTCCTCCGCGGCGAGCAGATCGCCTTGGCCGATCTCGCCGATGAGGGCGAGCAGGTTTTCGCGCTCATGCGCGCCGACGAGCGGCGAGGCCTTCACCACCCCGGCGATCTCGGGGAGGGCCTGCCGCATTTCCGCACTCGGGTAGGAGAGGAGCGCGCTGAAGGCCTTGAAGATCAGCATGGCAAGGCCCTCACGTGTCGAGCGGCCGCATGGGGTTCAGCTTGCGCCGCCCCATCTTGCCGCCGAAGAGGGTGGAATGCGGCGGGCCGAAATCGCAGCCATTGCCGAAGGAGAAGCCGCAGGAACCCTTCAGCCCGTAGGCGTCCTCCGCCTCCTCGCGGTGGCTGGTCGGGATGACGAAGCGGTCCTCGTAGTTGGCGATGGAGAGATAGCGGTGCATCTCCTCCACCTGCGCCTTCGACAGTCCCGCCTGCGCCAGCACGGCCGTGCCGTCGCCCTCGTCGAGCTGGCGCTGGCGGTAGTAAATGCGCATGGCCAGCATGCGCTCCAGCGCCGAGACGATCGGCGCCTCTGCGCCGGCGGTCAGCAGATTGGCGAGATAGCGCACCGGGATGCGCAGTGAGCGGACGTCGGGGATTTCGCCGACCGTATCGATGGCGCCGGCATTGGCGTGCGATTGGATGGGCGAAAGCGGCGGCACGTACCAGACCATCGGCAGCGTGCGGTATTCGGGGTGCAGCGGAAAGGCGATCTTCCAGTCCACCGCCATCTTGTAGGCGGGCGAGCGCCTGGCCGCCTCGATCCAGTTGTCGTCTATCCCGTCGGCGCGGGCCTGTTCCACGACGGCAGGGTCGTTCGGATCGAGGAAGAGCTTGAGCTGCGCCTCGTAGAGGTCCTGCTCGTCCTCGACGGAAGCCGCGCGCTCGATGCCGTCCGCATCGTAGAGCAGCACGCCGAGATAGCGGATGCGGCCGACGCAGGTCTCCGAGCACACGGTGGGCTGTCCGGCCTCGATGCGCGGATAGCAGAAGATGCACTTCTCCGCCTTTCCCGAGGTCCAGTTGTAGTAGATCTTCTTGTAGGGGCAGCCCGACACGCACATGCGCCAGCCGCGGCACTTGTCCTGGTCGATGAGGACGATGCCGTCCTCCTCGCGCTTGTAGATCGAGCCGGAGGGGCAGGAGGCGACGCAGGCCGGGTTGAGGCAATGCTCGCACAGCCTCGGCAGGTACATCATGAAGGTGTTCTCGAACTGCCCGTAGATATCCTTCTGCACCGCCTCGAAATTGTAGTCCTGCGAGCGCTTGTCGAACTCCCCGCCGAGGATTTCCTCCCAGTTCGGGCCCCACTCGATCTTCTCCATCGGCCTTCCGGTGACCAGGGACAGCGGCCGCGCGACGGGGGTGGTCGGAAGCTCCGGCGCCTTCTGCAGATGCTCGTAGTCGAAGGTGAAGGGCTCGTAATAATCGTCGATCTCGGGCAGGTTCGGATTGGCGAAGATCTTGGCGAGCACGGCGAGCTTGCCGCCCTGCTTCGGCACGATCTTCCCGTTCTTTTTGCGCTGCCAGCCGCCCTTCCAGCGCTCCTGGTTCTCCCAGTCCTTGGGATAGCCGATCCCGGGCTTGGTCTCGACATTGTTGAACCAGGCGTATTCCATGCCTTGCCGCGAGGTCCAGACCTGCTTGCAGGTGACGGAGCAGGTGTGGCAGCCGATGCATTTGTCGAGGTTGAGCACCATCGCAACCTGAGCGCGGATCTTCATGACGCAGCCTCCTCGGCGATCGGGTCGACGGGATTGGAGCGGTCGAGCCATTCGACCTTGACGAGCTTGCGCACCACGACGAATTCGTCGCGGTTGGAGCCGACCGTCCCGTAATAGTTGAAGCCGTAGGAAAGCTGCGCGTAGCCGCCAACCATGTGGGTGGGCTTCAAGACCGTACGCGTCACCGAATTATGGATGCCGCCGCGCTGGCCGGTGATCTGCGAGCCCGGCACGTTCACGATCTTCTCCTGCGCATGGTACATCATGCACATGCCTTCCTGGACGCGCTGGCTGACCACGGCGCGCGCCGCGATCGCGCCGTTCAGGTTGAAGAGCTCGATCCAGTCATTGTCGACGATGCCGGCTTTCCTAGCGTCCGTCTCCGATATCCAGACGATCGGCCCGCCGCGCGACAAGGTCAGCATGATGAGGTTGTCGGTGTAGGTGGAGTGGATGCCCCATTTCTGGTGCGGGGTGATGAAGTTGAGGACGATCTCCTTTTCGCCGTTCGCCTTCTTGCCGAGCATCGCGGCGGCGGTGCGCGTATCGATCGGTGGTCGGTAGACGGCGAAGCTCTCGCCGAAATCGCGGAACCAGCGATGGTCCTGGTAGAATTGCTGGCGGCCGGTGATGGTACGCCACGGGATCAGCTCGTTCACGTTGGTGTAGCCGGCGGTATATGAGACGTGCTCGCTCTCGATGCCCGACCATGTAGGCGAGGAGATGATCTTGCGCGGCTGCGCCTGGATATCGCGGAAGCGGATCTTTTCGTCTTCCCGCGTCTCTGCGAGGTGGACGTGGTCGCGCCCGGTGATTTTCCCGAGCGCCGCCCATGCCTTCACCGCAACCTCGCCATTGGTCTCGGGTGCCAGATACATGATGGTTTCGGCGGCATCGATATCGGTGTCGATGCGCGGCCGGCCTTCGGTCGGCCCGCTATCGTTCACGCGAAGGTTCAGCGCGCCTAGCCCCTTCACCTCGGCCTCGGTGTTCCACGAAATGCCCTTGCCGCCATTGCCGAGCCTGTCGGCGAGCGGTCCGAGCGCGGTATAACGGCGGTAGGTATCGGGATAGTCGCGCTCGACCATCGCGATCTGCGGCGCGGTGACGCCGGGCACAAGATCGCATTCGCCCTTCTTCCAGTCCTGCACCTCGAAAGGCTGGGCGAGCTCCGCCGGCGTATCGTGCTGGATGGGGGTCAGCACCACGTCGCGCTCGACGCCGAGATGGCCTTCCGCCAGTTCGGAAAAGCGCTTGGCGATCGCCTTGTAGGTCTCCCAGTCGCTCTTCGCCTCCCAGACCGGGTCCACCGCCGCCGACAGCGGATGGATGAAGGGGTGCATGTCGGAGGTGTTGAGGTCGTTCTTCTCGTACCAGGTGGCGGTCGGCAGCACGATGTCGGAATAGAGGCAGCTCGTCGACATGCGGAAGTCGAGCGTCACCACGAGGTCGAGCTTGCCTTCCGGCGCCGGGTCGCGCCATTCGACCTCTGTCGGTTTCTCCCGGCCTTCCTCGCCCAGATCCTTGCCCTGCAGCCCGTGCCGCGTGCCGAGGAAGTGGCGCAGGAAATATTCGTGCCCCTTGCCCGACGAGCCGAACAGGTTCGAGCGCCAGATGAACAGGTTGCGCGGGAAGTTGACCGGATTGTCCGGGTCTTCGCAGGCCATGGCGAGCTTGCCGGATTTTAGGCCGGCGACGACGTGGTCCTTGACCTCGACGCCCGCCTTCCCCGCCTCGGCTGCGAGCGTCAGCGGATTGACGTTGAGCTGCGGCGCGGACGGCAGCCAGCCCATGCGTTCGGCCCTGACGTTGAGGTCGATCATGCTGCCGCGATAGGGTGCGGGATCGGCAAGCGGCGACAGGAGTTCCGAGACGTCCAGCTTCTCGTAACGCCACTGGTCGGAATGGGCGTAGAAGAAGGAGGTGCCGCACATGTGGCGCGGCGGCCGCACCCAGTCGAGCGCGAAGGCGAGCATCGTCCAGCCGGTCTGGGGTCTCAGCTTCTCCTGCCCGACATAATGCGCCCAGCCGCCGCCGGAGACGCCTATCGTGCCACACATCATCAGCATGTTGATGATGGAGCGGTAGCCCATGTCCTGGTGGTACCAGTGGTTCATTCCCGCCCCGATGATGACCATCGAGCGGCCTTTGGTCTTCTCGGCATTGTTGGCGAAGCCGCGTGCGACCTCTATCGCATGGGCGGCCGAGACGCCGGTGATCTGCTCCTGCCAGGCGGGCGTGTAGGGCACATTGTCGTCGAAGCCCTTGGCGCAATCGCCGCCAAGGCCGCGGTCGAGCCCGTAATTGGCGCAGAGAAGATCGAACACGGTTGCCACGTGGGTTTCGCCGTCGGCGAGCCTGATGCGCCGCACCGGCACGTTGCGGATGAGCACGTCGCCGCCCTGGTCGTTGCCGGCGAAATGCGGATGCGGCGTGCCGCCGAAATAGGGGAAGGCGACCGGCAGCACGTCGTCGCGCCGATCGATCAGGCTGAGGTCAAGCCTGATATCGGTGCCGGTCTCGCCGTCCTTCTCTTCGAGGTTCCAGCGGCCCTTGGGCTCGCCGTCGGCCGGCCAGCGATAGCCGATCGATCCCTGCGGCACGACGAGGTCGCCGCTTTCTTCCGCAGTCGCCACCGTCTTCCAGGCCGCGCGGTCGGATTTCGATGCCTTGTGGCGCGACTTCTTCTCGCCGGCAAGGTCGCTCTGGCGCAGGTAGCGGTCGGGCACGAAGCGGTCGCCGTCCTTCCTTAGCCGCACGAGCATCGGCAGGTCGGTCAGGCGGCGGCAGTAGTCCTCGAAATAGGGCGTCTTCCTGTCGAGGAAGAATTCCTTCAGGATGACATGGCCCATCGCCATGGCGAGCGCGGCGTCCGTGCCCTGCTTGGGATGCAGCCAGAGGTCCGAGAGCTTCGCCACCTCGGAATAGTCGGGCGTGACGGCGACGACATTGGTGCCGTTATAGCGTGCCTCGACGAAGAAATGCGCGTCGGGCGTGCGCGTCTGCGGCACGTTGGAGCCCCAGGCGATGATGTAGCCGGAATTGTACCAGTCGGCCGATTCCGGCACGTCGGTCTGCTCGCCCCAGGTCTGGGGGGAGGAGGGCGGCAGGTCGCAATACCAGTCGTAGAAGGATAAAAGCGTGCCGCCGATGAGGCTGAGATAGCGCGCGCCGGAAGCGTAGGAGACCATCGACATGGCCGGGATCGGCGAGAAACCCACGACGCGGTCCGGCCCCCATTTCCTGATCGTATGGACATTGGCGGCGGCGATGATCTCGGTCGCCTCCTGCCATGTGGAGCGCACGAAGCCGCCGCGCCCGCGGATGGCCTTGTAGGCTTTCGCTTTCTTCTCGTCGGCGGTGATGGTGGCCCAGGCTTCGACGGGGCCGAGCGTCTTGCGCGCCTCGCGCCATGCCTTGACGAGGCGGCCGCGCACCATCGGATATTTGATGCGGCTGGCGCTATAGAGGTACCAGCTATAGGAAGCGCCGCGCGAGCAGCCGCGCGGTTCGTGGTTCGGCATGCCGGGGCGGGTGCGCGGATAGTCCGTCTGCTGCGTTTCCCAGGTGACGACGCCGCTCTTGACGTAGATTTTCCACGAGCACGAGCCGGTGCAGTTCACGCCATGGGTGGAACGCACGATCTTGTCGTGCTGCCAGCGCAGCCGGTAGCCTTCCTCCCACATGCGGTCCTCGTCGCGCAGTTCGCCATGGCCGTCCGCGAAGGATTCCCGGCGCCGGGAAAGGTAGGTGAGGCGTTCGAGGAAGTGGCTCATATGGCTGTTCCTTTCCCGGGGAGTTCTCAGGCTTTCGCTACAGGGGTGGGGACCGCCTTCCCGCCCGTGACATTCTCGCCCATGACAGGCGCGCGGCGCACCTCGGTCAGGTAGCTCAGGATGAGCGATACCCAGACGATGCCGTAAAGCAGCATGAAGCAGCTCGAATTGAAGCCGAGCCGATCGAGGATGGCGCCGAACATGATCGGCAGAAGGAAGCCGCCGAGGCCGCCCATCATGCCGACGATGCCGGACACCGCGCCCATGTTCTCCGGGAAATCGTCGCCGACATATTTGAAGGTCGAGGCCATGCCGCACGCGAATGCGATGCCGAGGACGAAGAGAAGGATGGTGAAGAACCAGGCGGGCAGGGCGATGCCGAAGCTGATCGGCTCACGGATCGTATGGATGGTCAGGTCCGTCTTCGGGTAGGAAAGCAGGAACAGGCAGATCCAGGCGATCCACAGCACCCACCAGGTGACGCTATGCGCGCCGAAACGGTCGGAGAGCCATCCGCCGAAAGCACGGAACACGCCCGCCGGCAGCGCGAAGCAGACCGCGAGCAGCGAGGCCTGCGCGATCGAGAGACCGTATTCCGACTTGAAATATTGCGGCATCCAGATCGATAGCGCCGTGAAGCCGCCGAAGACGATCGAATAATACTGGCAATATTTCCATACGCGCGGGTCGCGCAGTATCTTTAGCTGGGAGAGCATGGAGGGCGAGGTGGCGGCCCGCGCCGGGTCGGGGGCGGAAAAGGCCCAGAAGATCGCCGCCGTGACGATCAGCGCGACGGCATAGACCTTGGGCACCATCCGCCAGCCATACCCGTCGATCAGCCACGGCGCCACGAACATGTTGAGCGCCGCGCCCACCGTGCCGGCGCCGAAGAAGCCCATGGCGAAGCCGCGCTTCTCCTTCGGGAAGAAGCGCGCGACATAGGGCGTGCCGACGGAGAAGGACGCGCCGACCAGCCCGAGCGCCAGCCCCAACAGCAGGAACTGCCACAGGGCCACGGCATAGGATGATATCCAGACCGGCACCGCACAGCCGATGAGCAGCGCCAGCATCAGGCGCCTGCCGCCGAGCCGGTCCGTCCAGATGCCGAGCGGCAGGCGGAAGAGCGCGCCGGTGAGGACCGGGGTGGCGGTCAAAAGTCCGAACTCGACGGAGTTCAAGCCAAGCTGTTCGCGGATCGGAATACCGGTCACGCCGAACATCATCCAGACGGCGAAGCAGATCGTGAACGCCCATGTGGTGGCGAGCAGAACCGCAGTGTTCCCCGATCCGGACATGCAAGCCCCCGGCTTCAATTTTCACGGAACCGTACGACTTGGGATCATTCCACGTCTTTGCGCTGGCGCAAAGGACAAATGGACCTGGCGCGACATTGTAGCAGCGGCCTCGCTCATGCTTCCGCGGCCCGTAAGGGCATGCTTTCGTGATAAGGGAAATCGAAACGGTTCACGCAACGAGCGGGAGAGCGAGATGGTCGCAGGGATCAACGGCAATTGCGGCGTCGCCGGCGCATTCGGCAAACGGATGCATTCGGCCGGTCTCTTGTCCGCGGCGCGGGCGTTCGGCGGAGCACCGACATGACCGGTTCCCCCATTCCCGCGTCGCATCTTCGGCTGAAGCGGGCCTACGAGCCCGCCGATCCGGCCGATGGCATGCGGATCCTGGTCGATCGCCTGTGGCCGCGCGGGGTGAGCAAGGCCAAGGCCGGGCTCGACGATTGGGTGAAGGAGGTCGCGCCCAGCACCGGACTGCGGCAATGGTTCGGCCACGATCCCGCCCGCTGGATCGAATTCCAGCATCGCTATCGCGCCGAACTGCGCGAGCAATCGGCGGCGCTCGATCGCATCCGCGATCTCGCCAGGACCGACACCGTTACGCTCGTCTATGGCGCGCGTGACGAGCAGCACAATGATGCGGTGGTCTTGCGGGCGGTGCTGCTCGGGGAAGACTGAGCAGCGATCGCGTCATGCCGGCTTTGGCGGACGGCGAGTGACCGCAAGGTCATGCCTGCCATTCGAAACCCTCGAGGATCCGTCAGTTCAATTCCGCCTTGGATCGCGCGCGTTCGGGAAGCTTTCCGCGCTGCCGGCGCGGTTCAGTCATCCACGCGAGCGCAAGTATATCACCGTGCGCGTCTGAAGACGCCGGCGAGCAACGACAGGACGAGGAGAACGAGGAAGACGAAGAATATGATCTTGGCGATGCCGGCGGCCGCACCCGCAATCCCACCGAAACCCAGCGCCGCGGCGATGATCGCGACGACGAGAAATACCAAAGCCCAGTAAAGCATGATCCCTCCGGTTCTATGGATTGATCAATGAAACTCGGGCGCGGGCCGTTGGTTCCGTCGACGGCTCGCCCAAGGCCCGCCGGGCGGAGAGGGAAAACGACGGGCGCGTCAGCGCGGCGGCGGCGCCTTCCCGACGGTCGAGACGGCTCCGGTTCCGATGCTGGCGACGCCCGCGGGAGGGGTTGCTCCGACGGCGGGAGCCGCCCCGTTCGCTCCGCCGAAATCGTCTGCCCGGCCGGGCGGCGAGGCGGGGGCTATGCCCTCGACCGTCAGGCGTTCCGCCGCAGTGCGGCCGGTTGCAGGTTTCGCATCGGCCTTCGAGCCGAGCAGGTCGGCGTTGCCGTCGGGCGGCGGAGCGGAGAGGGAAATCGGCGCGGTACGGTCGGGCGAGGGCGCGAGCGTGCCGCCGGGGGCCGGGATCGCGGTCGCCGCGGGCGCCCCTTCGGGGGATGCGGCGCGGCCGAGTATCTTATTCAGCGGCTTCTCGACATAGAACGCCACCTTGCGCTTGCCGGCTTTCGAGAGCCTTATGCCGTCATCCGAGCGAAGGCGCACGGGCTGTCCGTTGACGTCGGCTCCGGTGAAGCGGAAGGCTCCGTTCTCGTCAACGAAGCCGTCCCAGATGTCGACATAGTCGCCTTTCGCCGCTTCCACGACGCGCTGATAGATATCGTCGAGCGCCAGCATGTCGGACGACATCGAGGCATATTTGAACGCCGGCTGCCCGACCCAGATCAGCGGGATCTTGCGATCGGTGACCGCCTTCGCCACGGCTTCCACGCGCCTGACATATTCCGCCGTCCATGCATCCGAGCGCGGCGCTTCCTTGCTGTCGCCGACATTCATCGCCTGGCGGTCGTTGGCGCCGATCATCATGACGACGACTGCGGGATGGGCGCCGTCGATGATGCCGCCGATCTCCTTCGGCCAATCGTAGAAATCGCTGCGCACCAGGCCGGACGAGCCGTTCGTCGCATCGACGACGCTCACATCCGCGGATTGCGCATAATCATCGGCCAGCGCCTCGGCCAGGCCCGACGCCATGAAGTCGCCGACCACCAGCACGGTGCGCGCGTCGGCCGATTTTTCGATCGGTTCCTGCTGGGCGCCGTCATCCTGCGCCGGCGCCTCGGAGCGCCGGCTGCGCTTGACGATCGGCGCCTCCCGCTGGAAATGCTCCTGTTCCATCCGCCAGCCGCGCTCGAACATGCGGCGCGCCTGGGCGGCGCTTCGCGGCGCTTCCTGTGCCGCCGCCACCGATGCGAAAATCGTCATCGAAAAGAAGACGAGGACAAGAAGCGCGCCGCCTTTCCAGGCCGATCCATCCATGGGAAAACGCCGCATCGCATGCCTCTCCACGCGCGATTTCGCCGCCTAACCGTCGCGACCGATACCTTCGAATGGGTGGCGCGCGCGGCGGAGGAAAGGCGCCCGTCCCTATTTTTTCCGCAGGCTGGTCAGCACTTCCTTGCTCGGGTGCCCGTCCTGCGTCAAGCCGGCGCGCGCCTGGTAGGCCATGATCGCAGCGCGCGAAGCGGTGCCGATGCGACCGTCGATCTTGCCGTCATAGTAGCCGTAGGAAGTCAGCCGCTGCTGCAATTCCTGGCGCTCCTCGAATGTCAGCTTGACGAAGGGCCGGTTCCAGTCGTGCACGAGCCCGCCATAGCCGGCGATCTCGTCGGCGAGAAGGCCGACGGCGAGCGCGTATTTGTCTGCGTTGTTGTAGCGCTTGATGACGTAGAAGTTCTTGAGCATCAGGAAGGCCGGGCCGGGATGCCCGTCAGGCACCTTCAGCACCGCCTTGTCCGAATCGCGCGGAAACTCCTTGCCATTGGCCCGCTTCACGCCGAGCGCGGCCCATTTCTCGAGGCTGAGCGAGCCGGAGGGGAACTTGCGGCCTTCCGGAAGCACCACCTCGTAGCCCCAGGTCTTGCCCGTCTGCCAGCCATTGCGGTGGAGCAGATTGGCCGCCGTCGCCAGCGCGTCGGGTACCGAATTCCAGATATCGCGGCGGCCGTCGCCGTCCATGTCGACGGCATAGGTCTGGTAGCTGGTCGGGATGAATTGCGTGTGCCCCATGGCGCCCGCCCACGATCCCATGAAATGGTCGGGATCGATGTCGTGGTGCTGCAGGATCTTCAACGCGGCGAGGAGCTGCGTACGGGCGAATTTCGCGCGCGGCGGATCGGCATAGGCAAGCGTCGCCAGCGAGCGGACGACGTTGCGCATGACCTTGTCGTTCTTCAGCGTCTCGCCATAGTTCGTCTCCATCGACCAGATGGCGAGCAGGGTATAGCGGTCGACGCCGAAGCGGGCCTCGATACGGTCCAGCCACGGCTTCCACTTGCTGGCCATGTCCCTGCCGTTGCCGATCGATTCGTCATGGATGCGGTTGTCGAAATAATCCCACATCGGAGCGGTGAATTCGGGCTGGGAATGCGCCTTCTCGATCACCTCGGGATCCGGCCCGGGCACGTTGCGGAAGGCGCGGTCGTAGGTCGCCGCCGAAATGCCGCTATTCAGCGCCGTCGCGCGGAACGAGGCGACCCAGCGGTCGAATCCCGCATCGGCGAAAGCCGGCATCGCGAAGGGCACCAGCAACAGGCCAATGGCGCACAGCAGGGCGGCAAGGCGTCTTGCGACGGGGCGGACCGACATTTCTCCCTCCTTTCAGGAACGACCGGTAAAGCCGGGGCGCCGTTACGCCGCGCGGGAGCCTGCGTCGGCGGCCGCGCCCCGATGTCGATCCACTATTCGCCGAGCCCGGTTAGGATTTAGTTTACCATGGAGGGCCGGATGCGGCTAATATAGCCGGCGTTTCTGGCGAAATTCGGTGGAACGCCACGCCAGGAGACGCGTTGACCGTTCCTCAATTCCGACATGAAATTGCATCACCTCGCACCCTTCCCTTTGAACTGGAATTCGTGACGCATGAAAAAAATCCGCAAGGCCGTCTTCCCTGTGGCCGGGCTCGGCACGCGCTTCCTTCCGGCGACCAAGGCGATACCGAAGGAGATGCTGACGGTGGTCGATCGGCCCGTCATCCAGTATGTCGTCGACGAGGCCCGGGAGGCCGGAATCGAGCACTTCATCTTCGTGACGGGGCGCAACAAGGCGGTCATCGAGGATCATTTCGATCTTCAGTTCGAGCTCTACGATACGCTTGAGAAGCGCGGCAAGACGAAGGAACTCGAACGGCTGAAAGGCATGCAGCCGGATGCGGGGCAGACGAGCTTCACCCGACAGCAGGAGCCGCTCGGGCTCGGGCACGCGGTCTGGTGCGCACGCGACCTCGTCGGCGACGAGCCTTTCGCGCTGCTTCTCCCGGACATGATCATGGAGACGAGGAAGGGCTGCCTGAAGGAGATGGTCGAGCTTTACGGGCAGACGGGCCACAACATCATCGCCGTACAGGAATGCGATCCCGCGGAAGCGCACAAATACGGCATCGTCGGAAAGGGCGCCGACGTGCATTCCGGTTTCGAGATCACCGGCATGGTGGAGAAACCGGCAAAGGGAACCGCTCCCTCCAATCTCTTCCTCAACGGCCGGTACATCCTGCAGCCGGAAATCTTCGCGATCCTGGAGAACCAGGAGCGCGGGGCCGGCAACGAGATCCAGCTCACCGACGCCATGCTGAAGCTGGAGCGCCGACAGCCCTTCTACGGCTATCACTACAGGGGCCGCACCTTCGACTGCGGCTCGCCGGAAGGCTTCATCGAGGCGAACATCGCGTTTGCGCTATGGAACCCGGAAATGCGCGGCCGCATCGCCACGCATATCGACGATCTGTTCGCCGAGATGCATCCGGCCGAAAAGCGCAGCAAGGCAGGGTGAATCCTGGCGAGCTGGAGGCCCAGGAAGGTCGCTGGACTATATCGCTCCGGGAAACCCGGCGCACAAATGTCGTTTTGATCGGGATCGAAGCGACAGAGCGTTGACTGTTTGCGACCTCTTGTCAGTCGTCGCACTGCACTTGAGGCTTTCTCGCAAGCCGACATAAATATCAGACATGCTTCTCGATGATCTTGGACCCCGCATTTGCATTATGGGACCGTCAAACAGCGGAAAATCGACGCTGGCGGATGCGATTTCGCGCGCCAAGGCGTTGGAACCGGTTCACCTCGATCAGTTGTACCATCTGCCGTATACCGACTGGGTACCTCGACCGGCGGACGAATTCGTCACACTGCACGATATGGCAATCGCCGGTTCGGCATGGGCGATGGACGGCAACTACTCGCGGCTTCTCCCACAAAGGCTTGAACGAGCCACCGGATTCATCCTTCTCGATGTTCCCACCTCGACCAGCCTGTTTCGTTACGTCCGGCGCTGTTGGTTTGAACGCAATCGGTGTGGATCACTTGAGGGTGGCCGTGACAGCGTGAAATGGGGCATGATCCACCATATCGCTGTTACCACGAGAGCGAACCGCAAACGTTATCAGCACCTGTTCGATGACATCCGTCTGCCCAAGATACGCCTCAGCGGCACCAAGGCGCTCGCAAAATTTTATCGCGCAAATGGATTAGAGTGATAGCGACGAAGCACACGCTAACAGCGGCTGTCTCCAATGCATCACCTGAAGGCAGCCGGTCGGCTCTCCACCCCGAAGTCGACACTCAAATGTGCGGCTGCCACCCTTACCGCTGCACCTTTATCCCGAGGAAGACGCTTTCGGCCTTGTAGTCGCGGTCGGGAAGATTGCTGGTCAGCTCTTCATGGCGGAGGCGGCCGGTGATGCCGAAATAACGGTTCAGCCAATAGGTCATGGCGAGTTCGGCGTTCCAGCCGAAATCATGGCCGTTCGAGCCGAAATAATCGCGGTAAAGGCCGCCGATCGAAGCGGTGCCGGTCAGATTGGCCCGCATCTGCCGCTCGATCGAGAGTTCCGAGGTGTAGAGCAGGTCTCCGGTCTCGCCCGCCGTCGTCGTGCCTTCGACGACGGTCGAGCTGTTCAAGGCCACGGTCGTGCCGCGGATCGGCGACCAGTTGAGCGCGGTATTGATCGACGGGCCGGCGATCGTCGGAAGGCGCGGATCGTCCGCCTTTTCCTGGAGATAGCCGGCGGAGAACTCGCCGTTCAGCTTCTCGCCGAGATCGAGCGTGACGCCGGCACGCAGGCCGAGCCGATCGGCGGAGCGGCGGAAGCCCGCCGAATCGACCGTCTGGTCGTAGTAGCGGCGCCCGACCTCGCCCTCCACGAAAGGGACGAGGGCCGGCGATATCTCGTAGCCGGCGCGCAGGGTCGTGGAGACCAGCGTCGAATCCCGTTCGCGCTGGGAGACGGTGCCGCCGCCGACCAGCTTCGCGTCGCCATAGGTGTCGCGCTCGACATTGCCGGTGAGGCTGAGCCTGAGCCTGCCCGCCTGCTTCTCGACGCCGAGGCTGCCGGTGATCGACTGGGTGAGCGGCTCGCCGACCGTTCCGGCGATGAAGCCCGGAGAGGAGGGGCTTTCCGGCGTCAGGCTGTAGCCGAAGGTGCCGCGGGCGACGTAATCCTTGCCGAAAGGCACCGCGAGGCTTGCATTGATGCCGGCCGAGGGCTCCGAGACGTCCTGGCCGGCGATCGACTTGCGGAAGGTTCCGAAGGCGTCGATCGTCGCGGTCTTGTCCGACCAGTCGGAGGTCGCGTTCAGCCGCAGCGTGCTCTCGGAAAGGATGGCGCCCTTGCCGCCGTGGCTGGAATTGGCGTTGGTCGTGCCGGTCAGGCCGGTCTCCAGCGACGGGCGCAGGGTGAAGCCGCCGGCCGGGATGCCGAGCGGCGCATAGGGGTCGTCGTCCGGCTTCTTCCTGAGGCCTTCGATCGCCTGCTCCCGCTGGTTCGTCCGTTCCTCGCGCTTGTTGCGCTCCTGGTCGTCCTCGTCGATCGATCGGGCCGGGATGGTGCCGGTCGTTTGGTCGTCCTGTCCGGCATCGGTTCCCGCGGCCGGTGCGGTTTTGGCCTTGGGCGCGGCGGCCGTGTCTCCGGCGCCCGGCCCGTTCTCGTCCGTATCGGTGTCGTGCGTTGCCGGGCCGCGCGGCGGCGCCATGCCGCTCGTGCTGTCGGGGGACTGATCGCCGGTCGCCGTGTCCGCATCGTCGGGCTGGGCGGGCGGCTGGTCGTTCGTGCCGTTCGCGGCGGCGAACGGATCCCGGTCGACGTCATCGGCCGGTGTGTCGGAGGCGTTGTCCGTGCCGAGCGTGGTGCGCAGCGTCGGCTGGATGCCGTCCGCGCCTCCAGGGCTGCCGACATCGTCCTGCTTGTAGCCGGCGTCGTCGCCGGGGGACGCCTGCATCGGATCGGTCCGGAAGAGATCGCCGCCGGCAAGTCCGCCATCCGTCCGGGGCGCGGCGACGGTGCCGCGCAAGGCAAGCGTCTGCGCGGCGGCCGGCAGCGGCTTCGCCACGAGACCGGCCCCCGCCATGGCGAACATCGCCGCCAGGCGCGTGCCATGCACGCTCGCTCGAATGATCCTTCCTGGACGCAACGTGGTTCCCGGCAGCCCGTTTCGCGGGAAGCGCGAAACTTTACCGAACCGTAAAAGCGGATGGTTAATGGAGCGTTGAAGCGGCGCTTGGCAACGAGCCGCGACTCATACATTCCACGTTGGACAGGCCGTGCGGAAGCGGATAGAGCAGGCCATGAACGGACGAGCCATGCTGAAAGTCCACGACAAGCACGCCGCCATTCTCTCCGCGGCAAGGACGGTAAGTACCGAGCAGGCCGGGATCGTGGCGCTCGCTTCCGCCCTCGACGACGGGCTGGCGGAGCCGTTCGCGGAAGCGGTCGAACGCATCGCCGGCATCACCGGAAGGGTGATCGTCACCGGCGTCGGCAAGAGCGGCCATATCGGCTCGAAGCTTGCGGCCACGCTCGCTTCGACCGGAACGCCCGCCTTCTTCGTGCATCCGGCGGAAGCCAATCACGGCGATCTCGGCATGATCGCCCGCGACGACGTCATCATCGCCATGTCCTGGTCGGGAGAGACCGTCGAACTGAACGGCATCATCGCCTATTCCCGGCGTTTCTCCATCCCGCTGATCGCGGTGACGGCCGGCGCCAAATCAGCGCTGGCGCGCGAATCGGACATCGTGCTGCTTCTCCCGCGGGCGCCGGAAGCCTGCCCGCACGGGCTGGCCCCGACGACATCGACGCTCATGCAACTCGTCATCGGCGACGCGCTCGCCATCGCGCTCCTGGAGGCGCGGGGCTTCACCGCCGATCATTTCCACACCTTCCATCCCGGCGGACGGCTCGGCGCCAACCTCATGAAGGTCGGCGCGATCATGCACACGGGCGAACGGCTGCCGCTCGCGGCTTCGGGCACGGGAATGCGCGAGGCGATCCTCGAGATATCGCGCAAGGGGTTCGGCTGCGTCGGCATCATCGGTGCCGACGGAACGCTCGCCGGCATCATCACCGACGGCGATCTGCGTCGGCATGTCGAAGGCGACCTGCTGTCGATGACGGTGGACCAGGTGATGACGCGCGAGCCCAAGACGGTCGGACCCGACACGCTGGCGGCGACGGCGCTCCAGATCGTCAATTCCTCGGCCATCACGGCGCTGGTCGTCACGGAAGGCAACAGGCCGGTCGGCATCGTTCACCTGCACGACCTCTTGCGCATCGGCGCCGCCTGACGGTCTCTCCAAGGACTCCCTCCGGCAAGACTGGCTCACCATGTCCGCCGCCCTCGGCAGCGCGGTCTTTCCTTCCCTGCCGAGGGGAAGGTGCCTCAGCCGACAGGCCGAGGGTTTGAAACCGGCGCGCCCTTGGGAAGACGTTCAGACCGCTTCCACCACCAGCTCGGCGTTCTCGACCGCCTTGACGCGGACGCGCGCGCCGACCGGCAGGTCGGGGCCGCACACCCGCCACGACGTGTCGCCGATACGGATGCGGCCATGGCCTTCGGCGATCGGCTCGGTCAGCACGGCCGTTCGCCCGATCAGCTGCTCGCGGCGCCGGTTGAGAAGCGGCTGGTCGCTGTCGCCACCGGTCCGCGCCATGATCTGCCGGCCGATCAGGGCGGAGACCACCGACAGTGCCAGGAAAACCAGGACCTGGATTTCCCAGCTCCACGAGACGAACCCCCACAGTTGCAGCGACAGCGCGCCGACGAGAAGCGCCGCGATGCCGATCCACAGGAGGAAGACGCCGGGGAGGAGGATTTCCATCACCAGAAGCACGCAGCCGAGGATGATCCAGTTCCAGGGGCCGAGTTGGTGGATGAGCGGTGAGATCACGGCCGTTCCCTTCGGTTAGGCGGAACCCCGGTGGGGCGAATTTGACATTTGGATTCCGAGTTGCGTCATCCGTGCTGTTCGAATGTCAAATTCAAAGCTCCATCAGGATCATCAACTTGCCGGTTGTCCTTTGATTCCGGCATTTGCCCGAGTGCGCTGCGCAAGGCGGCTGCAAATGTCGGAACCGGGCCACTAGTCCGGACCGGTGCGCGGCGGGCGGCCCGGCACGCGCGGCTGCGGCCTCGTATCGCCATTGCCGAACACCTCGCGCGCGATGGCGCCGATGCCGCCGAGCGATCCGATCAGGGCGGAGGCTTCGATCGGCAGCAGCACCACCTTGTTGTTGGCGGAGGCGCCGATCTTGCCGATCGCTTCGGTGTATTTCTGCGCCACGAAATAGTTGATCGCCTGCATGTCGCCCTTGGCGATCGCCTCGGAGACGACCTGCGTCGCACGCGCTTCCGCCTCGGCTGAACGTTCGCGCGCCTCGGCGTCACGGAAGGCGGCCTCCTTGCGGCCCTCCGCTTCCAGCACCTGCGCCTGCTTGCGACCCTCGGCTTCCAGGATCTGGGCGCGCTTCTCGCGTTCCGCCTTCATCTGGCGACCCATCGATTCGACGAGATCGCGCGGCGGATTGATGTCCTTGATCTCGACGCGGGTGATCTTGATGCCCCAGGGATGCGCCGCTTCGTCGACGACGCGCAGCAGGCGTTCGTTGATAGCGTCGCGATTGGAGAGCAGTTCGTCGAGGTCCATCGACCCCATGACGGTGCGGATGTTGGTCATGATCAGGTTCAGGATGGCGTTCTGCAGGCCGGACACCTGATAGGCCGCCTGCGCCGCATCCAGGATCTGGTAGAAGGCGACGCCGTCGACCCCGACGGTAGCGTTGTCGCGGGTGATGACTTCCTGCGAGGGCACGTCGAGCACCTGCTCCATCATGTTCATCCTGGCGCCGACGCGGTCGATGAAGGGCATGATGAGGTTGAGGCCGGGCATCAGCGTCTTGGTATAGCGCCCAAAGCGCTCGACGGTGTAGGCAAAGCCCTGCGGCACGGTCTTGATGCCCGCGAACAGGAACAGGATGACGAGGACGACGAGGACCGCGACGACGATATCGAAACCCGTGAACGGCATGCCCATTCCCCCGATTGTCCGCCGCCGCGCAGATGCAGCGGCTGCCACGGGAGCTAATCTATGTAACCATGCGATCGCTTACAATCGGGGCGGGCGTCGCTACGCCCAGCCCGCCAGTTCGCGCCTCACCAGTGTTTCGATGACGGCCATGCCTTCCTCGGAATCGTTGAGGCAGGGGATATGGGAGAAATTCTCGCCGCCGGCGTGGCGGAAGGCGTGGCCGGCCTCGATGGCGATCTCCTGCAGCGTTTCCAGGCAATCCGCGACGAAGCCGGGGTTGAAGACGGCGATGGATTTCACGCCGTCCTTCGCCAGTTTCTCCACGGTCTTGTCGGTGTAGGGCTGCAGCCATTCCTCCGGCCCGAAGCGGGACTGGAAGGTGGAGATCAGCCTCTCATCGCTCCAGCCCAGACGCTGGCGCAGCAGCCTGGTCGTCTCGTGGCACTGCTCGGGATAGGGATCGCCGCGCCGCGCATAGCTCTGCGGGATGCCGTGATAAGAGGCGATGACGATTTCCGGCTCGAAATCGAGCGTCGCCAGATGCTTCCCGATCGAGCGCGCCAGCGCATCGATATAGGCCGGATCGTCATGATAGGGCGGGACGATGCGTATCGCCGGCTGGAGGCGGAGCTTCGTCAGGGCATCGAAGAACTTGTCGTTCACCGTCGCCGTGGTCGCGGCCGAATATTGCGGGTAGAGCGGCAGCATGAGGATGCGGTCGCAGCCTTGCGCGATGAGGGCGTCCGTCGCCTCCTCGATGGGCGGCTTGCCGTAGCGCATCGCCCAGTCGACGACGATGCAATCATTGCCGCGGAAAGTTTCCGCCAATTTTTCCGCCTGCGAGCGGGTGATGGTCCGCAGGGGA
Organism: Rhizobiales bacterium 65-79; assembly: GCA_001896885.1. Classification (GTDB taxonomy): domain Bacteria; phylum Pseudomonadota; class Alphaproteobacteria; order Rhizobiales; family Rhizobiaceae; genus Mesorhizobium_L. Next base: position 58,607 of record MKRJ01000036.1, on the reverse strand, counting down.
GACTCGTTTTGCTCGCGGTTCCAGATCTGATCGTAAAGCGCGCCTGATTTCTTCGGCCGCGTGTTGAGGACGATGCCGTAGAGGATCGGATACCAGATGGCGCGCGGCCATTCGATGACGCGCCGGTCGGAGAGGAATTCCTCCAGGTAGCGCCGCATCGACGCCTTGTCGGTGCCTTCCGGCGTGCCGAGATTGACGAGCAGCACGCCGACCTTGGCGGCACGCGCCGCCGGACGCCCCGCCTGCAGCAGGCCGGCCGATTTCTGCGGGGGCGGGGACATGTTCAATGGCGCTCTCCGGGTTTTCGCCAGACTAGCGCGCCGCCGCGGCAAGGCAACGCCTCATCTGGCCGCATGACGGCAAGCGGTTCAGGCTGCAGAGTTCCTTGACCTCGCCTGTCTTGTTTCGATGCGGCAACAACCGAGCTCGAATTTCCCCCTCTCCGCCTCGCTTCGCTCGGCACCTCTCCCCCTGAAGGGGGCGAGGACGGGATGGCAGGCATGCGCCCACTACCTCGCCGGGATCTTCAACGTCGCGCCGACAGGCAGCGCCTTTGCCCGGAATGCCGGGTTCGCCCTGGCAATCTTCGGCCACAGTGCCGGATCGCCATAGAGCGTCCGCGCCAGCTTCCAGAAATTGTCGCCCGCGACCACGACATGCGTCGCCTCCGGCTGCGTGGCAGGCTGTTTCGCATCGGCGGTCGCCGACGCCGCATTCGCGGCCGGAGAGCTGGCCGGTTGGCTCGCTTCGACTTTCGGGGGCTGCGTGGCAATCTCTCCGGACTTGGCCGGCAGGTCGGGCATCCCGATCTTGCCGGTCTCCGCCGGCTTGGCCGGCTGCGCCGCGCTCTCGACCGCGACCGAGGGCGGCTCCGTGGCGAGCTTCATGGATCCCGCAGGCAGGTCGGGCATGTTGGCGGGCGTGGGCGAAGCGTTTCCGGCCGGGGCCGTCTTCGCTGGTTTGGTGGAATCGACCACCTTCGGCGTCACGTCCGTTATGCGGCCGTTGGTATAGGGCTTGTAGGGCCGATGCGCCTGGAGATAGGCCGTCAATACATCCGCCAGATCGGGGCCGTAATCATAGGCGTTCTTCGCGTGATCGTGGATCACGGCGTAGCCGTCGCCGCCGGCGCGCATGTAGTTGTTGGAGGCGACGAGATAGAGCTTGTCCGGCTCGATCGGCTGCCAGCCATCTCCGGCCTTCACCTCGACCGATTTGATCCGCCCGGAATTGGGCCCGACGGAGCGGTCGAAGCCGAAGCGCAGCCCCGCCACTTGCGGAAAGCGCCCGGCGCCGTCCGAAACCTGCGATACGCCGTTTTCCAGCGCCGCGACGATGTCCTTGCCCGATAGCTGGAAAGTCGACAGCGTGTTCTGGAACGGCAGCACCGCCACGATGTCTCCCGCCGTGACGGGGCCGGCGCTGATCGAGGCGCGCAGCCCGCCGCCATTGGTGATGGCGATGGTCACGCCCTGCTTCGCGGCGCGGTCGAGCATGGCGTCGGCGACGAGGTCGCCCATGGCGCATTCCGCGCTGCGGCAGGTCACGCGGTCGGCATCGATCGGCGCCGCCGCTTCGGCGACCACTTTGGACATGGCTTGCTGGATAGGCCCGGCGAGTTCCTTCACCCGTGCGACGACCTGCGGGTCTTCCGGTATCTTGGCGTCGAGCGGGATCGGATCGCCCTTGGCGGACTTGACGATGCCCTTGTCGTCGAAGGTCACCGTCACTTCGCCGAGCAGCTTCGAATAGGAGGCGGCGGTGACGACCGGCACCTGGTAGCCGTCGAGGTTGCCGGCGAAGGTGGGATAGGGACCGGCGGCGTTCTTGTCGGTGTTGGAGAGCAGCGTGTGCGAATGGCCGCCCACGACCACATCGACGCCGGGGATTTTCGCGATCGCCGAGAGATCGCGCTGGTAGCCGACATGGGTGAGCGCGATGATCTTGTCGACGCCCTGTCTCTGCAGTTCCGCCACCGCGGCCGTCACGCCGGCGACGTCATTGGTGATGAGCACGTCCGGTCCGGGCGAGGAGATGACGTCGGCATCGTTGGTGATGGCGCCGACGATGCCGATCTTCTGGCCGCCGACGTCGAGAACGGTGTAGGGCTTGATGCGGTCGCCGATCTTCGCATTGCGGCCCGCGGCGATGTTGGCGCTGACCACCGGGAAATGCACCTTGTCCAGGAAAGCGGCAAGGCCGGCCTCGCCGCCGTCGAATTCGTGATTGCCGACGGTCATCGCGTCGACCTTGAACAGGTTCGTGAACTCGGCTTCGACCGCTCCCTTGTATGTCGTGTAGAAGAGCGAGCCCTGGAAATTGTCGCCGGCGTCGAGAAGGATGACGTTCTGACCGGCAAGCTTCTTCCGTTCCTGATCGATGGCCGTCTTCAGCCGCGCCGCCCCGCCGATGCAGGCGCCCTTGGCATCATCCTCGGCCGAGCAGGTCGCTTCGTATTTGTTGATCGGCTCGATGCGGCTGTGCCAGTCGTTGAAATGCAGGATGGTCAGCGTGTAGTCGGCAAGGGCCGCCGGCGCCGAGAAGCAGAGCGTCGCCGCCGAAAGCACGAGCGGAAGGACGATTTTCCTCATCGGCATGTTCTCCCTTTCCATAGGCTGTCGTGTCCTCTCCTCATGCCCATCCGGCTATTTCGAATAATCCCGTTCGTCGGCGATCACCTTGCCGTCGTTGGGGAGCGTCCCCGGCCCGGCCCGCACGACCTTACCGGCGAGCTTGGTGATTTCACGCAGCGTCGCCTCGACCGCCATCTCATCCAGCGAGGCGCCGGCGGCCGCTTCGACGAGGAGCGCCATCGCGTCCATGTCGGAGTCGCGTGTCACGACGAGCCGCGCCCTGGCGATCGCAGGGTGGTGGCGCGCCACTTCCGCGACCTGCCTCGGATCGACGAACATGCCCTTGACCTTGGTGCGCTGGTCGGCGCGGCCCATCCAGCCGTTGATCCGGCGATTGGTCCGGCCGCAGGGTGAGGCGCCGGCCAGGATCGCGGACAGGTCGCCGGTGCCGAGCCGGACCAGCGGATAGGCGGCGTTGAAAGTGGTCACCACGACCTCACCCACCTCGCCGTCGGGAACGGGCTCGCCGGTGCCGGGCCGAACGATCTCGACGATCACATGCTCGTTCAGAACCATTCCGGGGTTTGGTCCGCCGTTCCGCGAAGCCGTCTCGTAGGCGATCACTCCGCATTCGGCGGTGGCGTAGCATTGCAGCACCTTCACGTCGCGCGAGGCGTATTCCGCGCGCAGCGACGGATAGAGCGCGCCGGCCGAAACGAGGCCGCGGCGGAAGGAGGAAAGATCCTTGCCCATCTCGGCCGCGCGGTCGAGCATGATTTTCAGGAAATCCGGCGTGCCGCAATAGACGGCCGGGCGCAGCACGGAAGCGGCTTCGACCTGCATCTCGGTATTGCCGGTTCCCGCGGCGAAGACGGTGCAGCCGAGCGCCCGTGCGCCGCTGTCGAGCATGAAGCCGCCGGGCGTCATGTGATAGGCGAAAGCGTTGTGGACGATGTCGCCGGGCCGCGCACCGGCGGCGAAGAAGGCGCGTGCGCCCTCCGAGGGGTCGTCGCCCAACCCGCCCGGCTCCCAGATCGGGCCGGGCGAAAGGTGGATGCGGTTGCCGCGAAGCGCCGACGGGTCGGCGAAGCCGCCGAAGGGCGGCTCGCCGGCCTGCATCTCCATCAGTTCGGCCTTGCGCAGCACCGGCAGGCGCGCGAGCGCCTCGCGATCCGTCACGGCGTCCGGATCGACGCCGTCGAGCCATCGCCGGAGGCCAGGGGCGACGGCAAACGCCTGGCGCAGAAAGGCGGGAAGACGCGCGAATTGCTGCGCTTCGCGCTCGGCCGGGTCACGCGTCTCCAGGCGGTCGAAAAATGCGCGCATGCGCTCCTCCCGAAGGGAGCGTTATGGCAAGAGCCGTCGGACGCCGCAAGCGCGAAAGCCCGGAGGACCGACGAGCCCCGAGGACTCTTACGAGTGCCGCGTGAGAACGAACTGGGTGCCGTTGCCGAGCGTGCAGTTCATCCGGTCCGGCGCCGCCAGAAGGCAGGCCGCAGACGTCTGCTGCTTGGTCTTCATCGAGTAGAAGCTCAGGTCGATCGTATTCTGGTCGCGGAACTTGTAGGTGCCCTCCGTCAGCGTCTCGCCGGTCTGCACCGAGCGCGACTGGAAGTGGCCGCCATAAAGCGAGGAGATGGCGACGCCGTCGGTCCCCATCCATTCCCCGTCCACCGGCGATGTCGGCATGTTGACCGGCGCCGGCCGGTCAGGGGCGGACTGGCACCCCGCGAGCGCGGCCGCTATCATGATTGCCGCGGCCGAAGCCGCGATGCGCGCATTCATCATCCCGATATCCTCTCCTCGAAACGACTGTTTCTTCATTCGCGCGAAACATGGGTGAAAGCAAGACGGTGCCCCGCACGTCGCCCGTTCGAGCGCCGTCTTGAACGCGTCATCGGACCAGAACGTTCCGGAACTGCCATGGATCGCTCAGGTCGATGTCTTCCTCGAACAGGCCGGGGCGGCCTTCCAGAGGCGTCCAGTCCGTATAGTAACCCTTGACCGGACCGAGATAGGGCAACTGCACTTCGAGGCAGCGGCGGTAGTCCATCTCGTCCGCCTCGACGATGCCGGCCTCGGGATTTTCGAGCGCCCACACCATGCCCGCCAGCACCGCTGAACTGACCTGCAGGCCGGTGGCGTTCTGGTAGGGCGCCAGATCGCGCGCATCCTCGAGCGAGAGCTGCGAGCCGTACCAGTAGGCGTTCCTGCCGTGGCCGTAGAGCAGCACGCCGAGTTCATCGATGCCGTCGACGAGTTCGTTCTCGTCGAGCACGTGCTGGACCGGCTGCGGCTTTCCGGCCGCGCCGAACATCTCGTGCAGCGAAAGGACGGCGTCGTTGGAAGGGTGGTAGGCGTAGTGGCAGGTCGGGCGATATTCGACATCGCCGCCCGCGCCGTGGACGGTGAAAAAGTCGGCGATCGAGATGGACTCGTTGTGAGTGACGAGAAAGCCGTACTGGGCGCCCGGCGTCGGGCACCATGTACGCACGCGCGTGTTGGCGCCGGGCTGCTCCAGGTAGATGGCGGGACTGTCGCGGCCGGCGAATTTCCGGGCGTTGCCCGGCATCCATTTCTCGTGCGTGCCCCAGCCGAGTTCCGCCGGCTGCAAGCCTTCCGCGACGAACCCTTCCACCGACCAGGTGTTCCAGAAGACGTCCATCGGCTTCGGCTTCTTAGTGCGCTGGGTGTCGCGCTCGGCGATGTGGATGCCCTTGACGCCGGCCGCCTGCATCAGCCTTGCCCAGCCTTCGCGATCATGCTGGCCGGGCTCCTCGAAGCGCATGCCGAGGCCGCTCGCGAGGTTGACCAGCGCCTGCTTGACGAACCAGGAGACCATGCCGGGATTGGCGCCGCAGCAGGAGATTGCGGTGGTGCCGCCGGGGTTTCTCTTCTTTTCCGAGCGCACGGTGCTGCGCAGCGCGTAGTTCGTGCGGCTCTCGTTGCCGCCCTTGTTGTCGAAGTAGAATCCGAGCCAGGGCTCCACGACCGTGTCGATGTAGGGCACGCCGAGCTCGCGGCAGAGCTTCATCAGGTCGAGCGAGGACGTATCGACCGAAAGGTTCACGCAAAGTCCCTGCCCCGCGCCGTCGGTGAGGAGCGGCGTCAGCAGGTCGCGGTAGTTCTCCCTCGTCACCGCCTCCTTGCGGAAGGCGATGCCGCGCTCGTCGAGCAGCTTCCTGTCGGTGTCGCGCGGGTCGATGACGACCATGCGCGATTTGTCGAATTTGAAATGCCGTTCGATCAGCGGCAGCGTGCCGCGCCCGATCGAGCCGAAGCCGATCATGACCACGGGGCCGGTGATCTCGCCGTAAACGGGCCATTTCGCATTCGCCATTTAGGAACTCTCCTGAATTGGTGGTACGGAAGGTCTCGGTGGTTGCTAACCCGGATGGGCCTTACAATAAAGGCCCCGGCACATGAAGCCTCAGGCGGCCGCGATGGCCTCCAGCGCCGCGACGAGGCGGTCGCGGTCCGCGGCAAGCCCCTTGTAATCGAGCTGGGCGCGGTCGAGTGCGGCAAGCTGCCCGGCGAAGGACGCCGCGGTCCTAGCGCGATCGGGATGGGCGCGGAGCGCGGCCATCGGATCGAGATGGATGCGGATGGTGAAAAGAATATCGCCGGAAACGGGCAGTTTGCGCAGCGTCTGCCGCTCGACGCGGATGAAAGCCGCCGCGGCCGCATCGATACCGGGAAAACGCGAGATCGCCTTCTCGGCGCGGTCAGTCCGCTGCATCGAGGAGAGCGGCTTGTAGAGCACGGCGTCGGGCTGGAGCGACCAGTTGAAACGCTCGACCAGCTGGCCCTGCAATTTGTCGAACATGCGCTCGATCAGATCGTCCGAACGCGTGCCCGGTCCGAATTGCGGCACGGGCCCGTGGATGTCCCGCAGCGGCTTGCCGAATTTCTCGGCGAGCGACCATGAGGATGCGAAGGAGAGGGAGGCCGCCGCGAGACGCCAGCCTCGCTCGTCGCGGCGCATCAGCACGAGGTCTTCCTGGACCAGCCGCGCCGCGATCTTCAGCGGCGGCACGCCCGACTCCGCCAGATCCACCGTGCGTCCCGAGGCGCCGACCTGCATCGTGTCGCCGGCGCGGCGGTAGATTTCAGGGAAGCGTTGCGGCAGGTGGACGGCCAGCAGCGCCAGCACCTCGCGCTGGGCGTTCCCGGTTTCGGGCTCGGCCGCGAAAAGGGCATCACCGTGCTCGGCCTCCAGCCGGTCCTTCTCGGCGAGACAGGCTTCGAGGTGGCCGTCCACTTCGATCCAGCCGGCGGGATCGAGCGGCTTCAGCCCGATGGTGAAGGGCTTCGAGGAACCGTCATAGGGCGTATGGGCAGGAAGAAGGGCAGGCAATCGATTTTCCTAGTCAGTCCTGGTCCCAGGCGGGTTTGGCCTGAATGAGCCCGCGCAGCGAGTTTCCCACGAAAACGGCCCGGGCAGAGCGCAAATCGTCATAGCTGAAAACCGCCTCCTTCGCAGCGCCGTTGTCGATCATCTCGGCGCGGAGAACCCCGGCCAGCAGGCCGCAGGCCAAGGCTGGAGTCAAAAGCGCCTTCTCGCCGAAATCGGCGAAGAGGGAGGTGATAGTACCTTCGCATATTTCGCCACGCTCATTGGCGAGCAGCACCTCGTCGGCCCGGTCGTGCCCGTGTTCGGACCTGGCCCGCGTATAGGCGGCGCGGCGGCTGGTCTTGTAACGCAGCAACGGATCGGCCGAATGGAGGCGTGTGTGCGCAAGCTTCAGCCGCCACACGGCACCGTCCGGCAGAGGCACGTATATTTCCGACTTTGTCGCGATCGCTCCGTCCCGGGACAGCGTAAGCCGGACGCGTAGCGGCACCTCGGAGCCGGCGACACTTTCCTCCGCCTTCGCAATGGCATCCTGCGGGTCCCTGTCGAAACCGAGGGTTTTTGCCGAAGCCCGCAGCCGGGCCAGATGGCGGTCGCCGCGCAGGAAACCGCCTTGCGGCTCCCATCGCATCGTCTCGATCAGCTCGAAGCCGGCGGCGTTCCCGTGGCGTATCGGGCCTTCAAAAGGCATTCGGCGTATTCCTCCCCGGCCGTGGAATCGAAGACGACTCCACCACCGACATTGTAGATTGCCTCCCCATTCGGGAAGAGGGTGATCGTGCGGATGGCGACATTGAAACGCATTCGCCCGCTCGGCTCGATCCAGCCGATCGCGCCGCAATAGGCGTCGCGCGGCGTACTTTCCAGTTCCCGCAGGATTTCCATCGCCCGTATCTTGGGGGCGCCCGTGATCGAACCGCAGGGAAAGAGCGCGGCGAAAATCCGCTGGATGCTGAGACCGGGCAACAGCTTTGCCCGCACGCGGCTCACCATCTGGTGCACCGTGGCGTAACTCTCGACGCGGAAAAGCTCCGGCACGTCCAGCGAGCCCACTTCCGAGATCAGCGAAATATCGTTGCGCAGGAGATCGACGATCATGCGGTTTTCGGCCTGGTTCTTCGGGTCGTTCATGAGGAAGCGCTTCAGTTGCTCGTCCTCTTCGACCGTCTTGCCGCGCGGGGCCGTACCCTTCATCGGATGCGTTTCGATCCAGCCCTCACCGTCGATCCGGAAGAACAGCTCCGGCGAGCGTGAAAGGATCACCGGGCCGCCAAGAGCCACCAGTGCACCATGCCTGACCTTCTGGCGCGCCGCCAATGCGTTGAAGGCCGACAGCGGATCGCCCTTCCAGCGAGCCCTGACCGGAAAGGTCAGGTTGGCCTGGTAGCAGTCGCCCTGCCGCAGGTGCTGGCGCACGCGGTCGAAGCGCGATTCGTAATCCCGGAACGACGATGTTGCGCGGGCGTCGTGGATCGGGTTGTCGATTGCCTGCATGGGCGCCTGTATCGGGCGAAGGACGGTCTCTGCTTCCGCAGGTGCGTCGAATACGCCGAATGCCATGAGCGGCGTGCGACGGCCGGAAGGCAGGAGGGGCGCCAGCTTGGGTTCCAGCAGATAGCCTGCCTCATAAGAGAAGTAACCGGCGAGCCATTTACCTGCTTCATGCGCCCGCTGGACCTCGTCCATCGCCGAAAAGAAGTCATCCGCCCGCTCCGCGACGATGACTTTCGCCGGCTTCCGCAAGAGCAACTCGTCGCCGGAGAAGTCGTCCCGGAACAGGATGAAGGGCGCTGTCCGGCCCTCGGCCCGCGGAGCATTGCGCCGCGTGGCGAGAACTGGGTCTGGAAGCGTGGCGATGCTCATATGGCGGGCCTGCGGTTTAGGGTTCCGCCTGAGCGGACATCATCTCCTTTATTCCATTCCTTCCAATTCATCGATCAGACCTTCGATGACCGCCAGGCCCTTCCGCCAGAAGGCCGGGTCGGAGGCGTCGAGCCCGAAGGGAGCGAGCAGTTCCTTGTGGTGCTTGGTGCCGCCCGCCTTCAGCATCTCGAAATACTTCTCCTGAAAGCCTTTTTCGGCGTTCTGGTAGACCGCGTAGAGCGAGTTCACCAGGCAGTCGCCGAAAGCGTAGGCATAGACGTAGAAGGGCGAGTGGATGAAGTGGGGGACATAGGACCAGAAGGTCTCGTAGCCCTCGCGCAGCCGGATGGCCGGGCCGAGGCTTTCCGCCTGCACCTCAAGCCAGAATTCGCCGATGCGGTCAGCGGTAAGTTCGCCATTGCGCCGCTCGGCATGGACCTTGCGCTCGAACTCATAGAAGGCGATCTGGCGCACGACGGTGTTGATCATGTCCTCCACCTTCTGGGCCAGCATGGCCTTGCGCTCGGCCTTGTCGCGCGTGCGTTCCAGAAGCGAGCGGAAGGTGAGCATCTCGCCGAACACCGAGGCGGTCTCGGCGAGCGTCAGCGGGGTGGAGGCCATCAGGGCGCCCTGCCTGGCGGCGAGCACCTGGTGCACGCCGTGGCCAAGCTCATGGGCGAGCGTCATCACGTCGCGCGGCTTGCCCATATAGTTCAGGAGCACATAGGGATGCGCCGACGGCACGGTCGGGTGGGCGAAGGCGCCGGGCGCCTTGCCCGGCCGCACCGGGGCGTCGATCCAGCGCCGGTCGAAGAAGGTCCTGGCGATGTCGGCCATCTCGGGCGCGAAGGCGCCATAGGCCGAGAGTACCGTGTTCCTAGCCTCGTCCCAGCCGATCGTCGCCTGCGGCGTCTGCGGCAGCGGCGCGTTGCGGTCCCAGTGGTTCATCTTCTTCATGCCGAGCCACTTCGCCTTCATGGCGTAGTAGCGGTGGGAGATGCGCGGGTATGCGTCGCGCACGGCGCTTGCCAGGGCGTCGACCACCTCGCGCTCGACCCGGTTCGCCAGATGCCGCGAATCGGCGATATCCTCGAAGCCGCGCCAGCGGTCGGAAATCTCCTTGTCCTTGGCGAGCGTGTTGGTGATGAGGGTGAAGGTCCTCAAATTCTCCTTGAACACGGAAGCGAGCGCCTCGGCGGCCTTGCGCCGCTTGCCCGCATCGGCGTCCTGCAGCAGGTTCAGTGTCGGTTCCAGCGACAGTTCCTCGCCGTCGACGCTGAAGCGCAGGGCGGTCATGGTCTCGTCGAAAAGCCGGTTCCATGCGCCCCTGGCGGTGATCGACTTTTCATGGAAGAGCTGCTCGATGCGGTCCTCGAGCTGGTAGGGCTTGTCCTTCCTGAGGTCGGTCACCCAGGGCTTATAATGGGCCAGCGCCTTGTCGGCCTTAAGCGCCGCGTCCAGGCCGCCGTCATCGATCTTGTTCAGCTCCAGCTCGAAGAAGATGAGATGCGCGCTGGCGTCGGTCATCTTCTCCTGAATGTCGCCATAGAGCTTCGCCCGTTTCGGATCGGACGTGTCGCCGGCGTAGATCAGGCTCGCATAGGAGACGATGCGCCCCATCAGCTCCTGGATTTCCTCATAGACCTTTACGGCCTCGCCGAGCCGGCCCGCGGAGCCGCGCGCCGCCTCCGCCGCGAGCGTCCCCTTCCAGCGCTGCTCGAAGGCGACGGCTTCCGATCCCGCGCGCTCCATGTCCCTCTTGAGTTCCGGCGAATCCATCGAAGGATAGAGATCGGCCAGGTTCCATTCCGGCAAATCGCCGAGCTCGGGGGAGGGCTTTTTCCCCCTGGCGGCCGCCCTCGGCGCCAGCAAAGGTTCGGGCATGCGGCGATCTCGCATTGGCATCGTCTTCCTTTCGCATCGGGAGTTCGGCGCGGCTTAAAGAAACGTTCACCGGCTTTCTTGAAGGCTTATTTAGGACCCTGTGCCAGGATGATCCATATATTATCGGGCGCTGGCGGGAAAATCGCAAAGGCATCATGGCAGGTCCCATCCTCATCGTCGATGACGACCCGGTGCAGCGGCGTCTCCTGCAGGCCGCCATCTCCAAGGCCGGCCATGAGGCGATGCTTGCGGAGGGTGGCGTCGAGGCGCTCCGGCTGCTCGACGCACACGATGTCTCGGTGGTCATCCTCGACCTCGTCATGCCGGACCTTGGCGGCATCGAGGTGCTGAAGCAGATGCGCGACCGGGGGATTTTCGTCCCGGTCATCGTGCAGACGGCGAAGGGCGGCATCGACACGGTCGTCCAGGCGATGCGCCATGGGGCCTTTGATTTCGTCGTCAAGCCCGCCTCGCCGGAGCGGCTGCAGACGGCGGTCGCCAACGCGCTAAAGGTCGAGGCGCTGGGCGACGAGGCGAAGCGGGCGCGGCGGCCTGCCGGCGCAACGCTCACCTTCAGGGATCTGGTGGGCGGCGGCGCGGCCATGGAGCGCGTGGTGCGGCTCGGCCGGAAGGCGGCCGCCTCGAACATACCGATCCTCATCGAGGGCGAATCAGGCGTCGGCAAGGAGCTGGTAGCGCGCGCCATACAAGGTGCGGGCGACCGCAAGGGAAAGCCCTTCGTCACCGTCAATTGCGGCGCCATCCCCGAGAATCTTGTGGAAAGCATCCTTTTCGGCCACGAGAAGGGCGCCTTCACCGGCGCCACCGAAAAGCACACCGGCAAGTTCGTCGAGGCGCATACCGGGACGCTTTTCCTCGACGAGATCGGCGACCTGCCGCTCGACGTGCAGGTGAAGCTACTGCGCGCCGTGCAGGAAGGCGAGGTCGATCCGGTGGGCGGCCGCAATTCGGTGAAGGTCGACATAAGGCTGATCTCGGCTACGCATCGCGACCTCCTGCAGCGGGTGAGAGACGGCAAGTTCCGCGAGGACCTCTTCTACCGGCTCAACGTGTTCCCGATCTTCGTGCCGCCGCTGCGCGAGCGGCGCGAGGACATTCCCGCCCTCGTCGATCATTTCCTCCGGCGCGTCGGGTCGTCGGGGCCCGCCGGTCCGGTGACGGGCGTGACGCCGCAAGCGCTCGCCATGCTCAGGGCCTATGACTGGCCCGGCAACATAAGGCAGCTCGAAAACGCCGTTTTCCGCGCCGTCGTGCTGTGCGAGTCCGGCATTCTCGGCGTCGACGAATTTCCGCAGATCAGGGCGCAGCTCGACGGCTTCGAACTTCCGGAGCATACGGATGGCGATATTGCGACGGGGGAGCCCGAAGAAACGGCCGCACGGCCGGACCCCGACGAGAGACGGGAATCGGCGGATGCGCGCACCAGCGTCCATTTCGGCATCCTCCGAGCGCTCGACGACCGGGGCAACGTGCGCTCGCTCGCCGATGTCGAACTGGAAATGATCCAGCTCGCGATCAGCCGCTACGGCGGGCAGATGAGCGAAGTGGCGCGGCGGCTCGGCATCGGCCGCTCGACCCTTTACCGCAAGCTCAAGGAGCACGGGATCGATCCGGACGAGGGCCGGACCGCGAAGATGGCGTCCTGAACCTGCGGGGCGGCCGCCTTGTCCAGGGTATTAAAATTCCCTAAGGATTGCGTTTACCATGCGCCGCAGCCACAAGAGGCGGTCAACAAAATGCCACGGTGTGACCGCATTTGGGCTGAATAAGCATGGATTAACCATTACTGGCGATAGTTGGACGTGTTCCACGCGCCCGAATGTCGATCCTGGGGACATCGGTTGCCTGCAAGGCCTTCAGATCCGCACAGTTCGCGACAGACCGATGCCAGCCGGGAGAGGGCTATCCCGCGATGCATGGCGTTTTTGTCGGCGCTGTTCCTGATCGCCGCAACATTGCTGTCGTGGGTCGTGCCGGCCGACGCGGAGACCCGCACCCTCAAGGTCCTCAACCTCCATACGCACGAGAAGGCCGAGATCGCCTTCAAGCGCGACGGCCGCTATCTGCCGGACGGTCTGCGCAAGCTCAACCATATCCTGCGCGACTGGCGCAAGGACCGGGCCATCACGATGGACCCGCGGCTCTTCGACCTGGTCTGGTCCGTCTATCAGAAGACCGGCTCGGACGAATATATCAACGTCGTCTGCGGCTATCGTTCGCCCGACACCAACGCGATGCTGAGAAGCCGCAGCCGCGGCGTCGCCCAGAAGAGCCAGCATACGCTCGGCAAGGCGATGGACTTCTTCATTCCGGGCGTGCCGCTGGCGAAGCTCCGCGCCATCGGTCTCAAGATGCAGGTCGGCGGCGTCGGCTATTATCCGACCTCCGGCTCGCCCTTCGTGCACATGGATGTCGGCAGCGTGCGGCACTGGCCGCGCATGAGCCGCCAGCAGCTGCTCGCGCTGTTCCCCGACGGCAGAACGCTGCATATCCCGTCCGACGGCAAGCCGCTGCCCGGCTATGAGCAGGCGCTCGCCGATTACCGCGAACGCAACGGCGCGCCCCCGAGCGTGCAGGTCGCCAGCGCATCCGGACGGAAGCACAAAGGCTTCTTCGCCTCCCTGTTCGGCGGAGGCGGCGCGGACGAGGCCGAAGACGACAGCGAAGCGACGACCGTGGCGAGCGCGGCGTCCGCGCCGGCCAGGCAGGCTTCGCCTTCGTCGCCGCCGCCTGGCGTGGAACTTGCCTCGCTCTCGGGCAAGGGCGATATGCCGAAACTGGCGGCCGCGGGGCTGCCCGACAAGGCGCCGAGGCCCGAACTCGGCGTAGGCGCGCAGTCGCCGGATTCCGGGACGCAGTCGGCGGATATCGAATTGCCGGCGGATATTCCGCTGCCGAGCTGGCGGCCGGACTATGCGCCTGAAAAGGTCCAGCCGACGGTGGTCGCCGCGCCGGCGCCGGAAGGCGCGGGGAGAAAGGACCAGATCGTCGCCCTTTTGATGCGTGAGGGCGCGAAGCTGAAGGAAGCCGCCGACCGCGCCGGTGGTCCGATGCAGGCCTTCGCCGCACCTCTGCCGACGGCGCGGCCGAACCCGGCCATGATCCAGCCGGCGGTTGCGGCGCTGCCCCAGCCCAGGCCTGAACTCCTGCCCGAAAGCCGTTCGCTGCGCGCGACGCCTGCCGTGCTGACGCAGACGGAAAGCTCCGACAAGGGCGGCCGCGTCGGACGGAGCGCCGATTCCCAGCGCCTGGCGCTGCTGGCCATGGCTTCGAACGCCGATCCGGTCGTGGTCGTCTCCTCCGGTGTCCGCACGACCGACAAGGAAGCGCGGGTCTCGCCGGCCGAGGTCCGGACGAAGCCCGGCGCGAAAGCGTCTCCGGTGGCGGCCGATGTCGCGAAATGGGCGGTGCAGCCGCGCCTGCCGGTCACGCCGGTCAGGAGCAGCAGGCAACACGCGGCGGCCTTCAACATGGTCCGGTCGAAGCCGAGCTTCGTCTATACGGCCGGTTTCCGCCAGGACGAGCCCGTCGAGAACGCGCATCGTTTCACCGGGTCGGCAGTCACGTTCCTCGCCATGGCGCGCTTCGACACGAACTAGATCGCCTTTGATCCGGCGCCCCCGCCCTCGCCCTCTTACCGCAAGCGGGCAGGGGCCGGCAGCGACGCGGCCAGCCTTCTTTCTCCCCGTCTTGCTGGGAGAAGAAGCCGGTAGGCATATGAGGGGCGGCGCTTCCGTCGAAGCTCAAACTCTCCGAGGCGCGAGAAATCCGCTATTTTCGCGGCAGTCGCGCCGCCTGGCGGGCAAGCGCGGCGATGCCGCTCCAGTCCTTCGCCTTCAGAAGCTCGTCCGGGGCAACCCACGAGCCGCCGACGCAGACGACGTTGGGAAGCGACAGGTACTCATGCGCGTTGGCCAGCGAAATGCCGCCGGTCGGACAGAAGCGGATTCCGGCAAGCGGCGAGGCCAGCGATTTTAGGAAGGCCGTGCCGCCGGCCTGTTCGGCCGGAAAGAACTTCAGCACCGAATAGCCTTCCTCCCGGAGCGACATGATCTCGCTCGGCGTGATCCCGCCCGGCAGGAAGGGAATGTCGCTCATGCGGGCGCAATCGAGCAATTCCTGCGTCGTGCCGGGGCTGACGATGAAATGGGCGCCGGCATCGACCGCATGCTCGAAATTCCGGGTCGACAGGATCGTGCCGGCGCCGACCAGCGCCTCCGGAACCTCTTCCGCGACGAGACGGATGGCATCGACTGCGTCCGGCGTCCTCAGCGTGATCTCGATGGCCGGCAGGCCGCCTTCGGCCAATGCGCGGGCAAGCGGCACGGCATCGGCCAGCCGGTCGATCTTCAATACCGGGATGACAGGCTGGCCTTCCAGGATCGGCAGGAGCTTGTCGGTTTTCTGGGCCATCGTTTTTCCCGCGAACGCTGCTTCGGGCGAAAGGCCTAACAGAAGCCCCGGGGCAAGTCCACGAAGGCAAAACCGGTCCCTGCGCCAGTCCGAACACCGATAGTCGTGGCTACCGCGCCACTGGCGAGTTCGGGAACCGGCGCTCCTGTCGTGGCGACCAAAAAGGGGAGGAGCGGGGAACGCTACTTCTTCGGGTCCGTATCGGAAGCCCGCGCGGGGAGTGGCCGTCCGCGCTTCCTTTCGTCCACCATATGGGCCGTCTCGGCCAGCAGGCGCGTGGAACAACGCACGGCTTCCCCAGTCGAGGCTCTCGCTAAATCATTGGACAGGATATTTCTGGGCAGGATGGCAGGGCGCTTGTCGAGCATATCGCTCTCCCGTTTTTAGACGGGAGCGCGAATATTCGTCTCTCAGCCGCTGGCTTCGTCCGTGAATGGGCGCCCGCGATAGATATCCATATAGGGCGGTTGGGGGCAGGCGGCAACCTCAGGCTGGCGCTCCTGAAATCGCGTCTCATGCCAGCCCGAACAGCACCAGCAATGCCGTCCAGACCCGACGAAGGAAGCCGAGGAGGGACGGCGTCTCGCGCATCGCCGCATCGAGCGCCGCACAGGTGGCAGGCCCGACGACGCCGTCATCGGCGAGGCGATGGGCTCTCTGGAAGGCCTTGACCGCGCGTTCGGTGGCGGGGCCGAACATGCCGTCCGCCGCCGTGCCGTAGCCGAGTGACGTCAGCATCGCCTGGAGGTCGTAGATGGCGGCTCCGCGCATCCCCCTGACGAGGAGTTCCGTGCCCGCGGGAGCGCGTACGGGTTTCGAAGCCGCGCCGGATTTCTTGCCGCCGTGTTCCGCATAGGCTGCGGCGAGGCGGCCGTCATAGTTGGAGCGGGCATGGAGCGGCCCGTTATAGCCGCGCGCGAAGGCCGCCCAATCCCGTGACGCGAGCGCCGCCGACAGGCCCTGCCTCTCGATGAACCGGGCCATGATCTCCGTCTGGCCGGCAAGGTCGCGTCGGGCAAGGGCGACGAAATCGCCGACGGAGGCGAAGCCGAGCATCTTCCAGTTCGCGCCCATGACCTGGCCGATGCCCCAGGAGACGGACTCGTAGGCCGCCTCGCGGTCGATGCGTGCCGCCCTGGCCAGAAGGTCCCACCGCCCTTCCTGCGTGCGGGGATTGGCGACCGCGCCGGCGATCGGCGAAGACAGGCCGGCCGCGCGGGCGACCGCCTGCTTCTCTCCCGAAAGCCGCCGGTCGAAATAATGGCCTTCGAAGCGGATCAGCGGCTCGCGCCTCCCGTCGATCATGGCGAAGGCGCCGCCGCCGCTTTCGACCTCGGCGACGGCAAGTAGCGCCGCCGGCTCGATGCCAAGGCGTTTTGCCGCGTCCGTGATTTCCGAGATGACTTCGCCTGAAAACATCCGATCGCCCGTCCGTTTCTCCTGCCCGATTTTCCTACGGTGGCGCGGGGCGTGAACTGGTTTCCTTCCGGAAAAGTTCAAGCAGGACGCGAAGGCTCGGGAAAAGCCGAATCCGGACAACGGCTTACGAGAACTTCCTGAATAGCCGCGAGCGGACCGATCGTCGTCCGCGACACGGCTTTATCCACGAAAAGCGGGCTTGTTCAGGCCACCGCTTCCCATGAATTGAGGCGTCTCGCCGCCGAATTCGCTCCAATTGCCATTGCCACGAAATCGGCCCCCTCGCGTCATTGTAATGTCGTCAGGCATGCCTACCTGACCGAAGCCCGCCGACGCCACCGGACCGAAGAGGAGGTACCGCATGCTCGAACCAAGGAAATTGCTCGGCGATCTCATGGAAACGCAGGTGCCGGGCACGCAATCGACGATCGGCGCGACGACGGCGGAGGCAACGGAGCTTGCGCGACGAAATCCGCTTGCTACGGTCGCGCTCGCGGCGCTCCTGCTCGGCACCGGAAGCGGCCGCGCGCTGACCGGTTCGGTGCTGAAGATCGGCGGGCTCGCGGCCATCGCCGGCCTCGCCTACCAGGCCTACAGGAACTACCAGAGCGGCAAGGCGCCGGCCGAGGAGCCGGTGCGGGCGGTCGAATTGGCGCCGCCGCCGAGCGACACGGCGTTCCATCATTCGCAGACGCCGCAGGGCGAGAACGAATTCGCCATGACGCTGGTGCGCGCGATGATCGCGGCGGCCCAGGCCGACGGCACGATCGACGAGGCCGAGCGCCAGGCGATCCTCGACAGGCTGCGTGCCGCCGGCGCCGGCGAGGGGGCCGAAGCCATGCTCGAAGCCGAACTGAAGCGCCCGGTCAGCGTCGGACAACTGGTCGCCGAGGCGCAGACCGACGCGCAGAAGGTCGAGCTTTATACCGCATCCCGCCTAGCGCTCGAGGTCGACACGCCGGTCGAGCGCAGTTACCTGCAGGCGCTGGCGACGCGGCTGAAGTTGCCGGACAATCTGGTGCGGCACCTCGAATCGGTGGTGGAAGCCGTGCGGGCGTGACCGGGCCGGCGCGACGCGATGGCCGGAAACCGGCATGACGCGCGCCGGGGCGGCCCCACATGTTATGCGATAGCGTTCTTATTCATAGCGATATCCTCTCATCCGCGCCGGACTCTCCGCCTTCGTCATCCTATGGCGAAGCAGCCGCGTTAGCGGCGTTGCGGAGACCATAGGATCCATGCCTGAGAACAGGCGGCGGCGCGACGGAGGCGCAGGATAGGCGCCTGTTCTGCATCGCGGTGGACGGCCGAGATGCTCCGGCATGGATCCTCGGGCCTCCGCAGTTCGCTCGCGCTCCTGCTCCGCCCGTGGATGACGAAGGCGGAGGGGCTCGCGCGCGCTACTTCTCTTGCCAAATCCGCTCCGGATTGCATAAGGTTCGCCGGCGTCCGGCCCGTGTGTGGCCGCGATGCAAGCGCGGCGCTGCCGCGCCTCGGATCCTGGGCGGTTGTCGATGGCCGCCTCTGCGTCAAGGGTCGAGGGGAATCCGGGGCGCGGATCCCCATCATGCCCACCATCACGGAAACCGAAACCCGGTCTTCATGACCGCTTTAGCTTTCCGACATGGTCGGCATGAAAGGACGATAATGTTCAGGCTACTATTTCTCGTCGGCGCGCTTGTCGCGGCGCCGCTCGGTTCGGCGGCACAGGCCGCCGGCCAATACACCATATTCGCCGCCGCCAGCATGAAGGACGCGCTGGACCAGGCAGCCAAGGATTTCGAGGCGAAAGACGGCACGAAGATCGTGCTCTCCTTCGCGTCGAGTTCGGTGCTGGCGAAGCAGGTCGAGGCAGGCGCACCCGCCGACGCCTTCATCTCTGCAGACCTGCAATGGATGGACTATCTCGCCAAACGCAAGCTCATCAAGCCGGATACGCGCCGCATCATCGCGCGCAACGACCTCGTGATCGCCGCGGCGCCCGGCACCAAACCCGTCACCGACGCGGAAGCGATCCTCGGCAAGGGCAAATTCGCCATGGGCGATCCGAAGGGTGTCCCGGCCGGCAAATACGGCAAGGCGGCGCTCGAATCGCTCAAATTATGGGACAAGGTCGGGCAAAACGCCGTGTTCGGCGAGAACGTTCGCGTGGCGCTCGAATATGTGCGCAAGGGAGCGGTGGGCGCGGCGATCGTCTATGGCTCGGACCGGTTCGCCGCGCCAGAACTGGCGACTGCCTATGTCTTCCCCGACGACAGCCACGAGCCGATCGTCTATCCGGCGGCGGAAACGGCGAACGGGAATGACGGCGTGGCGAAGTTCCTCGATTTCCTGTCGAGCGAGGCGGGGCAGAAGAACTTCGTCGCCTTCGGCTTCGCGCCGGCGAAGAAATAGGAAAAGCCGTGAGCGAGGCGGAGGCAACAGTCGTCATCCTGTCGCTGAAGGTCGCGCTCGCGGCGATCGTTTTCGGCATCGTTCCCGCCTTCGCGGTCGCGTGGCTTTTGGCGCGCGGCCGTTTCCGCGGCAAGAGCCTGCTGCAGGCGGTGATCACGCTGCCGCTGGTGCTGCCGCCGGTGGTGACCGGCTATGGGCTCCTGATCCTGTTCGGCACGCACGGGCCGCTCGGCAGCCTGCTCGAGAACGCCTTCGGCATCGTCTTCGCCTTCCGCTGGACGGGCGCGGCGCTCGCCGCGGCCGTCATGGCCTTTCCGCTGATGGTGCGGCCGATCCAGCTTTCCATCGAGGCCGCCGATGTCGGCCTGGAAGATGCCGCGCGCACGCTCGGGGCTTCGCGCGCCATGACGTTCCTGACCGTGCTTCTGCCGCTCGCGCTGCCGGGTGTGATCGCCGGCGCGATCCTCGGCTTTGCGCGCGCCGTCGGCGAATTCGGCGCCACCATCACCTTCGTGGCCAATATTCCCGGCCAGACGCAGACCATGTCGCTGGCGATCTACTCGCTGCTGCAGAGCCCGACCGGCGACGCCGCCGCCCTCAGGCTGATCCTTCTTTCGATCGCGCTATGCGCGGTCGCGATCATCGCGTCGGAATGGTTCGCCAGGCGGCTGGCGAGGAAGCGGAGCTGATGGGCGTGCTCGAAGTATCGGTCACCGGCCAGGCTGGCGAATTCCGGCTGGCGGCCGATTTCGAGGCCGGCTCCGGCATCACGGCGCTGTTCGGCCATTCTGGTGCCGGCAAGACCACGATCCTCAAGATGATCGCCGGCATGACGCGGCCGCAGGCCGGGCGGATCGTCGCGGACGGCAGGGTGCTTTTCGACAGCGCCTCAGGCATCGACCTTGCGCCGGCCCGGCGCCAGATCGGCTTCGTCTTCCAGGACGGTCGGCTCTTCCCGCATCTGTCGGTGCGGCGCAACCTGACCTATGCCCGCTGGGCGGGGAAGCGGGATGCCACGCGCCCGTTCGGGGAAGTGGTGGCGCTGCTCGGGCTGAAGGAGCATCTCGACCGCTCACCTGCCACGCTTTCCGGCGGCGAGCGGCAGCGCGTGGCGCTCGGCCGGGCGCTGCTCTCCGATCCGGCGATCCTCCTAATGGACGAACCGCTCTCCTCGCTCGACCAGGCGCGGCGGCTCGATATCCTGCCCTATGTCGAGGCGATCCGCGACGAGACGCGGATACCGATCGTCTATGTCAGCCACGATATCGACGAGGTGGCGCGCCTGGCCGATACGGTGGTGGTGCTGGAGAAGGGCCGGATGCTCGCGGCGGGCGCGGCGGCGGAGATATTCGGCCGGCTCGACCTCGGCGATACGCTGGGGCGGCAGGAGGCAGGCGCGCTGATCGAGGCGACGGTCATGGCGGTCGACCCGCGATACGGCGTCGCCGAGATCGACGTGGACGGCGCCAGGCTGGAACTGGTCGGGGAAGGGTTCGCGGCGGGGGAGGCGGTCCGGCTCCGCATCCGGGCGCGCGACGTGGCGCTTGCCCTCGAGGCGCAGGAAGGGCTTTCCATCCGCAACCAGCTTCCCTGCGCGATCGAGGAGATCGCCAATGCCGGCCCGGCTTTCGTCGAAGTGGCGCTCCGGCTCGGCGGACAGAGGTTACGGGCGCGCATCACGCGCAAATCCGCCGATGAAATGGCGATTGCGCGGGGGCGGCAGGTCGTGGCGCTGCTCAAGGCGGTGTCGGTCGAGCGGCGGGTGGCGCGGCGTCGCCGGCCGCCGCAATAGCGCCGCGTTCCGCAGCATGTTGGTTCGCCACTGGCGTTCCCAATCCGAAGTTCGCATCATTTCCGCAAGGCGTCGCACGAATTTCGGATTCGACGAGGACACCAGCAAGTTATGACCCTAGTGTGTTTTTCGGATATGAAATTCGTTCATCGGTCTCGATCCTTCATTTGACGAATTTCAAATCCACCACGCTAGATGAATCACCAGCCCCGATTCGGAGTTTCTCCGCGCGTGTTTTTTCTTCGTTTCCTGATCCTGCTCGTCGTGCTGTCGGCACTGCCGGCTTGTTCGGCGGGGGGCCGGATCGTCAATGCGCTGCAGCCCGACGAGGGCGTATCGGTCGAGCACGGCATCGCCTACGGCTCGCTGCCGAGACAGAAATACGATCTCTACAGGCCTGCCAGGACGGAACCCGATACGCCTGTCATCGTCTTCGTGTATGGCGGGAGCTGGCATAGCGGCAGCCGCAAGGACTATAAATTCGTCGGCGACGCGCTCGCCCGGCGCGGCTTCATCGCAGCGATCGCCGACTACCGGATGTATCCGTCCGTCATCTTCCCGACCTTCGTGGAGGACGAGGCCAAGGCTGTCGCGGCGATAGCGCGGCGCTTCGGCGGCGGCCATCCGCTTTTCATCATGGGCCATTCGGCGGGCGCGCATATCGCCGCACTGCTCGCGCTCGATCCGCGCTACCTCCAGGCGGACGGCGTCGATGTCTGCCAGCGCGTTTCGGGATTCATCGGCCTCGCCGGGCCCTATTCGACGCTGCCCCTGCGCCGGGAAACGTACCGGAATATATTCCCGGAGAACGTCCGCGAGGCGGCGCGTCCGATCAATTTCGCCGCGGGAAAGCATCCGCCGTCGCTGCTGATTGCCGGCAAATCCGACCTCGTCGTCGATCCGAAGAACACGAAGGAACTGGCCGACGCGCTCGAACGGTCCGGCAACCATGTCGAGGTCGCCGACTATCGGCGCGTCGGGCATCTCCTCCTGGTCGGTTCGCTGGCGGCGCCGCTTCGCCAGTTCGCGCCGACGCTCGAACGCATCGCCCGTTTCATCGAGGAGGAAAGCGAGCAGAAGCCGCCCTTCTGCGGGCGGTGATCACGGCTCCTTGGGCAGGATGCGCCGGATGAGGTCGCGGTAGGCCGTTTCCCGATCGGCGGCGAAGCCCGCCTCGTCGAGGAATTTCAACTGCCCGGAAAGGGCGAGGTCCGCGATGCCGTGCACGATCGACCAGGCGGCGGCGACGTCGAGGACGGCCGCCTTGTCTTGCATCGGGTCGCCGCCGCTGACCGCGGCCACGGCCTCGACCAGCATGGCGAACGATGCGGACGCGACACGATGCAGTTCTGGATCGTCGAAATCCGGGCGATCCGAAGCGAACATCAGGCGGAAGAGGGCAGGCTCGGAGGTGGCGAAGTCGATATAGCCCAGCCCGAGCGCGACCAGCCTTTCCCTCCGACCCGCGGCCGCCGACCGGCGCGCCTCCATGGCCGCCATGAAACGGGCAAAGGCGACAGCCGCCAGCGCCGTCAGGAGCGCGCCTGCATCCCTGAAATGGTGGGCGGGCGCGGCGTGCGAGACGCCGGCGCGCTTGGCGCAGCCACGCAGCGTGAAACCCTCGACGCCCTTTTCCTTGAGTTCCGCTTCCGCCGCGACGAGCAGCGCCTCGCGCAGATCGCCATGGTGATAGGGGGTCTTTCCGCGCTCGTTCATCCGCCCGCCCTTTGCCTGCTCGTCCGTAGCAATTCGCGCCTGTATGCGATCCAATCTTGACGATGTCAAATTTTATCTTGACGGCGTAAAGATCGCGGCGCATATTCTTGATCCTGACACTGTCTAGATAAAAGCGGAAGGAGAGACCATGGATGCGGAACTGATTTTCAGGATCGCGAATTCGATGGCGCTTGCCGGCTGGCTCGCCTTGCTCGCCAGCCCCCTGGCGCCAAGGCTCGCGCAGGCCGTCTCCGGACTGGCGATCCCGCTTCTGCTCGCGGTGGCCTATAGCGGCCTGATCATGGCCTTCTGGTCGAGCGGGCAGGGCGGCTTCGACAGCCTCGCCCATGTGGCCCAGCTTTTCCAGAGCCGCCAACTGCTGCTCGCGGGCTGGATCCACTATCTCGCCTTCGACCTGTTCGTCGGCGCGTGGATCGTCAGAAGCGCGCGGGAAAGCAGCGTCGCCTTCTGGGCGGTAGTGCCCTGCCTCATCCTCACCTTCCTCTTCGGTCCCGCCGGCTTCCTGCTTTTCAACGCAATCGTCGCGGCGAAGTCGATGCCTTCACTCAAGGGAGCAACATCATGAACACGCTCGCGAAATCGCTTCCGGTGCCTGTCCGTGCGGCCCCGGTGCTTCGCCTCGATCCGATCTGGTGGCTTGGAGAACTTGGCGCCCGCCAGCCGGTGCTGGCCGGCACCGGCATCCTGATCGGCCTCGCCATCATTCCGATGAGCTTCGCCGCCCTGCTCGATCCGCGCCTCCTCAATGGCATCGACGTCTGGATCAAGCCGATCAAGTTCGCGACCGCCATACTGCTCTACATGCTGACGCTGGCCTTCTTCGCCAGTTGGGCGAGCGGCAGGGACCGGCGGGCATGGTGGTTCAATGCGTCCGTCCGGATCGTGGCGGCCGCCGCGATCTTCGAGATCGCCTATATCGCCTTCCAGGCATCGCTCGCCGAGGCGTCGCACTTCAACCGCACCGACGTGCTGCATATCGCGCTCTACGGCATGATGGGGGTGGGCGCGACGCTGATGGTCGCCTTTTCCGGCCTGCTCGGGATCCTGATCCAGCGCAACCGTGCCCTGGACGTGGCGCCGGCCGTCCGCGATTCGGCCGTGATCGGACTTTTACTGACTTTCGTGCTGACCATGATCGTCGCCGGCACGCTCAGCGCCTCCGGCAGCCACTGGATCGGCGGCGCGCATTCCGATGCCGGCGGCATGACCCTGACGGGCTGGTCGCGCGACGGCGGCGACCTGCGCGTGGCGCATCTCTTCGCGACGCACGCCATGCATTTCATCCCGGTCTTCGGCGTCGTGTCGGCCTATATTTTCGGCGGCGGCAACCGCCGGCCGGTCTGGCTGTTTTCGGCGGTCTATACGGGCTTCGTCGCCTTCCTCTACTTCCAGGCGCTGGCGGGCGAGCCTTTCCTCCCGTTCCTCAAATGAGCGGAAAAGGAGCGGGACCTCGTCGTTAACCAATCTTTAACCGACCTATCCTATCCTGAACCTTAGTCGGATCGGCTTTCCTCCTCCCAAGCGCGGTCCTGATCGGGGCGGTCGCACTGACCGCCCTTTTTCTGCGGTAAAGGCAAACCCGGCCGCCGCCTTGCCCATCCATCCCGCATCTGGCATCTGAGGTCCTCCCACGGAGGAAATCGTCATGCCCGACAGAAAGATCGCGATGGTAACCGGAGCCGGGAGCGGCGTGGGCAGGGCCACGGCCGCCACGCTCGTCGCCAATGGCTGGACGGCAGTGTTCGTCGGCCGGCGGCGCGGACCGCTCGACGCCGCCGTCACCGCCACGGGCGCGCCCGAACAGGCCGTCGCCATACCCTGCGATATCTCCGACGCCGCCGAGGTCGACCACCTCTTCGCCGAGGTGAAAGAGCGGTTCGGGAGGCTCGACCTCCTCTTCAACAATGCGGGCATGAGCTACAAATCGACCATGATCGACGAGATCCCCGTCGAGGTGTGGAACGATGTCGTCGGCGTCAACCTGACCGGCTCGTTCCTCTGCGCCCGCGCCGCCTTCGGGATGATGCGGCACCAGTCGCCGCAGGGCGGACGCATCATCAACAACGGCTCCGTATCGGCCTATGTGCCGCGGCCGGGCTCCGTCCCCTACACCGCGACAAAGCACGCCATCACCGGGCTGACGAAGACTCTGGCGCTCGACGGCCGGCCCTTCGACATCGCCTGCGGGCAGATCGACATCGGCAACGCGCTGACCGAAATGGCGGCGCCGATGACCAAGGGCGTGCCGCAGGCGAACGGCACCATCGCCGCCGAAGCGACGATGGACGTGCAGCACGTCGCCGACGCGGTGCTCCACATGGCGAACCTGCCGCTCGACGCCAACGTGCTCTTCATGACCGTGATGGCGACCAAGATGCCCTATGTGGGGAGGGGATAGCCCCTCAGGGGACCGGTATCGGAAAATTGCCCTACATTGGAGGTCTTTGCCACCTACTTGCCGGCTGCCTATTATCTGACTAAAGTCAGGTAATGGACGCCAATCAGGTCGAACAGGTCCGCCGTTTCAACCGGCTCGTCACGCGCCGGATCGGCGCGCTGAGCGACGACTACCTGTCGCGTGGACGACCGCTCGGCGAGGCGCGGCTGATTTTCGAGGTCACCTCGGCCGGCGGCATGGATCTGGGCAGGCTGAGGGGCAAGCTCGGTCTCGATTCCGGCTATATGAGCCGGCTCCTGCGCTCGCTGGAAAAGCAGGAGATGATCGAGGTCCGTCGCAAGGCGGGCGACGGACGCGCGCGGGAAGTGATCCTCACGGACAAGGGCCGACAGGAGTTCGCCGCCTACGATTCCCGCTCGGCGAAGCTCGCCCGGTCCATGCTTTCGCCGCTGGAAGAGGGACAGCGCGAGCGGCTGGTTTCGGCGATGGCGGAGGTCGAGCGGCTGATCCGCGCCTCTTTCGTGACCGTCGCCGAGGAATCGCCCCGGCAGGCGGATGGCCGCTGGTGCCGGGAGCAATATTTCGCCGAGCTTTCGCGTCGCTTCGACGGCGGCTTCGACGTTGCAACGGGCGACCCCTCCGACAGCGCCGACCTGTTGCCGCCGTCCGGCTCTTTCGTCGTGGCGCGGCTCGACGGGGAGCCGGTCGGCTGCGGCGGCCTGAAGACGCTCGACGCCGCAACGGGGGAGATCAAGCGGGTATGGACCTCGGCCTCGGCGCGCGGCATCGGCGTCGCCGGCCGGATCATGGCTCGCCTCGAGCAGAGCGCGCGGGAAGCGGGCTTTTCGGTGCTGCGGCTCGATACGAACAGATCACTGGTCGAGGCGCAGGCGCTCTATCGCAAGCTCGGCTATCGCGAAATCGGCCGCTACAACGACAATCCCTACGCCGACCATTTCTTCGAGAAGCGGCTGTAACTGTTTTACCGGTTGCGGAAAGGCCATCCTCTCCACCGTTTCCCCCTCTGCGTGCGCGGTCGCAGGGCGAGGGGCGATCCGATGGGCTATGCCGTCGCCAGCGCCGGCTTCCGCTCCGAGAGAAACCCTCCCATACGCTCCAGCGCCCTCAGAATATTCTCCTCGGAATTGGCGTAGGAGAGGCGGAGATAGCCCTCGCCGAGCACGCCGAAATCTGGTCCGCCGATGAGCGCCACGCCTGCGTCGTCGAGCAGCGCGGAAGCAAGCTTCTTCGCCTTCCAGCCGGTGCCGGAGACGTTCGGGAAGGCGTAGAACGCGCCCTTCGGCGTGATGCAGGACACGCCCGGCAGCCCGTTCAATCCTTCGACTACGACTTTCCGGCGGCGGTCGAAGGCGCGCATCATCCTTTCGACCTCGTCCTGGGGGCCGTCGATGGCGGCGATGCCGGCATACTGGCTCGGCGCGTTGACACAGGACCAGCAATTGACGGCGAGCTTGCGGATCTTGTCGTAGAGCCCGTCCGGCCAGATCGACCAGCCCATGCGCCAGCCGGTCATCGCCCAGGTCTTCGACCAGCCGTTCAGCACGATCAGGCGGTCGCGGATTTCCGCGAAGGCGAGCAGCGAGGTCGCCTTCTCGCCGTCATAGGTCATGACGTCGTAGATCTCGTCGGAAAGTATGGCGACATCGGGATGCGACTGCAGCCCCTTCACCAGCTTTTCGATCTCCGCGCGGGGGGTGACGCCGCCGGTCGGGTTCGCGGGCGAATTCAGGATGATCAACCGCGTCTTCGGCGTGATCAGCGCCAGCGTCTCCTCGGCCGAGAAGGCAAAGCCGTTCTCCTCGCGGATCGGGATCGGCACGGGCTTGGCGCCGGTGAACTCGATCATGGAGCGATAGATCGGGAATCCCGGATCGGGATAGAGGATTTCCGCGCCCGGCTCGCCGAACATGATGATCGCGGCATACATGGTGGGCTTGCCGCCCGGCAGGATCATGATGTTCTCCGGCGAGATTTCCACGCCGGTCATGGCAAGCGTACGCCGCGCCACCGCCTCGCGGCAGGCGAGCAGGCCGGTTGCCGGCGTATAGCCGTGATGCCCGTCCCGCAGCGCCTTGATCGCGGCTTCCACGATATGCGCCGGCGTATGGAAATCCGGCTGCCCGATGCCGAGATTGATGATGTCGCGGCCTTGTCCCGCAAGGGCGGTGGCGCGGGCGAGCACGGCAAAGGCGTTCTCCTCGCCGATGCGGTCGAAGGCGGGAACGGTGTGGAGCATGTGACGCCCGATCTGGTCCAGTTGCGCTGGCGATGTTTTTGTGAACCTTCTCGTCGCTTGTCAAATGGAATGGCGAAGCGCGGAGTTGAGCGAATGTCAGCCGACCTGAAGAATTTCACGCCGCGGCCGCGGCCGCCGCGCGAACCGATGGAGGGCCGTTTCGTGCGGCTGGAGCCGCTCGATCCCGCGCGTCACGGCGACGATCTCTACGCGGCCTCGACGGTCAGCGACGTCGAACAGCGCTTCGCCGGGCTCTACGACTACCCGCCGAAGACGCGCGAGGAATTCGATGCGTGGCTCGCCAATGCCGCACGCAGCGAGGATCCCATGCATTTTGCCGTGATCGACAAGAAGAGCGGCAAGGTCGGCGGACGGCAGACCTTCATGCGCATCGACGAGAAAAACGGCGTCATCGAGATCGGCAATATCTATTGGGGACCGCTGATCTCGCGCACGCCGGTCACGACCGAGGCGCTCTATCTCTTCGCGCGCCGCGTGTTCGACGATCTCGGCTACCGGCGCTTCGAATGGAAATGCAATAACACGAATGTGGCCTCGAAGCGCGCCGCCGAGCGATTCGGCTTCGTCTTCGAGGGCATTTTCCGCCAGCACCTGATCGTCAAGGGCAAGAACCGGGACACCGCATGGTTTTCCATGCTCGATAGCGAATGGCCGCGCAACAGGAAGGCGTTTGAAGGCTGGCTTGATCCCGCTAATTTCGATAGTGAAGGGCGCCAGAAACGCCGGCTCGAGGAAATCAGGGCCGACATCGCCGGATAGGCTATCACGATGGGCCACGACCACGCGCATTCGGGACATTCGCACGCCCATGACCACCACGGTCATTCCGGGCACGACGATGACGGGCACGGCCATGGCGGCCTGCATCTCCATGGCGGCGACAAGAGCCGCGTCCTCATCGCCGGCGGCCTGACGCTCGCCTTCATGTTCATCGAGGTCGCCGGCGGCCTGATCACAGGCTCGCTGGCGCTGATCGCCGATGCCGGCCACATGCTGACCGACACGGTGTCGCTCGGGCTTTCCTGGTATGCGTTCCATATTGCAACGCGACCGGCGACGCGGCAGCTCACCTACGGCTTCGACCGCGTCAAGACGCTGGTCGCCTATACGAACGGCCTCGGCATCTTCGTCATCGCCGGCTGGATCGTCTATGAGGCGATCGAGCGGCTGATGTCGCCGCCGGAGGTCCAGGGCGGCATGATGCTCGTCATCGCCGTCGCCGGCCTTTTCGTCAACGTCGCCGGTTTCCTGATCCTGCGCGGCGGCGATCATCAGAGCCTCAACATGCGCGGGGCGATCCTGCACGTGCTCGGCGACATGCTCGGCTCGGCGGCGGCGATCGTCGCGGCGCTGGTGATCCTGGCGACCGGCTGGATGCCGATCGATCCGATCCTGTCCGTGTTCGTCGCGGTGCTCATCCTCTCCACCGCATGGTCGCTCGTCCGCGACGCCGGCCATGTCCTGCTCGAAGGGACGCCGGACAGGATGGATCGTGACCAGATCGTCGCCGACATGACCGGGCATTTCCCGGAAGTGCGCGAAATCCACCACATGCATGTCTGGTCGCTGGACGGCAGCCGCAACGTCGCCACGCTGCATGCCTGCCTTAAACAGGGTGCCGACGTCCATCGCGTGGTCGTGGCGATGAAGCGCCGCCTCGCCGAGAAACATGGCATCGGCCATGCCACGATCGAGACCGAATTCGGCGAATGCACCGACCTCGGCGCGCACCAGAACGAGGCGGCGCAGGTCAAATATCTGCACTGAGGCGCTATCCTCATAGTTCCACACGAGAGGCAGGAATGGCAGGCAGGCTGAAAGGCAAGATCGCGGTGGTGACCGCCGCGGGGCAGGGGATCGGGCGCGCGATCGCGGAAATGTTCGTGGCCGAGGGCGCGATGGTCCATGCCTCCGACGTGGACCGCTCCAAGCTCGATGGACTCGCCCGCGCCAGGAAGGCGAAGCTGAACGTCCTTTCGACGCGCGCGGTCGAAGCCTATGCGGCCAAGATCGGCGAGATCGACATATTGGTGAACGTCGCCGGCTATGTGCATCACGGCACGGTGCTCGATTGCGGCGAGAAGGACTGGGATTTCTCCTTCGACCTCAACGTGAAGTCCATGCACAGAACCATCCGCGCCTTCCTGCCGGGCATGCTGAAGCGGGCGGCAGCAAGTGGCAAGTCCGGCTCGATCGTCAATCTCTCCTCTGCCGCCTCGTCGCTGAAGGGGGCGCCCAATCGCTACGTCTACGGCGCGACCAAGGCCGCGGTCGTCGGCCTTACCAAGGCGGTCGCGGTGGACTTCGTGTCGAAGGGCATCCGCTGCAACGCCATCTGCCCGGGCACCGTCCGTTCGCCGTCATGGGAGGAGCGTGTCGAGGAACTCGGCAAGGACATGGGCGGCAAGCAGAAGGCGCTCGACATGTTCGTCGGCCGCCAGCCGATGGGACGCGTGGGCGAGCCTGCCGAGATCGCGGCGCTGGCGCTCTATCTCGCCTCCGATGAATCGGCCTTCACCACCGGCACGGCCATTCCGATCGATGGCGGATGGATCATCTGATGGATCAAGGAAGCCGCAACTCGGCGATAGCCGCGGCGCTGATCCTGATCTTCTTCGGCGGCGGCTGGTTCGTCATGCCGCCCTTGATGCGCGCGGTCGGCGGTTATTCGGTTCCTGTGGCGTTTTTCGTCGCGGCGCTTTTCGTCGGGGCGTTCTTCGTGATTTTCTGGCTGCGCAGCCGCAGCCAGCGGCATCGGAATGGGAATTGAGACGGAGGTTGGCATGCGGGTACTGATAACCGGCGCGGCGGGGATGATCGGGCGGAAGCTGACGGCGCGGCTCGTTGCCGATAGGAAGCTCGCCAGCAAGGCGATCACGGCACTCGACCTCCACGACATCGTGCCGGCCGACCGGCCGAAGCTCGACGGCGCCGAGGTCAAGATCCATACCGGCGACCTGGCCGACGAGGGCGACGCCGCGAAGCTCGTCGCCGCCAGACCCGACGTCGTCTTCCATCTGGCGGGCGTGGTATCGGGAGAAGCCGAAGCCAATTTCGAGAAGGGCTATCGCGTCAATCTCGACGGGACGCGGATGCTCTTCGAGGCGATCCGCCAAGCCGGCCATGCGCCGCGCGTGGTCTTCACCTCCTCCATCGCCGTCTTCGGCGCACCGTTTCCGGACGTCATTCCGGACGAGTTCCACCTGACGCCGATGACGTCCTACGGCACCGAGAAGATGATGGGAGAGGCGCTCCTCGCCGACTATACGCGGCGCGGCTTCTTCGACGGCATCGGCATCCGCCTGCCGACGATCTGCGTCCGCCCCGGCAAGCCGAACAAAGCCGCGTCGAGCTTCTTTTCCGGCATCATCCGCGAACCGCTCGCCGGGCAGGAGGCGATATTGCCGGTGCCGCGGACGGTGCTGCACACCCATGCCAGCCCGCGTTCGGCCGTCAATTTCCTCATCCATGCAGCCGGCCTCGACGGCGAGAAGGTCGGTCCGCGCCGCAACCTGACCATGCCGGGCGTCGCGGTCACCGTTGGCGGCCAGATCGAATCGCTCACGCGCGTCGCCGGCGAGAAATTCGCCGCGCTGATCCGCGAGGAGCCGGACCCGACCATCTGGGCGATCGTGCAGAACTGGCCGACGCAATTCAACGCGAAGCGGGCGCGCGAACTCGGATTCCGGGCGGAAGACAATTTCGACGACATCGTCCGCGCCCATATCGAGGACGAGCTTGGCGGTAAATTGCCGGATCTGTGATCCCGCCGGGGCGGCAAGCTGCCGGCTCTAAGCCACTTCGGCGGCGCGCGGCAGACGGAGTTCCGTCCGCAGGCCGCCGCCCTTACGGTTTTCCAGCCTGATCTCGCCGCCCAGGCCGCGGGCGATGGTGCGCGCGATGGTGAGGCCGAGGCCGAAGCCGCCGGTCTGGCGGTTGCGCGAGGCCTCGACGCGCGTGAAGGGGCGGAACACCTGCTCCAGGCTCTCCTCGGGGATGCCCGGTCCGTCGTCCTCGATCGCAAGCAGGATGTCCTTCTCGTCGCCTGACAGGGTGAGCCGCGCCCTTTCGCCGTAAGTGATCGCATTGTCGACCAGATTGGTGACGCAGCGGCGCAGCGCCACCGGCCGGCCAACGCAGATCAGGCCGCGCGCGTTGGCGCTTTCGTCGGCGAAGCTCACCTGCGGATAGGCGTCGGCGACCGAATCGACCAGTGACCAGAAGTCGACGCGTTCCGGCGCCTCGTCCTTCACCTCATGGGTGGCGAAGTCGACGACGGAGCGGGCGATCGCCTCGATGTCGCCGAGGTCGCTCATCAGCGCCTTGCGCGTCGCCGGGTCCTTCAGCAGTTCCAGCCTCAGCTTGATGCGCGTCAGCGGCGTCCGCAGGTCATGGGCGAGCGCCGCCGCGAGCTGCTCGCGGTCCTCCACATATTCGCGAAGCTGCGCCTGCATGGCGTTCACCGCATGCGCGGCCGAGCGATATTCGCGGCCACCGCTTTCCGGTAGGGGCGGGCTCTTCAGGTCGCCGCCGATGCGACGAACGGCACTTTCGAGTGTCCGGTACGGCGCCGTCAGCCGGCGCAGCGACCAGATCGTCATGATGACGACGAGCGCGGCGATCGCTGCAAGCAGCGGCAGGCTTTCCTCCGAGACAAGCGGCCCGACAGGCGTCAGCGGCATGATGAAATTCAGCCATTGCCCGTCCTTGAATTCGATCGACGCCACCAGCCTGTCGCTCTGCGAGATGTCGGTGGCAAGGCTGAGGAACTCCTTCTCGATCTCGCCGATGTCGTCGGCAGAGTCGTCCTCCGGAACCGACTTTTCGACGTTCGGTCCGGCGGAGCGCCGGTATATCCTCGCTTCGAGGATGCCGAATTTCGACAGCCTGCTGACGATGACGTCCTCGAGTTCGGCGAGATTGTCGTCCGAGGGAATCGCGCTCTTGATGAGCGGCGTGTCCGAAACGGTGACGAGATAGTTCGGATTGGCGAGCGCCTTGGCGAGCTGCGCCCGGTCGGCGGGATCGGCCGGAGACATGAGCTTGACCAGGGAGTAGGCGCGGTCGGTGAGCCTGAAAAGCTCCAGCAGATTGTTGGAAGCGCTCCGCTGCTCGACGATGAAATAGAGGGTCGTGCCCTGGGTGATCAGCAGCCCGGCGATCAGGATCAGGAGCACCCAGGCCGGCAGCGTCTGCGGGAAGAACCGCCTCATTCCGCGACCGTTTCAGGCACGAACTGATAGCCGCCGCCGCGCACGGTGAGGATGAGCCGCGGCGCGCGCGGATCGTCTTCCATCTTGCGGCGGAGCCGGCTGACGAGGATGTCGACGCTGCGGTCGTAGCTGACGGAGCCTTCGCCGCCGGCAAGGTCCATGAGCTGTTCGCGGGAGAGGACGCGTTGCGCGCTCCTGACCAGCGCCTGCAGAAGGTTGAATTCGGCGGTGGTCAGCTCGACGCGCACATCCCCCGGCGCGATCAGCCGCCGGCGCGCGCAATCGAGGGTCCAGCCGGCGAAGCGATAGGTCTGCGGCTCGGAACGTTCCGAAGGCCCGGCCATCGCCGGACGACGCAGGACGGCGCGGATCCTCGCCAGCAATTCGCGCGGATCGAAAGGCTTCGGCACATAATCGTCCGCGCCCATCTCGAGGCCGACGACACGGTCGACGGTTTCGGTCACCGCCGTGAGCATGATGATCGGCATCCTGGAACGGGCGCGGATGTCGCGGCAGATTTCAAGGCCGCTGCGCCCCGGAAGCATGACGTCCAGAACCATCAGATCGACCGGAGAGCGCTTGAGGATCGACTGCATCTCCTCGCCATCGCGCGCGACGGAGACGCGCAATCCATGCCGCTCGAAGAATTCGCGCAGCAGATCGCGCGTGCCGCGGTCGTCATCGACGATGAGGATATGGGCGTCGGTCTTCATGCCGCGGACCCGGAGCGGGTATCGACGCAGTATGCCGCCTCATAATCAAGTGTCTCGACTGACGCGTGCCGGTATCGAAGAAGCATTGTCCCACCCTGAACGGAATGCGGCCGCTACAAAACTCTGCATTGCGGAAAAATTGAGGAAACAGAAACAAGTCATATGTCGGCTGCTGCGCTCATGCAGCGTCATTCGATCCAGGGAAAACTTTCGATGAAAACGTTCCTTTCCGCAATCGCCATCGCCACGGCGGTCGCCTTTTCGGGTTCCATGCTTGCCGCAGGCAGCGCCGAAGCCGCTACGACTACGACCGCGAAGGTGGCCGTGGTGAAGCATCATCATCATCACCATGTGCGCCACCACCATCACGTGGTGAAGCATGTGGTGCATCATCATCACCACAGGGTCGTTCACCACAAGGTCGTGCACCACAAGGTCGTGCACAAGGTCGTGCATCACAAGCCCCTGCCGAAGAAGGCCTGACGGGCTCGACGAGGATGGTCGCCTGAGCGTGCGGGTGCATGGCAGGCGGCCGTCCCGGAGGCGTTGCGGCGAGTTGCGCAACAATCCGGCTACAAAATTCTGCAATCGGGAAAAACGCGTGAAA
This sequence comes from Rhizobiales bacterium 65-79, assembly GCA_001896885.1. GTDB lineage: Bacteria > Pseudomonadota > Alphaproteobacteria > Rhizobiales > Rhizobiaceae > Mesorhizobium_L. The sequence continues at coordinate 24,948 of MKRJ01000036.1, read as the reverse complement.
CGATCGGGGCCTAGGACAGGGACGCTGCTGATTGACAGCGGAAGAACTGCCGGCGCGAGCCGGGGCCGAGGAACCGATGCGACGTCTCGTGGCCAGTATTGCGATCGTTCTTGCGAGCATGGCGACCACCGCCATAGCCGCGGGACACGCCGTGACCAAGGCGCCGATAACGCGTATCGAACGGTGTAATGCTCTCCAGCAACAGCTCGACCAGGCAATCATCCAGCACGCCAGGGCCAAGCGGGCCCCCCAGGCGCGGGCGCTTCGCAAGAAGGCCGAGAAGTTCTGTGCCGGCAAGTCGCAGGCGCAGGGCATCAGGGCCTATGCAACCGCATTGAAGCTGCTCGGGGTCAAGCCGATCGATCAATGACCGGCCGATCCATCATCCGGCTCCGCATGAAAAAGGGAAATCAGGATCATGAACAAAGCTCTCGTCTCCGCGCTCTCGCTTGCCGTGGCGCTCGCCTTCGCCGCTCCGCTCTCCGTGACCGCCGCCTCCGCCGCGAGCACGACCGCCGCCGCCACGACCACCACGACGGCCCCGGCCAAGCCGATGGTCAAGAAGCACAAGAAGGCGAAGAAGCATCACGCGGCCAAGAAGACCAGCGCCAAGAAGGCCACCAAGAAGACGGACACCAAGAAGGACCAGAAGAAGTCGTAACTTCTTCTCCCCGATGGGGTTCCAGGGCCGCTCCTGCCGCGAGGCGGGGCGGCCCTTTAGTTTGGCCGGCGAGGTATGGAACCGGGATGTTCCCGCACGGTCCCGTCGACTGCTTGCCACGACCCTTTGCCATACCGTAGGTTCCCGGAAAGACAGGTTCGGCGCGATCCGGGCCGGCAAGCGAGGAATCACGATGAGCATGGATGCGATCGCCGCGAAGATGCGGGAAAAAGTGGAAGGCTCCGGCTTCAGCAAGTCGGTGAAGTTCGATTGCGGCGCCGATGGCGTGGTGGTCATAGAGGGCGCCACGGTCTCGACGACCGACGCTCCCGCCGATTGCACCATCACGCTGGCGAAGGACGACCTGGAGTCCATGATCGCCGGCGAGCTCGATCCGACATCGGCCTTCATGCAGGGCAAGCTCAAGGTCGATGGCGACATGTCCGTCGCCATGGCGCTGAGCCAGGTACTCTAGCGGGAAGCCCTCTCCGCCGAGCGAAGAGGGCTCCTGTCGGGATCAGACCGCCTCGGCGATCCGCGCCGGTTTCGCCTTGCGCCCGGCGGGCCGGATAACGCCCCTGGCGCCGTCGAGCGCTCTGGGAACCAGTTCCAGCGCCAGCAGCCGGTGCCTTTCGTATGGCCCTGGCATGGCGAGATGGCCGGTCTTCCGTGCCGAAAAGCCGAAGCGCCCGTAGTAGGGCGCGTCGCCGACCAGGATGATCGCCGCATGGCCGAGGCGGGTGGCCTCGGCAATCGCCTCGCGCATCAGCGCCGAGCCGATGCCGGCGCTTTTCAGCGTCGGCTCGACCGCAAGCGGGCCGAGGAGCAGAGCGTGCGCCCCATCAATGCCGGCGGCGACGTCCCACAGCCTCACCGTGCCGACCACGGTGCCGAATTCGTCGCGGGCGACCAGCGCAAGCCCTTCGGCGGGAATGCGACCCTTGCGCAGTTTCTCCGACGATTTCTTGCGCCAGCGCGGTCCCATGGCGCGATCGAGCAGGGCGTCGCGCGCGGGAATGTCCGCGGCGGTTTCCTGCCCGATCACAAATACAGGCGCTGGAGCGTGCTCCTCACCCTCTCCCAGATGAGAAGAGGAGAGAGCCGGCGTCGCCGCCGCCATCGAAATCTTGTCCATATCCATGATCCTTCACGAGCAGAAATTCGTTCCACAGGCGAACCGGAGCCGGCGCGGACGCCGGCATCCGGGTGATCCGACGGGGTTTCCCGTCAGATCACGTAGGATCGGAGAGGCTCGAAGCCGTTGAAGGCGACCGAGGCGTAGGTGGTCGTGTAGGCGCCCGTTCCCTCGATCAGCACCTCGTCGCCGATGGTCAGTGACAAGGGCAGCGGGTAGGGCGTCTTCTCGTACATCACGTCGGCCGAATCGCAGGTCGGACCGGCGAGCACGCAGGCGCCCTTTTCATCGCGGTCGCGCGCCGTCACGATCGGGTAGCGGATCGCCTCGTCCATCGTCTCGGCGAGGCCGCCGAACTTGCCGATGTCGAGATAGACCCAGCGCAGTTCGTCCTCCTCGGCCTTCTTCGAGATCAGCACCACCTCGGACTTGATGACGCCGGCATTGCCGACCATGCCGCGGCCGGGCTCGATGATGGTTTCCGGGATGCGGTTGCCGAAATGCTTCCTGAGGGCGGAGAAGATCGCCTGGCCGTAGGCCTCGGCCGCCGGCACGTCCCTCAGGTAGCGGGTCGGGAACCCGCCCCCCATGTTGACCATCTTGAGCACGATGCCTTCATCGGCAAGCGTGGAGAATACACGCCTGGCGTCGGCCAGAGCCCGGTCCCAGGCATCGAGGTGCGTCTGCTGCGAGCCGACATGGAACGACACGCCATAGGCGTCGAGGCCAAGCGCCTTCGCCTTGCGCAGCACGTCGATCGCCATCGCCGGGACGCAGCCGAACTTGCGCGACAGCGGCCATTCGGCGCCTTCGCCGTCGGTGAGCACGCGGCAGAAGACCCTGGCGCCCGGAGCGGCGCGCGCGACCTTCTCCACCTCCTCGGCGCAATCGACGGCGAAGAGACGGATGCCGAGTTCGAAGGCGCGGGCGATGTCGCGCTCCTTCTTGATCGTGTTGCCGAAGGAGATGCGGGAGGCCGGCGCGCCGGCGTCCATCGCCATCTCGATCTCGGCGACGCTCGCGGTGTCGAAGGACGAGCCGAGCGAGGCGAGCAGACGCAGGATCTCCGGCGCCGGGTTCGCCTTCACGGCGTAGTAGATGCGCGAATCAGGCAGCGCCTTCTCGAAGGCGCGGTAATTGTCGGCGACGACGTCCAGGTCGACGACGAGGCAAGGGCCGTTCGGTCGTCGGGTGGCGAGAAAGTCCAGGATGCGCTGGGTTGCCATCGGTCTCTCCATTGCGCGGATCCCGGGGGACCCGTCGAGCAAACTGCGGATTGCCGGGCACTCGACCCTGAACGTTCCGCTGTGGACAAAGGGCGTCTCCCGAACCTCATGGCCCAGCCGGTGGAGTAACCGGAACCATGAAACGCGAGTTACGCGGCGATGAGCAAACGCCTTGCGGCGGGAGCTCGCTTTGTCTGCCTCAGCTTTGGATTGGAGGACCCGCTCCGCACTGCCGGCAATGAAGGTGTGCCTCTTCAGTAACCCCGGTCTATGGACAACCGGCAGACACTAGAAAGGCCCGCACCGTCGTTGCTTCAAGGCGTCCTCGGATCGGCGGTTGGCCGCTGAACCGACCGGGCTCGTTACTTCCCGGGTACCGTCCCGATCGCCTCGCCATTCCGAGGCCCGGGGGACGCCCACAGGCACGTGCGACTTTGGGCAATCGCGATATAAGAAGAAAATGATGTCCAATCAATGAAAAATCAGCGGCGGGTTGAAAAATTCACAGGATCGAACGATAGACGACGGGTGGTATCGAGACATCGAACGAAGATCGTGGCGCACGCCCTTCCTCGATCGGTGAGAAAGGCCTGAGCCCATGGATACGCTGACGCGGATGCGGGCCTTCATCGCGGTGGTCGAAGCGGAGGGATTTTCCGCGGCAGCGCGCAGGATCGGCCGTTCCAAGGCGCTTTTGTCGAAATATGTGCGCGAACTGGAAGACGAGCTCGGGGCGCTGCTCCTCAACCGCACGACGCGCCAGTTCTCGCTGACGGAAGCCGGGCACACCTATTTCGGCCGGGCTTCCGAGATCATCCGCGAGATCGACAGCCTGCAGGAGACGGTGCGCGAATCAGCCGGCGACGTGAAGGGCCGGATCAAGCTTTCCGCACCGCGCACCTTCGCGGACGCGCAGGTCGGCCAGTCGCTGATCGACTTCGCCCGCGACCATCCCGACATCGTGCTCGAAATCCATCTGGACGACCGCTTCGTCGATCTCGTGGAGGAGGGATTCGATCTCGCCATCCGAATCACCCGGCTGGAAAACTCATCGCTGATCGCGCGCAAGCTGGCGCCGTTCTCGATCTGCCTGTGCGCATCGCCGGAGGCGATCGCGAAATACGGCAGGCCGGCGCGGCCGCAGGACCTCGGCAGCCTGCCCTGCATCATCGACACCAACGGCCGCTGGCTTTCGAACTGGCCGTTCGCCAATGGCGCCGGCGATACGGTGAGCGTCTCGGTTTCCGGCCCGATCGAGGTGAACAGCCCCATCGCGGCGCGCGCGGCGGCGCTCGCCGGGCTGGGCTTCGCGATCCTTCCGGATTTCATCGCCGCCGCCGAGATCGAGAACGGACGCCTGGTGCCGGTGCTCGACGAATTCCTGCTCAACGGCCGCGGCATCTTCGCCGTCTATCCGCATCGCCGCTATCTGCCGGCCAAGGTACGCGTCTTCGTCGACTATCTGGTGCAGTGGTTCAAGGCGCGGGAAAAGGTGCGGCTGGCCTGAGCCGTCGCACTTTCGCCCGTTTTCGGGTGACGTTCGGGGTTCCGATTCCGGCCGCTGCGGGTGCGATGCGAGCGCTTTCCTTCCTCAAGGCATTGTCCGCCTCGGCTTTCATGGCCGCTGTCCTTGTTGCGCCTGCATACGCCCATCCGCATGTCTTCGCCGATGCCCGGCTGGAGCTTCTGATCGGCCCGGACGGCACGGTGAAGTCTCTTCGCCATGTCTGGCGTTTCGACGACTTCTTCTCCAGCACGGTGCTGGTCCAGTTCGACAAGAACAAGGATCTGAAGCTGGAGAAATCCGAACTGGAAGCGCTGGCGAAGACCGTCCACCATTCGCTCGCCGACTACAATTATTTCCAGCTCGTGACCCAGAACGGCAAGGACGTCGCCATGCAGGCGCCGGACCATATGGTCGCCGATTTCAAGGACGGCCGGTTCCTGCTCCTTTTCGAAACCCATCCCAAAAAGCCGCTGAAGCTTGTCGGCAAGACGGATTTCGGCATCTATGACCCGACCTTCTACACAGCGATCGACTTCCACAGCGACGACGACCTGCATGTCGACGGGTTGCCGGCGAACTGCACCAGAAAGGTGATCCGGCCCGATCCCGACCAGGCGCTCGCCCAGAACCAGAAGACGCTGACGGACGCCTTCTTCAACGATCCAACGGACCTCAGCAAGATTTTCGCGACCAAACTGGAAATCACATGCCAGCCATGACCAGGGAATTCCGCCATGCCTTCCTGCTCTGCCTTGGCGCCGCCGTGATCGCCATCCTCGCCACCCATGCCCATGCGCAAAGCTCGCTCGGCATCGGCGCGGCGGAGCCGCAGATCGTGCCGGCCGGTCCGCTGGCGGGCTTCCTGCGATGGGTGAATGGCGAACAGCAGCGTTTCTATCATGCATTGACCGACGCCATGCGCGGGCTCAAGCAGAACGGCAACGCCTTCTGGATACTGGGCGGCGTCTCCTTCGCCTATGGCGTGTTCCACGCCGCGGGCCCGGGGCACGGCAAGGCGGTCATCTCCTCCTACATGGTGGCGAACGAGGTGGAGCTCCGGCGCGGCATCCTGCTCTCCTTCGTCTCGGCCATGCTGCAGGGCGCCACCGCGATCCTGCTGATGTCGGCGATCTTCCTGTTCCTGCGTGGCACGGCGATCACCATGACCAGCGCGACCTGGGCGCTCGAAATCCTGAGCTATGCGCTCGTCACGCTGTTCGGGGCGTGGCTGCTCTTCCGCAAGCTCGGCGCGCTGGTCAGGACAAGGCGACCGGCGCTGGCGCTCGCCGGCGGGCCGGCCTTGGATCCAGGCGAGGGGGCGGAGGACGACCGGCATCATCGGCATGCGCACGACCACGTCCATCATCATGATGCGCATGGCCATATGCATCATCGTGGTCATGCCCATTCGCATGACAATCACGCCCATTCGCATGGGCCGGCCGAGGTCTGCGCCGAATGCGGGCACAGCCATGCTCCCGACCCCAGCCTCCTCGGCGGCCGACAGTTCGACTGGGGCACCGCGTGGTCGGCGATCATGGCGGTGGGCTTGAGACCCTGCACCGGCGCGCTGATCGTGCTTACCTTCGCCTTCCTGAACGGGCTCTGGGTGGCCGGCATCGCTTCGGTGGTCGCCATGTCGATCGGCACCGCCATCACCGTATCGACGCTGGCGACGGCGGCGGTGTTCGCCAAGAACGTCGCCGTCCGACTCGCTGGCGACGGAATCGCAGGCGGCGCGATCCGGTCGGCTTTCGAGATCGGCGGCGCGCTTCTCGTCTTCCTGTTCGGACTGGCGCTGCTCAGCGCCAGCCTGCAGGGGGTGCAACTTACCTTCTGAAACCGGTCAGTGCACCACGGGCGCCGGTTTGCCTTCGGTCCGTTCGATGGTGCCGGTGCGGCGGCGGATCGTGTTGTCGCGGATCTCGGCCTTGGTCAGGAAGTCGATCTGCTCGATCAGGACGTCGTGGATCAATTCCTTGCCGACGCGCTTGTTCACCGAATCGCGGATGCCGTTGCGCAGCTTGTCCAGGTCGAGCCTGGCATAGTCGGCGAAATCGATCTGCGGGTTGGCGTAGAGGTAGGTATAGACCTGATCGACGAGCAGCGCATCGGCGGGCAACGACAGGGTCTTCATGACGGCGGGCTCGACCGTATAGACCAGGCGCGTCAGGAAATAGCCGTAAACCTCCTCGTCCTTCATCAGCGGGACGGAGATGATGTCGGTCTTCACGTAGTCGAGGCCGCCGAAGAAGGCCGGTTCCGGCGCCTTGGCCTTGGGCCCGGACATCGAAAAGGAAAAGATCACGGTGCCGAGCGTCACGGCGACGAGCCACAGGGCGGCGACGACGAACTTGATCATCGGCGCGCTCCGGCCCGGGCCGTCCGGCGCTCGCGCCCGGCTATGGCCGGCGAGGACGTCATGCCGCGCGGCCGGCGCCGAATTCGTGGGCGGAGTAGGTGCCGTCGGCATCGGCCCGCTGGATGGCGTCGCGGATCAGCGACGCCACCTCGGCGACGGCGCTCAGATGGGCGCGCAGCGCCTTCTCGTTTTCGGTGAGCTTGCCGCGAAGGCGGACGAGCGCCTCGTGATGTTCGCGCAGCACGTCGGTCTGCGACAGGCCTTTCATGGCCCGGTTGAGCTCGTAGAGGTGCCGGCTCTTGCGGGCGTTCGATCCCTTCACGTCGAAATCGGGATCGCTGCGGATCGCCGCGGTCTCCTGCTCAATGGCTTCCTCGATCCGCCCGATGATGGCGGAGAGCGCGGCGGGACGCGGCGCCGGGGCCTGCGCGGCCGGAGCGGAACGTGACAGTTCCGGGGTGTAGAGGGCGGCTTCCTGCATCACGGCTCCTAGATCTTGCTCTTCCCGCCGCCATCATGGACGGAAAGCGGACTGTTTAGTCTGCGCTGCATTTCCTCCACCATGGCGACCGAGAGCATCCGCTTCATGTCGGCCTCGTCCTTGCGGGTGCCTTCGGAGGCGCCGGTCAGCGCCACCTTCTTGTCGCCGACCATGTAATGTTCCTTGAGCAGCTTGTTGGCGATGCCGATGCCGCCGCGCTCCGACAGGACGGTGCCCAATTGCCGCGCCAGCTCGGACTTCCACATGTCGCCGGCCAGGCCCTTGCCATAGACGGCTTCGCTGTCCTTCGGCATCATGGACTGCATGAAGTTCTGGAGGACGGCCGCCTCGAACTTCTGATACGCCTTGGGCGTTTGGTCGGTCTTCTCCGAGCCGGCATGGCCGGTAAAGCGCATGCCTGCCATGTTCTTCAGTGCAGTCGCGGGGGACGAGGCTTCGGAAGCGGCGATATCGGGGAATTCCACCTTCGTCGCACCGGCCCGCGCCCGTTCCGCAAGCTGCGTGCGGGCCGCGGCAAGTTCGGCCGGATCGACGGCGCGCGCCACGTCGAGAACGATGTCGCTGGGCGGGGAGATGGCCAATTGGACTTCCTGTCTTCTGCGATCCGCGCGCGACGGGCCCGGACCCGGTTTTCCTGGGGTAACCTTGCCCGAACTAGCTTGCGGCAGGCTTACTTGCGCGGGATGAGCCGAAGCTCGACGGCTTCGAGCGTCGCGCGGTCCTGGGCCTGCCTGTCGTCGTCGCGCCGGGCTTCGCGCCAGGAGCGCTCGACCATGTTGGTGCGGGCGGTCTGGGTGGCGACGTGGCCTGCCTCCTTGCTGGCGGCGGCCAGCCGCTGGTCCTGCCGGCGCAGCGCGCGCTCGACACGGCGGGCGTAGAGGTCCGGAAACAGATCGGTCAGCGAATCGGTCGCGTCGAAGCGGGCGGCAAGCTCGGCCGCCTCGCGTCCGGCCGCGGCCGCTTCGGCGAGCGCGTTCGCGCGGCGCATCTCGTGGAGCGCCTTCAGCTTTTCCTGGACATCGACGAGTTTCCTCAAGCGTTCGGTGCGGGATGCCATGTCACCTGCCGATGGTAACGGAGACGAGGCTGTCAGCGTAGAGGCTGAGGAAATTGCCGATGGCGAAATACATGAGCACCAGCCCGCCGGTGATGATGAAGGGGAGCGAGATGAAGTAGATCGGGATCTGCGGCGTCAGCTTGTTGACGAGGCCGGTGCCGAGATTGACCAGGATCGCATAGGCGACGAAGGGGCTTCCCAGCCGGAAGACGACGAAGAAGGATTGCGAGATGGTGTCGGTCACGTCGACGAGCGCCGATTGCGGATCGAAGAGCATGTCGGGCGGCGCGACTTGGTAGGAGGTCACCAGCGCCTTGATGATCTCGAGATGGAAGTCGAGCAGGAAGAGCACCAGCAGCGCGGCGAAGGAGAGCAGGCTGCCGAGAGCAGCCTGCGGATCGCTCTCCAGCGCGGCGCTGCCGCCGATATTGCTGAAGCCCATCATCATGGAAATGGCGCTTCCCATGAATTCGAGCGCGAGCAGGTAGATCCGCGCCAGCACGCCGATAAGCGCGCCGGTCAGGAGCTCCGAAGCGATGGTCCTGAAGAGGACATCCGGCGTGCTCTCGGCGAAAGGCAGGATGACGTTCGAAAGGTGCAGGAAGAGCGCCAGGCTCGCCGCGACCGCGACATAGAGCCGGACCTGCATCGGCACGCGCGCGCTGGAGAAGCCGGGCATGATCATGAAGCAGGCGCCGACGCGGCAGAAGGCGAGGAAGGCCGCGAGAACGATCTGTGCGACCGTGACGGTCACGCGATCGACCCGAGCACCTTGATCTCGACGCCCTTGGCGATCTCGACATGGCTGAGAACCGAGAGCGTCGGGAACATGCGCTCGATGATCATGCGCACATAGGGCCGCGCGTCCGGCGCGGTGACCAGCACGAAACGCTCGCCTGCGTCGACATGGCTGCGAATGGCCTTCGAGGCTTCCTGGCCGAATTCCTCCAGCAGGCGCGGGTCGATGTCGAATTCGCGTATCTCGCCCTTGGCGTCGCGCTTCAGGCTCTGGTGGAAGGCGAGGTCCCAGCGGTTGCCGAGGCGCAGCACCTTGAGCACGCCGCCCTCGGTCAGGTCGCCGCATATCTGCTGCGCCATGCGGATGCGCACATGCTCGACGATCTGCTCGGTGCGGCGCACATGCGGCGCGATCTCGGCGATCGCCTCGATGATGAGATGAAGATTGCGGATGGAAATGCGCTCGGCGAGCAGCAGCTTCAAAACCGCCTGCAGGCCCGGATAGGTGATGTGGGTGGTGCAGATCTCATCGGCGAGCTTGCGGTATTCCGGGTCGAGCCGCTCGATCAGCGCCTTCATGTCCTTGTATGAAAGGAGCTGCGGCAGGTTGTTGCGCACGACCTCGGACAGATGGGTGAGGAGCACCGACATATTGTCGGCGAAGGAATAGTTTTCCCGCTTCAGGTCCTCGGCGAACATTTCCGGTACCGACCATGCACGCATCCCGAAGGCCGGCTCGCGCACTTCCTCGCCGGGCATTTCGGGGGGCGCGCTGTTGCCGATCAAAACGAGTAGTTCGCCGACGCGCATCTCGTGCTCGGCCACGACCGTGCCGTGCACCTTGATGCGGTAGCTCTTGGTCGGGATGCCGAAATCATCGGTCAGCCTGACCTCGGGTACGACGAAGCCATATTGCTGCGCGAACTTCTTGCGCATCTTGGCCATGCGGAAGGCGAGTTCCTGATGCGAGGCGAGGAGCTTGGCGGAAAGCTGCTTGCCGATCAGAAGCTCGATCTCGGCGGTCCTGAGCGAGGCCTTGATCGAGTTCTTTTCCTCGTCTTCCTTGACGACCTGCTTCTTCTTCTCGGCTTCCGCCGCCTCGGCGATGCGGCGGCTCTCGCGCATCGGGATGACGTAGCCGACGGTCGCCATCATGCCGCCGAGGAAGAGGAAGGGCAGCGCCGGCAGGCCGGGCATGATCGCGAGCAGCGCCATCAGGGTCGCGGCGACGAAAAGCGCGCGCGGATAGTTGCTCAACTGGCCGAACACGGCCTGGTCGGCGGAGCCGCGCGTGCCGCCTTTCGAGACCAGCAGGCCGGCGGCGAGCGAGACGATCAGCGCCGGGATCTGCGAGACGAGGCCGTCGCCGACGGAAAGCTTGGTGAAGATGTCGGCCGCCTGGCTGAGCCCCATGCCGTGGCGCGCGTAGCCGATCGCGATGCCGCCGATGATGTTGATGGCCGTGATGAGGAGGCCGGCGATGGCGTCGCCGCGGACGAATTTTGAGGCGCCGTCCATCGAGCCGAAGAAGGCCGATTCCTCTTCGAGCTCGCGGCGACGGCGCTGCGCTTCCTTCTCGTCGATCATGCCGGCGGAAAGATCGGCGTCGATCGACATCTGCTTGCCGGGGATGGCGTCGAGGGTGAAGCGCGCGCCCACCTCGGCGATGCGGGTCGAGCCCTTGGTGATGACGATGAAGTTCACCACGATGAGGATGAGGAAGACGATGAGGCCGATGACGAAGTCGCCGGCCATGACGAGGTGCGAGAAGCCGCCGATGACGTAGCCGGCCGCGTTGGTGCCCTCGTTGCCGTGCGAGAGGATCACGCGCGTCGTGGCGACGTTGAGCGAAAGGCGCAGCATCGTCGCGACCAGAAGCACGGTCGGGAAGGAGGAGAAGTCGAGCGGCCGCTGGATCCACAGCGCCACCATCAGGATCAGCACCGACACCGCGATCGAGAAAGCCAGCCCGATATCGATCAGGAAGGGCGGGATCGGCAGGAACAGCACCGAAAGGATGGTGATGATGCCGAGCGCGAAGCCGACATCGCGGCCATGCTTCTTGATGTCGGTCGTCGAACTGGTTTCGGTGATCGCCATGCTGTGCCCGGTTCCCAACGCGGCGCGGCCGCAGGAGCGGCCGCCTGCAGGGAAACTAGCGGGCGAAGCTTGCGCGAGGGGTGAGACGGCGGAGGCGCTTCAATGGCGCGGGCCGGTCAGAATCCGTTCTGGATGCGCTGGAAGACGACGTTGGAGAAGGAGGTTATCTGGGCGCCGACGAAGGGCCCCGTGATGGCCGTCACGATCAGGATCGCGACGATCTTCGGCACGAAGGTCAGCGTGATTTCCTGGACCTGCGTCAGCGCCTGGACGAGCGCGATGCCGACGCCGACGACCATCGCCACCAGCACGGCCGGGCCGGAGGCGAGCAGCACCGTCCAGATCGCATATTGGACGATGTCTAGGGCGTCGGCTTCGTTCATGGCTGCGGCTTCGCGGCTACTGTATCACCACGCCGCTCTGCATGGTGACTTCCTGGCCGGTGTCGAGGATTGCCACCAGTCCGTCGGAAGTGAGGCGGACCGACGAAACGGTGCCGGACGTGTTGCCGTCGGCGGAGGTGACGCTATGGCCGATGATGTTGCCGGCCTGGGCCAAAGCCGAGGTCTGCAGGAGCTGGTCCAGCTTCGAGTTCGTCTGCACCGACTGCTCGACCTGCGAGAAGGTGGCGAGCTGCGCGACATATTGCGTCGAATCCATCGGATTGGTCGGATCCTGGTTCTTCATCTCGGCCATGAGCAGCTTCAGGAAGGACTGGTAATCGATGCTCGGGCCGGCGGCCTGGGCCGTCGAACTCGTTCCTGTCGTCGAACTGTTCGTGGTGCTGACGGGTGGCACGGACATCAGGCGATCTCCCGTAATTCGGTCCGGTATTCCGACGACGCCGCCATGCCGCGATAGAGGATCTCGTCCTCGAGGCTGTAGAGGCCGCGTATGGTCTTCAGCGCGTCATAGACATGGCCCTCGCTGACCAGCTGGTCGACATATTTGAGCGAGGACAGGATGTGCTCGTTGCGGAAGCTTTCCAGAAGCAGCGGCAGCGATTGCCGGAACATGTCGCGCGCCTGGTCCGCATTGCCGGGATTCATCAGCATGACCTGCAGGATGAAATAGAGCTGCCTGAGCGGCGTCGAGGCCTGTTCCGGCTGCATCACATGGCTTTCGAGCAGGAACTGAGTCTCGTTCAGCAGTTCGATCGTCACCTTGCGGTCGACCTTGACGACGGCGCCGTTGATGTAGATCTTCTCGTTCGCCTTCAGCGATATCTTCAGCGTGTTCTTCATTGTATTCCGTCGCGGATGATCTGCGACACCTCGATGAGACCTTCGAAATTCTGCGACTGGCCCTGCCGCACCGCTTCCCCCTCGCGCAGCAGCCAGAGCCCGATTGAAATCAGGTTCGCGCGCAGTTCCACCGGGAGCTCGTTCTCGGTGCTCCCGAGATCCTCCATGAAGGAGGTCCAGATGCGGTTCATGAAGTGGATGGCTTCCACCGCCTGCGGCGAGCCGGCGCCGCTTTTCCTGGCTGTCGAGAGCAGGTCGATCGATCGCGTCAGGAGCTGGCGCTCTCGGTCCTTCGCGTCGGCGATCGAGTCGGTCTGAATCTCGGCATACGAAAATTGGTACATGGGGGTTCCGTTCCGCCTGCGGTTGAGGTCACTTCAAATAGTTGACGAGGCTGAGTTGCTGGATGCGTGCGGTGAGCGAATAGGAGGTCTCGATCTGGTTGAGCAGCGACGTGATCTTCGTCGAGGCCTCGTACGGATCGACGCCTTCGAGGTCCTGGAGGTTGCGCTGGAACAGGTCGACCTGCGACTTGATGCGGTCGGTGGCGCTGGAGACCTTGTTCTCGGTCAGGCCGAGATTGGCCTGCTGCGAGGCGGAATCCGTGAGCGAGTCGTTTATCAGGCCGGACGCCTTGTCGATCAGCGCGTCGCGGGCGCCCTCGGACAGGTTGCCCTGCATGAAATCCGACACCATGGCGGCGGCCATCATGAATTTCTTGTTGCCGATGGTGTTGGCGCTGACGGAGGTCTGGGCCGTCTCGTTCAGCGAGATGCGGCTGGTGATCGGCTGGTCCGTCGCCTTCGACCAGTTGGTTCCCCAGCCTGAGCCCAGGAACTGCGGCGACACCACATTGTCGATGAAATCGTTCATCTGGTCGGCGGTGATGTTCGCGGCGGCGGCGTCGGTCGGGGCGAAGCCGAAATAGCTCTGGAAGGAATCGTCCAGCGCCTGCTTGGCCTGCGAGCCGGCGGCGTTGAAATCGTCGATCGGCTGCACGTCGGTATTGGTGCCGGCGAAGATGTATTCGCCGTTGACGCTCGTGTTGAGGATGGACGTAACCGAACTCAGCGCCGTCTGGGCCGCCTGCTGCGTCACGGTCGGCGCGACGCCGCTGCCCTTGTCGGCGGTAAGCGCGGACAGGAAGGTCTGCGTCAGGTCGTTGATCTGGCCGAGCGCGTCCTGGGTCGCGCTGAGCCGGGTGCCGATCAGATTGTTCGAATCGACGAGCCCGTTCAGCCGGTCGACATCGCGCGAGAGCGATACGGCCTGGCCGGTGCGCGAGCCGAGCGTGACGCCCGGATCGGCGAGCTGGCCTGTCGTCACCTCGGTTTGCGCCTTGGAGAGCTCCTGCTGCATCTCCATGACCTGGTAGCGCATCGCGTTGGACACGGCCTGCGAAGATATGAAGGTCGTCTTCATCGTCGTGCCCGCCCTAGCTGACCGCGTCCAGGAGTGCGCCGAGCATGCTGTCCACCGTCGAGATCATGCGCGCCGAGGCCTGGTAGGAATGCTCGAGGTCGAGCAACGTCGACATCTCCTCGTCGATGTTGACGCCGGTGGAATTGGAAAGGGCCTGCGCGGTACGCGTCATCAGGGCGTTCTTGTTGTCGGCGGCATCCGAGGCGTCCTTCCGCGCCGCCTCGAAGGAACTGATGGCGTTGGTGGAATAGGTCATCACGCTGGCGTTGGAGCCGGCGCCGGCTGCCGGGTCGAAGGCGATCGGCTTGTCCAGATTCTGCGAATAACCGATGAGAAGGTCCGAATAGGAGGCGTTTCCTGCGGTGTTGGCGACGTAGCCCGTGCCGCCCGCCCCGCCGTCGCGCAAGACGGAAGCGCTGCCGCCGACGGTCGAATCCATCGCCGGATTGACCTTGATCAGCCCGGCCAATCCCGGCACCAGCGTGCCGTCGGCCGGCATCGCCGGCGCTCCCGGCCAGGTGAAGAGGCCGGGCGTATCCGGCAACGTGGCGGTGCCGCTCGGGTCCTTCTCGGCGAAGGAGCTAATGAGCCCGCGCGCGATCTCGTCGAGCTGGCTCTGCATGGTGGTGGCCGTGCTGTCGCGCAACTGCACCATGGCTTGCAGCGAGCCGGATGCCGTCGTGTTGCCGCCGGTGCCTGCGCTGAGCGGCACGCCGTCGACCTTGATGGCGCTGCCGACCGTCGTCGCCGAATAGCCGGCGGTCGGGTCGAAGGTCACGGTGCGCGGCACCGTCTCGTAGAGCGTGGCGCCGTCCGACGTCATCAGCACCATGTCGCCATTGCCGCGCTTGATGGTGGAGATCGACACGTATTGCGATATCTGCTTGAGCAGCCCGTCGCGCTGGTCCTCGATGTCGGAGACGTCGGCGCCGGTCTGGTTGCCGGCGACGATGGCGCGGTTCGCCTGGTTGAAGCTGTTGAGCAGATTGTTCAGGTCGCCGACTGCCTGGGAGATCTGGTTGTCCATATCCGTGCGGAAGGACTGGATCGCCTGGGTCCCGTCGTTCAGGTTGCGGACGAGCTGGCGCGCGGATTCGATCGTGTTCTCGCCGAGGCTCGTGTTGGAGGGCGTCGCCGAATAGAGGTTCAGCGCCTGCTGGAAATCGCCCAGCGCGGAGGCGGCCGAATCCGCATTGTCGACGCCGTTCACCGCCTGATCGAGATTCTCCATGCCGTTCAGAAGCGTGCTCTGCCCCTGGTAGGAGGAAAGCGCCTGCAGATTGCTGCGGAAGAGAACGTCGTCCGTCGTGCGCTGGATATTGACGACCGTGGCGCCCGGCGACGTGCTGACGACCGTCGCCGAACGCCTCGCATAGTCGGCGTTCCCCGAATTCGAGATGTTCTGGGAAACGACCGTCGTCTGGCGCGTCGTGTTGAAGAGCGCCGACTGGGCGATGTTGAGGGCGGTTGTCAGCGACATGCCGGTTATTCTCTGCTGACACTACAGCACATGGCTACCGCGCAAGGTTCACGAGCACGTCCATCAGGTCGGAGCCGGTCTGGAACACTTTCGAGTTCGCGGTGTAGGTGCGCTGCGCTTCGATCATGTCGGTAAGCTCCTGGGCGATGTCGACATTCGAATTCTCCAGCGCGCCGGACTTGATGTCGCCGAGCTTGCCGTCTCCCGGAAAGCCGAGGGCCGGATCGCCGGAATCGGCCGTGGCCGCGAAAACATTGCCGGTCAGGGTCTGGAGATTATCGGGGCTTTCGACCGTGGCCAGCGGGACGCGGTAGAGCGCGCGGAGCGAACCGTCGTCGAACTGAGCGTAGACCGTGCCGTCTCCCGCGATTTTCACGTCCTGTATGCTGCTCGGCGGATTGCCGTTCACCTTGGCGTCATAGACGCTGTAGTCGGCTGCGAACTGGGTCGACTGGGACAGGTCGAGATCAACGGTGCCGCCATTCGGGACCGGAATGCTCATGTCGGTCGCACTGGCGCTGGTGAGCTTGTTGGTCGTGGCGTCGAAACTGAGCGTTTCGGTCGCGAGCGGCCCCGACGAATAGGGGAAGCCGGTGCCGGCGGTCGCCTGCGACTGGTCGTAGACGGTGACTTCCCAGGTATTGTCCGCGGTCTTGGTGAAATAGACGTCGAGCAGCTTCTCGGCGCCCGAATTGTCATAGGTGACGATCGACGACTTTGCCGTGTAGGTCGCCGTCGACGCGTTCGCGGACGGCAGGTTTGCCGCGGCGACGATGTCGGCGTCGTGCGGCAAGTTGGCATAGAAATCGCCGGTGGTGGAGGGCGTCGCCGTCAGCCCGGTCTGCGAGATGGTCACCGGCTCGAGGCCGGCAAAACCGTTGGCGGTCGCCGAGGGCGTGCCGTTGGCGAAGCTGTAGCCAAGAAGCGTGTAGCCGGCGGCGTTGACGAGGTGGCCGTCGGCGTCCGGCACGAAATTGCCGGCGCGGGTGAGGTAGGGCGTGCCGTTCGTATCGGCGACGACGAAGAAGCCGTCGCCGTCGACCGCGAGATCGGTGGAGGAGGTCGTATATTGCAGGATGCCGCTTTCCGAGATGGCGTGCCTGGTCGTGGTGGTCACGCCGCCGGAATTGTAGTTCCCCGTCGAGCCCGGAATGACCAGCGAGGAGAACTGGGTGCCGGCGCGCTTGTAGCCGGTGGTGCTGGAATTGGCGATGTTGTCGGCGGTGGCTGACAACCGGTTTGCCTGCGCTTCCATGCCGGAAACGCCGGTGCGCATCATGCCGTACAAACTCATGGCGTGGTCTCCTCGGTTCTCATGCCTTAGCCGGGGAGGGTAGCGCCGCTTACTTGCGCGAGGCTGTTGTCGCGCCGCAAGGCGGCAAGATCAGTCAACCAGCCGATAGCCGAGGAAACGCTTGGAATCGATCGGATCGAAACCGAGGCGCTCGCGGAGCTTCTTGCGCAGCTTGCTGATATGACTCTCCACGACGTTTTCCTCGACCTCCTCGTCGAAGATGCCGTAGATGGCGTTGAAGACCTGCGCCTTGGTCACGCGGCGGCCGCGGTTGGAGGCCAGGAATTCGAGGATGCGGCGCTCGCGGCGCGGAAGCGGGAAGGGCTCCCCGCCGATCTCGGGATCGCGGCCATCCATGAAGATGCGCATGTCGCCGATTTCGGTGTAGTTCGCCTCTTTCTGCACACGACGGCGGATCGCCGAGATGCGGGCCAGGATCTCGCGGATGTGGACCGGCTTGCGGATGACGTCGTCGACGCCCGATTCGAACCAGCGCAGCGTGTTCTCCAGGGAATGCTGTTCGCTCAGCGCGATCACCGGGGCGCTGGTGCGGCCCCTGATCATGCTGGGGGAGACGGCGCCTTCTTCGCATTCGCCGATCAGGAAGGCGCGAACCGCCTTCAGGTCCTCGTCCGCGACGCTCGATACCCACTCGCCGAACTCGCCCGACCGGAAGCCGGCGCTCGCCACGCCCTCGCGGTCGAAAAGCGAATGATATCCTTCTTTTACAAGGTCCCGTTCGTCAACGATAACGATCATCGGCCCGCCCTCCGAATCAGTATTTAAAAAGCCCGGCGCAAGAGGTAGCCGCGGCCGGCGATGCCGGACACCCGTCATTTCTTGCGAGTCATTTCTTGGGAATCATCCGGCCGGAACGGCCGTGCGACGCGACTCCCCCAATACCCGGCACAAAGGCTAGAGGATGGTCCTTAACGAGACGTTAACCATGATTTCGGCTTTGGCGAGCCGGAGTGCGCCGGCAATCAGGGATTGCAGAACTGCCTGGCGTTCTGCGTCCATTTGCCGAAACCGGTGGCAACCATGTTGGCGATGACGCGGCAGACATAGATTTTCTGCGCTGGGTCGTTGTCCGGGCCGGCATGATAGCGGGCGACCGCCATCGACCAGGTCATGTGCTGCTTCTTCAGGTCGACGAGGAAGCGGGCGGCGTAGTCGACGTTGCGGTGCGGATCGAACATGTCGGCTATGCCGGCGAAGTGGCTGCCGTGGTAGCGCTCGTTGATCTGCATGCAGCCGACATCGATGAGCCTGGCGCCCTTGCTCTTGGCGTCGGCGAAGAGGCGCAGCGCCTCGCCGCGGCTCGACGGAAACACCGCCTTCCCCTCGATGTTCATGGCGTTCGGCTGCAGGCTGCCCTTACGGCCGGTCTCGGCCAGCCCGACGGCGTAGAGGATGCCGACCGGCACGCCGTATGCGGCGGAGGCGTGCAGGATCTCCGTCTCGCACGGGTTGACGGCGGCCGAGGCCGCGACGGAAAGGCTAGATAAAGACGCCGCGCCGAGGCTGGCGATCAGAAGCCGTCTGAACCATGCCGACGCTGCGCTCTGATGTGTCCTCATATCCGCTCTCCGAACCTTGCCGATGCTGGCCCGCCTGTCGCTCCGAATGCCCCGGCGCGGAAAAGGGGTTGCCGCCCTGTGCGCCGAAGCCGCCGGCGGAGCCGTCCCGCGCCGTCGGCTGGCCTTGCGGCTGGCCCTGGCTTTGCGCCTGCGCTTGCGGCTGGACCTGGCGCACGGTCACCTTGTCGACCTGAAAGCCAAGCGATTGCAGCGACTTGACGATGTCAGAGCTGTCGCTGGAGAGGCGGCGCTGGGCGTCCTGCGTCTGGACCTCGATGTCGATCGAGAGCTGGTTGCCGGCATATTTCAGATTGGCCGTGACCATGCCGAGTTCGACCGGCTGCAGCTGGATGCTCAGCGACTGCACCGGAATTGTGCCCACCGGCGCACCGGCCGCTGCCGCCGAGGCCGCGCTCGTGACATAGCGTGCCAGCCTGCCGCCATCGGCCAACGCCGCGGCGAAGGAGGCGGCGCTGCCCGATGTGGGAACCATCTGCGCCGTCGGCAGCGGAGCGGCGGCAGGATCGGCGCCAGCCGTGGCGGAAGGCTGCGCCACGCCCTGCGCCGCCTTGCCCTGGGCAGCGCCATTTCCGTTGCCCCGGCTATCCGGATCGGCGCCGGCATCGCCGGAGCCCTGGCCCGCGAACGCCTGGGCGATCTTTGCCTGCGTGGCATCGGCATTCGATGCCGGCCCCGGCGCGGAGGCCGGGCCTTGCGGGGCGGTCGCAGGCTTGGCGCCATGATCGAGGGCGGCGACCTTCGCCATGAACGCGGCGGAAGGGTCGGCGGCTTCGGTGGTCACGACCGTGCCGGCGGTGACGCTTGCTGGCATCGGCTCGGCATCGGCGGGCGCCGCCGTCGCGGGCGGAACCGCGCCTGCCTCCTTGCCGGCTTGCGTGGGGGACGGTGCAGGGGGTGCCTGCAAGGCGGCGGCAACGGCCGATTGGGCGGCGGCGCTGCCGCCAGCCATATCGGGGGCCGCCTGCGCGACGGCCGCGCCGGCCGTATCGGGGGTAGCCTGTGCGGCAACGATCGTGGCTCCATTCGCCTGCGCCGTTCCGGCGCCTTGGGTAGCCGGCGCAGCGGCGCCGGGGGGCGCAGGCGGGGCGTCGCCCGTGTCCGCCCCATCCTGCGCTGTCGGCGCCGCGACCTGCCATTGCCCGGCAATCACGCGCTGCGCGGTCATCTGCGGGGGAAGGGCGCCGCTCTCCTTGTCATCGTCCTTTTTCGCGTCTCCGTCATCGTCGTGATCTTCGTGACCGTCCTTGGCGTGCGGGGTGGAGCCGACCTTGCCGTCCTTGCCGTGAACAGCCGTCCCGCCGGCATCGCCGCTGTCGTCGTCGACAGGGTCGGCCTTGCCGTCCGCCTGCGCGGGCGCGCTCGGCTTCTCGCGCAACGCCTTGGAGAAACCATCGTCGGCCGGCGCGGAGACGGCGCGGGCCGCCGGTGCCGCGGGAATCGAGAAGCCCGGCTGGATGGCGATCCCTGGCATCATTCGGTCTCCTTGAGGAGTTCGTCTATTGCTGCGAGTTTCTGGCGGGTGTCGGCCATGATCTTCATGGAGGCGTCCATGGCCTTCTCGTCGGGCCCGGCGGGCGGAGCCGGCTTCTTTTCGGCCGGATTGGAGGACGCATTCCCCGCGGCCGCGGCTTCCGCGACCTTCGCCGGAACGTCCGGCGCCTTCGGCTGCGCGATGACCTCTCCGGCGATGGTGCGCGCGGCGTCGAGAAGGCGCTGGTCGCTTTCGCTCAGCCGGGTCCTGTCGATCGAGGCGAGCTGCGTGGCGACGGCGCCGACCGAGCCGGAGGCGACCGAAGCGATGCTCGAATAAAGCAGCACGCGCGGATCGTTCGTTTTCGAACGCGGATCGTTGCGGACATCGGCCATGCGCGAGGCGAAGGCGGTCAGATCCGCGAGACCCTCGATCGCGCTCTTGCGGGCGAGGCGGAGATAGATGGCCTTGCGCCGGTCTGCGTCCATCTCGCCGAGCGTCCTTGCCACCCTGTCGAGATCGATGCTGCTATGCATGTCGACCACGCCGACGACGAAGCCGTCGGCGAACTGGCTGGCATAGGGGGAACGCAGGAAACGGCGGACATATTGCTCGGAATAGTCGAGGAACCGGTCCGGGTCTCGCATCTTGAGCGCGATCATCACCGAGCGGCGGAGCGCTGCCTCCTCCACGAGCGATCCCGGCCCGAGCAGCCGGGCCGCGTCGAAGAATTTGAGCGCCGCCTCCGAATCCTCGGCCGCCGCGACCGATCCCTCGAGCAGCGCGAGATAGGCGCCGAGTTCGGTCGGCTGCGTCAGCGGGTCGATGCCGTGCAGCGCCTTTTCCGCCTCCGCCGGGCGGCCGCGCACATAGCCGAGAACGCCGGCGCCGAGGGCGGCCCGCGGCGGCTTCAGGTCGAGCCGCGAGACGACGGTTTCGATCGTCGAAGGATTGCCGCCGGAAATCGCATAGACCAGAAGCGCGTCGAAATTGCGCTCGTCGTCGAAGGTCTTGGCCGGCGTCGCCAGCAGCTTCGCATCGATCATCTCAAGCAGCTTGCGCTGCATCGGGAACGCGGCCTCGTCGCCGCCGGCGAGGCGGTCCTGCACCAGTTCCAGCGAGCGCACCAGCTGATAGGGCTGGAGGTCGAAATTCTCCTCGGCCCTGGCGCTCGCGACGAAAGGCGCGGCGAGCAGGATCGCCGCCGCCAGTCCTCCCGCGCGCGCCCCCGGCCGCCACACTATCTGGTCTCCAGCAGGATCTCGATGCGGCGGTTCGCGTCCGCATAGGGATCGTCCTTCACCTTCAGCTTGCGGTCGGCGAAGCCGGCGACTTCCATGACGCGCTTCTCGTCGAGCCCGGCGCGCACCAGCATGTAGTAGGCCGTCTGGGCGCGCGCGCTGGAGAGGCGCCAATTGTCATAGGTGTCGCTCTTGAACGGCCTGCCGTCCGTATGGCCTTCGATGCGGATCGTGCCCTTGTGCGCGCTGAGGATCTTCGAGATCTTCTCCATGGCGAGCACGGTCTCGCGGTTCGGCACAGCCGAGCCGATCTCGAACATGCCGAAATTCGACTGGTCGCTGACGGAGATGAGGACGCCCTTCTCCGTCTCGGAAACGGTCAGTCCCTTGTAGATCGGATCGTCGCTGCCGAAGCTGCCGGCGAGCTGGTTGCGGATGTCGGCGGCAAGCCTTTCCGTCGCCTTGTCGGGCTTCTCCGCCTGGCCGGCCGCGGGCTTCGCTGCGGCCGCTTCCGTGCCCGCCCTGGCCGAGCCCGGTTCGGTGGCGGGACCGGTCTGCTCCGTCCTTTTCTGCGAGGTCCTGCTGACCTCCTCCGCCTTCGCAGCGCTACGCTCGGCCGAGGTCTGTGCCTCCACCTGGGCGATGGCCTGCGAGGCGGCGGTCGCGGGCGTCGCCTTGGCTTCGGTCCGCGCCAGCCCCGCCCCGATAGCAGGCCCGGTCTGCTCGCTTGCCGTCGTTCCGGCGGCGGTGCTTCCTTGCTGCGCGGCGCCCGGCTTGACCTTGTCGCCGGCCTCCGCTTCGCCTGCCGCCGTCATGGCGGCCGGGCCCTGCCTGGATTCCCTGGCCGTGGCCTTGCCGCCCACGGAGGTGAATTTGTCCGCCAGGCCGGAACTCACCGTTTCGGCGTTTTCCTTGGGCATGTCGACCTGCTGCGACCAGAAGTTCGGAGCGAAGGGGTCGCGATAGGTCTGGCCTCCGGAAGCGCCGGTCGCCGGACCGGAATCCCGCGCGCCGCCATCGCCTTTGGCGCTGGTGTTCTGCAGCGTGCCGGTCTCGCCGGCGATCTCGGCGAGCACGGAATAGGGGTCGGCGAACAGGTTCTTGTCGGAATGGCGCCTGGTGTTCGATTCGTCGAGCGAGTTCTCCTGCTTGGCCGGGCCGGTCAGGGCGTCGCGGGTCGAGACCGGCTTTTCGGTCTCGTGCGTGTCCTTGCTGGTGGACGTGTCGGGATCGCCCGGCGTCTTGGCCGGATCGTCTATGCCCTTGCGCGACGTGTTGCGGTCTATGAGCTTGACCGGATTGAAGTAGCTCGCCAGCGCCGCCTTGGTCTGCTCGTTGGCGGCGTTGATCAGCCACATGACCAGGAAGAAGCACATCATCGCCGTCATGAAATCGGCGAAGGCGATCTTCCAGACGCCGCCGTGGTGGGCTTCATCCTCGTCGTAGCCGCCGCGGCGGACGATGATGATCTCCTGATGGGGTGCGCCCTCGGCGTCGATACTCATGCCAGCGCCTCATGCACGGCCGTCTGCCATTCGGCGAGACGGGTCTCGATCAGGCTGCCGTTCACGTCCACGACAAGGTCGGCGGCGTCGGTTTCCTGATGGCGGAGATATTTGGATTTTTCGCCCATCTTCGCCGCCAGCGCGGAAAAGAGCGAGGACGGTCCCGAGACGCGGATGGTCACCGCGTCCGCGTCGTCCAGCGCCTCGCCGATCGCCCTTGCCAGTTCGCCGATGCTTCGCTCCAGGACTTCGTCGCTGACGATCGGGCCGAGAATGCGGGCGACGGCGCCGGTGACGGCCTGGCCGATGCGCTCCTCGATTTCGCGCAGCCCCGCTTCCAGCCGCGCCGCAAGTTCCTCGCCATGGCGCCGGTTGATCTCCGCGATCTCCGCGGCGTGCTTCTCACGCTCGGCGGATAGCGCGGCCTCGCTCTCCGCCGCGAGCCTTTCGCTTGTGGCCTGCTCGGTGCGCGTCCGCTCCTCGGCGAGCAGCGCGTCCACGTCGAGGGCGGGTCCGTCCTGTTTCCCTGGTGTCGGTTCCACGCGCCCCGGCGCGCCCGGCGCGCGCCGCGGCCGCTCGGCGAAATCGGCCAGCATGTCGGCCAGCGCGAATCCGGGCATCAGCTCGCCTCCTGATGCGCCCATTTGCGCAGGATATGCGCGGTCCGCTCCTCATTGAGGTCGACCATACGCGCCAGCCGCTCCTGCGGCGCGGGCCTCAGCTTCTGGCGCAACTCGTCTATGGGGTTCGCCAGCGGAGCGCCGGCCGGCCCGGGAAGGGCCCCGGCCGTGGCGAACTGGGCATGGCCCTCGGCGGCGGGAAGGGATCTCTGCACCTCCTCGAAGCTGCGCGGCGCGCCGGACGGCGCCTTGCCGAGCGCGGCCGCCAGCGGCTTCAGGCCGAACCAGGTGACGAGGAAGGCCACCAGCACGAAGGCCGCGGCGTTGATGAGCGAGAAGACATGCGCGCCGAGACGATCCATGAGGCCTGGCGTTTCCGCCGGCGCTCCATCGAGCCCGTCGAGGAACTCCACCGCCGCCACGTCGATCTCGTCGCCGCGCTTGTCGTCGAAGCCGGTGGCCGATGCGACGACCTTCTTGATCTCGGCGATGCGGGCGTTGATCTGGTCGCTCGAAGCGTCCTTGCCGAGGATATCGAGCAGGCGCTGACGGTTGACGACGACGGCGATCGACAGCCTGGAGATCGAGAAGCCGTCGCTCTTGGTGGCGATCTTCTTCGAATTGATCTCGTAGTTGGTCGTCTCTTCCTTGCGCTCCCGCTTTTCGGTCGATTTCGGGCCGTCCGTCGTAGCAGCGGGCTGGTCGGTGGGCAGGTTCTGCTCGACGGAGGTCGGCGTCGAGGCCTGCTGCTGGTTGGAATTGTCGTTGGTGCGCACCGTCTGCACCGAGCGCTCGACGCGCGAGTTCGGGTCGAAGATGGTCTCCTCGATCTGCTTGGTGTCGGTGTTGACGGTGGCCTTTACGCTGGAGCGGAAATTCTCCGCCCCGAGATAGGGCGCCAGCGCGCGATTGATGTTGCTCTCGATCTCGTTCTCGACGGTCTGCTCGACGCCGAAGGCGCGGTTGGCGGTGTTGCTTGCCGGATCGTCGCCGGCGGCCAGCAGCGTGCCGTTGGTGTCGAGCACGGTCACCTTGTCGGCGTTCAACCCCGGCACGGCCGCGGCGACGAGAAAGCGGATGGACATGGCGGTCCGGGCAGCATCGATGCCGGAGGTGCGGATCATCACCGAGGCGGTCGGCTGCTGTTCCTCGCGGCGGAAATTGGCGCGCTCCGGCATGACGATATGGACGCGGGCCGACTTGACGCCGTTGATCGATTGGATGGTGCGGGCGATCTCGCCTTCGAGGGCGCGCACGCGCGTCACCTGCTGCATGAAGGAGGTCAGGCCGAGAGAGCCAACATTATCAAACAGTTCGTAGCCTGCGTTGGCGCTGGTCGGCAGCCCCTTCTCGGCGAGCAGCATGCGCGCCTGCGCGGTCTTGCCGACCGGCACCAGGATCGAGGTTCCCTTGGAATCGACGTCGAAGGAAATGCCGGCCTCGCCCAATACGAGGCCGATCTGGTTCACGTCGGAACGGTCGAGCCCGACATAGAGCGTCTCGTAGGCAGGCTTGTTGAGGTAATAGGAGGAGACGCCGATCGTCACCATGACGAGGACCGCGACGGCGGCGAGGATCGCCAGCCTTTTCGGTCCGAAGCTTCGAAGGTTGTCGACGACGTTCTGGAGTTGGTCAGGCACCGGCACGGAGCTCCCGGAGATTAGGGGTGCCAGACCCTAGCCGCCGAAGCTTGTGCGAAAATGAAATCGGGCCGCGCTTGCGCGCGGCCCGATCCGGCCCGTCCCCTGGATGTGCTCTTAACGGAAGAGCGACAGGATCGAC
>MKRJ01000035.1 GCA_001896885.1 Rhizobiales bacterium 65-79 | reverse complement strand
TGTACACACAACGCCGCAGGCGGAACCATCCAACGGCTGAAACCAGCCCCCGCTACCGTCCGATCCCGTTTCAGAAATGACGAAAGACCCATCTGTTTTCTCCTCCTGTCGACGGCGATCGGTCGGCGTATCGCTGTCTGTGTTGCCATGCTCGCTTTGGGCCCGATTAGTCGGACCGTGGCATGTTCATGCGCAATCGTTCGAGCACGCGCCGCAACCCATGCAACTGGTCCACGAGATGAAGGATGACGTCGATGCCTTCGTCGTTGGCGCCGAAGTCGCTCTTCAGTTCCTGGATGAAACGGGCCCGCGCAATGTCTATGTCGGTGAAGCGAAGGCCTGATCGCGTCCTCTCGGGAACAAGCCATTCCTGCTCGAGCCAGAAATCGAGCGTCCGCCGCTGAATGCCCGAATGGCTCAGGAACTCCTTCTCGGTCATGCTCATGACGGCCTGCCCTCGCGCGGGTTGAAGTCCCTGCCCCTGCCCCAGTTCGACACGAACGCCTCGAGTTCCGGATCGGGCGATTTCGGCAGGACTACCTTCAACTTGACGTACTCGTCGCCATGGCCGCCGCCGCGGCGCGGCGCTCCCTTTCCCTTCAGCCGCAAGGTCGTCCCCGTGTTCGATCCCTTCGGCACCGCCATCGTGACTTCTCCGGTGGGCGTCGGGACCCTGACTTTCCCTCCGAGGACGGCCTCGGAAAGCGAGATCGGCAGTTCCATGGAAATGTCGTCGCCATCACGCGTGAAACGCGCGTCCGGCAGGACATCGACCTCGATCAGCGCGTCGCCCGGACCGCCCTTGCCGGCGCCGGGCGCTCCCTTGCCTTTGAGGCGGATGGTCTGGCCGTCGACCAGGCCGGGCGGGATCCTGACATCGAGCGTGCTACCGTCCGGCAGCGTCAGCCGTTTCGTCGCTCCCGTGATCGAATCGACGAAATCGATCGCCAGCCGATAATGCATATCCTGTCCGCGCCGGTTCGCCCGAGCTTCCTGGCTGCGCCTCAGCAATTCGGCGAAGGCATCGTCCGTATCCATGAAGTCGGCGAAGCCCGAGGCGTTCGCATAGGCATGTTCCTGATCGGCCGACGCATAGTCGCGATAGAAATGCTGCGGCGGCCGCTCCGCGCCGGTGGCGTCGATCTCGCCATTGTCGAACCGTTTGCGCTTTTCGGCATCGCCGAGCAGGTCGTAGGCCGCCGCGACTTCCTTGAATTTTTCCTCGGCCGCCTTGTCGCCTGGATTGAGGTCCGGATGCAGTTTCTTCGCGAGCTTGCGATAAGCGCTCTGTATCTCGGCGGCCGTGGCCGTGGTGGATACACCCAGGATTTCATAAGGATTTTTCAAAACCGGACCTCTCCACGCTCCGATCGCAAAAGGATTTCGCCGGATGCGCCCCGATCAAAAGCTGGAAGGGCGCAGGCTTCGAAAGACTGCCGCAATTTCCTTCCTGAACGACCCGGTTGGGCGATCCGGCAGGGCATTTATTTCGCCTGGAACTTGATGGACGCATGCGTGCCGTCGCAGAAAGGTTTGTTGCTGGACGCGCCGCAGCGGCAGAGCGTCATGCGATTGCGGACCTCATACTGTTCGCCGTCGGCGGAAACGACTGCAATGCCGCCGCGCACCCAGATCGGACCGGCACACCCCTCAACCGGATCCTCGATCAGCCCGATCGAGGGTTCGAGTTCGGGCTCGATCGGGGTACCTCGCTCCCTGTTCCATGCCACCAGCCGCCCCGAAGGGCACCTGCCGACCTGGTTGACGAAAGTCTGGCGCACGTCCGGATCGGCGGTATCGGCGACCTCATTCCAGACCTGGCCGTTCGGGTCGCAGAACCGCGCAAAGGCACACAGGCTTTCGACATCGAGCAGAGCCAATTCCGGACCGTCATATTCCTTTGCCCGCTCGAGATAAGGCGTCCGGGCGGCCACCTCCGTGCCATCGAAGCCGATCTTCGCGTGCGTGCCGTCGCAGAACGGCTTGTGGCCGGAATGGCCGCAACGGCAGAGCGCGAACTTGGCGCCGGTCGCCGGCAGATCCTTGCCGATCCAGCTTTGCGATTGCCCCTTGGCGTCGGTGCCGATGGTCTGTTCGGACAATGGCACCGAACCCGTCACCAAATACGGGCCGTTGCGCGTCACCGTAATACGCATGGTTCTGGCGTCGTGTTTCATTGACGATCTCCCTCCCTGGTAACATCGCTCCCGTCAAATCCGTAGCTCTCGACTCCGTGACCGCTCCATGGGGGCGTCGTCACAGCCGGACTCGGCAACTCCGCCTTCCTTTTATGTCGCTCAAATCACTTCTTGTCGTCGTCGATCTCCGTGAATTCGGCGTCGACGACATTGTCGTCGCCCCGCCGGCCAGTTCCGGCCTCCGCCTCCGGCGACGCCTGGGAAGCCGCCGACTGGGCCGCTTCGGCGAGCTTCATCGCATGCTGCTGCAGGACGCCGGCCTTTGCGCTGATGGTGGGCCCGTCGTCGCTCTTCACCGCCTCGCGAAGGTTGGCCATGGCGTTCTCGATCGCGCTGCGATCCGCCTCCGAAAGCTTGCCGCCATGCTCGGCCACGGCCTTCTCCGTCCCGTGCAGGAGGGCTTCGGCGGAATTCCTTGCCTCCACCGTTTCCTTGCGTTTCTTGTCTTCGGCGGCGTGCGCTTCGGCGTCTTTTACCATCCTCTCGATATCCGCCTCCGTGAGGCCGCCGGACGCCTGGATCTGGATGCGTTGCTCCTTGCCCGTTCCCTTGTCCTTTGCCGAAACGTTGACGATGCCATTGGCGTCGATGTCGAACGTCACCTCGATCTGCGGCACGCCGCGCGGTGCCGGCGGAATGCCCATCAGGTCGAACTGGCCGAGCAGCTTGTTGTCGGCGGCCATCTCGCGCTCGCCCTGGAAGACGCGGATCGTGACGGCGTTCTGGTTGTCCTCCGCCGTCGAGAAAGTCTGGCTCTTCTTCGCCGGAACGGTGGTGTTTCGCTCGATCAGGCGGGTGAACACGCCGCCCAACGTCTCCAGCCCGAGCGACAGCGGCGTCACGTCGAGAAGCAGCACGTCCTTGACGTCGCCCTGAAGCACGCCGGCCTGGATCGCCGCGCCGACCGCGACCACCTCGTCCGGATTGACACCCTTGTGAGGCTCCTTGCTGAAGATCTTCTGTACCACCTCCTGGACCTTCGGCATGCGCGTCTGGCCGCCGACCAGGACGACCTCGTCGATATCCCTGGCCGTCAGCCCCGCATCCTTGAGAGCGCTCAGGCACGGCTCGATGGTGCGCTGGATCAGGTCGTCCACCAGAGACTCGAATTTGGCGCGCGTGATCTTGATCAGGAGATGTTTCGGCCCGGCGGCGTCCGCCGTGATGAACGGCAGGTTGATTTCCGTCTGCGTGGACGTGGAAAGTTCGATCTTCGCCTTCTCCGCGGCTTCCTTCAGCCGCTGGAGCGCCAGCTTGTCGTTCTTCAGATCGATGCCCTGTTCCTTCTTGAATTCCGCCGCCAGGTACTCGACGAGGCGCATGTCGAAATCCTCGCCGCCGAGGAAGGTGTCGCCGTTGGTGGCCTTCACCTCGAAGACCCCGTCGCCGATATCGAGAATGGAGATATCGAACGTGCCGCCGCCAAGGTCGTAGACGGCGATCTTCGCCTGCTTCTTCTTGTCCAGCCCATAGGCGAGCGCCGCCGCGGTCGGCTCGTTGATGATGCGCAGCACTTCCAGGCCCGCGATCTTGCCCGCGTCCTTCGTCGCCTGGCGCTGGGCGTCGTTGAAATAGGCCGGCACCGTGATGACCGCCTGGGTCACCTTTTCGCCGAGATTGCTTTCCGCGGTCTCCTTCATCTTCTGCAGGATGAACGCGGATATCTGGGACGGCGAATAGGTCTTGCCTTCGGCCTCGACCCAAGCGTCGCCGTTCGCGGCCTTTACGATCTTGTAGGGAACGAGCTTCTTGTCCTTCTCGACCGTCGGATCGTCGTAGCGGCGGCCGATCAGCCGCTTGACCGCAAAGATCGTATTGGTGGGATTCGTCACCGCCTGCCGCCTGGCAGGCTGCCCGACAAGGCGCTCGCCATCGGCCGTAAAGGCCACGATGGAAGGCGTCGTGCGCGCGCCTTCCGAATTCTCGATGATGCGCGTGTTCTTGCCTTCCATGACGGCGACACAGGAATTGGTCGTTCCGAGATCGATGCCGATGACTTTGCTCATTGCGTCACTCCCTGTTCGGTTTTGCTGCTCCGACCCGCAACGGCAAAACCCTGACCCGGATAGACCGGAGCAACACTTGTGCCACTTCGGAAATAGCGCAATATCAACGTGTTACGATTCGACTTTCCGGCAATACTGGACAATTTGTCCGAGCCTGCGCAGACAATCTGTCCGTTGCCTTGAAGGTATCCGGCCATGCTGAAGATGCTTGATACAAGCGAGATCGTGGGAGCCCTGCTCCTGGGCGGCCTTTTCGTCGTGGTTGGACTTATTCTGTCATGGCTGGTCCGCCGGCTTCTTCGCGAAGTCCTGCGCTTCGATCATTCCGAGCGGGTCGACCAGATCACCCTGTCCTTCCTCAGCCACCTGACGATCCTGGCGACCTGGCTGCTGCTGGCGACGCTCTATGCGCATCTCGTTCCGGCGCTGAACCGTCTCGGCACCGCGCTGCTGGCCGGCGTCAGCCTGGTGTCGGTCATCGTCGGTTTTGCCGCGCAGAGCACGCTCGGCAATCTCGTCGCCGGCATAAGCCTCGTGCTCTACAAGCCCTTCCGCCGCGGCGACCGCCTGCAGGTGGCGGCGCCGACCGCGGACGATTACGAGGTCGGCGAAGTCGAGGACATCTCCCTCGGCTACACGGTTCTCAGGACCGACGACGGCCGCCAGATCGTCATCGCCAACGGCACCATGGCGCAGCAGACGATGATCCGGCTTTCAGGCCAGGCGGAGGCCCTGCCGTCTTCGCCGCAAGCCGTGACGAAACCGGCCGCGCGGTAGCGTAAGGCCGATTCAGCGCTTGCGGCCGTCCTGCGTCGGCTCCGCGCGGCTTCCGCCGCCGCCGCGGGCGATGCCGACCTTGGCCGGGCGCAGCGGGCGCGTTCCTATCGCATAGCCGGGCTCGACCACCTGGCTGACAGTGCCGCTCGGCACGGTGGGATCGGGCACTTCGAACAGCGCCTCGTGGAAGTTCGGGTCGAAACGCTCGCCGACCGGATCGAGCTTCCTGATGCCGTGCTTTTCCAGGACGTTCAACATCTCCTTCCCGGTGAGTTCGACGCCTTCGATCATCGTCCTGACCGCTGCGGAGCTCTCGCGCACCTCCTTGGGAACGCTGGCGACGGCACGCTCCAAATTGTCGGCCACGCTCAACATGTCGCCGGCGAATTTCGCGACCGCATATTGCCGCATGTCGCCGAGGTCACGCTCGGAGCGGCGGCGCACGTTCTCCACTTCCGCAAGGGCGCGCAGCAGGCGGTCCTTCAGGCTGGCATTCTCGGCCTCGAGCCGCGCGACGGCGTCGCCGTCCGGGGCTTCCGCCGAGGCCTCGCCGGTTTCCGGCATGGCCGTCCTCGCGCTATCGTCGTTTTCGGCTGCGGCCCTGGGTCGTCGCGTCATTTCATCGCTCCCGTGAAATTCGTTCCATCCGGACCCTTCGGCCTTCGCTCCTCCGGCTCAGCCGTCGATGGCGCCGAGCCGGCGAAGCTCGACCAGCAGGGCCAGCAGCGGCAGGCCGAGGATGGTGAAGCAATCGCCCTCGATCTTCTCGATGAGCTGGATGCCGGGGCCGTCGATCCGATAGGCGCCGGCACTCTGCAGCGCTGCGTCGCCGGCCTGCGCGAGATTGCGGCCGATGAAGCGGGGATCGAGCCTGCGCATGACGATGCTCGCCGTGCCGACTTCATGCCAGACGATCGCGCCGTCACGGGCAAGCACGGCGGCGCTGTTGACCTGATGCGCCTTGCCCGAAAGCAGCAGCAGGCGGCGCCTTGCGCCTTCCATGTCCGCCGGCGCGTGCAGAATCTCGTCGCCGAGCGCCAGAGTCTGCTCGCAACCGAGCACCAGGGCGCCGGGCCGCCGCCCGCTCACCTCGACCGCCTTCGTCTCGGCCAGGATCAGGGCGACGTCTTCCGGCGAGGTGCCGCTTCGCTGCAGCGGGGCCTCCATCGCCGCGTCGTCGAGATCGGCGGCGTCGACTTCGGCCGCGACGCCGGCATTTGCCAGCATCGTCTCGACGGACAGGCTTTCCGAGGCGAGGATAATGGTTTCGGCCATATCTGCGATCCTCCTATGCGTTCGCGGCGTCCCGGGAGGCGGCCATCACGCGGACCGGGATCGATTTGGCGGCGGGCGTGCCGCTGATCTTGTCGTGGTAGTCGAGCGGCAGAAGCGGGTTGAGTTCAGGATAGTATCCGGCAACGGAACCGCGCGGCATCGGGTAGTCGATGACGGTCAATCCATGCACGCGGCGCGCGACCCCGTCATGGCTGATCGTTTCCAGCGCGACGCTGCACCCGGCTTTCAGCCCTCTGGCGATGCGGTCGTCCGCGTTCATGAAAAGCACCATGCGGTCGTTGTAGACGCCGCGATAGCGGTCGTTGTAGCTGTAGACCGTGGTATTGAACTGGTCGTGCGAGCGCACGGTCGCGAGACGCAGCATTTCCGGGTCGGCTACCGGGGCGTTCGCTTCGAGGCCGGGAAAAGACAGGAAATTCGCCTTGCCGTCGGGAGTCGGCCAGACCCGCCGCCGGGGCGGTACGTCGAGGTGGAAGCCGCTCGGATTTTTGATCTTTTCCGAGAATCCGGAATAGATATCGGGATAGACCTCGGCGATCTTGTCGCGAATGGCGTTGTAGTCGGTCATGTAGGTTTCCCACGGCACCTTGCTGTCGGGGAGCGTCGCACGGGCCATCCGGCAGACGATCTCCACTTCCGGAAGCAGATGCGGGCCGGCGGGTTCCAGCACGCCGCGCGAAGCCGTGACGTTGGAGAACGAATCCTCGATGGTGAGGAACTGTTCGCCCGCCGCCGTGCTGATCCTCTCCGAGCGCGAGATCACGGGCAACATCAGCGCTTCCCGGCCGTGGACGAGATGGCCCCGGTTCAGCTTCGTCGTGATGGCGACCGTCAGCGCCAGCTTCCGCATCGCCGTGTAGGATCGCTCCGTATCGGGAACGGCGCGCACGAAATTGCCGCCCAGCCCGATGAAGACCTTGGCCTCTCCCCGCTCCATCGCCGCCACGGATTCGACCGTGTGGTGGCCGTGCCTGCGCGGCGGGTCGAAGCCGAACACATCCCGGACGCGATCGAGATAGGCTTGCGACGGCTTTTCGTCGACGCCGACCGTCCGGTCCCCCTGGACGTTCGAATGTCCTCGGATCGGCGCTATGCCGGCTCCCGGCTTGCCGAAATTGCCCTTGAGAAGAAGAAGGCTCACGACCTGCTGGAGCAGCCGCGATCCTTCCTGGTGCTGGGTAAGGCCCATGCCGTAGCAGATCATCGTCGCATTCGAGCGGATGTAGATTTCCGCGCATCGGCGGATCTGGTCTTCGCCGACGCCGGAGATCCTGACGATATCGGGCCATTGCTGTGCCCCGACGTCCTCCCGCAGCAATTCTATTCCGACGGTGTGGGCGCGGATGAAATCGTGGTCGAGAACCTTTTCGCCCCCGTCCTCCCGTTCGAACATCACCTTCATCATCCCCTTCATGAAGGCGAGATCGCCGCCGATGCCGATATGAACGAATTCGCTGGCGATCTGCGTCGAGCCGAAGCTCGCCATCTGCAGAACGCTCTGCGGCTCGGTGAAGCGCATGAAGGCGCGTTCCGGCATCGGGTTGACCGCCACGATGGGAACCCCCCGCTTCCGCGCCTCGAACAGGTTGGTCATCATGCGCGGCGAGTTGGTGCCGGTATTCTGTCCGATGACGAAGATGGCTTCGGCGTGGTCGAAATCCTCCATGACGACCGTGCCCTTGCCGACGCCGATGGCGGGCGGCAGGCCCCGGCTTGTCGGCTCGTGGCACATGTTCGAGCAGTCGGGGAAATTGTTGGTGCCGAACTCCCGCACGAAGATCGAATAGAGGAATGCGGCTTCGTTAGGCGTGCGTCCGGACGTATAGAATTCGGCTTCGTCAGGGCTATCGAGCGCCCGCAGATGCCGCCCGATCAGCGCGAAGGCCTCGTCCCAGCCGACAGGGACATATCTGTCGGTCTTGGCATCGTAGCGCATCGGCTCGGTCAGGCGGCCCTGCATCTCGAGCCAATGATCCGACTGCTCCATCAGGGCGGATACCGTCTGCTGCTCGAAGAACTCCCGCGTGACCCGAAACTTCGTCGCTTCGAAAGCCAGCGCCTTGGCGCCGTTCTCGCAGAAGTCGAGCGTCTTCTTGCACTCCGCGTCCGGAAAGGCACAGCTCGGGCATTTGAAGCCGCCGGGCTGGTTCATCGACAACAGCGCGCGCGATCCCTTTGTGACAACGCTCTGTTCCAGCAATATCTTTGCCGTCGCCGCCGCAGCTCCCCATCCGCCGGCGGGGCGGTCGTAAGGCTTGAACCGGGGTTTATCGTCCGCCATAGGCAAGCATTCTGCAGAATTTCAGGTGGCCAGCCGAGCTATCGTATCCTATCATCATATTGATATCTATGGACAATCTGTCTGTCCGGTTTGGACAAAATGTCCATGGGCCGCGCGGTGGTGAAGCTTAGCTCTTCGATCCGCGTATGGCCAAGCACAATGAGACGCTGGTACTCCGCCGACACGATGTCCGGCGTCGCCCCCTCGGCCGAACTCACTTTCCCTTTCCTCGCGGGTTCCCGCCGAGCTGGAAAGAGGGCGCCAGGCGCACCAAGGACAGGTCGGCCGCGGGCAGGCCTGCCCTGTCCCGCCGAGGCATGCGGGCGAGAGATATCACCTGCTCCAGGGCTTTGGGAGACCAGGGCTTGGTGATGGCGCAGGCCGCGCCGGCGTAGTCCGGTGGAATCTGGTGGGGGCTCCCCGTCACGAAGGCGACCATCACCTCCCCGTCGCGCGACAGTTCCGATGCAATCTGCGGTCCGGTAAGCCCGTCGCGCAGATTGAGGTCGACGAGCGCGAGATCGGGACGCGCCTTCTCGGCCAGGCCGAAGGCGGCCTGGGAGTCCGGTGCCATGCCGATGACCACGTGGCCCATCTGCACCAGCTGCGCCTCGAGATCCAGCGCGAGGAGCGGCTCATCCTCGACGACGAGGACCTTGAGCGGCTTGTCAGTGCCTTTGTCCGAGCTCATCTATCTCGTCCCCGCTTTGGCGGCGAAGCTTCACGTTCGAGATAGACAACGTGTTGTTTTGCATGGAGTTCCTGTCACGATCGATAACGATTTTGAGCCTGGGGCTCGGCATGCCCGCGAACGGCAGCCGCCCGCGCGGAAAAGGCCGGACCGCCCTGGCTTCTCGGCAGATGAAGCGCACCGCAGTCATGTCGGCCCTGCCTGGTCCGGGTGGATCCTCGGCAGGTACAGGTGCACGGCTGTTCCCGAGCCGACATTGCTGTCGATCCTGATCTGGCCGCCGGACTGGGTCACGAACCCGTATACCTGGCTGAGCCCCAGCCCGGTCCCCTCGCCTTCGCCCTTCGTGGTGAAGAACGGCTCGAACACCTGCGCGAGAACTTCCTTGCCCATCCCGCAACCCGTGTCCGCGACGGTGGCGCGGGCAAATGATTCATTCAGGCCCTCCCCTGTCTCCAGATCGCCCAGCGCGTCCAGCCGGGTTTCGATCGTGAGGACGCCCCTGCCGGCCATCGCATCCCTGGCGTTGACCGCCAGGTTGAGGATCGCCGTATCGAGCTGGTCGGGATCGATAAGGACCTCCCCGACATCCGAATGGAGCTCGAGCCGGATCTGCACGCCGCTGCCGAGCGCCCGTTCCAGCAGGCTCGAGAGGGACCGGATGCGTTCGTTGAGGTCGGTGGCCTGGGGGCTGAGCGTTTGCCGCCGCGAGAAGGCGAGCAGCCGCTGCGTAAGCGCCCTGCCGTTCTGCGTACGCTCCAGCAATTCTTCTATGAATTTCCCGACTTTCGGGTCTCCGGGGTCCTGGGCCAGTTGCCTTTCCAGCAGACGGAGGCCGGATTCGAAGACGGCGACCAGGTTGTTGAAGTCATGAACGATGCCCGCCGTCAGGCGGCCGATCGCTTCGAGCTTCTGCGACTGGCGTTGCCGCTCGTCCTGGGCGCGGCGGGCGGAGATGTCGCGAAGGCTAGCGAGAAGCGCCGGCTCACCGTCCCAGGTCACCTCGACCACCCGCATCTCCACCTCGGCGGGACGGCTGTCGGGACGATGGACCGTGATCTCCGCTGTTTCGCCCCCGGTCATGGGACGACCGAGCGGAACATGGAGAAGCTTGTCACGAGAATGACCGAGTATGCCGCAGGCGGCCGGGTTGGCGTAGAGCACGGCGCCGGAAAGGTCGACGACGAGAACGCCGTCCGCGGTATTCTCGATGAGCAGGCGAAAGCTCGGCTGGCTGATGCTGGTCAGCCGCGAATCGTCGAATGGCTCCAGGACTTCGGCCAGGCCATGCTTCCTGTTCATGTTTCCCCCGTCAGGTTGAAGGGCCGCCCAAGGCGTCGCCGAAGACGATCGGCGCATCATCCAGGGGTTGGCCGAGATGCATGCCGCTCGTGTCGATCGTGAAGCGCCTGATCTGCTTGTCGTGCTCGCTGCCGCGCATCTTCAGCACCATGAGGCCGCGATGCATGAATTCGGCCTGTTGGATATAGCGCAGCAGGATGATGGAATCGGTCAGCGTGGAAATATGCTGCTCGCTGGCGCTGTGGCCGCCCACGAGCGACTTGTCGGTTGCGGTGCACAGCCCCGCGATCTCGTGCTTCTTGATGAAGGAGGTCAGGCTGATCAGGAACTCGCGGAATCCGGTCTCGGGCGCGATCCGCTCCAGCGCCGAAAGGCTGTCGATGGCGAGCCGTTGCGGGTCGAACTCCTCGACCAGTTCACGGATCATCAGGAGATGGTCGGGCAGGCTCTGGGCCTCCGGATAGAGGCATACCACCTTGAGGCGGCCGTCCGCCTCCATCGCCTCGAAATCGACGCCCCAGCTGCGCGCGTTGCGGAAGAGCTGGCCGCGGCTTTCCTCATAGCCGACCAGCAGCGCGCGTTCGCCCGCCGCCACGCCTCCAGCGAGGAAGTGCGTGACGAGCAGGGTCTTGCCGGTACCCGTCGCGCCGCTGACGAGGGTGACGCTATCGCGGAAGAAGCCGCCGCTGGTCATCGCATCGAGCTCGGCGTTGCCGCTCGTCACCCGCCTGCTGCCGGACTGCTGCTCGAGCCGCAATGAAGACAAGGGAACCGCGACCATCCCCCGGTCCCCGACGAGCGTGAACGGCACTTCGCCTTCCACGTGCCGGCTGCCGCGCATCTTGAGCACCTCGATGGTGCGCCGGCGGCGTTCGCGGTCGAGCGCATTTCGCAGGATCACGACATTGTCCGCGACGAACTCCTCGACCCGATGCCGCGAGATCTCGCCATATTCGCTGTCGCGCTCGGCCGTCATCAGGACGGTCAGGCCCACCTTCTTCAGGGCCGTCGCGATGCGCAGCAATTCGCGCCGCACCAGGGTCTGGTCGGCGATGAAATGGTCGAAGAGCTGGGTGACCGAATCGAGCACGACGCGCCTGGCCCGCGCGCTTCTGGCGGCATGCAGGATACGCGTAAGCAGGCCGACGAGGTCGAAGTCGCCGACGACGACCTGGTCGGAGTCGCGCGGGCTGGCGTCGACGAAGACCAGCCTGTCGGTCTCGCGCCAGCCGCGGATGTCCCAGCCGAAGCTCGCCATGTTGACCTCGATCTCGGCAGGCGTTTCCTCGAAGGTCACGAACACGCCGGGCTCGCCGAGCTCGGTGATGCCATGGGCCAGGAACTGCGTGGCGAACACCGTCTTGCCGCTGCCCGGCGTGCCGCTGACGGTCGTCGTACGGCCGCGCGGCAGGCCGCCCATGACGAGATCGTCGAACGCCTCGACACCGGTCTTCACGCGTTCGAGGACGGGATCGACGGGGGCTTCCGCTGTGACGGTCATGGGGCATCCTTCCTGCGATAGCCGAAATAGGAGAGAACCTCGGTTATGTTGCTGATGTCGCCGATCAGGCGGCGCGGCGGATCGGTGGCGTCGTCGGACAAGGTAGGCGTCGCGAGGATGCCTGCCTTCTCGGCTGCTTCCGGCGTCGACAGGATGTCGATGATCTCGATGTTGATCGCGCCGTCCAGCGCCCTGATAAGCCGCTTTCTGTTGGCGAGCGCCCGCCGCGCGCCCGGCGAATCCCCGGCGATGTAAAGCCGCAGCAGCGGCAAGGTTCCCGAAAGAGGTTGCCGATCCGACATCGTCTATGCCCGGCCGTGCTTGCCGGCGGGAGCGCGCGCATATTCCAGGTCATGAACCGACGGAGCAGCGGCCATTCATTTCTCCCGACAATGTGCGAACATACGTCTCGTGGGAGCGGTCGAGCATCGACCCTGATCGGCGAGACGGCCCAAAGGCGCTGTGTTGACTTGTAGACAGAACCGGAGGAGTCGTCTGCGCACTAGTGAACATTTCCGGGGCTGCGGCGTTAAAATTGTCTCTCAAGGAAGGGACGACTGGCCATGGACACGGTAACGGATCCGATCGGGAACAACCTGCTTCGGGCGCTGAGGCTGGCTGACTGGAACATCCTGGCGCCGAAGCTCGAGGCGTGGTCGGCCCCGACGGGAGCCGTCCTGCACGATCCGGGCGATACGGTCCGCTTCGCCTATTTCCCGCGCGGCGGCAGCCTGATCTCCTATCTCGTCGTCCTCCATGACGGGCGCGCGATCGAGACTGCCCTTGTCGGCCGCGAAGGCGCCGTAGGCGGCTTCGTCAGCCAAGGCCATCTCCCGGCCTATACGCGCGCGGAAGTGCAGCTTGGCGGGGCCTTCTTCCGCATCGATCTGCGTGAGCTCGAGGATACGAAGACGCGCTCGCCCACCTTGCGCTATCTGTTCGCGCGCTACGCCGACTGCCTGATGGCGCAGGTCTTCCAGTCGGTCGCCTGCAACGCGGCGCATTCGATCGAGCAGCGGACCGCCAAATGGCTGCTGGCGGCCGCCGAGCGCACCGGCGCGGACGACATAGCGC
The DNA here is from genome assembly GCA_001896885.1 of Rhizobiales bacterium 65-79. Lineage (GTDB taxonomy): Bacteria > Pseudomonadota > Alphaproteobacteria > Rhizobiales > Rhizobiaceae > Mesorhizobium_L. Next base: position 35,492 of record MKRJ01000035.1, on the reverse strand, counting down.
TCACGCAGGAGCAGCTCGCCGCCATGCTCGGCGTCGGCCGCAGCTATCTCAGCCGCGTGATCCACGATCTTCGGCAACAAGGCGTCATCCAGACGCGTCGCGGGCGCATCGGCATCCGGAACGGTGACGGGCTTCGCGCCCTCGCCTGCGAATGCAACAACTGCGTCAGCCGCCATTTCGACGACGTCCTGAAGGGCGTCTACCCGGCGGAGGCCGTTGGAGGGAATACGTGAAAGGACTCTTTGCCTTTCGCATGCTTTTCGCGGATGGGGGCACAAAGAGATGAAGGAGCGGGTCCGAAAGGATCCGGACCCGCCTTCAGACAATGCCGGCGCCGGCCCGGATCACCGCCGGCATGATTGCCTCGGTACTTGATTTCGATGCGCATGGCCTGCGACTGCGCTTTCGTGCTGTCAGCTCGTCGAAGCAATTTGTCGTCTCTCGGTCGTTGAGCTACCCGGGCACGAGTTCCCGCAGCCGTCTTCCATCCGTCAGCGATAGAACGGTCTCGACGATACTGTCTCTGTCCATTCCAAAATGGCGATAGAGGTCTGCGATCGTCCCGGTTTGGCCGAAATGCTCCACACCGAGCGGTATCGTGCGGTGGCCAGCGACCGCCCCCATCCAGGCGAGCGTTGCCGGATGACCGTCGATCGCCGTGATAAGGGTGCAATGGGATGGGAGCACGTCGAGCAGGCATTCTATATGGCTCCTGGCATTTTGCCGCCCACGCTTGCGCGCGCGCTGTGCGGCCGTCCAGCCCGCGTTCAACCGGTCGGCAGAGGTCACGGCTAGAACGCCGATATCGCGGCGGACCTCCCCCAGCCTGCCGGCCGCTTCGACCACCTCCGATCCCACCGCGCCCTGATAGGCAAGCACGACGTCGGCATTGGGACCGGGTCGCCTTAGCCAATAGCCTCCGTCGATCACCCCCTGCCGGAATTTTTCGTCGTCACGCCACGCCGGTTGTTCGAGCGGCCGCGTGCTCAGTCTCAGATATACGGAGCCGCCCGTCTCATCCCGCAGCCACGTGCGTTCGTCGGGGTCTCCGTCGCCATCGCGCTGCATATAGTCGAAAGCCCAGTCCATGATTACGGAAAGCTCGTCCAGGAAAGCCGGCTCGAAGCTTGCGAGGCCGTCCTGGCTCATGCCGATCAACGGCGTGCCGATAGACTGATGCGCGCCACCCTCGGGCGCCAGCGTTACGCCGGAAGGCGTTCCGACGATCATGAAACGAGCGTCCTGATAGCAGGCATAGTTGAGAGCATCGAGGCCGCGTGCGATAAACGGGTCATACACCGTGCCGATCGGCAGGATGCGTTCACCGAAAACGCTATGCGAAAGACCGGCGGCCGCCAGGAACAGGAACAGGTTCATCTCGGCGATACCCAGTTCCAGATGCTGGCCCTCCGGGGAGAACATCCATTTTTGCGCCGAGGGGACCCGCTCCATGCGGAAGGTATCCGCCAGCGCGTTGCGGGCGAAGAGGCCGCGCCGGTTTACCCATGGTCCGAGATTGGTCGAGACCGTGACGTCGGGCGCCGTGGTCACGATCCGGTCGGCGATATCCGCCCGCGACGCGGCGATGGCGTCTAGGATTTTTCCGAACCCATGCTGCGTCGACGCTGTCCGATCCTCCAGGACGACGGATCCCGGGGAATGTATTTTCCTGGCCTTGTAGCGCCGGATGCCTTTCTGGAAGAAGGGGACGGCCGAAAGGAAATCGCGAAGATCGCCGGCAGCGTCCGGCACCGTGGAAAAGGGCTCCCACTCATGGCCCTTTTCGACCCCCATGGCCGTCTGGAATTCGACCATCTGCTGAGTCGTCATCAGGCCGGCATGGTTGTCCTTGTGTCCAGCAAGCGGCGTGCCCCAGCCCTTGATCGTATAGGCCAGGAAAACGGTCGGTCGATCGTCCGAGGCCTCCCCAAAGGCGGAAACAAGCGATTCGACGCAATGTCCGCCGAGATTGTTCATCAGTGCTGCCAATTCATCATCCGAGCGGCGTTCGATCAGCGCCGAGACCTCGCCCTGGTCGCCGATTTCATCGAGCAGACGCTTGCGCCAGGCGGCACCGCCCTGGAAAGCGAGCGCCGAATAGAGCTGGTTCGGACAATTGTCGATCCAGTCGCGCAGTCTCGCACCGCCTTGTTCGCGGAAGGCGGCCTCCTGCAAGGCGCCGTATTTCAAGATGACGACATTCCACCCGAAGGCGCGGAAGACCGCCTCGATGCGTTGCCACAACCCTTCCTTGACCACGCCGTCGAGGCTTTGGCGATTGTAATCCACGATCCACCAAGTATTGCGCAGATCGTGTTTCCAGCCCTCCTGCAGGCATTCGTAGATGTTGCCTTCGTCGAGTTCCGCGTCTCCTACCAAAGCCACCATGCGCCCGAGAGGCCGCTCATTCGACCAGGCCTTGGCTTCCAGATAGTCCTGGACCAGCGAGGCGAAGACCGTAACGGCCGCGCCCAGGCCCACCGAACCCGTTGAGAAATCGACGTCGTCGATGTCCTTGGTCCGGCTCGGATAGGATTGCGCGCCGCCGTAGCCGCGGAAGTTTTCGAGCTTTTCGCGCGTCTGGTTTCCCATCAGATATTGGATGGCATGGAACACGGGCGACGCATGAGGCTTGACGGCGACCCGGTCCTCGGGCCGCAACGCGTGGAAATAGAGCGCCGTCATGATCGAGACCATCGAAGCCGAGGAAGCCTGATGCCCGCCGACCTTCACCTCGCCTTTCGCGCGCAAATGGTTCGCGTTATGGACCATCCAGCAGGAAAGCCAGAGGATCTGCTTTTCGATCGCCTTCAGATGGCGGATTTCCGCGCTATCCATCATCTCGTCCTCTCCTGTGGCCTTGCGGTTGCAGCGTTCGTCGCCCAATCCTTCGCCGCTATTTCTCGAATGCGGGGTCGATTGGCACGCGATAGCCATTGGCAAGGCGATTGGTCTCGTTGGCCATGCCGACGACGGCCATCAACTCGCCGAACTGCTCGGGCGTCATGCCGGCCTTCGCCGCGGCTGCGCCATGGCTGGCGATGCAGTAGCCGCAATTGTTGGTGGCGCTGACGGCGAGGTAGACCATTTCCTTGGTCCTTGCGTCGAGCGCTCCCGGCGCCATCACTTCCTTGACGCTCTCCCAAGTGCGGCGCAGCGTTTTCGGATCGTTGGCGAGATATTTCCAAAAATTGTTGACGTCGCGAAGGTCGCGGGCGGCTTTGATGTCGTCATAGACGGCTTTCACCTCGGCGCTGGCGTCGGCATATTCAATCGGCTGCGGCTTGCTCATGCTGTGCTCCTTGCTCGGCGTTTTCGATGCGACCGGCTATGTCGCCGACCGTCACGGGTTTGATAGGGGTGCGGATTCGATAGTAGCCAACCTCTTGAGGCGTACGGCCGGAAAGCAGGGCCATCGTCTCTGTGACCGTATGGCCACAAAGTCTTCCCTGGCAGGGACCCATGCCGGCGCGGGTGAAGCTCTTGAGCTGATTGGGTCCAGGGCAGCCTTCGCCAACCGCGCGGGCGACATCGCCGCAAGTCACTTCCTCACAGCGGCAGATGACGGTTTCCTCGTCCTCGGGTATCCGAAAACCCTGAGCCGGGCGATAGAGCCGATCGAGAAATGGCCGCACGGCCATGTCGCGCCGTCGTGCCGCGATCAGTGGCGCGCTTTCCCGTTCGAACGCCGTGAAGTCCAGCCGGCCCAGATCATGCGCCGCCGCCAGTGCCGAAATGGCGCCCGACAGCGCCGCCGACCGGGCTCCGCCTATCCCGCCGCCGTCGCCGGCCACCAGCAACCATTGGAGGCTGCTGCGGCCGAGCGCGTCGAGGTCGGGTCGCCAGCAAAGCTGTTGCTCGTCCCAGGCATGCCGGCACCCCGTGGACATGGTCATATTGAGATTGGGAATGACGCCCTGGTGGACGAAAGCTTCGGCGCATTCGAGTGCGTATTCGCCCGACCGGTCGCGCCAGTGAACGGCCTCCAGCCTGTCCTGGCCGGAAAACGATACCGCCCGGACATTGCGGTGCATGCGAACGCCTGACCGGCGTAGCGCCGCGATCATTCGCAGGCCCTTGACGATATAGTGGGGCTGTCGCAGCGCGCCGGGCAGCAGGGCTGAAGCCGGAAGGAGATTTTCGCGCGGTGCCGTGTCGAGGATGGCGCGGACGGTGACACCGGCATTCAAATATTGATGGGCGACAAGGTAGAGGAGCGGCCCGCAGCCGACGAAGACGGCGCCGTCGGCGACGAGACGGGAGGCCTTGAGCAGGATCTGCCCGGCGCCGGCCGTCATGACGCCGGGAAGTGTCCATCCCTTGCTCGGAAACGGCCTTTCCATCGCGCCCGTCGCCACGAGCACGCGCCGCGCGGCCAGTTCCCCGCTTCGTCCCGCCGAAATCCAGGAGAGGCCGTCGGGGCCGATGCGCCACACGGTCGTTGCAGGCCGATAGTTCGCCCCGCAGGCGACGAAGCGTCGGTATATTTCCTCGCCGGCCGCATAGTCCTTGCCGAGAATGGCGGCCAGACGGTCGTCCCTCGCCTCGGCAATGCCCCGATAGATCTGCCCTCCCGGAGAGGGCTGCTCATCAAGGAGAACGACGGAGAGGCGACAGGCACGAGCGGCACAGGCGGCGGACATCCCGGCCGGCCCCGCGCCGATGATGGCCAGATCGACCATTTCGTTCATCGGGCTTTGCCTTTTTCCCCGATGGCGGCCGCACCCTGTTGTCGCCTGACATGCATGCCCTCGCGCACGGTTTCGAGACAGGCCTGCCGATTGGGGAGACCGTCGATCTCGACGAGGCAGTCGAAGCACACTCCCATCATGCAATAGGGCTGGCGCGGGGCCGCTCCGGCGGGTGTCGTCCGGAATGGCGAGAACCCGGCCGACAGGAGAGCCGCGGCAAGGTTCGAAGCCGCAGGCACGATCTGGCTGCGCCCCTCGATCTCGATGGCAACGGCCTTTCCACCTTTGTCGTCAAGCGGCCTGAACATTGAAGCGCTCCGGGGAGAAAGGAAGGTATCTGTCCGGGTCGAGCCTGTTCTGGCGTAGCGCCACGGCCATCTCTCCAGCATGGAAGGGTGCCAGGGTCACGCCGCTGTGCACGGTGATGAGGAACACGTTCCCGGCGCCAGGCGCCTGCTGATAGACCGGCACGCCGTCAGGGGTCATGATGCGCAGCGCCCCCCAAGCCCGCACGACACGGGCGTCGCGTAGCAGCGGAAAGGCGGTGACCGCCCGCCGCGCCGTTTCCCGCAGGACCGAAAGCGTGGTGCCCTCGTCAAAGCCGGCCTCTTCGGAAGATTCGCCGAACACGCAGCCTCCTTCCACTGTCTGGCGTATGAAATTGGTTCCGAAATCAAGGAATTTGCGTACCTTCTCGGTCACCATGATCTGACCGCGAACAGGCCTCACCGGAGCGGTCATACCCAATTGCGGGGCGAGCTTCCCATTGCCAAGTCCGGCGGCAAGGACGACACGGCCGGCATGAAATGTCCCGGCCTCGGTTTCGATGCATATGCCTTCGCCGTCTCTGCACAGGCTGACCACCTTCCTTCGGGGCAGATAAGTCGCGCCGAAACCGGCAGCAGCCTTGATCAGCGCGCGCAGAAGGAAAAGCGGATTGGCCGTGCCGTCATCCGGACAATAGGTAGCGCCGGCGATCTCGGGTCCGATTTCGGGCAGCCTACGCCTCAGTTCTTCAGGCCCGACCGTCTCGAATTCGCTGCGGACGGTCGCATGTTCATTGATCGACGCCATCATGCCGGAACGTCGTTCGAGCTCCTCCTCGCTGAAGCAGATGTAGAAGGCTCCAGGCCGGCGGAAATGGAGATCGATGCCGGTCTCTTCCTGGAGGGCGGCGGCGAATCCCCCCCAACGATTGGCGGCGTTGCGGGTGAGATCGGCATAGGCATGCGACGTCGCACCCTTGCCCTGTACCCAAACATTGCCGAGATTGCCGCGCGCGGCACGGAAAGCGACATCCCCTTCGTCGAGCAGCAGCACCTTCTCGCCCGACTTCGCCAGTCCATAGGCTATGCTTGCACCGACAATGCCGCCGCCGATCACGACGAAATCCGACGTGGGATGGCGCTCTGCCATGACAAGCGCCCCTGATCAGTGATTGTCGTAGCGGCGTGGCCGCAGGCTGGCATGGAACAGGTTCACCATCGTCACTGTGTCGAATACCGGGACGCCGACGCGCTCCGCGATATCGTAGGTAAAGGGCGCCAGGTTGGTGCATTCCGAGACGATGGCGCCGATATCGGGGTGTCGGCGCATCAATGTCTCCGCTGTTGCGACCACTTCCTCGCGCAGCATGTCGAAGGTGACCGAATTATCCCCCTCCTTGATCCAGCGGACAAAATTGGAATCCTGGGGCACGCCGATTACCGGCGTATCCGGAGCAATGCCCACAGCTTCGAGATAAGGGCCGTTCAGCACGTCGCCATTATAGGTAAGGATGCCGACGCGCCTGCCCGTCGGCAGCATGCGTTCGACCATCGGCACCTGCAGCAGGCTGCTGGTGGCCACCGGCACGCTGCAATAGTCGGCGAGTTCCCTCTGGTAGATCGACAGGAAGCCGCATGTAGTGGTGATGCCATCGACGCCGGCGGCGATGAGTTCGTCCGCAGCGCGCTTGAAAGGCTCCAGAAGGCTCGAATTGTGCAGTTCCGTCATCCGCGAGGGAACGGCGTCTGCAACGATCCTGTACTGGACCGGAAAGGACCAGGTTTCGGCATTGCCGATATCGCCGAGATAGCGACGAAAGGTGCTGTTCACCATCAAGATGCCGAGCGTGACGCCGAAGTAAGTCTTGGCCCGTGTTGCAGTCACTGGAAGTCCTCTTTGTGTCTCGCGATTACTCTCGGGACCCTATCGGGCTCGCCCCGGGCGGCGGAAGAATTCCCCGGCGAAGAGCAGCGCCGTCATGACCACCAAAAGCACCGTGGCCACGGCCGCGAGTGTCGGATTGATCTGCAAAAGCATGTCGCTCCAGATCTGCCGCGGCAGAGTGGTCATGGCGCCGCCCGTGATGAACAGCGCGACGGTGAGTTCGTCGAACGAGGTGATGAAGGCAAACAGGAACGCCGCCACCAGGCCGCCTTTGATCTGCGGCAGGGTGATGTGCCAGAGCGTTCGCCATGGATTGGCGCCGAGCGTGTTGGCTGCTTGATCGAGACGTCTGTCGTATGTGCTGAGCACGGCGAAGACCGTGATGACCACATAGGGCAGCGCCAGCACCACGTGGCCAATGACCAGCCCGGTAAGCGTTCCGACCAGCCCGATACGGGAATAGAGATAAAACAGCGCCACCGCTATGACGATACGCGGGATGATCAGTGGCGACAGGACGAGGCTGAGCACCGCCGTCGCGGCCGGGATGCGGCGGCGCGTCAGGCCGAAGGCGGCCGCCGTGCCGAGAAGGAGCGCGATCAATCCGGAAACGATGGCTACAAAGAAGGAATTATAGGTGGCGCTGATCCATTCGGGCGACGAGAGATAAGCCTCATACCATTTGAGCGAAAAACCCTGAGGCGGGAAATCGACCGTATTGCCGGCCGTGAACGATGCCGGGATCACAAACAGGGCCGGCAGCACAAGAAACCCGACAATCAGACAGAAAGCCGTCCATTTGGCGATCTGCGTCGTACGCCCGCGCGCAACCGGCGGAACGATCGTTTCCCACAAGCTTGAGCTCAATGCGCACAGATTGCCGAGGCCGCCGAGAATCCACGCACCTGTCTTGCCGCCGATCATCGCCAGACCGGAAACACTCTTCTTGCTGGTTTCGCCGGACGCGCCTGCGAGCGTCGACATGCCAACGATACGGTCATAGAGCACAAAGACGATCAGCGCCGCGACAAGCAAAAGCACGGCAAGCGCGCCGGCGAACGCCCAGTTCAGAAGTTCCTGCAATTGCGTGATGATCACCTGCGGCAGCATCGTCTCATGGGCGCCACCCAACAGGGATGGCACGATGAAAAAGCCGAGCGAGGAGATGAAGACCATGATGGCGGCGGCGCTGACGCCGGGCATGGATTGCGGAAAATAGATCCGCCAGAAAGCCTGTCCGCCCCGCGCGCCGAGCGTGTCCGCGGCACGCATCAGATTGGGATCTATCTTCTGCATCACCGGCAGCATGGTGATGATCGCAAGCGGCATCATCGCGTGCACCATGCCTATCAATGTGCCCATCAGATTGTAGATCATCGCCAGGGGGGCGTCCGTCAGGCCGACCGCCATCAAGAGCTTGTTCACCGCCCCGTTCTTGCCGAGGAGGATCATCCAGGCGAAGGTGCGGACGAGAAAGCTCGTCCAGAACGGCAAAAGCACCCAGATCATCAGCCGGTTGCGCCGTTTCTCCGGCGCATTCGCCAAAAGGTAGGCGATGGGATAGCCGCCGACGATCGAAATTACCGTCGTCCACAACGATATCTTGAAGGTAATCGCCAGCACGTCGAGAAAGACCGGATCGGTGGCGATGCGAGCGTAGTTCTGGCCCGTGAACGCCCCGGCGGGCGTCCTGACTGACAGGAAGAGAAGCTGGGCGACCGGATAGATGAAGAAGATGGCGAGGAACACGAAAGCCGGTGCCAAAAGGCCGAGCGTCGTCCAGGTTCCCCTGTCCAAAATGCCGGTCGCTCGCCCTTTCCTGGCTGGACCCCTCGCGAATACGATATCCGCCTGCGTCATTGCATCTCGTTTCCCGGAAGCAGGATCGTATCCTCCGGACGCCATCCCAGCACCACCTCGCGGTCCTCGGCTAAGAGAGCTCCCGGTGTCGTGAGTTCCTTGACGACAAAAACGCTGCCATCGTCGGTCCGGACGTGCAGTTTGGTGACGCCGCCTGCGAAAACGATCTTCTGGACTGTGCCGCGCAGCTTGTTGGGAAGGTTGCTGTCCAGCGTCGTGAGATGCAGGCTCTCTGGCCGAACCATCCAGTTGAGCGGCTTGTCGACGGCGAAACGATCGTCCACGGCGGCTGTCAGCGTCTCTCCATTGCCGAGCTTGATGACGGCCTTGCCGTTCATAGAAGCCAGCCGGCCGCCATGGATGTTGGAATCGCCGAGGAAGCTTGCCGCGAACACGCTCGCCGGGCTGAAGTAGAGGTCATGCGGGCTGGCCACCTGCTCGATCCGCGCCGCGTTCATCAGGCAGATGCGGTCCGACATCGCCATCGCTTCCTCCTGATCGTGCGTGACGTAGAGGACCGTGATGCCGAGTTCGGCATGGAGACGCTTGATCTCCATTTGCATGTGGTCGCGCAAATTCTTGTCGAGTGCGCCGAGCGGTTCGTCCATCAGCACGATCGAGGGGCTGTAAACGATGCAGCGCGCCAGGGCGATACGCTGCTGTTGGCCGCCGGAAAGCTCTCGCGGTAGCCTGTCGGCGACCTGTGGAAGCTTGATGATGTCAAGCACCCTTCGGACCTCGCGGTCGACCTCCTCACGCGGCAGGCGCCGCATGCGCAACGGGAAAGCGATGTTCTCGAAGATGGTGAGATGCGGGAACAGGGCGTAGTTCTGGAAGACCATGCCGATGCCGCGCTTGAAGGGCGGAAGGCCGGTAGCCCGTCGGCCGTCGATCCAGACGTCGCCGGTGGTCGGACCTATAAGCCCGGCCACGACCGACAAGAGCGTCGTCTTGCCCGATCCTGAAGGACCGAGCAAGGTAAGGAATTCGCCTTCCGCCATCTCAAGGTCGGTGGATTCCAACGCGGCAACCGGTCCGTAGAGCTTTGATATGCCTTCGAGGCGAAGCTTCGCGGAAGACGGTTTCCTGCCGGCCTTGGGAGCGTTCATCGGCGTTCCCCTATCGACATGTCAGCGCAACAGCCACGCGTTGAAGCGATCGAACATCTTATCCTTGTTGGCCCCCCACCAATCGTCGTTTATCTGCACCATCTGCTTGAAATTCTCAGGCGCCGAGGGGAGCTGGGCGGCCCGTTCCGCAGGAATATACTCGAACGCCGATTGATTGGTGGGACCGTAGCCAAGCACCTTGGTATAGACGGCCTGTCGCTTGCCGTTGGCGCAGTAGGCAATGAATTTTCGGGCCAGATCGGCATTCGGCGTTCCCTTGGGAATGGCCCAGCCCTCGAGCCCGAAGAGTGCCTGCTTCCAGATTAGTTTGACGTCGCTGCCGCTGTCGATCGCCGCCTGGGCGCGCGCATTGCTGGTGGCGAGGAAATCCACCTCGCCGCTCTGCAGCAATTGCGTCGACTGGCCGAAGCTTGCCCACCAGACATTGATATGGGGCTTGATCTGGTCGAGCTTCTTGAAGGCACGGTCAACATCGAGGGGATAGAGCTTGTCCAACGCAACTCCGTCCGCGAGAAGCGCCCCTTCCAGCGTGTGGATAGGACTCTTCGGCAAGGCGCGGCGTCCTGGGAAGCCCTCCACATCGTAGAAGTCCGCCCAACTCCCCGGCTTGTTCTTCATATTGTCCGCCCGGTAGGCGAGGATGCTGCCATAGACATTGGTCCCCATCCAATCCGGTTGCTGCGCCGGTTTGATCAGCGCCTTCATGTCGGCGTTGTTCCAGTCGAGAGGCTCCAGAAGCCCCTGGTCGGAGAGGAGCTTGCGCGAGGAAAGCGTGAGCGAGACAACGTCCCAAAGATAGGATTTCGCTTCGACCATGGCCTTCACCTGACTGGTCGGCTCCGCCTGGCGCGCCACGCCTATTACCTCGATCCCGGTGTCGGCCTGAAAGGGCTTGTAGAACGCTTCACCGAAACCGATCGAATAGGGCCCGCCGGGATCGGCGACCGTGATACGCCCGGCCGCCTTGGCCGCGTCGCGAGGGCCCATCGCCATGCCCGCCACCGCCAACCCCGCTCCTGCGAGAAAGGTCCTGCGGTTGGGCTCGAATGAAAAGAACTTGCTTCTGCTATCGGACATCTCATCACCTCTCTGGAGTGTTTATTGTCTGCCAGTTCGCCTGTGTTTGAACACGTTCACATTCGGCCGGCGGCGGCCATGCCGGCGGCAGCCAATTGCGGCCCAGTTTTCATCGCGAGTACCGATTGGCAACGATGGAAATGCCCGAATCCGACGCCTCTGCGGAATTAAATTGCCCGTCGCGATGCGCGGCCATGCCGGCTCCGACCGGAACGCGGGTTCCTCGCATGCCTGTCGATGGGTGCGGCGAGCACTGCTCATGCCGCCGCTCCCCTCCCCGCGGCGCGAAACACACCGAGCGCATGATCCAGATCGGCAATCAAGTCGCCTGCGTCCTCCAGGCCGGCATGGATGCGTACCAGAATGCCGCCTTCCTTCCACCGGGTCGCCGTCCGCGCGTGCGCCGGGTCGCCGATCAGAACAAGGCTCTCAAACCCGCCCCAAGAGAATCCAAGGCCGAACAGCGAGAGGTTTTCCACGAATGCGGTCGCCTGTTTCTTCGAATGGGCGTCCAGCACGATCGCGAACAGTCCGGTGGCGCCGCTGAAATCCCTTTTCCAGATTGCATGGTCCGGATGCGAGGGAAGAGCCGGATGGATGACGCGTCGTATCTCGGGCCGCGTTTCGAGCCAGCGTGCCAGTGCGAGACCGTTCTCGTGATGCTGGCGCAGACGCACGGCCAACGTGCGCAGTCCCCGCGCCGCCAGAAAAATCTCGTCCGGTGAAACCCGGTAGCCGAGCCAGTTGGCCGCCTCGCGCAGCGCGCGGTAATGCTCCTCGTGCGCAGTCACGGTGCCGAGCATGGCACCCGAATGTCCCACGACATATTTCGTCGCAGCGGCCACGACGATGTCGACGCCGAGTTCGATCGGCCTGTGGAAGACGGGAGTCGCCCATGTATTGTCGCAGACAGTCAGGATCCCTCTTGCCTTGGCGGCAGCAGCGATGGCCGGCACATCCTGCACCTCGAATGTCAGGGAACCCGGCGATTCGAGATAAATCATCCTGGTGTTCGGGCGGAACAGCTCGGCAATGTCGCCACCGATGCGCGGATCGTAGTAGGTGACTTCGACTCCGCCGCGCGCAACGAATTGCGAAAGGCTCGTGCGCGCCGGTTCATAGACCGAATCGGTGACGAGCACGTGATCGCCGGGTTTCAGGAACGCCACCAGCGGCAGCACACAGGCGGCGAGCCCCGACGGCACTGCGACCGTTCCGTATCCACCTTCGAGTGCCGAGATCGCCTGCTCGAAAGCGAAGACGTCAGGCGTTCCGAAGCGGCCGTAAAACAAAATGCCCTTCTCAAACCGCTCAGACTTGGCGCGGTCGAGTTCGTCAATCGTGTCGAAGAGGATGGTGGAGGCACGATGCACGGCCATGTTCACGGCCCCGACCGGCGAGGACGGCCGCCCGAGCCGCCCCAGCAGCGTCCGGACCTGCAGACGAGCCTCGCCTCTTGTGCTCATTCAGGCACTCCTCCACCAATCTGAACTCAACTTTGTCGTATTGCATGCGGTTCGTCAATATTGTATGCCAAAATTATGAGCGCGGATCGGCGATGGAGATGCTGCTTGGCGAAAAATGAACCTTCCACCGATGCGGCAACCGTTGAGGTGCAAACTGCGTCAAACGGCGGCGCCCCGGCATGGGGGCAGCCCCTGCCCCAGCATGTCGCCAACTATATCCGCGACCTCATCATCCACGATCGCCTGAAACCCGGCGAGCGCATCCGCGAGCGGACAATTGCCGAAACCCTCAATGTCTCACGCACGCCGCTTCGCGACGCACTGAAGATCCTGGCGATGGAGCGCCTGGTCGAACTGATTCCGAACCGGGGAGCGATCGTAGTCAACTCCAGCGACAACGAGATTGCGGAGATGTTGACGGTCTATACTGAACTCGAATCCCTGGGTGGAAAGATCGCCTGCGCGGTCGCGACAGAGGCCGACATCATGCGCGTCGAACAGTTCGACCGGAAAATGGCGGAGGCTTTCGCCAGCGAGGATCGCGCCGCCTACTTCGCCGCCAACCAGGGCTTCCATCTGTCGATCGTCGCCTGCTCCCACAACTCCACGCTGATCGAGATGCACAGCCATCTCAACATACGCCTCTACCGTATCCGCTATCTGGCGGTGATGCGGATGCAGGAATGGACCGCCGCTGCAGGCGAGCACGGCAATCTCCTGGAGGCCCTGAAGGAACGTGACGGCGAGCGCCTTACTTATCTCCAGCGCGAGCATCTGCGTTTCGCCTGGCGGCTTATCGGCGCCTGGTCGCCGCCTGCCGCGGCTAACGGAGCACGCATCTTCCAGCAGCCGCGGCGGCCCTGAGAGGTTCCCTTTCCTGCTTTAGTCGACGAGGAGAAACAATGTCGAAGGCGATCGTACAGGACGAACAAGGTGGTCCGGAAGTCATGCAGTGGCGCGACCAGCCTCTGGCGGCACCAGGCGAAGGCGAGGTGACGCTCCGCCACACGGCGATCGGCCTCAACTTCATCGACGTCTATGTACGCAAGGGCGCCTATCCGATGATGACGCTGCCGGGAACGCCCGGGATGGAAGCCGCAGGCGTTGTGGAGGCGGTCGGTCCGGGCGTGCGCGACCTGGTCGTGGGCCAGCGCGTCGCCTATGTGATGACCGCGCCAGGGGCCTATAGCGAGCGCCGCAATGTACCCGCCGACCGCATGGTGCCCCTCCCCGACGATATCGACGACCGCACGGCCGCCGCCCTCATGCTGAAGGGGATGACCGCTGAGCGCCTGCTGCATCGGACCGATCGGGCCGTGGCTGGGGACACTGTGCTTATCCACGCCGCCGCCGGCGGCGTGGGCTCCCTGATGACGCGGTGGGCGAAGGCGCTCGGCTGCACGGTGATTGGTACCGTCGGCTCGGACGACAAGGCTTCGATCGTACGCGACGCCGGGGCCGATCATGTCATTGTCGGCTCCCGCGAAAACATCGCCGAACGGGTGGCCGACATAACCGGTGGAAAGGGCTGTCGGCTTGTCTACGATGGGGTCGGCAAGGACACGTTCGAGGCATCGATACAATCGGTCGCCAGATTCGGTCACCTGATCAGCTTCGGCAACGCGTCGGGTCCGGTCCCGCCGGTGAATATTGCCGTGCTCTCGCCGAAATGCATCGCGCTTTCCCGGCCCCAGATCTTTCCTTACATAGCGGACCGCGCCGATCTGTTGGCGACCGCCGGCAATCTTTTCGCCGCCATCCGCAAGGGTATCGTAAAGGCTGAAATCCGGGATACCTTTCCACTCGCAGACGCGGCGGAAGCGCATCGGCAGCTGGAAAACCGGCGAACGACCGGGCAACTTGTCCTTCTGCCCTAGGTTCGCTACGCCACGATTTGCGAATTCCAGGAAGGATTCCGAACATGCTGCCGAGGCCAGACCGGCATACCGTAGCCGCCCATTGGGGCACCTATCACGCCGTGTTGCGGGATGGCCGGGTCGCGGCACTCGAGCCGATCGCGGAAGATCCCGAACCCTCGCCCATCGCCAATTCGATGATCGATGCGCTCGATAATCCCTGCCGCATTCTCCGCCCGGCCGTCCGCAAGTCCTTTCTCGAGAAGGGATACCGTACCGGCGGCGATGGCCGTGGCGTCGAGCCCTTCGTCGAAGTGGATTGGGACGAAGCCGTCGCGCTCGCCGCGTCCGAACTGGATCGGGTCCGGAAATCCTATGGCAACCAGGCCATCTACGGCGGCTCCTATGGCTGGGCGAGCGCCGGGCGCTTTCACCATGCGCAGAGCCAGATGCATCGTTTCCTGAATTGCATCGGCGGCTATACGCGCTCTATCCAGAACTACAGCTTTGCCGCCGCCGACACGATCGTGCCGCATGTGATTGGCGACAAGCGCGGCCTCGTCTCCGGCCATACGAGCTGGAACGTGGTGGCGAAGCACTCCGAACTGATGGTGCTCTTCGGCGGAACGCCCAACAAGAACGCCCAGGTGAGCTCCGGCGGCATATCCCGCCATATCCTGCGCGAATCGCTGGCTGAGGCCAGTCGCAACGGCGCCGAGATCGTATCGATCAGCCCGATCCGTGACGATACGGTGACCGACGCGGAGGTTCGCTGGATGCCTGTCCGGCCGAATACGGACGTCGCCCTCATGCTGGGCCTCGCTCACAGCCTTGTCACGGAAGACCTGCACGACAAGGCGTTCCTCGATCGCTACACGACGGGCTACGGCCGATTTGAAGATTATCTTCTCGGCCGCGACGATGGTGTCGCCAAGGATGCCGCATGGGCGGCGGCGATCACCGACATCTCCGTTGAAGAAATCAGAAGCCTCGCCCGCGCCATGGCCGCGAAACGCACCTTCATCATGGTGTCCTGGTCGCTGCAGCGAGCCGATCATGGCGAGCAGCCCTACTGGATGGCGATTACGCTTGCCGCCATGCTCGGCCAGATCGGCTTGCGCGGCGGTGGCTTCGGTTTCGGCTACGGTTCCGTCAACGGCGTGGGTCAATCCGCGCCTGCAATGACGTGGCCGTCCCTCCCCCAGGGTATCAACCCCATCGAGGAATATATTCCGGTCGCCCGCATCGCCGATATGCTGCTCGACCCGGGCGGCAGCTATGATTTCAACGGTCAGAAGCGAATCTATCCCGACATCCGGCTGGTCTATTGGGCCGGCGGCAATCCGTTTCACCATCATCAGGACCAGAACAGGTTCCGGATGGCCTGGCGGAGGCCCGAGACCGTGATCGTCCACGAATCCTGGTGGAACCCGCTCGCGCGCCACGCCGATATCGTGCTGCCGGTGACGACGGCCCTCGAACGCAACGACATCGCCGCCTCCAGCCGGGACCGCTTCATCGCCGCGTCGCACCGTGTCGCCGACCCTGCCGGCGAGGCGCGCGACGATTTCACCGCGCTTTCCGGTATCGCCGGCAGGATGGGCATCGCCGAGGAATTCACCGACGGACGCGACGAGGAATCCTGGCTGCGACATCTTTATACGCTGGCGCGGCAGCGCGCCGCCGAGGCGGGCCAGGCGATCCCGGATTTCGAGACCTTCTGGAAGGCGGGTTTCTGCATACTGCCCGCGCCGGAACATGAGGGCGACCTCCTGGATGAATTCCGCGCCGATCCCGAGGCCAATCCGCTGAAGACGCCGTCGGGGCGGATCGAGATCTTTTCCGAAACGATCGCCGGCTTCGGCTACGAGGATTGTCCCGGTCATCCGGCATGGATCGAGCCTTATGAATGGCTGGGCGCGAAGGAAGCCCGGAGTTTTCCGCTGCATCTCCTGTCCAACCAACCCGTGTCGCGCCTGCACAGTCAGTATGATTCCGGCAGCCATTCGCGCGGGATGAAGATCGAAGGCCGCGAAGTGATGCGGATGCACCCCGCCGACGCCGAAGAGCGCGGGATATCGTCCGGCGACGTTGTGCGGGTGTTCAACGACCGCGGCAGTTGCCTTGCAGCGGTGGTCGTGTCCGACGCCCTCCGCCCGGGCGTGGTGCAGCTCTCCACCGGCGCCTGGCTTGACCCGCTCGATCCCACTCTGGAGAAGCCGCTCGACAAGCACGGCAACCCCAACGTGCTGACGCGTGACAAGGGCACATCGCGCCTGGCGCAAGGCCCGAGCGCCCAGACCTGTCTAGTGGAGGTCGAACGCTTCTATGGTCCGCTGCCGCCGATCACTGCTTTCACGCCGCCTGCCTTCGCGCAACGCGCAAACCCATCTTCAAGATAGACGGAACATCGATGCTCAAGAGAATCGATTCTAATAGTCGGCGAAGCCGCGCAGTGGTTGCCGGAGATATGGTTTACCTCGGTGGTCAAGTCGGTGACGACAAGCAAGCCGGAATCCGTATCCAGACGCAGCAAGCGCTGGCGAAGATCGACTCGTTGCTGAAGGAGGCGGGAAGTTCGCGAGCCCGTATCGTCTCGGCGACGATATGGCTGAAGACCATGGATGACTATGACGGGATGAACGCGGTGTGGGATGACTGGATAGACCCGTCCAATCCTCCCGCCCGTGCCTGCGGCGAGGTCCGCCTGGCCGATGACGGCTATCGCGTGGAGATCATCGCGACGGCGATGCTCAACCGGTAATTTCTCCATTTCGATGGATTGCAGACGCCGCAATGTACCGGAATGCCGCCTGTTCACTGGTCGGGACTTGAGACGGAACGGAAATTGTAGCGTACGCCAATAGCGCCTGGTTCGTGCCCTTCGTCTTTTCGCCTAATGCCCCGTCGCAAGATCGCGCGGCGGGAAATCAATTTCGCCGGTTATTGAAGCTCCAGATTCGGAAGCTCGGCAGGAACGGTCAAGGTGCCGGCTTCATTCGATGTCAGGCGTTCTACTTGTGAAAGCGGCTGCTGGTACTGCAGCCGTGTCGGTCAACTCGGCTCAATGAGAGATCTGACGAATTTCGCAACGGGTTCGCAACATAAGTCGCGTTCAAAGGCCAGAAGCCGGGAAACTTGCGTGCCAAAATGCGGATAGACGCCCTCCGTCAAAGTGGTGCATTTTTCCAGTATTCTAGATGCAGAAAATGGACGATCGGGCCCGCCTTCCGCGCTCAGGCATTCCTCGCTTGTGGTGGCGCCGTCATCGAAAACGAGACTGATCCGGGCGGCTCGATCATGAGGGGCCGGCAGAGGCGGCTCTAGCAGTTTCAGCTCGACGACGCGGCGCAGCCTCACGATCTCGGCGTCGGCCAGCGTCTCGGTTGCAAACGCCGCCGCATCGGCGCGGCCAAGGGTTGCGACGGCGGCAACGATATGAGGGATCGAGAATCGGGCGGCGAGCGCCGTCGGCGGATTGCGATTGTCCATCATCAGGGTGAGCGGGTGCCCTTCGACGACGATGCGCCGAACATCGGCCGGGCCTTTTCCAACCGGCCATCGCCTAGTCAAGGCAAGCATCGCCTCGACCGCCGCGTGGGATTGCTGCGCGCACGAATGGATCTTGTGGTAGTTGCCGCGCAACGCCCACTCCTCGCCCAGCCCTTCGACCAGAAGACCGGATTTGAGGGTGGCGCCGAAGACGCCACACAGGACTTCGCTTGCCGATATTGGAGTACCTGTTATTCGGCATTCCGCCAGATCGACGGCACGAAAACCATTCGCCACACCGATCCCCGCCCATCCATTCGCCACGAGCGCGCCTTGCACCGCATGACCGAACGGGCCGCCGCCCGCCATCGTTGCAGCGGTCGCAAGACTGTCGGTCCATCGCCCGGGATCGAAGCCGCGCAGCGCCGCGATCGCCGCGGCCGCGCCTAGCGGCGACCAGAGTGCATGGGGATGCACGGTCGGGCGGGAGAATCCGAACGCCTTGGCGAAGCGGCAAACCACCTCGTATCCGGCCACCGTCGCACGCAACGCATCCCCCATCGTGCGGCCGGCGGCTTCCGCCTCAGCCATCGCGGTGGGGACGACATAGAGTCCGGCATGGCACATGACCTGCCGGTGGCCTTCATCGAGCTGGCACCAGTTCGACGCGATCGCGTTGATCATCGCGGCGCTGGCCCGGTCCGTCTTCGCGCCATCGCCGAGAAATACCGTTGCCTCCTCGACGCCATGCGGCAACCGCTGCTTGAGTGCGCGAAGTTCCGGCTCCTTGCGGGAGCGGGCGGCGCAGGCAAGGTTGTCTGCGATGACCAGCGCTGCGCTCCGCTTGACATCATCCGCGATCGCATCGAGCGAAAGGGAGCTTGCCCATTCAGCGAGTTGGGCGATGGCCTCGCCGGCAATCTCAGAGGCGCCTTCGCTCACGGTTCCGCGCACCCGATCTGCGTATGGATAAACGCGGCTGCACGCTCGCCGGTGACAGCCTGCTCCCACATGTCGCGGGCGACTTCGCCGTAGAGCTTCACCGCCTGTGGCGCGGCTGTGATCATCGCGACCCCTTTCCTCACGTTCAGATGCGGACCGAGCCGGAACGGACTCACCGAAACGATCGTGCCTTCCTGTCGGCGCATCAGATTGAAGCCCGTGGTCGGGAGCGTGTCGAAAAGGATGCCAATTTGCACGCCGAGCGGCGGGTGAATGAGAAGATCGGCAATGATCTTCAGCTCCGAGATCGCCTGCTGCCGTTGCTCGCCGTCGCGCAGCCGCGGCCTCTCGCCGCCGGCGAGCCCGTACTGAGCGAAGCGTTCGATGTCGGCCGACGATAGCAGGTTCGTAATCGCGGGTTTCCGGCGCCGATAGTCCGACTTGCGCTTGCTCAGTATATCCATCACGTCGCGGGTGATCCCGATGCGCTGCGCCCTGTCGGGCGCGTGTGGTGGAATCTGGTCGAGCAGCGCCTGCCGAAGCGCCCGGTCGTATGCAGGCGACGTCAGAAGATAGGACAGCGGACCGAATGCCACGAAAATCCAGTCGGAACCCTGCTCGATCTGCCGCAGCCGCTCGAAATATGTGATCGCATTGACGATGTATTCGACGTCGACGCCTAGCAACGAGGCGACCGATACGCCGAGGAGGCGCGCCACGCGCTCCAACGTGTCGATGCTGTTCACGCCGACCTTCTCCAGCCGATACGCCGTCGCCCGCGAGAGATTGAGCTTGCGGGCCACGTCGTCCATGCTCAACCCGGCACCGAGACGATAAGCCCTGAGCCGTTCGCCGATCTGTGAGAGTTCGGAGGCCATATGCGTTCGTATCTGCCGCCAACCGTTCGCAGTTTACGCAATATTCGGAAAGACTCCGACCGTACCCCAGTCTAAACGGCTGACTTGACGGCGCAAAATAGATTCGCGACCGTGTCTCACAGATTGAGAAAAAGTCGCACTGATAGAAATAGCTGCCCGCGGCCCTCTGCATTTAGCTTCCCATACGCCCCTCGCCGGGGATGGCCCATGAACGCAGGGGGGATGCTTAATGGACAGTCTCATTGACTCCGCATTGGCCGACAAGCCGGACCGCCACGCCTTAAAGTCCGTTATCGCCTCGATGCTCGGCTACGCGCTCGACACCTACGACAATCTGGTTCTCGGCTTCGTCCTGGCGGCTGTATCGGCCGAGTTCGGGTTGCTCAAGACGGAAGCCGGCTTCATCGCGACCGCGACGCTGGTCGGCGCGGTGCTCGGCGGCATCGTGTTCGGCATCCTTGCAGATTACTACGGACGCGTCCGCGTCATGACGTGGACGATATTGATCTTTGCGACCTTCACTGGATTATGCGCCTTCGCGCAAGGCTACTGGGACCTGCTTGCCTATCGCTTCATGGCCGGGCTCGGTCTCGGCGGCGAATGGGGCATAGGCATGGCCCTCGCGACCGAAGTGTGCCCGCCTCGCCTGCGTGCGCGCTTCGCTTCGCTGGTTGGCATCGGCGGCACATTGGGTGTCGTGCTTACCGCGTTCGTGACGCCGCTGCTCTTCCCCACGATCGGATGGCGCGGGATGTTCCTCGTCGGTATCCTGCCGGCGATCACGGCGTTCGTCATGCGTCGCGTATTGCCCGAGCCGCACGTCTTCCAGGAGCGCGTCGGCAAGCGCCGCTCCGGCCTCCCGATCTGGACCTTGTTCAAGGACGTGCCCTCGACGAAGGCCAGCCTGGGCATGATCGTCCTGTGCGCGGTTCAGAATTTCGGCTTTTACGGCCTGATGATCTGGCTGCCGACATATCTTTCTACAAGCTTCGGCTTTTCGGTGACGAAATCATCCGTCTGGACCGCTGCGACGGCGCTCGGCATGATCGTCGGAATTTGGTTATTCGGCGAAATTGCAGACCGCATCGGCCGGCGTCCTGCGTTCTTCATCTACCAGATCGGCGCAGCCGTGATGGCGATCGTGTATTCGCAATTGTCTTCCGAGTTCACGCTGCTGGTTGGCGGCGTTGTGCTCGGCGTGTTCGTTAACGGCATGATCGGCGGCTACGGCACGCTGATGGCGGAACTCTATCCCACCGAAGCACGCAGCACCGCACAGAACGTGTTGTTCAACGCCGGCAGGTTCATCGGTGGCTTCGGCCCGCTCGTGATCGCCTTCCTGGCCACGCAATATTCGTTCATGGTGGCGATCGCCTGCCTGGCGATCGCGTATCTGATCGACCTCGCCGCTACCGCTTTCCTGATCCCCGAACGCAAAGGCGCTGCGCTCGATTGAGCCGTGACGAGAGCGCACTGCGGTCCCGGGATTCTTGACTTCTGCATGAGCATGACCCCAGCATGAAAAAAGTCGATCTGATCATCCGAAACGGCATCCTCGTTTCCTCCGAAGGAACCGTCCAGGCCGACCTCGTATCCGACGGCGGGAAAATCATCGCAATCGGCAATCTCGAGGGCCTGCCAACTGCCCGCGAGACAATCGACGCGCAAGGCAAGTACGTGTTGCCCGGCGCGATCGACGTGCATGTGCATTTTCGTGATCCGGGCATGACCTACAAGGAGGATTGGGCCACCGGGACAGCCGCGGCGGCGGTCGGAGGCGTGACAACCGTATTCGAGATGCCCAACACGCATCCTCCGACCGCGAATCCGGAGGCGTTTCGTCAGAAGAGAGAGCGCGCCGAGCAGCTCGCCTTCGTGGACTATGGCATCTACGGCGTGCTTGACGAAACGAGCCTCGACCATATCGAAGCGTTAGTCGAAAACGGTGTCGTCGGCTTCAAGTGTTTCATGTCCGAATCGACCGGCGAGTTACCGACGCCCGATGATGGTGTAATACTCGAGGGGTTGGAGCAATTGAGCCGTCTGGGGCTTCGCTGCAACTTCCACGCCGAGAACGGCGCAATCATTACGCGCCGGCGAAACAGGCTCAAGGTGCTCGGTCGTACCGACGCGCAGGCACATCTCGACTCGCGACCGGCGATCTGCGCGGTCGAGGCGGTCAACCGCGCGATCCTCTTGGCGGAATGGACTGGCGCGCGGCTTCAGATCGCCCACAAAAGCTCAAGAGATGGGCTGTTCTTGATCCGTGATGCGAAAGCGCGCGGCGTCAACGTCACCGTCGAGACGTGCCCTCACTATCTTCTGCTCGATACGCGCGACATCGAGCGCCTTGGCGGCCAATTGCGTATCAACCCGCCCATTCGAGAGCCAGGTCATGCTGAAGCTCTTTGGCAAGGTCTATTCGACGGGACAGTCGACATGATCGCGACGGACCACGCGCCGCACGATCCGCAAGAGAAGCTGTATGACAATATTTGGGACTGCGCCCGCGGTATTCCGGGCGTTGAAACTCAAATGCCACTGATGCTTACGGAAGTGAACCGCGGTCGGATGAGTATCAACGACTACGTCCGCTGGTCGGCGGAAAATCCCGCCAAGGCATGGGATCTCTACCCGCGAAAAGGGACGTTGAATGTCGGGTCGGATGCGGACATTGTGATCGTCGATATGAATTATCGAGGGGAAGTGGACCAATCTAAGCTGCATTCGCGCCACAAATACACACCGTGGCACGGACGGCCAATCGTGGGGCGTCCAATCTATACGATAGTTCGCGGACGCATCGTTGTCCGCGAAGGAGTGCTCACGGGTCCACGCGGTTGGGGATTGATGGTTCAGCGTGACCCGAAACCGGCCTCACCGAAACACCTACCGAGCCATATAGATACGCTGGCTGCCAACGCGAAATCACATGTCAACGCCCGCCCGATCTAGCCGTCTGGTCCCGGAATGAGCTGGCACCGATTATCTCGCCTCCCTCATTCACTAGATACCGCCGCTAACCTGAAGCAATTCCCCTGGCCTTTGCCGACGTATCGCGACGCAAGTGCGAACGTCCGAAATACGCCCCCCTTTCAGTCATATGCAGTTCCGGGTCGCATCCTGAAAGCGGACATAATCCGACTGCACGCTGGGGGTGTTCTTCATCCGTCGGAAATCCTGCGCTCCCGGCCAGGCCGGTCCGGGCCGTCAGCCCTGAAGGCGGACGTGTTGGCCGACAAACTCCGCGGTCCGGTCGGCGCCACGCCGCATGTGCCGCCTGAGTTCCGAGACCATCCGGCCGATATCGTCCCCCTTGGCGCTTTCCACGTAGACCAGGTGCGCGTCCCGATACGGGCCGCGACGTCCGTGCGCCTCGTGATGCGTGACCCAATAGATCTGCAGCCGGCCTCGAAGGATGGACCACATCCTGGACAAGAGCTTGTTGTCCGCGGTTTCGAAGACGAGGGAATGGAGGTCCAGTTCGGCGTGGATGCTTCCGACTTCGTCCTCCGCGTCGATGGCGGCGACAAGCTGCGCGTGACGCCGGTCGAGCTCGGCATGGAATGCCGCGTCGCGGCGGTCCCATGCCTGCTCGAAGGCAAGCGTCTCCAGAGCGGTCCGGATGGAATAGATCTCGCGTATGTCCTTCGCGGAGAGCTCGATAACCGTCGTGCCCGCATAGGGCCGGACCACCAGCAGGCCCTCGTCGACGAGCTCGCGCATCGCTTCCCGCAGCGGGCCTCTGCTCACCCCGAATTGCTCGGCGAGCTGTACCTCTAGAAGCGGCTCTCCAGGGCGCAGGACGCCGTTCAGAATCAGATCGCGGAGTTGCTCGGCAATATGGTCGCGAAAGGTACTGCGCGGCAGGTGCTTGATCTGGCGGTTCACATCGCTCCCCCGAAGTCCGGCATGTTCTTAGCAGCCATCCAGCAGGTCCTGATAGAGTTTTCGCAGACGCATCGTAACGGGTCCCGGAAGTTCTGCGGGACCCAGCATCCGGCCGTCG
The DNA here is from genome assembly GCA_001896885.1 of Rhizobiales bacterium 65-79. Classification (GTDB taxonomy): domain Bacteria; phylum Pseudomonadota; class Alphaproteobacteria; order Rhizobiales; family Rhizobiaceae; genus Mesorhizobium_L. The sequence goes on along the minus strand of MKRJ01000035.1, from coordinate 11,940 downwards.
ATGCTGCACACGGGCGCTATTCCCCCCATCGTTCCGGTGACGAAGGCCTCGTCGGCCGCGTAGGCCTGGCCCAGTGCGTGATTGCCGACGACCAGTTCGATGCCGTTTTCCCGACAGAGCGCCATGACGTTGCCGCGCGTGATGCCGTTGAAGCAGTATTCGCCGCTCGACGTGAATACGGCGCCGTTCTTCACGAAGAAGAAGTTGGTCGAGTTGCAGCTCGCTATGAACCCGTTCGGATCGAGCATCAGCGCCTCGTCGCCGCCGGCCTTGATCGCCTGCAGCAGCGCGGTGATGAAATTGAGCCGGCTGTGGGAATTGAGCCGCATGTCAAAAATGTCGGGAGGGGATGACCGGATCGTCGACGTGAAGAGGCGCGCGCCCTTGTCCCGCGAGGGCGGCGGCACCTTGTATTCGGCAACGATGACGATCGTCGCCGCGCCAAGGCAGTGCCGTGGGTCCTGGTTCGGCGTCCGCTTGCGCCCGCGCGTCACCATCAGGCGTATGTGCACGCCGTCGCTCATGCCGTTCGCACGAAGCACGCCCCAGACCGCGTCGACCAGCTCGGCACGGCTCAGGCCGATGTCGAGATCGATCGCCTTCGCACCCGAATAGAGCCGCTCGATATGGGCATCGAGGAAGGCGAGCTTGCCGCGATGCAGCCTGATGCCTTCCCAGAGCCCGTCGCCGAGCACGAAACCCGCATCGAAGACGGAGACAGTCGCTTCGGCGCGTGGGACAAGGGCGCCGTTGACATAGACCAAGACGCCGTCGTTGCGCCCGTCGGCCACGAAATCCTGGGTTCCCAAAATATGCTCCCTCGGTGCTTTGTCGGTTGTTGACAATCGACAATTCGGGTGTTGTAATCCTATTACTCGGCGTTTGGAAGGGGTAAATTCGGTTGGCCCAGACGAAACAGGCAGTCCCCGGCGGACCTTCCCAGGCGAAGGGCTCCGAGCACGCAATAAGGGCGGGAACGCCGCTTGCCGCTCTGCCCTACCGCCTTTCCATAGACATCGGGGGCACCTTTACCGACTCGACGCTGATCGACGACCGTACCGGCGCCATTTGGGCGGCGAAGGCGCTGACGACTCACGATCCGGAGATCGGTGCGCTGCGCGCCGCCGAAATGGTGCTGGGCGAAGCTTCGGTCGGCCTCGCCGAGGTCGGTACGATCGTCCATGCCACCACGCTCGTTCCGAATGCCGTACTGCAACGGCGGGGCGCTCGGATCGGCCTGCTGACCAACGCCGGCTTCGAGGACATGGCGGAGATGGCGCGCGAAGTGCGCTACGACACGCTCAACCATCTCGCGCCGTTGGTGACGCCGCTGGTCGAGCGCCGGCTATGCGGCGGCGTCGACGGCCGCATGCTCGCCGACGGGACGGAATACAAGCCGCTGGATGCCGAAGGGCTGCGGGCGCTGCTCAGGGGCTGGCAGGACGAAGGGCTGGAGGCCCTCGCGATATGCTTCCTGCACAGCTATCGCAATCCCGCGCATGAGAAACAGGCCGAGGAGATCGTCCACGAGGTGTTCGGGGCTGATTTTCCGGTCTCTCTGTCGAGCGAGGTGGCCTGCGAAATCCGCGAGTACGAGCGCGCCTCGACCACCCTGGTCAACGCCTATACGCAGCCCCTGATCGGCCGCTATCTCGCCATTCTGGAAACGGCCTTCCGCGACCGCGGATATCGCGGACGGCTCTACGTGATGTTCTCCGCCGGTGGTATCGCGACGACCGTGGTGGCCTCGCGGTTCCCGAGCCGGATGGTCGAGTCGGGCCCCGTCGCGGGCGTCATCGCCGCGGCGCATATCGCGCGGTCTCTCGACCTGCCGTCCGTCGTCGCGGTCGACGTGGGCGGAACGACCGCCAAAGCCTGTCTCATCCGGTCCGGCCTGCCCAGCAGGGCCGCCCATCTGGAAGTGGCGCGGACCGCGCGTTTCGCGAAGGGAAGCGGCCTGCCGGTCCTCCTGCCCAGCGTCGATCTCATCGAAGTCGGCGCGGGCGGCGGCTCGATCGCCTATCTCGATGCGCTCGACCTGCTGCATGTCGGGCCCCGCTCCGCCGAATCGCGGCCTGGTCCGGCCTGCTACGGACAAGGGGGAACGGAACCGACCGTCACCGACGCAAATGTCGTTCTCGGCTATCTCGATCCGGACACTTTCGCGGGCGGATCCCTGCGTCTCGACGTAGGCAGGGCCCGTGAGGCCTTTCGCCCGATTGCCAAAAAGCTCGGAATTACGGTCGAGGATTGCGCGCTGGCGGTCAACGAGATGATCGGCGAAACGATGGCCGACGCCACGCGGGTGCATCTCGCCGAACATGGCGAGGATCCGAGGCGCACCGTCCTGGTGGCGTCCGGCGGCGGCGGGCCGCTGCATGCCGGGTTGATCGCGCGCAAGCTCGGCATCCGCCGTGTCGTCGTGCCGGCGCGGGCCGGCGTGTTGTCGGCCATAGGCCTGCTCGCCTCGCCGCCCGCAATGGAACTCGTCCGGTCGGAAGTGGCGCGGCTCGACGAGGGCGCGAACTGGACGCGCCTGGAGGAGCTCGTCGCGGAAATGGAGCGGCAGGCGGTCTCCCTGCTCGTCGAAGCGGGGGTGGCGGTGGACGACATCGTGCTCAGCCGCATGGCGGACATGCGATGGGTCGGTCAGACCCACACGGTTACGGCCGCGGTGCCGGGCGACCTGCGTCTTCCCGATGCGAAGGGCGCGTTGATCGCCGCATTCGACCGCGAATGCGCCCGCATCTACGGTTCCGCGCTCGAGCACACCACGCTGGAGGCGTTGATCTGGCGCATCTCCGCGTCGGGGCCGGCTCCGGACATCTCCTTCGGCATGGGATCGGTTGCCGGCGGCGATCCCATACGCGGGACGCGCGCGGTTCGCTTCCGTGACCACGGCCTCGTCGAGGCGACGGTCTATGACCGCTATGCGCTTGCCGCGGGCTTCTCGGGCGCCGGGCCGGCCGTGGTAGAGGAGCGGGAATCGAGCGTGCTGGTCGCGCCGCAGGACCGGTTCTCGATCGACGCGACCGGCAATCTGGTGATCGCCATAGGCGTGGATTCTCCCGCGTCAGGCACCTCCGGCTCGGGGCAAAGGCAGATGGAGAACGCCCAATGAGCCGCGTCGACCCCATCATGCTGGAGATGGTGCGCCAGCGCCTCGTCAGCATTGCCCAGGAGGCGGAGGCCGTCATCGTCCGCACGGCCTATTCCTCGACGATCGCCGAGGCGTCGGACTTTTCGGCGGCGATCCTCGACGCGCAGGGGCGGCTGCTTGCCCAGACCCCGCGAGCGCTCGGCGCCTTCATCGGCGTGCTCGGCACCGCGCTGAAGACGCTGCTCGGCCACTTTCCCGCGGACACGCTCATGCCGGGCGACACGATCGTCACCAACGATCCCTGGATCGGGGCGGGCCACCTGCCCGATATCGTCGCCATACGACCGATCTTCTTCCGGAATCGGATCGTCGGATACGCGGCCAACGTAGCGCATGTCTCAGACATCGGCGGGCGCGTTTCAGCGGAATCCTCGGATATGTTCGAGGAGGGCCTGCTCATTCCTCCGACCCTGCTCTTCAGGGGGGGAAATCCCGACAGGGTGGCGATGAGGTTCATCCAGTCGAACAGCCGCCTGCCGGACCAGGTGGCCGGCGACATCCAGGCGCTCTACATCGCCAACGCGCTGACCGAGCGGCGCCTTGGCGAGATACTCGTCGAATACGGCCTCGACGACCTCGACGACCTGAGCGAGGAACTGCAGACGAGAGCCGAGCGCGCCGTGCGCGAACGCATCCGCTCGGTGCCCGACGGCGTCTATGAGGGGGAAGCGTATTCCGACGGCGTCGACAAGCCCTTGCGGATCGCTGCGCGGGTCACGATTTCGGGCGACCGGATCGACGTCGACTACGCCGGCACCGCGCCGCAGGTGCGCTGGGGCATCAATGCCCCTTTCAACCTGACGCGCGCCGAGACGATGTACGCGCTACGCCTGCTGTTCGCTCCCGACGTGCCGGTCGTCGAGGGCGCTATCGCACCGTTCTCGGTAACGGCTCCCGAGGGATGCGTGCTCAACCCGCGGCGCCCTGCCGCCACCATGATCCGCGTCACGGTCGTGCAGAACATCTTCGGAGCCCTGTTCTCCGCTCTGGCGGGTCTCGAGCCGGATTATGTGCCGTCTGGCCGGCTGCATGCGCATTTCGGCGGCATCTGGGCGATCCGCTTCCGCGGTGTCTATCACGAAGTGCCTTCGGTCTACCGCAACGGCGGTCCTCCGCAGGTGAACCGCTCGTATGCGGAAGCGTATTTCTTCAACGGTGGAACCGGCGCGCTCGGATGCGCGGACGGCCGCTCGACGCTGTCCATGCCGGTCAACTGCTCGTCTATCCCGGTCGAGATCATGGAGGCGCGCACGCCCGTTCTGTTCGAGCACAAGCGCATCCTGCCCGATTCGGGCGGTGCCGGCCGCTACCGGGGCGGGCTCGGCCAGGAGATATCGGTCCGCATCCTGAGCGATGTGCCGATCGACTTCGTGCCCGGCACGAACGATCGCGTCGACCATCCTCCGTTCGGTCTGTTCGGCGGCAAGGCCGGCAGCGGCGGCGGAATGTGGATCGACGGCACGCGGGCGCACAGGCGCCGCTCCCAGACGGTGCTCAAGGATCAGATCGTCACGGTCGCGATACCGGGCGGCGGAGGTTTCGGAAACCCCCTGGAACGCGACCCGAAGCGCATCGAGCAGGATATCGCCGCCGGGCTGGTGACTCTCGACGGCGCGGCCCGCGACTACGGCTATGGGGAACACAAAAAGTCAGGATTGGAGAACTGATATGAAAAACGCGTGGTTTTCGACAAACGCCGCCGGTATCGTCGCCGGACTGGCGATGCTGGTCGCCGGCACCGCAGCCAGCGCGCAGCAGCGGACGCTTGTCTACATGAATTCGGGCGGAGTCCTGCTCGAGGCGGAACGGGCCGCCTTCATCGAGCCCTTCGAGAAAGCCACCGGCATCAAGGTCGTGACCGTATCGCCGGTGGACATGGCCAAGATCCAGACGATGGTCCGCGTCGGGCAGACCAATGTCGACGTGGTCCAATGGAACCCGGAACAGGTGGTCGTCAATTGCGGCAAGTCGCTTGAGAACATCCGCGCAGACATCGACGTCAGCGTCTTCCAGCCCCAATATGTCGTGTCCGAGTGCGGGGTGCCGGCGGCGACCTTCATCCATACCTTCTTCTACAAGAAGTCAGCCTTCCCACAGAATCCGCCGAAGAGCTGGGCCGATTTCTTCGACACGACGAAATTCCCCGGCAAGCGGGCCGTCTGGAATTCTGGTCTCGGCACCAACTACGAGCAGGCGCTGCTGGCCGACGGCGTCTCGCCGAAGGATCTCTACCCGCTCGACTTCGACAAAGCGCTGGCGAAATGGAGTTCGATCCGCGGCGACCTTCAGTTCTGGTCGACCCCGGCACAGCTCGTTCAGCTGATGCAGGAGGGTTCGGTGCCCCTGGTCTCGGGCTGGGGACCGGCAGCGACCCAGGCGATCATCAAGGGAGCCGAATACCAGGCTTTCACGGGCAGCCCGATCTATCTCTTCAATCAGTACATGGTGCCCAAGGGCGCACCGAACAAGGCGGAGGCGATCGAGTTCATCAAGTTCGCCACGTCGGCGGAGTCTCAGACGCGGCTCGTGTCCAGTTATCCTGAAGGCCCGACCCGGATCGGCGTCGAGCCCAAGGAGTTCGCCAACCCGATCCTCGAAGCGAACTATGTCGGCAAGGGGCTGGACTCTCCCGGTGCCGCCACGATCAACCCGTCCTGGCGCCTGGAACATCAGGACGAGATGGCCAAGAAGTGGACCGACTGGGCGACCCGTTAGCAGAGACGGCTCGACGACAGGCAACGGCGCTTCCGGAGGTGGAACAGGGTGGCTGACGGCTCCAGCAAGCAGGGCAGTTCCCGACCGGCATGGCTCCTATTCGCCTTGCCGGCCGGATTGTTGCTTGCCGGCGCGATGATCATTCCGCTGCTGCTCACCTTCTGGACGAGCGTTGCCGAGCCCAAGGCAGGGCTCGGCAATTACGCGGAGTTCTTCGCGAGCGCGACCTATCTGAGGATACTCTGGCGGACGATCTGGACGGCGGCGCTCGTCACGCTTGTCTGCCTGCTCCTGGGCTATCCCTATGCCTATCTGATGACGCTGGTCGGACGGCGCACGCGGATGCTTCTGACCGTCGCCGTGCTGGTGCCGTTCTGGACGAGCGCGATCGTGCGCATTTTCGGCTGGATGGTGCTGCTCCAGCCGAGCGGCCTGATCAATCGCGCCCTGGCGCTTGTCGGTCTCGGACCGTTCGAACTACTCGGCAACCTTACCGGCACGCTTATCGGCATGGTCCAGGTGATGCTGCCGCTGATGATACTGCCGCTCTATTCGACGATGGGCAGGATCGACCGCCGGCTCATGGTGGCGGCATGCAGTCTCGGCGCCACCCCGTCCGGCGCTTTTCGCAAGGTCTACCTGCCTCTGTCCCGGCCGGGAATCCTGGCCGGATCGGTGATCGTCTTCGTATCGTCCCTCGGCTTCTATCTCGTTCCGCAGATGCTGGGCTCACCGCAGCAGCAGCTCCTGTCGCAACTGATCTTCGATCAGGTGTCCTCCCTGCTCAACTTCGGGCTCGGGGCCGCGATGGCGGTGATCCTCCTGGCGGCCACCCTCCTCGTCCTGGCCGCGACATCGTCGCTGACGCGCGGAAGCTCCCACACCGGAACGATTTCATTGTCGTCCTCCAACGGTCATCCGACGCTTACGGGCCGGCGACCCCTGGGCCTCGGGATCATAGCGCTGTTCGTCGCCGCTATCCTCGTCGCTCCGGCGATCATCCTGGTTCCGCTCAGCTTCACCGCGGAGGCGTCGTTCGTCTTCCCGCCGAAGGCCTGGTCGGTCCGCTGGTACGAGCACTTCTTCACCGATGGCGAGTGGATCGGTTCCCTTCTGGCGTCCCTGAAGATTGCCCTCATGAGCGCGATTATCGCGACGATTCTCGGTAGCCTGGCCGCGCTGGGCATCGTGCGTTCCCGCTCGCGCTTCACCACCCCGATGCTGATGGTGATGCTGATCCCCCGCGTGGTTCCTCATGTCGTCCTGGCCGTCGCGGTCTTTGCTTTCTTCCTTGTGCTCGGCCTGGTGGGGAAGGTTTCGGGGTTCGTCATCGCCCACACCGCGCTCGCCATTCCCCTCGTCGTCATCACGATGACGGCAGGGCTTCAGATGCTCGACGAGCGGCTGGAACTGGCCGCGGCAAGTCTCGGAGCGAACCGCTTCCGCCAGATTCTGGGCGTGACCGCCCCGCTGATGCTGCCCAGCATTCTGACCGCGGCGGTCTTTGCCTTCGTGACCTCTTTCGACGAAGTGATCATCTCGCTGTTTCTCCAAAGCCCCTTCCTCCGGACATTGCCCGTGAAAATGTTCTCCAGCATCCAGGATCAGATAGACCCGACGATCGCGGCCGCCTCGACGCTGATCTTCCTGGTCGCGACCGTCACGATAACCGTCTCCCTCTTCGCGACAGGTGGCCGACATGCGGCACGCGGCTGAACGCGGCGCGCACGTGCGGCTGGCGGGCGTGACGCGCCGCTTCGGCGATTTCGACGCGGTCCGCGACGTGGACCTCGACATCGCAGCCGGGGAGTTCGTGACGCTGCTGGGCCCGAGCGGCAGTGGCAAGACCACGACGCTTAACATGGTTGCGGGCTTCATCCAGCCGACGGCCGGAGACATCGAAGTCGACGGCAGGACGATCCAGGCGCTTCCGCCCCACAAGCGCGACATGGGGATGGTGTTCCAGAGTTACGCGCTGTTCCCGCACATGACGGCGGAGGAGAATGTCGCCTTCCCGCTGCGCGAGCGCAGACGCAGCGCCGGCGACATAGCCGAAAGCGTGCGCCGCGCCTTTGAGCTGGTGAAGCTGGACGGCTTCGAAAAACGCTATCCCGACCAGCTTTCCGGCGGTCAGCAGCAGCGGGTCGCGCTCGCCCGGGCAATCGTCTTCGAGCCGAGGGTACTGCTGATGGACGAGCCGCTGGGTGCGCTCGACCGCAAGCTGCGCGAATGGCTGCAATCGGAGATCAAGAGGCTGCACCGCGAACTCGGATTGACGGTGATCTTCGTCACGCATGACCAGGGAGAGGCATTGGCGCTGTCGGATCGGGTCGCCGTCTTCAACCGCGGGCGCATCGAGCAGATCGGCACGCCGCAGGAACTGTGGACCACGCCTCGGACGCCTTTCGTGGCGGCTTTTCTTGGGGACTCCAACCTGATCAGGGGCGTCGTCGCCGACGATGGCGGACTGTCCTCGTCGTCACGCACGTTCCGGATCGCCGGGCAGCCGGGCCTGGCAGCCGGTGCCGCAGCCACGCTTCTCGTACGCCCCGAGTTCGTACAGCTTGCAAGGACCCGCCAGCAGCATACCGATCCCGGGGCGAACCATCTGGTCGGGCATGTCATCGACGTGACCTTTCTCGGCTCGTCGTATCGGCTCACCGTCGCCTGCTCCGAAATCGGGACATTCCTCGCGGCCCAGACGGCGGCGTCGTTCGAAGGCATCGCCGAGGGAGACGAGGTCGGCATATGGTGGCGGGCCGAGCACGGCGTGCTTCTCGCCGGCGTCGACGAGAGCGTCCACCATGTCGGCAACCGGAATTGAGGCCGGACGCGATGACACCGCACAGACAGCCGGAGCCAGCGTCTTGAAACATGATCGGCGCAAAAAGCTGCTGGCCGCGATGGCGGCAAGTGAACTCGATGCCGTCGTCCTCGTTCCGGGCGCCAATTTTCGTTTCCTCACGGGCGGCGTGTTTCCGCTCCGGGAACGGCCGACGCTGCTCGTCGTGACGGCGGACGGCGACGCGTTCGCCATCGTTCCCGGGCTCGAGGAACCAAGTTGGCAAAAGCTCTCGATCGAAGCCGATGTCGCGCTCTGGACGGATGCCGAGGGATATGGACCCGCATTCCGCCGCATGTTCGCCGGCGACTGGTCCGGTCGGCGCGTCGGCGTCGAGGGCCAGTTGATGCGCGCCTTCGAACTCATGGCGCTGGAAGCCTGCGTCCCCGGCGCGGCCGTCATCGACGCGCATGAGGAAATCTCTACGATCCGGCTGGCCAAGGATCCGGACGAGATCGCGGCGCTGCGCCGCGCGATCGCGCTGACCGAGGCCGCCCTCGCCGAGACGATCCGTCATGTGCGCGTCGACATGAGCGAGCGCGAGATCCAGACGAGATTGCTGATGGAATCCATGGCGACCGGAAGCGAAGGCCTGGCATTCCCTCCAACCGTCGCGGGCGGGCCGAACTCGGCGATGTCTCACGCGAAGGCCGGCGACTACAGGTTGCAGCGCGGAGACGTGTTGCTGTTCGATTTCGGACTGGCCTGGGAAGGATATCGCGCCGACATCACCCGCACCTTCTTCGTGGGGGATGCGGCGGCGGCCGACCTCGACCTCTATCGCGTCGTGCAGGAGGCAAACGAGCTCGGACGCCGCAGCGCCCGGCCCGGTCTGGCCGCCGGCACGCTTGACGAGATCGTGACCGGGTTCCTGAAGGGCTCCGCCTATGCCGACCAGGTGCGGCACAGAACCGGACACGGACTGGGGCTGGAGATCCACGAGGATCCCTACATCCAGCGTGGCGTGGCGCGGGCGCTCCAGGCAGGCAACGTCTTCACGATCGAGCCGGGCCTGTATATGCCCCACCGCATCGGAATCCGGATCGAGGACGACATGCTCGTCACGGAATCGGGCGCGGAATCTCTCACCTCTTTCCCGCGCGATCCCGTCGTGCTCGGCTGACGGATAGAGAGTTCGACCCTTGTCGCAGCAGCGCCTTGACGGCGTACCCAGCCATAAACCCGCCAATCAACCTCGCACCGGGAATAGTTTATGGAGCAGGCAGAACCATCGGAGATGGCCAGGATCCAGTTGGCCGTCCACAAGCGAAAAGCGCGTCACGCGGCGGCGCCGCTGATATCGGGCACTCAACGGGTCGGGATCTCCACTGCGGAGGGCGACATGCTCGTGGAGGTATTTCCCGAACTGGCACCGATTACCGCATCAAATTTCATGGCCTATGTCGAGGGAAAGTATTTCGACGATCAATCGATCTTCCGGATCGTGACGCCGCATAATGAACCGGCACGACCAGGTCCCCGCATCGCGGTCGTGCAGGCTGGATGGTTGCCGACAAGCGAATTCGATCGACAACCGTTCCCGAATATTCCGCTCGAGACCACGACTGCCACCGGGCTGCGGCACAAGAGGGGAGCGCTGTCGATGGCACGGCACGCGGCAGGTCAGTCCGGCCCGTCCTTTTCGTTCATGATGCGTGACGAGCCCGAGCTGGACGAGGGCGGGGCCCGGCATCCGGACGGCAAAGGCTTTTCGGTCTTCGGACGATTGCTGAATGGATGGGGAACACTGGAGCGAATCTACGCAAGGGCAGAGGAACAGCCTTGGTTGAAGCGCCGCATCACCATTTTTTCGGCAACAAGAGCGTGAAGCTTGCGGAGGGATTGACCGGCCTCACAGACGAGTTCCCGCGACAATCAAATTTGAGTGCCGACACAAAGCTGAGCAGCCAAAACTAGCGTGACTCGCCTAAGCTATTGATTTTCAAGAAGCCCGCAAATGACCATGATTCAAAATCGGCAACTCTGCCTGATTCATCGGGCGCGCAATAAAAAAAACCGCCAATCAAGGCGGCATACTGCACGATGAAATTTTCTATCGGGTTAATCTATTTGATGGCTGGCTAAAACCTCCGCTCTTCGCCAGGGGTACCAGAACATCTACGGAAGCCCTTAAAGCTACATAGGAAATCTGTTCTCGATTTCCTGCATAACCGGGAGCCGCGGCCAGACCAAACCCCGATTGCAAATTAGTGTGGTGACAGGCTCGATGCCTGCCGACCGCAGCAACGGAGGGATTTCACGCCACCTGCAACGACGTCCACGCTCACGGATTAAGAACGCAACGTCAGCTGTAAGGACAAACTTCGACGTAAAGTGGCGCAACTCTTCAACGGTCGGCCGCGCGGGAACAAATCCTCTCTTGATCAACTCTCCCATTTTGCTCGCATCGGTACCTAACAACACGGCCGCTTCGGCTACGGTCAATCTGCCAGAATCGTCAAGGGCAAGATCTTGACAGTCTGAGACGCCTTCCAATTCGCCAGTGTTCGCAAGTCGCAAAGCATACATGAGTGCCTTATGATTTGCCCTCCAAATGGTGAGTTGGCCGCCGAATATTTTGCTAATGATCCCTGCCCACGGATTGGATGACGCCATTCGGAGACGGACCACAGCTGCGAGAATACTGACGCTTCCTTTCGGAGGCGATCCGGCTTGCGCCGCCGCTAGGCAGCGCTGTTCCAATTCCTCAACTGAAGATCGGGTGAAATAGATATTCCCGCGGCTGGCAAGACGTGGCTTTGAGGTGGGACGAAGCAGATCGGCCTGACCTAACGACGAGAGAGAGATGCGAGGAATCCCCAATCTCACAGAAGTTTCGGTGCCGCTGATGCACTTGGATTTCTCTGCAACAAGTTCTGCTACTTCAGCGTCGTTTACCAGAATCGGGGATTTCACCAATGCAGGAATACAAAGCGAGGCGATACTTCCATCCCGCGCCAACCGTGAAAGGCTTTTTCGAGCGACACCATACTTGGCTGCAACTTCCTGGATTGCAACCATACCATCCGCGGGTCTGTGACGAGGACGACAAACACGTTCGTCGGCCTCCCCACACGCGATCATGTTCTGTCTAATCAGGCCCTTCATCAATGATCGGATCGGAAGAGGCAGATTCTTGTTGTAGGTCTGTTGATTTCCGGTGAGAGCTGACCCGGGATTTTCGCCGGGAAGTGACCCGCCTTCATGTATGGTTTGGGTTTCA